>JBFXJE010000004.1:0-288506 GCA_050175175.1 Mycolicibacterium sp. | reverse complement strand
GCATCAAACACACCGCGATCGAGTCACTGCCCTCCGTGGAAGCCGATCGTCAGGCAGACTCAACCTCGTAAACCTGCTCACTTTTCAACCGGAGCAGGCTGCTCAGGATTCAACCGGAGCCGACAGCCGTACCGGTTTCCGGGTAACCCGGGGTGATCAGGACGACTGGAGGTCATGCTGTGAAGACGCGTTCGCACGATCTGCCGTTGCTGGTGCTTTTGATCACCATGTTTGCGCTGACGCTCGGCTTGGTCAGCGCGCTGCCGGCACGGGCAGATGACAGGCTGCAGTTCACCGGCACAACGCTGAGCGGTTCGGCCTTCGATGGCGCGAGCCTGCAGGGCAAGCCCGCGGTGCTGTGGTTCTGGACACCTTGGTGTCCGTTCTGTAACCAGGAGGCGCCCAGCGTCAGCCAAGTGGCGCGGGCGAATCCGCAAGTCACCTTCGTCGGCGTGGCGGCACGCGCGGATCAAGCCCAGATGCAGAACTTCGTGGCGAAATACAATCTCAACTTCACCAACCTGGATGACGCCGACGGGTCCATCTGGGCTAGGTTCGGCGTGCCGTGGCAGCCGGCATATGTGTTCCTGCACCCTGACGGTGAGGTCACCTTTGTGAACAATCCGACCTCAGCGATGTCGCAGCAGGAGCTCAACGACCGGGTACAAGCCTTGATCGCCTGACCGCACGTGGATGAGGGGCTGATCGGCTTAGCGTTCGCGGCAGGAATGGTCGCAGCACTGAACCCGTGCGGATTCGCAATGCTGCCCGCCTACCTGACATTGGTGATAGACGGCGATCGTCATGGGCGACTGCGCGCCGTGACGCGGGCGGTGACGGCCACCGCAATGATGGCCTTCGGCTTTCTCACTGTGTTCGGATTGTTCGGATTGCTGACGGTGTCCGTAGCTGCAACGGTCCAGCAATACCTGCCTTATGTGACCGTGGTTGTCGGCGGCTCACTCATGGTGCTCGGCGTTTGGCTGTTGTCCGGGCGGGAAGCGAGGGTGCCAATACGGAACCCGTTGGGGCTCAGCGCCCGGTGGGCGCCAACCGCGCGGCTCGGCTCAATGTTTGGGTATGGATTGGCCTACGCGCTCGCCTCATTGTCGTGCACGATCGGGCCGTTCCTTGCCGTCACTGCGGGCACTTCTCGCGTGGGGCGACCTGCCGACGTGGCGTTGGTGTACCTGGCCTACACAGCCGGAATCGCATTGGTGGTGGGCGTTCTCGCCGTAGGGGTTGCCTACGCCAGCGCCACAGTCATCGACAGGATGCGAAGAGTCCTGCCCTACGTCAACCGGCTCAGTGGGGTCGTGCTCGTCGCGGCCGGTCTCTACGTCGGCTACTACGGCAGCTACGAAATCCGGCTCTTCACCGCGGGCGGCGATCCCGACGACCCGATTATCGGCGCCGCGGGACAAATTCAACGCAGGCTGGCGGGGTGGGTGTACCAATACGGGGCGTGGCCGTGGATTCTGGTCCTGGGCGTCGCGGCGGTGGCCGCGGCTACCTGGACCTACCGGCGAAGATGCGGTTCCCCGGCGCCATGAGTTCGACAGGACTTCCGTCGCAATTGGCCATTGGGCCACACGTGGGATCACGATCAACGGGCCGCATGAATCCCGCCAAACCTTGGCGCCGAGGAAACCCGGCCCGACAAGAGCTGTTTCATTGTGTCGATCTATGTCTGCCTGCTCGTGCGGATCGATTCCGCCATGGCGATCGCAGCGGGACACTGACCCTGCTCGATATCGTTGTCCGCCATCATGACTGCGCCCTCATGGCGGGCGATCATCTGGGTCAGGAACAGCTTGCTCGCCTTAACACCCTCTGCGGCGCCGTAGCATCGGACCGTGCCGGCGATGGCGACGGGGGTGTGATGGGGGCGCTGGGTGTCTTCGTAGGGGTTCCCATCCTGGCGCTCATGCTGGGCGCTGGGCTCCTGGTCATCGGGATGCGCGTGAAATCAAGAGTGGTGCTCGACAGCGTCCGGCGGTTCAACAAGGGTGTCGCGAACCCGGCGGCGCTCAAGATGGCGGGCTCTCCCCAGTCGCGCACTTCAGTGATTCGCCATTTTGGGCGGCGGTCCGGCCGCAAATACCAGACTCCGGTCGACATCGTGCCGACCGCCACCGGCTTTGTGATCGCGCTACCCTACGGCACCCGCGCCGATTGGGTGCGAAACGTGCTGGCCGCCGGATCGGCGACCGTGCTGACCGACGGTCGCCAGGTCGATGTTCACGAGCCGGCCGTCACCGCCACCTCCGAGGTGGCCCATCTGCTGCCGCCGGGGCAACTCAGGACACTGCGAATATTCGGGGTCAACGAGTGCCTGCTGTTGCAGCGGACAACGCCGCCCCTGTGAATCAAGCGCGGAAATATACCGGCGCGGATCAGAGTTGAGAGCACGGCTACCTAGCGGAGATTCGTTCTCGCGTCGATCCGCCAGCTGCTTCCCATTCGGTTCAGAAGTGGCCCGCCTTGCTCGGCCCGCAATGTGGACCGGTCTTTGTGTTCTGCGGGTTGAAGTTGCCGCCCCAGGGGTTCGAATTGGACGTGCCGATTGCCTGCCAGCCATTCGATCCAACCCAGCTGGGTCCGGACTCATGTGCTTGTTGCATCGGGACACCGATGTCGCCGGAGTCGCTCGATGCGGTTCCGAGCGTGCCGGGATCGACGATGCAGGGCTTCGCACCGGAGATAGACGCCGATTGCGGCGAGTCCACATGTCCTGTCGGGCCAACATCCGTTAGACCGGGATCGTCGGGGTCCGCGATTGCGGTTCCTGCGCCGAGCGCCAGCGCAGCCGCGGCCACGGCCGCATAGACGCCGAGAAGGGTCAAGTTGGCTAGTCTGCGGCCCTCAGCGGCCATCGGCCTGCTCCCTAAACTATTCGAGATCGCGTGTCGATCGCGTGACCAAAGGTGTAGCTGGATGTCACCCAAAGCAAATCATTCGCCTGTCGCCACAAGCCGCTAATTTTCCTGTCAATCTCCTGCCAATTTGCTACTGATTCGTGGTGAGCCGACAGGCTAGGGCACCCGCACCTGGCAGTCGCGCCGTACTGATCAGGGCAAACAGGAGACATATTTCCAATTCTGGTCTCTCAACCTCAACCTGATCGGTAACTTTGGCTGTGAGCGGCAGTGCTAACGACTGGCAACGGGCAACCTGAAGATGACCAAGATCAAACTCGCCGGAATATTCGCGGGCTGCACCGCCCTGGCAACTCTCGGGTTAAACGTGGATATTGCCGCGCGCGCGGACAACTTGGCAGCCGGACTGCACAGCGGCGTCAACCAGCATCGCCAGGCGTGCGGAGCGATTGGCAGCAACCCACAGCTGACCGCAGCGGCGCAGCGGCACGCCGACGACATGCTCAATAACGGAACCTTCAGCCACACAGGTTCGGACGGCTCGTCACCGCAGGCACGTATCACCGAGTCCGGTTACGGCGGAGCCACATCCACCGGTGAGATCGTTTACTGGGGCACCGGGTCCGCGGGGACGCCGAGCGCGGCGCTCGACTTTTGGATGGCAAGCCCAGGACACCGAGCGATAATCCTGAACTGCGCATTCACCGAAGCCGGCTTCGCCACTGCCCGGAACGGCAACCTGATGACCGCTGTGGTTGACTTCGCGAAGCAATAATGCGCCGTGGGGGAGATTATCTCGATCTCGCAACGGATTTCAGCTTCGCACCCGAGTCGTAGCCGACGCAAACGTCACCATTTGGAAACAGCCCGGTGCGGCATGTTCCGTCCCGCAGACAGTGCCAATAGATTGGCAATGTCCACCGAGGGCAGACTTGGCATGGGCTACAAAGGGTTCCGTGGGACTACCCGCGGCGATAAGCCTAAGCGGGCATGAAGGAGATTGGTAGCGATGGCTATCTTTGATCGGATCGGCATCGGAGTGGTAACGGTCGGGGCTGGCTTGTGCTTCATTCCCTTGGCGGTGAGCCCCGGGATCGCACTGGCCGGCGGGTCCGAATGTCTTGAGGCCGCCGCAGGAGATCCCGTAGCCGCCGCGGCGTGCGCGCCGGTCGCGGACATGTCCGGCGTTCCAATGGCGCTGCCCGGGCCGGTCCCTGCCCCTGTTGTACCCCTCGCACCACCAGTTCCTCTGGCGCCGATCGTTCCACCAGTACCGCTCGCACCGCCCGTGCCGGTGGCGAATGCTGTGCCCCTCGCGCCGGTGGTTCCCGTTATCCCCCCGGTGCCCGCCGCTCCGGTCGGGGGACTGCCGCTGGGCACGATGGGCGGTCTGTCAGGCAAGGGAGACCCGATAGGCACGCCGCCGAATGGAGCGCCGGTGGCCGGCCAGCCGATCTTGCCTGGCCCGTAAACCTCCGGCGGGCGCTGACGGGGCCCCAGCACCACGAGGGCTCCTCTAGGCCGCTGCGGTTTTGGGGCGCCCGGAGCCGTCTTTCCCGGCGCAATCCGCCCGTCCGACGCGCAACTTCTCCGAACCACGCCAGCCAGTACCTAGGCAGGCTATAGCTGGGAATTTTAGGCGGGCTCTAGCTGGGAACGGTCCGTGGGACCTCGATACCGTTCTCCCGCACAATGATTGGGTCACCCACGTTAACGGTGTTGAAGTACCACTCGGCATCCTCAGTGCTGAGCCCGATGCAGCCGTGGCTGCCATTTTCATAGCCCATTTGATTGACCGCCCACGGGGCTGAATGCACAAAAAGACCGCGAGTGGTGAATCGAACCGCATATTCCACATCGAGCAGGTAGCCGTCGGGGGAGTCGACCGGGATTCCGACACTACTCGAATCCATCGTGACGTCACGTTCCTTGGCCAATACGCTGTAAACACCAACGGGCGTCGGGTATTCCGGACGTCCCATTGAAGCCGGAAATACCCCGTGTTGCCCCAAGTTGGGGCGGTGATGCGGCGCCGGGAGCCCGGTCGGCGGTTGCCCGTCAATAGTCACGGTGAAGGTGTGGTCCGCGAGGTTGGCGACCCCGACGACAGCGGCGCCGGTCTCGAAGTTACGGCTCGGAAGATTGCCGACCGCGAGTGCCACCGTCGTGTGCGCAGGCCAGAACCGCTCCGGGACCCACTGCGCAATGTTGTTCGCGATCCATTCGAATCTTCCGGTCATCGCTGGCGCTGACTTCACCTCGATGGCGCGTTCGGCCGCGCGGCGGTCGACGACGGACTTCTTGAACGTGACCACCACAGGGTGCGCCACACCAACGACCGCGCCCTCAGCAGGCAGGAGCGATGCGACAGCGAACTGATCCGACCAACTCGCCGCATTACCGGTGGCCCCCGGTCCGGTTGCCACACTCGTCGCGATCATGCTCGAGACAAGGACACTCCGCACTGCCGCACGCATGGATCTCCGAATTCTTTGAGCTGCTTCATCGTCGGTACCTGATGGTAGGTGCGGCAGGATGATTCGCGAAAGTGCTTGGGTGCCTTCGGTTTGATCAAGGGATTGTCACGCGCTGGCAACGGTGCGCGAAACTAACGTCACACGTGCTGCATATGCCATTCGCGCGAGCGCCATCGTCGATTCGCCATATGCGACGGGCCGGTACAAGGTATGAATCAGCTGTGAGCAACCACCATGTAAACCTGACCCAGCAGGAAAACTCCCTGGTCGACGAGACTCATCCCCACGCTCTTGAGCGCATGGACGAAAAGGCACTCAGGGAACTGCAGAGTCGGCTCAGAAGGGCGCGGGAAAAGAATTTCAGCCTGTTACGGCGCCAGGGTGCGGCACGAGTGGAAGCCGAAGGTGCCCGAGGTGCCGCCCAGCCCGCTAATGAGCGACGTGGCGAAAAGCTCGAGGTCCTCGATGAGGCCTTGGCACGGGTCGACCAGCGCCTGGACGCCATAGGGGGCGCCGGGTAGGACTTCCAACACCACCCAAGGTCCACCGCCGATCCGATTGAGCTCTGCATTGCCCGAGAGCACGCCAGCGACCGAGATCCAATTTGGCCAAAATCGGCTGCCAGGATGTCATCGACCTCGACGGACACCTCGTCGATCAGCGCGCCCGAGCGACTTTGAGGATTTCCCTTCGGGTGACTGATGTCTTTACGCAGACGAGCGTATTCGGCGATTGCCGGCTGCCGCGAAATTCGCTCTGAAAGAGAGTTGACCGCCACGCGCTGAGCGCCGCTGGTTACGTATTCTGACCGCCATGGGCGCATCAACGCCGACCGGGGCTTGCGGACCCCTTGACCGTCGCCGCCTGCTTCAACTTGCCGGCCTTTCGGGGCTGGCGGTCGCAGCTGGCGCCTGCGCTCCCCAGCCCGTGGCCGGGCCCGGTCCGCGATCCGCTGCTGGGCCAGGCGCCAGCATCGTGTCCATTCCGACGCCCAGGCAAATGCCCGCAACCCCACCGGCGCCGAGCGTCGTGACCGCGGACGTAATATGCCGGGACAGCTGGGGAGCTCGCTCGGCACGACCCGGCGGCAATCCGCACATCGTTTCTCGAATGACTCTGCACCACACGGCTGTTGCCCTCGATGACAACCGTGAGATCACATCACGCCTGCGCCAGCATCAGCGCTACCACCAGGACCAGCAGGGGTGGATCGATATCGCCTATCACCTCGGGGTCGACCGCAGAGGCAACATTTTCGAGCTACGAACGCCCGAGTTGGCGGGGGATACTGCGACGAGTTACGACCCCACCGGGCATTTTCTCGTCGTGTGTGAGGGTGACTTCGATAGCGAAGATGTCACCGAAGCCCAACTGCGCGGAGTCGCCCTTGCGTTCGCCTGGGCCGCGCAGACCTTCAACATCGAGCCCAGCACGCTCGGCGGCCATCAAGATTTCGCCTCCGCCACCACTTGCCCGGGTGCGAACCTGCAGACACACATTTTGTCCGGGGACTTGCAACGCCGAGTGGAGAAGCTGGTCACAGGCACGGTTGACCTACAGCCGTTGTGCGGCCCCGAGGCGGCAGCGGTGGTGGCAGCCATCGAAGCAGGCGCTCGCTGAGATGTCTTCTGCTGGCGATACGGCCCCTCCACCATTGGCCTGAGCAGGTTAGGATAGGCTACATTTAATTCATGTTGAAATACAGCGCTGCGTCCCTGCAAGACGTTCGCATGACGGAGTCCAAGCCCTCGCGAGGTTGGCAGGGCACAGTACTCAAGATGCTGCGCACCGGCGATTATGAGCTCACCGTCGCCGGCGCACGCAGAATCAGTGACAACTATCTTCGGCTGAGTTTCAATGCCGGTGGCCTACTCGCCGATCGTGACCCGCACCCGACCATGTGGATAAGGATGTGGTTTCCCGATGGCGAGCGGTTACACCAGCGTGGATACACAGTGGTCGATCCTGACCCGGCGGCAGACCGGCTCGACGTCGAGTTCGCGCTGCATGACGGCATTGCGTCCCGCTGGGCGGAGTCGGCGCAACCCGGCGACACCATTACGGCCACGTCACTGGGTAGCAATTTCACGCTGCCGCAACCTAAGCCGGCCGGCTACGTGATCGTGGGGGATACCGCGTCTCTGCCCGCAGTGAATTCGCTGCTGCAGGCTATCGGTGAGACGCCGGCGAAAGTGTTTCTGGAGGCCGGCCATGGCAGCGACCGGGACTTGCCCGTGGCCCGCCCAGCCGATGTGAAGTGGATCGACCGGCGCAACGCCGGCGAGGCGCTGGTGCGGGCAGTCGCCGAGGCATCATTCGATGCGCCAGACCATTTCGGGTGGGTCGCGTGCAACAACCGCACCACCCGCGCGGTGGTCAGGGTACTCCGCGAGGACTACCGCATCGCGCGCCGCGCAATCACCGCTCAAGCTTATTGGGTTGCCTGAGACATCGACTCCGCCGGTGCGGCGTTACACCGTTCGCGCCAGCCGGTCGGCCAGCAGCGCGGCGAACTTCGCCGGATCCTCCGGGGTACCGCCTTCGGCGAGAAGTGCTGTGCCGTAGAGCAGTTCGGCAGTTTCGCTGAGTGCAGGGTCGCCTTCGCGGTCGTTGTGCGCCTGACGCAGACCCTTGACCAGGGGGTGGTTCGGGTTGAGCTCGAGAATACGCTTCCCGACGGGAACCTCCTGTCCGGAGGCCTGGTAGATACGCGCGAGCGCAGGCGTGATCCCGAAGGTGTCGGTGATGAGGCACGCCGGTGAATCGGTCAGACGCGTGGACAATCGCACAGTCTTGACATGATCGGCCAAAGTCTGCTGCAACCACGTGAGCAGGTCACCGAATTCCTTCTCCTGCTCCTCCCGCTCGGCGGTGCTGGTGTCCTCATCGGAATCGAGGTCCACCTCGCCTCGAGCCACCGACTGCAATGGCTTGCCGTCGAACTCGGCGATCGCCCCAACCCAGACCTCGTCGACGGGGTCGGTGAGCAAGAGCACCTCGTAGCCCTTAGCTTTGAACGCCTCGAGGTGCGGCGACTTCAGGAGTTGCTGGCGCGTCTCGCCGGTCGCGTAGTAGATCTGATCCTGCCCGTCCTTCATCCGTTCGACGTACTCGACCAGCGTCGTCGGTTCCTCATCGCTATGGGTCGATGCGAACGATGAAATTCGCAGCAGCGTGTCCTGGTTGTCGAAGTCTGAAAGCAACCCCTCTTTGAGCACCCTGCCGAACTGGGTCCAAAAGGTGCGGTAGTCCTCCGGCCGCTCGGACTGCAGTTCCTTGATCGTCGAAAGCACCTTCTTCGTCAGCCTGCGACGAATCGCCTTGACCTGCCGGTCTTGCTGCAGAATTTCGCGAGATACGTTGAGCGACATGTCTTGCGCATCGACAACACCTTTGACGAAGCGCAGGTACTCGGGCATCAGCTGGTCACAGTCGCCCATGATGAACACCCGCCGCACGTAAAGCTGTATGCCGATGCTGTCTCGGTTGAACAGGTCGAACGGGGCGTGCGAAGGGATGAAGAGCAGGGCCTGGTATTCGAAGGTCCCCTCAGCTTTCATGGGGATGACCTCGAGCGGGTCGTCCCAGGCATGGGCGATGTGCTTGTAGAACTCCTTGTACTCCTCGTCGGAGACCTCGTCCCTGGGCCTGGCCCAGAGCGCCTTCATCGAGTTGAGGGTCTCGGTTTCGGTGGTGACGACCTCCTCACCGCCGTCCTCTTCCGCCGGTGTACGTCGCTCGACGTCCATCCGGATGGGCCAGGCGATGAAGTCGGAGTACGTCTTGACCAGCGTCCTGATCCTCGACTCCGAGGTGTAATCGTGCAGGTCGTCCTCGGTGTCCTCGGGCTTGAGATGCATCGTGACCGCCGTGCCCTGTGGGGCGTCATCGACGGATTCGATCCTGTAGGTGCCGTCGCCGCTGGACTCCCAACGGGTGGCCGCACTCTCACCGGCCTTACGGGTCAGCAGCTCCACCCTGTCGGCCACCATGAATGTCGAGTAGAACCCGATCCCGAATTGGCCGATCAGTTCCTCAGAGGCGGCTGCATTCTGGGCTTCACGCAACTGTTGGCGCAGTTCGGCGGTGCCCGACTTGGCGAGGGTACCGATCAGATCGACAACTTCGTCGCGCGTCATCCCGATGCCGTTATCCCGAACCACCAGCGTGCGGGCATCCTTGTCGACCACGATCTCGATGTGCAGGTCAGACGTGTCGACGTCGAGATCCTTGTTCCGGAAGGCCTCTATCCGCAGCTTGTCCAATGCGTCGGAGGCGTTGGAGATGAGCTCCCGAAGGAAAGAGTCCTTGCTGGAGTAGACCGAGTGGATCATCAAATCCAGCAGCTGACGCGCCTCGGCTTGAAACTCGAATTGCTCGACATGGGGGTTCATCTGATTTCACTCCTCCGGACTGCCCTCGAACATCGGGGCAGATAATACGCAGCTCCGGTATGCCAGATTTTCGGGGCAATCGTGACGTCACCCCGGCTGGGCTTTCCCGCAGTGCAGCGGTGACCCCGTCGGTCAGCGGACCCACTTTTGGTAGACGCGGCTGAAGGTGCCGTCCTGCAGAGCCTGGCTCAGCCACCTGTCGACGTCTCCTCTGATAGGGCTGCCCTTGGGCAGCATGTAGGCCTTGAACTCGGAGGTAAACGGCCGATCGGGGTTCACTGCCACCAGATTTGGATTACGGGCCGACTGATACACCGCCTCGATGGCGTCTGTGATCATCACGTCGGCGTTGCCGGCCGCGAGTTGATCGAAGATCGTCGTGTTGTCGGGCCAGATCGCGATCTGGGCGTTGGGGAGATGTTGCCGAGCAAACTTTTCGTTTGTGCCGCCGGGGTTTTCGATGACCCGGACCCCCGGCTGGTTGATCTGGTCGATGGACTCGAATCGATCGGCGTTAGCGACCGCAACCAAGGGAATCTTTCCACTGGGTAAATACGACTGAGTGAATTCCGCGATCTCACGTCGCGCCGGTGTGTCGGTGATGCCGCCCACTGCGATATCGCATTCGCCGGGGGTGCTGACGTCTTGACTCAACGTCGGCCAGGTGGTGGGAACGAATACCGGTCCTCGACCGAGAAAGGCCGCAAGATCGGTCGCCATGTCGATGTCGACACCGCTGTAGAGCCCGGTCTCCGGGTCCCGGTAGGTCAGCGGCTTGTAGTCGCCGGTCGTGCAGATCCGGAGCGGGTCACCCTTGCCGCCGGCGACGGCAACCGGTGAAGAAGACCAGCAGATGAGGCCCACCGCGGTAAGCGCCAAGGCCAGACATTGTCGCGACCGCAAGATCTGTCGCAGCTATTCCGGATTCGCGCCGGGGGCGCGGACGACCATCGGAACCGCCGGAAAGCAAGCAGCCATCTCCGAACGTGACCGTCGTAGGGCGGCGGTGCCATAGCCCTTCTTCCGATGTTCGGGATGTATCCAGATCCTGACGTTCACCTCACCACGATCGAGTTCTCCGAACACCATCCCGACCTTGTCGGCCTCCACCATGGCCACGAACCAGGCGGCATCTTCCTGATCGATGCGGCGCCGTGCCGCACGGATCTCGTCATCGAGGGGTTTGGCCGGGTTTCCCGACCCATCGCCGGCGGCACCCATCTCTTCGAGCCTGACCGCGAAGATATCTTGGTCGGGTTCGCCGGCGAAGGGCCGCAGCGTCAAGCTGTCATCGGAGCTTGCGGGTCGCTCGTTCAGCATGAATGTCAGCTGACTGTTGAGATCGTCGAGTTCGGCGGCGATCTTCCGGCGCGAGTCTTTGGTCAGTTGATCGAACGCCATTCCCATGACTGCCTCGCTGCCACGCCTTGAGGTGTTCAGCAGCGACGCGATGGCCGCCACCGCGGAGGGTCGGTCGTCGGCCTCCACGATGACGTCGAGCACCTCATGGCGACGATTGAGTGCGGACAGCAGTGCATCGGCGATTTCACGGCGGGCAGCCGTCTGGTCCTGATCGGTCATGGCGTCAGCCTAGTTCCGCGAAGCAGCTTCGTGCACGGTTCGGCTGCCGCAATCGAATCCGGCTGCGGACGGCTCCCGCGGTCCAGCGAAACACGCCCGTCGTAGACCGCTGGTAGGTTCTCGGGCGTGATCCGGAGTCGGCCACGTTCGGGCTATGAACTCCTCAGGCAGAGGCAATTTCAGCAACTCTGGTTTGCCAACCTCATCTCGGGGTTTGGCCTCGTCATGCTGATGCTCGCGTCCGGATGGGCGATGGTGACGATGACCTCGAGTCCCCTGCTGGTGGCTTCGGTGCAGATGGCCGTCAGCGTCCCGGCATTCGTGCTCGGGATCCCGCTGGGAATCATGACGGACCGTTTCGGGCACCGCCGACTTCTCCTGTTCGCCCAGTTCGCGATGCTGATTCCCGAATGCGGGCTCGCACTGATCGCGTGGCAGGGTCTGCTGACGCCATGGCTACTGCTGGCAGCCTTGGTGGTGATCGGAGTGGGTCTGGTCATTCACGGCGCGGCCTGGAAGCCATTGCTGTGCGCCATGTATCCGGGAGAACAACTGGTTGCCGCGATCTCGCTGAACTCACTCGGAACGAAGTCCGGCAAGGTCGTCGCACCCGCCCTCGGCGGCTATCTCACCGGCGTCGCCGGCATTGCGCTCATCTTGGCGCTCCGGGTGATCGCACACCTCACCGTGATTCGCGCGGTATGGCAGGTACCGTCGCACTTCCATTCCGAATCCGAGGAGCCCGGCTTCGCTGCCACGCCGCGGAACGCGTTTGCCGAGGGATGGAGGTTCTTGCGGCGATCGCCGGAGGTCTACGGGCCCATGATCCGGTGCGCAATGCTGATGGCGCCGTTTGCCGGACTGCTGGCCCTGCTGCCACTGGATGCCAAAGAGAATATTCAGACCGATGCGCTCGGGTACGGGGGACTGCTGACGGCCCTCGGCATCGGGACGGTTGCCAGCATGTCGTTAATGCCGCGCCTGAGGCGGCACCTTCCGATGAATTCGATGGCAACCATGGCCCTGGCCGTTTTCGGACTGGCCCTGCTGGGAGTCAGCCGATGGGACAGCATGTTCCTCGATGCGTTTTTCCTGCTGGTACTTGGATTCGCCTGGAACATAGTCAGTATCAGCCATCAGGTGGCAGTGCAGACAGCAACCCCGGATGCGATGCGGGGGTTGATGACGGCGTTCCACGAGGTGAGCCAGCAGGGGTCCATGATCGCCGGAAGCTTCGTTTTCGCCGTGGTAGCCGAACACACCGTCGTCAGTACCGGAATCCTGGTCGCGGGATTCGTGGCCCTGGGAGGTCTTCTCCTCGTGCGCCGGTACCCGCTTCTCGACGGCATACCCGAAACCAACGGCGACAACCGCTGAGACCGGGGCCTTGTACCACTGCTCGCCCGACGAGGTTGTGTCGGGGCCTAACGAGGTTGTGTCGGGGCCTATCGGCTCTGGCGGGAGCGAAACGGGCCTCAGGTGACCCGCACCCAGGGTTGACAGTTCCGTGACTCGAAAGCCCGCACCGTCTGGTTGATGTTGGCATACATCGGGCCCATGGAGATGTTGGTCTCGACCACATTGTCCTTGTTGGCATCGGGCGTGCTGTAGGTGAACCACAGGCACATCGAGTCTTCGGTGGGCACGTCGTTGATCCAGACCCCCCAGGTCGAGCCCGTTCCAGCGGTGCGGTAGAGCCCCTGCGCGATATCCGGTCCGACGAGGAAGAAACCGTTCCCCGGGATCGGGTTCATCGGGTCGGCGGCTACGGGTGACGCGAACGCAATCGCGGAGACGGTGGCTACCGAGCAGACGGTTGCGCGACGCACACACCTCAAGGACATGGCTTCCTCGTCACCTGACTTTCGACTCTCTTTGCAGCGTATGCCCGTCATCGGGACAGCGCACAGAATCGGCCGATTCGGCTTCGACACCACTTTTCGCCGTCGTAGCGGGTGGTTCTGTGCAGTTCAGTCGGTGGGCGAGGCGGCGTCTCAGTCGGTGGGCGATGCGGCGTCGCGACGAATCCGCGCGTCGTATTCGGCTCGAGCATCCTTGTCGAGGACCTGCAGCACGCGGTGGCGGGTGAGCCTCCCGCGGACCGCCCCCAGCAGTCGGTCGGGAACCAGTGCGGCCGCAGCCTCATAGCTGCGCATCCAGCCTGGAACCGCCAGGATTGCAGGTCGGCTGCGGCAGGACGCGACGACGGCATCGGCGATCTCCGCGGGATCCACCGTAGGCAGAACTCCGCCGAGTTTGACACCGGACACCAGGTCGGTACGCACCGCTGACGGCAACACCGCGGTCACGGTTACGCCGGTGCCGGCCAACTCGTCGCGCAGGGATTCGCTGAAACCAACGACGGCATGCTTGGTCGCGCAGTAGGTGGCCAGACCTGCGGCAGGCACGACCCCAAGATAGGACGCCACGTTGACGATGTGGCCGGATCCGTGCCGCAGCATTTCGGGCAGCGCAAGCTTCGTCCCGCGCAGTACGCCGTTGAGGTTGACATCGACGATGGAGTCGGTGACCGAGTCCAACTCGTCGACGTATCGGCCCGCGGGCATGATGCCCGCGTTGTTCACCAGCACCTGCAACGGTCCTTCGACCCCGGCCAGGAATTCGGCGAACGACTCTCGCGACCGAACGTCCAGCCCTACCCCTTGACAGCCCAGTTCCCCGGCGGCGGCCTTGGCCAGATCCGCGTCGAGGTCACCGATGAAGACTCGTGCACCCTCTGCGACGAATGCTCTTGCCGTCGCGTACCCGATTCCTCGGGCACCTCCGGTGATCGCCACCGCGGCGCTTGACAAATTTAGTGCGTTCATCGCAACCTCGAGTTCTGAATCGGCATGGCGGTGAACGAATATCACATCGTGAGCGCGCGAGGAACCATATCGACAGGCAGGGGCCAAGCGGGTGTCATCTCGGACCCGCCGGACCCCTGGGTCAGCAACACCACGCATGCCAATCTGAGCCGACCGGACTCACAGCTAACCCACAGGTGGGGCAAACCTCGATTCGCGGACGAAAATCTGGCAAGATCACCGTCAGGCTTCCACGATTCCGGACACACTGTCGAAGGCAGATTGAGAACCGGAGCATCGTGCGAAGTCCCGGCGAGCCGGTGAGGGGCCCACATGAAATCAGCGGATGCGCCGCGGCGCAATTCGGGTGAACCGTGCTCTGCCAGGTCAAATGATCATTCGGCGATGACTACCCCCGGGCTACTCGGCAGGTGCGAGAGAGTCGTGACAGAGCATCGCCCGGCGTATGCCGGATACGTGGGACGGGTCGCAGCGCTGGCGGTAGCCCTCGGGGTGGGTGCAGCAATCGCCTCGATGCCTGCGGTGGCCTTCGCAGATCCAACAGGCTCAGGTGAGTCGGCAAACTCAAGTTCGTCATCGGATAACGGGACCTCGTCGGGAGATACGTCGACCGGTCCCGCAGCATCTGAATCATCGGACTCGGCGCCTGAAACTGCCTCGAGCGGGTCGTCGTCCGAACCCGACGACGACACAGCCGCGGATGCTGCGTCGGACGTGGAAGAGGCCGATGCCGATGCCGATGAAGCAGACCTCGATGACGCGGACATCGAGGCGGACGCCCCGACCGGCGCGATAGCCGACACATCTGCCTCCGATAACGACAGCTTCGATCCGGTCAGCGAGGCGACAGACACGTCGGACACCGGAGACGCCGTCCGCACAAAACGTGCTGCGCACCGTGCTGAATCGCCCGCTGCCGAGGCGACCGGCTCGTCAGGCACGTTCCGGCTGTTCGGCAATGGCACCGCCGAGAATCCCAACGCCGGCATCCTGTTCGGAAGTGGTTTCAGTTGGGATGCCGACTCCTGCACGGGCGCGAACCCGTGTCATGGCGGAAACGCCGGTATGTGGGGCGGCAACGGCGGCAACGGCTTCAACGGCGGCAACGGCGGGTCGGCAGGTTGGTCCGGCAACGGCGGAAACGGCGGCGCGGGTTTGCCGGGCGCAAATGGCGGCAATGGCGGAGCCGGCGGCCGCGGCGGGGTGTTCTTCGGCACCGGCGGCAACGGCGGAGCCGGTGGCGCGGCCCTGGTCTTCGGTGGACTACCCGGCCAAGGCGGGGCAGGCGGCAAAGGCGGCCTGTTCGGACGAAGCGGTCAACCCGGCGCCAACGGTGCCGCCTTTCCGGCACCCAACGACCCTCCCGCTCAACCGGTTACACCCGCACTCAGCTTCAACTTCGTCTACGGGAGCGGTTCGCAGTACTGGTCGGTTGCTGCCCGCGAAGCATTGCGGGAAGCAGCAGAATCGCTGTCCTCATATATCGTCGTCACCTCGCCGGTGGTACTGACCATCGACGTCAGCGGGGAGAATTCACCCTTCAATTCGACGCTTGCGTGGGCCTCGAGCGACCTTTCCGGTTCCGGCGCCGGCTTCCTCGGGACTGTGGCTCAGAAGAAAATTCTTTCGGGCGTGGATCCCAACGGCGCCGCGGCCGACGGCCAGGTCCACTTCAACTTCGGATCGTCGTGGAGTACGGATAACACGGTCGGTAGCAGCCAATACGACTTCCAAGCCACAGCTATGCACGAACTGATGCACGCTCTGGGCTTCATTTCGTTCGTGGACCGCTCCGGAACGAACACCGACCGAACCTGGACCGCCTTCGACGGTTTCATTGTCGATAGCAACGGTGTCGACGTGATCGGGTCCGATTTCCGATGGAATAACGCCTACAACCCGAATCTGACAGGCGACAACGGGGGCCTGTACTTCAGCGGAGCCAACGCCGTCGCCGTCTACGGCGGACTCGTGCCGCTGTATACGCCGAGCTCGTGGGCCTCGGGCAGTTCGGTATCCCACTTGGACGACAACACTTTCCGTAATGCCGACCGTCGGATGATGAATGCCTTCGTCAAGAGAGGGCCCGGGATCAGAACTTTGAGCTCGCTCGAATTGGCCATGCTCGAGGATCTCGGCTATACCGTCATCTCGTACCAAGGGACCTACGGCGTGCTGTTCCTCAGCCTTATTTTCCTGCGTCGGAAAAAGGTAGCCTGACTTACGATCGGCAATTTCTCAGTCTCCGTCGGGCGCGTAAAGTGGCCACGGTAAACAATGATTGTTTATGGTGCTGCTGTGTCGAATATTGATCGCCGCAGCGCGATGTTGATGGTGGGGTTCGGGGTCGCGGCCGCAGCGCTACCCTTCCCGAAGGCCCAGGCTCAACCTGCGGGGGACATTCCTCCTGGTCCAGCGCCTGGCGTACCGCCTGCCGCCAGTTCTGGTCCGGTCATGCTCTTCCAGGACGAGTTCGACGGACCGGCAGGCTCGCCACCCGACCCGGCGCGGTGGTTCATCGTCCCCGAACGCGAGATGATCAGAAATCCCGTCGAATGGGACAAGCCCTACAACATGGGCCGCTACGTCACCGACCAGGAACACGTATTCCAGGACGGCAACGGCAACCTCGTCATACGCGCCACCCGAGGCCCGGGCGAGAACATCCAGCAAAAGTACGCCAGCAGCAAGGTGGTGGGCTTATGGCGTGGCGCCATCGGAACCACCTGGGAAGCCCGAGTAAAGCTCAACTGTCTGACCGACGGTGCCTGGCCCGCTTTCTGGCTGTTGAACGACAATCCGGTCCGCGGTGGCGAAATCGATCTGGTCGAGTGGTACGGCAACCGTGACTGGCCGTCGGGCACCACCGTGCACGCGAAGTTGGATGGTACCGCGTTCGCCACCAACCGCCACCCCGTCGACAGCGATTGGCATACCTGGCGGATGACCTGGCTGCCCAGCGGACTGTACTTCTGGAAGGACTACCAGCCCGGGATGCAGCCGTTCTTTGAGGTTCCGGCCAACTCCATCCCGGACTGGCCGTTCAACGATCCCGGTTTCACCATGGTGCCGATCTTCAATATCGCGGTCGGCGGCTCCGGTGGTCGGGAGCCCGCCGGCGGCAACTACCCGGCCGAGATGCTCGTCGATTGGATACGCGTCTTTTAAGCGGCACTGCCCCGTGAACAATCACACTGTCGCTGAAGCGACCTACGACGTGTGGCGCCGATTCGGTGTCGACCGCGTGTTCGGCAACCCCGGTTCAACAGAGATGCGGATGTTCGTGCGATGGCCCGACGACATCGGCTACGTCCTGGGGTTGCAGGAAGCAACCGTGGTCGCGATGGCCGACGGCTTTGCCCAGAAGTCCGGGCGTCCGGGCGTGGCGAGCGTGCACACCGCCGCCGGGTTGGGCAACGCGATGGCCAGCGTTATCACCGCCTGGCGTAACCAGACTCCGGTCGTGGTCATCGCCGGCCAACAGACCCGCGCCATGTTGCCGACAGAACCGTATCTGGCCTCACCGCAGTCCATTCTGCTTCCGCAGCCCTACGTGAAATGGGCGGTAGAGCCTGCACGGGCGGCTGACGTGCCCGCAGCGATGGCGCGGGCGCTGTTGGCCGCGACCGCACCGCCCTGCGGACCGACCTTTGTCTCGGTCCCCGAGGACGACTGGGACGGCGTGCCCGCCCCGGTACCGACGCACACCGTGGCACCCGCACTCGGCGCCGATCCGGACACAATCCGCAGATTCGCCGAAATACTCTCGGCGGCAACAGCTCCCGCTGTGGTCGTTGGACCCCAGGTCGACGGCGATAACGCGGGCCCGGACGCCGTCGTGCTGGCCGAGCGTCTCAAGGCGGCGGTGTATTCATCGCCCTGGTCGTCGCGGTGCAGCTTCCCCGAACGCCACCCGCTTTTCAAAGGCTTTCTGACAGCCAGCCGCGAACAGATCGTGCGACAGCTGGACGGCCACGACGTGATACTGGTGGTAGGCGCTCAGCTGTTCACCTATCACGTTCACACGGAAGGTCCGTTTCTGCCTACCGGTGCCGTCGCTCTCCACATGACCGATAATCCGACCCACGCATTTTCGGCACCGGTCGGCGAAAGTCTGCTCTGTTCAGCGCGTTTAGGCTTACGCGCGCTGCTCTCACAGCTGCCCACGACGGACCGGGCCGGGCCATCGCCGAGGGGGCTTCCGATCCCGCCGCCCCGGGCCGATCCGATCAGTGCCGACGCGGCGTTGCATCTCTTGAGCGAGCTGATACCGGCTGGAAGCGTCGTCGTAGAAGAGGCGCCGTCGTACCGAACGGCGCTGCGGACCTATCTACCCATCGCGGAACCGGGCGGATTCTTCAATGGCTACAGCGGCGGTCTGGGCTGGGGCCTGCCCGCGGCGGTAGGGGTGGCATTGGCAGACCCGGAACACCGCACGGTGGCGGTCATCGGCGACGGTTCCATGATGTACTCGATCCAGGCACTGTGGACGGCGGCCAAGTACCGAGTTCCGTTGACCGTGTTGGTGTTGAACAACGCTCAATACGGCGCGATGAAGCAGTTCAAATCTCTGTTCGAGATTCCCTCTTTCCCGCCAGCAATCGAGACGAGCCTGGACTTGCCGGGGATCGATCTTGTTGGTGTCGCTCAGGGTATGGGGGTTACGGCCATGCGCGTCGACAGCATCGCCCGCCTGCCCGAAGCCCTGGGCTCGTCATTGGCAGCTGCCGGGCCAGTCTTGTTGGACATAGCCGTGCAGCCGGCCTACGCCGCCGGCCCACTCTGAACTTCAGCGCGCTATTTGCTTCCGGTCGAACCGCACGTGCAACTGGACCCACACGTGCAGTCAGGTCCACAAGTGCAGTTCGGATTATCGCAGCCTGGGGGCATCATCTTGATTTGCATGTCTGCGACTATACCCCCCCTAGGTATATATGTCACCTGCTACCTCCGGCCCAGTTCGCTGTCGACCGCCGTCAGCGTCTCCTGGTCGCACAGCCCGAGGGATTGGGCAAGTTCGGCTGCCTGCGCTGCATCGGGCACCAGATACAGCGGGATCCCGTCGTCGCGAAGCGACGGTGCACGATCGCGCAACTCGCGGTTGCGTGCGTCGTCATCAACTCCGACCTGCCGGATGATGATCAGTTTGACTCGGCCAGGGAACTCGCGGGCCATCTCTTCGTAGGTCAGGGGGTCACGCTGCCCGCTGTCGCCGATCAGGACGAATCGCATACTCGGGTAGGCCTGGAACAGCCGGCGAATTGCCGTGCGCTTGTGTTCGGCCCCGCTGCGGCGCAGGTACCGCTCCGTCGGACCCCAGTCGGTGAGAAACATCGGGCCCTGCGGGAACCCGCGCAACCCGACGAACTCCTGCAACATCGGATAGAAGGACCAGCTTCCGGTCGATACATAGAAGAACGTCGGCGCCGGCCTGCGGTTGCCGCCACGGGTCGGGACGCCCCTTGCGAGGCCGCGGTACAAGGCGGCCATGCCCGCAATAGCGGTCCGCTGATCGGCCTCCCGAAGCAGCGTCCTAGTCACCATCGCCACACCCTCGGTCAGACCGGTGAGCAAAATAGTGTCATCGATGTCGGAGATCACCAGAAAGGGCGCCTTTTGCGACGGCTTGATGACGTGTCCGGAGCCGGAGGCAGATTCGCCGCCCTCGATCGGCGTGATCACTGCGTGCGCTTCGTGCCATCCCGCCCGCAGACCGGGAACGGGAAGGGAGAAGGTCGCGAATCCGTGGTTGTCGGTGATTTCCTTGGCGCTGTGTTCTCCGATACGTAGCTCGACTTCTGCACCGACGATTCGTAACGCGGCATGGCGACGAAGATTGGCTTGGGCAACGTCCCAGTACGGGATCCGGCTGTCTCCGGGAAGTTCTGGCGCCTCGATAACACGGACACGAACTTTGGCCAGATCGCCTGCGACAAGGCCGCGGTAGACGACTACATGAATGCCGCGAAAAACGCCCGACTTCATCTTCTGTGCACGGCGTCGGTCCGTGAGTGTCCGCTCGACCCCCGCGACGGCGGCAGCGATTTTCGGGCTGCGCAGTGTCGCGTCCAATTCCGAAGCGATCCAGCGGGGAAGCAGAGCCATCTGCTCAGCATGGCAAACGCCAGCAGTACCCGTCCGGTTAACCGGGATCGGGTGGTCCACCGGACCGCGGGTCTCCGCTGACATGCCCCGCCGCAGGCGTCGGTGTCCCACCGATGAAGTCATCCCAATGCCGGCGCACCGGCGCCCAGCGGGTGTCGAACTCTGCGGCCCGACGTTCGGCTTTCTGGAGCTTGTCCGGACCATATCGCCAGCGTGCCCACGGCGAGGTAGGGCGGGCCAGGCGAACGGCCGCCAGCCAGGCAACAGGGGAAACGAATAGCCCGATCAGTGCCGTGGGGTATTTACCCTTGAGCGCGGTCATGGCGACCAGGGCGAAATGGACCAACAGCACCCCGACCGCCCCGATACGGACGGCGGCGATCTCGACAGGCATCTCGTCGGTATTGATCGGCGACACCCCGGCCACCGCGAGACCGACGCAGGCGGCCGCCAGGGTGACCATGTTGACCGAGAGTTGCCCCTCCTGCGTCCAATAGACGTCTTGCAGTCGGAAGATCATCGCGAACTCGTCCAGTACCAGCGAAGCGCCGATTCCCACCAGCAGACTCGCCAGGTAGATCCACCCCGAAAGGGGTGGTGCGGCGACCGCGCCGAACCCGCCCGAGATAAGCAGCAACACTCCTGGGGTCGAGTGATGAATGTGTATGCCACCGGCGCTGACATTGTGAAAGGGGCCCCTGCCCGACCTGATCAGGCGGGTGATCGTGCGGGTGGTCACGAAGGTCACCACGAATGCGACGAAGCTGAGCATCAGCGGACCCTTATAGCCCTGGACTATGTCGTTGTGCCACCAGGTGTTCAGCCAGGCCATGACGGCATCGTAGCCAGCGACCGGCTTCATTTCGGCACTCTATCCGCCGACGGTCACCGGCTCTACATTCCAGATGTCGGCGCAGTATTCGGCAATCGCGCGGTCCGACGAGAACTTACCGCTGCGCGCAGAATTCAGGATTGACATGCGCGTCCAGGCCTGCGGGTCCAGCCAGGTGTCGCCGACCCGACGTTGACAGGCCAGGTAATCGGCGTAATCGGCCAACACGAGGAACGGGTCATGGTTGCCCAGGTTGTCAATGAGGGGGTCGAAAACCTCGGTGTCTCCTTCGGAGAACCGACCGGCGGCAATCAGCCCCAGAACCTCGGCGAGTTCGCGGTTGTGCTCGATGTAGCTGCCGGGGCGGTAACCCTCGCCGATCAGCCGCTGCACCTCTGGCACCGTCAGGCCGAACAGAAAGAAATTCTCGGCACCGGCCTCGTCGCGCATCTCGACGTTCGCGCCGTCGAGGGTGCCGATGGTCAGCGCCCCGTTGATCATGAACTTCATATTGCCGGTCCCAGAGGCCTCCTTGCCGGCGGTCGAGATCTGCTCGGACAAATCGGCTGCCGGGTAGATCAACTCGGCATTCTGCACATTGAAGTTCGGAACGAACGCCACCCTGATGCGGTCGTTCACCTCCGGATCGGCATTGACCGTCTCGGCCACAGCGTTGATCAGCTTGATGATCAGCTTGGCCATCGTGTAACCGGGCGCCGATTTGCCGCCGAAAATGAAAGCGCGAGGAGGGACCTCGAGACTCGGTTCGTTCTTCAGCCGGTGGTACAGCGAAATGATGTGCAGCACATTGAGATGTTGGCGCTTGTACTCGTGGATCCGCTTGACCTGGATGTCGAACATCCAATCCGGGTCGAGACGCACCCCGGTCGTCGACGACACATAGTCGGCCAGCCGGGCCTTGTTGCCCCGCTTGACCGCCCGCCAACGCTGCTGAAAACCGGGGTCATCGGCGAGCGGCTCCAGGGCCCGCAGTCTCCGCAGGTCGACCATCCAGTCACCACCGACGGTGTCGTCGAGTAGCTTGCGAAGCCCTGGGTTCGCCAGGCCCAGGAACCGCCGCGGCGTAACACCGTTGGTCTTGTTGCTGAAGCGTTCCGGCCACAGCTCGAAGAAATCTTGAAGAACAGTGGTTTTCAGCAGCTCTGAGTGCAGAGCCGCAACCCCGTTGATGGCGTGGCTGCCAACGGTTGCCAAATGCGCCATCCGGATTCGCTTTTCACCGCTCTCGTCGATCAGCGACATGCGTCGCACCCGGTCCTCGTCGCCGGGGAACCGGGCGCGCACCTCGTCGAGGAAACGACCGTTGATCTCGTAGATGATCTCCAGGTGTCGCGGCAGGAACTTCGCGAACATCGGCAGCGACCAGGTTTCCAGCGCTTCGGGCAGCAGAGTGTGGTTGGTGTACCCCAGCGTGGCCACTGTGATCCGCCAGGCATCGTCCCAGCCGATCTCCCGTTCGTCGACGAGCAGCCGCATCAGTTCGGCCACCGCGATCGACGGATGGGTGTCGTTGAGCTGAATAGCGACCCGCTCGGGCAACTCCGTGGCCGGCAATCCGGCGAAATCCTCCAAGAGGTGCAGGATGTCCTGCAGCGAGCACGACACGAAAAAGTATTGCTGAGCCAGCCGAAGCTGCTTGCCGACTTCGGGTTCATCATTGGGGTAGAGCACCTTGGTGATGTTCTCGGACACCACTTGGTCCTCGACCGCCCGGTAGTACTCGCCGGCGTTGAACGCGTCCAGGGCCAGTGCCTTGACCGCGTTGGCGCTCCACAGTGCCAACGTGTTGCAGGTGTTCACCGCGTAGCCCTGGATCGGGGTGCCGTGGTACACGCCTTTGACAACGCGTTCGGGTATCCAGCGGACGCGGTCACGGCTGTGTTCGTCTCGGTAGCGCTCGGTGTCCCCGGCCCAGTTGACGCGATAGTTCAACTCGGGCTTAACGATCTCCCATGGATTACCGCCGGCCAACCAGTTGTCGGTCGTCTCGACCTGCCAGCCGTCCTGGATCTGCTGGTCGAATATGCCGAACTCATAGCGGATCCCGTAGCCGATGGCGGGCCGCTCCAGGGTGGCCAGCGAATCGAGATAGCAGGCCGCAAGCCGCCCAAGCCCACCGTTGCCCAGACCCGGCTCCTGCTCGCACGCCAACACGACGTCGAAGTCCTGGCCGAGGGCTTCAAGCGCATCCCGGGCAGCGTCCTCGATCTGCAGGTTGAGCAGATTGCTACCCAGATGCGGTCCCATCAGGAACTCCGCCGATAGATAACAGACCACTTTCTTGCTGAGGTCCAAATAGGTCTGTGTGGTCTGACTCCACCGCTGCTGCATTCGGTCGCGGACGGCCAGGGCGAGCGCATGGTAATAATGCTGGGGTTCGAGTAGTGCCGCCGGCCGCCCCAGGGTGTACTTCAGATGGTCTTCGATCGCCCGGCGCAGCGCCTCGGGACTCAATGAGGTCCTGATGTCCTCGCAGGCGTCACCGTCAGTGGGAATGGATTCGCTCATATAGCTGACACCTTCTGATGTGTTGCCGGGTTCCGGGCGTGACTGCTCGGAGTATGTCACCCCGGGGCGCCGCCGCGGCCACTCACAGTCGGAGACGTTTCAACGAACAACGGTAATGCTCCGCCGGCGGCGACCGACAGCCGCTGGCGTGCCAGCTGCGGCCACGCTTGAACGGCACAGAACGGCGCGCACTGGTCCTGAGCGCTGCGCGTGCCGACATGCACGCAACACTGCAGCAACCGTTCTTCGATCATCGTCGACATGTCCATGAAGGGTTTGACCGTGATGCGCACGACACGTTCGCCCAGCAGTCGCCGAACTTGGCGTCGACGGCCGGGCAGCGCCGAGGACGCGAGCGTGAGCAGAGTCGACATGCCCAGGTCGCAGCTCTGGCAGATGGTGCGCCAGACTTCTCCGATCTGCGGGTGCGACAGGGACGACTGTTCTGACAGCAGACCCAGCAACGATTCCTGCACCGCGATCCGTAACTGCTGGGGTATCTCCGCGTCGGCGATGCGGTTGGAAACCAACCCGAGTTTCTCTTTCAAACTCTCGGTGCCGATCAACGATACGAGCGAGTGCCACTGCTGACTTTCATCGCGGATCAGGTAGCCGATCGAGCAGCAGTGCGGGTGCGAGCAGGGCAGCGCAGTGAAGTCGCGCCAGGTCACCGCATCCCCGGTCTGGGGACCGAATCGTTTGAGCACCCCAGTGTGGGTGAGCCGGTCGTGCGGATCGATGTGTCCCGATCGCCCTGAGCCGAACTGCGGCTGAATGGTGAGCCCGCCGACGTAGGGCGTCGCCAAGGCCAATCGGAGCATATCTCCGATCTCGTGATCGTTTACCCCCGTGGCCACCGTCATCACCAGCGTGGTGAAGATTTCACTTTCAGACAGCCGCTGCAAGGCAGCGACTTTCGTCCTGCTGAGGTCACCACCGCGGTGATGCCGATGCGCGCGAGCGGACAAGCCGTCATACTGCAGATATACCTCGACCCGCTCTCGATACCGGGCCAGTAGACTGAGTAGATCGTCGTCGGCGGCGATGCGTAAGCCATTGCTATTCAACAGAATCCGAGTGATTGGACGTGCGGTCAGCTCGGTGATCAGCTCGCTCAGACACGGGTGCAGTGTCGGTTCGCCGCCGCTGAGCATCAGGACGTCCAAGCGGCCGTTTTCACGCGCCAGACGCTGGTCCACGCTGGCCAGGACATCTGATACCGACACCACGTTTCGAAGATCCGGGGAGGAATCGGTGAAGCAGGTGGGGCAGCGTAGGTTACACGTTTCGACGACATCCTCGACGAGAATGCAGGTGTGCTGCGTCTGCATCTCCGGCAGCCCGCGTAGATAGGCCGACGGCACCGGGTCGTAGTTGCCCACGACGTCGGCGGTGTGCGCTTTCGTTGGGGCAGTCCATTCCTCTAGGTAACAAAGTATCTCCGGGTCTTCGTCGTACAGCGTCCGCACGAGTCCATGCGTTGAGCAGCCGCGTTCGAGCCAGACCTGGCCGTCGCGTTCTGCCAGCCATCCCGTGAGACGGGTGACGTCGGCCAACGGCCGGTCCGGCGCCTCGTCATGGCAGGTTGGACAAAACGCGGTGACATAGCGGTGAATTCGGTCCCCACGCAGCGGCATCCCGCTCACAGGCTGTACATCTCGGGATTGATGCCGGTACAGAACCCGACCGTGAACAGTGATGTGAGCGACCATCCGATCATCAGGCCGAGCCCGAGTCCCTTCGCGTACCTGTTTCGCGTCGCGAGCAGACCTCCCCCCACTCCGAAGGCGATGCCAACCAATCCCAGCGCGGCGGTACCCACGATCACGTTGTTGCTGCCGGCCGTGGCGCCCGACGAGAGGAGGATCGCGGCCAGCGCGACAGTGAGGTTGATGACCGCCCACGCGGCGCACCCGCCGAACACCATTCCGATCGAAATCCGGGAGGGTGGTGGCGAAGGCCACTGCGGGTACACATAGCCCGGAGGCGGGACAGTTCCGTAGGGCGGATAGCCCGGCGGCGGGGCAGTTCCGTAGGGCGGATAGCCCGGAGTCGGGGGAGGTCCGTAGGGCGGATAGCCCGGCGGCGGGGGAGGTCCGTTATAGGGGTTGTCGGGTGTGGGCAGGTACGCCGGCGGGAGCTGGTCACCGGGTTCTGGGGCACCGGGAGGTCTCGGGTGGTCGGAATTCGGCCCCTCAACATCCTCACCGTGTGAAGGCGTGGTCATATTCGGGCTTCCTGTCGTCGTGCGGGATGGTTGTAGTACCCGTGGCGATACCCGTACCCGATCCGAATGGCCAGGACGACCAGCGAAGGAAGCAGAAACCATTGGGGCCGAGTCAAATCCAGCCAAACGGTCTCGTTGGCGCGAACGAACTCAACCAGGAATCGAAAGACGGCATAGCCCGCAATGTAGATGACAAATAGTTCTCCGGGCCGGCCGATCCTGGGACGCAGCCAGAGCAACACGGCGAACGCCGTCAGCTGGAAGACGATTTCGTAGACAAACGATGGATGCATAGCTTGTCCGGCAAGACATCCCGGGCATTCCGGAGTGGTGCCCGGAGCGTGAACGCCCCAAGGAAGGGTGGTGGGCCGGCCCGGTGCTTCGGTCAGGTGGCAACCGATGCGGCCGATCGCCATGCCCAGCGCAACCGCCGGCGCGAACAGGTCACCGGTCTTCCCCCGATAGCCGCCTAACCGCTTGGCGATCAGCACTCCCAAATAGGCACCGAGCAGCCCACCCAGGATGCTGCGCGAACCGAACTGCCAGGCTTCGGCCAAGCTCGGGTTGGAATCGAAATCCAGGTGACGTGCCCACCCCGAAAGCCGCATGCCGACCGCTCCGCCGATGAGCGCGCCCGCAACGGCGACCACGGACTGCTCGTTGACCGCGCCACGGCGGCGGGCCTCCGCTGTGAACACGATTGCCGCCGTCAGCACCCCGAGCGCGACGAACAGACCGTGCACCGGCAGGGCGACCGGTCCGAGGTGCCACGCCGGAGCCATTGGCGAAATCTAGCGGTTCCCTCTTGACCAACGCAATGTCGTCTCCCGACACACCTTCCGAAAATGTTGCTGCACTGGGCAAATCCGAACCGCCTCGTTGGATCTCCGATTCGAAGGTCCAGCGGGGTTGCGGTCGCAATAATCTTCATATGGCTGAGAGAAAACACATTGGGCACATTGGGATCGTCTTGTTTCCCGATGTCGAAGAGCTCGATGCGGTTGGCCCATGGGAGGTACTCGCTGCGTGGACCAAGTTCTTTCCGGACGACGGCTACACCATTTCGTGCCTGTCCAGCTCGGGTGGTCTGGTTCAGTGCGCGAAAGGTCTGGCGTTGCACGCGCACCACTCTTTTGCCGACGCACCGAAGCTTGATGTGTTGATCTATCCGGGCGGTCAGGGCACCCGGCCACAGTTGCAGAATCAAGACGTTCTGGATTGGGTCCGTCGCCAGCGCGCCGAAGTTCCTTTGATGGCCAGCGTGTGCACCGGTTCACTGGTGTATGCCGCCGCCGGCCTGCTCTCGCACCGGCCGGCAACCACCCACTGGGCCTCGCTCGAGATGCTCGCCGAGCTCGACCCCACCATCGTGGTGCGGCCCGACGAGCGCTTCGTCGACGATGGCGACATCATCACCGCCGCCGGCGTGTCGGCCGGAATCGACATGGCGCTACACCTCGTCGCCCGGCTGGCCAGCCCGGAACGTGCCCGCGAAGTGCGCAGATATATCCAATATGACCCGGTGCCGCCCGGGTAAGCGAGCTATCTCAAGATTTGCCGCGGGTCCGATTACACAGGTGATTCACAGATAGCGTGTTTGCGTTCGCGACCGTCGTCAACGCGATTTAATGGTCTTCTCACCAGTCCACAGGAGGTCGGGCCATGGCTGTCAGTAGGGGTCGCTGCTCGGGCCGTGGCGGTCCCCGCCAGGCCGCGAGTTTGCCGGTGTTGCGCTGGCTCCGGGTCGGCGCGGTGGCAGCCGGGGTGGGGGTGGCGTTGGTGGCCGCACCGGGCGTGGCGAATGCCGACACCGGAACGACTTCATCGGGATCCGAATCATCGCAAGGGGCCGATGCCGATGCGGGTCCCAGCTCCTCGCCGGGAGCCGATGCTGGCGTTGCGGCGGCCGCTGATTCCGACGGCTCGGCCGACGCCACCGACGAGGACATCGCGGCGCCAGTCGAGGACGAAACATCAGCGGACCCGCAGGACGATGCCGATGCAATTCCAGTAGAAGCCGACCCGGAGACGGATGACGATCCCTCGGATCCAGCAGCCGGGCAAGGCAGTGCGTCGGGAGTGCCCGACGCCACAGCCGACAACCACGATGACGCATCGAACGCCTCCGCGGATGACTCCAGCGACCGCGGTCAGGACATGCTCGCAGCGATCCGTGAAACCACCGACGCATCGGAGGACAGCAGCGTCACTTCGGCTTCGTCGGAGTCGGGGACGCCAGACCCGTTGGATGGCAAGGCGATCGCAAGTAATCCCACAACCACCCGGGCGGTGTCGCCGGTCGCTTTCAGCCAATCCGCGGTGGACTCGCCGGCCGCATTCGCGTCTTCGATGAGCCAGCCGGACTACCCGGAATGGGTTAGCGCTCCGGTGACCTGGCGCTCCATCCTCACCGAGGGGTTGTCGTGGCTAGGCCTGGGCGCTCTGGCACCGAATCTGCTCGTGCCGCAGTTGCCGGTACCCGATCTGATCGCCGGGCTTTGGATGGGCATGCGCCGCCTGCACTACACGGTCTTCAACTCGGCGCCCCGGCTGGCGCCAAGCGGGTATCTCGCGGACCCCTTCACCGGGGTGATCACCGGAAACCTGGGGGCCGTTGACCCCGATGGGGATGTCATCACCTACCGGGTCACCAACGCGCCCGTACACGGAGTTCTTGAGATAGCCGACGACGGTACCTACACCTACACCCCACACGGCGAATTCGCCGTGGCCGGGGGCTCTGACGCGTTCACCGTCGTAGCAGACGACACCGGTGCCGCCAATCCTTGGCATCTCCGCTCAACCGGCCTCGTGGCCGGTTTGGCAAAGCTCCTGACCCGTATGGGAATGACAGAATCCGCAGGTTCATCGGTCGCGACCGTCAACCTGATCGGGCTTCCGGTTCTGTGCAAGGCCGGTGAGGAGGGCTGCGCATCAACGGCGAGCAACTCGCCGTCGGTCACTATCCACAACAACTCCGAGAAGACGATTTGGGTCTACAACCTGCCGAACTCGGGTAACTACAGCATTACGGATCCACCTGTCGTACCCATTTCCATAGCGAAAGGGTCCAGTGCGGCCGTGACCCTGGCCGTCTTCAACGGAAATGCCGGAAGTCCCGGGAACCGAATCTACATCGCGGAGGCGGATGAGCACGGCAACGGCTTCACCCTCCCCGTTTCCAGTCTCGACCCGTTCAATCCGACAATACCGACAGCTAAAAACTCCTTCCACAACTACAGCTTCGTGGAGTATTCGCTCTATTCGGCCAACGGTGGTTACGAATACACCATCGACACGTCGTATATCGATGAGTGGTCGTTGCCGATTCAGTCCAAGTTCACGATCCCCAACGGCGTGCAGTGGTCAGGTGCTGTGAGCGGAAAGACCTACGGCTTCAACGACTTCGATACCGTCGTCAGCCAGCTCACCGCTGCCGGTGCGCATATGCCCGACGGTGGGCCGTACAAAGATTTGGTGTGGAGTGGCAGTACACCCTGGGTGCCCCAACCGCCGGCGACGGTAAGTCGAATTATCGGCCCCGATAAGGTGTGGGCGGAGCAATCGGGCCAAGGGCCAGGCAATATCAACATGAACAACGCGGGATGGGTGCCAACCTCGTATCAAGAATTCGTGCAGTACGGCGCTACCACGAATCCGCAGACACACGTCACTACCTACCCATATAGGTACAACGGCAATGTGTATTCGGCCACCATCGACAACTTCAATTTCTGGTTGTACCAAGTATCTGCACCGGCGGGCACGCCGTACCCGATCGCGTTGCGCACAGCTGCGAAACTTGACGGCTTCCCCGGCGTGAACGGGGTGTGGGGATTCTTCACCTACCCCAATGATGAGGCGGCCGGTCAGTTCACCAATATCCCGAATTCCGTCTCCATGGACATCTACGTGAACGGGTCTGCCGATGGCGTGAGCGACAGCTTGATCGAGGGCGGGAAGTGGCTTTATTCCAGCTCACCGAGCCGATCCGATGCCGACCTTCTCAAGCCCGGCCGCAATATGCTCGTCGGTACCGACTCGACCGACACATTCATCCTGGATTACATCTACAAGAGCCGGCGTGCCACCCCGTTGGTGATAGCCCAAGGGTTTGAACACGACATCATTGCGATAGACAAGACGGCTCTACGCGGTGCGGTCAGCAATGAGGTCGAGATCGTGGACTTCTTCGTGCCGCTCGGGTGCGGATTCGCCAATTACAGCAGCCAATTCGTCTATGAACGCTCCTCTGGCCTGCTTTATTACGACGAGGATCCCGGGTGGTTCGGCTACACGGGCATTCTGGCCAACTTGTCCTTGAGTCAGATCGACCCGTCGCATGCGGTGTTCGTGCTCTGAACTAGTAGGTCGTCTGACCTAGTAAGCCGTCAGGGTTTCATCGATCCGATGTAGTAGGTCTCGTCTCCCGTTGGATATCCGCCGCCATTGGTAGCGATATGAACGTGATCGAAATGGTTGGCGGTCTCATTCCCATAGTCCGCCGTCCAACTCGGTGCGCCGATTCCCGGATAGAAGCCCTGCCGCCAGATCACGTGCAACACCCCCCAACGGCGGGCATTCGCCAGCGCCAGCCCGGCAATCTGATTGCCGAGCTCGATGCCCTCCTCAGACCCGTGATTGGGGATCATCACGTCGATGGCCAAGCCGTTGGGATGCCATGGCAGCGGATCTTGCCGGAACCCCCCGATCGTGGTGATCTCGGGGAACATCATGCTGATGGCGCGGGCCGCCCAGATGGTCTTCACCTGCAACCCCGCCTCCGGGGTGACACCGGCCGGTAATGCGATGTCGAAGGTCCGGGCGTCGACGGGGGCGGTGGCGGCCAGCAACTCGGCCTCCGTGGGGGCGGCGGGGCCGGGCGTGCCGGGAGACGTGGGACTCTCACTCGTCGGTGCCGCCGTGGGTTTTTCGGCTGGGCGCGGCGGCTCGGTGCCTTGGGCGTGCAACATGGCCGCAGAAACGATCAGCGACACCACGACCGCCAGCCAGCGACCCCGGCCGTTGGCCAACACGTTCCTACCCACAGACGGCACTTTAGTGGCGCCTGGGGCGTGTGGGGGAATCTTCGCCATTCGCGCGGCCACGATCGGCCGACCTCAGAACGTTTGGACACCTTCCACGCTCACCAGGGCGCCGTGACCGGTCTTGTCATTGGTGAAACGCAGCCCGGCTGGACTCGACACGATGGTCCACCCCTGGGCCCGATAGGTCTGAGTGGTCAGCGTCGTCGGTGCGGCCGCACCCAGGTTGCCGTCGACCCAGGAACCGGTGCCGTCCGCATTGATTCGCACGCCGTGATAGGGGCCGCTGCCGTCGGCATGCTGCGGCCATCGTGTTCCCATGGTCTGGCAGCCGACGAACGCGATCTCCACAATGCACTGGGTGTCGCCGCCGGCCGTTTGTACGACGACGTATCCGAATTGATTCACCGGGAGCGTCACGGCATCACCGGTGTCCGGGACAGAGGCCGGCACCTCACCGACACCGCGGGTGAACCCCGCCGACTGGTAGGAAACAACATCGAAGCCGAACTCCTGCAGCGGGTCCAAGTCGCCGACTTCCCCCGAAGGCGTCCAGATCGCCAGCGGACGGCCGTCCACAACGGTCTGCGCGACGTGCGCGGCCGGAGTCCAGGACAGGACCGAGCCCATCGACGACGCAGACTCGAAGTGGTCGAAGTTGACGATTCCGTCGCCGTCCTGCGGTACGCACGCGCTTCCGTCGACCGTATGGCGGGTGCCCGAGCCGCCGGTGCCGGAAAGGCAGACCGCGTCCTTCCAGTCCTCGAGTGAACCCGACACCTGCGTCGCCTCGGCCGCCGCCTCCGCGTTCGCCGTCGGGTCGACGGATTTCGGCCCCGAGGCACACCCGGCCACCGGGAGCGCTACGCATAGGGCCACCGCAGCGCACCACGCGGTGCCCGCACGCTCGATGTCGGCCATAATCTGTCCTCTTCCCGCGCTGTATCCCCGGTTCGACAATTTGCCTGAATGTAGCCCGGACCCACCTCCGGCCACGGGCGACTCGCCGCTCACACCCCGGGTAACTGGCCTGCCGGGGACGTGCGGTCGTTGGGTAGGCTGCGCCAGAAGGTGCGGTGCCTGCAATTTTTGCGTGACGCTCCTTCTGACCTGACTTTGATCTGACCGATACCGATGCGGGAGTAGCACAAATGAGCGCCGAGCGGCCGACCATCATCTACACGCTGACCGACGAGGCACCGCTGCTCGCGACCTACGCCTTTCTGCCGATCCTGCAAACGTTCGCCGAGGCGGCCGGCATCGAAGTCAAGACCAGTGACATCTCGGTAGCCGCGCGCATCCTCGCCGAATTCGGCGACTATCTGTCCGAGGAGCAGCGAGTTCCGGACAATCTCGGCGAGCTCGGCGAGCTGACTCAACAGCCCGACACGAACATCATCAAGCTGCCGAACATCAGCGCTTCGGTGCCCCAACTCCTAGCCGCGATCAAAGAGCTCAAGGCCAAGGGCTACGACATTCCCGATTACCCCGGCGAACCCAAGAGCGACGAGGAAAGCGCGATCAAGGGCCGCTACGCCAAGATCCTCGGTAGCGCGGTGAACCCCGTGCTGCGCGAGGGAAACTCGGATCGGCGCGCGCCCAAGGCGGTGAAGGAATACGCGCGCAAGCATCCGCACAGCATGGGTGCATGGTCGCAGGCGTCCCGCACTCATGTCGCGACCATGAAGCATGGCGACTTCTACCACGGTGAGAAGTCGATGACCCTGGACCGGGCGCGCAAGGTGAAGATGGAGTTGGTCACCGACAGCGGCACGACCATCGTGCTCAAGCCTGAGGTCGCGCTGGACGCGGGCGACGTGATCGACAGCATGTTCATGAGCAAGAAGGCGCTCTGCCAGTTCTACGAAGACGAGATGGAGGATGCGTACAAGACCGGCGTGATGTTCTCGCTGCACGTCAAGGCGACGATGATGAAGGTTTCGCACCCGATCGTCTTCGGACACGCGGTCAAGGTCTTCTACAAGGACGCCTTCGCCAAACATCAAAAGCTGTTCGACGAACTGGGCGTGAACGTCAACAACGGACTGTCGGACCTCTACCGCAAGATCGAATCATTGCCGGCGTCACTTCACGAGGAAATCATCCGTGACCTGCATGCCTGCCATGAGCACCGACCGGAGCTTGCGATGGTGGATTCCGCGCGGGGGATCTCGAACTTCCACTCACCCAGCGACGTCATCGTCGACGCGTCGATGCCGGCGATGATTCGCCTCGGCGGCAAGATGTACGGCGCTGACGGACGGACCAAGGACACCAAGGCGGTCAACCCCGAATCTACCTTCTCGCGCATCTACCAGGAGATCATCAACTTCTGCAAGACGCACGGTCAGTTCGATCCCCGGACCATGGGCACGGTTCCCAATGTCGGGCTGATGGCGCAAAAAGCCGAAGAGTACGGGTCTCATGACAAGACCTTCGAGATTCCCGAGAACGGCACGGCCAACATCGTCGACCTCGAGACCGGTGAGGTGCTGTTGACGCAGAACGTGGAGACGGGCGACATCTGGCGGATGCCGATCGTCAAGGACGCGCCGATCCGGGATTGGGTGAAGCTCGCCGTCACTCGGGCGCGGCTCTCTGGCATGCCGGTGGTGTTCTGGCTGGACACTGAACGTCCGCACGAAGCCGAGCTTCGCAAGAAGGTGAAGGAATACCTGAAGGATCACGACACCGAGGGGCTGACCATCCAGATCATGCCGCAAGTCTGGGCCATGCGGTACACGATCGAGCGGGTGATCCGTGGCCAGGACACCATTGCCGCGACCGGCAACATCCTGCGGGACTATCTGACCGACCTGTTCCCGATCCTGGAACTGGGCACCAGCGCCAAGATGCTGTCCATCGTCCCGTTGATGGCCGGGGGCGGACTCTACGAGACGGGGGCCGGCGGTTCGGCACCCAAGCACGTACATCAGCTTCAGGAGGAGAACCATCTTCGCTGGGACTCGCTCGGCGAGTTTCTCGCGCTGGGCGCCAGCCTGGAAGATTTGGGCAACAAGTTCGACAACGAGCGGGCCAGACTGCTCGCCAAGACGCTGGATGCGGCCACCGGAGCGTTGCTGGACAACGACAAGGGCCCATCGCGTAAGACCGGCGAGCTCGACAACCGGGGCAGCCAGTTCTATCTCGCAAAGTATTGGGCGCAGGAACTCGCGCAGCAGACCGAGGATAAGGATCTGGCCGAACACTTCGCCCCGCTTGCCAAGGCACTGGCCGACAACGAAGAGCTCATCGTTTCCGAGCTCAACGAGGTCCAGGGCAAACCAGCCGACACCGGCGGGTACTACTATCCGGATCGGGAGAAGACGACGGCGGTGATGCGGCCCAGCAAGGCGCTGAACGAAGCTCTGGCGGCGGCCCGGGGCTGATCGTCCGTAACGTCGAATGAAGACCTGCCGATATGGAGGAAATACCGGCATCGTCGTCTGGGAGTAGCTATGCGCTTGGTCCTCGGTCTGTCCCTCACTGCGTCAAGTGCCGTATGGGTGCTGGTCGACACAGACGACGGCAGAATACTGGCCGAAGAGGTTGTTGAACTCGAATCTCTGCACGAGATTGCCCGGGCGGCGGCACTCAGCGTGCAGGCCTTCGATTCCCACACCGAGCACGACATCGAGACCGTTCGACTGACCTGGACAGACGATGCCCACCAGCAGGGCGTACGGCTCCGGACAAAGCTACGCCTGTTCGGATTCGAGCCGGTGGAGACAGTATCTGCGGATGCGGCCCGCGCAGGCCGCAACAAGACGGCCCGTCATCTCGCCCCCCACCTGGCACTGGCCTACGGGGCCGCGCGGGCCGACTGCAGCCCGGACGAGGGCGGGACTGTACTCCAGCGTTTTTCCGCACGGGTTCCGGTTCGGGCGGCCGCGGTGTCGGGCGCGGCGGCTGCGCTGGTACTCGGGGGAGGACTGTTCGCATTCGAAGAAAGCCCGCCGCCAGCGACGCCGCAGAGCACTGCCGCCGAAGCGGCCGGCACGCGGTCCGAGTCCCTCGCCGTTCCGGCGCCGACCGCGGCTCCGCCGAAACCGACCATCCCGTGGGCCGCCGCCAAGCCCGCCGCAGCCCCGACGCCGTCACGAACGCCGGAACCGATCGCCGAGTCGCTGCCGGCGACCACGGCGGCCGAGCCCGAGTACGTTGCCACTCCGGAGGTGGTGACCGAGGTCGAGCTGGATTCGACTGTGCCGGTGACTCTTCCGGCCACCACCGGAGTGCCGCACCTCTCGGGTTCCGCTACCCAGGCGATCAACCCCGCGCCAGCCGTCGGGTCGGCGGAAGCGGGCGCAACGGTTCACGGCGGCACACCGACAGACGCCAGCACAGTGGTGCACGGCGCCACCCCGCTGCAAGGTGTGGGACCGGCACCCCAGGCCACCTTCCCAGTCCAGCAACAGGTGGCACCCGCGCCGGCCAATGTGCCGTCACCACTGCCGCCGCCACTGTCGCGTGTCTTCGGCGCGCTACCGTGATCGACCGACCGTTGCGCAGGAAGCCGTAGTTCTACTCATCCGCATCCGCCCCGCGAGCGGGCATGCTTGCCGCATGGCCATAAATCCACCCCAGCGAGACCGCGCGGTCGATGTCGCACGACTCACCGCGCTAGTGGTCGTGATGTTCGGGCACTGTGCGCTACTGCTGGCCACCATCGACGGCGGCGGCGCGCGTATCAGCAACCTGATCGGCGCGATCCCCGCCCTCGCGCCGTCGACCTGGATCCTTCAGGTCATGCCGCTGTTCTTCCTGGCCGGCGGCGCGGCCGGCACATATGGGTACCACGCCGGTACCCCTTGGGGCAGTTGGCTGTTCACCCGTGCGCAGCGATTGTGCAGACCGGTGTTCTGGTACCTGGCCGCATGGTCGCTTGGCCTGCTCGCCGTCCGATGGACGCTGGGCCCCGCCTCGGCCACCGGCCTGGGACGCGAGAGCGTCGCGCTGCTGTGGTTCCTCGGCATCTATCTGATCGTGTTGGCCTTCGTCCCGGCCCTGACTCGGTTGGGCAGCACTCGCGCGGTACTCCTTGCACTCGTGGGCTTGCTCGCCGGCGCGGCGGCACTGGACGGCGTCCGATTCGCCGCCGGCTCACCGGCAGCTGGGCTGGCCAACTTCGTCGTCGTCTGGCTGATTCCCGTCACCATCGGGGTGGCCTATGCGAGGCGACTGATCGCAGCCGGATTAGCTGCCGTCATAGCGGCCGCGGCGTTCGTCGCACAAACGGTGCTCGTCGCCGCCGGGCCGTATGAGGTTGCGCTCGTCGTCACCGGAGCCGAGCGAATCTCCAACGTCTCGCCACCCACGCTGGTGCTGGCACTGCACTGCACCTGGATGTCGTGCGCCTTCGTCATGGCCTCGGGTGCGATCCGGCGGTTCGCGGAACGGCCGCAGGTCTGGCGCATCGTCGCCACCGGAAACGGGGGAGCGATGACTCTGTATCTCTGGCACATTCCGGCGATCGCGGTCGCCGCGTTCACCTTGCACGCGGCGGGACTGGACGCCTATGACGTGCATGCCACCGGTTTCTGGGCATTGCTCGCAATGCGCGCGTTATTGTTCGCGGTCGTGATGGCGGTCCTCTTTGAGCTGTTGGCGCCCCTCGAGCACCGCCCGCTGCCATGGTGGGATGCACCGGTGGCCTCCCGCGGAGCCCGGGCCGCCGCCGCCGGGGCGTTCACTTGCGCTGCCGGCGTTGCGCTCGTACTGACGGCGAAGTCGGGCCTTGGCGGCACGCCGGGGTGGGCGGCGCTGGGTTGCTTTCTCGGAGCGGCGGCCGCAGCGCGGATCAGCGCCCGACGGCCCGCCGCCTGCATCCGAATCAGCACGATGCAGACGGCGCCGCACAACCCCAACCACCTGCGCTCACAGTGCGGCGATGATGATGCAGAGTTCCTCGTTGAGGCAGCCCCGGCCCGTTCGGTACATCGGGCCGCTGCCGTCGCTCAGCAGGATCCGCAGCATGGCGATGCCCCGAGCACACACCGGCCGTGAGTCGGCCAGTCGGTCGACGATATCGCCGATCAGCGCGGCGGCGGCGGCGATCTGAGTCCGGTCGAGCAGGACCCTGGCGCTGGGTACCGAGGGCGGCGCGGCGGCGATGCCCTGGAACTTGTGCAATGTGTCGATCAGGCTGTCGCGTTGCGACCTCGCGGTGATCCGGTTCGCGTGAACCGCCAGCGCATTTCCGGATACCGGAGCCCCGCCGGCCAACTGGCGATCGTAGCGGCCGGGGGTCAGGCGAGCCGCCAATCGACTGGTCACACTGGGCCGCGCGCGGGCGGGTTCGGTGCCGGTTTCGACCTGTGGCGGGGTAAGCAGGGTGTCGATCACAGCGGCTCCGCGCAGGAAGTTGCTCATTTACTTCGTCCTTTCCGATCATTGGTGAGTGTCGCTCTCTTGGTGTGATCCAGAATCGGCGTCGGCTGTGAGAACAACAGGAGGCGACCATGAATGGCTTCTCATATAACCCGCGACATTCGCGCCCCCGTCCCGGCACCGACGGAATCCACCGGACCTCGGCGAGCCGGGTATCGCACCACCCGAGCTTCGGCCTTCGGCGTCCCGCGCTTTGCTTCCCGGCAGTCACGGCGCGGGCGACTATCCCCGGAGCGAAGTGTCTTCAGCGGTGTACCAATAATTTTCGGTAGAAAACTTGATCATCTCCAGAAGTCGGACCAGTATCGAAGAGATGGCCGACCCCACCGATTACACGCACGCGCTGAGGTCAGCGGCACTGCACGTCACTCGACCTCGTCTCGCGGTAATGCACGCGGTCGAGCATCATCCGCACGCCGACACCGAGATGATTATCGACGCGGTGCGCCGCGGAGGTCACGATGTTTCCCGGCAGACCGTCTACGACGCGCTCAACGCGCTGACCACAGCCGGTCTGGTGCGTCGCATTCAACCCGCCGGGTCGCTCGCGAGGTACGAATCCCGCGTCGGCGACAACCACCATCATCTCGTGTGCCGATCCTGCGGGGTCATCACCGACGTCGACTGTGCCGTCGGCGAGACGCCATGCCTGACAGCCTCCGACGAGAACGGGCGGTTGCAGGGCTTCGAGATCCACGAGGCCGAAGTTATCTACTGGGGGATGTGTCCGCACTGCTCCGCCCAGCACGCGTCAAACCCCTGATCATCGTCCAACACACCAGCCGAAGGGAAAGCCGTGTCCGACAGCTCCGAAAGCCGCCCGCCCACACCGGACGCTCCGACCGCCAGCAACAGTGAGAGCGAAAACCCGGCGATCGCCTCGCCGAAGCCGAAAGCTCATGCGCCGCTGACCAACCGAGACTGGTGGCCCGAACAGGTGGATGTCTCTGTGTTGCACCGGCAGAACGCGAAGGGCAATCCGCTCGGTGAATCCTTCGACTACGCAGCGGAGTTCGGCAAGCTCGACCTCGAGATGTTCAAAGCCGATGTCCAAGCGGTGGTGACCACTTCTCAGGACTGGTGGCCGGCCGACTACGGCAGCTATGCCGGACTCTTCATCCGGATGAGCTGGCACGCTGCGGGCACCTACCGAATCTTCGACGGTCGTGGCGGCGCGGGACAGGGCGCGCAGCGTTTCGCCCCACTCAACAGCTGGCCCGACAACGCGAACCTGGACAAGGCGCGTCGGCTGCTGTGGCCGCTCAAGAAGAAGTACGGCAACAAGATCTCCTGGGCGGACCTGATCGCCTACGCCGGAAACGCCGCGCTGGAATCCGCCGGCTTCAAGACGATGGGTTTCGCGTTCGGCCGGGAGGACATTTGGGAACCGGAAGAAGTGCTGTGGGGCCAGGAGGACACCTGGCTGGGAACCGACCGCCGCTACAGCGGCGAACGCGAGCTTGCCCAGCCATACGGTGCTACCACCATGGGCCTGATCTACGTGAACCCCGAAGGCCCCGAAGGCAAACCGGATCCGCTGGCTGCGGCGCATGACATTCGCGAGACATTCGGCCGGATGGCGATGAACGACGAGGAGACGGCGGCGCTGGTCGTGGGGGGCCACACCCTGGGTAAGACGCACGGCGCCGGGGACGGAGATCTGGTGGGGCCCGAGCCCGAGGCCGCCCCGATCGAGCAGCAGGGTCTGGGGTGGAAGTGCGCGTTCGCGTCCGGCAAGGCGGGTGACACCATAACCAGCGGCCTTGAGGTGATCTGGACGGGTACGCCGACTCGGTGGAGCAACGGATACCTGGAGATCCTCTACGGATATGAATGGGAGCTGACGAAAAGCCCCGGCGGCGCTTGGCAGTTCGAAGCCAAGGACGCCGAGGCGAACATTCCCGACCCTTTCGGCGGTCCGCCGCGCAAACCCACCATGCTCGTCACGGATGTCTCGATGCGTGTCGATCCCATCTACGGCCCGATCACCCGGCGCTGGCTCGACCACCCCGAGGAGATGAACGAAGCGTTCGCCAGGGCCTGGTTCAAACTGATGCACCGGGACATGGGACCGATCAGCCGCTACCTGGGGCCGTGGGTGCCCGAACCGCAGCTATGGCAGGATCCGGTGCCGGTCGTCGATCACGAATTGGTCGACGACCGTGACGTCGCACAGCTCAAGGCCGAGTTGCTTGCCGCCGGACTTACGGTGCAGCAACTCGTGAAAACAGCCTGGTCCTCGGCCTCGAGCTTTCGCGGGACCGACAAGCGCGGTGGCGCCAACGGGGCACGGATCCGACTGGAGCCACAGCGGGAGTGGGAGGTGAACGAGCCCTCCGAGTTGGCTCAGGTGCTCCCGGTGCTGGAGCGCGTTCAACAGGATTTCAATGCTTCCGCCTCCGGCGGCAAGAAGGTTTCGCTGGCCGACGTCATCGTGCTGGGCGGTTGCGCGGCGGTGGAAAAGGCCGCCCGCGACGCCGGTTTCGAAGTCGATGTGCCCTTCTCGCCCGGCCGCACCGATGCCTCGCAGGAGGACACCGACGTGGAATCGTTCGCGGTGCTCGAACCGCGCGCCGACGGATTCCGCAATTTCGTGCGGCCAGGCGAGAAGAACCCTCTGGAGCAGTTGCTTGTGGAACGGGCATACATGCTAGATCTCACCGCTCCCGAGTTGACGGTCCTGGTGGGCGGTCTACGGACACTGAACGTCAACCACGGCGGTAGCAAGCACGGCGTACTCACCGAGCGACCGGGCGTTCTGAGCAACGACTTCTTCATCAACCTGCTGGACATGGACACTGAGTGGAAGCCGTCGGAAACCACCGACAACGTCTACGACGGACGGGATCGTTCGTCGGGCGCACTTAAGTGGACGGCAACCGCCAACGACCTAATGTTCGGGTCTAACTCGGTCCTCCGCGGAATCGCGGAGGTGTATGCGCAGGACGACAGCCGGGACGCTTTTGTTCACGATTTCGTGGCAGCCTGGGCCAAGGTGATGAACAACGACCGCTTCGACCTTCGGTGACGCCTTTGTCGGAGGCGCTCCGGGCATTCAGGGGGTGAAGGCGATAGGGCTCGGCGCTGACAGCGAACTTCGTCCGGCCGCCCGGCTGCGTCCTATGACGGCAGCCGTCCTGGTGGGCATAACGGTGACGCTCATGAACGGCTGTACGCGCACGATCGAGGATGCGGCGCCGACGCCCGCCGCGATAGCCGCCCCGATCACGACACTGCAGGTGGCCGACTTGCTGAGCCCCAAGGTGCTACAGGAGGACGGAAACCTCTTCGTCACGGCTGAACCCGAACGCTGCAGCGGCCTGGCGCGCGAAGTCGATCCGCCGTTCCTGGACGCACATGGTCCCCTGGCGACCCACGGCGGTCACTGGGCTACCGAGGACGGAGCCACATTCGTCGAGGAAATGGTCGCGGTCTATCGGTTCGAGTTCGATCCTGCACATGCGCTCACTACGGTGCGGCAGGCGATTGAGCGCTGCCGCGACACGACGTTGACCGTCACCACAATGCTCGGCCGGGTTCACACCTTCGCGGTAGCACCCGCGGCGGTCGTTGGCCCGTCGGGCAGCGTCGGGTGGTCGTTGCGTTCGGCAGACTGGAACTGCGACAACACCTTCGTCGCTGCCCATAATGCAGCGATCGAGATCACGGCATGCGGGTCAGCCGGCGGGTTCGACTCGGCCGCACTCGCCCGGGACGCACTCGCACGCATCGACGCACTGGCCAACACGACGGCCTGAGCGGCCGCACGCCGACAGCGGCGGAGCGCTCGCAATTTGCCCTCAGCGCAGCTCTTCCTCGGCTGCCGCGATAGCGGCGAACTCCTCGTCGGGGGAGTTGGCCACCAGTCGGTGCCGGCTGTACACCGCAAAATAGGCCATGAAGGAGGCGAACACCACAAGGCACCACAGCGCGGCGACGCTGTCCACCAGGAACGTCGCGATCACTGCCAGCACCGCCACCGTAAGCGCGAACCCGCTGGTGTAAACCCCTCCTGGGGTCCGGTACGGCCTGGGCATGTCGGGTTCGCGCCGACGCAACACGATGTGGCTCACCATCATCAGGACGTAGCTCAGCGCAGCGCCGAACACCGCCATGTTCAGCAACAGGGCTCCCTGACCAGTCAGCGAAAGCAGAAAACCGATGACGCCGGGCACCACCAGCGCCAGCATGGGCGCCTTGCGGGAGTTCGTCACCGAGAGCACGGTCGGCAGGTAGCCAGCCCGCGAGAGCGCGAACAGTTGCCGTGAGTAGGCGTAGATGATCGAGAAGAAGCTCGCGATCAATCCGGCCAGCCCGATGTAATTGACCACCTTGGCCATCGTGCCGTCACCCAGCGCCTCGACCAGTGGGTTGCCCGACTCCGACATCGCCGCCGCTCCGCCGGAGCCGGTCGTCAGAACGAGCACGGTCGCGCAGGTGACCAGCAGCACAGCCATGGCGGCGATGATGCCCCGCGGCACATTGCGTTCCGGGGCGGCCGCCTCCTCCGCGGCAAGTGGCACGCCCTCGATCGCCAGGAAGAACCAGATAGCGAACGGAATGGCCGCCCAGATACCGAGAACACCGAAGGGCAGCAGCGGCGACGCGCCCGGCGCATCGGTAACGGCGATGTCGGTCAGATTGGATGCATCGAACCGGCCGATGGCCGAGACCGCGAAAACAACCAGGCCAACGAGGGCGATGCCGGTGATCACGAACATCACCTTCAGCGCCTCGCCCACACCGGACAGGTGAATTCCGATGAACACGGTGTAAACGACCAAATAGATCCACCAGCCGTCGGTAATCCCGAACAGGTTCAGGGATTCGACGTAGGCACCGATGAAAGTCGCGATGGCGGCCGGCGCGATCGCATACTCGATCAGGATCGCGGTGCCGGTGGCGAATCCACCCCACGGCCCGAGCGCGCGACGCGCAAAGGTGTAGCCACCACCTGCCGCCGGCAGCGCCGAGGACAGCTCGGCCATGCCGAGCACCAATGCGAGGTACATCCCGGCGATGATGACCGCGGCAATCGCCAGTCCGCCGAAACCGCCTTGGGCCAAACCGAAGTTCCAGCCCGAGTAGTCCCCGGAGATGACGTACCCGACGCCGAGGCTTGCGAGCAACACCCAACCGGCAGTGCCCCCCCGCAGCTGACGCCTCTCGAGATAGGCGTCCGATTCCCGATGTTCTTCGACGCCGCCCCGACCGCGGGCCGGCCGATTGCCGCCACTCATGCCATCAGACTCCGTTCTCGAGGTGAGTTAGTTCTTCCTTCCCGCGACCATGCCCGCGGTCATCCGCCGGCCGCTGTAACGACGGCGCCGCGGCAGCCGATAGACCGCATACCCCCAGCTGCGACGGGAAGGAAGCCATCGTGCACACGGTACTCGGGCTGTCACTGGATACAGACGACTTCGCCTGGGTGCTGGTGGATGTCACCGACGGCGTGCTTCTGGACCATGACGCCCTCAAATTGCGCTCCGACCCCGAGCGCGCCGTCGAAGTCGTCCGCAGCGCCCACGCCATCGCGGAAAACTGCGGTTTCGACGTCGATCGTGTCCGTATCACCTGGACGCGCACCACGACCCGCGACGGCATGCGACTTCGGGCGCGGTTGGGATGCCTGGATATGGGGGACATCGAAGCCGTGCCGCTCGCCCACGCCAGCGAAGTCCCGATCGATGCTCCGATCGAGGGAGCAGCGACCGGAATCCCGCCTACGCTGGCACTCGCTTACGGTGCCGCCGTGGCGCCCGCCCCACCCCGCACGGACACCGAGGGCCCCGCGGTGAGCCCGATTCCCGCGAAGGGTGTGCGTCCCCGTCGGCGCGCGGTGGCAGCCCTGCTCGGCAGCGCGGCCGCGGCATTGTTCGGATTACTGTGCCTCTCCGCCGGCGCGGGCCCAGAATCTCCGCCGCCCGCTGCCGCAACCGCCGGACCCCCACCGGCCGCTGTCGGCTGGGAGGCGGTTCCGGCACCGGCCTCCGCCGGGACTGCGGCGACGCGAAAAGTGGTTGCCGTGCCTACCCACGCCGAACAGTGGTCGCCGTCCGCGGTGCAAAGCTATGCGCAGGTGGATGCCGTCCCCGCTGCGGCGGTGCAGACCGTGCCGGAGCCCGTTCGCCAGTCGCATTTGTCCGGCACTGCACACCTATCCAGCCCTGAACACCTATCCAGCCCTACACACTCACTCGGACGCCTGCCAGGTCCGGTCGAAGTCGTGGACACTGCGCCCGCCCTCGACCTGACCCAGATAGCGCAAGCGTTCACGGCGCTGCCCTGACGCCGTGCTGCCCTGAAAACGTGCGGCCGGTCGGTGATCAGCCAGATTTGACACCGACGGTGATCAGATCCGACAGCGGCCGAGTCCACAGCGGCCTGTGAACGCGATGTTGATCCACAAGTCCGAATCCGGCGTCGATGAACAACCTGCGCATCGTCTGCGGGGACGGGCTGTGCAGCGGGTTGAATCGGCTCAACCCCGGCCAGTGCAGCGGAGACGGTACCGGACAGTGCGACGGAAACGGTTGATAAGGGCTGAAAGTCGCCACGGCAGCTATCCCGCCCGGCGCGAGTACGCGGTGGAACTCACGCAGTGCGGCACGCTGGTTGAAGAAGTGGAACGCCGAGGTCGTCAATGCCGCATCAAGAGATCCGTCTCCGAACGGTAGCTGCTCGGCGGGGCCCGTCAGCCAGCGCACGTCGGCGGAACGATTTCTGGCCTGCGTCAGCATGCCTTCCGAGAAGTCGACCCCGTAAATCTCCTCGGGCCGCACCTCCTCGGCGATGCGGGCGGCCAGGATTCCGGTACCGCAGCCGACATCGACGATGCGGTCACAATGGTGCGCTTTCAGCAGCGAGATCATCTCGTCGTGGGCGGGACGATAGACCCAGCGTTGAAGTGCCTCAGCGTCATATGCCGGCGCGGCGAAACTCCAGAATCGGGTGACTGCCGAGTTGAACGCCCTGCGGCGAGACACCGCTACCAAACCCAAACCGACATGTCACCGGGGGGGTATTGCGCGCAGATGTCGGTGGTGCGAGCGGCTACGCCCTTGTTGTTGAAGAAGAGTTTGGCCCAGTTCGGCCACCGGAACGCCAACGGTTCGCCATAGATGTTCGTCGCTATCTCCTCCGAGTAGGCACGACGGCCGGCATAGTCCATCGAATAGAACCAGTGAATCCGGTCTTGAACGGCCTGATGAATATCAGGGGTCTTGTTGTTGTAGTCGATCATGTACCGCTCGTAGTAGACGGGCTCGACATCTCTTGCCGCGGCCATGATCTGCTCGGCGGTGCAGGCCGTCCTCAACATCCGGTTCGGAATCGGATAGTCATCGGTAGCGTCGGCCGAAGCGGTGGCAGGAAGGACGCCAGTGACCGCGCCGAAAACGACCAACGCCGCCCCCACCCTACGCATTGTCGCGGTTAACATCTCGCTCCTCCTCAGGGCTTGGTCGCGTCCTGGAGAACCGCAAGCTTCTCCGGGCAGTAGGTTCGCAGCGCGGCAGCGAGGAATTGCCAAGCCTGTGCGGTGGTGGAGTCCTTGGCCAAATTGGTGTGTACGAAGTCCGCCGATTCGAAGGCGTTGTGGTCGACGTTCTTGTAGAGCCGCTTGCAGGTGATCTTGGCGATCCAGGCGTTGTAGTCCTTCTGGCCGTAGATGCCGTAGGTGTGTAATTCCTCGGCGAACACAGAGTCGGGGTCGGCAGCGGCGGGTGCCGCGAACAGTAACCCCAGGGACAACACGGACAACACCAAAGGTGCAGTAAATTTCGGTGTCACGACCTCACCCCTCTGATGTTTCCGACTGCAGCCGAATAGGTTTCGGCCAGGCCACCGGCACAGGCCGGGTGCGCACCCGTTGCGGCCACCAGAACCACGGGCCAAGGAGCGCGGCTATCGACGGAGTCATGAACGCACGGATCACGAGGGTGTCGAATAGCAAACCAAGCCCGATCGTGGTGCCGACCTGGCCGATCACGGTCAGCTCGCTAACCGCCATCGACATCATCGTAAACGCGAAAACCAGGCCCGCGGCGGTAACCACCGATCCGCTGCCCCCCATGGCCCTGATGATGCCGGTACCGATTCCGGCATGTATTTCCTCCTTTAGGCGGGACACCAACAGGAGGTTGTAGTCCGCTCCGACGGCCAGCAGGATGATCACCGCCATCGCGAGCACCATCCAGTGCAGCTCGATGCCCAGGATGTGTTGCCAGAAAAGCACCGAGAGCCCAAAGGACGCACCCAGCGATATCACCACGGTGCCCACGATGACGGCGGCCGCCACTACTGCGCGGGTGATGATCAACATGATGATGAAGATGAGGCCGAGCGCTGAGATGCCAGCGATCAACAGATCGTACCTATTGCCGTCCTGCATGTCCTTGAACGTCGCCGCGGTCCCGCCGAGGTACACCTTGGCCCCCTCCAGCGGCGTTCCCTTGATCGCCTCCTTGGCCGCCGTTCTGATGGCTTCGATCTTGGCCACACCCTCGGGACTCAACGGGTCGCCCTCGTGCGAGATGATGAACCGCACCGCGTGGCCGTCGGGAGACAGGAACTGCTCGAGACCGCGCTGAAAATCCTGGTTATCGAAGATTTCCGGCGGTAGATAGAACGAGTCGTCGTTCATCGAGTCGTCGAATGCCTCACCCATCGCGTCGGCGTCCTCGGACATCGCCGCCATCTGATCCTGCATACCTTTCTGCGACTGGTACATGGTCAGCATCATGGTCCGCATCGTCTTCATGGTGTCGATCATCTCCGGCATCAGGGCAACCATCTGCGGCATCAACTCATTGAGACGCCGCATCTCCGGCAGGATCTCCTGGAAGTCATCGGTCATCACGTTGATGCCGTCGAGGGTGTCGAACACCGACCGCATTGCCCAGCACACCGGAATATCGAAACAGTGCGGCTCCCAGTAAAAATAATTACGGATGGGACGAAAGAAATCGTCGAAATTGGCGATACTGTCCCGCAGATCGGCGATGTCGACGTACATCGCCTCCATCTTCGTCACCATGTTGTTGGTGACCGCCGACATCTGGCTGGTCAGACTGGACATCTTTTCCATGGATGAGATGGTTCGGCCCATCAACTCGGCCTGTTGTCGCATGTTCTCCATGGTTTCCTGGGTGTACTTCTCATTGAGCCGCTGCGTCGTGCTCTGCATGCTCATCTGGAACGGTATGGAGGTGTGCTTGATCGGCTTGCCGTCCGGCCGGGTGATGGCCTGCACCCTGGCGATTCCCTCCACCCGGAAGATGGCCTTGGCGATCTTGTCGATGACCAGGAAGTCTGCGGAATTGCGAAGGTCGTGGTCGCTCTCGACCATTAATAGTTCCGGATTCATCCGGGCCTGAGAGAAGTGGCGGTCGGCCGCCGCGTAACCCTGATTAGCGGGCAGGTCGGCGGGCAGGTATTCGCGGTCGTTGTAGTTGGTCTGGTAGCCCGGCAAAGTCAGCAGCCCCACCAATGACAGCGCGATCGTGGCAACCAGGATCGGCCCCGGCCAGCGAACCACCGCGGCGCCGATCTTGCGCCAGCCCCGGACCCGCATGGATCGCTTCGGTTCGAGCAGTCCGATCCGGCTGAGCGCTGCGATCGTTGCGGTCATCAACACGACGCCGGCCAACACGACGACCACCATGCCGATCGCCAGCGGGACACCCAGGGTTTGGAAGTACGGAAGCCGGGTGAAGCTCAGGCATGCCGTGGCGCCGGCGATGGTCAAGCCCGAACCCAGTACCACGTGCGCGGTGCCGTGGAACATCGTGTAGTAGGCACTCTCCCTGTCCTCGCCGGCGCTGCGCGCTTCCTGATATCGGCCGGTCAGGAAGATGGCGTAGTCGGTCGCCGCGGCGATCGCAAGTGTCACCAAGAGGTTGGTGGCGAAGGTCGAAAGTCCGATGATCTCGTGGTAGCCGAGGAACGCCACCACCCCGCGGGCAGCGGTCAGCGACAGGACCACCATGACCAGGGTGATCAGCACCGTGACGATCGAGCGGTAGACCAGCAACAGCATCAGGATGATCACGGTGAACGTCGTCGCCTCGATGACTCGCATGCTGCGGTCACCGGCGATGTGCTGATCTGCCGCCAACGCGGCGGGCCCGGTGACGTAAGCCTTGATCCCCGGTGGCGGTTCGAGGCTGCTGACGATGCGCTGAACCGATTCCACGGACTCGTTGGCCAGCGACTCACCCTGATTGCCCGCCAGCTTCACCTGGACATAGGCGGCCAACCCGTCATTGCTCTGCGAACCCGACGCGGTCAGCGGGTCACTCCAGAAGTCCTGCACCGACTGGACGTGCGCGGTATCGGCCTCCAGCCGATCGACCAGGTGGTCGTACCACGCATGCGCCTCGTCACCGAGCGGCTCCTCGCCCTCGAGCACGATCATCACCGAGCTGTCCGAGTCGCCCTCTCGGAACAGTTCGCCGACCTTCTTCATCGAGATCATCGATGGGGCCTCATCGGGACTCATCGACACCGCCCGCATCTGCCCCACCGTTTCAAGCTGGGGCACAACGATGTTCAGGACGACGATGAGCGCGATCCAGCCTAGGATGATGGGAACCGCAAAGGTGCGGATGGTGCGGGCGACGAACGGACGTGCCGGGCCCCGGGCAGGTGGAAACGCCGCGGTGGGCGCATCACTCACCGGGGTGCTCATGCGGACTTCACAAAGCAGAACGTCTGGGCGTTCAGGCCGTCGGAGGTTCGCTGATCTTTGAGTTCGTCATCGACAAGAATCCGACAGGTGATGGTGCTGCCATCGCCCTGAGCGACGATATTGGGAGCGGCCGACGGCTCGGTCGTCTGCAAGGTCAGCGACCACGGCAACGACGCGCCGTCGACGCGTTGTGGCTTGGCGTCGAGGTCGAGATAGTTGATGTCGGCATAGGAACCGGTGCCGGTGATCTCGTACCGGACCACCTTGGGATCGAAGGGTTCAGGCAGGTCGGCGAAGTTACGCGGCGTCTCGACGATGCCTTCCGAGCCGAAGAATGTTCGGACCCGCGCGACAGTGAGCCCGGCGACCACCACCACGAACACGATGAGGAGCGGCAGCCACGCCTTCTTGGCGAGTCCGATCACGATTGCCGCTCCGGAAACACCCGACTTGTGCCGACCAATGCGACCTCCGGGTCTCCAATCGTGGGGTTTTGAGGATCATAACTTAGCCCATATAAGTTCTCGCGTCGGCCGTAGATGGACCGCGGACACCGTGGCCCGCCGAAACCCCGGTGCCCGGGCAATTGCGCTTAACGGTTCTTATTCGCCAGGTTCTGGTTAGCCCCACGACGCCCAAAGGCGCGGCGCCACGCATCGGTCGCACGTCGGCGTTACGGCCGGGCGCCTTCGCCGGCCTCGGGCTCATCGAGCACGCTGGTCGCTATGCCGTAGGGCAGGAACCTGACCAATCGGGAAGGGTCGGTGTTGGTCCTGTTCGCCCGCAAGGCCTCCAGTTCGGTCGGATAAACCTGCTCGACCTGGGCGCCTCCCTCGGCGTCGACGGTGTAGATGACCCAGACACCGTCGCCGGTATCGCCGGTGGTCTCAGGCTGGGCCCTGCCCCTGGTGGCCTGTGTGAAGTCATCGAGAAAAGCCGACCATCCACCGCGACGACCCGAGTTACCCATGAACCTGCTGAGGCCATCGAGTGCTTCTCGCAGCCCTTCGCCCGCATCGCGAACCACGCGGTCGAAGTCGAAGTCGTCGGGGTCGAAACCAAACGGTCCGCCGGGAGAACTGTTGCTCATCTGGTTCCTCCTCCAAGCCGCGCCGCGCACCGAAGACGGGGCGCGAAAACACTGCAGATGGGACCAGTCTGCCCGTATCAGGGCAACTAGTCGACTGGCACGGGCAGAAGTGGTAGGCATCCGTATGGGCGCAACACGAGCGGAGCTGCTGGCAACTGCGCGACGATCGCTGACCGCCGCGGGCGCGCACGATCGCGCCGGTTGGCTGGGCCTCTTCACCGATGACGGTTGCGTCCGGGACCCGGTGGGATCCCGGCCTCACCACGGGCGGGTCGCCATCGGCCATTTCTACGACACCTTCATCGGGCCGCGAGACATCGGTCATCACCCGCACATCGACATAGTCACCGACGAAACGGTCGTGCGCGACCTCGAGCTCGAGATTCAAATGGCCTCGAACCTGATCATGAAAGTACCCACCTACATCAGGTACGACCTACGGGCCGAGTCCGGCGAGCTGCGCATCGCCGGACTATCGGCCTACTGGGAGCTCCCGGCCATGATTCGGCGGTACCTGCGCGGCGGATTCGGTGCGCTGCCTGCCGGGATCGCGCTGGGCCGAGCCATGTTGACCAACCAGGGACTGTCCGGCAGCCTCGGATTCATCAGCGGACTCCGGGGTCTGGGCAGCGCGGGCAAAGCACTGTTTGGGCGTCTCCTCGACGAGACCTGTGGCGGCGACGAGATCGGCCTGCGCAGACTGGCCGCCGACATCCCGATCACCCTGGGCGATGCCGAGCCCCTGAGTACCTCCGATTTGATCAAGCACCTTTCTGGCGGTACCTGGCACAAGATGATCAGGTCCGGACGCGCCGTCGCCGCTCGCGTGGACAACAACGGTGAACCCTTCGTGCTGATCGGCGACCTCGCAGCCGACCCCACAGCCATTTCCAGGATCCGGCTCTTCGGCGAGATCCGGTAAGCCCGGTCGGCGGATCGCGGCGCGGGCAGCAGCTCAGCACCGATTCGGTCACGTTGCCGCGAGCGCAGCCACCGTCATGAGAATCTAGGACCACCATGGAAGCTGCTGATTACGTCACCTATGAGGAATTCGGCCGGCGGTTCTTCGAGATCGCCGTTACCGAGGAACGTGTAGGCGGCGCCATCGCCGCGATCGCAGGCGACGCGTTCGAACTGGGGCCCATCGCACAGGGGCCGGGCAAGATCGCCAAGGTGACCGCGAAGGTACGCATTCTGGCACCGCGGGTCAGTCGCGAGATCGGCGAGTCGATCACATTCGCCATTCGCATACCCCTGGAAATAAACATGGTGGTCGACCTTCGCATCGACAGACCTAAATTCATGGTCTTCGGTGAGATCGCACTGCGCGCGACCGCGAGAGCGGCCGAACCCCTGCTGTTGATCCTCGACGTCGAAAAGCCCCGCGCCTCCGACATATCCATCCACGTCACGTCCAAATCGCTACGCGCCGAAGTCGTGCGTATCGTCGGTGGGGTAGATGCCGAGATCAGGCGTTTCATCGCGGCGCATGTCGCCGGCGAGATCGAAAGTCCCCAGTCTGTGCAGGCCAAGGTCATCGACGTGGCAGAGCGTCTCGACGAGGCCTGGACCGGTATTTGAGCCCCCGGCCGATCGGGTCAACTCGCGAGCGGTCAGCGTAGTCGACCGATCCGGGACAGATTCAGCGCCACGCCGGTGACGCTGAGTTGAGCGATGATGTCTTCCAACCGCTTTCGCGGTAGTTCGGTCCGCCACTCCGGCAGCGTTCCCCGCAGTCGGACCACGCCGGGGGTGAACTCCAAGTCGGTCAACTGCAGTCCCGGCGCCAACTCCGGAAATTGCACCCGGTAGGCCGGCGTGGCCGCAGGTAGCCGCACGCGCGAGCGTCCGATGACCAATGTCCGCGGCGCCAGCCGTAGCACCGAGCCGTCCACTCCCGCCTCGACTTCCAGGTATCCCAGCCCGGGGCTTCGGGCGATGCGCAACCGGGCCACCCCGTCGGGCCCGATTTCGCCGCGCAGCCGCGGCGCCGCAAACCGGAACAGGTCGTCGAGCGCCTCCGTGGGCACCTCCAGCGTCAGCTCCACCGGCGCAGCGACCAGCACCGGTGGAGATGTCGGCTTCATGTGCACGTTGTGCAGCACTGCCGTCCCGTAGTCGAAAGAGCTTGCCCCCCAGCGGATATTGCGAGCCGTCAGGGTGACGTCGTTGAGTTGGCCGACGGACAGACCCCGCACATCGAGCCGGGAGTCGAATTTTGTCACCGTCATTGTGAGGTCGCCGTCATCAAGTCGTACGGTGAGCCTGCGCCCGACGACCAGCCTACGCATGGTCATGAACAGGGTCCGGTAGGCGGCCGCTGCGCCACTGTTCACCGGCGCCATCGCGGTCGCCGACCACATCGAGGTGAACATGTCCAGCGGCCGGAACGGGTCAAATCGGCGCATCTGCCGGATCTGATCCCGCCGACCGACCGGTTTCGGTGGACGGGCCATGGTGACCACCATCCTTGCATGCGGCCTGCTTCGGCAACCGCCTCATGGCGCGGCTGGTCTCGTCCCCGCTTGAGGAATAGGCCTGGCCGGGGCACGATGCGTGCACAACCCGACGAGGAGGCAACAGGTGCCGAAGCTCAGCGCCGGCTTGTTGCTCTACCGGCACACCGGACGACTCCCCGAGGTGCTGATCGGGCATCCGGGCGGCCCCTTCTGGACGGCCAAGGACGAAGGTGCCTGGTCGATTCCGAAGGGCGAGTACGGCGAAGGCGAAGACCCGTGGACCGTGGCCAAGCGGGAGTTCCTCGAAGAGATCGGCAAGCCCGCGCCGGCGGGAGACCCCACACCGCTCACGCCGGTGCGCCAGCCGGGCGGAAAGGTCATCGCCGCCTTCGCCCTCCGGGGCGACCTGGAACTGGCCGGCACGTCCAGCAACACCTTCCTACTGGAATGGCCCCCAGGGTCGGGACAACTCAAGGAATACCCGGAGTTCGACCGGATAGCGTGGCTCGCGGTGCCGGCCGCTCGGTCGAAGCTGTTACGTGGCCAGCACCCGTTACTCGACGAACTTCAGGAACTGCTGGAACGTGGCGACATGCAGACGTCTGGACCGCATTGATCTTCGACGGCATTGCTCCTCGACCGCATTGCCCTCGAGGCACTGGTCGTCGCGGCTCTGGTCGTCGCGGCGCGAACACAAGTGAAGCTCACGGCAGCGGTGGCAGACCGTTGCTCTGCCGAATGTCATCGCGGCATTCACGCCTGGTCTGGCCGGTCTGTTCCATGCACACCCGCACCGGTGAGTCCTCCAGAATCGGCAGCGGCGGGTCCGTCGGAGCGGTCGTAACGGTCGGGCTGGGCACCTCGCCCTCCGTCAGTGACCAGATAGTGGTGCCGTTGCCCTGCATCGGCGAACAATAAGCGGCCGAACCGTTCGCCGTGGTGCCGGTGCTGCCTGCCGGAGCGCAGCTCGCCCCGATGACCACCGGGGCAGGGGCCGCCGAGGTGACGACATCGGTTGAGGTCACCACCGTCGTGGTAGCCGTGGCCGCCGACGTGGGCGTCGGGCTCACACTCCGAGTCGTACTCGGCGCCGGTTGAGGGGCCGGACTTGCCTGGGGGCGATCGGCGCGCCGGAACTCGAAGGCCGCCACCGCGACCGCTGCCACCAGGAGCAAGGTCAGGACCATCGGTACCACCAGACCAGCTCGAATCCGCGGGCGCCACCTGCCACCTCCGACGGACAGGCTCGAACTCGAGGCCGACGGCCTGGCGGCGGAGGTGTCGGGGGAAGCACCGGCGGCGAGTTGGTGGGCGAGCGCGCGAGCGAAGTCGGCGCACCGCTCGAACCGGTCGCGCGGATCCTTGGCCAGCGCCTTCGCCAGCACCGGATCTACGCCCGAGAGATCAGGCCGGTGCTCGGCTACCGCCGGGGGTGTCGCCGAGAGGTGCTGGCTGATCACCACGGCAGGGTTGGAATGCCCGAACGGCGTTGCACCCGTCAACAGGTGAAATGCGGTAGCCGCCAATGCGTATTGATCCGCACGGCCGTCAAGCTGCGCACCCATCAGCTGCTCGGGGGCAGCGTAGGACACCGTACCAACGGTCATGTTGGTGGCGGTCAAGCCACTGATGTCGTCAGTCCAGCGCGCGATACCGAAGTCCGCCAACAAGATTCGGCGATCCTCGGCATCCGGATGGGACAGAAGAATGTTGGCCGGCTTCACGTCGCGGTGTAATAGGTTGCGCTGATGGGCGTAATCGAGTGCGTCGGCGACCGCGGTGACGATCTCGCCCACCTGCTCTGCCGGCAGGCCGACGGGATGGTCGACCAGCAGTCGCCCGGCGTCGGTGCCCTCGACATAGTCCATCGAGATCCAGATCTGCCCGTCGCATTCGCCACGGTCGTGAACGCCCACGATGTGGGGGTGCCAGAGACTGGCCGCGATGTCGGCCTCACGATTGAAACGCTGGCGGTACTCCTCGTCGGCGGAAACGGTCGCCGGAAGCACCTTCAGTGCATCCCGGCGGGGGAGTCGCGGATGCTGGGCCAGGTAAACCTCGCCCATGCCGCCCGACCCCAGCAGGGCAACGATCGTGTAGCCCGCGAACGTCTCCCCGGCGGCTAACGGCATTAGGGCATAGTACCGACGCGGCTACGGTCGTCAGAGATCCAGCGTAAGGCTACTTCCCGGGGCAGCCCGCGAGACGCACGTCAACATCAATCCGGCGGCGCGTTCGGGTTCGGTCAGCAAGGTGTCGCGGTGATCGGGCCGGCCGGCGAGGACTCGGGTGCGGCAGGTACCGCAGAAACCCTGCTGACAGGAGTACGGCGCATCCACTCCGGCCCGCCGCAGCGCGGTGAGTAGCGTTTCCTCAGCGCCGACCGCCAAAGTTTCGCCGGTTGTACTCACGATTGCCCGGAAGGATCCGCCGTCGATGACAGGGGCCGCGGCAAAGCGCTCGAAGTGTAATTCGACGTCGTCGCGGCCGCTCAGCGCCTTCCGGATCGCCGTCAGCATCGGGGCGGGGCCGCACGCGTACACCGCCGTCCCCCCGGGACAGTCACCGAGTAGCTCCGCGGCCGTCGGCAGCCCGCAGACATCGTCGGTCCGAATCTCGACGTTGGCGCCCAACGCGGTGACCTCGTCGATGAATGGAAGGCTGTCGCGACTGCGGCCCACGTAAACCATCGACCAGTCGACGCGCAGGCGGCGAGCCAAGTGGAGCATGGGCAGGATCGGCGTGATACCGATACCGCCGGCGACGAATCGGAACCGTCGTGTCGGGGAGCCGTGTCCGGGCACGGTCAGCGGAAAGGCGTTGCGCGGACCATAGGTATGCACTGTCGCGCCTTCGCGCACCGTGTCGTGGATCTCCACGGACCCCCCGCCGCCGTCGGCAATTCGGCGAACCGCGATGCGGTAGCGCTCGGTCGACCGGGGATCCCCGCACAGCGAGTACTGCCTGACCAAGCCGCTGGGCAGGTGGATGTCCACGTGGGCGCCCGGATACCACGTGGGCAACGCGCCGACGGTCGGCGCGAACGTCAGCTCGATCACATCCTGATCGCGCGCCACCACGCGGCGCCGTTCGACAGTCAGCGCGATGGCGTCACTCGCACCCGCCGGCGCGGAAATCCGCCGCAACGCGGCCGAGGCGGCCAGCATGCCCGAAATCGTCGCATTCGCGAGGCTGAGTGTCGGGTCATGGCGGTAGCGACCCGAAGCGCTGGGCGGCACTTTCTCGCGTGCCTGACGGAACTGCTGCAGCAGACCCATCACGCGTGGGCGGCGCGGGCAGCGGGAGAAGTCGCAAGATAGGCGACCGCCTGCGCGGTGGACCCCAGCCTCTCGGGCGAATAGCCGGGGCGTAAATAGCCCAGCGTGCTGGATCCGAACAAACTGCGGTACCGGGGAAGCAGGCCGAGCCTCGAATCGCGCATCCGCATCCGATTGAACGTCCACCAGCTCAGCTCCAGCGCGGGGTCGGTCTTGACCAGATGCCACGCCCCTCGCTGGAAGAACACGAAAAGCATGGTCGAGGCTGCGCTCATGGCACGGATTCGGGCGAAATAGCTGTCATTGAAGTAGCGGGCTACGTCATGAGCCACGCTGCGGTGTTCCACCTCTTCGCTGCCGTGCCAGCGAAATAGATCGACCAGGGTCGGATCAGCACCGTAGTCGTCCCAGGTGCAGTTGAGCGCGAAATCACCCATGACCGCGGTGTAGTGCTCGATTGCGGCGATCAGCCACAACCGCTCACTGAGGTGGCTCAAGCGACGCGCGGGGTCGTGGTGTCCGGGTGGGGCCAGCACCTCGGTGAACATGTGCTCCACCTGCTTGAGGATCGGCGCCGGGTCGACACCGCGCTCCATCATGTAGGTGTGCAGGACCGTGTCGTGCACGTCGGCGTGGACGGCCTCCTGGCCGATAAACCCACGAATATCGTCCGCCAGCTTCGGATCCTTGACCAGTGGCAACGCCTCTTTGAAGGTCTCGACGAACCAACGCTCGCCGGCCGGCAGAACTATGTTGAGCACACTGACGACGTGGGAGGCCACCGGGTGGCCGGGAATCCAGTGCAGCGAGCTGTCCGCCACGTCGAAGTGCACTTTGCGGGCCTGAATCTGCACCGGTCCCGGATCTACCTCGGCATCGAAACGGCGCGGTCGCAACATCTGCGGCTCCTGTTCGTCGTGATTCCCAGAAATTCTACGACGAAAGGGGAAGGTAGGTGGGAACGGAGGTCCCGGATAATTTCGAAGTCGTTCCAATCAGGCCGGCGGAGGGGGCGTGCCCGCTCCAGGTGCACCGGCGATCGGCACCAGCGGTGTCGGGGTGACCGTCGTGACTCCATTGGCACCGACGGTGGGGCCGCCGGTCGGCCCCTGAGCCTTGATCATGTCGGCCGCCGCCTGCGTGCAATCCAGCATCAGCAACATGCGGCCGCCGCTGGTCATCTTCTGCGTGTCCACCAGGCAGGCGGACTGCGGCAGGACGCTGCCGGTGGAACCGCCGAAGTATGCCTTGATGCCGTAGCTCTGCAGAATCGCCAGCGCCCGACCGTACTGCTCGCCCGTCACGTTGAACGGAGATTCCTGGGCAGGCTGGGAAATCGCCACACCCGCTCCGACCAGGGCGGCCGCTCCGGCAACGACGAGTCCGCCGCTGAGTATGCCTAGCTTTCTCACGACGCTTTCCCCTCGTCTCGGTGATGGCTGACGACTCTTCGGTTGGTGGCTGCGAACATATATCGCAGCGGTCCTAAAGTGAAACCGCTGCAAACCCACCCAGCGTTACATTTGTGGCCGCGTGGGCCCCTCGGAAGGCTCGACGGCGGCCCGCAACACCTGACACAGGGCGGCCGCCCGCGGATCGGTGAACACCTCCTCGAGCAGCACCTGCCGCCCCCCCGGATCGCCGAGCGGAACCCGCCAGTTGGGATATTCGTCGGTGGTCCCGGGTTGGTTCTGAATACGTATCTCGCCGACGGCGTCGGCCAGCGATAGAGACAGCAGGCGCGAGGGTGTCCGTCCCAGGTACCGGTGTAGCGCCAGGACCACCGAATCCACGTCATCGGCAGCGCCTTCGAGGACACCGGCCCTGCGCAGTTCGGAGATCCAGGCCTGCTGCTTTGCCCGGTCACCGGCCAGCTCCTCAGCCACCGGGCGGGTCAGCAACCCCAGTTCGTTGCGCAGTCGAATATGTTCTCCGGCAAGGTAACCGGCAGTCGGCGGTAGATCGTGGGTCGTGACGGCCGATAGGCACGCCTCCCGCCACCGCTCGGCCGGTCGCGGCGCACCGTCGTGGTCCGCCTCGAACCACAGAATCGAGGTCCCGAACAACCCCCGGTCCCGCAAGTAGTCGCGGACCCAAGGTTCCACGGTTCCGAGATCTTCACCGACGACCGCCGCGCCGGCCCGGTATGCCTCCAGGGCCAGGATGCCGATCATCGCGTCGTGGTTATAGCGCACGTAGGTGCCTTCGGTCGGCGGCGAACCCTCCGGTATCCACCACAACCGGAACAACCCGATGATGTGGTCGATGCGGACCCCGCCCGCGTGCCGAAGAACGGATTCGACGAGCGCCCGGAACGGTTCGTACGCCGCCTCGGCGAGACGGTCGGGCCGCCACGGCGGCTGTGACCAGTCCTGACCGAGCTGGTTGAACTCATCCGGCGGCGCACCGGCGGCGACCCCGAGCGCCAGAACGTCCTGCATTGCCCAGGCGTCGGCGCCGTCGGGGTCCACACCGACTGCGAGGTCATGCATGATGCCCAACTCCATCCCGGCCTGAACGGCATGGGCCTGAGCCGCACTCAGCTGATCGTCGGCCAGCCACTGCAGCCAGCGATGAAAATCCACGGCGCTGGCATGCTCGTCGACGAACCCGGCGACCGCTTCCGAACGCGGGTGCCGCAGCTCCTCCGGCCACCGGTGCCAATTCGCGCCATGACGTTCAGCCAACGCGCACCATGTCGCGAAGTCCTCCAGACTGCGACCTTGCCGGTCCAGGAACGCCTGGTAGCCGATCTGGCGACCGGCCGATCGAGTGACCAGGTATATGCTTTCCAGCACTTTTCGCTTGACCTTCCAGGCGCCGTCGCGGTCTATCCGGTCGCTCCGGTCGGCGCTGGCCTGCACCTCTGCCTGCGCGCGGCGGATACGCCCCCGATGCCGCACATAGGCGAATTCTGGAATGGCCTCCACGCGCAGATACATCGGATTGACGAAGCGGCGGGATGTGGGCAGGTACGGAGAGGGCTCCATCGGCGCGATGGGCGCGGCCGCATGCAGCGGGTTGACCAACACGAAGCCGGCACCGTGGCGTGCGGCCGACCAGACGGCCAGGTCGGTGAGATCGGTCAAGTCACCGATGCCCCAGGAAGCACGGGAGCGGACGCTGTAGAGCTGGGTGGCCAATCCCCAGGAGCGACGGGACCCGAAACGCGCGGGTGAGCGCAGTGTCGACGGCGACACGATCACCGCCGTATGAACGTCGTCCGGACGGGCCTGCCGGGAATCCGCGGTATGGATGTCGGAAGGATCGACCTGCAGGAATAGGCGGTGATATCCAACCGGTAGGTCGGCGGGCAGTTCGAAGGTGGCTTCACCGACCATCCGGCCGTCGAGATCGAATGGCGGCCTGTTGTTTTCGAGTTGCCGCAGGCCGGTGCGCACGCTCCCGTCCTCGAGCCGCATCCACAGGCGCGCGGGGTCGCCGTGCGTGACATGAACCCAGAAAGGTGTGGTGAACCCGGACCGCCCGACGATGACCGGCGGCAGCGTCCGCGTCCAGTGGGCGCGGTCGTGGGACGCGATCGCCGCAACCCGCTGCTGGTGGGTACCGGCCGCCACGCCGAGCGCATTGAGAACCGCCGTCAGCGTGGATGCGGCCACGGTCACCGATGTGCCCGTCCAGTCCGTGTACTCGGTGGCCACCCCGAATCGATGTGCGAGCTCGACAAGCGAGGCAGGCAGCTCTTGGGGCGCAGAACCATCTGGGGTGTCGTCCGGGGCCACGGGCATGCGGTCAATCCTGCCCGGTCAGTCGACGTCGCGAGCGACCAAGTCCGCCCAGGTGTCGCGGCGCACGACGAGCGCGGCTTCGCCGTCCCTGGCGAATACGACGGGTACCCGGCGCGCGCCGTTGTACTGATTGGACATCGTGTAGCAGTAGGCGCCGGTCACCGGCACTGCGAGAAGGTCGCCCACCGCGGGATCGCGCAGAGCCACCCCGTCAACGAGTTCGTCGCCCGATTCACAGTGCCGGCCAACCACCGTGACCATCTCGCCGCCGCCTACCCGCCGCACCAGGGTCGCCTCGAAGCGCTGTCCGGTCAGTGAGACCTCTAGGTTGTCACCCATCCCTCCGTCGACCGCAACGTGAGTTACCTCGCCGCGCTTGATCGTCGTCACCCGGTACACCGTGCATGCGTTGCGCGCGACCATACTTCGGCCCGGCTCCACGATCAGCCTGCTGCCGTGCGGCAGCAACGCGCGGGCCTGCGCGACCATTGCGTCGGCGTAATCGTCGAGTGTGGGCGCCTGCTCCGAGTAGGTGTAACGCATCCCGAGGCCACCTCCCAGATCGTAGGTGTCGAACGTGCCGAGGCGCGCCAGCGGAGCTACCGCCGCAGCCAGCTGATCGACATCGAGAAGCTGCGAGCCGACGTGCGTGTGCAGGCCCTGCATCTCAAGCTTCGAGCTGCGCCCGAGGCGGGCGATGGCCGCGCGCGCATCGGCGGGCAGCAGACCGAACTTCGACCGCGAGTGACCGGTGGCCTGGGAGGGGTGAGTGGCGGCCGGCAACCCTGGGATGACCCTGACCAGGCACTGCTGCCGTCGGCCTGAGGGCACGAGACGTTCCAACCGGTCGATATCGTCGAAGTTGTCGATTACCACCATTCCGATGCCGCTCTCGACGGCCATCGTGATCTCTTCATCGGTCTTGGCGTTACCGTGCAGCAGCAGCCGCGCCGGATCCGCACCCGCCTTCAACGCGGTCAGGATCTCGCCACCGCCAGCGACGTCGAGGTGTAGGCCCTCGGCCGCCATCACACGTTGAACGGCGGTGCTGGGAAAGGATTTGGAAGCGAACGCCACGTCGCAGCGCTGCCACCGGCTCCGGAATGCGTGCAGGTAGGAGCGGGCCCGTTGGCGAAGGGCGCGCTCGTCGACCACGATGAGCGGCGTGCCGAACCGATCGGCCAGCCCATCGAGCCGACAACCACCGACAACTAGGGTGCCGTCGTCATCGAGCCGGGTCCCGGGCGGGAACAACTCAAGCACCTCTTCCGGGGTAGGTGTTGGCGGGTAACTCACGACGCAAGCGTGCCACCGAACCGCTTCGGTAGGGTCGCCGTTCATGGCGCCCGGACCGGGGGAGGGCCACGAGGCGCGCGACAAGCGGGCACGTGTCGCAGTCTCGGCGCTGTTTCTGACGAACGGTGCGCTGTTCGCAAATCTGCTGCCGCGCTATCCGGAGATCAAATCAGACCTGGCGATGTCCAACACGCTCTACGGTGCCGCGGTGGCGTCGTTCTCCGCCGGGGCCCTGGTGGCCGCGCCAACCGCGGCGGTGCTGATTCGGCGGTTCCAGTCCGCGCCGGTCGCCGTCACCTCCTCGATAGCACTGGCTGGATGCCTTGCGGCAGCGGGGTCAGCGGCATCGCCGCTGCTTTTTGGTCTCGCCCTGTTCGCCGCTGGCGCCGGCGATGCCATCACCGACGTGGCCCAGAACGCGCACGGTCTGCGGCTACAACGCAGGTACCGGCGGTCGATCATCAACTCCTTGCACGCGGTCTGGGCGCTGGGCGCGATCATCGGCGGGCTGATGGGCGCGGCCGCGATCGCGCTGGACGTCGCCCGGCCCTTGCACCTCGTCAGTGCCGGCATCGTGTTCGGCTCGGTGGTGGTCATCGCCTATCCGTATTTGCTGCGGGGACCCGACCACATCGACCGGGCCGTCGACCGGGCCCGTGACGACGCCCGCCGGCCGAGCCGTCAGAACGACAGCCGGTTCGGCACGCCCGTCCACCTCGCACTGCTTGCCTTGGTGGGCCTTGCGGTCGCCGGCGCCACCGTAGAGGATGCCGGGAGTTCCTGGGCCACCGTCTATCTGCGTGAAGCCCTCGGTGCACCGGGGCCGGTGGCCGCGATGGGCTTCGTCTCGCTGGTCGGGTTCATGGTCGTCGGGCGGCTTGCCGGAGACCGGCTGGTCGATCGGTTCGGCGAGCGGGCGGTAGCGCGCACCGGCGGGCTGATCACGGCCGCGGGCATGGGGATCGCTCTCGCGCTGCCGACCGTGCCTGGAACCATTGCGGGCTTCGGCGCCGCCGGACTGGGTGTGGCCACGGTGGTGCCGGCCGCGATGCGTGCCGCCGACGAACTACCAGGCCTTCGCGCGGGAACCGGGCTCACCGCGGTGACCTGGCTCATGCGAGGGGGCTTCCTCGCCGCGCCCCTGGTGGTGGGCGTGGTTGCGGATGCGGCCGACCTACGAACCGGACTTCTCATCGTCCCGCTCGCCGGGATAACGCTGATGGTGCTGGCCGGTGCACTCGACACGCGGCGGCCGCGGTGAATCATGCCGCGGCATACACTGCGGTGGTGGTACAGTGGCGTACCATCCTCGGCGTAACATATTCGCCGGATCAGAATCGACCTACGTGGCAAAACTGACCAAAGTGTCTGAACCGACCAAAGTGTCAAACCGGCCAAAGTGTCAGAACCGATCGAAGGAGTTCGGCGCATGACCGCGGAGGCCCCGACCCTCAGCAACGCAGGCCGACGGCCCGTGGTGGACACGGTCCACGGCCCGGTCCGCGGCGTTGATGACGGAACCGTCAAAGCCTGGAAAGCGATCCGCTACGCCGCAGCCCCGGTCGGCGAGCTGCGGTGGCGGGCGCCCGAACCTCCCAAGGCATGGTCGGAACCTAGCGACGCGTCCCGGGTCGGGCCGGTATGTCCGCAGCCCACCGACCCCAGCATCCCGATAGATCTCGGGGCTCCGCAGGGCGAAGATTTTCTGACGCTGAACGTGTGGGCACCCTCGAATACCCAGCCCGGCGCCGGGAAGCCGGTGATGGTGTGGGTGCATGGCGGCGCCTACATCCTTGGCTCTGCCAGTCAACCGCTCTACAAAGGGCGCGCGCTGGCGACCGGTGGTGATGTCGTCGTCGTGACGATCAATTACCGCCTCGGGGCCCTGGGATTTCTGGAACTGGCCACGCTGGGAGCCAACCCGGAGCAGTTCGCCACCAATGTCGGCCTGCGGGACGTGCTTGCCGCCTTGAGCTGGGTCCGTGACAACATCGCGGCCTTCGGTGGCGACCCGCGCAGAGTCACCCTTTTCGGCGAGTCCGCGGGCGCGGGAATTGTCACCGCCCTGCTGGGAAGCCCGGCGGCGACCGGGCTGTTCACTGCCGCCATCGCCCAGAGTTCGCCGGTCACGTCCTCCTACCAGGCGGACGGTGGTCGCCGGGTGGCCGAGCGTTTCCTCGAAATTCTCGGCATCGGACGGCAGGATCTCGGACAACTCGCCAAGCTGCCCATCGAGGCAGTCGTGGAGGCATCCAGGACTGTGTTCGACGAGGTCCCGGTGCGCACCCCGGGAAGGCTGGCGTTTGCGCCGATCGTCGACGGAGACGTCGTGCCGGACTACCCGGTCACGCTGGCCAGGAAGGGTTTGACCCATCCGGTTCCGCTGATCATCGGCACCAACCGTAACGAGGCCGCATTGTTCCGGTGGATGAAGTCGCCGCTGATGCCCATCACCCCCGAAGCCATCAAAGCGATGTTCGCCGAAATCGCAGCGGAGCAGCCGAGCCTGCAGCTGCCCAGTGAAACGGCACTCGGCGGCACCTACCGTGGTCGCGGCAAGGCCAAAGGCATGGGCGTGGCCAGCGATCTCGGCTTCCGCATGCCCTCGATCTGGTTCGCCGACGGCCATCGAACGGTTGCTCCGGTCTACTTGTACCGTTTCGACTTCGCCACACCCATGCTTCGGGTCCTGCGCCTGCACGCTGCCCACGCCACGGAACTTCCCTTCGTCTGGGGCAATCTCGGCGTCGTTCCCCGAGACCCGATGTTCGTGCTCGGCGGTCGAAAACTCGGCGCGGCGGTATCGGAGAGGATGCGCAGCCGGTGGACGAACTTCGCGACGAGCGGCCACCCTCGCGGTCTACCCGGGGAACCCGAGTGGCCTCGCTACGAGGCGAACCATCGGTCGACGTTGGTGATCGACAAACAGGACTCGGTGGTCGACGACCTCGACGCCGAGGTGCGCCGCGCCTGGGGCGACGACGTCCTGAGTTTTCTGTAGACCATTGAGTTGGCTCGGAGGTACCGCCGTGCAGTTCCTGGACGTACTACCGCCCCAGATGCGTGATCCCGTCCTTTTTGCCATTCCGTTTTTCCTGCTGTTATTGATCATCGAGTGGACCGCAGCGCGGAGGCTCGAGCATCTTGAGGATCCGGCCGAGCCCGGGCGGCCGCGATCAGGGGCTTATCTGACGCCCGATTCCTGGGCCAGCATCTCGATGGGGCTGGTGTCGGTTTTCACCATGGGCGCGTGGAAGTTCCTGGCGCTGCTGGGATATGCGGCCATCTACGGTTACCTTGCACCCTGGCAACTCTCGGCCGGCAAGTGGTACACCTGGGTCATCGCGATCCTCGGCGTAGACCTGCTGTTCTATGCCTATCACCGGACAGCGCATCGGGTGCGACTGATCTGGGCCACGCATCAGGCCCACCACTCCAGCCGGTATTTCAACTTCGCGACGGCGCTTCGGCAAAAGTGGAACAACAGCGGAGAGATCCTGATATGGACTCCGTTACCACTCTTGGGGGTCCCGCCGTGGATGGTGTTCGTGAGTTTCTCGATCAACCTGGTGTACCAGTTCTGGATCCATACCGAGCGGATCGGCAAGCTCTGGCGCCCAATCGAGTTCGTTTTCAACACGCCGTCTCACCATCGGGTCCACCACGGTACGGACCGGGACTATCTCGACAAGAATTACGGCGGCATTCTGATCGTCTGGGACCGGCTGTTCGGCACGTTTCAGCTCGAGTTGCTCCGTCCGCACTATGGGTTGACCAAGCCGGTGGACACGTTCAACATCTGGCAGCTCCAGACCCACGAATACGCCGCAATTGGTCGTGACGTGCGGGCGGCGCGCAGTATGCGGGACAAACTCGGCTACATTTTCGGACCGCCCGGGTGGGCGCCGGCCAGCACGCCGGCCATGGGGTATCCCGCCCCGATCCGCTCGACGGTCGAGCAGCCCGCCCGAACCGCTACGCAGGCTTCGACCGGCACGTAATCTGCGCGGTGTGGAGACGGTCTTTGATGCTCACGTCGATCCCGGCCTTATAGAGCGATCGCTGGGAGGAACCAGTTTCGAGTCGGTCTGGCTGGACGTGCCGCGTCCGGACTTTCCGCCCCCGTCCGGGCCGGTCACCTGTGACCTGCTGGTGGTCGGCGGAGGTTACACCGGCCTGTGGAGCGCTTTGCATGCTGCGCGTCGGCACCGGGACCGACGGATCGTGCTGGTGGAGTCCGACCGCATCGGATGGGCAGCCTCCGGACGCAACGGCGGCTTCGTCGACGCCAGCTTGACGCACGGTTTCGAGAACGGGAAATCACGCTGGCCCAACGAGATCGACGCTCTCGACGCGCTGGGGATGGAGAACCTCGACGGCATGCAGGCCGAAATCGCCGAACTCGGCCTCGACACCGAATGGGAGCGTACCGGGATGATGTCGGTGGCAACCGAACCTCATCAGATCGGGTGGCTGGAGCAGTCGGCCGATGAAGGTCAGGGGCAGTTTGTCGACCGGTCGAAGATTCAGGAAGAAATTCACTCGCCGACCTATCTCGCCGGTCTCTTCAGTTCGGATACCTGCGCGATTGTGAACCCCGCCAAGCTCGCCCTGGAGTTGGCGCGGGCGTGTCGGGATGCCGGAGTGGAGGTCTTCGAGCACACCAAAGCCGTACGGATCGACTCCGGGGGAGCCGCGTTGCGGGTGCACACCACCGGACCGACTATCACCTGCCGAGAGGTGGTGCTGGCGACCAATGTGTTCACCAGCCTGCTCAAGCGCAACCGCCTGTTCACCATCCCGGTGTACGACTACGTGCTGGCGACCGAGCCATTGACCGACGCCCAAATCGACCGAATCGGTTGGCCCAATCGACAGGGAATCGCCGACTGCGGCAACCAGTTTCATTACTATCGGCGGACCGCGGACAACCGGATCGTCTGGGGCGGCTACGACGCGATCTACCATTTCGGACGGCGGGTGAAATCGGACTACGAAGACCGCCGGGAAACCTACCGCCGACTGGCTGCGCATTTCTTCATCACCTTCCCCCAATTGGATGACGTCCGATTCACCCATAGGTGGGCCGGCGCCGTCGACGCCAACACGAGGTTCTGTGCGCACTGGGGACTTGCCCGGGAAGGGCGGGTGGCCTATGTGAATGGATTTACCGGACTCGGGGTCGGTGCTGCTCGATTCGCCGCCGATGTGTGTCTGGACCTGCTTGAAGGAGCGGATACCCCCCGCACCCGGTTCGAGATGGTGAAAAAGAAGCCGCTACCGTTCCCGCCCGAACCGATCGCAAGTGTGGGAATTCAGGCCACCAGGTGGTCGCTGAATCGGGCCGATCACAACGCCGGACGGCGCAACATACTCCTGCGCGCGCTGGATGCCGCTGGTCTCGGCTTCGATTCCTGAATCCGATGGCCAGAGAGTCTCTTCCCGGCCATCTGTCGCAGACCGCGTGTAACGCCCCTTTTCCTGATCGCGATGAGCCTGTTACGTAAGTCGCGAGAGCGAGTTTCAGTCGGCGGAAAGAGCGGGGGCGCGATGTCCGGGATGTCAACACGACCGTCGCATCGGTTGGTTCGGCTATTTGTCACGCTGACTTCAGCCGTGGCCGCGCTGTCGCTGACCTGGCCGGTTGCGCAGGCTCAACCGGGCGTGCTGGTCCACCCAGGCATGGAGATCCATCAGGACTCGGTACTGTGCACCCTGGGTTATGTCGACCCGCAAACGCGGGTGGCCTTCACCGCCGGTCATTGCCGGGCGTCGGGAACGATCTCCGACAAGCAAGGCAACGTGATCGGTACCCAAGGTTCTTTCCGTGACAACACCCCCGACGGCACCACCGTCGACACCAACCATCAGATCACCGATTGGCAGGTCATCCACCTGACCCCCGACGTCGCGATCAACAATGTGCTGCCCAACGGGCAGGTCCTGGTCACCGACCCGGCGGTGCTTCCGGTCAAGGGCATGCCGGTCTGCCACTTCGGTGTGGTCACGGGAGAAAGCTGCGGGATAGTCGAATCCGTCAACAACGGCTGGTTCACCATGGCCAACGGCGTCGTCAGCCGAAAGGGCGACTCCGGCGGCCCGGTCTACACGAAGACCCCGGATGGCCGGACTGTCCTCATCGGAATCTTCAACAGCACGTGGGGGGTCCTGCCCGCCGCGGTGACCTGGCAGGTCGCCAGCCAGCAGGCCCGCGAGGACACCATCTCCGCGGCAGCGGCCACCCTGGCCGCACCGCCGGTCATGCCCTGATCACTTCAGCGCACAACGATGCGCGCTATCCTCGCAGCAATGCGTGACCAGACACCTGTCCAAATTGCTTGGGTGACCCGGGACCAGGCGGCCACCGAAGCGATGCTGAGCACGCTGCTGGGCGCTCGGAAGTGGGTCCGCATGCCCGGCGTGCACTTCGGACCGGAGTCATGTCAATACCTGGGACAGCCCGCGGACTTCACGGCAGACATCTCGTTGAGCTACGCCGGAGACACCCAATTGGAACTGATCACCCCACTGATTGGCCGAAACATCTATGCCGATTTCCTCGAGCAGCACGGGCCGGGATTGCACCATATCTGCGTCGAAGCGGGGGACGGCGAGCAGTTCGAAACCGCAACCCGGGAGGCCGAGCGCGGCGGCGCATCGGTGGTCATGGCAGGCACCATGCCGGGCGGCATGCGGTTCGCCTACGTTTCCGCCAGGGGTTCGGGTGTGCCGTACATCGAGATCGCTCAGATCCCGCCCAACATCCACGCGTTCTTCGAGCAGGTGAAGCGCGAGTCAACGGTGAACCAGGGCAACAGTCAATCAGGGCAACAGTGAATCAGGGCAACACAATCCAGGAAGGTGGACCATGCGGCACATCCCTGGAACCGTGAGTGCGGAGGACATCACCTCGTGGTCCGATGAGACCGACGTGCTGGTACTCGGATTCGGAATCGCCGGCGGATGCGCAGCGGTCAGCGCCGCCGCGGCCGGTGCGAAGGTCTTGGTTCTGGAGAAGGCCGCCGCGGCCGGCGGTACCACATCGATGGCCGGCGGCCATTTCTATCTCGGCGGCGGGACCGCCGTTCAGCGGGCGACGGGCCACGACGATTCGCCCGAGGAAATGTACAAGTACCTGATCGCGACGTCCCGCGACCCAGAACCAGAAAAGATTCGAGCGTACTGCGAGGGCAGCGTCGAGCACTTCAACTGGCTGGAGGCACTGGGCTTTCAATTCGAGCGCAGCTACTACCCGGGCAAGGTGGTCGTCCCACCGGGCACCGAGGGCCTCTCCTACACGGGTAACGAGAAGGTCTGGCCGTTCTGCGAGCAGGCTAAACCGGCGCCCCGCGGACACTCCGTGCCGGTGCCCGGAGAACTCGGGGGTGCAGCGATGGTGGTCGAACTGCTGCTCAAGCGCGCCACCGAGCTAGGGGTGCAGTTTCGCTATGAAACGGGAGCAACGGCGCTCGTCACCGATCGAGACGGCGCGGCAGTCGGCGTGCGCTGGAAGCATTTCGGCGAAACCGGCACGGTCCGGGCGGGTGCGGTGGTCATCGCGACGGGCGGATTCGCCATGAACACGGAGATGGTGAACGAATACACCCCCGCACTCGGTCAGGAGCGTAAGACCAAGCACCACGGCACCGTCGCCCCCTACATCCTGGGGAACCCCAACGACGATGGTCTGGGCATCCGACTCGGTGTCTCCGCGGGTGGGGTTGCGACCAACATGGATCAGCTGTTCATCACCGCTGCCGCCTACCCGCCCGAAATCCTGCTCACCGGCGTCATCGTCAACAAAGACGGGAAGCGGTTCGTTGCCGAGGATTCCTACCATTCGCGAACGTCGGCCTTCGTGCTCGAGCAGCCCGATCAATCGGCGTATCTGATCGTCGACGAAGCGCACATGCGGATGCCCGAGATGCCGCTAATTCGGTTCATCGACGGCTGGGAGACGATCTCCGAGATGGAATCGGCGCTGAAGATCCCGCCGGGCAACCTCGCGGCGACTCTGGACAGATATAACGCGAACGCAGCCCAAGGTGAAGATCCCGATTTCCATAAACAAACGGAATACGTTGCGGCACAAGACACCGGCCCGTGGGCAGCCTTCGACCTGTCGTTGGGTAAGGCGATGTATTCCGGGTTCACCCTGGGTGGATTGCGGGTGTCGATCGACGGCGAGGTTCTGCGCGAGGGCGGCAGTGTGGTGCCCGGCTTGTACGCGGCGGGCGCCTGCGCCTGCAACATCGCCCAGGACGGCAAAGGCTACGCCAGCGGCACGCAGCTCGGCGAGGGTTCGTTCTTCGGGCGGCGGGCGGGAGAACATGCGGCGCGGCGGGCGGGAGAACATGCGGCGCGGCGGGCGGGAGAACATGCGGCGCGGCGGGCGGGAGAACATGCGGCGCGGCGGGCGGGAGAACATGCGGCGCGGCGGGCGGGGACCGTTTCCGACTGCTAGGGCGCGTCGGGCTTATCGCCCACATCGCCGAGATGCCAACGGCCTTCGCCAAGCAGCTGCAGCTGCCGCGTGTGATGCTGCTCCACCGTGTGTCGGTGGCTGACGCTGACCAGGATGGTGTCCGGCAGTTCGCGGCGGACAAGTTGGTAAAGCATCAGCTCAAGCCCCTCGTCGAGGGCAGAGGTCGACTCGTCTAGGAAAGCGGCCCGCGGTTTGGTGAGCAGGATCCGGGCAAAAGCGATGCGCTGCTGTTCGCCCGGGGAAAGCACTTTGGCCCAGTCTTGCTCCTCGTCCAGCCGGTGGGTCAAATGCGGCAACGCAACCCGGTCTAGTACCGCGCGCAGATCGTCGTCGGCGATAGAGCCGGCCTGATTCGGATATGACACGACGGTGCGCAAGTCGCCGAGCGGGACGTAGGGCAGCTGGGAAAGGAACATCGTCGAATTGCCGTCGGTGGGGTACGTGATCGAGCCGGACGTATAGGGCCATAGGCTGCCCAAGCTGCGCAGGAGTGTGGTCTTGCCGCTGCCGGAGGGGCCGGTGATCACCATGGCCTCGCCGGGGTCGAGCCGCAGATCGAGGGGTTCTATCAACTGCCGGCCATCCGGAGTCCGTACCTCGACGTCGTCCAGCTCGACGTGGCCGTCCGCGGAATCCTCGGTGCCGAGTGAGGGCAGGGCCCGGCCCTCTTCGTTGGCGATCACCAGGCCGTGCAAACGGATGATCGCGGCGCGGTAGCCGGCGAAGTTGTCGTAGGCGTTCCGGAAGAACGACAGCCCGCTGAGAATCTCCCGAAAGGCGCTCGCCGTCTGCGAGAGTTGCCCGAGCGTGATCTCGCCGTTGTAGAAGCGGGAGAATTGCACGACGTAGGGAATCAGCTCCTGCGCCTGACTGATCGAGAGGTTCCAGCCCAGGAACGCAGCCAGCCGGTTCACGTACTTCTTGTAGTTCTCCACGATGGGGGCGAACCGGCGTCTAAGCCCGGTCCGCTCTGCGAGCTCGCCGCGGTAGAACGCCACCGCCTCAGCGGCGTCCCGGAGCCGAACCAGGGCATAACGGAAGACGGCGTTGAATTTCTCGTTGTTGAACGACAGCGTGATGATGGGCCGGCCGATCCAGAAGGCGACGACCGTGGCGAAAAGAATGTAGACGATCCCTATCCAGAACATCGCCTTGGGCAGTTGGATGCCGACGAACGGCAGGGTCACCGGTCCGGACAGATTCCACAGAATCGCGGTGAACGAGATCATTGCGGCGATCGAGGACACGGCGCCGAATAGCAGCGTGCTGGACGAGGTGTTGTTCGGCGTGTTGGGCAGGGCCCCGACGCCGGCGGTGAAGATGTCGATGTCGGTCTGGATCCGCTGGTCGGGGTTGTCGATGGTGTCATCGATGAACCGCGTCCGGTAGTAGGCCTTGCCGTCCAGCCAGTCGCCGGTGAGCTGATCGGTCAGCCAGGTCCGCCAGCGGAGCATGAATCGCTGAGTGACAAAGAGGTCGAGCATGATGGTGGCCACGTTGATGACGGCCAGGACCGAGAAGACGCCCATGGACAACCAGAAGCCGTTCCTGCCCGATTCTCTGACCGCGTCATCGCCGGCCCCGACCCCGGAGGCGATGACCTGGAAACTGGTCATCATGTCGTTGCCCTGGAAACTGAAAAGGACGGAGAGCCGCACGCTGGCGATCACCAGCAACAGGATGCCGGCCAGCCACAGCCATACGATGACGCTCTGCGGGCCGACGAAGTACCCCCGGGTGATGCGCCAGAACTGCCTGCCCCAGGTGGTGAAGCGGGCGAGCAACGTCAGGGTGAGGAGGGTGGCCACCGCCGCGTAACCCCAGCCCTGGGCGATCCACCAGAGCGAAGTCCAGATCTCGCTACCCCAGTCGAGGGTGGGGGTGAACAATTCCATTCGGGCAAGGTACCGTGACGTCCCGCCGGTGGCGTCTGCGGAGGTCTACGGATCGGCCTCGGACCGGTGCCGCGTACCGTAAACGTGTGGCTCGCAACTCTTCGAAGACATCGCCGAAACCTAAACCCGGGCGGCTGTCCAACCGGTTCTGGAAACTGCTCGGCGCCAGCGCTGAAAAAGACCAAACCCAATCGATGGTGTTGGTCGACGAGTCCACCGAGTTCGATGCCAGAGCGGCAGGGCTCAACGACGAGCAGCTGGCAAAAGCGGCCGGATTGCTCGAGCTCGGCAACCTGGCCGACTCCGCTGATATTCCCCAGTTCCTGGCGCTCGCCCGGGAGGCGGCCGAGCGGACGACGGGGCTACGCCCCTTCGACGTGCAGCTGCAGGCCGCCCTGCGGATGCTGGCGGGCGACGTCGTCGAAATGGCTACCGGCGAGGGCAAGACGCTGTCCGGCGCGATCGCCGCGGTCGGCTACGCGCTCGCGGGTCGCAGCGTGCATGTCATCACGATCAACGACTACCTCGCCCGCCGCGACGCCGAGTGGATGGGCCCGCTAATCGAGGCCATGGGCCTGACGGCCGGCTGGATCACCGCCGACTCCACGCCGGACGAGCGCCGCGAAGCCTACCGATGTGACATCACCTACGCGTCGGTCAACGAAATCGGTTTCGACGTACTCCGGGACCAGTTGGTCACCGACGTTGAGAGCCTGGTGTCGCCGAATCCGGACGTCGCGTTGATCGACGAAGCCGACTCGGTGCTGGTGGACGAGGCGCTGGTACCGCTCGTGTTGGCCGGAACCAGCCACCGCGAAACCCCCCGAGCCGAGCTCATCCGACTTGTCGGCGAGCTCGTCGAGGGCGAGGATTTCGCCGCCGACACCGATAGCCGAAACGTGCATCTCACCGAGGCAGGGGCCCTCAAAGTCGAAGCGGCACTAGGGGGTATCGATCTGTATTCCGAGGAACACGTCGCCACCACGCTGACCGAGATCAACGTCGCGCTGCACGCACGTGCGTTGTTGCAGCGCGACGTCCATTACATCGTGCGCGATAACGCCGTCCACCTGATCAATGCGTCCCGTGGCCGAATCGCAACGCTGCAACGGTGGCCCGATGGGTTGCAGGCCGCGGTGGAAGCCAAGGAGGGCATCGAGACGACCGAAACCGGGGAGGTGCTCGACACCATTACAGTCCAGGCGCTGATCAACCGGTATCCCCGAGTGTGCGGGATGACCGGCACGGCGCTGGCCGCCGGTGAGCAGCTCCGCCAGTTCTACAAGCTCGGCGTCTCGCCGATCGCACCGAACACACCGAACATCCGCGAGGACGAGGCCGACCGGGTGTACGTCACGGCGTCTGCAAAAAATGCCGCCATCGTCGAGCACATCTCGGCCGTTCACCAGACCGGCCAGCCGGTATTGGTAGGCACCCGCGACGTCGCCGAGTCCGAAGAGTTGCACGAACGTCTGGTCAAAGCGGGCATACCGGCGGTCGTCCTGAATGCCAAGAACGACGCCGAGGAGGCCGCCGTCATCGCCGAGGCCGGCGCGTACGGCTCGGTTACCGTCTCCACTCAGATGGCCGGCCGCGGCACCGACATCCGGCTGGGCGGCTCCGCGGCAGGCGATGACGCCGCGGAAAAGAAGCGGGTGGCCGAACTCGGCGGACTGCATGTCATCGGCACCGGCCGCCATCACACCGAGCGGCTGGACAATCAGCTACGAGGCCGAGCCGGACGGCAGGGCGACCCCGGCTCGTCGGTCTTCTTCTCCAGCTGGGAAGACGACGTCGTAGCGGCCCATCTCGAGCCCAACAAGCTGCCCATCGATTGTGACGAGAACGGCCGGGTGGTCAATCCGAAGGCGGCGGCGTTGCTCGAGAACGCCCAGCGGATCGCCGAAGGCCGGCTGCTCGAGGTGCACGCGACCACGTGGCGCTACAACCAGCTGATCGCCCAGCAGCGCGCAATACTGGTCGAACGTCGGAATACGCTGCTGCGCACCGCAAACGCACGCAAGGAGCTGGCCGAGCGGTCGCCGGACCGCTACCGGGAGCTGGTCGAGCAGCTGGATCCGGGTGCCGAGGAGAAGCTGGAAAAGATCTGCCGGCTGATCATGCTGTATCACCTGGACCGCGGCTGGACCGAGCACCTGGCCTATCTCGCCGATATCCGGGAGAGCATTCACCTGCGGGCGCTGGGCCGGCAGAATCCGCTCGACGAATTCCACCGGATGGCCGTCGACGCGTTCGCATCGCTGGCCGCTGACGCGATCGAAGCGGCCCAGCAGACATTCGAGACCGCACCTGCTATCGAGGATGAGCTGGGTATAGATCTATCTAAACTTGCACGGCCGACCTCGACATGGACCTACATGGTGCACGACAATCCATTGGCCGACGACGCCATGTCCGCGCTAAGCCTGCCCGGCGTTTTCCGCTAGGTTCTACGGCATGGCCAACGCGGCGGACGGGCACGCTGCGACCGGGGGGGTGGTCCGGCAGGACCGGGTGCTGACTGTGCCGAATCTGCTGTCGATCATCCGCCTGATACTGGTCCCGGTCTTCCTGTATCTGCTCCTGGTCGCCGGCGCCACCGGATGGGCGGTCGGCGTGCTGATGTTCAGCGGTGTTTCGGACTGGGCTGACGGCAAGATCGCCCGTTTGTTCGCCAATCAATCCTCGCGACTAGGCGCGTTGCTCGACCCCGCGGTCGACCGAATCTACATGGTCGTGGTTCCAGTCGCGATGGCCATAGCCGGGGCGATTCCGTGGTGGATCCTGGCTCTGCTGCTCGGGCGTGATCTGGCTTTGGCCGCGACGCTACCGCTGCTGCGAAGCCGCGGGCTGATGGCGCTTCCGGTCACATACGTTGGTAAGGCCGCGACGTTCGCCCTGATGTCGGGCCTCCCACTGGTGCTCCTGGGGCAGGTTGACACCGGATGGTCCCGCGTCGTGCTGGCGGTGGGTTGGGGCTTTCTGATCTGGGGGCTGGCGATGTATCTCTGGTCTGCGATCCTCTACCTGATCCAGGTGATCATGGCGATGCGCACGTTACCCCGGGTTTCGGCACACACCTTTCCAGCCGAGGAATAGTCGGATCGTGGCCAACCTGGGTGGTTTCGATTCCGGGCGCAATACGCACCAAGCAGGCGGCCCGACGCTGTTACCGGTGCCCTCGTTGCTGCGGTCGCTGCTCTCGGAGCACCTCGACCCCGGCTACGCCGCCGCGGCGAACTCCCAACGGCCACGGTCGAAGCCTGCCGAGTGGGCATGGCAGATAATCGCGGCCGCGGCCGTGGTGACCGTGTTCTCGCTCGCGTGGGCCCAGGCACAGTCGGCGGCACCCAGAGTCCGCGAATCCCAGCAGGCGCTGGCCTCGAATGTGCGGTCCGCCGAGGCAAACAACGCGGTGCTCGCCGACCGCAGGGCCCGGATGTCGGCCGACGTGGATGCCCAGCGGCGCAGCCGCCTGGAAGGAGACGCGACCGGGCGCCGCCTGCTCGGTGACCTGGACCGGGCCGACGCCGCAGCAGCGGTCACACCACTGATCGGGCCGGGCTTGACCGTCACGGTCACCGACCCGGGGACCTCACCCGATCTCACCGATGTTTCCAAGCAGCGGCTGCCAGGCAGCCAACAGGTGATTCTCGACCGCGACCTGCAGCTCGTCGTCAACTCGTTGTGGGTCAGCGGCGCCGAAGCCATCTCGGTGGACGGTGTGCGCATCGGCCCGAACGTGACGATCCGGCAGGCCGGCGGCGGCATGCTGGTCGATAATCAGCCCATCACCAGTCCGTACACCATCGTCGCGCTCGGCCCGCCGAACGCGATGCAGGACGCTTTCGCCCGCAGCACGGGCCTGCAACGCCTACGACTGCTGGAGACGTCCTACGGCGTCGGAGTGTCTGTGTCCGCCGGTGACGGGTTGACGGTGCCGGCAGGTTCGGTCCGGGAAGTCAACTTCGCCAAACAGATTGGGCCCAATTGATCGGAATCTTCGCACTGGTGATCGGCATCGTGATCGGTGTCGTCTTTCACCCCGGTGTCCCCGAGTTCGTCCAGCCGTACCTGCCAATCGCGGTGGTGGCGGCCCTCGACGCGGTATTCGGCGGCCTGCGCGCTTACCTGGAGCGGATCTTCGACTCCAAGGTTTTCGTGGTCTCGTTCGTCTTCAACGTGCTGGTAGCAGCCCTGATCGTCTATGTCGGCGATCAACTGGGAGTGGGGACACAGTTGTCGACGGCGATCATCGTGGTTCTGGGTATCCGCATCTTCGGTAACGCGGCCGCACTCCGGCGCAGACTGTTCGGAGCGTGAACGCGTGAAAAAGGGCCGCCGGAAAGGGACCAGGCTGCGATGAGCGACCACCCGCCTCAGCACGCCGCCGAGGCGCACCACGGCCGCCACGAACGGCCCGGCGAGGGGGCGGCGCAGAACCAGGACGGTGGACCGGTGCCCAGGACAACGCCGGCGGGGGACTCCGGGGGCCGTCCCAGGTTCGTCTTCGGTGTACTGGCCGTGCTTTTGTGCCTCTTGCTGGGCGTCGCGATCGCCACCCAGGTCCGACAGACCGGGTCGGGCGATTCTCTGGAGACCGCCCGCCCCGCCGACCTGCTGGTACTGCTTGACTCATTGCAACAGCGGGAAGCGGCGTTGAATACCGAGGTCGCCGAGCTCCAGCGGACGTTGAACCAGCTACAGGCCTCGGGCAGCAGCGATCAGGCTGCGATCGAGAACGCCCGGGCGCGGCTGGTGGCACTGTCGATCCTGACCGGTGCCGTACCCGCGACGGGTCCGGGTGTGCTGCTGACCATCGAGGATCCGGCCCGTGGGGTATCGGCCGAGACGATGCTCGATGTGATCAACGAGTTGCGCGCGGCGGGCGCCGAGGCGATCGAGATCCAGGGAAGGCAGCATGGTGAGCAGGTCTCGGTGCGGGTCGGGGTGGACACCTGGGTCGCCGGCTCACCGGGCGCTCTCGTCTCCGATTCCACAACGCTGAGCCCGACATATGTGGTGCTGGCAATCGGGGATCCGCCCACCCTGGCCGCGGCCATGAATATCCCCGGCGGAGCCAAGGACAGCATCGAACGCGTCGGCGGCACCATGGTGGTGCGACAATCCGACCGGGTCGATATCACCGCCTTGCGACAACCGAAACCCCACCAATACGCTCAGCCCGTCAAGTGACCACCCCCAGTCGGCCGTGACACCGGAATGGTTTCGGACCGATCGGAGCCGAGCAGGACATGAAGCCGAACAGAGAAAAGGAGCGCCGTGAGCGATATTCCCGCCGAGTTGGCCTACACCGCTGAACATGAATGGGTGCAGCGGACCGGCGACGACACGGTGCGCGTCGGGATCACCGACTTTGCTCAGGCGGCACTCGGAGACGTCGTGTTCGTTCAACTGCCGGAGGTCGGAGCGAACCTGGCGGCCGGAGATTCGTTTGGCGAGGTGGAGTCCACGAAGTCCGTTTCGGACCTGTATGCGCCTGTCTCGGCGAAAGTCGTTGCGGTAAACGGCGATCTGGACGGAGATCCGCAGCTGGTCAACTCGGACCCCTACGGTGCGGGATGGCTGGTCGAACTCAGCGCCGATGCGGCCACTCTCGAGGCCGAACTGGGTGAACTGTTGGACGCCGACGCTTACCGCAACCATGTCGCGGACTGAGGTGTTGTTAGGGTGCGTGCAGTCTGGATCGCAACGCGCGGATCCGGCGGTGGTGGCCGCAATTGAGTCCACCGCACGGTACGGTCGACATCATCGGCGTGACAGCTGGGTTTCCGGCCGGATACCGCCACAGCAGCCAGTGAGGAGCAGCGAGTGACGGACAAGGACTTCAATTCTGGGGCTGACTCTGACGAGGTCACCGTGGAGACGACATCGGTGTTCCGCGCGGACTTCCTCAACGAACTCGATGCCCCCCCGGCCGCAAGCGGCGAGAGCGCAGTGTCCGGGGTCGAGGGGCTCCCAGTCGGATCGGCGTTGCTGGTCGTCAAGCGCGGACCGAACGCCGGGTCTCGTTTCCTCCTCGATCAACCCACCACCTCGGCGGGCCGGCATCCCGACAGCGACATCTTCCTCGACGACGTCACGGTGAGCCGCCGGCATGCCGAGTTCCGGCTGGAAAGTGGTGAGTTCCAGGTGGTCGACGTCGGCAGCCTGAACGGTACCTACGTGAATCGCGAACCGGTCGACTCCGCAGTCCTCGCCAACGGCGACGAAGTGCAGATCGGCAAGTTCCGGCTGGTTTTCCTGACCGGCACGAAGGACGATGGCGCCGCGGATTGAGTGCCGCACACACACAGCCGACACCACCAGCGCCAACGCAGACGGCCAGATGACGCAACCGGAAACACCTGGGCCCAACGGCATGTCCATCGGTGTCGTGCTCGATCTGCTGCGCCGGGACTTTCCCGACGTGACCATTTCAAAGATCCGCTTTTTGGAGGCAGAGGGCCTGATAAACCCGGAGCGCACGGCATCCGGATATCGGCGGTTCACCGCCTACGACTGCGCCCGGCTGCGCTTCATCCTCACCGCTCAGCGGGACAAGTACCTTCCCCTCAAAGTGATCAAGGCGCAGTTGGACGCGCAGCCCGACGGTGAGCTTCCCCAGACCGGAGCGGTGTACGGGACACCACGCTTGGTGCGGGTCACCGATTACGACGCCCAAGAAGATCGCACCGGGTTCCCGGGCACTGCTGCGTCCGCACCGGCGCAGGCGCGGTTGAGCCGGACAGACCTGCTTGAGCGGTCCGGAGTGGACGACGAGCTGCTCACTTCGCTGGTCAAGGCCGGCGTGATCACACCGATCTTCAAGAGTGCGAGAACCGTCCTTTTCGATGAACATTCGATAGTCATCGCGCAATGTGCCCGTGCTCTCGCCGACTACGGCGTTGAACCACGGCATCTGCGGGCCTTCCGCTCCGCGGCGGACCGGCAATCCGACCTCATCGCTCAGATCGCAGGGCCGGTGGTGAAGGCCGGTAAAGCAGGCGCCCGCGACCGCGCCGACGACCTGGCCCGCGAAGTGGCCGCGCTGGCAATCACGTTGCACACCTCGTTGATCAAGTCGGCGGTGCGCGACGTTCTGGACCGCTGAGGACTAGACTCGCGATGACGGCTTACCGAGCATTGACTCGGTGAATTCGTCGCGACGGGGCCGTTGTTCGGTTCCGGAGCGAGTTGAGTGGTACACCGGTGCGGAGGGCAGGCGCAGATGGGTGAAGTTCGTGTGGTCGGCATTCGGGTCGAGCAACCGCAGAACCAGCCCGTCCTGCTGCTGCGCGAGGCGGACGGCGACCGCTACCTCCCGATCTGGATCGGCCAGTCAGAGGCTGCCGCTATCGCGCTGGAACAGCAGGGGGTCGAGCCGGCCCGCCCACTGACCCATGACCTCATCCGAGATCTCATTGCCGCCCTTGGCCATTCGCTGAAAGAAGTGCGCATCGTCGATCTCCAGGAGGGCACCTTCTACGCGGACCTCATCTTCGATCGGGAAATCAAGGTGTCGGCACGCCCTTCGGACTCGGTGGCCATCGCCTTGCGCGTCGGCGTGCCGATCTATGTCGAAGAGGCGGTACTCGCTGAGGCTGGACTGATCATTCCCGACGAGAACGACGAGTCCAACGGCGCGGTGCGAGAGGACGAAGTCGAGAAATTCAAGGAGTTTCTTGACAGCGTGTCACCCGACGACTTCAAAGCCACCTAAGAGGCCCAGTTACCGGGGGAGCCCAGCCACCCGAGAAGCCCAGCCGCCCTGTGCCCGCTCGGGCGTCCCCGGGACGTCGCCGTGGCGATCGAACTTGGTCACGGATGCGTCTCGTCAGAACCGACACGCGCGTCGCGTCGCTCTGCAACCCAAATCCGGCAGCCATACTTACCCGCGACGGGCAGTCACGGCACGCCCTCAAGCGTATGCTCGACTCAGTTCGAGCCCAGCTGACCGCGTGCCGGATAGGTCCGAGCGCGGGTTCCGGGCTTCAGATCGCGAGAGGATTCGACACGTGGGAGAGACGCCTGGCCAGGAGGAACTGGACCTGACCGTGGGCGCCTCGCAGGCGGACAGTTCCTCCAAGGCGGCCGCCGAGCCTGTCCAGGCTGGTCTGTTCCCCGACGATTCGGTGCCCGACGAACTCGTCGGATACCGGGGGCCGAGCGCCTGCCAGGTAGCCGGAATCACCTACCGCCAACTCGACTACTGGGCTCGAACCTCGCTGGTCGTACCGTCGATCCGGGGAGCCGCAGGTTCCGGCAGCCAGCGGTTGTATTCGTTCAAGGACATTCTGGTCCTCAAGATCGTCAAGCGCCTGCTCGATACCGGGATCTCCCTGCACAACATCCGTGTCGCGGTCGATCACCTACGGCAACGCGGCGTCCAGGATCTGGCCAACATCACCTTGTTTTCCGACGGCACCACCGTGTATGAGTGCACCTCGGCCGAGGAGGTGGTCGACCTGCTTCAGGGCGGTCAGGGGGTATTCGGCATCGCCGTCTCCGGGGCAATGCGGGAACTCACCGGTGCGATTGCCGAATTTCCGGGCGAACGAGCTGACGGTGGTGAATCGATCCCGGCGCCGGAAGATGAGCTGGCGTCTCGGCGAAAGCATCGCGACCGCAAGATCGGCTGACGCAGGACGCCGTGCCCGGTGCGGTCCTATCGGCCGTCTGCCAACGACACGGGTAGGCACGGGTAGACTGGCCCAGCATCGCCCTTGCGCGGGAGAGTCCCGTGGCCGCCAGCCACGGGCGCCGAAGGAGCAACACCTCTCCGTCAACCTCTCAGGCCCCAGGACCGCGCGAGGTCCCGATGCCTCTGGAAAGCGGTGCACGGTTCCCGGTACTGATCTGATCAGCCGCTGATCGATCCCCCATCGGGCATGGACTGTGCACCCGCCCATGGGGAAAGGCTCCATCCGCTGAGGTGATCAGCTGGTGGGCCGAATCTCTCAGGCGCCCGATCGGGTCGACGACAGAGGGGGAGGAGCCGGTACGCTCGGCCGCGCTCCTCGCGCCACGGGCGATCGTCGAGAGGCCACTCTGTGTCAGATTCCAGGTCAGGTTCCAGGTCAGATTCCGGGTCGGACTCCGGATTACCTTCCGGGACGGGTTGCATCCCCGCTGCCGGATCCAGCACCGTCGCCAACTCGGGCGCCGCCCACCAACCTGACGAACGTCTCTTTGTCGATCGGCACATCGGTCCGGACGGGCAAGCCGTTCGCACCCTGCTGCGCACAATCGGTGTCGACTCCCTCGACGAGCTGGCAGCCAAGGCTGTGCCCGCCGCAATCCTCGACGCGACGACGACGGGCGCGCCCGGCCTGGATCGTTTGCCGCCCGCCGCGACCGAGGCCGAGGCTCTTGCCGAACTGCGGGCGCTGGCCGATACGAACACCGTGGCGGTTTCGATGATCGGCCAGGGCTATTTCGACACGGTGACGCCGCCGGTCTTGCGGCGCAACATCCTCGAGAACCCGGCCTGGTACACCGCCTACACTCCCTATCAACCTGAAATCAGCCAGGGTCGCCTCGAGGCGTTGCTGAACTTCCAGACCATGATCACCGACCTCACGGCTTTGGAGGTCGCTAATGCCTCGATGCTCGACGAAGGTACCGCCGCTGCAGAGGCGATGACACTGATGCACCGAGCCGCGCGGGGGTCGGCTCACCGGATGGCCGTCGACCGCGACCTTTACCCCCAAACGGCCGCCGTGCTGGCGACCCGGGCGGAGCCACTCGGGATCGAGATCGTGACTGCCGATCTGCGGGACGGTCTGCCCGAGGGCGAGTTCTTCGGAGTGATCGCCCAGCAGCCCGGGGCCAGTGGTGAAGTGGTGGACTGGACCGCTCTGGTATCTCAGGCCCACCAGCGCGGCGCCTTGGTGGCCATCGGCGCTGACCTGCTGGCACTCACCCTGATTGTCCCGCCCGGCGAGACTGGTGCCGACGTCGCTTTCGGAAGCACCCAAAGGTTCGGTGTGCCAATGGGTTTCGGCGGTCCACATGCAGGCTATCTGGCGGTGCACGCCAAACATGCACGGCAGCTACCGGGCCGCCTCGTCGGCGTCTCCAAGGATGTCGATGGCTCCCCGGCCTACCGGCTGTCGCTGCAGACGCGTGAACAACACATCCGCCGGGACAAGGCAACCAGCAACATCTGCACCGCTCAGGTCCTGTTGGCCGTGATGGCCGCGATGTACGCCAGCTACCACGGCGCCGATGGCCTGACCGCCATTGCACGACGAGTGCACAGGCAGGCAAGGACGTTGGCAGCAGGACTGGCCAGCGCGGGAATCGAGACGGTGCACGACGCCTTCTTCGACACCGTGTTGGCGCGGGTTCCCGGTCAGGCACAAAAGGTGAGGTCGGCGGCCAAGGAATCCGGCGTCAACATCTGGCTGCTCGACGACGACCACGTTTCGGTGACGTGTGACGAGGTGACAACCGATGAGCATCTCGCCAGGGTCCTCGCAGCCTTTGCCGACGCGACAACCGGATCGTCACCGAACCATGTGAAACTCGCCGACCAAGAGGGCCTGAGCGAGTCGCCACTCTCCGCTCTTGCCAGAAGTTCGGCTTTCCTGACCCATCCTGCGTTTACCCGATACCGCAGCGAAACAGAGATGATGCGCTACCTGCGCGCGCTTGCGGACAAGGATATCGCCCTAGACCGCAGCATGATTCCACTCGGGTCGTGCACCATGAAACTCAACGCGGCGGCCGAAATGGAGCCGATCACCTGGCCTGAATTTGCCCGGCAACATCCTTTCGCGCCCGCGTCGGATACCCCGGGCCTACGCCGGTTGATCGCTGATCTGCAGGACTGGCTCACCGCGATCACCGGCTACGATGCGGTGTCGCTGCAACCCAACGCCGGGTCACAAGGCGAATACGCGGGCCTGCTGGCCATCCGGGCCTACCACTTAGCCCGCGGAGACACCGGACGCGACGTGTGCCTGATCCCGGCCAGCGCGCACGGCACAAACGCCGCGTCGGCAGCCATGGTCGGCATGAAGGTGGTGGTTGTCGACTGCCGCCCCAACGGCGACGTCGATCTGGATGATCTGCGAAAAAAGGTAGGCGAACACGCAAACCGGTTGTCCGCGTTGATGATCACCTACCCTTCCACCCACGGGGTGTACGAACACGACATCGCCGAAATATGTGCGGCGGTCCACGACGCGGGCGGACAGGTGTACGTCGACGGCGCAAACCTGAACGCATTGGTCGGACTCGCCCGCCCGGGCCGGTTCGGCGGTGATGTCAGCCATCTGAATCTGCACAAGACTTTCTGCATCCCGCACGGCGGGGGTGGCCCCGGGGTCGGACCGGTCGCGGTGCGCGATCATCTGGCTCCGTACCTGCCCGGGCATCCGTTGGCCGCCGAACTCTCGGCCGACGCACGAACCCCCGGTGTGCATGGGACACAACCCCTCACAACAAGACCTACCGTGTCGGCGGCCCCTTACGGTTCCGCCTCGATCCTGCCGATCACCTGGGCCTACATCAGGATGATGGGGGGCCGAGGACTGCGTTCGGCGTCGTTGGTGGCCATCGCATCGGCGAATTACATCGCCCGCCGACTCGACGAGTACTACCCGGTCCTCTACACCGGCGAGAACGGCATGGTGGCCCATGAATGCATTCTGGATCTGCGCGCGATCACAAAAGCCACTGGAGTGACGGTTGACGACGTCTCAAAGCGCTTGGCGGACTATGGATTTCACGCACCGACGATGAGCTTCCCGGTAGCGGGCACCCTGATGGTCGAGCCGACCGAAAGCGAATCGTTGTCTGAAATCGACGCGTTCTGCGACGCCATGATCGCGATCAGGGCAGAGATCGACCGGGTCGGGTGTGGAGCCTGGCCCGCGGACGACAATCCGCTGCGGGGTGCGCCTCACACGGCGCAGTGCCTTCTGGTCTCTGAATGGAACCGTCCGTACACGCGTGAGCAGGCCGCTTTCCCGATGGGTACCTCCTTTCGGCCGAAAGTCTGGCCGGCGGTGCGCCGGATCGACGGCGCCTACGGTGACCGGAACCTGGTCTGCTCGTGTCCACCTGTGGAGGCCTTCGCCTGATCGGCCCCGATCGGGTCGCCAGAGATCGGCGAGGGCCGGCGATGCGGTGAAAAAGGGGTCCCCAAAGGTCCCAAAGGTCCCAAAGGTCCCAAGACCCGAAGGGTCGCAGAAAGGTGCGTAACATTCGCGGAGGTGTCGCGAAGGTACTGTGACCCCATGAATGGAGGCGTTGCCGACGCTGCGAATCCTCAACCCACGCTGTTCATCTTTCCGCACGCCGGGGGAGCACCGCAGTACTACGTCCCCTTCGCGAAGACATTCACCACCGACATCAAACGCGTGGCCGTGCAATATCCAGGACAGCGCGGGAAGCAGGACTTTGCCTCGTTCACCAGCCTCCCGGCTTTGGCCGACGAGGTCTGCAACAAGATTTCCCCTGAGCAGGATCGGGATGGCCCGGTCAGTTTCTTCGGGCACAGTATGGGCGGATTGCTCGCTTTCGAGGTGGCACGCCGGTTCGAGGATGCGGGGAGACCGATCGCGGCCCTGTTCGTGTCGGCGTGCGCGGCCCCGGGTCGGGTGGGCTACGAGGACATCCCGGAATCCGACGATGGCCTGCTCGCAGCGGTCAGTGCGATGACCGGAGCCAGCCCCGAGTTCATGCAGAATCCGGAGTTCGCCGCGGCGATACTGCCGACGTTGCGCGGCCTCAAGGCGATCGCCAACTACAACTGCCCTCCCGAAGTGACGCTGTCCTGCCCGATCCATGCGTTCTACGGGGATGACGACGAGATTGCCACCGTCGAGAAGGTGACCCCGTGGCTGGAGCGGACGAGGGCAGAATTCTCGGCGCGGGAGTTCAAGGGACACCACTTCTACCTCAACGATCACCTGAGTGAGCTGGTTGCCGACGTCGAGCAGAAAATCTGGTCACCCCGGGGCGAATAGGCCCTGCATCGGTGTGGTGTTCGCCACATCCCGTGACGTCGCTGTGATCAACCCGTTGCCTCCCATTGAGTGACCTCCGGAGCCACTCTGAGAGCTCGGATGGCAGCGTCTGTGACAGGCTATTGCCTGGGAGTTGGCCGAGAAAATCGGCGCTGGACTGCGATCCCCGCAAACTACTAACGACAGCGTCAAGAAGGGGGCAACACATTTTCCAGTCGACCCGGACCCATCCCCGCGCACCAGGCGCTTCCTGCGCCGAGCAACCGGGCACCCGTTGGCTAGGTGGGAAGTTTCCGCGGCTGGCAAAACTACGAAGTCGATGTGGGGAATGCGCAGCACACGCATACACACCGGCCGTCGGCAAAACCCGGGATAAACTTTCGCCTTCCCTCTGGCAAGCAACTCATGGTGTAATCGTTGCTCGGAATAGAGGACATTGTTTACGGGTCAGTGTTAGCCTTCGGTCGATCGGGGAATGCGCGACCACGGAGTTGCGGATCGGTTTGCTAGACGGCGCTGAAGCCGATGCGCGAAGAGATTGATGAAAGGACGTCGCCATGTCGCTGATTGAGACGACAATTCCTGCCCTGCTCGCCGAGCGAGCGACGCAGCAGCCGGACGATGTGGCGTACACCTTCATCGACTACGACGTCGACCCCGTGGGATTCACCGAGACCTTGACCTGGGCGCAGGTGCACCACCGGGCCCAGATAGTGGCAGAAGAGCTGCTGCGGCACGGCTCCAAGGGAGACCGCGCCGCAATCCTCGCCCCGCAGGGCCTCGAGTACATCATCGCCTTCTATGGCGCCGTGCAGGCCGGCTTTATCGCGGTGCCGCTACCGGTGCCCGCGATGGGCCAGCTCGACGAGCGGGTCAACGGCGCGCTACGGGACTGCCAGCCCGTCGCAGTGCTGACGACATCGGCCGTCCTGGGCGAGATCATGACCTACGTCGGGGCCCAGCCCGGCGGCGCCGCACCCGAGGTCATCGAAGTCGACGCCCTCGACTTCGATTCACCGCGAACCGTCGAACTGAACGTCGGGCCGCTGCCCAAGACGGCATACCTGCAATACACCTCGGGCTCGACGCGCGCACCCGCAGGCGTGATCATGACGCACAAGAACGTGATCGCCAATCTCGATCAGATCTTCACCGACTACATGGATCAGCGCGGCGGCGTGCCGCCGCAGGACACCACGATGGTGTCGTGGTTGCCCTTCTATCACGACATGGGTCTCATCCAGGGAGTCTTCGCTTCCCTGCTGTGCCCGCCGGACGGCCCGGACGGGAGGTGGGGCCGACCGGCGGTGCTGATGAGCCCGGTGGCGTTTCTGCAGAAGCCCGCCCGCTGGATCCAGCAGCTCGCAATCAACACCCACTCGTGGTCGGCCGCCCCGAACTTCGCATTCGAGCTTTCGGTGCGCCGCACCTCCGACGCCGACCTCGAGGGAATGGACCTCGGCGGTGTCCTGGGCATCATCAGCGGCAGCGAGCGTATTCACTCCGCCACGATCCGGCGCTTCAACGAGCGGTTCGCGGCCTTCAACATGCCGTCGACGACCATCCGTCCGTCCTACGGCCTCGCCGAAGCGACGTTGTACGTGATCTCGGCGACCACCGGCCACACGCCCGCAACGGTGCGGTTCGACTACGAAAAGCTCTCCGCAGGTCACGCCAAGCGCTGCGGTGCCGAGGGTGGCTCCGAGCTGGTGAGCTACGGCGCTCCCCGGTCCTCGACCGTGCGGATCGTCGACCCTGAGACGCGCCTGGAAAATCCCGATGGCAGGATCGGCGAGATCTGGGTGCACGGCGACCAGGTAGCGATGGGGTATTGGCGCAATCCCCAGCAGACCGAGCGCACCTTCGGCGGCGAGATCGTCGACCCGACCCCAGGAACGCCATCGAACGCCTGGTTGCGGACCGGCGACCTCGGTGTCATGTCTGAGGGTGAAATGTTCATCATCGGTCGTATCAAGGATCTGCTGATCGTCGATGGGCGCAACCACTATCCCGACGACATCGAGGCCACCATCCAGGAGATCACCGGCGGCCGCGTCGCCGCAATCTCCGTTTTGGACGAGGCCAGCGAGCAGCTTGTCGCGATCGCCGAACTGAAGAAGCGCGGCGATTCCGAAGAGGAGGCACTGTCTACCCTGCGTGCCGTCAAGCGTGAGGTGGCCTCTGCAATCAAGAAGTCTCACAGCGTGCGGATGTCGGACCTGGTATTGGTGGCGCCCGGCTCGATCCCGATCACCACCAGCGGCAAGATTCGGCGCTCGGCCTGCATTGATCGCTATCGCCAGGACGAGTTCAGCCGCTTGGACGTCACTAGATGACCTCTGCTTTCGACGAGGACGGCATTCGGCATTGGTTGGTTGACTATCTCGTCACCAACATCGGCTGCAGCCCCGACGAAATCGATCTCGACGCGCCCCTGAACGATCTAGCGGTCGGCTCCAGCGACGCGGTAGTCCTGACCGGCGAGTTGTCGGAGTTGTTGGGCCGCACCGTGTCACCGGTGGAGTTCTGGCAGTACCCGACCATCAACGCGCTGGCGACGTTTCTAAGCGGCGGCACCATCGAGCCTGTTGCCGAGGCGGTGATCGGCGACGCAAGCTGGTCGGCCAGCTCCGACCACGAGCCGGTCGCGGTGATCGGGTTGGGTTGCCGGTTTCCCGGCGATGACGCCAACATCGAGGGTCCGGAAGCGTTTTGGCAGTTCTTGTCCGAGGGCCGCTGCGCGGTTCGGGAGATCCCTGCCGACCGCTGGGACTCATCGGAAGCGGACTCTCCGGAGGCCGCGGCCGCGCTGGCGGGCACCACCCGTTGGGGTTCGTTCCTGCGCGACATCGACGCTTTCGACGCCGAGTTCTTCGAGATCTCGCCCAGCGAGGCGGACAAGATGGACCCACAGCAGCGGCTGCTGCTGGAGGTCACCCACGAGGCGCTGGAAAACGCCGGGATCCAGGCGCACACACTGCGGCATTCCCAGACCGGCGTATTCGCCGGCGCATGCCTGGGCGAGTACGGATACTTGTCGGCTGCGGACCTCGGCGACGTCGACTCCTGGTCGGGCACCGGTGGTGCGTTGAGCATCATTGCCAATCGGGTGTCGTATTACTTCGATTTGCGGGGGCCTTCGATCACGGTCGACACCGCGTGTTCGTCATCCCTGGTCACCATCCATTTGGCGTGTCAGAGTTTGCGGTCCGGCGATTCGAACCTCGCTCTGGCCGCCGGGGTCAACCTGCTGCTGTCCCCGGCCGTCACCAGGAGTTTCGACCAACTCGAGGCCTTGTCGAGGACGGGTCGGTGTCATAGTTTCGATGCGGCTGCTGACGGGTTCGTCCGGGGTGAGGGCTGCGGGGTGACCGTACTCAAACGGCTCTGCGACGCGGTCCGCGACGGTGACCGGATCCTGGCCGTGATCCGTGGTTCGGCGGTCAACCAGGACGGCCGCTCCAACGGCCTGATGGCCCCCAACCCGGCCGCTCAGATGGCGGTGCTGCGCTCGGCCTACACCGCCGCGGGCCTGGAACCACGCGAGGTCGACTACGTCGAAACCCACGGCACCGGAACCCTGCTCGGCGACCCGATCGAAGCCCGCGCACTGGGCACCGTCCTGGGACGCGGCCGCCCCACCGAGGCACCGCTGCTGATCGGCGCGGTCAAATCCAACCTCGGGCACCTCGAAGCCGCCGCCGGCATCGCCGGATTCACCAAAGCCGTACTGGCCCTGCAACACCACACCATCCCAGCCAACCTGGGCTACCAGAAACCCAACCCGCACATCCCGTTCGACAACCTGCGCTTGAAAGTGGTCGCCCAACACACCGACTGGACCCCCAAAGGACGACCCCGCCGGGCCGGGATCTCCTCATTCGGATTCGGCGGCACCAACGCCCACGTGATCATCGAACAACCCCCGGTACCGGCCCCCACCCCAGCCCCCACCGGCTCATCGCCGACACCGGCGGTCAGCACCCTGGTCATCTCCGGGAAAACACCCCCACGCATCGCCGCACAGGCCGGCATGCTCGCCGACTGGATGATCGGCCCGCACGGCGTCCTGGCCTCTCTACCCGAAGTCGCCCACACCCTCAACCACCACCGCTCCCAACACCCCAAATTCGCCACCGTCACCGCCCGCGACACCACCGCAGCCATCGCCGGACTCCAAGCCCTGGCCACCGGCCAGACCGCCACCGGCGTGGTCCCCGCGGCCACCACCACCGCCAAACCCGGCACCGTGTTCGTCTACTCCGGACAAGGCTCACAATGGCCCGGCATGGCCCGCCAACTCCTGGCCGACGAATCAGCCTTCGTCACCGCCCTGGCTGAAATCGAACCCGTCTTCGTCGAACAGGTCGGCTTCTCCCTCTACGACATCATCGCCAACTCCCAACCCATCACCGGCGACGCCCAAGTCCAACCCGTCCTGATGGGCCTGCAATTGGCCCTGACCCAACTCTGGCGCTCCTACGGCGTGCACCCCGACGCCGTCATCGGCCACTCGATGGGCGAAGTCACCGCCGCCGTCGTCGCCGGCGCCCTGAGCCTGTCCGACGGCCTGCACGTCATCGCCCAACGCTCCACCCTCATGTCCCGCCTCACCGGCCAAGGCGCCGTCGCACTGGTCGAACTCGACGCCGAAACAGCCACCGACTGCATCACCGGCTACCCCGACGTCGAGATCGCCGGCTACCTATCACCACGCCAAACCGTGCTCGCCGGCCCACCCGAACACATCGACACCATCATCGCCGACCTCACCACACAAAACACCTTCGCCCGCCGGGTCAACATGCAGGTCGCCTCCCACACCGCCCTGATGGACCCCATCCTCGACGAACTACACCACGCGCTGTCCGGGCTCACACCCAAGCCGCCCGCCATCCCGCTCCTTTCCACCGTGACCGAGACCATCGACCCCGTCGACCCCGTCGACCGTACCGAAGGTCCGCTGACGCTACTGGACGCCGACTATTGGGTGGCCAACGTCCGCCGACCGGTGCGCTTCCAGCAGGCCATCACCGCCGCAGCCGCCGAGATCGGCACATTCATCGAAATCAGCCCGAACCCGATCCTGACCTACGCGATCAGCGACACCGTCGGGTCCGGACGGCATCGCAGCTTCGGCACCCTGCTCCGCGACACCGACGACACGGTCACCTTCCACACCACGCTCAACGCGACGTTCACCAACCACGCGCGCGAAACGCCGCATCCAGGTGAGCCGCACATCTCGCTGCCGACCACACCCTGGCAGCACACCCGGCACTGGGCGATCAAAAAGCGTTTGGCGCGCTCGGGCGCTTCGGTCGCCCGCCCCGGCACCGTGCTCGGGGCACACACCCCGGTGGCCGGCCTACGTCCGGGACATCTCTGGCAGGCACGACTGCTGCCCCAGTCCAAGCCCTACCCCGACTCGCACCGGTTCGGCGGAGTGGAGATCGTTCCGTTGTCCGTGCTGCTCAATACACTTTCCTTGGCCGCCGCCGAGTGCAGCGACGGCACCTGTACCGCTATTGCGGATGCACGCTTCGACTTTCCGATCACGTTGGATCAACCTCGGCTGGTGCAGGTCGTCGCCGACGGCGACGTGATAACCGTGTCGTCGTTGGCGGGGTCGGGTCCGGAGGACGGATACGCCGCGACCTCCGGGGCCTCGGCGGCCAACTGGGTCCGGCACGCATCGGCACGAATCTCGTATGAACCACACGGTGATCTGGCCCCCGACCCAGCCACTGAACCGAACGCGTCCAGTTACGCCCCCTCGGCCCTCGCGGAGCTGCACCACGTCTGGGGCATCGAGGGTCAGGCCTACCCCTGGGCCATCGAGCCGAGCAGCTCACAGCAGGCTGCTCCGGGCGCCGTGCATGCGGTGATTGACCTGCCGGACGAATCCCCGATTGCGCTACTCGATGCCGCGGTCAACCTGGGCCGGTTGGTCGACGCATCCAGTCCGGGACTTAAGGTGCCGTCCTCGGCCCGAGCCGTTGTCGTCCGTGCGCCCTTCGCCGGATCGCGCGGTGTCGTGGATGCCCGCATCCGTGGGAGAGACGGCGACGACATTCTCGTTGACATCGCCATCACCGATGAGCGGGGCGCGCAATGGGTGGACATCCACGAGATGCGCTTCGCAGCGGTAGAACCCGGCGTGGTGTCGCGCGCCGACCCCGAACGGGTCGCACACCTCCTGAATTGGCGGCCATGGACGGCCGATGACGCCGTCAACCCGCCCGCTGAGAAGGCCGAGAAAGCTGAGAGCGCGTCGATCGCGGTCATCGGGGACGGTGACATCGCCGACGCCGTACGCGAAAATCTCCTCGACGCGGGTCACCGAGACTCCGACGTGGACAGCGCACGTTTCGTGGTGTACGTCGCCGGACCGGGATCGGCAACGGAGACCGACCTCGACGTCGCCGTTCGGCTCACCACCGAGGTTTCCGAGATAGTCACCGGCCTCGCCGAGCGCGATGCCCTGAACCCGGCGACATTGTGGATCGTCACCCGCGGCGTGCATGAGTCGTCCTCGGACGAAGCCGTCCAACAGAGCGGCTTGTGGGGCCTGGCGGGGGTGATCGGTGCCGAGCAGCCGCAATTGTGGGGTGGGCTGGTCGACTTCCCCGACCCCGAGGAGCTCTCCGGCTGCGCCGCCGCCCTGGCCACTGCGCTGTCGAGCCCCATCAAGACAGTGGCGGTGCTGCGAAATGGACTGTTTCACACCGCAGATCTGACCGAGATCACCGCTGAGCCGGCGCGCGAACCGCTGCGGTGCCGGCCCGACGCCGCATACCTGATCACCGGCGGCATGGGCGCGCTCGGCATGCTAATGGCGGACTGGCTCGCTGACCGAGGTGCCCGTCGCCTCATCCTCGCGGGCCGTACCCCATTACCGCCGCGAAGCGCCTGGGAGGGCGCGGAGCTCCGCGGGACGGATGCCAGCGTCAGGCGCACGATCAGCGCAATCCGTGCGCTCGAGATGCGTGGTGTGTCGGTGGAGACGGTGCCACTGGACATCGGTTCGACCGATGCGTTGCGCGCGGTGCTCGCCAAACGAGACGCGGACGGGGCGGCGCCGATCCGCGGCGTCATTCACGCCGCGGGCGTGACCGAGGCGCAGCTGCTGACCGAGATCGAGGAACCGCGGGTACGCCGCACACTGTGGCCGAAGGTCGCGGGCGCCCGGGCTTTGCACGCGGTCTTCCCGCCAGCGACCTTGGACTTCCTCTATCTCACCGCCTCGGCCGGCTCCGTGTTCGGCATCCCGGGACAGGGGGCATACGCCGCGGCCAACGCTTACCTCGACGCGTTGGCCCGGACCCGCCGCCGTCAGGGCTGTAATACGGTCAGCCTGGACTGGGTCGCCTGGCAAGGTCTCGGCTTTGCCAACGAGGCGCAGATCGTGATCTCCGAGCTCGAACGGGTCGGGTCGCGACCGATCGTCGCTGCCGAAGCGTTCGCTGCCTGGGAGTTCGTCAGCCGTTTCGATGTGGGCCAGGTGGTGATGGCGCCGATGCGCTCCGCCGAGGATGCCGCAGCGGTTGCCTCTGACGCCCACCGCCCGTCGGCACCCGCGCGGGACTGGTCCTCGCTGGCCCGCGACGAACTGCTCACCGAACTGCAGGCAGGGCTGCGCGGCATCCTGGCGACCGAGCTGCGCTTGCCAGAGGGCGAAGTCCACACCGATCGTCCGTTCGCCGAGATGGGACTCAACTCGGTGATGGCGATGTCGATCCGCCGTGAGGTCGAGCGATTGGTGGGACTCGAACTGTCGGCGACGATGCTGTTCAATCACCCGACGATCGCTTCCTTCGCGACATACCTCGCCGCGCAGCTAGCTCCGGAGCGCGACGGCGGCACGGTCGAGGATTCCGAAGATACCGGTGACAGCCTGCTTGATTCGCTGTTCGACAGCGTCGAATCGAGCTGATTTTCTCGGTCGCATCCGATGAGCGACAATGGGACAGGCCGGGAGCCGTTTGGAAAGGATGCCACGATGCCGCTGACTGAAAAAACGATTCCGGCGACGCTCGCCGACCGGGCCCGGCAGCAACCCGACGAGATCGCGTACACATTCATCGACTACGACGCCGACCCTGCGGGGGTTGCGGAGTCTCTGACGTGGTCAGAAGTTCATCATCGGGTCCAGGCAGTGGCCGAGCGGCTTTCTAAATGCGGGTCGCCGGGCGACCGCGCGGTAATTCTGGCCCCGCAAAGCCTGGACTATGTCGTGGCGTTCCTGGGAGCGATCCAGGCGGGTTTCATCGCCGTCCCACTGTCCATGCCGTTGTTCCGTCAGCATGACGAGCGCGTCTCCGCGGTCATGGCTGACGCCACCCCGGTCGCGGTGCTGACCACCTCGAACGTCATCGAAGACGTGCGCAAGTACGGTCAGGCATCCCGGCAGCGGGCACCCAGGTTCATCGAGGTGGACACGCTGGACTTCGTTTCACCGGTGCAGCCCGCACCGAACTTGTCTTTCCCCAAGGCCGGGTACATCCAGTACACGTCGGGGTCGACGCGCAATCCGGCCGGGGTTGTGGTCACCCACCGGAATATCGCCGCAAACCTGGAGCAGATCCTGCCGGACTACTTCGAAGCGCACGGCGCTCCGCTGCCGGACACCACGGTGGTGTCCTGGCTGCCGCTTTACCACGACATGGGCATGCTGGTCGGCGTCTTCATCGGGATGCGGCTCGGGCGTCCGACGGTTCTGATGAGCCCGATCTCCTTCATGATGAAGCCCGCCCGGTGGATTCAGCAGCTGGCGTTGAACCCCAGTGCGTTCACGGCCGCACCCAACTTCGCCTATGAGCTCGCGGTGAAACGGACGAAGGACGAAGACCTCGAAGGCATGGATCTCAGCGGTGTGGTCGTGATGATCAATGGCGCCGAACGAGTGCACGGCGGTACGCTGCGCCGCTTCAACGCGCGCTTCGGTCCGCACGGGATGCGCGAGTCGGCGATGCGGCCATCCTTCGGCCTTGCCGAAGCGACCGTATACGTGACCTCGTCGCCCGGCGGTAAGGCGCCCACCTCGGTGTGGTTCGACTACGAGAAACTCGCCGTCGGCCATGCCGAGCGCTGTGCCGAGGGAACCGGATCCGAACACATCGGTCTAGGTAGGCCGCGGTCGACGACGGTACGCGTAGTCGACCCGGAGACGTTGACCGAGAACCCTGCGGGCAAGATCGGCGAGGTCTGGCTGCACGGCCCTCATGTGGCGGGTGGCTACTGGCAGAACCCCACGCTGACCCAGGAGCTCTTTGCCGGGCAGTTGGCTGAGGCGACCGCTGGAACTCCGAGGGGGCCGTGGCTGCGCACCGGTGATCTCGGCGTGATGTTCGACGAGGAGTTGTTCATCGTCGGCCGGATCAAGGATCTGCTCATCATCGACGGCCGCAACCACTATCCCGACGACATCGAGGGCACCGTTCAGGAGTTCACCGGTGGCCGGGTGGCGGCGATCTCGATTCCCGCCGAGCCCAGCGAGAAGCTGGTGGTCATCGCCGAGCTCAAGAAGCAGATCGATCCGGAGACGCTCGAAGGCCTGAAACAACAAGTGACAGCAGCGGTTTCCAAGACACACAGCGTCCATGTGGATGACCTTGTGGTGGTCGAGCCCGGGTCCTTGCCGCTGACAACCAGCGGCAAGGTGCGTCGCGCGACCTGCGTTGAGCTCTACCGCAGCGATGGATTCAGTCGGTTGGGCGTCACTACATGACCTCTGCTCTTGACGAGGCTGCCGTTCGGCTGTGGTTGGTCAACTACCTGGTCACGAACATCGGCTGCAGTCCGGAGCACATCGATCGCGGCGCGTCGATGCACGACCTCGGCGTGGGCTCCCGGGATGCCGTAGTTCTCACCGGCGAGTTGTCGGAATTCCTGGGCCGCACGGTGTCGCCGATCGACTTCTGGCAGTACCCCACGGTGGACGCGCTGGCCAAATTCCTGACCGGGACCGAGGTCGAGCCTGCTGGCGGGGCCGCTTTCGACGACCGGCCCGCCTCTGCCGACGAGCCGATCGCGGTGATCGGGTTGGGTTGCCGGTTTCCCGGCGATGACGCCAACATCGAGGGTCCGGAAGCGTTTTGGCAGTTCTTGTCCGAGGGCCGCTGCGCGGTTCGGGAGATCCCCGCCGACCGCTGGGAGTCATCGGAAGCGGACTCTCCGGAGGCCGCGGCCGCGCTGGCAGGCACCACCCGTTGGGGTTCGTTCCTGCGCGACATCGACGCTTTCGACGCCGAGTTCTTCGAGATCCTGCCGCGCGAGGCGACCCGAATGGACCCGCAGCAGCGGCTGCTGCTGGAGGTCACCCACGAGGCGCTGGAAAACGCCGGGATCCCCGCCGACGCGATCGCCGAGTCCCGGACCGGTGTCTTCGCGGGCGCCTGCGCAGCCGACTACGCGCAGCTGGGTTCTACCGATCTCGCGCAAGTGGACGCTTGGTACAGCACCGGTGGTGCGTTGAGCATCATTGCCAATCGGGTGTCGTATTACTTCGATTTGCGGGGGCCTTCGATCACGGTCGACACCGCGTGTTCGTCATCGCTGGTCGCGGTGCACCTGGCGTGTCAGAGTTTGCGGTCCGGCGATTCGAACCTCGCTCTGGCCGCCGGGGTCAACCTGCTGCTCTCCCCGGCTTCCACCAGGAGTTTCGATGAGGCCGAGGCACTTTCACCCTCGGGTCGGTGTCATAGTTTCGATGCGGCTGCTGACGGGTTCGTCCGGGGTGAGGGCTGCGGGGTGACCGTACTCAAACGGCTCTCCGACGCGGTCCGCGACGGTGACCGGATCCTGGCCGTGATCCGTGGTTCGGCGGTCAACCAGGACGGCCGCTCCAACGGCCTGATGGCCCCCAACCCGGCCGCCCAGATGGCGGTGCTGCGCTCGGCCTACACCGCCGCGGGCCTGGAACCACGCGAGGTCGACTACGTCGAAACCCACGGCACCGGAACCCTGCTCGGCGACCCGATCGAAGCCCGCGCACTGGGCACCGTCCTGGGACGCGGCCGCCCCACCGAGGCACCGCTGCTGATCGGCGCGGTCAAATCCAACCTCGGGCACCTCGAAGCCGCCGCCGGCATCGCCGGATTCACCAAAGCCGTACTGGCCCTGCAACACCACACCATCCCAGCCAACCTGGGCTACCAGAAACCCAACCCGCACATCCCGTTCGACAACCTGCGCTTGAAAGTGGTCGCCCAACACACCGACTGGACCCCCAAAGGACGACCCCGCCGGGCCGGGATCTCCTCATTCGGATTCGGCGGCACCAACGCCCACGTGATCATCGAACAACCCCCGGTACCGGCCCCCACCCCAGCCCCCACCGGCTCATCGCCGACACCGGCGGTCAGCACCCTGGTCATCTCCGGGAAAACACCCCCACGCATCGCCGCACAGGCCGGCATGCTCGCCGACTGGATGATCGGCCCGCACGGCGTCCTGGCCTCTCTACCCGAAGTCGCCCACACCCTCAACCACCACCGCTCCCAACACCCCAAATTCGCCACCGTCACCGCCCGCGACACCACCGCAGCCATCGCCGGACTCCAAGCCCTGGCCACCGGCCAGACCGCCACCGGCGTGGTCCCCGCGGCCACCACCACCGCCAAACCCGGCACCGTGTTCGTCTACTCCGGACAAGGCTCACAATGGCCCGGCATGGCCCGCCAACTCCTGGCCGACGAATCAGCCTTCGTCACCGCCCTGGCTGAAATCGAACCCGTCTTCGTCGAACAGGTCGGCTTCTCCCTCTACGACATCATCGCCAACTCCCAACCCATCACCGGCGACGCCCAAGTCCAACCCGTCCTGATGGGCCTGCAATTGGCCCTGACCCAACTCTGGCGCTCCTACGGCGTGCACCCCGACGCCGTCATCGGCCACTCGATGGGCGAAGTCACCGCCGCCGTCGTCGCCGGCGCCCTGAGCCTGTCCGACGGCCTGCACGTCATCGCCCAACGCTCCACCCTCATGTCCCGCCTCACCGGCCAAGGCGCCGTCGCACTGGTCGAACTCGACGCCGAAACAGCCACCGACTGCATCACCGGCTACCCCGACGTCGAGATCGCCGGCTACCTATCACCACGCCAAACCGTGCTCGCCGGCCCACCCGAACACATCGACACCATCATCGCCGACCTCACCACACAAAACACCTTCGCCCGCCGGGTCAACATGCAGGTCGCCTCCCACACCGCCCTGATGGACCCCATCCTCGACGAACTACACCACGCGCTGTCCGATATCGAGCCGGCTGTTCCGACGCTGCCGTTCCTTTCCACGGTCAGCGAAGCCGAGCCGCTGCCGCCCTTGGACGCCGACTATTGGGTGGCCAACGTCCGCCGACCGGTGCGCTTCCACCAGGCCATCACCGCCGCAGCCGCAGACTACGGCGTATTCGTCGAGATCAGCCCGCACTCGACGCTGGGCCAGTCGATCGGCGAGACATTGAACTCGCTGCCGGAAACCGGCTACCGCACGATCGGCACCCTGGCCCGCGAAACCGACGACACGGTCACCTTCCACACCAACCTGAATGCCACCTACACTTCCCACCCTCCGCCGACCGAGCATCACCCCGAACCCCACATCGCGTTGCCGGCCACACCGTGGCAGCACACCCGGCACTGGCTGGATGTCCGGCCACCGGTTCGCGCCGGCATCTCCCGGGCGGGTGCGCTGCCCGCGGACAGTGTGGTTCCCGCGACCTGGTTCGGCGAGTTGGCATGGCCTGTAAAGGATTTGTCGGAACCTGCGCAGGTTTCACCGGACCGCACAGCTTCCAGAAAGTGGCTGGTCATCGACGACACCGAGGTCGGAGCCGAGATGGCTGGCCTGCTCGGCGGCCCCGAGCACTGTGCCGTGACCACCCTGTCGTCCCCGCTCGCGCCAACGGCCGGGGCCGCAGTGTCACAGGCACTCGATACCGCCACCCATGTGCTGTATGCACCCGCTGCCGGTGATCGCCGGGACCTCGGCTACGACGTCTTCGAAACGGGCCGCGCCATCGCCTCGGCCGCTGCCCAGCAGACCCGTCCGCCGAAGCTCTTCCTGCTGACCCGAAACGCACAACCCCTCACCGAGGGCGACCGCGCCAACCCCGCGCACGCGGTGCTCTGGGGTCTGGGCCGAACACTTGCGCTGGAACATCCCGAGATCTGGGGAGCGGTACTCGACATCGACGAATCCGTGCCCGCGCCGGTGGCGGCCCGCCTGGTCCTCGCCGAGTCCGAGGCCGACGACGGCGAGGACCAGCTCGTGTATCGGGCAGGTAGCCGCCGGGTCGCACGGCTGATCCATGCACTGCCCCCGGCCTCCACACCCGCTTCGGAGGAGTTGGACCCTGACGGTTCCCACCTGGTCGTGGGCGCGACCGGCAACCTCGGCCCGAGCATCATCGAACAGCTGGCCGCGATGGGGGCGCGAACCGTCATCGCGGTGTCCCGCAACCCCGGAACCAGGCTCGACGAGCTGACCGACCGACTCGCGGCCGAGGGCACCAACGTGGTGACCATGGCCGCCGACGCCGCCGACGAGGAGTCGCTGGGCGCGGTGTTCGCCCACTTCGGCGCCGACCTGCCCCCGCTTTCGGGTATCTACCTGGCGGCGATGGGCGGAGGTCCGGTGACGCTCGCCGAGATGACCCACGAGGACGTCGTCGCGATGTTCCGACCCAAGGTCGACGCGGCTGCCCTGCTGCACCGGCTTTCCCTGGCTCACCCGGTACGACAGTTCGTGCTCTTCTCCTCAATCTCCGGGATACTCGGGTCCCGATGGCTGGCGCACTACGCCGCGACCACGACCTATCTCGACTCGTTTGCCTATAGTCGCCGGGCGGCGGGCTTACCCGCCTGCGCCATCGACTGGGGATTGTGGAAGTCGCTGGCCGACGAGCAGACCGGGTTCGAGCGCCAGGCGACCATGGAGTCAGGGCTGGAACCGATGGATGACGCCGTCGCGATTACTGCGCTGCGGTCCTTCGTCGGTCCCCGGGCGCCGGCCCGGGCCACGGTGGTCGCCGCCGACTGGCCGCGACTGGCCGCCGCCTACCGCACCCGTGCCCGACTGCGCATCCTCGACGACCTGCTGTCCACCGGGTTTACCGACCAACGACTTGCGCTTTCGGCGAACACGAAATTCCGGCAGGAACTGCGGGGGTGCGCAGCCGAGGATCGGGTCGCACTGCTTGCCGACCATGTGGCTGCTCACGTCGCCGCGGCAATGGGCCTGGCCTCGGCGAACGCCCTGGATCCGGCCGTCGGGTTCTTCCAGTTCGGGATGGATTCGCTGATGAGCGTGACCCTGCAACGTTCGCTCAGCGAGAGCTTGGGGGAGGTTCTTCCGGCCTCGGTGATCTTCGATTACCCCACCCTGGAAGCGCTCACCGATTATCTGGCATCGATCCTTCCTGAGATAATCGAGCCCACCGGCCACGAGAACGTGACCGGAGACGCCGGCAGCCCGGGCGGCGAGGGCGGAGTAGCCCTCGATGACGACGCCTACGACGACCTGGCCGAGGACGAACTGCTTGCGCGACTGTCGGAAAGATTGAGTTAGAGCGGAAATGACCCACACATCGCCAGGATCGCCGGATCGCCGGGCGATCATTACCGAGGCCCTGCGCAAGATCGATGATCTGACTGCCCAGCTCGAGGCGGCGGAGAAGGCCGAGACGGAACCCATCGCCGTGGTGGGTATCGGCTGCCGGCTGCCCGGCGGGGTGCAGGACGCCGACGGGTTCTGGCAGTTGTTGGTCGACGGGCGGAGCGGAGTCATCCGGGTGCCCGCCGATCGGTGGGATGCCGACGAGTTCTACTCGCCGGACTACAGCGTGCCCGGCACCATCTGCAACCGGGAGGGCGGCTTCCTCACCTCATGGCAGCCCGCCGAGTTCGACGCCGAATTCTTCACCATCGCACCGCGCGAAGCGGCCGCAATGGACCCGCAGCAGCGGTTGCTCTTGGAGGTGGCCTGGGAGGCACTGGAACACGCAGGCATCGATCCGCGCAGCCTTCGAGGGTCCGCGACGGGCGTCTTCGTCGGGATGACGACCAACGACTACTACCACTCGGTCGTCGGCAGGCTGCGTCCGGAGGACATCGACCCGTACATCCCGTTCGGCAACGCGCCGAACTTCGCGGCCGGGCGGCTCTCCTACTTCCTCGGTATCCGGGGTCCGGCGGTGGTCAGCGACACCGCGTGTTCGTCCTCGCTGGTATCGATCCACCTGGCCTGCCAGAGTCTGCGCCGCCGGGAGAGCGATCACGCGCTGGCCGCGGGCGTGAATCTCATTCTGAGTCCGGAAAACAACATTGCCTGCTCTCGCTGGGGGATGCTGGCCCCAGACGGGCTGTGCAAAACCTTCGACGCCGACGCCAACGGGTATATCCGCAGCGAGGGCTGCGCCGTCGTGGTACTCAAGCGCCTGACGGACGCGCTGCGCGACGGCGATCGGGTGCTGGCCGTGGTCCGCGGCTCCGCGGTCAATCAGGACGGCGCCAGCAGTGGTCAGACGGTGCCCAACGGACCCGCTCAGCAGGAGCTGATGCGCAAGGCGCTGGCGAGCGCGCGCCTGGCGCCGGCCGACATCGATTACGTCGAAGCGCACGGCACCGGCACCTCTTTGGGCGATCCGATCGAACTGGACGCGCTCAGCGCAGTCTATGGAGACCGCCAGAACTCGGCTCCGCTGGTACTGGGATCGGTGAAGACCAACCTCGGCCATCTGGAGTCGGCGGCTGGAGTCACCGGATTCGTCAAGACGGTACTCAGCGTGCAGCACGGTTTCATTCCCAAGATGCTGCACTTCAAGAAGCTGACGCCGCGGGCGGGTGAGGCCGCATCCCGGTTCCACATCGCCGCCCGGCCGCAGGACTGGCCCGAGGTCCAGCGGCCCCGACGGGCGGCGGTCTCGTCGTTCGGCGTCAGCGGTACCAACGCACATATCGTCGTCGAACAGGCTCCCGAGACCACCCAGGTCGTCCGCGAACCGGACCCACCGGTGACCACTCTGGTGGTCACCGGAAAGAGCGGGCCCCGAATCGCCTCGCTCGCCGGCCGGTTGGCGGACTGGCTGGAGACCCCGGACGGCGCTGCGGTGAGTCTGGCCGACCTCGCAGACACACTGAGCCACCGCCGGGCTCAGCACCCCAGGTTCGCCACCGTCGCGGCCTGCGACCGCGGACAGGCTATCGCCGGTCTGCGTGCGCTGGCCGGCGGTTATCCCGCGCCCGGCGTCGTGGCGGCGCACGAGGGTCCCTGCGGGTCCGGTACTAAACCGGGGATCGTGTTCCTGTATTCGGGACAGGGCTCGCAATGGGCGGGGATGGGCAAGCGGCTGCTCGCCGATGAGCCCGCATTCGCAGCAGCCGTCGATGAGCTGGAACCCCACTTCCTCAGTCAGGTGGGCTTCTCCCTGCGAGACGTGCTGACCGCTGCCGAGGACATCGTCGGGATCGATCGGATTCAGCCGGTACTGGTCGGCGTACAGCTCGCGCTGACCGCACTGTGGCGATCGCACGGGGTCGAACCCCATGCGGTGATCGGTCATTCGATGGGTGAGGTGACGGCCGCGATTGTGGCCGGCGCATTGACGCCGGCTGACGGCCTCAAGGCGATCGCGACACGGTCGCGGTTGATGAAGCGGCTGTCCGGGCAGGGTGCGATGGCGCTGCTCGAACTCGATGCTCCGGCCGCCGAGGATCTGATCGCGGACTACCCGGGTCTGACCATCGCGGTGTACGCGTCGCCGCGTCAGACGGTGATCGCCGGGCCGCCCGATCAGGTCGATGCGGTGATCGCCGTGGTGGCTGCCGGCGAACGACTGGCTCGCCGGGTCGACGTCGACGTGGCGTCACACCACTCCATCATCGATCCGATCCTGGAGGATCTTCGCGCCGAACTGGCAGACCTGCAGCCCAGACAGCCGGATATCCCGATCGTCGTCACCACCGACGAGCGGCCCACGGATGGTTCCTGCGTCTTCGACGCCGAACACTGGGCGGCCAACCTGCGCAATCCGGTGAGATTCGCCCGGGCGGTCGCCGCAGCCGGCGTTCAGCACACCATCTTCATCGAGGTGAGCCCTCATCCGCTGCTCGGATACGCGATCAAGGAGACCTTGACCGGCGGCGACGAAAACCCGGCCGGCCACCACCACTGCATCGGCACATTGCAGCGCGATGCCAACGACACCGTGACCTTCCGGACCAACCTGAACGCCACCTATACCGGACGTCCACCGAAAGTGCCGCGCCGGATCGGCCCGCGGCTGCAGATCCCGGCGACGCCCTGGCATCACGGACGTCACTGGATACAGCTATCTCAGGCGGCGGAACCGTTGCAGCACAACGGATCCGAACTTTCCTTCAGTGGAATTCCGAGTTCCGAAGGACCGCCGCACAAGTGGTTTCACCGGCTGGTCTGGCCGGTCCGCGAACTGGGCCCGGCCCGGACCGACGGCTCATGGGTCGTCTTGGGCGACGAGTCCGGACCCGACCTCGCGCGCCTGCTCGGCCCGAACTCGCGGACGTTGCCATTGTCGGTCCTCGACGATGGGCAGGACGGAGCCACGCGGTTCCGCAGTGTCGACTACGTCGTCTACGCCCCGGCCGCCCCGCTGCGACTACTCGACGCCGCCGAGGCTTACCGGGTGTTCGGTGAACTGCGCCGCCTGGTGGTGGCGATGGCGCAGGGAACCAAGGCAGCCGATACCTCAACCTCAACCGACACCGCGACCGACCCGTCTCCCGCAGCGCGTCCCAGGTTGTTCGTGGTCACCCGGAACGCGCAGCCGGTCGACGAAGGCGATCGGGCCAACCCCGCGCACGCCGTGCTCTGGGGACAGTGCCGCACGCTGGCCCTCGAGCATCCCGAGTTCTGGGGCGGTGTCATCGACGTCGACGACACGGTCCCGCCCGAGTTGCTCGCGGGATATCTGCGCGCCGAAGCCGCCGCCCCGCAGCCCGACCGTGACGATCAGACGGCCTACCGAGGTGGCGTTCGAAGGGTGCCGCGACTGGAGCCCCACCCGATGCCTGCCGTGCCGCTGACCCGGCTCGAAAGCGGTACCAGCCATCTGGTAGTCGGGGCGACCGGAAATGTCGGACCGTACCTGATCCGCCAGCTCGCCGAAATGGGCGCCACCAGCGTTGTCGCGGTGTCCAGGCGCGGCAACGGGCTTGCCGACCTCGCTTCGGAGCTTGCCGCCGAGGGCACCATGCTCGTCGAGATTGCCGCGGATGCGGCCGATGAGGCCGCGATGGCGGCGGTGTTCTCCCGTTTCGGCGCCGATCTGCCACCGTTGGAAGGCATCTACCTGGCCTCCCTATCCGGTGGCGAGGCCCTTCTCACCGAGATGACCGACGACGACGTGAACCCGATGTTCCGTTCGAAGATCGACACCGCCGCGGTGCTTCACAAGCTGTCCCTGGCGACGCCCGTGCGCCGATTCGTACTGTTCTCGTCCATCACCGGGCTGCTCGGCTCCCGTGGGGTCGCGCACTACACGGCGGCCAACGCGTTCGCCGATACCTTCGCCCATGCCAGGCGCGCGCTCGGGCTGCCGGCTACCGTCATCGACTGGGGCCTGTGGAAATCGTGGTCGGATGCGCAGCCCCAGATGAAGGCAGCCGGGTTGGAGCCCATGCCCAATGACGCCGCGATCCGGATGCTGCCGGCGGTGCTGAGCCCCGGCGCACGGGTGCAGACCGTGGTGGCCGGCGCCGACTGGGATCGCCTTGCCGACGCCTACCGGATGCGCGCGCCGGTGCGGGTGCTCGACCGTCTGCTGGAAGCCGCCGGAGCCGACCCGGCTGATCTCAGCTCGCTGCCGGTGCCCGCCTGGGGCACCGTGCTGGGCGAGTCGGTGAGCGGCACCCCGCATCAGCGGCTGTGGCGCGCCCGCCTAGAACCGGACGCGCGACCATACCCCGTCGCGCACCTGGTCCGCGGCACCGCGGTTGTCCCCGTTTCTGTGCTATTGCAGACACTTTCGGCGGCGGCCGTTCAGCTCGGCGGTCTGACCGTCGGAGATGTCCGGTTCGAATATCCGATCGTGGCCGATCAGCCGAAGGTGATCACCGTCCTGGCAGACGGCGCGGTGGCAGACGGCGTCATGGCAGCAGGGGCGGCCAATGATGTGGCCGCGAACGGCACCACCCTCACGGTATGGTCGGCGGCCGGCCCCGACACCCCCGAATCGCGGTGGACCCGACACGCGAGCGCGCAGCTCGTCGCTGCGCCCAGCACGGTCCCGGAGGGCGATCAGCGGCCGGGCACCGAGCGGTTCGACGATGCGTCGATGGCCGCCCTGCAGCAGGCCCTGGGAGTGGAAGGTCAGCCATTCCATTGGGTATTGGCCGAGTGCTCCGGCACCCCCGCCGGGGTGCGCGCCGACGTCGAACTACCGGAGCAGGGGGAGCAGTCCGCCGCGGCGTTCGTAGACGCGGCGGTACACGTCGCCCGGCTCGCCGACGCCGCGAACAAGCAGCTGTTGTTACCCGCAGCCGCCGAAAGCATCGATGTGGTCGCCGAGCCGAGCGCCGCCAACGCCGTCGTCGAGGTGTATCGCCGCGACGGCGCCGCGGAAGGGCTGACGGTGGATGTCCTGGTCAAGGGAAATGACGGCGCCACCTACGTGGACATCCGTGGGCTCACGTTCACCGCGGTCGAGTCGGTTTCCGCGAGCGAGCCGGCTACCGGCGAAACGGCGTCGGGCCCCGAGGAGTTCCTCGACTGGTCGTCGATGACCCGTGAAGAGTCGGTCGACACGTTGCGGCTGCGGCTGCGCGCAATCCTGGCACGAGAACTGGGAATGCCTGATGGTGCAGTCGGTTTCGACATGCCATTTCCGGATCTGGGCCTCGACTCGATGATGGCGATGAATCTGCTGCGCGATGCCAAGAAGTTGGTCCGCATCGACCTTTCCGCCACCATGCTGTGGAATCATCCGTCGATCTCCCAGATGGCCGAGTTCGTGGCCGACTTATTGGCGCCGCTACCGAACCAGAACGGTCTGGCCGATCACGACGCCGAATCCGACCAACCCGGGGAGGGTTCCGACTCCTTCAGTGTCCTCGACGAGTTGTTCGACAGCATTGAATCCGAGGCCGATCCGGCCAGGGCCGGTAGTGAGGGCGCAAGCTGATGAAGACCACCTTCGACAGGATCTCGGCCATGTCCGCCGAGCAACGGGAAAAACTCGGTGAGCAGTTCGAAAAGGCCTCCCGAGTGGCCGGGGCCGAGCCCATCGCCGTGGTCGGAATCGGCTGCCGACTGCCCGGCGGAGTGACCGGTCCGCAAAGCTACTGGAAGCTACTGGAGAACGGCACCAATGCGGTCGGCGAGGTCCCGGCGGACCGCTGGGACGGCGACGCCTTCTACGATCCCGACCCGATGGCCCCCGGCCGGATGCCGACCAAGTGGGGGGCCTACCTCAACGATATTGCCGGGTTCGACGCCGACTTCTTCGGAATCACACCGCGGGAAGCGGCGGCAATGGATCCCCAGCAGCGAATTCTCCTCGAAGTTGCTTGGGAGGCACTTGAAAACGCGGGGCTGGCGCCCGACCACCTTGGTGAAACCCGCACAGCGGTGATGATGGGGGTCTACTACACCGAGTACCAGAACTCGTCGGCGGGCAATCCCGACACCATCGATGCATATTCGGCCACCGGGAACGCACACAGTGTGACGGTAGGACGCATCTCCTACCTGCTCGGTCTCAAGGGCCCGGCGGTGGCTGTCGACACCGCCTGCTCGTCGTCCCTGGTGTCGATACACCTGGCCTGCCAGAGCCTGCGGATGCGGGAGAGCGATCTTGCCCTGGCCGGTGGCGTGAGCCTCAATCTGCGACCGGAAACCCAACTTGCACTTGCGAAGTGGGGGATGCTATCGCCGCACGGCAGGTGCTTCGCATTCGATTCCCGTGCCGACGGCTTCGTGCGCGGCGAGGGTGCGGGCGTGGTGGTGCTCAAGCGGCTCACCGACGCGGTCCGCGACGGAGACCGGGTGCTCGGCGTGGTGCGCGGTTCAGCTGTCAATCAGGACGGCCGGTCCAACGGCCTGACCGCGCCGAACGCACCGTCGCAGCGAGACGTCATCACGCGCGCGCTGCGCTCTGCGGACGTGACTGCCGGGTCGGTGCATTTTGTCGAAACCCACGGTACTGGAACAGGTTTAGGCGACCCGATCGAATTCGATGCGCTGGCTGCGGTGTATGGGCGCGGCGAGGTGCCGTGCGCGCTGGGGGCGGTCAAGACGAACATGGGCCACCTCGAGGCAGCCGCCGGGATCGCCGGGTTCATCAAGGCAGTTCTGACGCTGCGGCACGGAACGATCCCGCCGAATCTGAACTTCGAGAAGTGGAATCCGTCGATCGATCCCTCGCCGACCCGGCTATTCGTTCCGACCGCACCGACGAAATGGCCCGAGAGCGATCAGCCCCGCCGTGCCGCGGTGTCATCGTTCGGAATGGGCGGCACCAACGCACACGTCGTGCTGGAACAGGGCCCCGACTACAGCCCCGCCGGCTCTGATCCGGCGGTCACCACGCTGGTCGTGTCGGGCAAGACACCGGCCCGTCTGGCGGAGACTGCCGGGTCGCTCGCCCACTGGCTCGACGAGGACGGCGCCTCGGTCCCGCTGGCCGATGTCGCGTTCACGGTCAACCACCACCGCAGCCGCTACAGCACGATCGCGACGGTCTGCGCTCGCGACCATGCCGAGGCCGTCAGCGGCCTGCGGGCGCTCGCCGAGGGCCGGCCCGGTCCGGGTGTGGTGCCGGCCCACGACGAGAAGACCGCTCCGGGAACGGTGTTCCTGTACTCCGGACAGGGCGCCCAGTGGCCCGGAATGGGCAAGTCGCTGCTGAGCTGCGAGCCCGCCTTCGCGGCCGCGGTCGACGAACTGGAACCCACCTTCGTCGACAAGGTCGGCTTCTCGCTACGCCAGGTGCTCGAGGCAGGCGAACCGATCGTGGGTATCGACCGTATTCAACCGGTGCTGGTCGGGATGCAGTTGGCGCTCACCGCGCTATGGCGCTCGTACGGGGTGGAGCCCGACGCGGTGATCGGTCACTCGATGGGCGAGGTCACGGCCGCGGTGGTAGCCGGTGCGCTGACACCGGCCGAGGGACTGGATGTGATCGCCACCCGGACTCGCTTGATGAAGCGGCTGTCGGGACAGGGCGCCATGGCGCTGCTCGAGTTGGATCCGGCCGCGGCCGAGCGGCTCGTCGCCGACCGACCAGATATGACGATCGCGGTGTACGCCTCACCGAAGCAGTCGGTCATCGCGGGACCGCCCGATCAGGTCGATGAGCTGGTGGCGGTCGTCGATGCGCAGGGCAAGCTTGCGCGACGCATCGAGGTGGATGTGGCCTCGCACCATCCGACGATCGACCCGGTGCTGCCGGAACTCCGTGAAGCGTTGTCGTATCTGGCGCCGGCGGCGCCCACGATCCCGTTGTTGTCCACTGTGGCGTATGCCGGGTCGGCCCCGATGTTCAGCGCCGACTACTGGGCGGCCAACCTGCGCAACCCGGTGCGGTTCAGCCAGGCCGTGCACGATGCCGCCGCCGAGCACGGCACCTTCATCGAGATCAGCCCTCATCCCCTGCTGGCACATGCGATCAGTGACACCCTCGCTGGGCAGCCGACCAGCCGCACGTTCCGCGTCGGCGCCACCGTGAACCGCGACACACCGGAAGTGCTGGCCTTTCATTCGCAGCTTGCCGCAGTGCGACCGCCGGCCGCCGCGGCGCCGGCGGGCGATTCGCACGGTGGTCGCCGCCACCTCGTTGACGCCGCCCCCACCGCCTGGCAGCACCGGCACTACTGGACGACCGACCGGTCGCCAGGCCGCGAGTTCTCCGGCGCCCATCCGCTGCTCGGCCTACACGTCGAGTTGCCGTCCGGCAGCGGTCATGTCTGGCAGTCCGACGTAGGGCTGGAAGCACACCCGTGGCTGGCCGACCACATCGTGCACGGCCTGGCGGTGATGCCGGGCGCCGGGTTCGCCGAGATCGCGCTGGCCGCGGGCTGCCAGGCGCTCGGGCTAGCCGCAACCCAGGTCGAGGCCGCCATCGAGGTCGAGCAGATGCTGCCGCTGGACGGGCACACGAAGCTGACCACCCAAGTGGACCGCGACGACAGCACCGGCGACCTGAGAGTGCAGATCCATTCACAATCGGACGCGGGCAGCTGGACCCGCCATGCGGTGGGCAGGATCCGAACCGCGGTAGCGGTCACACCCGAGCGGGTGCCTCCGGCGGCCGGAGGTACACCGGTTTCGCCGGCAGACTTCTACACGGAACTTCGCCGTACGGGTGCCCATCATGGGCACGCGTTCGCCGCCCTGACCCGCATCATGCGGTTCGATTCGGCAGCCGACACCGAAATCGTGCTCCCGGACGAGGCGACGCCGCACCGCGGAATCCTGCTCCACCCGGTATTGCTGGACGCCGCGCTGCAGGGCCTGGCCGCCGCGATGAGCGACGAGACCCTCGCCGACTCCCGCACAGCCGAGGCAGATGTCACCTACCTGCCGGTCGGGTTCGGTTCGATCCGGGTGTTCGGCGAGATGGGGCGTCGGGCGCGGTGCCGCGCGGAGCTGGTCAACGTCCTGCAGGACAGCGGTGACGTTGTGGGCCGGATCACCCTCACCGATGACACCGGCGCGGTGCTCGCCCGGGTCGACGAGGTTCAGCTCAAGCGGATCCAACGCCGGACAGTGCCACTGCCCCTGTCGCAGAAGATCTTTGATTCCACGTGGATCGTGTCGCCGGCACCTCCCGGCTCGGCGCCGGCCGGAAGTTGGCTGGCGCTGGCCGACACGGCCGCAACCCTGGCCATGGCCCGCGACTTCGCGGGAAGTTTCGGGGCGCCGGACCGCAGGGTCATCACCGCCGACCTGGGCGACGAGTCGGCCGTCCGGGAGGCGTTCGCCACCGCGACCGCCGACCCGGACCTGCCGCCGGCCGGAGTCATCGTCTTCGTCGACCATCCGGAGTTCGACCCCGGTGACGCCGGCGCCGGGCTGACTCACGCCCGGGACGTGATCTGGAGTGTCGCGGGCACGGTACGCACGATCGTCAGCAGCTGGCACGGGAAGGCGCCGAGACTGTGGCTGGTCAGTCGGGGCGGTCTGGTGGTCAGCGGTGACCGCGCGGAGCCGGACGGGCCGGGCAATCCTGGCACCGCCAGCCTCAAGGGTCTGGTGCGAGTTCTCGCCTACGAGCATCCCGATCTGCGGACGACGCTGCTGGATATCGGTGGCCCAAACGACAACGGCCCCCTTGCCGCCCCATCGGCCGCCACGGCAGCGCCCTCCACGACAGCGCCCTCCACGGCAGCGGCCGCCCAGATATCAACCCCCGAGATATTGGCCGCCGAGATATCGGCCTCGGATTCGGGTCCTGCAACAGAGGACGTGATCGCCTGGCGCGGCTCGACCCGTTATACGGAGCGGCTCGCCCGGGCCCAGCTGCCTCCAGGCCGTGGCGAGTTGACGGTGCGTCGCGACGGCTCCTACATAGTTACCGGCGCCCTCGGTGGCGTCGGTATGGCCGTGGTCCGCTGGCTGGTGGACAACGGGGCCGGCCGTGTTGTCCTCAACGGACGCAGCGAGCCCTCCGAAGAGGTCGCGGCCACCCTCGCCGAGCTGTCGAGTCGTACCGAGCTGGTCACCTCGCTCGGCGATGTCGCGAAACCGGGAGTGGCCGAGCGGCTGGTGGCCGCAGCGCAGGATGGTGGTAAGCCGTTGCGCGGCTTGATCCACTCCGCGGCGGTTTTGGAAGACGAGATCTTCGTCGGGCTCACTCGCGAAAGCCTGGAAAAGATCTGGTCCCCCAAAGCCGTCGGTGCGCTGCGCTTGCACGAGGTCACTGCTGGCCTCGAGCTCGACTGGTGGGTCGGGTTCTCATCGATCGTGTCGCTGCTGGGTTCGCCCGGCCAGGCCGCGTACGCGTGCGCCAACGCCTGGTTGGACGGCCTGGTCGCCTGGCGGCGGGCGGCGGGTCTGCCTGCGACGGCGATCAACTGGGGACAGTGGGCCGACGTCGGCCTGGCCAGCGCACTGCGCTTTTCGGTGCTTGATCCGATCAGCCCAGCCGAGGGCGTCGACGCTCTCGGCGGTGTGCTGGCCGCGGGCTTTTCCCGGGTCGGGGTCGCCAGGCTGCGACTGGATCGCGCGGCGGCGGCGTTCCCAGAGATTCACCAGATCGGCTTCTTCGCCGACCTGGTGCAGGAGTTGCAGACCGATGAAGTCGACGAGGATTGGGGCGGTCCGGATGCCCTCCGGGCGATGGACGCCGCCGAGATTCACCGAGTCGTGGTGGCACGGCTGCGGCGCAGAATATCGGCAATCATGGGCTATTCGGACGACAGCGCGGTGGACATCGAGCAACCCTTGACCGAGCTGGGACTGGACTCGCTGATGGCGGTCCGGATGCGCAACACCATCCGCGGCGACTTCGGGGTGGAACCGCCCGTGGCATTGTTGCTGCAGGGTGCCTCACTGGCCGACCTGGCAACCGACCTCATCCGTCAGCTCGGCCTGGCCGAGCAGGACAACTCGGAGCGCCCCAACGCGCTGCGTGACCGGGCGCAGCAGCGGGCCGCAGCCCGTCAACGTGCCGCTTCGCGGCGGAAAGTGGGACCACGATCGTGACCAGCAGTGCAGGGGATGCCGGTGGTGCAGGGGACTTCATGTCCGCGAACATCCCCGGAAATGCGATCGCCGTCATCGGCATGGCCGGTCGCTTCCCGGGAGCCAACTCGGTGTCGGCCTTCTGGCGGAATCTGCGCGCCGGGGTGGAATCCATCGTCGACCTGACGGAGGACGAACTTCTGGCGGCCGGCGTCAGCGAGCGGGCGCTGGCCAACCGGTCGTACGTGCGCCGCGCGGCGCTGATGTCGGGCATCGAGGAGTTCGATGCGGACTTCTTCGGTTTCACTCCGCACGCCGCCCGAATGCTCGACCCGCAGCATCGGCTATTCCTCCAGACGACATTCCACGCCCTCGAGGACGCCGGCTACGACCCGGCCGGCCTCGATGCCACCGTGGGTGTCTTCGGAACCAGTTCAGCCAGTGGGTATCTGCTGCACAACCTGATGTCCAACCACGACCCGATGATGGTCATCGGCCAGGGCGCCAGCTTCGAGATGGTGAACTTGTCGCTGCAGAACGACAAGGACCATCTGGCCACGCGGGTAGCGCATCAGTTCGATTTCCGTGGCCCCGCCCTGGCAGTGGCCACGGCATGCTCGTCGTCACTGGTCGCGGTACATCTGGCGTGTCAGTCCATCCTCAACGGTGAGTGCGACATCGCTTTGGCCGGTGGTTCCTCGCTGCGGATTCCGCACCGCGTCGGGTACTGGTACGAACAGGGCTCGATGGTGTCACCGACTGGGCATTGCCGGCCGTTCGACGTCCGGTCGGACGGCACCATATTCGGTAGCGGCGTCGGCGTCGTCGTACTCAAGGCACTGCAGGACGCCATCGACGATGGCGACCGCATTCACGCCGTGATCCGCGGTTCGGCCCTGAACAACGATGGTGCGACGAAGATGACCTACGCGGCTCCCAACGCGCTGGGCCAGGCTGAGGTCATCGCCGAGGCGCACGCGGTCGCCGAAGTCGACGCATCGACGATCGGTTACGTCGAAAGCCACGGCACCGGAACCCCGTTGGGTGACCCGATCGAGATCGAGGGGCTGCGACAGGCGTTCGACCTCGCCGAGGGAATACGGAACGGGCCGTGCTACATCGGATCGGTCAAGTCGAATATCGGGCACCTGGAGACCGCGGCGGGGATCGCCGGGCTCATCAAGGCCATCCTCTGCCTGGAACACAAGGCCATCCCGGCGACCCTGCACTACACCAGTCCCAACCCCGAGCTACACATCGATCGCGGGCCTTTCCGGGTGCGCAGCGCGGACGGGCCCTGGGAGTCCGACGGAATCCGGCGGGCCGGTGTCAGTTCATTCGGCGTGGGCGGCACCAACGCCCACATCGTTCTCGAGGAGGCACCCGCAGGTCGATCGCAGCGGACCCGGGTGGATCGTTCCGGCCCCCAGGTACTGGTGCTCTCGGCGCGGACCCAGGACGCTCTGTCCCAGTCACGCGCCGCCCTCGCCGATGAGCTCGCAGCGACCTCGGAAGCCGGCGACGTCAACCTTCCCGACGCGGCGTACACCCTCAGCCGCCGCCGCAGCGACCCCCTCCGACTGGCCGCCGTGGTGCACGATGGACAGGACGCGGCGGCAGTGCTCCGCGCGGCCGAGACGGACAACGTTTTCGTCGGAGAAGCGTTCCCGGAGTGGGCAGCAGCAGCTGCCGGGGAATCCTCGAGCCGGCGGGTTGCCTTCCTGTTTCCCGGCCAGGGCTCCCAGCACATCGGGATGGCGCGCGGCCTGCACGACAACGAACCGGTTTTCGCGAAGCATTTCGACGAGTGCGCCACCGCGTTCAGCGACGAGATGGGCTACGACCTGCGCGCGGAGATCTTCGACGGGGTCGGGCGTAACCTCGAGCACACCGATCGCGCCCAGCCGGCCCTGTTCACCGTCGAGTACGCGCTGGCCAAGCTGATCCAGTCTTACGGCATAGCGCCCTCGATCATGGCCGGGCACAGCATCGGTGAGTACCCGGCGGCCACCCTGGCCGGAGTGTTCGACCTCGACACCGCCGTCAAGGTGGTGTCGATGCGGGCGCGTCTGATGCACGCCGCCCCGCGGGGCGTCATGCTGGCAGTGACGTTGAGCCCGGAGGCGATCGCCGAACACCTCACCGCCGACGTCGACCTCGCCACCATCAACGATCCGGGCAGCAGCGTGGTCGCGGGCAGCGAAGAAGCCATTCGCATCTTCCAGGCCGAGTTGGCGGCCAAGGGCCTGCCGGGGGCGGTGGCCCGGCGGGTCCGCACCTCGCACGCGTTTCACTCCCGCCTGATGGATCCGGTAGTCGCGGAGTTCACCGCATTCTTGTCCCGGATGACGTTGCGGGAGCCCCAGATTCCGCTGCTGTCGAATGTCACCGGCACCACGATGTCGGCCGCCGAAGCGACCAACCCGGGGACCTGGGCGCGTCAGATCCGGGCCACCGTCCGCTTCGCCGACGAGCTCGGCATGCTCCTGGACGATCCGGACCGCGTCCTGGTGGAAGTGGGACCGGGCGGGACACTGACATCCTCGGCCGGCCGCCACCCGCGGTGGGCGGAGCGACACCGTGCGGTGCGATTGATGCGCCACCAGGCACAGAACCGCAGCGATCACGACACGTTCCTGCTGGCACTTGGTCAGCTGTGGGCGGCCGGCGTGAAGGTTGACTGGACACCGGCCTGGACACGCGGTGACATTGGACAATCGTCGACTGGACAATCGTCGACTGGACCATCGTCGACGTCGGGGACGGGGCCACAAACATCGGGCACGGGGCCGCGCCTGACGACGCTTCCGGGCTACCCGTTCCAGAAACAGCGGCACTGGGTCGAGCACAATGCGAACGCAAGCTGGCTCACAGGCGGCTCGGCCAATGGCGTTGCCACCGCCGGTGTCGCAGGGGCGTCCGCGGCGCCTGCTGCGTCCGGAGGCAAGTCGCAGGTGGAGACGACCTTGCTGCGAATTTGGACGCAATGCCTAGGCCTTTCGGACATCGACCGCAACGCCAACTTCTTCGAACTCGGTGGCGATTCACTGATCGCCATCAGCGTCGCGATGACCGCCGGCCACCAAGGACTCGATCTCACGCCACAGGACCTGTACGAAAACCAAACGGTGGCTGCACTGGCCAAGGTATTGACCGCGCGATACGCCGAGGGCGGACTGGCCCGGCAAACGCTGGACGACACGACCGATCCGCCGCTGCCGCCCAACCTGGCTTATCTGCTCGAACACGGCTTGCGCGACGTCGGTCGCTGGCGCGTCCCGGTGATCCTGCACCTGCGCTCCGACATCGGTGCGGAAGACGTGCGGGCCGTGCTGACCGCGGTGACCGCGGCCCATGACGCCCTGCGGACGCACATCGTTCAGCGGGCCGGCGCCTGGGACCAGCACATCGCGCCGGCGGGCAGCTTCGACGAGCTGGTGACCAGGCAACTCCCCGGTGGTCCGGATGCTCCGGCCGCAGGCAGCGCAGAAGAACGCGAGTTGGTGCGCACGATGCTCGATGAGCAGATCCGCGAGCATCAGCTGCTGAACGCACCCATCACCGCGACGTTCATCCGAAGCGCCACCGGCGGCTCGGCATATCTGGCGCTGGGTGTGCACGGCATCGTGGCCGATATGCCCGGGGATTCGGTTTCCCGCGACGTGCTGCTCACCGACATATTCACCGCCTTCAACCAGCGGATGTCGGGGGAGGAGGTGGTGCTGGCGCCGGTCTCCACGTCGTGGCGCGAGTGGTCGCAGCGCTGCGCGGGCCTGGCCAGCCACCCCGCCGTGCTCGGCAGCCGCGAATACTGGCTGGAGACCGCGGCGAAAACGACGCTGAGCCTGGCGGGACCCGATACCGGCCAACCCCCCGGTACCGGTGACCTGGTGCGGCTTTCGGTTGCGCTGTCGACCGCCGAAACCGGTGAGGTCGACGACCTACGGCGCCGGCTGCGGTTGCCGGTCGAGGAAATCTTGCTAGCCGCGCTCGGACGCACGGTGGCGGCAACCGTCGGTGATGGATTCATTGCGGTGGACCTCGGTGGACGGGGCCGCTCCGTACTCAAACCCGATGTGGACCTGCAGCGCACCGCCGGCATGTTCACCGCCCTGCACCCGATCGCGCTGCCCAGCGAATCGGCGCACACCAGCAGCGCTCGGCAATTGCTCGACGCGGTGCGTGACACGTTGAAAGCCGTGCCGCACTACGGAATCGGATACGGCCTACTGCGCTACGTCTACGCCCCGACCGCACGCGCGCTGGGCAGTACCCGCCCCGCGGACATCTTGTTCTCCCATGTCGGAACAATCCCGGACGCGCCCGCCGAGCAACCCGCCGATGCGCCGGTGCGGTTCGACTCGGACACCGCAATGCCCATTCGGGACGCCATGCCCGGCTTCGGCCATGCCCTGGAACTCCGGGTGTACCGCTCGGCCGGGGTGCTGAATCTGGACTGGTGGTACGACAGCCGCCGATTCGGACCCACCGATGCGGAATCCTTCGCCCGGCAGTACTCGGCTGCCCTGATGGAAGTCGCCAGAGACGCGCTGGACCAGGAGAATGTCGACGAGGCAGCCGACGAACTGGCACTGGTCGATCTATCGTGACCGCTATCGCGTGCCGGAACGGGGGCCCATGACCAATTTCGACAAGGCCTTCGACAGGGTCGCCGACAAGGCGGTGGTGGTCGCCGGCATCAAGAAGTCGTTCGGCGATGTCGTCGCGCTGCGGGATGTCAGTTTCGAGGTGGAGCGCGGCGAAGTGCTCGGTCTGCTGGGCCCCAATGGCGCGGGCAAGACCACCACGGTGAACATTCTGTCCACACTCACCCGCCTCGACGACGGCGTGGCGCTGGTCGCCGGCCACGACGTCACCCGCGACCCGGCGGGAGTGCGGCGGTCGATCATGCTGACCGGCCAGTATGCCGCGCTCGACGACATGCTCACCGCGCGGGAGAACCTGGTGATATTCGGGCGCCTGCAAGGACTCAAGAAGGCCGCGGCGCGGTCGCGGGCGGGCGAACTTCTCGAGCAGTTCGATCTGGTCGAGGCCGCGGACCGGGCGGTGGGCACGTTTTCCGGGGGCATGCGGCGGCGTATCGATATCGCCTGCGGACTGGTGGTCCGCCCCGAGGTGGTTTTTCTCGACGAGCCCACGACCGGCCTGGATCCACGCAGCCGGCAAGCGATCTGGGAGCTGGTCACCGACTTTAAAGAGGCCGGTATCGCGACGCTGCTCACCACCCAGTATCTGGAGGAAGCCGACGCGCTGAGCGATCGCATCATCGTCATCGACAGAGGGATGATCATCGCCGAGGGCACCGCCGACGAGCTCAAGGAGAGGACCGGCGGAACCTTCTGCGAGATCGTGCCCCGACGGCTGTCAGACGTTCGCGCCACTGCCGATGCGCTCGGGTCCTTGCTGCCCGCGGAGAACCGAGCCGCGCTCACCTCCGCGTCGGACCGCATTTCGATACCGGCCCCGGACGGGCCGGTCACCCTGAGGCAAGTACTGCACCGGCTCGAGAACGCGAACATCGAGCTCTTGGACATCGCCTTGCGACGACCGTCCCTCGACGAGGTGTTCCTGGCTCTCACCGGTAGCAGTCAAAATGCGAATGCACAGCCGCTCATCGAATCGGACGCGCCCTCGTGATCGAGGCTTCGGCGATCCCCACCCCCCAACGCAGTCCGGCCTCAACCACACAGCAATGGTGGGTCCTCACTGTCCGGATGATCAGGCCTTCCCTTCGCAACGGTGAGATCGCCACCATTGCGGCCGCATCGATCATGTTCACCGCCGGCTTCTACATCTCGCTCAAAGAGATCAACGAGCAATTCACCGGCATGAGCAGTTATGCGCACTTTCTGACGCCGATGATCGTCGTGGTCGCCATCTCCTTCAGCGCGGTTTCCGCGGCGTTTCGATCTGCCACCGACGCAGCGCAGGGGATAAACCAGCGGTTCAAGACCATGCCGATGCGTACGCTCACCCCGCTGTCAGCCCGGATTACGGCCAGCCTGTTTCGCTGCACGATCGCTTTGGCGGTTTCCCTGGTGTGCGGCCATGTCATCGGTTTCCGGTTCTACGGCGGCCCAATCGACAGTGTGGGCTTCGTGCTACTGGCACTGTTCATCGGCGCTTCGCTGTCGATGCTCGGTGACCTCGTCGGCGCCGCCACCGAAAACCCGGAGTCCACGACACATCTCATGCTGCTGCCGCAATTGATCCTGGGCTTCTTATCGGTTGGAGTTCAGCCTGCCGAACGCTTTCCGGAGTGGGTCCAGCCGTTCGTGCGCAATCAGCCCGCGTCCCAGTTCGTCTCTGCCCTTCGGTCGTTGGCGGGGGACAAGACGCCCTCCGCAACAACCGCCACATGGTCCACTGTCGGTCCGGCCCTGTTATGGGCGGCCGGGATAATCGCAGTCGTGATTCCGCTGCACATCCTCGTCTCCCGCAGGCGGCGCTGATGTCAGTCACGTCGGCCGCCCAGAAGCTACAGAAGTCCCTGCCCACGGGCCGGATTCCAGAGCCGCGACAAAGAGTCCGAACTAAGCCCCGGAACTCGGGTCGCCATCGCATGGACCGGCAGTGGGAGAACTCACCACGACGGCTCCTCGTCGATACCTGGGTACTCACACTGCGGATTTTCCGCCGCTGGTCCCGCGATCCCGCCACCATGTCGCAGTCCCTGGCAATGCCGGTGGTGTTGCTGGTGACCATTCACATCCTGCTCGAGGACGGCGTGTCGCAGGCCACCGGCCAAAGCGCCCTTTTCGGCAGCGTGCCGCTGATCGCCATGGTCGGCGCGATGACCGGGGCGATCATCAGCGCCCTCGGCATCATGCGCGAACAATCGGAGGGGCTGCTGTGCCGGCTGTGGGTGCTGCCGATTCACCGTGCGGCCGGACTGCTCTCCCGCCTCGTCGCCGATGCCGTGCGTATCGTCGCCACCACCATGGTCATCCTGTGCGCAGGGGTGGTTCTGGGATTCCGGTTCAGGCAAGGCGTTCTGGAATCGGTGGCATGGCTGTTTGTGCCGGTCATCTTCGGAATGGCCTTTTCGGTGGTCGTGATCACCTTGGCGCTCTATTCGGCGAACACCATCGCGGTCGAGGCCACCGATATCCTTGCCGCCCTGGTGATGTTCTTCAGCACCGGATTCGTCCCCCTGGAGCATTACCCGGACTGGATTCAGCCGGTTGTAGAACACCAACCGGTCAGTTACGCCATCGAGGCGATGAAGGGCTTGGCGCTCGGCGGCCCGGTGCTGACCCCCTTAATCGGCACGACGCTGTGGTCGGTGGGGATCATCTGCGTGTGCGCTGTACCGTTGGCCCGCGGTTACCGAAAGGCAAGCACCCGGGGCTGACCCCGGCTGCCGCCCGAATTTCTGGGAGTCCAAACTTGTTTCCTTCATCGGGTATCCGAAAGCTCGCGCGCAGCGAGGAGATGTTCGCCGAGACGCACAACTTCGTCGGGCTGGCGGCCCATGTACGCGGTCCGCTCGACACCGACGCCCTAGCTGACGCATTCGACCTGCTCCTGCAGGCCCACCCGGTGCTCAACGGCCACCTGGAGCAGGCATCCGACGGTCGCTGGGAGATCGTGCTCGATGACCTGATGCATCCCGGTATAGAGGTGGTGGAACTGGGGGAGGGTGCCCAGGAACCGCAACCGATCTTCGACCAGACTGCGCAGCTCGTGCATCTGCGGGTGATCATCCGAAACGGCCAGGCCCAGCCCACCGTCTACATCCATCACAGCCTGGCCGACGGGCATCACCAGTTCAGCCTGGTCGAGGAATTGTTCTCTACCTACACCGATCTGGTGAGCACGGGCGCCGCCCGCCCGGTACAGGTTCATCCGGCTCCCGAACCGCTTGAGGCAATCCTGGCCAGCCGGGGAGTGCAGAAGAAGGCGCGGTCGGGTTTGGAGCGATTGCTCGCCGCGATGTTCGTCTACGATCTTCCGCCGTCACGGCGCACCCCGGCGGAGGTTAATCCTGTTCTGCCGCAACGCGTCCCGATGGATTTCTGCACGTTGTCGGTACCCGATACCGAAAGCATCATCACGTTCTGCCGCACACATAAGCTGGGTCTCAACAGCGTGCTGTCGGCAGCGGTTCTGATGGCTGAGTGGGAACTGCGGGACACACCCAACATCCCGGTGCCCTATGTCTACCCGGTCGACCTGCGATATCTTCTTTCGCCGCCGGTCTCGGCGACCGAATGCACCAACCCCGTCGGTATCGCTACCTACCTGGCCGAGATTCATCGGGGAACCGACGTCGTCGAACTGGCCCGGGACATTAACGACACCTTCAAGAAGGACATCGCCGAGGGCGTGATTCAGCAGAGTTTCCTGCATTTCAGTCCGCAGTACGTAGGCAATCCGCCCGGGCTGCCCGACGTGGTGATGTTTACCGACAATGGCATCGTGCCACCCATGCGAACACCGCCGAACCTGGAGTTGACAGCCAGCCACGGCGAGTTCTATTTCGCGGTGGGTGCCGGAATCGAGATCTACACCAGCAAGATTTTCAACGGCGAGCTGATGATCGAGTACCACTCGCACGGCCCTGAACCTGCGAATTCGGTGGCCGCCATCGAGGCCCAATTGCGCAGAATCGCCGCCAGGCAGTCCGACCACCGTGTCGGCTAGCTCGTCAGCAGGGCCCAAAAGCGTATCGGTGATACTGCAACGCCTTTCGAACGGGTGGCAGCACCCGAATCCCGCGCTTGAGGGCCTGCATGCCCTTGGAAGTCGCGGGGTACGTGTCGGCGCCGAAGAACGTGGTGGCCGCCAGCAGCCGGATGCCGGGAAGCTGCGAGAGCACATCTTCAGGGCTGTTGACCGCCCAGTGCAGGGTCGAACCGGAAGTGCGCACCAGCGATTGGGTCTTCTGCGACTTGATGGCAAGCCAGTTGAAGAAGTCGATCTGCAACTCGCCGGTACCGAAGCGATCGACGAATCGCCGCAGCAGCGCGATTCCGTCATCCGCGGTGAGGTACATACTGATCCCTTCAGCGATCAGCAGGGTCGGACGGTCCGCCGGAATCTGTTGCAGCCAAGTGGGTTCAGTCGCCGGTGTTGCGATGAGCCCATAGTCCGGGCGCGTCGGGTAGATCTGCTCGCGCAGGGCGATCACCTGTGGGAAATCGACGTCGTACCAACGCACATCGGGTCCCGGATCGATGCGGAACACCCGGCAGTCCAGTCCGCACCCCAGGTGCACGACGGTGCACTCCGGATGCGCCGCCATGAACTCACGCACCCAGCGGTCGTACTGCGCGGTGCGCACGGTGAACAGCGGGGCCCATTTCGGGGTGATCTCAAGTTCACGCCAGTCGAAATCGAGCATGTCGATCGCTTGCTTGGCGAAGCGGTCACCGAGGATGGGGCGGGGGAAATCGGCGTCGAGGGCTTTGAGGTACAGCGTCGACAGCATGGTTTTTGCCGGACCACTGAGATTGACGGAAACTTTGTTGGCCACGGATGTGAGGCTATTCGCTCGGGTCGCCGCGAGGCGCCTCGGGGCAGGCTTGACCGGCGATACCACCTCCATCGGGGTGATAACGAGGAACAGGAGTGCACACCTTGACCGAGCCCAGTACCGCGGACTCGTCCAAACAGCCGCCACGCGTTCTGCTGCTGTACTACAGCTACACCGGGCAATCGCAGAAGGTGCTCGAGGCTGCAGGGGAGGTGTTCCGCCAGCGCGGTTGCGAGGTGACGGCCGCGCCCATCGAGTTCACCGATCCTCGCTACGCGGAGCGGTTCTCCCGGTTTCCGATGCGCAGCGTCTGGCCCGACTTCCTCGGAATGCTGCCGGCCCAGACGTTGCAGCGCACCGGTGATATCCGCACCCCGGACGCCGTGCGAGTCGGCGACTACGACCTGATCTGCATCGGGTCGCCGACCTGGTGGCGGACGGTATCGATGCCATTGCGGTCATTCCTGAAATCCCATGAGGCGCGGAATCTACTGGACGGCAAGCGATTTGCCGTTTTCGTGGTATGTCGCAAGTACTGGCGCGAGAACCTCGCCGGGGTGCGCAAGCTCGCCGAGAAGAAGGGTGGGCGCTACGTCGACGGCATCCATTTCACCTACCCGGGTGGTCAATTGCCCTCCATGCTCTCGCTCACTAGCTATCTGGGGTCCGGCGAATACAAGGATCGCTACCTAGGCGTGCGGTTGCCGCCGACCAACATCAGCGACGAACAGGTCGAGGAATCCCGACGCTTCGCAGCTCGCATCGCCGACAAAGTGTTCGGCAAGCGAACGGCCTGACCATGCCACGCTCATTCGACATCACCACCGAAACGGCCGCCGGAGTGGCCGAGGTCCAGGAAGCCTTCCGCGATAGGCGCTACTGGCTGGCCAGACTCGCCATGTACGGCGGAGAATCGATGACGCTGGATTCCCTGGACCTCAGCCAGGACGGCGCCGTGGTCGTTCGCACCACCCAGGACCTGCGCCAGGACATCCTGCCCGCCGGTATCGCCAGGCTGCTGCCGGGCAACACCAAGATCATGCGGACCGAGCGGTGGCGTCCCGCCGACGCGGGTGCCGCACACGGAGAGTTCACCATTTCCGCCCAGGGAGTGCCCAGTTCCGGTTCGGGCGACATGGTTCTCGAGCCCGTCGATCCTGACTCCGGCGACGGATCGCGATTGCGCATTCGCGGCACCCTGGAAGTCAGAATCCCGGTGTTCGGCGGCAGGATCGAGCGTTACGTCGCCGACATGATCGCCAGCGAGGTACCACAGATGCAGCGCTTCACCGCCGCGTGGATCGCCGGAGAGACCTGAACCATGCCGGAACCGATTCCGACGAAGGACCAGGCGCTGGCGCGGCTGAACATGCCGCTGATCGAGGCGATGATGACCCAACGTGCAATCCGGCGGGTTCGTCCGGACCCGGTCGACGACGACATCGTTCTCAAGTGCATCGAACTGGCGCTCCGCGCGCCGACCGGGGCTAACGGCCAGAATTGGGAATTCATCGTCGTCAAGGATCCCCGCATCAAGAAAAAGCTGGCCCGACGATATCGGCTGGCATGGCGCATCTTCTACCGCACCTCGATTCGCGACATCGCCTCCTACGACGAAGAGATGGCCAAGAGCGTGCGAGCCATTCAGTGGCAGGTCGATCACTTCACCGAGATCCCCGTCTTGATCGTCGCGTGTCTGCGACTGACCGCCCGGGAAGGCCGAGTGCCCTATATGCCGATGCCGCACGCGGCGGCTTCGGCGTTTTTCGGCTCGATCTACCCCAGCGTGCAGAACCTCTTGCTAGCGGCACGTTCCATGGGCCTGGGCGCATCCCTGATCACCCTGCCGTTGTGGAACCTGACCTCGTCGCGACGGATCCTGAAGCTACCGACTTTTGTCACTCCCTGTTGTGTGATCCCGCTGGGCTGGCCGCGCGGCCGGTACGGCTCGACGACCCGCAGGCCGGTGGACGAGGTCGTGCACCTCGACAGCTATGGCAATCGTGCCTGGTTCGGCCCGAAAATGCTCGAGGCCTGACGTCACCGTCCGGAGATGTCGTCCGGAGATGTCGTCCGGAGATGTCATAGCCTCCCGGCGACGAAATCAGCCGCCTCATTCGTCATTCCGTTGAAGCCATAAGAGGTGTGCGCGAGCAGATCCAGGCCGTCCGAGCAGAATGGATCTCCACCCGCACACAAGTCGATGCTCTTGGGTCCGTAGACCGGACTGATCACCGGAAGCGGCCCACCGGCCATCTTGCGCGTCGGGTTCCCGAACACCGCTACCGCCGCGACATGATCTGCCACCTCCGGCGACAGCGGCGCCGGGGTGAAACCGCGCGGCGCCGCAGCACCGGTGATCAACGCGATCACCCCGGCTCCCTGAGACGTTCCGCCGAGCACGATTCGTGTGTTCGGGCACGCGGCTGCAGTGGCCTGCACGTGGTCGCGAGCATCGACAGCACCGGCAGACGCCGACGGCCCGAAATCCCTACTGGCGGGGTAGTTGACCCCGTACACAGCCATCGAGCGCCCGCCAACCTTCGTCCGCAGCGCATCGACGAACGCCTGACCCACGATTCCGATGCCCGGCGGCGCGCCGGTGCCGCGGGCGTAGACAACCTCGATGTCGGGGCAGGGGTCGGCGATTGCCGCGCCGCCGCCGGACACGCCACTAGCGCCTGCCAGGAGAACTGAGAGCAGCAGACTCAATGAAAAGCGCCTCATGACAACCGTCCTTGGACCACCCCGACCCGAGGGAAAGGATACCCCCGGCGCGGCGGCCATGACGGTTCCGGGCGACGTGCGACGGCATGGCATACCAACTTCACCGGACTTCCCCGAGCAAACGAACTGTGGTCCCGACCGAAACTCGGTCGAGACCACAGCCTGACGCAATCGGCGGAAAGCTCAGCTGTCGCTGTCGCCCTCCGAAGCGGGTTTGCTGGAAGGTTCCTGTGAGCCGGCTGAGCCCTCGGAATCATCGTTTGCGGAAGCGGCTGCTGACGTCTCGGTGTCGTCGGTTCCGCCGGCGATGTCGTCGGTCTTTCCGCCATCGGTACCCTCGGCAGCGTCGGCGTCCCCACTGTCGGCAGTCTCGGCGACCTCGACGTCCGCGGCTGAGAATTCGTCGGTGTCGGCTCCGGACCCGTCGGACTCTTCGACGTCCTGAGGTGCGTCGTCGTCGGACTCGGCCTCCTGGACGGCGTTGGCGCTGCGCCGGCTCGCGGTTTCGGTCTCCTCAGCAACTGTCGCCGGCGACTCGACGTCGGCCTCCGCAGCCAGGCTCTGGACCGAATTGGCCACGGCGGCCTTCCCATCGTTGCGGCTGTAGCCGGCATCGACCTGCTTCTTCAACTGCTCCTCGAGAGGCGCAAGGAACGGCATTACCTGCACCAGCGGCAGCTTTTCGGTCCGAATTAGGTAGGTGGTCGTGACCCCGCCCCTGGAGTTCGGCGGGCCGACGGTGATGTCTTCCTCGGGCACCTGGGAGAGATCGACGTTCATGCTGTCCACGTGCAGCAACATTCCACCGAAGTATGCATTGGTGACCGCGAGAAGATTCCACCATCTGTCGGGAGCATCGGCGACCCCGTCGTACTCCACGGCCACGACGATGACGTCATACTGCGATTCCGGCGGCGGCATCCGGTCGTAACCGAGGAACGCGAGGCTGTCTCCGTAAGCCGTGATCAGCGGGCCTCGAGTTGGATCGGAGATGATGACGAAGTTGAGCTCGCTGGCCGACGGAGCGTCGGCGTCCTCGGCGAGTTCGCGCATTATCTGATCGGCAACCAGTGCCCCCTGGGAAAACCCCGCAACGGTGATGGGGCCTGATGTCGTATCGAGTGCGTTCCCCAGCCGAAGCGCACCTGCCGGCACGTTGATACTGGGGTTCAGCCCGGGATGAACGATGTTCACCCTCTTGTAGTCGGTGAAGTACCCGCCCAGCATGCTGCTCATCTCGGCATCCGAGAGGTTGTTCGTGGGCCATGCGCCGCCGAGAATCAGAGCCGTGCAGCTTTCCTGCTGACAATCGACACCGCCCGGGTAGTCGGGAACCGGGGGGGCGGCGGATTGGGCGGTTGTGGTCGATGCCGCAAGCAACACCGCGGCCGTCACCGGGGCACAGAGGGCGACGCCAGCCGTACGAATTACATCCCGCATGAAAGTTCCTCCAGATGACGCGGTGACCGGCGCTCAGGGTATCAAGTTGCTGGGACCCCGAAAAGGGCTATGGTCGATTGATTTGCTCGTGGGTCGATTGATTTGCTCGTGTCATAGTAGCCCACTTTTCTCCGAGTCATATCGACGGCGGATCAGCGCTTAAGTCTGGGCCTCCGACAGCGGAGTTTGAATGACCGCGGGCCAGTGCAACGTGTGCAGGCAAAGGATCGCCGGGGTTCGCATCAGCAAGTTACGACTGGCATACTACCGGCATGGCCCTCAATCGCACCAACGTTGTCGGGGCTGCCCGAGATGCTCTACGGCACAATCCCGTCGGACAGAGCGTTGTGGGCACGCGTGTGCTGAATGCTCCGTTCGCCAAGGCGATCAGTAGAAAGTACTTCTATCCCTTCCTGACTCGCCGACTTAGCAACGAGGACTTCCTCTTCATCAACTGGGGATATGAGGAAGATCCGCCCATGGAGTTGCCGTTGGCGGATGCCGACGAGCAGTACCGCTACAACATTCAGCTTTACCACGCCACCGCCACCCAAACCGGTGACGACCTGGCCGGTAAGCGGGTGCTGGAGGTCAGTTGCGGCCACGGCGGGGCGGCGTCGTACTTCACCCGCACGATGAAACCCGCCAGCTACACCGGTCTGGACTTCAACCCCGACGGCATCGCCTTCTGCAAAAAGAGACACCAGCTTCCCGGTCTGGATTTCGTCCACGGCGACGCCGAAAACCTGCCATTCCCCGACGAATCCTTCGATGCCGTGATCAATGTCGAAGCCTCCCACGTCTATACGAGCTTCCCGAAGTTTCTAGAAGAAGTGGGGCGCGTGCTGAGTCCGGGCGGCATATTGCTTTACACCGACATGCGCACCAGCGGCGAGTTCGCCGAATGGGAGACGGCGATGGCAGAAGCGCCGTTGCTACAGATCAAGTCTGAACGGATCATCGACGCGGAAGTCCTTCGCGGGCTGGAAAAGACCGCTCAGATGCAGTTGGACATGGTATGTCGCGGCCTGCCCGCGATACTGCGTCCGATCGGGCGCCAAATCGTCGTCGCACCCGGTTCGCGGCTGTACCGCGATCTGGAGAACGGCGACATCTCCTATCGGATGTACGCGTTCATCAAGAACTGAGTCAGCGCCGAGTTACGGTCGTGGAGTTACGGTCGTGGCTGCGGCCGCGCGCCATCCGGTTGCCTGACGCGGTCGCCCCGGAGGCGTCAAGCCTCATTCCTTGATGAAGGAGTACGCCCGATAGGAGATTGCGCCGGACTTCACGTCGTTGTAGTTGCGCGATCCCGGCACGACGGAGAACTGGCGGGCGAACGGGCGCAGCGGCGCAGGCACCCGCCGATCGATAAGATCCACCGCTCGATCTTCGGTCAGATCCAACCCGCGCAGGACCTCTGCGTTGATATCGCGCTGCGACAGCTTCCGCAGCGGAGCATTGTCCAGATCTGCGTCCCAGTCTGCGAACTCCTGATGGTTGCGGAGGTCTGCGTATTGAAAGCGGCCGCCCGGAACCAGGACCCGCGCCACTTCGGATAGGAACCGGGAGAACTGCAAATAGTTGTGCGAGGCCTCCAGGTTGATCACCGCATCGAAGGATTCGTCGGGGAATGGCAGGTTTTCGGCGTCGCCGTGGACGAAATCCAGACCGGGAAGCTGGTGTCTCTTTTTGCAGAAGGCGATGCCGTCGGGGTTGAAGTCCAGACCGGTGTAGCTGGCGGGTTTCATCGTGCGGGTGAAGTACGACGCCGCCCCGCCGTGGCCGCAACTGACCTCCAGCACCCGCTTGCCGGCCAGATCACCGCCCCCCTCGGTGGCGGTGGCGTGATACAGCTGGATGTAGTACCGATTGGGCTCGTCGGCATCCTCCAGCGGCAACCCCACCGGGGGGTCCTCCTCGTAGCCCCAATTCAGAAAGACCATGTCCTCGGCCTCGAGCTGGCGGGTCATAAAGGGATACCAGTATTTCCTGACAACTTTCTTGACGACCGGGGTGATCCCGATCCGGTCGACGACGTCAGCTGGGCGATTGATGGCCATGCGCAGCAGTATGCCAGGCAGGGACGGGCTCAGCCGCATCAGCCCAGCAGGGCCCCGGGCAAATAGCCCGGCACTCGCTGGGACCCGGCAGTCCTGATGTCGGTCTGGCGGTCAACGAGTCTGCGGTGATGCCCGATCGCCGGCCGATATCGAATCGCCGGCGCTACCCTCCGTGGTCTTCCGCCGATACACGACCGCCCGGCCGCCACGTGCGGGGGCGATGTTCAGGCCCCGGTTGTGGCGGCGTTCGTCCGGCGCAGCCGTCGGCTCGAGGCGAAGTTCGCGCAGCAGCGTACGCAGCGTCACATCCATCTCCATGTTGGCGAACGCGGCGCCCACACACCGATTGATTCCCCCGCCGAAAGGAATCCATGCGAACGGCGTCGGCGCCCCGCCCGCAAATCGATCCGGGTCGAACCTTTCGGGATGCGGAAAGTTCTCGCTCGATGCATGGGCCAGCTCGATGCTGATCATGACATTGCAGTTCTCGGGGAGAACCCACTCTCCCAAGCGAATTCGAGACTTCGTCCGCCGCATCGTCGCCGGGGAGACCGATCGGGTGCGCTGGACCTCCCAGATCGTCGCCTGGCGCAATACCGATCCGCCGCGGTCCGCCTCATCGGTGAGTCGTTGCAGCAACTCGGGGTGTCGTCGCAATCTCTCGACCGCCCAGGCCAAGGTTAGCGAAGTCGTCTCGTGTCCCGCGCTCATCAAGGTCAGCAGCTCGTCGGCGATATGTTGGTCCGAGATCGGGTCGCCGTTGTCGTAGCGCGCTTGCAGCAGCAGAGACAGAACGTCACGCCGATCCTCCAGAGCCGGGTCGGCCCTCGCCTCGGCGATCAATGACTCGATCAGCGCATCGATTCGGCGCCGATAGTGCAGCAACCGCCCACCGGTACTCCACGGTCCGAGATCACGCCGCATGATGGCCGGCAGCAAAAGCAGTCGGGCGCCGAGCGTCACCCCTGGTGGAACCAATTCCCGAAGTTCGTCCAGAGCGGGTCCCTCGGCGCCGAACACGGCGCGCAGGATTGCGCTGACGGTGATGCGCATCATCGGCTCGAGCGTTTCGAACTCCCGCCCCTCCGGCCAGCCCGCTATCTCGCGCATCACCTCCTCCTCGATGATGCTCTCGTAGCTGCCGACCCGCTTGCTGTGGAATGGAGGAAGCAGCAGTCGGCGGCGCTCGACGAGTTCGGTCCCTTCCAGATTGAACGTCGATCCGTATCCGAGGACCTCGCCGTAGGTCAGGACGGGTCGTCCGATCAGCTCCAGGCTTGTGCTGAAAATGTCTTTGACCAGTGTCGGATCGCTGATGATGACCGTCTGCCCGAAGTAGGGCAGATTGAGTGTGAACGCGTGCCCGTACCGCCGGTCCAACGCGGCGAACACCTTGTGCTGCGAGAACAGAAAGCCCAGTCCCTGGATGGCCTTGGGTATTGGCAGCGCCGGTGGTAGCCGCACCGGCTCGGATGTCGCTGTTGCCATTTGTCTATCCCTCTTTGATCCGCTGCTGCGAAGCTACCCGCGCCGCAGCCAAAGCTAGTCGAGGGTCGCCCCTAACGCAGAATGTCGAGCTTTCGGCGCCAGCCACACGCCGCTGATGCGCTCAGTCCTTGACGAAGGAATACATCCGGTACGAGATCTGCCCGCTCTGCATATCGCCGTAGAATCGCGAGCCGGGCGCCGGCACGATCTGGCGACCCAGTGGTCGAAGAAGGAACGGGAGCCGCTTTCCCACCAGCTCCAGCCACCGCTTCGAGGTTTGGTCGAGTCCGCGCAAGACCTCCGCGTTGATGTCCCGTTTCGAGACCATTCGGAGGGGCGCTTCGGCCAGATCGACCTCCCACGCCGGAATGTCTTGAGACCCGCGAAGGTCGGTGTAGAGCAGCTGACCGCCGGGGCGCAGGACGCGAGCTACTTCGGTCAGAAAGCGCGCGCAACTCGGATATACGTGCGACGCCTCGACATTGATCACAGCATCGAAGGACTCGTCGGGGAAGGGGAGTTGCTCGGCGTCGCCATGTACGAAATCGAGGCCGGGCAGGTGATGCCGCTTTCGGCAGTAAGCGATACCGTCCGGATTGAAGTCCAGGCCGGTATAGGCGGCCGGCTTCAGCGTCCGCATCAGATAGGAAGCGCCGCCACCGTGGCCGCAGCTGACCTCCAAGACCTTCTTGCCGGCCAGCTCGGCACCGCTCTGGGTGGCTGTGGCGTGGTAGAGCTGGATGCAGTAGCGATCGCGCTCGTCGGGCGCCTCCAACGCGAGACCCATCGGCGGATCTTCCTCATACCCGTAGTTCAGGAAAATCATGTCGTCCGCGTCGAGGCGGCGGCTCAGATAGGGGTAGTAGTACTTACTGATGAGCTTCTTGACGTGCGACGATGTCGCGACGCCGGTACGGAGGAGATGCTGACCAACGTTCTGCCGTAGCCCATCTCGATCTCCTCCGGCGCCATCCGCGCGAGTCACAGGCATGCCGGGAAGTATGACAGCAGGGCTGGGCCGCTGCCGCTGCAGGGGTTTGCCGGGCGAGGTGTCAGGTCTGTGTGCCCGCCGAGTCAGTGCCCGCCGAGTCAGTGCCCGCCGAGTCAGTGCCCGCCGAGTCAGTGCCCGCCGAGTCAGTGTCCGCCGAGTCAGTGTCCGCCGAGTCAGTGTCCGCCAAGTCAGTGTCCGCCAAGTCAGTGTCCGCCGAGTCAGTGTCCGCCGAGTCAGTGCCGTCGGGCCTGGCATTCGAGTCCCCGGCATCATCTCCGGCTTCGCGGTAAGCCCTGGGCCCCGACTCCACTTCGATGTCCCGCCCGGAGCTTCGCTCGACGCCCGATGTCGGTTTCCATATCGCGGGTTCGGGGACCTCGTGGCGCGCATCGTCGAGGGCCGCCGCCGGATCGATGCGAGGCCCACCATCATGGGCAGCTGGCGACTGCCCGGTGCCGACTGCGTTTTCGGGACCGGGCAGAGAACGATCGAAAGACTCCGACGCATCGGGCGCCGAGGTGGTTGTGCCTCGCTCCGACTCCCCGTCGAAGGTTTTCGCCCGGGCGTTCGATTCCACGCCTCGAGCCGTCTCGACCGACGCCTCGGGTGCAGGGACGAACATCTTGAGGAACGTCTCGATTTCGCGTACCGGAATCCAGGGCGCCAGATGTTCGGTCGTCTGTAGCGCGGCCGCCAGGTTCGCCAGCGCGGTGATCGTCTCGTATGCCGTCGGGAACTCGACGTGGCCCGGATCTTCCATCAGGTAGTCGACGAACGCGGTAACCGGCTCCCACGGATTCACGGTGACCGTTTGACCGGACCAGGCCGTCGGCAGCCCGCTGACCGGGTTGATCACCTCAGGGAAGGTATACCCGTCGGCATCCCAGAACTCCCAGGCGGGAACCCGGAACATGCCGCCGAGCATTTCCTCGGGGTCAGGGCACTCGAAGGCACATCCCTCGTGCATCGGGAGATTTGCCGCCAAATACCAGTTGACGTGCTCGCCGAGGGGCGTTGACAAAGATGGGACGAGCAGCAGGATGTCGACCAGAGCCTTCGCATGCTCGGGGTTGACATCGTCCCAACCCCACACGTTGTTGGGATGTGATTCATTCCAGCTGCCGCTGGCCGCCATCGCAGCCGCGAAGCGTTCGACACCGGCGATTGCGGCAGTGGGGGAGTTGAGAATCGCCTTGATCAGGTTCGCCGGAACGTTCGAGAACGACGCCGCGGCCAGGCGCACCTCCGCGCCTGTCGGTGCAACGGCCTGCACTACCGGCGCCGCTGGCTGAGGCGGTGTCACCGGCGCCAGTGCGATGGCGCCGGCCCCCACCAACGCGATACCGGTGGTGACATATGGGCGTAAAGATTCGAGCATCGAACGGGTCCTTTCGATGATTTGCAGAACCAGTGCGGACGGCTGACAGCCACCACGCACCCCTTGGACCCCGCGGTAGCAATAGACTGATACAGCAAACTAAATGTACATGCAAACAGACCCGCTGTGTACCCAGCGCCGGGCATTTGGGCGAAACCGTGAGAGTTCGCGATAATGTCGGGCCCGTAGATACGGATCCTCGGCTCGTCAGCCCGTTCGTTATTTACGCGAGCGCTAAAATCGCTGTGTCACAATGCCTTTACCGAGATTTTTGCGCTTCACTACTACGGAAGCTGATGCCGCGTCGATCGACTCATCCGTACCTTCATCGTAGCGCCCGGGCCCCACTAGGGTCCGATTTGTCCCCATCCGCGCAATGACTGTGCCCGTCATCAGCAAATTGCACGGCAGAGATTAGAGTTTCCTCAGCCCCCGGAGTACCTTGCCGAACGGCGCGCTGGCCGCCGCCGCCTTGCGCAATCGGGGATTGAGTTGACTGCCGTTGAGCACCAGCAGATAGCGAAGACCGCGATCCCGCCATTCCGCGACCTGGTCGAGGACCTCGTCCGGCGTCCCGTGAAAGCAGATCTCCTTCATCAATGACAACGGCACCCTGGCGGTGTAGGAAAGCGCAGTCTCTCTGTCGATGGTCTGCGGAACGAGATCCTGGACACCGGAAAATTCCGCGCCGAGAGGATGCTCGACCCCGTGGCGGGCCCAGACCGCCGCGGGAGCGGCCAGTGCCGATGATTTCATCAGGACACCGCCTAGCGCTTCGTCGACGTCGTCGCGGTTTCGGCCGGTCACGATCGCACGATTGAGGGCGGGCACAATGTCCGCAGGGCGGCGCCCGGCGTCGGAAGCGGCCACGTGTACCGCCGCCAATCCGGCGGCGTATTCGGCCGGACGCGAGATGGTGAAGGGCACCCAGGCGTCGGCGAACTTCCCGGTGATTCGCAGCATGCGCGGACCTTGGGCAGCGACCCAGATCTCCGGCCACTTCCCGCGATATGGGGGGAGGTCGAACACGGCGTTATGCAGCGGAAAGTACGGGGAGTCGCGGGTGATCAGATCGCCGCCCGAATCCCAGAGCGCGCGGATGGTCGCTATGGCCTCTTCGAAGCGAGCCACCGGCTTCGTCCAATCCACACCGTAGGGCTCGTTACCCTCGCGCTCGCCGACACCGATGCCGAGTAGGCCCCTGCCCTTGGTGAGCAGCTGCAGCGTCGCGGCAGCCTGCGCCGTCACCGCAGGATTGCGCCGGCTCCCGTCGGTGACGCAGACACCGAGCCGCAGTCGCCGGAACCGGTTGCGCGCCGCCAGGAAGCCGAGCATGGTCCACGGCTCGAGGATCGCATCTACCTTGGGAACCAACCTGGCCCCAGCCCCCATGTGCTCCGGCGTGGCGATCGATCGCGGAATCAACGAGTTCAGGTGGTCACCGACCCAGAACGAATCGGCGCCCGTGGCCGTGGCAGTCAGGGCGGCAGCCGTGGGCAACAACGTCGGCGAGAACCGGGAGTTGGCAAGGCCGTCCAGCATCCCGAATCGAAATCCGTCAAGGGTCATCGGGCCTGGCCCACGCTGGATGTCGAGGTCATCTGATGGACCGTACTATCGGGCGGTGCTCGAGGTAATCGACAAGGGTCGCGTCAGCGCGTCACACCCGGTGCCGATACTGTTCGTGCACGGCGCCTGGCACGCCGCGTGGTGCTGGGACGAACACTTCCTGGACTTCTTCGCCGCCAGGGGATATCGAGCACTCGCGCTGAGCCTTCGGGGCCACGGAGGCAGCGCGACATCCAAGCCACTTCGGAAACTCTCGTTCGCCGACTACCTCGACGACATCGTCTCGGTGACCCAAAATCTGCCCGGTGAACCGATCATCGTCGGACACTCCATGGGCGGCTTTCTGGTACAGCGATACCTGCAATCCCGAACCTCCCCGGCTGGGATTCTGATGGCATCGATGCCGCCATCCGGATACCTGGCCTCCGGATTGCGCTGGCTGAAGCGTCACCCGTGGCATTTCACGAAGGTCACCGTCACCGGCCGCTCGCTGCCCTATGTGGGCACACCAGCGCTGGCCCGAGAGCGATTCTTCTCCGCCGGAACACCGGAGGCCATCGTTCGACGGCACGCAGCACGGCTTCAGGAGGAGAGCGGCCGATCGGGCCTCGACGGCATCCGCGACCTACCAAAGCCGAAGTTGGTCTCCGCGGAGATGCTGGTCCTGGGCGCACTCGATGACGGAGCCGTCACCCAGGACGAGGTGAGGGCGACCGCGGCCGCCTATCGCACGCAGCCGGAATTCTTCCCCGGCATGGGACACGATATGATGCTCGAGCCGGGCTGGGAAGCCGTCGCAAACAGGATCCATTCTTGGCTCGCGACCATGGCGCTGTGACCAGCCAACCCTCGGCTTTCTGATTTGGCGAATCCGCAAAATAGAGTTTTCGATGTCCACACGTAGTTTGCCTGCGCTGCCTGTATACGCAGGTTCCCAGGCTTTTCACAGTTTGCAACACGGACCCTGATTGACAGATTGACGCGCACGTCAGCAAAGGCCGTAATTCCGTCAATGGGCCTGAGATTTCTAGACAAATGGTCACTTTTTGGATACGGTCTTTCTCGTCCGCTCGCTCTCAGCAACATTGATCGAAAGGAGCGTCATGCCTGCTGCGATTCGTTCGTATGTCACGGCTGGCGTGGCACTGGTGGGGGCCAGCGTCATCTCCGTCACTCCCGTCGTTCCAAACCTGGCCGCGGCGCAGCAAGAGGTCCGCACCGTCAGGATGGATGTCGATCTGACCGCGCAGTCGGCGGCCAACATCGTTCCCAACCTGATCAACATGTTCTTGAACATGCCGATGGCGAACGTCAATGCTGTTAACTACTTCGCTGAGACTTGGTCCCTGAGCGGAAACTGGTGGGTGTACTCCCAGGACAACATCCTGGGATGGGACCGCCGAAACCCGGCGATGGCATGGTCATTCGCCGACCTGTTGCTGCCGATCCCCGCGTTATCCAAGCCGTACGGCGAGGCGATGCAGTGGTGGATGGCCGCGAACCTGCCGCAGCACCAGGGGTGCTCGGGCCTGCCACCGTGCCCTGAGTACAACTCGATGTTCGCCAGCATGTTCAGGGTCCCGGGCTGGGAGTTCTATGACGAGGACGGCTACACCTTCGGTCCTGACGGCTACACGCCACAGTACGACCAGGTCAGCGAGAACGAGCATTACTGGGGCTATGAGCTCGGTGAGGAGGGCGACCAGATCGAGTGGTGGGGACAGACCGTCAAACTCGACCCGTTCGCGGGCTGGAAGTCGCTGATCAACTACCTTCTCGAAGACCCGGAGCCGGTCCGGTTCCCCACGCTGCAGGAAACCTTCGAGGCGTGGGCGAAGTTCGGCGAGACGCTGAGCATAATGTTCAACCCGTTCGTTCCGCAGAGCTACATCTGGAATCCGCGATACAGCGCGTCGGCCTACCTCCTGCGGCCATTCGCCCCGTACCTCTGCCCGCAGTGCAACACGTACGACCCGTTCATGCCGCCGGATTGGGTACCCGAGGATGGTTTCCCCAAGCCTGTCAATGATGGTTGGCAGGACGACGACGCCGAGACGCCCACCGGTCTGCCGTTGCCCACCACAAGCGAGACATCTGACGCGGCACTCCTGCGCGTCTCTGTCGAGGGCACCGATGAGGGGCCGGTCGAGTCCGCAACTGTCGACGCGGAATCCACGGGGGGCGAGGCAATCGATTCTGCCGAAGAGGCTTCTGGCGCCGGCCCCGGGGAAGAGCAGGACGCGAACACAGCCACCGAAACCACCGACGTCTCTGATACCGAGAGCACCGAAGCCGCTGGCGAAGGCACCGGCGCCTCGGATTCTGGCGATGGCGACGCTGTTGCGGAGGACGAAGGTCTGGCCGGGATCGAGACCGAGTCCAGCCAGCCAGGAGAGTCGGAAGACTCGACGTCGAACGATGCCGAAGGCAGCGCCGGCACCGACGACTCCGATTCAGCAGACTCAGGTAACACCGAGGGCACGGAGTAACGCTGGAGATGCCAGGCGGGACAGTCCGTAGTATCGCCCCGTGAGTGCGGAGCAGCTAGACGCCGTCATCGTCGGGGCCGGGTTCGGCGGGATGGGCGCCGCCATCCAGCTCAATCGTTTGGGCTACCGCAATCTCGCGATTCTCGACCGCGAAGACGATCTTGGCGGCACGTGGCACGTCAATCGGTACCCGGGTCTGACGGTGGACGTGCCCTCCACGACTTATTCGTACTGGTTCGAGCCAAATCCGTACTGGTCGCGGCTCTATGCGCCCGGCTCGGAACTAAAAACCTACGCCGAGCACGTAGCGCGGAAGTACGACCTTCGTCGCCACATGCGGTTCAACACCATCGTCGAGGGCGCCCGCTGGGACGAAGACGCCCAAGTCTGGCTGGTTTCGTTGACGGGCGGCGAAACTCTGCGTTCGCAGTTTCTTATCCTGGCGACCGGGTATCTATGCCAGCCCAAGAAGCCCGACATTCCTGGCATCGACAGCTTCGCCGGTGACGTCCTGCACGCACAGGAGTGGGACCCCCATTACCCGTTGCGGGGCAAGAAGGCGGCCATCATCGGCACCGGCTCCACCGGCGTGCAGCTCATCCCCAAGCTGGCCGATGAGGTCGCGGAGCTCGTCGTCTATCAACGCACACCAATCTGGGTGATGCCCAAGTTTGACCTTCGTTTCGGTCCATCAGCGCACCGGCTGTTCGCGAAATTTCCGGTCACACAACGTCTTTTGCGGCTGTCTAGTGACCTGTTCATGGACGTCATGGTCACCCTGGCGATGTGGAAGTTCCGTCAGTTCAGACCGGTGAACAGTGCAGCCGCGCGCATCGGCGCGCTGCATCGGTTCTTGGCCATCCGGGACAAGGAACTGCGACGGAAACTCACTCCCGGCTACGACTTTGGTTGCAAACGGCCGACGTTGTCCAACACCTACTACGGCACCTTCACCAAGCCACACGTGCACCTGGAAACCGAGGGCATCTGCCGGATCGAACCTGACGGAATCGTCGCGGAAGACGGCACCAAGCGCGTGGTCGACACTTTGGTGTTAGCCACCGGCTTCGATGTGTGGGAGTCGAACCTGCCGGCCATCGAGGTCATCGGACGGGAGGGGCGGAATCTCGGAAAGTGGTGGCGGGAGAACAGGTTCCAGGCGTACGAGGGTCTCACGGTTCCGATGTTTCCGAACATGCTGACCCAGGCCAGCCCTTACGCGTGGGTCGGCATGTCCTGGTTCGATACCGTCGAATACCAGATGCGCCACATGGGCCGACTGTTCGGAGAGCTGCAACGCACCGGTTCGCACACCTTCGAGGTCACCGAAGCGGCCAACGCCCGATTCCTGGACCGCATGCTCACCCTGCTCGACGACTCGGTGTTCCGGTTGGGCGATTGCACCAACTCCCGTTCCTACTGGTTCCACAGTTCCGGAGAAGCCCCATTGTTCCGCCCGACTTCGGTGCGTCAGGCCGTCAGGGAGCAGGACAAGTTCCCGCTGGAGGACTACGCGATATCCTGAGCCGGACCCGACGGTCGCAGACGACCGAAAGTTCAGATTCTTGACCACGTTACCGAGCGACAGCACGAGGGGGTGATGACATGGCGACGGCCACCACGGAGCCGATACGTCTACCGCACGGTCCCCGGATTCCCAAGCTGATTCAGGGAGCCGCCGTGCTGACCGCCCGCTATGGCGCAATCGCTGCGCTGGGCCGGCGGTACGGCTCCTCGTTCACACTCGACATCCCGGTGTTCGGCAAAACGGTGGTCATCAGCGATCCGGTCCTGGTGAAGGACTTGTTCAGCACCAGCCGCGAGTTGATCGGCCGGCCAGAGAACAATCTCGGCGGCGACGTCCTGGGCCCGGGCTCGATATTCAATCTCGACGGCGACGCTCTACTTGCCCGCCGCAAGCTGCTGCTCCCGCCGTTCAACGGGAAGAGTATGCGCGGCTATGCGCGTATCACCGAAGAAGAAGTTCTCCGCGAGATGGCGACCTGGCCCGAAGGCGTCGAGTTCGAAATGCTCGAACCGATGATGCGGATCACGCTGAACACGATTCTGCGCGCGGTGTTCGGGGCGGAGGGTGAACAGCTCGACGAGTTACGCGTATTGATGCCCGCCGCAGTGGAGTTCGGATCGAAAATCGCGTTGATGCCGCCGGTGGTGCGCCGGGATTTCGGTCCGTGGAGTCCCGGTGGCAAGTTCGCCCGATACCGTCGCCGGATGGACGAGCTGATCAACTCCTTGATGGCCGACGCGCGCTCGGATCCCGATTTCGCCGAACGCGGCGACGTGCTGTCACTGCTGCTGCAGGCCCGGTACGACGACGGCAATCCGATCCCCGACCCGTTCATCGTCGACGAGCTCCTAACGATGCTGGTGGCCGGACACGAGACCACCTCGACCCAGCTGGCCTGGACGATCGAGAGGATCCGCAGGCACCCCGATCTGCTGGTCCGGTTGACCGAGGAGGTCGACGCCGGCGGATCCGAGCTGCTACAGGCAACTATCGCGGAGTCACAGCGGACCCGCCCCGTGCTGACCGCCGCGCTGCGCCGCACCAAGGCCCGAATCAAGCTGGGGGAGTGGGTGATACCCGAGGGTACGACGATCATGGCAAGCACCCAGCTCGCGATGGCCTCCGAGGAGAGCTTCCCGGACGCGAAGACCTTCAACCCGGACCGCTTCCTAGGTAACCCACCGAACCCATTTGCCTGGATTCCCTTCGGCGGAGGCATGATGCGTTGTATCGGGGCGTCGTTCGCCACCATGGAGATGGACGTAACCTTGCGCACGATGTTGCGCGAGTTCCGGCTGGAACCCACGACCGACGCGGACGAGAAGCCGCACAGCCGCGGTGTTACCGTCACGCCGGCACGCGGCGGGAGAGCGATCGTCCGCCGCCGTAAGGCGGCAACAACCGAAGTCTCCGACCCGCTGTCCGCGGTCGAGAGCGGTAGCTGAGCCCTCTGACCGGGGCAGTTTTCGGCTTTGGCCCGGGTGAAGATCACCCAACGGCTACGGTGTTCCACACGCTCGAATGCGCAGAACTGGCTGCTACCCTGCCATCTCTTCCCTAGGGAGGTTGTGTGTCGAACCCTGAATCGCCGTCGACGGCGGCAAACGCCGAACAGGCCCACCTGGAAGCGCTGGGCTACAGCGGAGCTGACTTCCACCGGTCGATGAGCCTGTGGTCGAACATCGCTTTGGGCTTCACCTACCTATCGCCGCTGGTTGGGGTGTATTCCCTGTTCGCCTACAGTTTGCACCTGGGCGGACCGCCGGTGATCTGGTGGATCGTGATCGTCGGCTGCGGCCAGTTCCTGGTCGCCCTGATCTTCGGCGAGGTGGTGTCCCAGTACCCGGTGGCCGGGGGGATCTATCCCTGGACCCGACGACTGTGGGGACGCCGCTACGCGTGGATGGTGTCGTGGATCTACATCTGGGCCGTCCTGGTCACCGTGACGGCGGTGGCCGAGTTCGGCGGCGGATTCGTCGCCTCGCTGCTGGGCATTGCACACACCCGCGAGGTGTCGCTGATCACCGCGATCGGACTGTTGCTGCTTGCCCTGGCATTCAACTTCTCCGGCACCCACATGCTGGCCCGAGTGGCCCGGATCGGGCTGGCCGCCGAGTTGTTGGGCGTGATAGCGCTCGGCCTCTACCTGCTGATCTTCAAGCGGGCCAACTCCTTCTCCGTGTTTTTCGACTCGATGGGCGCCGGCGGTAACGACGCCTACTTCCTCACCTTCCTGGGTGCCGCCCTGGCCGGACTGTTCATGTTCTATGGGTTCGAGGCATGCGGCGACGTGGCCGAGGAAGTGGACGACCCGACCCGACGGATCCCGCGGGCCATGATCCTGACCATCCTGATCGGCGGTCTGTCCGCGTTGATGTCGTTCGCCGGGTACATCCTGGCCGCGCCCAATCTCGGTCAGATCGTTGCCGGAGACGACGACGACCCGATATCGCATATCTTGACCAGCTCGCTCGGGCACCTGGGGTCGAAACTGTTCCTCTGTGTGGCGATCACCGCATTCATTTCCTGCGTGCTGTCGTTGCAGGCGGCGGGTAGCCGATTGATCTACGCGTTCGCCCGCGATCGAATGCTCCCGGGCAGTGACTGGCTGTCGAAAATGTCTGAGCGACATGCCGTCCCGGCGAACGCACTGCTGGTCGCCTGCGTCATTCCGATCATCATCTGCTTCTACGTCTATCTCTACCCGGAGCAATTGCCCAGGGTGACCGGCTTCGCCGTGCTGGCCATTTACATCGCGTTCCAAGCCGTGGTGCTGGCCGCACTGCGGCAGCGCCTGCGCGGGTGGAAGCCGGCCGGGGACTGGAATCTTGGACGCTGGGGCATGTTGGTCAACGTGGCCGCCCTGTGCTACGGGGTAGTCGCGATGGTCTTGCTGATCAAACCCGGCAGCGACGGCACATTTCTGGACCGTTGGGTGGTGGCCATCGGCTTGCTGATCGTGGTCGGCACCGGTGTCTTGTACATGGTCATCGCGCGCCCGTACCGGAACTCCGACGAAGTCGGCGAGGGCGACGCGATCGAAGTGGCCGATCTTCTCCGGCGCATGCGTGCCGATAAAGCGCAACAACGCTAGCCGGTCGAACATGCCGGATTCCCGCCCGTCCGCGTTGTCGCGGATGGCTACCGACTACGCCCGGAACGCTCGCTCACAGGCGGCGGCGTTCACCCGTACTTACGAAACGGCGCTGAGCGCGGCACAGGCCCACCATGACGCCGGCGATCTCGTGGTCGCAGATCTCGGTGCTGCCGACGGAGTGAACTCCCATGAGCTCATCGCGGCGCTGGTGAACCAACGGGCCGGCCGCGGCCTGCACTACGCCCTGGTGGACCTGCCATCGAACATGTGGCGCGTCGCCGGCCGGCATTTGGTGGATATGGCGGCCCGGTCCGGTCATCTCGAACAATTCGCGGTGATTCCCGATGCCCGGACTCCCCGCGAGTGGGTCCGCGACGGCGGCACGGGGGAGCACTTGGCCAGCCCCGACGATCATCGGTTGGCCTGGCGCGAGGCTTCGATGCGGCGGCCCCGCCCAGCGACCGTCCTGAGTCTCGCTGGGATTCCGATCCACACCGGTCCTTGCCTGCCGGCCGGGACTGTCCACATCGCCGTCAGCGGGACGGCGATGCACTGGATCTCCGATTCGGGTGATCTCAGTTCGACCGGATCGGTGTTTCCGGGTTATCCCAACCACCGTGATCCGACCGAACGGTTGGCCTGGGAGGCAGCGGCGCAGCGCGATTGGGCGAGTATCTTGCGATACCGCGCCGAGGAACTCGCACCCGGGGGGACATTCGTCGCGGTGCTGCCGGCATCAGTGGGCCAATGGCCGGAGTTCGGCGGCGTCTATCGGGCGATCGGTTCCGATATCGACGAGATCCTCGGGCAATGGCGTGACGAGGGCCGGATCGGACCGCGGGCGCACGCGGCCGTCGTCGTTCCGGTGTGGAACAGGACACTGGAGGAAATTCGCGCCCCGTTCAGTTGCGGGGAGTTCGCCGGACTCACCCTCGAGCATTCCGAAATCTTCCGCTTGGACAACCCGTACTGGGATGACCGCCCAAAGGTGTTCGCCGAGAACTACATCCGCAGCGTGGAGGCGTGGGGCGGCCCGCTGTTCGCTCGGGCGTTCGCACTCAACGATGCCGGGGACGCCGCTGTCGGTGACGCCGCCGGACTGCAGCAGGAACTGCACGATGCACTGGCGTCAAGGGTGGCGCTGGATCCGCAGCGCTACCGCTGGGATTACCACGAAGCGTTGGTCGTCTGCCGAAAGGCCCGCTGACAGTGGGTAGCACGCAGCGAACAGCGCCAAAGCCTTACTTTCGACCCGGCAGCTTCATCACCACTCGCACGATGGGCAGCAGGGACTTCTGCCACATGGTCTGCGGAATGCCGAACGGCGCATCGAGATTGAGCACCCTGGCCGTTGCGATGGTCTGCGGCTCAGTGTATTTCAATAGACCTTCGGGGCCGTGCCGCCGCCCGACTCCGGACACTCCCATCCCGCCCATCGGGGCGCTCAGGCTGCCCCAGGCGAAGGCATAGCCCTCGTCCACATTCACCGTGCCCGAGCGCAGCCTGGCCGCGATCTTCTCCCCTTCGGCGGTCGAATCTGCCCAGACGCTGGCATTGAGCCCGTACTGAGTGTCGTTGGCTTTCTCGATCGCTTCATCGACGTCGGTGACCGGATAGATCGAGACCAGCGGGCCGAAGGTTTCGTTGCCCGCGCATTCCATCTCGGGTGTGACGTCGGCCAGCACGGTAGGCTCGTAGAACAGCGGCCCGATATCGGGGCGGGGTTTACCGCCCGCGATAACCTTGGCCCCCTTAGCCTTTGCATCATCGACATGGTCCGACACCGACTTCAACTGCCCCTCGGAGATCAGACTGCCCATGTCGACCGAGAAGTCGTAGGCGGTGCCGAGCTTCATCTTCCGCACCTCGTCACCAAATTTTCGGGTGAACTCGTCGGCGATGTCCTTTTCGACATAGATCCGCTCGATGGAAATGCACAGCTGACCGGCATTCGAGAAGCACGCGCGGGTCGCGCCCTTCGCGACCTTTCCCAGGTTGGCTCCCCGGGTCACGATCATCGCGTTCTTTCCGCCCAACTCCGCCGAGAAGCCCACCAGGCGGCGGCCCGCGTGTTCGGCCAGCCGGCTGCCCGTCTCCGACGAGCCGGTGAACATAAGATAGTCGCAATTGTCGGCGATCGCGGTTCCGACCACCGAGCCGGGCCCGGGCACAACGGCGTACAGCGCCCAAGGCAGGCCCGCCTCGTACAACAGCTCGGCGCATGCCAGCGCGCAGTAGGGCGTCTGACTATCCGGTTTGACCACAACCGCGTTACCGGCGATCAGAGCAGGAATGGCGTCCGAGGCCGTGAGCGTCATCGGATAATTCCATGGTGAGATCACCCCGACGACGCCCTTGGGCTGATAACCGACGGTGGTCTTACCGATCGCCGGTAGCAGCCCCTGAACCCTTCGTGACTTCAACAGGCCCTCGGAGACACGAGCGTAGTAATTCGCATTCGCTATCAAGTCGACGATTTCTTCTTGCGCGGCCCAGCGGGCCTTTCCCGCTTCGGCCTGCAGCATGTCCATCAGTGACTCACGGTTCTTCACTATCAGGTCGCGATAGCGCCGGACGACCGCGATTCTGTCCTTCACTGGCCGCTTCGCCCAATCAACTTGCGCCAAACGCGCTTTGGTGAACGCCACTTCAACGTCGGCTCCAGTGCCGACCGGTATGGTCGTCAGCGGCCTGCCGGTGAACACCTCGTCTATCGTCCTGGTCGATCGGGCGGAAATGTCCTCGATTGCGGCTAGCTTGCGCAAGCGATCGAAGACCGCCGCTGCTGGTGCGGGCATGTCGTCACCTCTCCGGAATTCGCACTGGTGTGTCACCAGGCTAACGGTCGACGCACCGATAGGGGCACCGGGTCGCCACGGCACCCGGAGCGTCCAGACGCTACCGAAGTCTCCCCGATCTGCTCGATGTTCGGTCGCTCTAGAACCGGTACTGCAGGATCCGGGACTTGCGGGCGATCGCCGGGAATCGGCGCGACAGCCGGCTGGCGAACCGCAGACCCCGGGGGAAGAACCGCGCCTCTGGTTGATGCATGACGCTGGACTCCTCGAGCAGGGTAAGGCCGACATTCCAGGTCTCCGGGTGCCGTGCATCCCGGAAACCAGGGAACCGCCATTGGCTGTGCGGTGAATTGGTCGTGCGTGAGGTGGCGAGCCTACCCATCAGCTGGTTGGCCTTGCTGACTGGTCCGTAGTCGTTGAACGCGATCACACCGGACCCGAAGTGGCCGGTGACGGCACGCAGGATCGCGATGATCTCGGGCTCGTCCAGAAAGGCGACGAGCCCATCGGCAAACACCATCGCCGGACGGTCCGCCGGAATCAGATCGGACCAGCCAGTTTCAAGCAATGACACGGCCAGGGTGTGGACGCGGTCGCGTTCCGGCAGCAGAGCCTCCCGCAACCTGATCACTTCCGGAAGATCGACACAGTACCAATCGACGGTTGGCGGGGGATCGACCCGAAACACCGCACTGCTCAGCCCGGCTCCGAGGTCCACCACCACCGGGTCGGTGTTCGCGTCGATGAATCCGCGGATGCGAGCGTCCAGCATTTTCGCCCGCAACGCCACCAATGCCACCACGCTGGGAGTGGCGGCCAAGCCGGCGAAGTCGAAGTCGATCTGGCTGACAGTTCGGTCGGCCAGATCGTCACCCAGGATCGGACGGGACGCTCGATGGTCGAGCGCGCGACAGTACTCGGTCAGCAGCGCGGTCTGTTCGATGGGATCGAGATGGCTGACGTCCATGCCGTCAGACAAGCACAGGCTCGTTCTATTGGTATCGGGGGGATGCGCCCCGCCGCTCAGCAGAACTTCAACACCGGCTATTCGGCGCCGGTGCCAGCTGATGAGTCGTTGGTGTCGGCCGAGGCGCCCGAGTCCCCTTGCGACGCGCTCGCGTCGGTGGCACTTTCGGAATCCGACTCGGCGGCCGCACCGTCTGCCTCCGCAACATCGGCCTCCGCAACATCGGCCCCGGCAAGAGATACCTCGTCATCGGTTTCGCCGGTGGATCCCGGTGCCTGATTGTCGGCGTTGAGTGCGATATCGCCATCCGGCTCCGAGGAGGCCGAATCGGTGTCGGTTGGGCCGTCGGAGGTGGAATACCCCGACCGGTCCGAATCGACGTCCTCAGCCCGCTGAACGGCCGTAGCGGACGAACGGCCGGTGTCGTTTGGCGCGTCGTCTCCCTCCGTCAGGTCGGCCGGAACCGCATCAGACTCCGGGTCAGCGGCGGTGGATGCGACCGGCGCGGTAATCGGAATGGGTCGGTTGTATCCCCGCTCGATGATCGCCTTGAGGGGATCGTTCAGGGAATCGGCGAGGCTGTTGAGCCCGAACGCCCGCAGGCCGTTCAGCAGCGGGATCTTCTCGGTGGGCACCAGGATGTAGGTGATGTTCCCTTCGGTCCACACGATGTTCTTCGGATCATTGATGTCCACGTTGGTGTAATCCGTGTGCTGCGGAGAAAACAAACCCGCCGCCAGATTCATTTGCGCCAGCAGATTGAATGGGTCATCGGGCCGATCGGCAACCGGATCATATTGCTGGACTATGTCGACCACCCGGTACTGCGTCTCCGGCGTCGGTGCGTAGCGGCTGCTCATACCGCCGTACCTACGGCCCGGGTTACCGATGAACAGGAATGACAGCACCTCGGCGGAGGGAGCATCCGCCTCGTCGGCGTAATACTTCATCCATTCGTTGGCGGCTCCGGCACCACCGCTGAGCCCGAAAACGATGACCTCTTCGTCAGCTGACGAGGTCGCCTCCGCAATCGCCTCTGTGATGCGATTCACCGATGTCGTCAACAACGCCGAATAGGGGACCGGGTCGCACCGATTGGGGCTGGCACAAACGGACCCCTGCAGCGCGGCGGGCATTTTCGTCGGCAACGGGCTGAAGGTCAGCACTCTCGCTGCTTCAGCGGTCGACCCACCGCCGAACGCGAACAACCCGACCGATGTCACCAGGCTGGCCATCATCAGAACCGGACCGCGCCTACCAGAGCTCATTACCGCCTCCTGTAGTGACCATAGCGTTAAATTTGCTGAAGCAATAATACATTTTATTTCGTCTGGCTATCGACATCGGCGGGTGAAATCACCGCAATTTCGAAATCGGCACTTTCGGATTCGGCTCGAAACTCCAATATCCGATGAACCATACGCGCCGCCAGTGGTCAGGGACCGTTGGAGCCTCTCCGTATCGACTCGCGGCGGGCAGCAAGCGATGCCCGGCCCCTGCCGTGGCCCCGTAATCACTTGAACGTCAAGGGCGTCGGAGTCAACGCGCCCAACCGATGGCACTTCGGGCGTATACGCAAAACGCGCCGCGAGCCAGTTGCCTGACCACGCGGCGCGTCGTTGCACACAATGCACGGTATTACTCGGAGCCACTTTCGCCATCGCCCGATGAGGACGCAGCTTCGCCGCTCTCGGTGCCAGCCGAATCGTCGGACTCATCAGCCGCCGTCTCCGAGCCTGATGAATCGCCGGACAATTCGCTGGACTCCGCCTCGGAGGAATCCTCGTCAGCAGCCTCAGCTTCAGCCAGCGCAGCTTCCTCGTTGTCCTCACCGCTCTCCTCGTCGGCGGGCCGCGCGGACTCGTCGTCTTCCTCGGAAACGGCTTCTTCGTCTCGCCCGGAGGTCTGGACTACCTCGGTGTCGGACTCCTCGACCACTGCGACCTTGGCGGGCTCCTCTTCGGCGGCGGCCTCGACCGGAGCAGCGGTACTGCGCGCCGCCACCGCCTTGGCGTTGGACGCGTCATTGCGGCTATAGCCCTTGTCGATGGTCTTCTTCAGCGAAGCCTCATAGGGCTTCAGGAACGGAAGAAGGACCGTGAGGGGAAGTTGCTCAGCGCGAACCAGGTAGCTGGTCGTGGTGCCGCCCTTGCTGTTCACCTCGACTGTGATGTCCTTGGGGGCCACCTTGCTGAGGTCGGCGTATGCGGACTGGATGTGACCGGTGATTACGCCCGCATACGCGTTCATCACCGCGGTGAGGTTCCACCACCGGTCGGGGAAGTCGGCGAACCCGTCATACTCCCCGGTCACGACAATGACGTCGAAGGGGGTTTCCGGCGCAGGCTGGTAGTGGTAACCCAGCCGCGAGTTGCTGTCGGATTTGTTGATGAATTCCTGCCGGCTGGAATCCGCGATGACGATGAACGTGACGTCTTCCGGATCCGGAGCGGCGCCCGGGTTATTGGCGAAATAACGCAAAGCTTCGGTGGTCACCAGCGCGCCACCGGACATGCCGACCACGGTGAGCGGACCTTCGACATCGGCGATCATGGCGATCAGATTGTTTTTTCCGATCTCGACCGACTCACCCAGGTTGTGCGTGCCCTTGGTGGTGGGGGCTGCCTCTGCCGGCCACGGAACATCTTCCCGGGTGTCCTTCGCGAAGCGGCCCTTGAGGATTGTGCTCATCACCCAGTCCGGGAGGGTTGGCTGGCCGATGCCGCCGACGGCGAGCAGGGTGCCCGCCAACGCGGAAGGCATGACAGTGAAGAGCGTTAGCACGACTGCGGCGAACAATGACACGACAACCGCGCCCGCCGATCGAAGAAGTAAGCGCATGGCGGGAACCTCCGAGAAGAAGCAGAAATAGAACTGTGACTGGTGTGAGATATATACCAGCTATCTAGACAATAGACCAAAATCACACTAATGGGGACCCTATGAGAACTTCCACAGCAAATTCTCTGAATGGCCCCGGAGCTGCAATTTTGGCAAAGTTGATTTGGTGTCGCTTAGCCACTTTGACCTCGGCTGAATGTAGCTTCATGAGGATCTGGCGAAGCGCCACCGGCGTGCAAAAACCCTCGGTTACCTGCAGACTCAAGGCTTGCCACCCGCCGTCCGAGACGAGGCCGATGGCCCGCCGGCCTCGCCGATATTCGGTTGGCAGCCCAGCTGCCGAGTGGCGCCAATACCCATGTCGTTAATTCCGCGGTAGCCAATTGTTTTACATTCACTGCCGCCACAGTTAATAATCTCACCGACGACATACGAAGTATTCATTACCGAATTCCAGGGTGTCGAGGCTACTAGTTACACAGGTGAAGGTAACGCAAGTTATGTCGCTGTGATTCACAATCATGACTTCTTTTGCTGTTCAACGCCATGATTGAGCGGATACATGAATTTGCTAGAATCACACCCTTGCGTGCAGAACTACTCCAAGCCCAGACGCCGGAGGGTGTCCATCGGGCCATGAACGCGCAGTTGGGCGCAGTTTTGGCAAAGGATTCGAAGTTTGCTCAGCACCTTCATCCCGGTCGGCCGCGCCGTGATCGCACGCGACCCGACGAAGGTTTGCTGGAATGGGCCGACTGGGTGGGCAAGTCCGGGGTAGCAGCCACGCAACCTGGTAGCTCGCTGTGTGCGGGCTGGGTGCCCCGCTCCTGCGAGCAAGAATGTGGACGCGCGGGTTCCCGACGGGACGTTTGCTTGAAAAGGTGGTCTGAGCTGCCCCGCGGCGTCAATTGAGCGCTGCCGTGGCTGACTGTTGACGGCGTTTCAGCTACGGTATTCAGCATGAAAGCCCAGCAACCTCTCGATGCCGTCATCGTGGGCGCCGGCTTCGGCGGAATCGGTTCGGCGATCAAGCTCAGGAAGATGGGCTACGAGAACATTGCCATCCTCGATCGCGAAGACGACCTTGGCGGAGTGTGGCATGTCAATCGATACCCCGGGCTTGCGGTCGATCTGCCCTCGCCCACCTATTCCTTCTGGTTCGAACCGAACCCCTCCTGGTCGCGGATGTACGCGCCGGGAGCCGAAATCAAACGCTACGCAGAAGCCGTTGCCGACAAATACGACGTACGGCGCCACATGCGGTTCAACACCAACGTCGAAAGCGCCCGGTGGGACGAGGATGACAAGGTGTGGCAAGTGGCTACCGCGGACGGCGATACGGTTGCCGCCCGGTTCCTGCTCACCGCGACGGGCTTCCTTTCTCAACCATGCACTCCCGACATCCCGGGCATCGCTGACTTCAAAGGCAAGGTCATCCACACCACCAAGTGGGACGATGATTACGACCTGCAGGGACGCCGCATTGCCATCATCGGCACCGGCGCCACGGCCGTGCAGTTGATTCCGGAGCTGGCGAAGAAGGCCGCAGAGTTGACGGTGTATCAACGCACGCCGATTCACGTGGTCCCGAAGCAGGACTTCGCGATACCGGCATTCGTCCAACGCCTCTTTGCCCGAGTTCCGTGGACGCAGCGCGCTTTCCGGTGGTTCACCGACATGCAGTGCACACTCGTTTTTCTGCCTGCGGTCAAGTACCGAATGCTGCGCCCGCTGGCGTCGTCCACCGCGAAACTCTCCAGCCTGCAGCGGTTCTTCGCCATCCGAGATAAGGAGTTGCGCAACAGCCTCAGCCCGCACTATGACTTCGGCTGTAAGCGGCCTACCTACTCCAACGAGTACTACCAGACCTTCACCAAGCCCCATGTCCATCTCGAGACCGCTGAAATTGAGCGGATTGATGCAGACGGCATTGTCACGGCCGCCGGAACCAAGGCCGAGATCGACACGCTCGTGTTGGCGACCGGATTCGATATCTGGGAATCGAACTTTCCGGCAATCGAGATCATCGGGCGAAACGGCCGAAACCTCGGGAAGTGGTGGCGAAGCCAGGGATTCCAGGCATACCAGGGCATGTCGGTTCCCCATTTCCCGAACTATCTCGGGGTGGCGGCCGGTCCGTTCGCCAACAGCGGTCTGTCCTTTTTCAACATGATCGAATACCAGACGCGTCACATGGACCGACTGTTCGCCGAACTACATCGGCGCAACGCGACGTGCTTCGAAGTGACCGAGGAAGCCAACGATCGTTTTCGGACCAGGATGGACCGACTGCAGCGCAGCACACTGCTTCACCTCGGCAATTGCGCGAGTTCGCGCTCGTATTACTTCGGCCCCAATGGCGAGACCGTGCTGCGGCCCACCACGACTCGGACCGTGCTGGCCGAACAAGCCAGCTTCCCGCTCAGCGACTATTCCTTTTGCTGATCTCGCGACCGATCTGGATGCCCCTGCAATCGTTTCCGTCGACGCCCGAGCCCGTTCGCGGGCAACTACGGCGACGGAGGGTTGGTACCATACGGTCTTCAGCCGGCGTGTCGATCTCGGTGCCTGGTGACAACCGGAGGGGAGGTAATTGACATGGCAGAGGCAACGAACGACCCGGTACGCCTCCCACCGGGGCCCAGATTGCCAAAGTTGTTTCAGGGGCTTGTGTTCTTGACCGCACGGCAAGGCGCGGTTGCGGCGTTGAAACGGCGTTACGGCAGCGAGTTCACCGTCAATGTGCCCGTTCTCGGTCGCACCGTGATCGTCAGCGATCCGGCCCTGATCAAGGAGATCTTCGCCACTCACCGGGATTTGATCGTACGGCCCGGACATAACCTCGGCGCGACCATCGGCCCCGGATCGACCTTCAGCCTGGAGGGCGAAGCCCATCTGGAGCGCCACCGCCTGCTCGTTCCGCCCTTCCATGGCAAGCGGGTGCGCAGCTACGAGCCCATCATCGAAGAAGAGGTGCTGAACGAGATCGCCGGCTGGCCCGAGGGTGAGGAGTTCGAGACACTCGAACCAATGATGCGCATCACGCTCAACGCGATCCTGCGCACGGTGTTCGGTGCCGAGGGTGCGGCTCTGGCCGAGCTCCGCGAGATCGTCCCGCGCGCGGTGGCGCTCGGTTCCCGCTTCGTCCTGCTCCCGTCGGCCGCGCGCCGCGACCTGGGCCCGTGGAGCCCCGGCGGCCGGTTCAGAAAGCTACGCAACCGGCTTGACGAGGTGATCAACTCCCTGATCGCGGAGGCTCGCTCTGATCCGAATTTCGAGGATCGCGCAGACGTTCTCACCTTGCTGTTGCAGGCGCGATCCGACAACGGCGAAGCCATTCCGGACTCGCATATCGCCGACGAACTCCTGACCATGGTTGTCGCGGGACACGAGACCACCGCCACCCAGCTGTCGTGGACGATCGAACGGCTGCGCCGGCATCCCGAGCTTTTGGCCAGGCTGACCGACGAAGTCGACGCGGGCGGTTCGGAGTTGCGGCAGGCGGTGATTTGGGAGTCCCAACGCGCTCGTGCGGTGATCGACAACATCCCGCGCCGGACGAAAACGCGGGTGCGGCTCGGGGAATGGGTGATCCCCGAAAACACGAGCATGTTCATCAGCATCCAGTTGGCGCATTGCGACGAGGCGAGCCATGCGAACCCGGATGCGTTCGATCCGGACCGATATGCCCATGGCGCGCCGAAACCGCCGTCCTGGATACCGTTCGGCGGCGGGATCAACCGATGCATCGGCGCCGGGTTCTCCAACATGGAGATGGACGTGACGCTGCGGACCTTGCTGCGCGAACTGCGGTTCGCGCCCACCGACGCGCCCCCAGAGAGGCTTTGGGACCGCGGGGTGGCGCTGGCCCCCAGGGACGGCGGCCGCACGGTCGTCTACCGGCGCCGGCCCGCCGACCGCAGCGCCGCCGGTGCGTACTCTGCCGCCGAGGGCGGGCGCTGACACCGGCCCGCAGCCACAATCGGGTTAGCCGTTCTTCGACTCAGCTGTAACGCTGCAGAAGATGCGGCGCCTTTCGTGGGCTCAGCGCCGCCAGCCGGATGTCTCCGCCGTAATGAGCAAGGACTCGCCGATCCATCACCCGGCGCCAGCACGGCGGAATCAACGCCAGCACCACCATCGTGGCGTAGCCGGCGGGAAGTTGAGGTGCCTCGTCGGCGTGACGCAGTGCCTGGTACCGGCGTTGTGGGTTCGCGTGGTGATCGGAATGCCGCTGCAGGTGGAACAGGAACACGTTGGAGATCACCGAGTTGCTGTTCCAACTATGCGCCGGCCCAACCGGCTCGTAAACCCCGTCCGGGCGCCGCTGGCGCCGCAACCCGTAGTGCTCGAGGTAGTTGATCGTCTCCAGCATGAAAATCCCGATGACGGCCTGACCGATCAGCCAGGGCAGGATCTGGACGCCGAAACCGGCTACCAACGCCGCGAACAGCGCGATCGTGATGAGCCAGCTGTTGAGCACGTCGTTGTGCAGCGACCAGGCCGGCTTCCCGAGCCGTGCCAGCCGCCTGCGCTCGATTCTCCACGCGGAGCGGAGGCTGCCGAAGATGGACCTGTAGTGAAAGAGATAGACGTTTTCACCGAGCCGGGAGCTCGCGGGGTCCTCGGGGGTGGCGACCCGCACATGATGTCCGCGGTTGTGCTCGACGAAAAACTGACCATAACCGGTCTGCGCGAGCGCGACCTTGCTGAGCCAGCGTTCCGACTGGGCTCGCTGGTGGCCCATTTCATGAGCGGCGTTGATCGCCACTCCGGCAACACCGCCCACGGTCAGCATCAGCCCCAACTTATCGAGCTCGCTGAGGGCGACACCGCCGCCACCGCTCCAGAACCAGCAGGCCAGTACCAAGGAAAAGTATTGAGCGGGGAGGTAGAGGTAGGTCGCCCATCGGTAGTAGCGGTCCTGCTCCAACCAGGCCAGCGCGCTGTCCGGCGGGTTCTCCGAGTCCGGGCCGATCAGATAGTCCAGCGTGGGGATGACCACAAACATCAGCAGCGGGCCGGACCACCACAGCAGGCCCCAGCCCGTCGCCGTGACAAGCGCCCAGGACGCCGGGATGAGGCTCGGAATGACCAGACCCAGCAACCACAGATAGCGCTTGCGATCGCTCCAGCCGCGGCTACCAGCGGGATTACTGCCGGTGCCGGTCCGTGTTCGACGCGATTTGGGCATCGGTAGTTGTTATACCCCTTCTGAGCCGGACTACTCCCCAATCATCGCCAGCCAGGCAACGAAGGTGTCTCGTCGTCGTCGTACCATTGGCACACCTCAACTGGCAATACAGACAGCGAACCGGGCGGTATCCGAGTTCATCCCTGCCGGCTCGCGATCGAACACTTCGACCTCGAGTTATCGCCGCTCCGCGCCAGCACTAGGACACCAACGACTAGGACACCAACGACTAGGACACCAACGTCGCGATGGCCGCGGCCAGCTCCGGAGAAGCCGAGGTGCTCAGGTTCTGGTAGTTGCCACCGGTGATTTGCGCGACCGACTCCCAGGTCGCCCGATCGGGATCGTCGCCGAAGTCGATCACATTGACGGCAACCGGACGATCGGGGTTGAAGGCCCCGCGGATGTATTGCTGTAGCCCCTCGGAGCCCAACGTCTGATCCGTGTGGGGTCCGGTAGTGATGACCAGAACGGAATTCTTCTGGCCCTCGCGGTACTTGGCCGATGCATCCGTGTAGACGAGTCGCAGCGTGGTGTATGACACCGATCCGCCGCCGGATGGCGTCTGGGCCTGCAGCGCCTCGTTCAGCGCCGTAGATCGAGGCTGCCCGTCGAGTGGTTCGGACAATGGCCCGAGAGGGATCACCGAGTTTCCTCGCACCCCGTCGAATGTCCACAATCCCACCCCGGAGTCCGCGGGAAGCGCCCGGAGTCGCGCCTGCAGTGCGTTCACGACATTGATCAGCCGGGGGGTTCCACCATCATCGGTCGGCATCGACTGATCGAGCATGATCGTCACGGTTGAGCTGGTGACCGGCGCAGTGAGGGTGTCGGCGATGGTCACCCGCAATGCGTTGTCGCCGACATTCAACGGTGCGGGGACCGGCCCGACATCGACGACGTCGCTGGCTGGTGCCGCGCCGTCGTCGACTCGGAAGCCCGCCTTTGCCAGCTCGCCGAGTTGTTCGGGTTTGCGCAGGAATCGGGCGAATCCACTCGATGCGGTGATCTGCTCCTGACTCAGCCAATCACCGTCCAGCAACACGGTCGGAAAGTCGGCCGTGGCGGTCGGGCCCGGAGGCAACCAATCCGCCAGCCTGGAACTCGCATCGGAGGTCGCCGATGCCCGGCGAAAGAGCTGCTGTTCGGTGGTCGCCACGGCGTGCACGGCGGAAGCGGCGGGATCTGCCGCACCGACCAACGCATCGAACGCGCTGTCGGCGTTGTCGTCGGCCAATTTTGGAGCACCGGCGGCCAGCATGCTGACAGCCCCCAACCCTGCGGTGGCAGGTGCCCCGGCCGGCGCCGCGGCGACCGCTACCGCTTCGGCGGCCAGGTAGGCGGCGTCGCTGTTCTGGTTGAGCGGGAGCGCCAGACGAAGCCCGCCCCACCCCGGCAAGCCAAGTCCGTCGAGGGATCCTGGATCACCCTGCAGTCGCGGGAGCGTTCCCCAGTTCTGTTCCTGCAAAGCACCTTTGAGTTCAGGCGAGACGGCCAGCAAGACGGGTGAGGTTACCAACGAGCGACTGTCGCTGACGATCCCGGCGCCCGCCACGGCTTCCAATCGGGCCACCGACAACGAACTGGCGGGAATCCACAGTGCCGGCCGTTCACCAAGTTCGGCGGGCCAGTTGCCGGTGAACGCGTTGATGACCGAATCAGATTCGGCGGCCACGACGTCCACCCTGACGCAACGGTCTCCGACGGGGGCAGCTGTCTGGTTATACCGCTCCGCCAGTTGCTTGACCGGTTCGGTGATCGCCGAATCCGCGATGACGGCTACGCCGACCTCGCCCTGCACGCATTGGGCCGCGGCGACGTCGGAGCGATCCGACAACGCGCTCCCGAAGAAGCGCCACAGAATCACGGCACCCACCACGACGATGACACTCACCAATGCCACGATGACGCCGAGGCTGACGCCGCGCCGTCCCGGCGTCACCGCCCGATGGCTACCCGTCCATTCGCCGTCCCCGTCGCGGGGTTGTCGGCTGGAACTCGGTGACTCAGGGTCGAGCGGCCCGGTCGGCCGGCTGCCGCCCGGATCGGGGCGGCTGGAGTCCGACGGATCGGGGCGGCTATGTTTTCCCACGACCAACCTTCCCGGTATGCCCGCCGGTACAGACCGGCCGGCTCCTCGCGCTCCTGTCGATGCGTCCGCAGCTGGACCATCCCGAGTCCACGCCGTCAGTCAATGTTGTTGGCTACCTTGAATTCCCGGCGCCGCCGGTGCAGGATCGGCTCGGTGTAGCCGTTAGGTTGCGCAGCACCCGCCAGGATCAGCTCCTGCGCCGCCTGAAACGCGATGCTGTCGTCCGGGTCGGACGCCATCGGGCGGAAATCCGGGTCGCCGGCATTCTGCTCGTCGACGACGGCAGCCATCCTGCGCAAGCTGGCCTTGACGTCCCCTTCGGTGATAACCCCGTGGCGCAACCAGTTGGCCAGTAGCTGGCTGGAGATCCGCAACGTGGCGCGGTCCTCCATCAGCGCGACGTCATGAATGTCGGGCACTTTTGAGCAACCCACCCCCGCGTCGATCCAACGAACGACATACCCGAGGATCGACTGGCAGTTGTTGTCGACCTCCTCACGGATCTCCTCCGGCGCCCATGCCAGCTCCTTGGCCAGCGGAATGGTCAGCAGCTCGTCCAGGCTGGAGCGTTCCGAGCCGGCGAGTTCCCGCTGCACGGCGTAGACGTCCACCTCGTGGTAGTGCATGGCATGCAGGGTGGCCGCCGTCGGAGAGGGCACCCAGGCCGTGGTGGCGCCGGCCCTGAGCTGACCGATCTTCTGCTCGACCATGTCTGCCATCAACTCGGTCATCGCCCACATGCCTTTACCGATCTGGGCCCGGCCCGAAAAGCCGGTCGCCAGCCCAACGTCCACGTTCTGGATTTCATACGCCTGGATCCATGGCTGCGATTTCATCGCGCCCTTACGGATCATCGGGCCCGCCTCCATCGACGTGTGGATTTCGTCGCCGGTGCGGTCCAGGAATCCGGTGTTGATGAAGACCACCCGATCAGCTGCCGCCTTGATACAGGCCTTGAGATTGACCGTGGTGCGTCGTTCCTCGTCCATGATGCCGATCTTGATGGTGTTCTGCGGCAACCCGAGGACATCTTCGACGCGACTGAACAGCTCACAGGTGAACGCAACTTCGTCGGGCCCGTGCATTTTGGGCTTGACGATGTAGATCGAGCCGGTGCGGCTGTTGATCAAGGGCCCATTGGCGCCGTCGTTGTCGGCGGCGCCGCGCAGTCCGTGGAGTCCGATCAGGCTGGTGAACAGCGCGTCCTGAATGCCTTCGGGCACTTCTGCGCCGTCCTGCCCGTCGGCGTCGAAAACGATCGCGTCATTGGTCATCAAGTGTCCGACGTTGCGCACGAACAGCAGGCTGCGACCGGGGAGCGTGAATTCGCCACCATTGGGCCCGGTGTAGGTGCGGTCCTCGTTGAGTACCCGGGTGAAGGTTTTACCGCCCTTGCTGACCTGCTCGGCCAGGTCGCCACGGTTGAGACCCAGCCAGTTGCGGTAACCCAGTACCTTGTCGTCGGCGTCGACGGCCGCAACGGAATCCTCGAAGTCCATGATCGTGGTTATTGCGGATTCCAGCACAACATCCTTGATGCCAGCTTTATCGGTCGACCCGATGGGGGAGTCGGCATCGATCAGGATCTCGATGTGCAAGCCGTTGTTGACCAGCAGCACCGAAGTGGGGGCATCGGCCTTGCCCTGGTAGCCGGCGAACTGCTCGGGCGCCGCGAGTCCGACCGAACCGCCATCATCGAGGGTGGCCACCAGCTGCCCGACCGGATCCCCGACATCGACCGTGATCCCTTTGACGTCGGTCCATGATCCGGAAACGAGTGGCACGGCACCGTCGAGGAAGCGACGCGCATAAGCGATCACCCTGTCGCCGCGAATCCTGTTGTAGCCGCTGCCTTTTTCCGCGCCGTTCTGCTCCGAGATCACGTCGGTGCCGTAGAGCGCATCATAGAGCGATCCCCATCGGGCGTTGGCGGCGTTCAACGCGAAGCGCGCGTTGAGCACCGGCACCACCAGCTGCGGTCCTGCGGTGGTGGCGATCTCGGCGTCCACCCCCGCGGTGGTAATGGTGAAGTCGTCCGGCTCCGGCTGCAGGTAACCGATGTCGCTCAGGAACCGTTGGTACTCGTCAGCGTCGAATGGACCGATCACCCGGGCCCGGTGCCATTTATCGATCTGGGACTGCAATTCGTCGCGGCGTGCCAGTAGATCCAGGTTCTTGGGCGTGAGATCGGCGACGACCTTATCGACGCCGGACCAGAACGTGTCAGGATCGATGTCGGTGCCCGGCAGCGCCTCGGAGTTGATGAAGTCGTATAGCACCTGGGCGACTCGCAGGTTGCCCACCGTCACGCGATCGGTCATGATTCCTCCCTCGCCGGCAGTGCGCTGTGTCTGCAAGCCATTTGCAATGTCGTCGATAATGTCGTTGATCCAGCTTACCCACCGGTTATCGCCCTAAATGCGGGCGGCGGCGTCCTGAAGCGCCACACAGTGCTCCAGCAGTCTGGCACGCAACGGCCTGGCGCGATCGCTCAATGCCGACTGCGCCATGGCATATTCGCGCCGACCCTGCGCCGTTTCGATGGCGATCGCGTCGAAGCCGAAGTCTCGCAGGTCATAAGGGCTGGCCTGCATGTCCAGCACCCGTGCCTGCGCGGTCAACTCCAGGCAGTCCATCACCAAACCGGATTCCACCAGTGGCCCCAGCTTGGTCGCCCACTTGTAGAGGTCCATACCTGCGTGCACGCAGCCCGGTTGTTCGTGATCGATCTGGGATTCTCTGGTGAGGTATTGCGCATTGCGCCCTGCAGCGGGTTCGGTGAAAAATCGATAGGCGTCGAAGTGGCTGCAGCGCAATGGCATCGACTCGATGACGGCTTCCGTCTGGGCACGACTCAGGCGCAGTGCAACGGCGTCGTGACGAACCTTGGGGGCCCGGTAGACCATCGCCCACTCGTGCAAACCGAAGCAGTTGAAGCGGGCCGGCCGGGACGCGGTCGCCCGCAACAGGTCTGCGATGAAAGTCACCGTGCCGAGGCGGGCGCGCAGGTAGTCATCGCCGACGGTGATCCCCGAGGTGCGCCGGGTGTACCCGCTGCGGTGCAGATAGGACTGCGCGGCAACACCTGTGAGCGTCGCCCCGTACCCGGGGTGCCAGACCCGAAGCTGACGCGGCCGCACACTGTAGTACGTGAATAGGAAGTCGAAGACCGGGTGAGGTAATCCCTTCCGCCGGCGAGAGAGGTGGGGTTCGAGGAATTCATCGACCCGCCTGCGGTGGGCGGCCGCGCGTGGCTCCCAGTCAGACACCGGCCCGGCCGAAATCAGACACCGGCCCGGCCGAAATCAGACACCGGCCCTGCCAAAAATCTGACACCGGCCCCGCCGAAACAGACAATCGCCCCGCCAAATCACACACGGTGGGTGCCGTCCCGGACAGTTCCCACCAGATCCTCGACGAGGTCCTCCAGAGCCACCATCGCGCTAATTCTTCCGTCCGGGTCGGTAACCAGGGCGAGGTGGCTGTTACTGCGTCTCAGTCGGGACAGCGCGTCGGGCAGCGGCAGTGAGGAAGGCACGCGAGGAAGCGGTCGCACCATCGACGAATCCACCGCGGTGTTGCCGTCGAAACTGTCGTTCACCAGCGGCAGGACGTCTTTGATGTGCACGTATCCGATGAATGTTCCCCGGGAGTCCGCGACCGGGAACCGGGAGTAGCCAGTCTCGGTCAGCGCTTCTTCTAGGGCGACGACGCTGGGGCCGACACCGTCGGCGGTGACCGGCACGGCGCGGATGCGGTGAAGCGGGATGGATACGTCGTCAACGACCCGATTGCGAATCTGCAACGCCCGGGTCAGCCTGGTGTGCTCCTCCGGGTCGAGCAGCCCCTCGGATAGGGACTCGGCGATCATCTCGGAGAGTTCGACGGTTGACACCGTGACGTCGAGTTCGTCCTTGGGCTCCACACCGAACGCCCGCAGAGTGGTGTTCGCGCACCAGTTGTAGAACCCGATAAACGGACGGGCAGCGCGAATGTAGACGAGGTAGACCGGGACGAGCAGCATCGCCGTGGACTCCGGACCCGCGATCGCGATGTTTTTCGGCACCATTTCGCCAAGCAACACGTGCAGCGTCACCACGATGGAAAGCGCCACCAGGAACGACACCGTGTGCAGCAAGGCGTCCGGGATGCCCAGGAAACCGAACGGCTCCTCCAGGAGGTGAGCGACGGCCGGTTCGGCGACCCGGCCGAGCAGGATCGAGCACACCGTGATGCCCAGCTGCGCACCCGCGAGCATCAATGACAGGTTCTCACCGGCCCTGATCACCGTCACCGCGCTCTTCTTGCCCTGTTCGGCCAGCGCCTCCAGCCGGTCGCGCCGGGCGGAGATCAACGCGAATTCCGAGCCCACGAAGAACGCGTTGGCCGCCAGCAACAGCACCGTGAGGAGGACGCCGAAGATGTCTTCCATCAGCTGACCTCGTCCACATCGCCGCGTCGTCCCAGTTCGGTCAGCTCGAGCAGGTCGATCCGACGGCCATCCATCCGCACCACGGTGGCCAGCCAGCGCACCGGTTCAACGATCGAGCCGTCCGGATTGAAGGCGGTCAACTCAACGGATTCGCCTTCCTCGGGAATGTGGCCGAGCGTTTCCAGCACCAGCCCGCCGATGGTCTCGTAGTCCCCTTCGGACGCCCGGAACGTCGTGCTTTCGGCGACTTCGTCGATCCGCAGCAGCCCCGAGACCTGCCAGCCGGTTCCGGCCGGGACGACGTCGGGTGGCTCCTCATCGTGCTCGTCGCGTACGTCTCCGACGATCTCCTCGATCAGATCCTCCACCGTGACCATGCCGGCGGTGCCCCCGTATTCATCCACGACCAGCGCCGTCTGCAGACCGTTGGCCCGCACCTCTGACATCACCGCATCCCCGTCCAGGGTCGACGGCACCGTTGCGACCGGCTGAACGATGTCGGCCAGCCGGGTCGAGGCACGTTCGCCATAGGGCACCGCGAACACCTGCTTGACGTGCACTACGCCGATGGTTTCGTCGAGGTCGCCCCGGGTCACCGGGAAGCGTGAATGCCCCGTTCTGACCGCTGCAGCGCTGAGGTCGGCCACAGTGTCGCCGGCCTCCAGCGTGTCGATCTTGGAACGTGGTGTCATCAATTCCTCGGCGGTGCGCTCACCGAACTGCAGCGATCGATCCACCAGGACCGCGGTGACCGGGTCCAGCGAACCGCTGCGAGCCGAAGTCCGCACCAGTGACACCAACTCCTGCGGGGAACGGGCAGATCGCAATTCCTCGGCCGGCTCGATGCCCATCCGCCGCAAAATTCGGTTGGCGGTCCCATTGGTGAAACGGATCAACGGCGTAAAGGTGAAAGAGAAGAAGAGCTGGGGCCCGGCAGACCAGCGTGCGGTCGGCACCGGTCGGGCCACCGCGAGATTCTTGGGGACCAGTTCACCGAAGATCATCGAGATCGACGTTGCGATCAGGATCGCCAGCGTCAACGCCAGGCCCGTGGTGAAGCGCTCCGGTACCCGGATGGCGGATAGGGCCGGCGCGATGAGCCGCGCGACAACCGGCTCGGCGAGAAACCCAGTGGCCAGCGTGGTGATAGAGATGCCTACCTGTGCTCCGGACAGCTGGGTGGACAGGGTCCGGTGTGCCTTCTGGACCAGTTTGTCGCGGCGATCGCCGGTGCGGGCGTTGGCGTCCACGGTGCTGCGCTCCAGCGCCGTCAGTGAGAACTCCGCGGCGACGAAGACCGCGGTTCCAACCGTCAGCAGGGCAAATGCAAACAGAGCCAGCAATGACAAGGCGACGTTCATCGCGTCGCTGTCCAGAGGAAGGATGGTTCCCACAGCCCAGGAATCGACGTTGCGCAGCAGCCGGACCGGGCGCCCGGCCGACTAGAGGACGGATCGGCCTCGGGCTCGCGGTCGGACCGTTTGGCGTGTACGGCCGGCTCGGATGGGCCTCCATCCAGTGCCTGCGGCACCTGATCCCCTTCATGTTCGTCCGGACGACCTACCGCCACCCAAATCGGCTGACAGTCAACACATGCTAGCCGAACCGGCCCAGGGGCCCTATCGACAAACTGTTCAGTGAGGCTAACCTCACCAAGTGGTAGGTTCGTGCCAGTTGGGTCGGGGGCCTCGCCGAGGTGAGTCAATCGACAAGCCAATCGACAATAAGGAATCTGTCTGGATGTCCATCTCGATGACTCGTGTGGCCGGCATCGCCGGGATTGTTGCGGCGATGCTGACATTCAGCGCGTGCGGATCAGCGACGCAGACCGAGGACGCGGCCAAGATCGTCGTGTACTCGGGCCGCAGCGAAGCGCTGGTCGGACCGTTGATCGAGCAGTTCACCGCGGATACCGGCATCGCCGTCGAGACGCGGTACGCGGGCTCGGGCGAGTTGGCGGCACAACTCGTGACCGAGGGCGACAAATCGCCCGCCGACGTGTTCCTGTCTCAGGATGCCGGCGCGCTGGGCGCCGTGTCGAAGGCCGGGCTGCTGGCCCCCATCGACGCGTCGACGCTGCAAGCGGTCCCCGGGCCGTTCTCTGCCGCCGACGGCACCTGGGTTGGGGTATCGGGTCGAGCCCGGGTGCTCGTCTACAACCCGAACCTTGCCCCTGATCCGCCCAATACCATCGACGGCCTGTTGGCGCCCGAGTGGAAGGGCAAGATCGGGTTTGCCCCCAGCAACGCGTCCTGGCAAGCCTTCGTGACCGGACTGCGCGTCCTCCGCGGCGAAGATGGGGCCGAGCAGTGGCTACGCGCTTTCAAGGCTCAGGATCCGCAGGCATTCGAGAACAACGTGGCGGTCCGCGACGCCGTCGATTCCGGCCAGATAGCCCTCGGTCTGGTAAATCATTATTACCTCTATGAATTGATCCACAGCAAAGGCGCCGAAGCCGTAACCGCTGAGAACATGTTCATGGCGCCGGGCGATCCGGGCGGCCTGATCAACGTGGCCGGCGTGGGCGTTCTGAAGTCGGCGCCGAATCCTGAAGGGGCGCAAGCATTTGCCGCATATCTGGTAGCCGAATCAGCGCAGAAGTACTTCGCCACCGAGACGGCCGAGTATCCGCTGGCCGCCGGCGTTGCCCCGTCCGCCGAGATGCCGCCGCTCGGCGATCTGCAACCGCCCGCGGTGGATCTCTCGCAACTGGACGACATCGAGGCGACGCAGGAACTGCTCGTCAAGACCGGCTTGCTGACCAACTGATCGAGCCCGGATGACGACCGGCCGCAGGCGCCCGCCGGCCTTGCTCCTTGTATCGGCGGCGGCCGTGGTGACGGGCACACTGATTCCGCTCGGCTACCTTTCGGGGCGAGCGCTGGAACGTGGTTGGCCGTTCGTCGCCGAGGAGCTGCTTCAGCCGCGCACGGCGGCTCTGGTCGGCCGGTCGCTGCTGTTGGTGGTCGTGGTAACCGCGGCGTGCGTCTTTCTCGGCGTGGGTCTGGCCGTCCTGGTGAGCCGCACCGATGTCGTGGCAAGACGCGCGCTCGCGGTGGCGCTCACTCTGCCGCTCGCGATGCCCAGCTACCTATTGGCGTACCTGTGGGTGTCGATGTTTCCGGCGGTCACCGGATTCTGGGGCGCCTGCCTGGTTTTGACGCTGGTGAGCTATCCGCTGGTGCTGCTGACCACCATGGCGGCACTGGCCCGGGTCGATCCCGCCCAAGAGGAGGTGGCGCGGTCGCTGGGCCTGGGTGGTTTCGCCGTGTTGTTCCGGGTGACGCTGCGTCAGGCGCGGGCCGCGATCGCGGCCGGTGCGCTGCTCGTCGCGCTCTACGTTCTCAGCGACTTCGGAGCGGTGGCGGCGATGCGATTCGAGGCGTTCACCTGGGTCATCTACGGCGCGTATCGGTCGGGTTTCAATCCGGCCCGGGCGGCGGTGCTCTCACTGGTCCTCATGGTGTTCGCGGTCGCCCTGGTCCTCGCCGAAAGCCGGGCTCGCGGCTTGGCATCCTCATCGAGGATCGGCGGTGGTTCACCGCGACCGGCGCCGTTGAACCACGTCGGCCGATGGACCCCGGTCCTGTTACTGGCTCCGGTCGCGGTACTGGTCGCCGCGGTGGTGATTCCCGGTGCGGCGCTCGCCGATTGGCTGCTGACCGCCGGGGCACGCTGGAACGCCGCCGAATGGATTGGGGCACTGGGCTCGACGGTCTGGCTCTCGGCGGCTGCGGCGCTGGCTGCAACCGCTGCCGCACTGCCGCTCGGCGTGCTCGCCGCGCGTTATCGCGATCGCGCGACCCGGATGTTGGAAGGGGCGAGCTATGTCGCGCATGGGCTGCCGCCAATCGTGATCGCCATTTCGATGGTGTCACTCGGCGTGCTGCTGTTGCGCCCGATCTACCAGCGCGAGCCGCTGCTCATCCTGGCCTATACGGTTCTGTTCGTGCCTTTGGCGATCGGATCCATCCGTTCGGCGGTAGAAGCTGCGCCGATTCGCTTGGAGGAGGTCGCGCGCTCGCTGGGGCGCCCACCGCTCCAGGCATTCGGCGCAGTCACGGCCCGCGTGGCACTGCCCGGAATCGCGGCGGGCGCGGCGTTGGTGCTACTGACCTGCATGAAGGAATTACCTGTCACCTTGCTGCTGCATCCCACTGGCACCGACACGTTGGCCACCCGACTCTGGAGCTACAGCTCGGTGAGCGATTATGCGTCGGCGGCGCCCTACGCAGCGGCCCTGCTGGCGTTCGCCACCCTTCCGACCACTGTGCTCGGCATCTGGAGTACGGGCGCAAGCGGGGCTCATGGTGGCTGAGCCAATCTCAGCGGCGGTCGCCGCGCGGGGCGTCTGCAAATCCTACGGTGGCCGTCAGGTTCTCTCCGGAGTAGAACTCGACGTGCCGGAAGGAACGATCACTGCGGTCCTCGGACCGTCGGGTTGCGGCAAGACCACCCTGCTGCGCATCCTTGCCGGTTTCGAGAATCCGGACGGCGGGATCATCCGAATAGCCGGGGAAACGGTGGCCGGGGGAGCGGCGAAGGTACCGGTACATCGTCGGCGAATTGGCCTGATGCCCCAGGAGGGTGCTTTGTTTCCGCACCTCAGCGTCGGGGAGAACATCGCGTTCGGCATGCACCGCGCCACCCGTCGAGCGGCGCAGGCGCAGGTGGCGCACTGGCTGGCTGTGGTGGGCCTGGACGGGCTCGCCGATGCCCGGCCACATGAGATATCCGGTGGACAACAGCAACGAGTGGCGCTGGCGCGTGCGCTCGCCGCCGCACCACGGGTACTGCTGCTCGACGAACCATTCGCCGCGCTGGACGCGGGTTTGCGAGTACGGGTGCGCGAGGATATCGCCGCGATTCTGCGCGACGCCGGCACCACCGCTCTGCTGGTCACGCATGACCAATCCGAAGCACTGTCGCTGCCGGACTCGGTGGCACTGTTGATGGATGGAACCATCGTCCAGCACGGAACACCCACCGACCTGTATCGCCGGCCAGGCTGTCTGGCAAGTGCCCGATTCGTCGGCGACACCGTGGAATTGGAAGGAATAGCCGACTCCGGCGTCGTTCACACCGCACTGGGAGCGCTGCGGCCCCGGCTGCCGTTGGCCGACGGCGACGCCGTGGTGGTGTTGCGGCCCGAGCAACTGCGGATCGGCGCTGGGTCCTACGGGACGACCGCTCGTGTCACCGATCGTCGGTTCTATGGCGCCGACACCGTTGTGCACCTGCAGCTTTCCGACGGTCGCGCGATCCAACTCCGCGCCCCGGGTGATACCTGCCCGGCCCCGGGAGCCGTCGTCACGGTTGAGGTAGCCGGCGACGTGCTGGCCTACCCTTCACCAGCCGGTCGGCAACGGGTGGCCCTCGGCGAACCCGGCGGCTGACTGCACCCCGACCACCGCTCGCTCATGCAGTTCGGTCAGGGTAGCCGCACCCACGTAAGTACAGGTGCTCCGCACACCGGCGGTGATGTGATCAAGGAGGTCCTCGACTCCGCCCCGGGTGGGGTCAAGACTCATCTTCGAGGTGGAGATACCCTCCTCGAAAAGCGCCTTGCGCGCGCGGTCGAAAGAACCGTCTGCAGCGGTGCGCGCGGCTACGGCGCGTTTGGAGGCCATCCCGTAGCTCTCCTTGTACGGCTGCCCGTCACGGTCCCGCAACAGGTCGCCCGGAGACTCGTAGGTGCCGGCGAACCACGATCCGATCATGACGTTGGATGCGCCGGCCGCAAGGGCAAGCGCCACGTCTCGGGGATGCCGAACCCCGCCGTCTGCCCAAACATGTCCCCCGAGTTGCCTTGCCGCTGTGGAACATTCGAGAACCGCCGAGAATTGCGGGCGGCCGACGCCGGTCATCATCCGGGTGGTACACATCGCGCCGGGACCCACGCCCACCTTGACCACGGATGCGCCCGCATTCAGCAGATCCCGCACCCCCTCCGCCGAGACGACGTTACCCGCAACGAGTGGCAAACCAAGGTCGAGCGAGACGATCGACTTGATGGCTTCAATCATCTTGGCCTGGTGGCCGTGCGCGGTATCGACGACGAGCACGTCGACCCCAGCCTCACCGAGTGCGGCGGCCTTCGCGCCGACATCCCCGTTGATGCCGACCGCAGCGGCGATGCGCAGCCTTCCTGCCGCGTCGACCGCGGGGGTGTACAGCCCCGCGCGAATGGCACCGGTACGGGTCAGCACCCCAGCCAGGGTGCCGTCCGGGCTGGTCAGTACCGCCACCTCGGCGGCGGCATGTTCGAGCAGTTCGAACACCGTACGCGGATCGGTTCCGGCAGCCGCGGTGACGAGTTCGGTGGCAGCGACGTCACGGACCCGCGCGAAGCGATCGACGCCGATACAGGCAGACTCGGTGACCAGTCCGATCGGACGATTGCGGTCGATCACCACCGCCGCGCCGTGCGACCGCTTCGGGATCAGGGCGCTGGCATCGGAAACCGAATCGTCCGGAGACAGCGTTACCGGGGTGTCGGCCACCAAGTCACGGCCCTTGACGAAGTCGACGGTGTCTTTGACAGCCTGGATCGGCAGATCCTGGGGGATGACCACGATGCCCCCGCGGCGCGCGATGGTCTCTGCCATCCGCCGTCCGGCCACGGCCGTCATATTCGCTACGACGACGGGGATCGTGGTACCGCTGCCGTCGGAGGTCGATAGGTCGACGTCGAACCGCGAGGCGACATCGGTGCGACCCGGCACGATGAAGACGTCGTTGTAGGTCAGGTCGTACGGCGGCTGATGACCATTCAGGAATTTCATTGTGGAACTGCGCCTTCCGCTCGGGGTCGCTCTATACCTCGACTTCGCTTCGGTCACCGCTCCACAGCGTATGGAACCGTTGGGAGGGATCCGCGTCGGTACGGCCGTAGCTGTGAGCCCCGAAGAAGTCACGCAACCCTTGCGTCAGGGCCGCCGGCAATCTGCGGGTTCGTACCCCGTCGTAGTAGGAGAGCGCCGAGCTGAATCCGGGGATCGGAATGCCCAGTCGGGTGGCCGTGACCACGACACGGCGCCAGCTGTCGATGGCATTTTCGATGGCGCTGCGGAAGTAGGGCGCCACAATAAGCGATGGCAGGTCCGGGTTCTCGTCGAAGGTGTCCTTGATTCGGTTGAGAAACTTCGCCCGGATGATGCAGCCGCCGCGCCAGATCGTGGCGAGATCGCCCGGGTTGATGGCCCAGCCGTACTCGGCCGAGCCGGCCTGGATCTGATTGAATCCCTGGGCGTAGGCGATGATCTTCGACGCGTACAGGGCTTGGCGCACATCCTCGGTGAACGCGGCCGACTCCTGCGCGTCCGACGGCCGCCTACCGAGATTTCCGGACGCCAGCCCGGTGGCCGCCTTGCGTTGGGCCACCGAACCCGACAGCGCGCGGGCAAAGACCGCCTCGGCGATACCGGTGACCGGCACACCGAGATCCAGAGCCGATTTCACGGTCCATCGGCCGGTACCTTTCTGCTCGGCTTCATCGAGGATGACGTCGACCAGGGGCTTCCCGGTCGTGGCGTCCCTCTGGCGCAGCACGTCGGTGGTGATCTCCACCAGGAAGCTGTCCAGGTCGCCCTTGTTCCACTCGTCGAACACCTCGGCGATCTCGGACGCCGACTTACCCAGCGCGTCCCGCAACAGCTGGTAGGCCTCTCCGATCAGCTGCATGTCGGAGTATTCGATGCCGTTGTGCACCATCTTGACGAAATGTCCGGCACCGTCCGGTCCGATGTGAGTGCAGCAGGCGACACCGTCCACGTGGGCGGAAATCTCCTCGAGCAGCGGACCGAGGCTCTCGTAGGACTCAGCAGGCCCGCCCGGCATGATCGAGGGACCGTGAAGCGCCCCCTCCTCACCGCCCGAAATACCCGCGCCAACGAAATGCAGTCCACGGTCCCGCATCGCGCTCTCACGACGGATGGTATCGGTGTAGAGCGCGTTGCCGCCGTCGATGATGATGTCGCCGGGTTCCATCGCCGTCGCAAGCTCGTCGATCACCGCGTCGGTCGGATCGCCGGCTTTCACCATGATCAACACTCGACGTGGTTTTTCAAGCGCGGCAAGGAATTCCGAGATTGACTCGGTACGGACAAAGTTGCCCTCCGATCCGTGCTCGGCCAGCAACGCATCGGTCTTGGCGATCGAGCGGTTATGCAGCGCAACTGTATATCCGTGCCGGGCGAAATTGCGGGCGATGTTCGATCCCATCACGGCCAGACCGGTGACGCCGATCTGAGCGGTGCCGGTGGACCCCGATGACTGCGAGCTCATAGCTTTATCCCTTTCGATGCCTCTCGATGGCCTGCGGCACACACCCATCCAACACCAGTGCGGGCACGACTCAGGTCAGGAACAGTCGATGTAGCTCGGTAAGCCAGGGAACCGCCAGCGCCACCGTGGGGATGACAAGCACTGCGGCCGCGGCGCCGTACGCACCCGCGGCGATGAACAGACTGTTCGGTTTTCCGCCGAGCCGGCGCACCCTGGTCACCGTCGTGGGTCCGCCGGCGGCCAAAGCACCTATCGGGGCGCGCGCTGAGGCACAGGCGACCAGCGCGCGCGCAAGGGGGGCGGGACCGGTGCTGCGCACCGCGGCATCGTCGGCCAACGATTCGATCAGCAGCCGCACCGCTGCGAGTGCATGGGCACTGCGGACAAACCGCGGGAAGGCGGCGTGCACGGCCGTGAACATCTCCAACACCAAGTCGTGCCGAGCCCGCAGATGGGCATGCTCATGCCGGAGAATTGCGGTGACTTCACTGTGCGCCAATGTGTTCAACGCACCCTCGCTGACGACGATGCGGCCGCGAACCCCGGGCAGACAGTACGCCAACGGCTCGGTGACGCCCAGGATGCGAAGCTGTGGCGCCCTGGCATGGGATGTACCCACCAGATCGACCACCATTCGATGGTGGGCACGGCGTCGGCGCGTTGCGATCGCCACTTTGAACACAGCCGCGATCAGCCGGGCGCCGATTGTCAGGGTGAGCGCGAATACGGTCACGTAGGCCGCCCACAGCGGCCAGCCTAGAAGTGCGATTTGACCGGTGAAAGCTGTTGTGGGAAGCCCGTCCTGGCCGGAAATGAAAAGTCGGCTGGCGATGTCGATTCCGACAGAGAACGCCGAGAGGACCGCGGCCAACGCAATGGACTGCCAAAGCACGATCACCGCTCTTGGCGCTCGTAGGGGCCACCTAGCGCGGGCCAGCATTGCAGGCACCGGCCCCGACAAGAGGACCGCAACGATGGCGAAGGCCAGGGCGGACACGTCGTAAGTGTCCCTCAGCCGCCGCCCGGACCGCCAGCGGGTCGGCAATCTCGGTCTGGGTGTTCAAGCTCGGCGAGGGCGCGGCGCAGTGCAGCGGTCTCCTCTGCCCCTACCCGCTCGACGAAGTGCACCAGCGCTGCTTGCCGGCTGCCGGAGTCGGCAGCCTGATCGAGCGCATCGACCATCAAGCCGGCCACCAGCTCGTCCCGGCCATGGGTCGGGGCGTACCGGTGCGCCCGATCGTCGCGGTGCTGAACGACCATGTTCTTCTTCGCCAACCGCTGCAGCACGGTCATGACCGTGGTGTAGGCGAGGTCGCGGTGCGCGCAAAGAGCCTCATGCACTTGACGGACGGTTTGGGGCTCAGGGGACGCCCACAGGTGGTCCATGACGGAACGCTCCAGCTCACCGAGCCGCGTCACCTTGGCCATCGTTCGCTCATCTCCTGCCGGGCTGCGTTTTCCAGCGTACTACGCGGCTCCCGCGTGCCGTCGTATCGCGTTCGGCGCCCACCGATCTCGCCATTTTGGTCCGTGGGTAACGGAAGGTGGTCATCGTCGCCCGCCTGGTCGGTTCAGTCATGTGTGCCCAGCCGCGGCGTGTTCGCTAGCCTGTCTACCATAGTAAGGCTTACCTAATTCGAAAGGACCTGCCATGACGGTTGTGATCGAGGACCCGCTCATCGCGGGGATGTCGATCCGGCGGCCACTGCCGATCCATGAATCCAGTCGGCGACTGCGCGCGCTGAACCCGGGTTGCCCGCGCCTCTTTGGCGTCGCGGTCATGGGCGACCTGACAAGACGGCGGTGGTGGCCACTCGCGGATACCCTGACCACGGGCCGCCTGCAATCGATGTTCAATGCCGCAACCACGGAGACCGGCAGCCCGGCCACGGCAGCGCAACAGCTGGCGGCGACCTTCGCCCATGTCGTCGTAGGCCGCGTGATTCCGCTACTTGCCCTGGAAGGACGAGCGTGGGACACCGGCCCGGAGAATCTGTGGGTACACGTCGACTCCGCCGGCGTCATCGACTGGGTCGGTGTGATCGACCCGACGCTACGAGGACTGCCGAACGACCCGATGTTCCAGGAACGCGCGACGAGCGTGGTTCGTCATGGCACACGGGACGGCATCGTCGGGCTCCCCAGCGAAGCGGCCCTGACGACCTGGGTCGCGCACCGCAGCCATCGCACCCTCGCGCCGCTCTTCCGCCGCCTCGCAGACGTAAGCTGCCGGGCGATCGGCGTGGCCTCGATGTGGCATATCGCCGGAGGGGCCGTGGTGTCCACGGCAACTCAGGTGCCACTGCTGACCGGGTCGTGCGAGGCGGTCAGCATGCGCAGAGGACAGGCGGTACTGGACGCGTTCACCGGATTCGGGGTACCGGTTCGCGGCACCTGGTAAACGACCAACACAAAGGGCTTGCATATTTAGGCAAGGCTTGCCTATCCTTCAGAGGTTCGCCTAAGGGTTCGTGATGATAGTTCCCGATGACCGTTCCCGATGTTCGTTCCTAACATGACCGGTCACCCTGACCGGTCAACACCGCCGGACCGCGCCGGAGTCCTGAGGGCTGCAGAGACCCCCGGTCCGCACCAAGGACGGGCCCCACGCATGTCGTGGGGCCCGTCCGTAATTTCGGAAACAACGAATCTGCTAGAGACGGATCAAAAGGACGATGTGCCCCAGAATCCGGATATTCTCCCGAAATCCGTGTGTTCGCAGCCGACCCCGCCGGCACCCGCCGATCGCTCCGGTGTAGACACGAACGATGACCACTGACCTCCCCGACGGCCTCGGTGACGGCTTCGACCGCGAGCTTGGTCTGGAGTACCGGCAGATCACCCCGGACGGCGGGACCGCCCAGCTGCAGATCAGCGACAAGCTGTTACAGCCGTACGGCATCGTGCATGGTGGTGTGTACTGCTCGATCGTCGAGAGCCTTGCGAGCGTGTCGGGCGCGGTCTGGCTGGCCGCCAATGGGGGCGGCAAGGTCGTCGGTGTCAACAACTCTACTGACTTTCTCCGTGCGATCGGCACGGGCAAGGTCACCGCCGTGTCCACACCCATCCATCGCGGGCGTAGGCAGCAACTCTGGCTGATCACCATCACCGACGACGACGGTCGCCTGGTGGCCCGTGGCCAGGTCCGGCTGCAGAACCTTCCCAACAACTGATGACGCGTGCGCTGCTGACTGCCGCCGGTCGTGGCAGTATCGCGCATTATGCGTTTGAGCCCGCATGAACAGGAACGGCTGCTCATTTCCTATGCCGCCGAACTGGCCCGTCGCCGCCAGGCACGCGGCCTGAAACTGAATCACCCGGAAGCCATTGCGATCGTCACCGATCACGTCCTCGAGGGGGCGCGCGACGGCCGGACCGTGGCGGAGTTGATGGTCAGCGGCCGCGAGGTGCTCAGCCGTTACGACGTGATGGAGGGCGTGCCCGAGATGCTCGACGATGTACAAGTGGAGGCCACGTTTCCGGACGGCACCAAGCTCGTCACCGTCCACCACCCAATCTCCTGAGGCCGGATCCGTGAACGGGAGGCCGGCAGATGGCCGATACCTGACGCCCGGTGAGGTGCTGTTCGCCGAGGAGCCGATCAAGCTGAACGCGGGGGCCGCCAGGTTGGAGCTGGATGTCGTCAACACCGGCGACCGTCCCGTCCAGGTCGGCAGCCATGTGCATGTGCCGCAGGCCAACAAGGCGCTGGCGTTCGATCGCGACTCGGCACACGGCCACCGGTTCGATATTCCTGCCGGAACCGCGATCCGTTTCGAGCCCGGCCTCGCGCAGCGTGTCCGCCTCGTTCCGCTGTCAGGAACCCGCGAAGTCCACGGCTTGAGCCTCGACCCACCAGGCAGATTGGACCCGCAAGCTCGATCGGACCCGCAGCCCCGAGCGGACCCCCCGCCCCGATTGGACCCCCAGCCCCGATTGGACGAAGTCGAGTGAATCAACTGACCCGCGCCCAATATGCCGCCCTTTTCGGCCCGACGACGGGGGACCGCATCCGGCTGGCCGACACCGACCTTCTCATCGAGATCACCGAGGATCGCAGTGGCGGACCGGGTCGGGCCGGCGATGAAGCCGTCTTCGGGGGCGGCAAGGTGCTTCGCGAGTCGATGGGACAATCGCGCGCGACCCGCGCCGATGGAGCACCCGATACCGTCATCACGGGCGTGGTGATCCTCGACTACTGGGGAATCATCAAGGCGGACATAGGCATTCGCGGTGGTCGTATCTCTGCGATCGGCAAAGCGGGTAATCCCGAAATCATGGCCGGCGTGCACCCTGACCTCGCGGTGGGCCCATCGACCGAAGTGATCTCCGGCAATGGCCGAATCCTCACCGCCGGCGCCATCGACTGTCACGTCCATCTGATCTGTCCGCAGATCATGGCCGAAGCCCTCGGCAGCGGCATTACCACGATGGTGGCCGGCGGCACCGGACCCGCCGAGGGGAGCAAGGCCACCACCGTCACGCCCGGCGCATGGCACCTTGCCCGGATGCTCGAGGCGACGGACTCCTGGCCGCTCAACATCGCCCTGCTGGGAAAGGGCAATACCGTCAGCGCCGAAGCGATGTGGGAGCAATTGCGTGGGGGCGCAGCAGGTTTCAAACTGCATGAAGACTGGGGTACCACTCCCGCAGCCATCGACGCGTGCCTGACCGTCAGCGAGGCCGCAGGTGTCCAGACCAACATCCACACCGATACCCTCAATGAGGCAGGTTTCGTCGAGGACACCCTGGCGGCGATCAGGGGACGGTCGATCCACGCCTACCACACCGAGGGGGCCGGCGGCGGGCACGCACCCGACATCATCACGGTCGCCGGCCAGCCCAACGTGCTGCCCAGTTCGACCAATCCCACCCGGCCGCACACCGTGAACACCCTCGATGAGCATCTCGACATGTTGATGGTCTGCCACCACCTCAATCCCAATGTGCCTGAAGATCTTTCATTCGCCGAGAGCAGGATCCGCCCGTCTACCATCGCCGCAGAAGACCTGCTGCACGACATCGGCGCGATCTCGATGATCGGCAGCGATTCCCAGGCCATGGGACGAGTCGGCGAAGTCGTGATGCGAACCTGGCAGACAGCTCACGTGATGAAGCGTCGCCGGGGAGCGTTGACCGGCGACGGAACAGCCGATAACCACCGGGCGCGCCGCTACGTCGCGAAGTACACGATCTGTCCGGCCGTCGCACACGGGTTGGACCGGGAAGTCGGCTCGGTTGAGGTCGGAAAGCTGGCGGATCTGGTGCTATGGGAACCGGCCTTCTTTGGTGTCCGACCGCACGCCGTCCTCAAAGGTGGAATGATCGCCTGGGCGGCGATGGGAGATGCCAACGCGTCCATCCCCACCCCGCAGCCGGTGTTGCCTCGGCCCATGTTCGGCGCAGTGCCCACCGCTGCCGCGGCCACGTCGGTGCACTTCGTCGCACCCCAGGCGATCGAGGACGGCCTTTCCGGCCGGATCGCGGTGAATCGCAAGCTCGTAGCCGTGGCCAACGTGCGTGGGGTAAGTAAGGCGCAGATGCCGCTAAACGATGCAACCCCGGAAATAGTGGTCGATCCCGACACCTTCACTGTGCGTATCGACGGCGAAGTGTGGCAGGAACAACCCGCCACCGAGTTGCCGATGGCGCAGCGATACTTCCTGTTCTGATGCCGAATCTAACGGGACTCGTCGCGCTGCTCTCCTTATCCGATTCCAGGCTGCCGACCGGGGGCCACGTGCACTCCGGCGGCATGGAGGAGGCAGTGACCAGCGCCCTGGTCACTGACATTTCGACGCTTCGCGCATACCTGCGGCGACGGATCCGCACCCACGGCCTGGTCACTGCCTCGGTCGCGGCGGCAGTGCATGACGGCGCGTTGTCGGCCGAGGCCGGCACCGGCGCAGATCTGGAAACCGATGCTCGCACACCGGCTCCGGCCGCACGCGCGGCATCGCGGGCTCAGGGCCGGGGGCTGGTGCGGTTGGCCCGCCGGATCTGGCCCGACGTCGCCTGGGATGCACTTGGCCCCACCCCACACCTCGCGGTGGCTGCGGGGGTGGTGGGTGGCGCGAGCGGATTGAGGCCCGAACACACTGCGTTGTGCACCGTCTACACGACGATGACCGGTTCCGCGACGGCGGCACAGCGGCTGCTCGCGCTCGATCCCGGCGATGTCGCGGCGGTGACCTTCGCGCTTTCGCCGCTGTGTGAGGAAACGGCCGTCGAAGCCACAACGCAACTCGCCGACCTGTCCGACCCGCTGCTCGACGTTCTCGCGCAGCGACACATCGAACGCGAACGTCCGCTCTTTGCTTCGTAGTTGAGGACCAGCTTCGTAATCGCGGATCCCACAGAGAGGAACCTACGTGCCCCCGCACCTGCTGGACGGTCAGCCGCACGACCATGTGAATCGCCCGCGCCGAAAGCGCCAGCCGGGGGAACCATTGCGCATCGGTGTCGGGGGCCCGGTCGGATCCGGAAAGACGGCTCTGGTGGCCGCGTTGTGCCGACAGCTGCGGGACGAGGTCTCACTGGCGGTGCTGACCAACGACATATACACCACCGAGGACGCCGATTTCCTGCGTCGCAATGCGGTCCTACCCGACGACCGGATCGCCGCCGTGCAGACGGGAGGCTGTCCGCACACCGCGATCCGCGATGACATCACGGCCAACCTGGATGCCATCGATGACCTCGTGACCGCCCACGCGGATACAGGCCGCACCCTCGACTTGATCCTGGTCGAATCCGGCGGCGACAACCTCACCGCCACGTTTTCTTCCGGTCTGGTCGATGTACAGATCTTTGTGATTGACGTGGCCGGCGGGGACAAGGTTCCACGCAAAGGCGGACCTGGTGTGACGTACTCGGATCTGCTCGTCGTCAACAAGACCGACCTCGCCCCGCTGGTCGGTGCCGACCTCGAAGTCATGCGACGCGATTCGGCCAGCGTGCGCGGACCGCGCCCGACCGTGCTGATCTCGCTGAGCACCGATCCGGCCGCCACACCGGTACTGGCGTGGGTGCGCGGTCAACTCGACGGCGCTCGGACGGTTTAGGTGCGATCGGACGTTGTCATCGTTGCGCGACCGCACCGCTCCCCGCACATCGAGTCCGTCGGCGCCGTCGCCGCTCGCCGCACTGAGCCGGACACCGTTCACCTGGTGTCATCGGCCGCGACACCGTTGGGCGGCGACTCGATCCACATCCGGGTGGTGGTCGAATCCGGTGCGCGCCTGAGACTGCGCACGGCGGCGGCGACGGTGGCGCTGCCGGGCGCGGCAACGACGGATTCGGATGCTAAGTGGACACTTGACGTCGCTGGCGAGCTGGACCTCGAACCGCAGCCCACCATCGTTGCCGCTAGCTCGCGCCATTTCGCGACCACCGTGGTCACCCTGACCGATGACAGTAACCTTCGGCTGGTCGAGCGAGTTCAGATCGGTAGAAGCGGGGAGCGCGAAGGGTTTTGGTCGGGATCGATATCCGCCGACATTGCGGGGACGCCCCTGCTTCGGCATCGCGTGGAGCTTGGCAACGGGTCACTGGCCAACGACGGAATAGCCGCTCCGCTGGCTAGCATCAGCGAGTTGCACTACCCACGCAGCGACATCGAATCGGCCGGAGTGACGCTGGCGCTGGCCGGGGGAGGCTGCTTGACGACCTGGCAGGGTCATCGGCTGTGACAGGCCCGAAGTCGACCGTTTCCCGTCCACGCAGCCGTCAGCTCGCGGCCTTCTCGGTGTCCTGTACCGCAGCGGCGATCTCCTCGAGTTCTTCAATCCTGGTGCGCGCGTAGGCCTGCTGTTCGGTGATGGTCAACTGACCCCGGTTGCGGCCGAGGAAAGTCACCGTCCACGACAGCAAGGTGACGATCTTGGTCTTGAAACCGACCAGATAGATCAGGTGCAGGAATAGCCATGCCAGCCAAGCGATGAACCCGCCGAACTCCAGCGGCCCTACCTTGGCCACCGCACTGAACTTCGACACCGTGGCCATCGACCCTTTGTCGAAGTAGCTGAACGGTTCACGCTGAGCCGGATCGGCGCCCTTGAGTCCGGCAATGATCGCTTTGGCCGCATAACGGGCTCCTTGAATCGCACCTTGCGCCATCCCGGGCACCCCGTCGACGGCAGCCATGTCGCCGACGACGAACACATTGGGGTGGCCCGGAATCGAAAGGTCCGGCAGTACCTTGACCCGTCCCGCACGGTCGAGTTCGACGCCCGACTGGTTCGCCAGGTCGCGGCCGAGCGGGCTGGCCGACACCCCGGCCGACCACACCTTGCACGCAGACTCGATGCGGCGCAGCGAACCGTCGGGGTCCTTGACGGTGATTCCGTTTCGATCGACGTCGGTCACCATGGCGTTGAGCTGGATGTCGACGCCCATCTTCTCCAGCCGAGCCTGTGCCTTCTTGCCCAGCTTCTCGCCCATGGGAGGAAGTACGGCCGGAGCGGCATCGAGCAAGATCACCCGGGCCTTGGTCGAATCGATATGGCGGAAAGTGCCCTTCAGCGTGTGGTCGGCCAATTCGGCTATCTGTCCGGCCATCTCGACTCCCGTCGGGCCGGCGCCCACCACAACGAAGGTCAGCAACTTCTCCCGTCGTACCGGATCACTCGAACGCTCCGCCTGCTCGAATGCGCCCAGAATGCGGCCGCGTAACTCCAGCGCGTCGTCAATCGACTTCATGCCGGGCGCAAACTCCGCGAAATGATCGTTGCCGAAATACGACTGGCCCGCGCCCGCGGCAATGATGAGGCTGTCGTATGGCGTCACATAGCGGTGGCCGAGCAATTCCGAACGAACGGTTCTGGCCGTCAGATCGATCCCGGTCACGTCGCCCAGTAACACCTGCACGTTCTTCTGCTTCCGCAAGATCACCCTGGTCGCCGGGGCGATCTCGCCCTCGGAGATGATGCCGGTCGCCACTTGGTACAGCAGCGGCTGAAACAGATGGTGGGTGGTGCGGGCGATCAATTTGATGTCGACGTCGGCCCGCTTGAGGGCCTCAGCGGCGGTCAGCCCGCCGAACCCCGACCCGACGATCACCACCTTGTGTCGATCAGCTGCAGTAGTTTCGGGACGGCTCATCACTGCTCCTTGACGGATCTAGCTGGGGCTACCTGCTCACTACAACCGATACGTTAGCCGTCCTCGTTCCTGCTGCGTGGCCAGACGCCCATGATCTGTTTGTCAGCCGGCGGTCAAGGGCTTGAGAGCTGCTCCCAGTGCGGTGATCTGGCCGGGTTGGTAGCCCTGCACGCTGGTCGGCAAGTTCATGATCACCCCGTCGACGCCGGCGTCGAAGACTTTTTCCTGTAGCTGCTCGGCGATTGATTCGGCGCTGCCGACAACCATCCGTTGCCGCATCCCGGATGGAATCAGATCGGGCGTCGCCCGCTCGTCGACCATCGCGGTCACAAGCATGCTCGTCTCCAGCGTCGCAGGATCGCGGCCCAGGTCGTCGCATCGCGCCTTGACCACGTCGATCTTGGCGGCCAATTCATCGAACCCGGCAATGACATTGAGATGATCGAAATGCCGCACTGCTAAAGGAATCGTCTTCTTCTCGCCGCTGCCACCGATCATCAGCGGTATATGGTCCCGGAAGCGGGGGTTGGCCATCGCCTCTCGGACCCGGTAGTGCTTTCCGGCGAACGTCGGCCGTTCACCTTTGAGCATCGGCAGGATGATCTGCAACGCCTCATCCAGCTTTTCGAACCGGTCGGTGAAAGTGCCGAACTCGAAGCCGAGCTGATCATGTTCGAGCTCGAACCATCCCGTACCGATGCCCAGCACCGCCCGGCCCCGGCTGATCACGTCGAGCGTGGTGATGGACTTGGCCAGCAAGGTGGGGTTTCGATAGGTGTTCCCGGTGACCAGGGTGCCCAGTTGAACTCGCTCGGTCGCGGTGGCCAACGCTCCCAACGCGGTGTATGCCTCCAGCATGGGCTGATCGGGGCTACCCAGCATCGGCAGCTGATAAAAGTGGTCCATCACAAATACCGAGTCGAAACCGGCTGCTTCAGCTTCCCGCGCCTGAGCGATGACGGTGGGGAACAACTCGGCGATTCCGGTGCCGTAGGAGAAATTCGGTATCTGCAGCCCGAGACGGATCGTCATCTCATCGACACTAACCGAACCGCAATACCCGTTGGACTCCTCAACGCGGCTCGTCCCTCACCGCTAGATCGTCGTCCGACTAGCCGAAGTTCGCCAGGGCACCGTGACTGACATGCAAGGTCTGACCGGTGATGTGACGTGCGGCCGGGGTTGCCAGGAAGAGCGACAGCCGAGCGATCTCGGCACTGACCGACGGCGGGTTGCTGCCCAGGCCGCCATAGCCAGGCTCGACTCCACGTCCGGCCGCCACCGCGTTGACGGTGATTCCCCTAGTCCCGTATTGGTTGGCCACCCCCGCCGTCCATGCAGAGATCGCTGCCTTTACGGCAGCCTGCGCGCTGCCCTCGCCGGCAGCATCGGGAATCACCGTGATCACCGAGCCGCCGGAGCGCAGATGGTCACCAAGAACCTGAAGCGTCAGAACCGTGGACAACAGGTTCGCGTCGTAGCAACCGCGCCACTCCGCCGCGTGATCGGCCAGCGTATAGGTGCGCGGATCGCGATCGCTGGCGACGGGGACCGGCACGTTGACGATCACGTCCAGGTGAGCGGGGATCCGACTGTGCACCGAGGCCAGCGAAGCGGGATCGGTGTTATCGAACACGATCACCTGCGTATCGCTGACATCAAGGTCCTTGGCCGCGACCTCAAGCTCCTGGCGCCTGCTGCCGGCGAGAACCAGCTGGTGGTCGGCGTCACAGAAGCCCTGGGCAACCTTTCGTCCCAAGTCGGTGTCGCACCCTGTGACCAGAACATCCATCGTCGGCTCCTGTCATGTTCAGCGCCAACCGGCACGTGCGGCCAATGTTACTGGACGGTAGCTAGTCGGTGAAACCGGACGCGCGGACACGCGCAAACGGTTAGTAAACACCGACGGTAACGATCAACACCGCACTCACGATCAAGGGTTGGGCACCGCATTGGGAACCGCCGTGCGACGAGCATTGTGGGCAGCCATGGCCCAATGGCACGCCACCCCCGCGCGGCACGCGGGCATCTTGGCATGCCAGCAACTATTTAAACTATCCCTGGCTAGCAATTTTCATCTGCACAGCAATATCTCGATTTGATATTCAATGAGCAACACACACTTGCGTCACGGCTGTAACACGGTAGTTTCTTCCCCATGGTTCAGCCGGACAATGCTCACTGCCGTAAGAGTTTCCCGAAGTCGCTGGGGCTCGCGACCTTGACGGGCGCCACTACCGCGGCGTTGATAACAGCGTTGACCCTGCCCGGGGCGGCACAAGCGCAACCCGTACCGCCACCGCCACCCCCGACACCGACCGTCGTGGAAGGTGCGCCCCCTCCCGCGCCGCCCCCACCGCCGGCCGACCCCAACGCACCAGCCCCACCGCCGCCACCGCCGGCCGACCCCAACGCGCCACCCCCACCACCGCCGCCGCCACCGGCCGACCCCAACGCACCACCCCCACCACCAGCCGACCCCAACGCACCACCCCCACCACCGGCCGACCCCAACGCACCACCCCCACCACCAGCCGACCCCAACGCACCCCCGGCCGATCCCAATGCGCCACCCCCTCCTGGTCCGGAACCGGGCCGCGTCGACAATGCCTCGGGCGGCTTCAGCTACGTGGTACCGGCCGGTTGGAAGGTAGCGGACGCGACCCAGCTGTCTTATGGTCAAGCGCTTCTCAGCAAGCTTCCGCCGGAAGGCGCGCCCCCGGACGCACAGCCGCCTAACGACACAAGCGTGTTGCTCGGCAGGCTTGATCTCAAGCTGTTCGCGGGCGCAGAGCCCGACAACACTAAGGCTGCCCAGCGGCTGGCCTCGGACATGGGCGAGTTCTTCATGCCGTTCCCGGGAACGCGGGTCAACCAGCAGACCGTTGAGTTGGATGCCGCGGGAATGCCGGGAGTCGCATCCTACTACGAGGTGGAGTTCACGGACCCGGCCAAACCCAACGGCCAAATCTGGGCCGGCGTGGTTGGTGAACCCACACAGTCGGGCACACCCCGGGGCCAACGGACACCGCAGCGGTGGTTCGTGGTCTGGCTGGGCACCGCCAACAACCCGATTCCGCAGGCCGAAGCAGTGACTCTGGCCAACTCGATTCGGCCGTGGGAACCGCCGGCTGCGCCGCCACCGCCCGATCCCAACGCGCCGCCGCCACCGGATCCTAATGCCCCGCCGCCGGACCCGAACGCGCCACCGCCACGACCGCCGGTGGGCGTACCCGTACCGGTTGACCCGAACACCGCACCCGGGATGCTGCCGCCCGCGTAACGTTTCGTGTCCGTTTGCGCGGCCGATCCGTTACCAGCGACGGGTATACCTGAGCTATGGCCGGCAGCGGCCGCTGCGGGTCCGGCTGGCAACAGGCAGGAGCTTCCCATGGAGATCGTTGCTGCGACCGAATTTCTCGCAGCCTTCGCCCCGCCAACTGCGGTTAGCTGGTTCGCTTACATCGTCATCGGCGCGATTGCCGGCTGGATAGCGGGAAAGATCGTCAAGGGCGGCGGCTCCGGCATTCTGATGAATACATTCATCGGAATTGTCGGTGGCTTCGTCGGAGGCGGGCTACTGCACTGGCTGGGCGTTGATGTGGAGGGCGGACGACGCTGGTTCACGTTCTTCGTTTCGCTGCTCGGCGCGGTGATCCTGTTGTGGATTCTGGGTTTAGTCCAAAGGAAAAAGGTCTAGCCCGGGCTCAGCTTTCATGCCGTGACCGAACCGACGATGCGCGCTTGGCAGGTATACCGACCCGGTCCGATGTCGACACGGCCACTGGTGCGCGCGGCCGTGCCGGTTCCCCAGCCCGCAAGCGACGAGTTGCTCGTCTCCGTGCGTGCATGCGGGGTATGCCGTACCGATCTGCATGTCGCCGAGGGTGATCTGCCCGTACACCGGCCTCGAGTAATCCCCGGACACGAAGTCGTCGGTGAAGTCGTCGAAGTCGGCGCCGACGTGCAGGCAGGATTCACCGTGGGCGACAGTGTCGGCATCGCGTGGCTACGCCACACCTGCGGAGGCTGCACCTATTGCCAACGCGGTCAGGAGAACCTTTGCCGCGAGTCTCGCTACACCGGTTGGGACGCCGATGGCGGCTACGCCGAATTCGCGACCGTACCAGCAGCATTCGCACTTCGGTTGCCAAGCGGATACTCCGATGCGGAAATGGCGCCGCTGTTGTGCGCGGGAATTATCGGCTATCGCGCGCTGACTCGCGCGCAACTACCCGCCGGCGGCCGATTAGGTATCTACGGGTTCGGTGGAAGCGCCCACCTCACCGCCCAGGTGGCGCTGGCCAAGGGTGCCGAGGTTCACGTGATGACCCGCGGCGAGCGCGCCCGCGAGCTCGCCCGGGCGCTGGGCGCCGCATCCGTTCAGGGCGCGGCCGATCCGCCACCGGTACCGCTGGACGCGGCAATCCTCTTCGCGCCCGCAGGCGAGCTCGTGCTGCCCGCCCTCGAGGCGCTGGATAGGGGCGGCACCCTGTCGATCGCCGGCATTCACCTCAGCGGCATCCCCACGCTGGATTACCAGCGCCACTTGTTTCAGGAGCGTCAGGTCCGCTCGGTAACCGCGAACACCCGTGCCGATGCTCGAGCTTTCCTGCGGTTCGCGGCGGAGCATCGGCTGCAGATCACCAGCCCCACGTACCCACTCGACCGGGCCGACGAGGCACTCGCTGATCTCAGCGACGGGCGGATCGCCGGCGCAGCAGTACTGATCGTTTAGCCGAGGTGCCAGACCAAGGCGGCAGCCACGGCGCCCAGTCCGTTGAGCGACCAATGCAGCGCGATCGGAGCTATCAGGCTGCCACTCCGGCGCCGCAGCCAGGTGAATACGAAGCCCGCCGCGGCGGTTGCCAGCACCGCTCCCACCACACCGGCCACCATGCCGAAAATCCCGCCGCCCAGCATCCTGGTGAAGCCCACGTTGCTTGCGGTGAGCCCCATTGAGGTGGCTATATGCCACAACCCGAAAAGCAGAGACCCTGCCGCCGCAACACCGCGAAATCCCCACGCACGGTTCAGGGCACCCTGCAAGACCCCCCGGAAGGCAAGCTCTTCGGGGATGACCGTCTGCAGCGGAATGATGATCATCGAGGCGATCAAGGCACCCGACAGTGTTGCGTAGTTGTCATTGAGAAACATAGGCCGCGTGAGCGGAAGCATGGCGCCTACCGCGATCACCGCACCGACGAGCGTGACGGCCCCCAGCGCATAGGCGGCGCCGGACTTCCAATGTTCCCGGCCCAACCCGATCTCGGACCACCCGAGGCCGCGCGAACGAACCAGCATCAACAGTCCAACCGCGGCGGCGGGAACGACCGCGACGTTGGCCCATGGCGTGGTGAAGTGAGCCAGTAGGTTGGTCAGCGCCAGCACGACGACAACGATCGCGATGTCTGCGTAGATCCTGAAGTGATGCAGCGCGGACAACTGCGCCACCCAGGGGTGGGCCCCCGGTGTCGCTGTAACCGTGCCGGTGTCAGACATAACCACTCCAGGGTACCGGTCTGAGCCGCCCGCTCGGCCCGGTTGTGGGCGAGTTCACCGAAGCATTGCAGCGCGAACCGAGCAGGACCGCGAACTGGGCAGGCCCTAGGTCCACGTAATGTCATTCGGATCTGATCCGCCCGCACGCCGCCGCACACCCAGTCTCGGACCTCTGGGACATCTTCGCGCTGTCTCCAGTCCGTACCCGATGGCGCCAGCACTAACCCTCGTCGTCCCGATAGGGTGATCAGTCACCGAAGGCGCAGCGGCAGGAGGCAGGGCATCGATGACCGATAAAACGTCGATGTCCGATGAAACTATGCTGGCTTCGCTGCGCGTACTCGACCTGTCGACGGGTCCCGCGGAGGCCGTGGGCAGGCTGTTGTCAGACCTGGGTGCCGATGTTCTCAAGATCGAACCGCGGGGTGAAACATCGCGCCGTCGGGCGGCACCCAGCGTTGCGGGGTTCAACATCGCCTTCCTGCTCGACAACGCCAACAAGCGCTGCGCGCAACTCGACCCGACCTGCTCCGAGGATCGCAGACGGCTGATCGAACTCGCCGGCGGCGCGGACATCGTCATCGATTCCGGAAACCCCGGCACGGCAGCTGCATTCGGGACTTCGCTGAAGTCTCTGGCAGAGCAGTTCGGTCATCTGGTGGCGTTGTCGGTTACCGACTTCGGCACAGCGGGACCCTACTCGACGTGGCAGGCCACCGACGCGGTGCTCTATGCAATGTCGTCGGCCCTGTCCAGGACCGGGCCATCGGTAGGTACCCCGGTGCCACCGCCTACCGGTGTCGCGTCGGCGACAGCGGCGGTGCAGGCCACCTGGGTGGCTCTGGTCGGTTACTACGACCGATTGCGCTGCGGCAAGGGTGAATACATCGACTTCTCTCGATTCGAAGCGGTACTGCAAACACTCGATCCGCCCTTCGGTGCGGAGGGCCAGGCCGCCGTCGGTCTCAAATCCAGCAACCAGCTGTGGCGGGGGCGCCCCCGTAACCAGCAGATCTACCCGATCTTCGAATGCCGCGACGGGCAGGTTCGCATCTGCCTGCTGTCGTCGCGCCAGTGGCGAAGCATGTGGACCTGGCTCGGTGAGCCGGAACAGTTCGCGGACCCCTCTTTCGACACCATCGCCGCGCGGTATGCCGCCTCTGCCGAACTCAACACCGCGATCGGAGAATTGTTCGCACCGCAGACGATGGCTGAACTGGTCGCCCAGGGTCAGGCCCGCGGCGTACCGATCGCCGCGGTACTGACACCGACCGAAGCGCTTGCGGCGGAGCATTTCCGGGCGGTAGGCGCGTTGTCCGACACCGAGATTGCCCCCGGTGTCGAGGTCGCCATTCCGGTCGGCCCCTTCGTGATCGATGATCGTCACCACGGGTACCGGCGCGCGGCCCGCGCGTCAGGTGCCGACGATCCCGTTTGGGTCATGCCCCCGCCCTCAGTAGCCAGACCGACGGATGCGGTCACCCCCACCCGGCCCTTCGACGGCCTCCGGATACTGGACCTCGGTGTCATCGTCGCGGGCGGCGAACTCGGCCGCCTGTTCGCCGACCTCGGCGCCGAGGTGATCAAGATCGAGAGCCGGGCATATCCCGACGGCCTACGGCAGGCTCCGGCCGGTAAGCCGATGAGTCGATCCTGGGCGCTGACCCACCGCAACGAGTTCAGCCTCGGCCTGGACCTGCGTCAGCCGTCCGGCGCCGAACTGTTCGGCCGACTGGTTCAAGACTCCGACGCGGTGTTCGCCAACTTCAAGCCGGGAACCCTGGCCGCGCTCGGATTCTCCTACCAACGGCTGCGGGAGCTCAATCCGCGCATCGTTCTCGCCGAGAGCAGCGCCTTCGGCGACCGCGGGCCATGGAGCGCGCAGATGGGCTATGGGCCGCTCGTCCGAGCGGCTACCGGGATCACCCAACTATGGAGGTCACCGGACGCGGAACCGGGTAGGTACTACGACGCGACCACGATCTTCCCCGATCATGTGGTCGCCAGGCTGACCGCGATCGCCACTCTGGCCGTGCTGATTCGGCGCGTGCACACCGGATTCGGCGGACACGTGCACATCTCGCAAGCCGAAGCTGCTATCAATCAGCTTGCCCAGCGCTACGTCGCCGAATCAGCGAAAGCAGCGGGTCTTCCGGTGATTGATGATCAAGCGGTTCACGCCGTGTTCCCCTGCGCCGGCGATGACGAATGGTGTGTCATCTCGATAGAACGCGACCGCCGGACAGCGCTTGGCGAATTGCTCGGTTACCCGAACCTGTCCGAGGAGCGCCAGAGGTTGATCTCCACCGTCGGGGAGTGGACCGCGGCCCGGGATAACAGCGATGTTGCCGCGCAACTTCAGGAGATCGGTATTCCGGCGGCACCGATGAATCGCGCGGCCGATCTCGAACACCATCCACAAGTCGCCTTCAGAGGGGTATTCACCGAGCTGACCCATCCACTGCTGGACACAGCCATTCTGACCGAGGCCGCCCCGGCGCCGTTCACCCGGATACCGCGAGCACCGCTGCGGCCCGCGCCGATGCCCGGCGAACATACCCGCACAATCTGCCAGAAGATCCTCGCGCTGAAACCCGAAGAAATCGACGGTTTGGTCGCTGATGGGGTGTTGTTCACCGATCAGACGGCCTCGGGAGGCACCAGCTGATGTCGCTCGCTCCCAGGACTCCAGTACTCGTCGGGTACGGACAGGTCAACCAGCACACCGAGGATCCCAGCGTCGAGCCCGTCGACCTGATGGTTGCGGCCGCGCGATCCGCGGCCGAATCCAGGGTGCTCGAGTCCGTCGATGCCGTACGCGTCGTCAACCTGCTTTCCTGGCGTTACCGCGACCCGGGACTGCTTCTCGCGCAACATCTCGGCGCTGGCAATGCGAAAACCCAGTACACCGGTATCGGCGGAAACGTGCCGCAGACGCTGGTGAACCAGGCGTGCCTGGACATACAACAGGCAAGGGCCGATGTTGTTCTCATCGCCGGGGCCGAGACCTGGCGGACGAGGAGTCGGTTGCGCGCCGTCGGCGTCCGACCGGATTGGACACGGCAGGACGAATCAGTGCCGGCCGCGCCGGGTGGCGACGGGGGAGTGCCGATGGCCGGACCCGCCGAGATTCGCATCGGCCTGGACCGCCCTGCCTATGTGTATCCGTTGTTCGAGCAGGCGGTACGGATCGCCCACGGCGAGACAACTGACCGGCATCGCCGCCGGGTCGGCGAATTGTGGTCGCAGTTCAGTGCGGTGGCTGCGACCAACCCGCATGCCTGGACCAGGAAAGTATTTGCCGCCGAGGATATCTGGCGGGAGGGTCCCGGCAACCGGATGATCAGCTGGCCCTACACCAAGCTGATGAATTCCAACAACATGGTCGACCAGGGCGCGGTCCTGATCCTGGTCGCGGCCGAGAAGGCGATTCAGCTTCAAATCCCCACTGAACGATGGGTTTTCCCATACGCGGGCACCGACGCACACGACACCTATGCGATCGGCGAGCGGGCGGAATTCTACAGATCGCCTGCGATCCGGATCGCAGGCGAGCGGGCGCTGGAGTTGGCAGAAGTCGGGATCGGCGAAATCGAGCATGTCGATGTCTACTCCTGCTTCCCGTCCGCGGTTCAAATCGCCGCCAGGGAGCTCGGGCTGAAGGTAGGCGACCCGCGTCGCCCGTTGACCGTTACCGGCGGCCTGACCTTTGCCGGCGGCCCGTGGAACAACTATGTCACCCATTCCATCGCCACAATGGCCGAGCGCCTGGTCCGGCAGCCCGGCAGCACGGGCCTGATCACCGCCAACGGCGGGTACCTCACCAAGCACAGCTTCGGCGTGTACGGAACCCAGCCACCGGACGGTGAATTTCGTTGGGAGGACGTCCAACCCGCGGTCGATCGAGAGCCCACTCGCGCCGCACCGGCAGAATGGAGCGGGATGGGCACGGTCGAATCCTGGACGACGCCGGTCGACCGAGAAGGCAGAGCCGAGAAGGCATTTCTGGCGGTCCGAACACCCGAGGACGCCCGGGTGCTTGCGGTGATCACCGCTTCCGAGGCGGAGGCCACGCTGCATGACGAGATCGCCGGCGCCGCGGTGGATGTCCATTCCGACGGCACCGCGTCCCTAAAGTAGCCAGCCGGATTGGCTCGGACCCTATTGCTGGCAGTCCGAGCCGGCCGGGCCGACCCAACTCAGCAAGGAGCCTGCCGTTCGGGGGAAACGGCAGGCTCCCTGGGTCTGGTGGGTCTCAGGCGGTGTTTTGCGCCCCGAGTACCCGTTGGATATCGGGCTTCATCTGGAGTAGCTGCTGACCCCAGTATCCCCAGCTGTGCGTGCCATTGGCCGGGAAGTTGAAGACACCATTGGTGCCGCCCGCCGCGATGTAGTTGTCGCGGAAACTGATGTTGGTCCGCAGGGTGAACCCTTCGAGGAACTGCGCGGCCATCAGGTTCTGGGTGGGAGTTCCGGTATCCAGATCCGACGGGATTCCGGTGCCGCAGTACACCCAGACACGGGTGTTGTTGGCCACCAACTGAGCGATGTTGACCATCGGGTCATTCCGCTTCCAGGCCGGATCAGAAGACGGACCCCACATGCTTTCGGCGTTGAACCCGCCCGCGTCGTTCATCGCCAGGCCGATCAACATCGGCCACCATCCCTCGGAGGGATTCAGGAAGCCCGACAGCGACGCGGCATAGATGAACTTTTGCGGGTGGTAGATAGCGTAGTTCATCGAGGCGCTACCGGCCATCGAGAGACCGACGACGGCATTCCCGTACTGGGACACACCGCGGTTCGCCTCCAGCCAGGCTGGGAGTTCCTGGGTCAGGAAGGTCTCCCACTTGTAGGTGTAATTCTGCCCGTTACCCCGGGAGGGTTGATACCAGTCGGTATAGAAGCTCGACTGACCGCCGACGGGCATCACCGTCGACAGACCGGACTGGTAGAACCATTCGAACGCCGGGGTGTTGATATCCCAGCCGTTGTAGTCGTCCTGCGCCCTCAGTCCATCGAGCAGATACACCGCATGCGGTCCACCACCCTGGAATTGAATCCGGATATCCCGATTCATCGCCTGGGAGAACACATCCAAGTACTCGACTGGAAGACCTGGGCGGGAAAAGGCTCCCGCGGTCGCCTGACCCCCGGCGAAGCCGATCAGCCCGGGCAATACCGCTGCCGCCATGGCCGCAGTGGCCACCCGGCGCAGCAGCGTCCTCCCGGTACCTCGAAACTTCTCTTTCAACTTCATAGCGGCAACCAACCCACCTTTCTGTACAAGTCCCGCATGCGTCGCAAAGGTGCAGTCTCTTTGCACGAGCAATGCAACACGCTTGGACTATCCGAACCTCGCTGCGACACAACGAAACCACGTCGCGTTTGGCTAACGATTCCGACTCGGGGCGGACTCGCGGGCTAACCAGGGCGGGTTTAGGGTCGCGCCATCAGCCTCGATCCTCGAGTCAGCGCGGAGCCAAGACGAGCCAGCCGTGCGCGGAAACTGAAGTCTCGACCACAACTTCGGGCGGAGGTGCGCCCGAGCCCGCAACCACCTCGGCGGCAGCGAAGCCGAATGCCGGCATCGATATCCCCATCGGCTCGCCACCGACGTTCAGCGCGACAATGAGTGCCTCTGCGCCCTTTCCGGTGATGTATACGTATCCCTGATTGGTGACCCGCAGGGGAGCGGTCCGCGCGCTGTGCAGCCAGGGATGACGCCGCCGCAGCCCGGTGAGTTGTTGGTGAACCCGCAATACCTGCTGCCCGTGCTCACCGACTCCCTCATGGGGAGAACCGAATTCGGGTCGTACGGCGTCGTCACCGCCGATCCGCTCCTCTTTGACACCGCGGTATGCTGACTCATCCCCGGCATAAATGCTCGGTGTTCCGCCGACGGTGAACAGGACGGCGAGCGCCACCTCGACGTGGTCGGGATTCGTCAACTTGCTGGCGATCCGCGTGACGTCGTGGTTACCGATGAACGTCATCGGAACGAAAACATCCAGAAAGTCGTTGTGCCGGCGAAGCGCCCAGTCAAGCTCGTGAAAGTTCGCATCGTTGAGACTGCTCCAGATGGCCTTCCACAGTTCGTACTGCGTGAGAGAGTCGAACCGGGCACGCCGTACCCGTTCGCCGTAGTCCCCGTGGATGACCTCTGCGACGAACCACGCGTGCGTGAATTCTGTGCGCACCCGAGTCAGGACCTGCGCCCAGAATCCATCCGGGACAGCGTATGCGGCGTCCAACCGCCAGCCATCGGCTCCGCGCCCTAGCCAATGGCGCATGACGCTCACGGCGTAGTCCATGACCTCGGGGTTTCCGTGATTGAGTGCGATTAGCCCGTCATGACCCTCGAAGTTCGCCAATGTGCCTTCCCTAATGTGAAACCACGAGGTGTCGCCACCGTCGCAAGCTTCGCGAGCACGGGGAAAGTCGATTCCAACATGGTTGAACGCCCCGTCCAGCAGTATCCGTAGGCCGCGAGTGTGAGCTTCACAGACAAGGAGGTCGAAGTCGGCGTCGTCGCCCAGGCGCGGATCGATCCGGTAGGGGTCGGTGATGTCGTATCCGTGGCTTCGCGATGCGAACACCGGACCAAGCGCAATTCCGGAGGCGCCCATTTCGACGGCGAAGTCCAGCCAGTCGATGATGGCGCGAATACGATGTTCGTCGGCGGTCGGCGGTGGATCAGCCGGGTAGGCGCCTACGAAGCCCAGCGGATAAACCTGCCACCAGATGGCGTTTTCAACCCATTTCGGCTCGTTTATCATTCAAATACTTTCGAGGACAACACTTTTCCCGCTATCGCGACTTCGAATCCTGGCCGCGGACCCGTCGTCAACTCTGACTCTTGTCGGCCGAGTCTACGTATTTTCCGGCCCGAGGCGCTAAGCCAAGACACAGGACCACCCGACGATGCCCACCGGCGTGCGCACATCCGCTGGCGCGCTCGTCCGCCGATCCGGAATGATTCCTGAGTACCTCGGTGCCGTGCGGAAGGCGTCCAGGCAGAGTCGGTGGTCAGAACGGGGGTGGCACCAATGGAATGCGATATCGACGCGCTTCTTGCCGCACCGACGCACTCGGAACGGTTGAAGATCGCGACCCGTGGGCGGCCCTGGCCGGACGTCATGGTCGAACGCATGCGGCGGGAGCGGAGTCAATCGGGTGCTGACGAGCGAGAAACTGACATTCTCGCTCGAGTAATGAGAGACGAGGCGCCGGAACTGACCCGACCCGGCGGCATCGACGACGACCGCCGCTGGTGGATCGACACAGACGAGCCATGGGACTGGACGCTATGGCGTTCGGACGACGGTCTCGCAGTGCTCGAGGTCCTCCGCTCCGGATGGTCCTTTACCACCGCATCGGCCGTTCTCGACACTGCTCAGCTGGCGGCCTTCACCCGGGACGGGATCGCGGCCCTTGACGACCTGCTTGTGAAACTTCGCCACGGCTGACGCGGCCCCGAATCCCTGCCGACCTCTGCAGAGCCTGGGGACTCACCGACCGGCGGTGGGGCCGGGCCCGCCGGCGACCATCGACAGGTGATGGGTGATGGTGCCGACCTCGGTAACCAGAACACGAGCCGCCCCGATCTCGCGCCCGAGCTCAGACACAGCGTCGCGCAGACGTTGATCGGCGTCGGTCAACTCCTCGATGTCCACGGTCCACGGCGATGCAGGGGTGGGTGGATCGCCGCACAACGACTCCACGTATTCGTCCACGGCCAGCACAAACTCCGGACTCCAGGATCCCGCCAGATTACCGGGGAAGCCGACCTCCAGTGTCGTACAGGAAGCGGTGACCGCATTCAGCGCAGTGCGATAGGAACTGAGCCACCGTCGCAGGTCCCGAGACTCCATGCGGGTGGCACCCGCGGAAGCCTCGAACGCGGCCCGCGCTCGGAACGCTCGCGCCCAAGCCGCTGACGCCGCAGCGGTAGGGTTATCCAGTTCATGGACATAGCCTTTGATAACCGTTGCGGCGTAGTCGATTTCCGTCCTCAATAATTCACCCGCCCGCTGCCCCAGCCTGGTCAGAGCGTCATCGGGCAGGAGAACGTGGGCTAGTATCGCCAAAACGCCACCGGCGAGCGCCGCGAGAAGCAACGCGCCGACGCTAGCCGCGTTGGCGGCCCGATCGATGTTGATCAGAAGGACGACCGCCGCGGTCAACGCCGCCGACAGCGCGACGTACCCGAACCCTGCCACCGCGTATGCGACGCCCACGAGCGCAACCGCCAACACCGCCGACACCACGGGTCCGGGTTGCACGAACAGCACGGTAGAGGCGACGAGGATGCCTGCGACGATTCCCGCCAGTCGGCCCGCGCACCGGGTGTAGGTATGCGCGGTCTCCGGCCGCAGCACCAAGAGGACCGTGAGGGGAATCCAATATCCCTGTGCAACAGGGATGTAGCGCTCGATGGCGGTGCCAATGGCCACTGTGGTAGTCAAACGTATTGCGTGGCGAAAGACTGGTGAGTGTCGGTTGAGGTGCGCGCGGGTGAGCTCCAGCGCCGACCCCAGGGAGGTCCTCAACTCCGGCCGCCGGATTCGAAGAGCGTCGGGGGAGGACGGCACGAAGTCGCCGAGTCGGATCGCAACGGCTTCGTGCAGCTGCATCGCGAGCCGACGCGCCAGCGGTGCGTCGGGTCCCGCGACTTGGGCGACCGCGGTGTCCAGCCGACGGATCGCAGCGTCGGTATCACTACGAGCCGACCGGCCGGTCTCTCCGAAGGCTGTCAACGTCTCGGCTGCGGCAGTCAGTACATCGGACAGATCGGGTCGACCAGCAGTTCCGGCCAGGGTGATAGCGATACGTTCAGGCAGTCGGTACCAGTTGCGATATTCGGCGGGCCGTCTGCCCTGGGCGTCCGTCACAGTGAATGCAGACCGCAAAGAGATCAGCGGTTTCGTATCGACGCCCGGTGCGGAACCGGGGGGTTGCTCGGCGAGCATCGCTGCGTCCGCAGCCAGCGACCGATACGCAGCGGCGAGCGCTTCGCGCTGTACCCGCCACCGACGACGCGGCCAGGCTACAACAAGCCCCGCCTGCACCAGCCCGCCGGCGACGACCAGCGCCGACACCCCCAGAGTTGAGGACAGTGTCGGCGCGGCCGGGACCGTGATCACCATCAGCGCCACCGATGCAGCCGCAACTAATCCGGCATGGGCGCTCAGCGCCCAATGCATTGCCGCGAGAAAGCTCCAGAGCGCGACCGCCGCTACGAAGGCCGGCGCGCTCCCCGATGTTGACGCGCCCAATAGAACTGCCAAACCCATCAGCAACGAAACAAGGACGACAAGTGGCATACGGCCACGTGGGCTGTCTTGTAGGCCGGTGGCACCTGCGACGGCGGCGGCGGTCGTGATAACGGTGGCCGAGTTCGCCGGTCCCCAGTTCAGCGCGACCACAGCGACCGCCAGCACCCCCAGCAGGCTGCGCAGAATTGCAGCGAGGTCCGGCACCGCCGGCACGGTCAGGCCTTTGAACACCCCTACATTCTGGCCGGGTTATCTTCACGCGGTGGAGAAAGTCATCATCACGCTCCGGGGAGCACCCGGCGACGAGGTCTGGTGCACCCGCTTGCGGGATGACGTCGCCCAACGACTCCTCGACACCGGCGCCCCGGGCGTCGCGATCAATGTGCGCGATGCCGCGGTCGCCGACTCGCTGATGACCCTGACCACGTTGAATCCGCCGGTGACGGCGTTGGTCAGCATTTGGACCGACCAGTACTATGGCGACCAGATTCGGACGGCCACAGCGCTTTTGGGGGACATCTGCGAAAATGTCGCGGCATACCTGGTCACCGAGTCGGTGCCACTGACCGCGCCGGGCACCGCGTCCGGTGAACGAACCCCGGGCTTGGCGAACGTTGCGTTGCTGCGGCGACCGGCCGATCTCGACGAAGCGACCTGGTTCGCCCGCTGGCATATCGAGCACACCCGGGTGGCGTTGGACACCCAGTCGACATTCGGTTACACCCAGAACGCGGTGGTGCGTGCCCTCACCAATGACGCCCCGCCAGTCTCCGCGATCGTCGAGGAACTGTTTCCGATTGAGGCGGTTTCAGACCTGTATGCATTCTTCGGCGCCACGGACGACGCCGAGCTCAGTGTCCGCATGCAGAAAATGGTGGCCAGCACAGCGGCCTTCGGCGCGGACCGTGACGTCGACACCGTCCCGACAAGCCGATACGTGCTTCGCGATCCCTTCGCGCCGAGGGCTACCCTGCACCGGTGATGCTGCAGATCAGTGATGCCGGCCGAGTCCGCACCCTCACCTTGAACCGTCCGGAGGCTCTCAACGCGTTCAACGAGGAGCTCTACGGCGCCACCGCCGCAGCGCTGCGGGATGCCGCTGGCGACCCCGATGTCGCGGTGGTTGTACTCACCGGCGCCGGCCGCGCGTTTAGCGCCGGCAACGACCTCAAAGAGATGCAGGCGCGCATCGCCGATTCTTCGCTGAGCAGCGAGGGCAGTGAATTCTCGACAATGATCAGCGCGCTGACCGATTTACCCAAGCCACTGATCTGCGCTGTCAACGGGGTCGGGGTGGGCATCGGAACGACCATTCTCGGATATGCCGACCTCGTATTCATGTCGTGCACGGCTCGGTTGAAGTGCCCGTTCACCAATCTGGGCGTGGCACCGGAGGCGGCATCGTCGTATCTTCTGCCAAGACTGATTGGCAGACAAAACGCCGCCTGGCTGCTGATGTCCTCGGAATGGATCGACGCATCCGAGGCTCAGCGGATGGGCATCGCTTGGAAGGTATGCGAACCGGACGAGTTGATGCCCGAGGCGCTCAAACACGCAGAAATCCTTGCCACCAAGTCGATTCCCAGCCTGGTCGCGGTGAAGCAGACGATGGTCGCCCCCTATCGTGCCGGAATCAGTGCGGCGACCGAGCGCGAGAGCAGACACTTTGCCGAATTGCTCGGTGCATCCGCCAACGAGGCTGCGCTCGCCGAATTCACTGGGCAGGAAGAAGTCTGAGCCTCAGCCGCTGACTCTTTTGGATTCACAGGCGGCGACTTCCAAGTGTGATGCGATGATCGCCCGTAATGTGTGGCGGCATCGGCCGCAGTCGGCGCCGGCACCACATGCTTCGGCGATCTCCCGAGAGGTTCGAGCGCCATTGGCGACGACCTCGTCGATGACGTGGCTGGTGGTCCCCGTGCACAAACAAACAAACATCGGCCGCCCCCTAACCCGGCTCGCCGATGCTCATGAGATGGGCGAACCTGCCGACGAACCGGGTGGGATAGGGTCCCAGGCCGACGTTGGTCATCCATTCCGCAGCCGCATCGGGATGTTCGATCCACTTCCGCGCGCTGACTTCGTCCACGATCTCCTGCAGGATGAGCACTTCATGGCCGTCATCGATGGCGCGATAAAACCAGATCTTGCGTACACCACCATGTTTGAAGCGTTCGAGCCCGTCGTGCACCTTTTCTATGAGCGTGGGTACGTCATCGACGGAGGACATGACGCCCATGACTACTCGCCCGAGATCTTCCCCGACCGGCTGCGGGCCGAGATGGATCTTCTCGATGACCTCTCCTCCGAAGATCGGCGGAATATCGTCGGCACCCGCATTGTCGAATAATTCGAAGATCGCCGAGGACCTCAAGACGTCCCGAATTAGATGTGACTGCCGAATTCCGATGGTCACCAGCACACGGCGCGGCTCCCAGATCGACTCGTACAACACAACGTGATGAGCTCCGATCGATTCCAAACTCCCACGATGCCTTTTGAGCCATTCCCACATGCGATCGACATCGTCGACACGGAAATCGCAGGCAAGGATGAATGAGTGCCGCTCACCCTCGCCCATTGCCCACCCTTCGCCTAGAATTAGCTGAGTCTAACCTTAGTTAGTTGGGCGGTCCAGACGCTGGTGTGTTCTTGGCCAAGCGCGCGACCCCGCCGCCGAAACAAGGCACAACAAGATTCCGGTTGCCCCGATGCCGGGGTGTGGCGGGCACAGGTTTTGCACTAGATTCGAAGAGACTCGTCCGCTAGCCCTGCGGTGAGCACATATGAGCATTCAAGGCGTAAGGAGCGATTATGCAAGGCGATCCCGAGGTTCTGAAATTGCTCAACGAACAGCTGACAAGTGAACTCACGGCGATCAACCAATATTTTCTTCATTCGAAGATGCAGGAAAATTGGGGCTTCTCTGAGTTGGCCGCCCACACCCGCAAAGAGTCCTTCGAAGAAATGACTCACGCGGAGGAGATCACCGATCGAATCCTTATTCTTGATGGCCTGCCCAACTACCAGCGGCTGTTCTCCCTGCGAGTCGGCCAAACGCTGCGCGAGCAGTTCGAGGCGGACTTGGCCATCGAATACGAAGTCGTCGGCCGCCTCAAGCCGGGCATCATCATGTGCCGGGAGAAGGGCGACGCGACGTCGGCGAACCTTTTCGAGAAGATCCTGGCGGACGAGGAGTCCCACATCGACTATCTCGAAACCCAGCTTGAGTTGATGGGAAAGCTGGGCGAAGAACTGTACTCAGCCCAGTGCGTGTCCCGCCCGCCGCACTGACGGCTGCTGCCCACCAGATCGATGCCGCGTAGCATGCGAGCATGAGCCGAATTGGGGGTTTCGCGGACGACGACGTGACCGGATTCGCGGTGAAGTCACCGGAATTAGGCACTGCAATAGCCGATTTCAGCCGGGCCGTCTATACCAAGGGCCGGTTGCCGCTCCGCGTCCGCGAAGCCGCCCGCATCGTGATCGCGCACGCCAACGAGTGCGTGGTCTGTCAGAACACCCGGGACTCCCAAGGCGACGCAGAGGGTGTGGACGAGGAGTTCTACGATCACGCAACAGACTGGCAGTCGTGGACCGGCTACAGCGACGCCGAGCGCATCGCGATGGAGTTCGCCCATCGGTTTGCCACTGATCACACCGCTCTTCGCGATGACGAGGATTTCTGGGAGCGCGCAGCCGCTCACTTCGACGACGAGTTGCTGACCGATCTGGCCATCTCATGTGCGATGTGGGTCGGAATGGGTCGGATGCTGCGGACCCTCGACATCGGCCAAAGCTGCAAGATCACGCTATGACTCCTGCTGGCGACTTCTGTTGGTGCGCCTTTCTTTCCCCGGTCGACGTCAATAGCCAACCGGCAGGCAGTCCAGATCGCGAAAGAAATCGGCGACGTCCGCGTCCCGGAAAGGCTTGAACGGGCCATAGATGGCGCTCATTTCGGGCTGCCATTCGAGCAGGGCATCGCGAAGTGCTTTCACCACCGCGTCGTCCAGTCCGCATCTGACGATGATTGCCGGGCCCGTCGGATTGTTGTAGCGATCGATCACTTTGGTGTCCACGGCATTCGCGGGTGTACTGCGCCAGACATCCTCCGGCACCATGGTGGCCCGTACAGCGCCCGACTTGACCGCTTCGATCTGGCCTTGCCAGGGCTTGGTCGGATGGAGATCGAAGAACTCATCCAGCCGCTCACCGTGTTTCTGCAACAAGATGGCGGCCGAGAAGTAGCTCGACGTGCATGACTTGTTGATGTAGCCATACGCTGCGCCGCGCAGGTCTTCGACGGCTGCGGCGGGGTCGTCGTTGCGAACGACGAGAACGCTTGGCAGGTGCGTGCGACCGGTGAACTTCGATGTCACGATCGCCAACCCGCGATAGCACCGGTCGCCGCGGGCCAGCAGCCGATGGAACCCGGGCACCGGAGTAAAGGCGAAGTCGGGTTCGTGTCGTTCAATGCTGGCGTCGAGTTCGGCGAGGTCGGTGGTCGAGGTGGTGACGATGCCCGCGGCCCGAAGGATTTCGGGCCACGGCCGTTCGTCGACAGGCAGGCCGAGATTGGTGTCGACCAAGAATGAGGTCGGAGGTTTCACGGATCTACCCATCCCCTTGCGGTGTTCGCGATGCCGCCAGTGCGCCGGATCCTGTACCAGCCCCGGCTGGCTTCCGGAGTGAAAATCGCCTGAAAAGGAGAATCGCATCTGGCGCCACGACATCGTGACTGGTAACGATTCTGGCATGGTAGTCGCCAAACCCCTCGCCGCCGCCGCCATCGCCCAACTTGAGGCAGACGGGGTCGCAACCCTGATCGGCACCGTCGTCAATCCGGCCGGGTTGACCCTCGCCAAGACGATTCCGCTACGGCGGATGGGCGCCTTCGCCGATCCGGGCCTCGGCGCGAGCCCCGTCTGGCATGTATTCGCAATCGACCAGTCCGGCATCGTCTTCGGACAGTCCACGGGAGTGGTCGGGGACCAGCGGGTCCGTATCGACTTGAGCGGTCTGAGCATTTTGGGCGACGGGTTGGCCTGGGCCCCCGCATCTTTCTTCAATCAGGATGGAACGCCGGATTCATTCTGCTGCCGCGCGGCACTAACCCGGACTGTGTCGAAGTTGTCGGGAGCCGGCATCACGGCCCTGGTTGGTCACGAGATGGAATTCGTCCTGGTAAGCCCGCAGGGCGAACCGCTACCGTCGCACCTATGGGCCCAGTACGGCCTGGCCGGGGTACTCGAGCATGAGGGATTCGTCCGGGACGTCACCGATGCCGCTACCGCCTCGGGCGTCGCCATCGAGCAGTTCCATCCCGAGTACGGGGTCAACCAATTCGAGATCTCACTCGCGCCCCAGCAACCGGTGGCTGCCGCCGATCAGCTGATCCTGCTTCGCATCATCGTGGGCCGGGTCGCGAGACGGTACGGGATGCGGGTAAGCCTGTCGCCCGTCCCCTTTGCAGGTAGCGTCGGTTCGGGCGCACACCAGCATTTTTCACTCACCCAGGGTGAAACCCAGCTGTTCGGCGACGGTCAGGCCGGGTCAGAGATGACCGCTTCCGGGGCTTCGGCGGTGGCCGGTGTCCTTGCCGGGCTGAGTCAAGCCCAAGGAGTGCTGTGCGGCTCAATACTCTCGGGGCTCCGCATGCAGCCCGGCCACTGGTCGGGCGCCCATGCCTGCTGGGGCACCGAGAACCGGGAGGCAGCGGTTCGGTTCCTGCCGGCGGGGCCGGCCAACCCGCGGGGGGCCAATGTGGAGGTGAAGGTGATCGATCCGTCCGCGAACCCGTACCTCGCGTCGGCAGCGATACTCGGTCTGGCGCTCGACGGCATCGAACGCGAGTTGGCGGCGCCCGAGCAGGTCACGGTCGATCCGGCCACCCTGAGCGAAGCTCAGCGTGTCCAGGCCGGCATCGTCGCGCTGACACCGAATCAGTCCGAGGCGATCGACGCCCTCGACCGTTCTGCGCTGTTGCGCAGGGTTCTCGGGGATGAGGTTGTCGACGCTGTCGTCGCGGTGCGGCGTTACGAGCACGAAAACTACGCGGGTCTAAGCCCGCAGGACCTAGCCGCCAAGTTCCGCCTCGCCTGGAGCGTATGAGTGTCGACGCTGCGCGAACACGTCGAGGCCATGCCGCTGATCGATCAGCACGTGCACGGCTGTTGGCTGACGTCCGGCGACCGCGCTCGATTTGAGAACGCGCTCAACGAAGCGAACACCGAGCCGTTGGCAGCGTTCGACTCGGCCTTCGACACCCAGCTCGGGTTCGCCGTCCGGGCCCGTTGCGGACCCCTACTGGGGCTGCCGCGTCATGCCGATGCCGACACCTATTGGCGTCGCCGCAGCGAGCTGCACGAGACCGAACTCGCCGATCTGTTTCTTTCCGCGGCGAATGTCTCCGGATGGTTGCTCGATACCGGCTTGATCGGCGAAGTGGCTGATCTCGACGCAATGGCAGCCCGCGTCCCCGGCGAGGTCGCCGAAGTGGTGCGGTTGGAGTCGGTGGCGGAACAGGCCGCGGCGGCGTCCGGTGACTATGTTTCGGCGTTCGACGACATCTTGTGCCAGCGAACCCGCACCGCGGCGGCCACCAAGTCGATCTTGGCGTACCGTGGCGGCTTCCTCGGCGACCTCTCCGATCCGCCCACCTCCGAAGTCGTCGATGCCGCCGCCCGATGGCGTGACGCGGGCGGTATCCGACTGACCGATCGGGTGCTACTGCGCTTCGGCCTGCACCGGGCACTGCGATTAGGCATACCGCTTCAGTTGCATGTTGGTTTCGGCGACCGGGAATGCGACCTGAACACCGCCAATCCCATTCACCTGCTGGATTTTCTGCGAGCCGGCAGTGAGACGCCGGTGGTACTGCTGCACTGTTATCCCTACGAACGCGAGGCCGGCTATCTGGCACAGGCGTTCAACAACGTCTACCTGGACGGCGGCCTGGCCATCAACCATCTCGGTGGACGTTCGACAGCCTTTATCGGACGCCTGTTCGAGATGGCACCGTTCCGCAAAATCCTGTACTCCTCAGACGGTTTCGGGCCTGCCGAGCTGCACTATCTCGGCGCACGATTATGGCGCACCGGCATCTCCACCACGCTGCAGGGATTCGTCGACGCTGACGAATGGGGTGAGGACGACGCGATCCGGGTGGCGGATCTTGTGGGGCACCGAAATGCGAGGCGGGTTTACCGACTGGACTGACCGGGTGAACGCACATCTGTGTGCATCTGCCGCCCAAGTGGTCCCGGGTGACGAGGATGCGGCGGATAATCGGGAAGGTGACACCACTGCAGCGCTACATCGCCGAGGAAATCGCGACCGACCACGTCGACGGCTTGCTGTCACGCCGAGAGGCGATGCGGCGATTGGCTTTACTCGGTGTAGGCGCGGCGGCCGCGACGGCGCTGATCGCGGCATGCGGCCAGAACCGGCGCGGTGCGGACGCGCAGACATCCTCGTCGGCGCCCGCACAGTCCGCTCCGGGCACCGCAAGCTCGCCGGCACCCGGAATGGACACCGCGTTGCCCACCACCCCGATCAGCTGGCCGGGACCGCGTGGTGAACTACAGGGCGCCTGGGCCGAGCCGACCGCAGCGCGCGGCGGGATACTGGTGATCCACGAGAACAAGGGGTTGAACGACTGGGTCCGGTCGGTGGCGGGCCGACTTGCCGGCGTTGGGTATGCCAGCCTGGCAATCGACTTACTCTCCGACCGCGGTGGCACCGCGACTTTCGCCGACCCGGCCGAGGCGACCGCGGCGCTGGGAAATCTTGCCCCGGAGACCATGGTCGCCGACCTGACCTCGGGCATCACCGAGGTGCAGCGCCGCGCGCCTGGTCTGAAAACCGCGGCGGTGGGGTTCTGCATGGGCGGGGGCCTGATTTGGCGCCTGCTAGCCACCGGGGCGCCCGAACTCGCCGCGGCCTTCCCGTTTTACGGCCCGACGCCCGAGAATCCGGACTTCTCCGGTTCCAAGGATGTCGCTGTTCTCGGCTTTTACGGTGAACTCGATCAGCGGGTCAACGCTACGAAAGCTGCTGCCCAGGCCGCCCTCGAAAGGGCGGGCCTAGTCCACGAACTCGTCACTGAGCCGGGCGCCAACCATGCGTTCTTCAACGACACCGGTGAGCGGTATGACCCTGCCGCCGCGGCGGATGCCTGGCGCAGGATGCTCGATTGGCTGACCATCCACGTCGGGTAGCAGCACAGCGGTCCGACCTCGAGTAATCGGGCCGGAGCCGCCATTGCCCGGTGAACAGGCCCCACTGTGCCTTACCATCCAGAAATGCTTCGGACGTTCACCGTGTTGGCAGCCGCCGGGTTGGTTCTGGGTTCGACGTCAGCGGTCGCTGTCGCCCAGCCCGATCAGCCGGCGTGCAATTACAATCTGACCCCACCCACCGTCGTGAATCTGTCGGGAACCGATGTCGTGACCGCGACGGTTTCGGTAGGGGCCTGTGACGGGGCGGTCACGTTCCAGACCGTGGCCTGCCTGCAGATGCAGGGCGGCAGCCAGAACCAATGCGCCCGAGGCAATGGGCTCTTGCCCGCACAGGTCTTCTATCAGCCTTACCATCCCGGCGCCACCTACACCGCCAGCGGGCGCGGCTGCGCGTCGAAGGGCAACCCGCCGGAGAAGTTCTGCCAGGAGAAGGGCCCACTAACCGCCACGCTGTGACCGTGGATCAGCTCAGGTTCGCCAGGACACCGGCAGCCGTTTGATCCCGCGGATGAACGCGGAGTGCAGTCGGTCGGGTTCCCGGGTAGCCCGAACGTCGGGAATTTTTCGGTGTAGTTCTTCGAAGACCACCATGATCTCGCGTCGAGCCAGGTTGGCGCCGAGACAGAAATGAACGCCGCCGCCACCGAAGCCGACATGCGGGTTTGGGTGCCGAAGAACGTCGAACCGCCACGGGTCGGCGAACTTCGTCTCGTCGCGATTCGCTGAGGCGTACCACAACGTGACCTTGTCTCCCGCCGCTATCTCCACACCGCGCATCTTCACGTCGCGGGTCGCAGTGCGGCGCATGTAGGCCACCGGGGAGGACCACCGCACGATCTCCTCGACTGCGGTCGGCGCCACCGCGTGATAGTCCGACCACCACAGTTCGCGCTGCTCGGGATATCGGCTCAGGGCAAGCAACCCGTGGCTGATCGCATTTCGAGTGGTTTCGTTGCCTGCCACGACGAGCAATATGAAGAATGACGCGACCTCGGCCGACGTCAACCGTTCACCGTCGAGTTCCGCCTGCACCAGGCTGGTCGTGAGATCGTCGCCCGGCCGCGCTTTGCGATCCTCAGCGAGCTGCTTGGCATAGGCGCCGATCGCCATCGCGACCGACACGAAATCGTCGTAGCCGGTGGCGATCTCGGGGTCACCGAAACCCAGGATCACGTTCGTCCAGTGGAAAATCCGACCATGGTCCTGCTCAGGGATGCCCATCATGTCGCAGATGATCTGCAGGGGTAGCGGACCCGCGAGCGCTGAGACGAAGTCGGCATGCCCGCCGGGATGATCGGCGACCATCTCCTCGACCAACCGGCGCGCGCGTCGCCTCACCGAATCCTCGATGATCGCCAGCACTCTTGGGGTGAACGCGCTGCGTACGATGTTGCGCAGCCTGCTGTGCCGGGGGTCATCCATCGCGATCATCGAGCCGAAATACTCGTTGAGCTGAGTCGACTGGTCGCCGATGGTGATGCCCTGGGCCGAGCTGAAAAGGTCGGGGTGGCGGCTCGCGTAGAACACATCGTCATAGCGCGTCAGCACCCAGTGGCCGGCGACCTCGGTATCGGCACCATGGTTCGGGTTGACGACGAATGCCTCATGGAAGGTGATTGGCGCCTCGCGGCGAAGAGTGGCGAACGCGCCATCCCGGACGTCGTCATCGAGTCCCCAAAACGCCCAGGTGCTCAGGTCGATGTCGGACAACGGCACCTCGGGTGGAGCCAATCCGTTGATCCGGGTCACCTCCGCGGTCGGCCCCATCTCGCCTGGTCCCATGCAGTCCGAGGGTAGCCTCGTCGCCGATCCTCGCATCCCGGTGCTACCGGGCGGCTCCCGGACTCTCCGACGATCCGCCCTCCACCACCGTCTTGATCCGCTCGAGGGTCCTACGCATATCCCGCATGTTGCGCCGGCGCCGTAGTTGGCCACCGAGTGCCGAATAGAGCGACGTCAGCGGGTTTTGAGCCAAGTGAAAGGACTCGGTGACCTCCGTGACCGAACCCGACGGTGTCAGCCGGTAGTGCCAATTGTTGACCGGCCGGTCTCCCGCGAGTACCTGGAAACCGAATTCGCGGCCGGGGTCGCAGGATGTGACGCGGCAGGTCGTCCAATACACAGGGCCGATCTCGTTTCGCCGAACATGCCCGCGGAAGCGCGCACCGAGAGCCGGGCCGGTGGCGCCGTCGAGCCATTCCGCCTCGAAAGTCTCCGGCGAAAACCTGCCGGTGTTTCTGACGTCGGCTATCAGCTCCCAGATCCGATCAGCGGGCGCCGCCATCGCCACCGTTACCGAACCCCGCATCGTCACCCTCCTTCGCCATCAGCGCGCTGATTCTTCATCGGCCGGAACAGCGGTCGCCTGTTCGATCAGATCGGCTTCGCTGGCCTCCCAGTCACGATCCACCGAGACCCGTTCCGCGTCGAGCGACACATCATCATCGATGTCATCAACAGGACGGAGTTGTTCGGCTACGTCGGCTTCGGCAGCGTCTCCGAGTGCGCTGTGGTCGGGTGTCGTCATTGGCGCTCCCTCCGGTCGTCAGCGGGGATGGACTGCCTCCATGCTACGGCGCAGCGGACCACTCGGGTCGTGGGCTGTTGCCGTTTCGGATTCGTCATCATCGGCCGTTGCTGCGCGGTGCAACTTGGTGATTCACTGGACGCAGTGCGTCTCGGGTAGTGTGGATAGATTGCTCAGACGACCGGGTAGGCCCTCAAGCCAGGCGGGGCCGGCCATACACCGTTTCCCCGATTCTCAAAGGCCTGTAACTTGCCCGAATTTGCCGAAAGCGCTCAGAGTCTGGAGCCACACTTCGAAGACGTGCAATCGCACTACGACCTGTCCGACGATTTCTACCGGCTCTTCCTCGACCCAACGCAGACTTACAGTTGCGCGTATTTCGAGCGTGAGGACATGACGCTGGAAGAGGCCCAGATCGCGAAGATCGATCTCTCGCTAGGAAAGCTCGGCCTCCAACCGGGCATGACCCTGCTTGATATCGGCTGTGGTTGGGGCGCCACTCTGCTGCGCGCAATCGAGACCTACGACGTGAACGTCGTGGGACTCACCCTCAGCCGTAACCAGCAGGAACACGTGCAGCAACTCCTCGACCAATCCGCCAGTCGGCGCAGCAAAACGGTATATCTTGAGGGCTGGGAGAGGTTCCGCGATCCGGTGGACCGCATCGTCTCTATAGGAGCTTTCGAGCACTTCGGAAGCAACCGTTACGACGAGTTCTTCAAGATGGCCTATCAGGTGCTGCCGGCCGACGGTGTGATGCTGTTGCACACGATCATCAAGCCCAGTGACGCGGAATTCGCCGAGCGCAGGCTCCCACTGACGATGACCAAGCTGAAGTTCTTCAAGTTCATCATGGATGAGATATTCCCCGGTGGCGAGCTCCCCAAGGTGGAAGACGTCGAAATGCATTCCACTCGAGCAGGTTTCGCACTCACCCGAATCCAGCCATTGCGGCTCCACTATGCCCGCACCCTGCAGATCTGGGCGGCTGCGCTGGAGGCGCGCAAGGACGACGCCATCGCCGTTCAGTCCCTGGAGGTCTACGAGCGGTATATGCGCTACCTCACCGGCTGCGCCGAGCTGTTCACCGAGGGGTACACCGACATCTGCCAGTTCACTCTCTCGAAGGGCTGATATCCCGGTACGAGCGTGCGGGGTGGCCCGGCTCGGCGCGGGCCGCATCGCGGCGCCGGGCCGCCATCCCGGCCAGCGCCTCGAAGACCACCCGGTGGGCGGCGTTGACCGTCAGTTCGGCGTGGTCGTAGGCCGGGGCCACCTCCACGACGTCGACACCGGCGACATCGTGCTCGTAGCAGAGTTGACGGACCATTCGCAGCAGGTCGGCGCTCGTGATCCCACCGGGTTCGGGGGTGCCCGTCCCCGGGGCGTGCGCCGGATCGAGCACATCGATGTCCACCGAGACATAGAGCTTGTCGGCTTTGGCCAGGGCCTCGCCCACCGCGTCGCGCATCACGGCCTTGAAGCCGCGCTCCCAAATCTCCTGCATCGTGTGCCACGTCATCCCCTGATCGAGCATCCACTCGAAAGTGTCCGCAGGAGGCCAGTAGCCGCGCAGGCCGACCTGGACGAAGTGCGTTCCCGGCACAGCTCCCGATTCGATCAGCCGGCGCATCGGAGTTCCGTGGCTTGCCAGATTGCCCTCGATCTCATCGGCGGTGTCGGCGTGGGCGTCGAAATGCACGATGCCGACGTTGCCGTACCCGTGCGCATCGGCGACCGCGGTAGCGGCCGGCCAGGTGATGGAGTGGTCACCGCCCAAAATCACTGGCACAATTCCGCGCTCCGCGAGGATCCGCACACGTTCGCGAATATTGTTGTGCGACACCTCGGTCTGACCATGGGGACAATAGGCATCGCCGAAATCGACGACCTCCAACCAGTCGAAGATCTCCAGTCCGAGGTCGAGGTGGTAGGTGCCGGGCTCATACGCGGTCGCCCGGATCGCACGCGGGCCGAAGCGCGCGCCGGGCCGGTTGGTGGTGCCGATATCGAAAGGTGCACCGACGATCGCGGCATCCGGTTTCCACGCATCGAGCTGCTCGACCTCGGTCAAGAACGGCCGATGTCCGAACGAGGCGAGCCCGGCGTAGGCCAGATCCAGTTGCTCCGCCATCCCCGGCGGAATCTCACGACGACGATCATGATCACGACCCATGGCAAAAACCGTACCGGGCCTCGACCCGCCGGAAGCTCGATATCAGCTAGTCATCGAACTTCCCTGCGCATCACGACTTCCCAGCGCATCACGCAAGCTCGCGGGAATCGGCCGTTTGGCCCAGTCCTCGGCGGATACGACAACGTAGACGTTGTGACCTCGGACAGCCACCTGATCGGTCCCATCGGCCAGCCGGTGAACGCCGAATCCGACGGTGAAGCTCGTCGTGCCGGTATGCGTGCATTCCGCCGTCACCCGCACTTCGTCGCGCCATCGCACCGGCGCCAGGAAGTCGATCTGGCTGTGCACCACCTGAAAGTCGTAGCCTGCCGAGATCAGTTCCGGATATCCGTAGCCGAGCGCGTCGAGCAAGCCGGTACACGCCTCGTCGAACCACGTCAGGTAGTGACCGTTGAATACCACGCCCTGCTGGTCGACCTCGGCGTAGCGCGGCACGATCGGCAGCGAATGCACCCTCACTGATGCCACCCTAGTCGGGACGGAAGCGATCCGAAGTGTGCCGGGCTGACCGGGCGTCCGGAACGTGTTGTACGAAACTCAGGTCATGAAGCTTGTGACGATCGACGATGTTCGTGCTGCGGCGTTGCGGATCCGGCCGCACGTAGTGCGTACTCCACTGCTGGCATCGCCACGTGGAGATTCCGAGCGACCGCTGTGGGTCAAACCCGAGAATTTGCAGCCGATCGGCGCATTCAAAGTGCGCGGCGCGTTCAATGCCATCGCCAGGGCCATCACCAGATCCAGCGCAGATTCCAGTGCCGATTCCAGCGGTGCGAGTCCGGCCGCGGTCGTCGCGTATTCGAGCGGCAACCACGCCCAGGCGGTGGCCTATGCAGCGGCTGCGTACGGACTCGTCGCCTACATCGTGATGCCTGAGGAAACTCCGGGTATCAAGGTCCGGCGAACTCGAGCGCACGGAGCGAACGTCGCGCTGTGCGCGGCCGGCCAACGGGAGGCGGTTGCGGCCCGCATAGTCGCGGAGACCGGAGGCGTCCTCATTCCGCCTTTCGACCATCCCGATGTCATCGCGGGGCAGGGCACGATCGGCCTGGAAATCTGCGCTGACCTGCCGTCGGTGCGAAACGTACTGATTCCGGTGAGTGGTGGCGGGTTGGCCTCAGGTATCGGGGTCGCGCTCAAGGCGCTATGCCCGGGGGCCAAGATCTTCGGGGTCGAGCCCAAAGTGGCCGCCGACACGGCTGAGGGTCTGATCCGCGGACACCGGGTGGAATGGCCTGTCGAAGATCGAAACCGGACGATCGCCGACGGCCTCCGCTCGCAGCCGTCGGATCTCACCTTTGCCCATCTGCAGCAGGTCCTCGATGGCATTATCACCGTATCCGAGGATGAAATATGTTCTGCAGTAAGAGAATTGGCATACCACGACCGCTTGGTCAGTGAGCCGAGCGGGGCAGTGGCGTTAGCTGCCTACCGCCAGGACGCGACACCGCCCGGGCCTACCGTGGTGATCTTGTCGGGCGGCAACATCGAACCGCAGCTGCTGCTGAGCATACTGGCCGATGGACTCCAGTATTAGACATATGTCAAATAACGAAGTGCAATCTTAGGCGCCCACCGGGTAGGGTCACCCGGGATTGCGTCACATGGGCCCGTCGGAGGACCGTGACGCGCGAAGGAGTGTTTTGTGGACGCGGTGCTGGGATTGTCGGTAACACCGTCTGCGGTCGGCCTGGTGCTGGTGCCCGGACTGGGCTCGAAGGGCGCCACCACGGGCGCCGGCAGGTTCGAGGGCGACGACGGCGGGTCGACGGAGATTGAGTCCCCGGAGCAGGCGGCCGCGGCGGTTCTGCGGACCCAGGCGATTGCCGCCGACCGCGGACAACGGGTCCAAACCATCGGCCTGACCTGGAGCGACGGGGCTGACGCCGAAGCCACGCTGCTCCTGAAATCGCTGAGCGATTGCGGCTTCGGCAATGTCGTGCCGATCCGGCTGTCGGAGGCGACCGACGCACTGGCCCGTGGAATTGCCGAAGTCGCCGGCTATCGAACCACCGCGGTGTGCGTGATCGAGCCCGAACACCTCATCGCGATGGTGGTCCAGACCGATGCCGGGGCAGTGCAGACCGCGGTCAACCACAACGTGGTGACCGAAGAAGACCTCATCAGCTGGTTGAGCTCAGTGTTCACCAAGGCGGACTGGCAACCCGAGGCGCTTGTGCTGGTCGGCTCCGCCGAGGATCTCGATGCGTTGCTACCCATCCTTGAGGAAGCCCTCTCCGTTCCGGTGTTCAGCCCGGCCGAGGCGCAGCTCGCGCTGGCGCGCGGCGCGGCCTTGGCGTGTGCCCAGAGCGAGGATTTCAGCGTCGAGTTCGACACCGGACAGCCCTCAACGCTGCGGCGCGCGGCCACTCGACTCGCTCCGACAGGCCCGTTGGTCATGCTGGCCGCCGGTGCAGTGACGTTCGTGGTGTCGGCATCGGCAGCGCTGGCCCTGGAGGCAACCCCCGAGCGGACGACAGGAATCCTGGCCGATGCCGCTGCGGTGGCCCCGCCGGCAAGCACCCCGTAGCCGCCATCGCGGGCGGCCATAGATTCGACGTGGCGGCCTGCGCCGTGAAACGTTCCGGCGCGCGGGGTCGATAGCTCAGCAGAACTATCCCAGCCTTCAACTCCGAATCGCCGCACGACCCGAAACTTCGGCGTCGAACCGGGACGACGAATAGGATGACAAACGTGCTCAGCGCCGGTCTACAGCGAACTCAACGCCCGCGCGGTCTCAAACAGCGGGTGGGGGCCCTCATCGGAGCTGTCATGCTGTTCAGCGGCTTGTCGACGCTGGGATCGATCCCGTCGGGGTCGGCCGCGTCGACGTTTCCGGCAACAGTCGCTAGCGTGTCGCCGAGCGCGGGTCAGACGGTCGGGGTGGCCCACCCGATCACCGTGACATTCGCCGGCCCCGTCAGCGACCGATCGGCAATGGAACAGCTGATCGCGGTCGCTCCGCTGGGCACCTCCGACCGAGCGTCGGGATCATTCACTTGGCTCGACAATCACATCGTGGAGTGGACGCCCGCCGAATTCTTCCCGGCGCACACGCCGATCAACGTTTCGGTGGGCGGATTCAGCACCAGTTTCCAAACCGGTTCTTCGGTGGTCAGCGTCGCGGACCTGAGCGATTACTCGTTCACCGTCAGCATCGACGGCGTGACCGCGCGCCAGATGCCCGCCTCGATGGGCAAGTCCGGCTTCGCGACGCCGATCGGCCGGTTCACCGCGCTGAGCAGAGAACGCAACGTGACGTTCGACTCCCGCACCATTGGAATTCCACTCGACCACCCGGAGGGCTACCTGATAAAGGGGGAGTACGGCGTCCGGGTGACCTGGGGAGGTGTCTACGTGCATTCCGCGCCGTGGTCGGTCGGGTCACAAGGCTACGCGAACGTCAGTCACGGATGCATCAACCTCAGCCCCGAGAATGCCGCCTGGTACTTCGATACCGTGCGGGTCGGGGATCCGATCATCGTGCAGGCCTAGCAGCCGACTTGTCCTGCACCGGCCCCGAAAGTCCGGTGTAGTCCACCTGCCAGTGCTTGATCCCGTTGAGCCAGCCTGAACGGAGCCGATCGGGCTGTCCGACCGCGGTGAGGTCGGGAATGTGGTCCGCGATGGCGTTGAACATGAGCTCGATCGTCATCCTGGCAAGGTTCGCCCCGATGCAGTAGTGGGCGCCGGTGCCGCCGAAGCCGACGTGCGGGTTTGGGTCACGCAGGATGTCGAACGAGAACGGATTCTCGAACACGTCCTCATCGAAATTCGCCGACCGGTAGGACATGACCACCCGCTGGCCTTTCTTGATGATCACGCCGGATAGTTCGTAATCCCGCAGTGCGGTTCGCTGAAAAGAGGTCACCGGCGTCGCCCACCGCACGATCTCATCGACTGCGGTCACCGGCCGCTCGCGCTTGTAAAGCTCCCACTGATCGGGGTGGTCGGTGAACGCGACCATGCCGTGAGTGATCGAATTGCGCGTCGTCTCGTTGCCCGCGACTGCCAGCAACACCATGAAGAATCCGAACTCGTCGTCGGAGAGCTTGTGTCCCTCGACATCGGCCTCGACCAGTTTGGTGACTATGTCCTCGCCCGGCTGCTCGGACCGAAGGGCAGCCAGCTGCATCGCATACATGATGAGTTCGGTTGCAGCATTGCGGTTGTCGTAATGCGCGAACTCCGGGTCGTCGTCACTCACCATTTGGTTGGACCAATCGAACAGCTTCTTGCGATCCTCCAATGGCACACCGATCAGCCCGGCGATCGCTTGCAGCGGAAGCTCGCAAGACACCTGTTCGACGAAGTCGCCCGAACCCGCGGCGGCAGCGGTCCTCGCGATGTTCTGGGCGCGCTCGTTCAGATCTTCACGCAAGCGCTCGACCGCCCTGGGAGTGAAACCCCGGGAGATGATCTTGCGCAAATGGGTGTGGTGAGGAGCATCCATGTTGAGCAACACGAACTTCCCGGTTTCGATCTGCTCAGCGGTGGAGCCTTCCGGGTAACGGGGCAGCGCGGTCTTCTCGAGACTGGAAAACACGTCACTGCGCAGCGAAATCTCTTTGACGTCCTTGTGCTTGGTGACCACCCAGTAGCCACCGTCGTCGAAACCACCATGGCCGACGGGCTGTTCATTCCACCAGATCGGTGCGACGCGACGGAGTTCGGCCAGCTCCTCGATCGGCAACCGCTCGCAGTTGAGATCGGGGTCGGTGAAATCGAATCCGGGCGAAAGGTTGGGTGTCGGCATGCGTTGACTCCTTGCCGTCGAGATTGGCGTCGAGAACGGCCGTCGAGAATGGCCGTAACCCATTGCTACACCACATCTGGCCATACCCATCGGACGTTGTGTCAACTCGGCGAAGGACCGGAGCGGGAGCTCGCCGGCTGGAGCGCTGTAACGATCTTGAGGCCGTTTGAGATGCACCATGTGAAAAGCAGCGCAACCGCGAACCCGGAGGGCACATCGGTGAAATTCGTTCTCGGCGCGAAAGCCGTCTACATCCCAGCGGCCGCAGCCTTCGCGGCGCTCGTGACCGTCGCGATACCGGCTGCTGCCGAGCCCTCCCCGCCGCCCATTCCGGCTCCGGTTCCGGCACCGGCACTCAGCGCGCCCCCGCTGCCACCGACAGGTGATGTTCCTGCGCAGGCCGTGATCGATTCTGCCGCTCAGCCGGTCGTCGAAGGTGTACCGCACCTGCCCAGTCCGGAGAACCTGCCGCCTGGCACCACGACCACTCCGACCTCTTCGCAGCCTCGGCTGACCTACCTCAGAGACCTATGGCACGCGATGCGGACGCAGGAGGTCAGCGGTGGAAACGCGCTGCTGCTGCTGACGCAGCGCCCGATGGTTGCCGACGCCTCGCCGCCACGGGGACTGCCCACCGGGCCCCAGGCGCCGCAGCCGGCACCGGCACCCGACACACCGATGCCGGCCGCTGCGCCGCCTCTGGTGCCCTAATCGACCCCCACCGCTGCCGCCCGCACCGGCTCGATTCGTGCCGGCACATGTTTGTGCCAGGGCGTCCCTGCATAAGCATCGCGCCAATCGGTTGAAGTCAGGGAGTTCGGCGCCACCCCGGGTACCCGTTCGGTGCCGTCACAATCGATGAAGTCGAGGCCGTATCCATTGGGCAGCGACGCATGTCCGGGCAGCATCGCTTCACTCACCTCGACCGTTGCTTCCGCTGCGCCGGCAGCGGTGCTGATCCGCGCCCGGCCGCCATGGTTGAGGCCTAGCGACTGAGCGTCCTCGACACTGACCCGAAGTGATCCATCGGAGTCCCGCTTTCGCCAGGCCGGGTTGCGCATGATGTCGTTGGCCGTGTACGCACGACGCTCGCCGGCCGACAGGACGATCGGGAACTGCGGCGTGGTATGGCGAACAGGTGCATCCGCCAGCGCCCGGACGCCGGCCAGCATCTGGGGCATATCGACAACGATCTTGCGGTCCGGATGCGAGATCAGGGCGAAGTCGTCCTCATATTCGTGCACCGTGAAAGTGACACCCGAGCGGCCGTCCAAAATCGCGACGAACAGTGCATTGCCATCCGCGTGTCCTGCGCGCTGGACCGCCTCCGGGTAGGTCATCGCCGTTTTCTGAGCCAATCCCCAAAGCGCCGCGGCGCCCGACAGGCCGTCGGGCAGGGTGGGTCCCAGCGTCTCGTACAGAACGAAGGGCAACACTTTGCCCAGACCGGGATTGGCGCCGACCGCCTCCAGGAAAGCTGCGCCGAATTCGGCCAGGCCGGCCTGGGCGGCACGGCGCAGTGGGGCCAACTCCGCTTCGTCGACAACACCGAGTGCTCGCGTGAGGCGGGCCCAGATTTCCGGTTCGGGCAGGGTGCCCGGCAGTGGTTCCATCAGCCGGTGCCGCAGATGGAAGGTGTTGCGGGGGAACTCGAGGTTGAAAAACGTAGCCTCGACCTTCTCGAACTGCGTTGCCGCCGGCAGCACGTAGTGCGCCAACCGGGCTGTCTCCGTCATCGCGACATCGATGACCACGAGCAGTTCGAGCTCGGCGAACGCTCGGGCCACCGCTCCCGAGTCCGCGATGGAGTGTGCAGGGTTGCTGCTTTCCACGATCATTCCGCGAAACCGGTCCGGGTGGTCGGTCACGATCTCCTGGGGCACCACGTTGCTCGGCATCAGACCGCCGATGATGGGCGCTCCGGTCACCGGTGTGCGGCCCACACCGCCGGACCTAAACAGCGGCGCGAAGGACGAATGCAGATGCTGCGCACCACGTTTGGCGAAATTGCCGGTCAGGATCCACAGCATCTTGTTCAGGTACGAACACAACGTGCTGTTGGGCGACTGCTGAATTCCCAGGTCCTCGAAAACCGCGACGCTGCCCGCCGTGCCTATGCGACGCGCCGCGGCTCGCAACAGGTTCTCGTCGACACCGCAGCGTTGCGCGTATTCGGCTATCGGAACCTCGGCGAGCACCTGACGCACCGACTGCACACCGTTGACGTGATCGGCGAGAAATTTTTCGTCGCAAAGACTTTCCTGCACCAATACCGCCGCCAGCGCCGCCAGGCACCAGGCGTCGGTGCCCGGCCACACCCTCAGATGGAAATCGGCCATCTTGGCGGTGTCGGTGATCACCGGATCGATCACGACCATCGACCTGGCCGGATCATTGGCTATCTCGTGCAGCACCACCCGGGCCCGCGGGAAACTCTGCGACATCCAGGGGTTCTTGCCGATGAACACCGAGACCTCAGCGTGCTCGAATTCACCGCGGGTGTGGTTTCCATAGAAGTGGGCGTCGACCCAGTGCTCACCGGTCTTCTCCTGTGCCAGCGCATTTGAGCGATAGTGGGAACCGACCGCCTTGAGAAACGCGCCGCTATACGCACCGCCAAGATGGTTTCCCTGCCCGCCACCGCCGTAATACATGATCTTGTCGCCGCCATGGCTGTCGGCGATCGCTTTGAAGCCAGACGCTATCTCGGTGATCGCCGTGTCCCAGTCGATCGCTTCAAAAGTGCCGTCCCGGCGGCGGCGCATGGGGGAGGTCAGACGGTTGGGGTCGTTCTGGTAGTGGTCTAGCCGCAACGCCTTGTTGCAGGTGTACCCCTGTGAGGCCGGGTGGTTCTTGTCGCCGCGAATGCGAGCCAACTTGCGGTCGGAGAGTTGTACAACGATGCCGCAGTTGCACTCACACAGGATGCAGGCCGTGGGTTGCCACTCGGTTGCCTGGTCCGTCGCCTGGTCCGTCATTGCACACCCTTTCTACTAGGGGAGTTCGGTGTAGTTGGTCGCCACCAACGCACCAACTACACCGAAATCACACTGAGGCCGCCTCGTTGAGAGCGTTGAGCGTGGCGGTCGCATCCAGGTACTCCTGGACCCAGCGTTGGATCACCGCCGCGGTCCTCTCCACTTTCTCGAACTGCCCGACGACTTGACCGACGGGGTTGAACGCGACGTCGACCGTTTGGTCTGGGTACTTGTGCGTGGCCGCCACCGCAAGCCCGGAGACCATGAACTGCAACGGCATCCCGAGCGGCTTAGGGTTCTCCGGATTCTCCCAGGCGTCGGTCCAGTCGTTGCGCAGCATTCGGGCGGGCTTGCCCGTGAACGACCGGCTCCGGACCGTATCGCGGCTACCCGCCTTGATGTAGGCCGCCTGTTGCACCGCGGTGTTCTCGGCCTCCTCAACCATCAGCCACTGCGAGCCCGTCCAAGCGCCCTGCGCCCCGAGCGCCAGCGCTGCCGCAATCTGCTGGCCGCTACCGATACCGCCTGCGGCAAGTACCGGGACGGGCGCGACCTCCTTGACAACCTGCGGCCACAGCACGATCGATCCCACTTCGCCGCAGTGTCCGCCCGCCTCGCCGCCTTGCGCAATGATGATGTCCACCCCGGCATCGGCGTGCTTTCGCGCCTGGCTCGGCGACCCGCATAGTGCGGCGACCAGGCGGCCTTCGGCGTGGATGTGGTCGATCATGTCGGTGGGCGGAGTGCCGAGGGCATTGGCGATCATGGTCATTTTCGAGTGCTTGAGCGCGACCTCGACCTGAGGGGTAGCAGTGGCCTCGGTCCAGCCCAGCAGCCGCAGCGTGTTTTCGTTGTCCTCTTCCGTGAGCGGAACACCGTGGTCCGTGAGTATCTTGCGGGCGAAGTCGAGGTGTTCCTGCGGGACCATGTCAGCCAGCATCTTGGACAACTCGTCGGCGGACAGGTTCGAATCCATGCCTTCGTACTTGTTCGGAATCACGATGTCGACGCCGTAGGTGTGTTCGCCGATATGTTCGTCGATCCAGCTGAGCTCGATTTCGAGTTGTTCCGGGGTGAACCCCACCGCGCCGAGTACCCCGAAGCCGCCCGCCTTGCTCACCGCGACCACGACGTCGCGGCAGTGGGTAAACGCGAAGATCGGAAACTCGATGCCGAGCTGGTCGCACAGGGGAGTATGCATGTTGGCTCCTGGTGTCGGCGTTTGGCGCTGGACCCAAAACTGAAACGTGTTCTACTTTAGGGTACGCCGACGGTAGCCGCGAATACCCTTACCGGTCGAGGCCATCCGCAGCACCGGCCATCCCTGCTCGGCGGCTAACTCGGCCAAACCGCGGCGCGGATTGACCGGTCGGGGGAATCCGACCAGCTTCATCAGGGCGGCGTCCTCGTCGCCATCGGCATAGAAGTAGCTGCGCGTCAGATCGACACCGTTCGCCTCGCAGAACTGCTCGACCGCGGCGGCCTTCTGCCTGCCCCAGATCACCGGCTTGGTGATCCAGCCGGTGAGCCGGCCGGCCGGGTCTACGTCGAAGTGGTTGCACAGGACGTGGGAGATTTCCAGATATTTCGCGACGGGCTCGGCGTGGATGGTCAGCGCCGAGGAACTCAGTACCACGGTATGCCCGCGACGCTGATGGGCAGCCACTACCTCGCGCATGGCGGGGAACACCCGCGACCGCACCCGTTCACCGAACAAACGCTCGCCGACCCGGTCGAGTTCGACCAGCGACTCACCGCGAAGATACCCGGCAGCGCGCACCAGCAACCGCTCGAAATGCATGCGCCGCAGCCGATATCGCATCGATGCCTCTATCACGCCCAGGACCTCGCCGAGGCTTGCCTGACGGCGACGGATCCGGTCTCCGGCATGTGCGGTCGCGGTGAATCCGTCCACCAGCGTCCCGTCGAGATCGAAGAACGCCCCCACCTCGGGACCGGGGGGACCCGCGTCGATGTGCGCGATCGGGTCGATCCGATCCGGGGGATCTGCGGCGTCCGCGGTCACTTTCGCTCCTGGTGGTCGACGCGGTGCCGGGTAGCCACCGGTGTTGACTCGCCATGCTACGGACGCGGCCCGCACTCCTGGTCTAGTCTGTGGCCGGGTCGAGGCAACGGCCACGGTATTTTAGATCTTGCCGGGTTCAGAAGCAGCCTGCGCGAGTAGTGCAGCGAGTTTTCGACATGTCTCTCGCAGCCACAATGCGCACAGCGCCCTGACATGGAAGGTGAACCCTTGGACGAGCAAGCAGATGAAAGCGCCACCGCCCCGCCGGGGGCCTCAACGTGCCTGGTTACGGAGCGCTGGGTCGACCGGATCGGCGTCGTCTCGGTGTCGGGTGTCGTGGACATGCTGACCTCATCCCAACTGGAAGGCGGGATCAACGACATCCTCGCGAAAGAGCCCGTCGCGGTGGTCGTTGACTTCACCGATGTCGACTTCCTGGCCTCCGCGGGCATGGGTGTGCTGGTGGCCGCGCACGACAAAGCCGGATCGGAGGTGGCGTTCTGCGTCGTCGCCGATGGCCCGGCGACCAGCCGACCGCTGAAACTGGTGGGTATCGCCGAGCTCGTCAACATGTACCCGACCCTGGACGAGGCCCTTGCTGCCTGCACCGAATAGAGAGGTCGCATAGGACCGTGCTTCCCGGGGTAGCCACCGATTGCGATGACCGATTCCATGCCGTCGGCTGATCTGGCCCAGCGCTTCGAGCGCCTTGGTATCGATGCCGACTCGGCGGTGGTGGCCAGAATCCGGGAGGAGTTCACCCGCTGGTTGCAGCGATTCTTCGCCCTAGACCCGGTTCGGTCCAGCGACTTGGTGCTGGCGATCAACGAGGCGCTGGCGAATGCCGCCGAGTTCGCCTACCGCCTGGTCGATTCTCCCGGCACCATCGACCTCGTGGCCACCTACCACCCGGCCGAACAGAAGTTGACGGTGGACGTCAGCGATCAGGGCAGGTGGCGACCCCAGCAGGCCGACGCAGCGCCGCGGACCCGGGGGCGCGGAATCCCATTGATGAAGGCCCTGTCCGACCGGGCCGCGATCGAGACGTCCGGGCAGGGCACGCTGGTGCGGCTCGAGTGGTACAACATCAGCGCAATCCGTTGATCCTCGCTTCACGGCAACCGGTAGCAGCCTTTACCGGTCGTCAACGGCAAGTCCAGTGTCGTACGGATGCCGGGCGAAGCCGAGATCACGTCCGGAATGGCGTTGACGATGCGTCCGGCGGCGGCCAAGATCGCCGCATGGTTGTGATCGCCGTTCCGACTGGCCGGTGAGATGTCCAGGACGTAGGACGGTTCGCCGGTGATCTCCACGCGGTATGACCCGCCCCCCTTGGCCGGTTGGGCCCAGTCCGGTCGCAGGTCGCCCCGGAGCCGGGTGATGTGCTCCACCACGATGGCCGGGTAGCCGGCCACCAAGCCCTCGATCAGAAAGCGCACCGCGGCGACGGTGCCCTTCTCAATGGTGCCGACAGTCACTTCGAAATCCTCGGGAGCGGGTTCCTGTTCGACGGAATCCCTGATTTCCTCGATCACGATGCCCAGACCGGCGGCCAGTTCGCGAATCGCGGTGCCCCACGCGGCGGCGAGCATGCCCGGCTGGTATAGAAACGGAAGACCCGCGACATCGTCGGCTATCGGCCGGCCGAATCCCATCACGTCGAACATCACGGTTGCCCCGTCGTAGGTGGCGTAATCGGCGATCTCCATGGTGCGGATCTGCGACACGCGCCGACAGGCTCCCGCCAGCGCGAGCGGCACCAGATCGGTGACGAACCCTGGATCGACGCCGGTGATGAAAACGCTGGCATTGCCACGCTGCGCAACCGCCTCGACGCGTTCGATGGCTTTGTCCCCGATTACGCCCCAAGGGTATTGCAGAAATCCGGGGGAGGATCCGACGACGTTGATACCGGCCTCGAGAAAGCGGCGTACGTCGGCAAGCGCCTCCCGCGGGCGCACGTCACCCATCGCGCAGTAGACCACACAGTCGGGTGCGGCAGCCACGATGGCGTCCATATCGTCGATGGCACACACTCCGGTCGTCACATCGAGGTGTGCCAATTCGCCGGCATCTCTGCCGACCTTGGCCCGCGTCGACACACACACTCCGGTCAAATCGAAACGGACATCTTCGATCAGCTGGCGAAGCGCCAAACTGCCGCAGTTGCCGGTACCGACGAGCGCGACGCGAATACCCATGGGGTGCAGTATGCGTGCCGGACAACCCGATTGGAACAGGCTCTAGTCCTCCGTGGCCACTGCGGTAGCCTGACGCCCCATGGGACGTGTGGACGGAAAAGTGGCACTTATCAGCGGTGGTGCGCGGGGGATGGGTGCCGAGGACGCCCGGGCGTTGGTCGCCGAGGGCGCAAAGGTGGTGATCGGGGACATTCTCGATGACGAAGGGAAGACACTGGCGGACGAAATCAACTCCGCCACACCGAATTCCGCACGCTATGTGCATCTCGACGTTACCCAGGCCGATCAATGGGAGGCTGCGGTCAATACGGCTGTCACCGAATTCGGCAAGCTCAACGTCCTGGTCAACAACGCCGGTGCGGTCGCCCTGGGCCTGATAGGCCAGTTCGACATGACGAAATGGCAGAAAGTGATCGACGTCAACCTGACCGGCACGTTCCTGGGCATGCAGTCCTCGGTCGAGGCGATGAAGGCCGCGGGTGGCGGATCGATCATCAACATCTCCTCGATCGAGGGTCTGCGCGGCGCGGTCATGGTGCACCCGTACGTGGCGTCCAAGTGGGCGGTGCGCGGACTGACCAAATCAGCGGCGCTCGAGCTGGGGCCGCACAACATCCGGGTGAATTCGGTGCACCCCGGCTTCATCCGAACGCCGATGACCAAGTTCTTCCCCGACAACATGCTGCGAATCCCGTTGGGCCGTCCGGGACAACCCGACGAGGTCGCGACCTTTGTGGTGTTTCTGGCCAGTGAGGAATCGCGCTACGCCACCGGGTCGGAGTTCGTGATGGACGGCGGTCTGGTGATCGACGTACCCCACAAGTAACCGACCGCGGGTCCGCCTGCGTAGTGTCGTCTCCCGTGAGCGTTCGGGCCGGAATCGTGGTGACGGGCACTGAGGTCCTGACGGGACGCGTTCGGGACCGCAACGGACCCTGGCTAGCGGATCGGCTGCTGGAGTTGGGCGTGGATCTGCGCCACATCACATTGTGCGGCGATCGTCCCTCCGACATCGAAGCGCAGCTGCGTTTCCTGGCAGACCAACGGGTGGACCTGATCATCACGACTGGCGGCCTTGGCCCAACCGCGGACGATATGACGGTGGAGGTCGTCGCCCGGTTCTGCGGACTGGAGTTGGTCGTGGACGATGCGCTCGAGGTCAGGATCAGCGAGATCATCACCGGTCTGATGAAGCGAATGCCGGGTGGGCACAGCGTCGACCTCGACGCCCTGCGGGCGGCGAACCGCAAGCAGGCACTGGTACCGGTCGGCGCCGTGATCCTCGATCCGGTGGGAACCGCGCCCGGAGTCGTGATCCCGGGTACGCCGACGGTGGTGGTACTGCCCGGCCCGCCCCGGGAGCTGCAATCGATGTGGAAAACAGCTGTCGAAACCGACGCGTTGAAGGCGGCAATCGCCGGCCGCACCGAGTTCCGGCAACAGACGGTGCGGATGTTCGGCCTGCCCGAGTCCGCATTGGCCGACACGCTGCGCGGAGCCGAGGCCGCCGTCGAAGGCTATGGGCAGCTGGAGATCACAACCTGCCTGCGACGCGGCGAGCTGGAGATCGTCACCCGGTTTGAGCCGCGGGATGCGCAAGCCTATGCAGACCTTCTCGCGGTGCTGCGTGATCGGCATGCGGACGCGATCTTCTCCGAGGACGGAGCCCGGATCGATGATCAACTCGCCGGGTTGCTCGACGGCCGCACCGTCGCCACCGCCGAGTCTTGCACCGCCGGGCTGCTGGCCGCCAGGCTGACCGAGCGGCCCGGATCGTCGAAGTACGTGGCCGGTGGCGTGGTCGCCTATTCCAATACCGCCAAGAGTGCGCTCCTCGGCGTCGACGCCGGGCTGATCGAACGATACGGCGCCGTGTCAGAACCGGTTGCCGAGGCGATGGCACTGGGCGCACTGAACCGGTTCGGCGCCGACACCTCGGTGGCGATCACCGGGATCGCGGGGCCCGGCGGCGGCACGACGACCAAACCGGTAGGCACGGTGTGCTTCTCGGTGGCGCTGGCAAGCGGGCCCGCACAGACCCGGACGGTGGTGCTGCCCGGCCCTCGAGCCGATGTCCGCGAGCGCTCGACCACGGTCGCCATGCATATGCTGCGGCGGACTCTGATCGGCGATCCGGGTGTCCCGTGAACCGGTGTGACGCTCGACGGGTGAGCCAGGGCATAGGGTGGCAGCAACCCAGTCACCGATATTGAGGAATCGACCATGGTTGACACCGACGCACGACAGGCCGTCTCGGCAGTCGCCGCGGACGCCGGATGGAATCACCGAATCGCCGATCGCAGCGATTACTTCGACAAAGGTGTGGTCCGAGTACACATCGTCTGGCGCGGCGACAGCGCGATCAATGGCGGAACCCTCTACCACGACGACATCATGCAGACCTACAGCAGAGATCTGCCCACCGTGGAAGGTTGGTTGAAGCGCTGACCCTCCCGGGGAGTCAGCCCGGACCGCCATTGGCATCCCAGGTGTCACTCATGGTCTGCAGGATCGCCTCCGCCTGACCCATCCCGCCCAGGTGACTTTCGCCGGGCATCGGAAACAACTCGGCTGCGGGCAACATCGCCACCACATGCCGACCGTGCGCGTAGGGCACGATGTGGTCCTGGTCACCGTGCCACCAGCGGACCGGAACTTTGACATCCTCGAGCCGGAAACCCCAGTCTCTGGCGAACACGACCACATCGGCGAACGGCGCGGCCAGTTGCTTGCGACTGCCGTTCAGTAGATCGTCAAGGAACATCGCCTTGAACTCTGGGCGGGAGAGCAGCCGCCGGTCGCCTTCGGGCGACACTCTGGCGTAGAGATCCAGCGCAGGCTCGGCAAGTGGCCTGATCAAGCGAATCAAGCCGGCGGCGAGCGCGCTGAGTGGGGCGCCGGCTTTCTCCAGCACCGGGGCCACGGGAATACCAAGGATTCCCATCAATCCGCCGCCGATACTGTCGCTTCCCCGCGTCGGAGCAACCCCGCCGAGCACGCCGACTGCAATGACGCGGTCGGGCATCGCCGCCGCGCAGCCAAGGGTGTAGGGACCGCCGCCGGAAAGCCCGATGATCGCCATCTTGTCGATGCCCAGTGTGTCCGCGATGGTCCTCAGATCCTCTGCGAAGTCGAGTACCGTCGCGTACTCGTGGGGTGTCGAGGACCCGATGCCGGGTCGATCGACCCCGATCAATCGGATCCGGTTCCTCTCCGCGTAGAGACGCGCCTCCACCGGAATCTGGCGGCGGGCACCGGGAGTGCCGTGCAACCAGAAGATTGCCCGGCCCTGCGGATCACCGAACTCGGCGAAACCGATTCGGCGATCGGAGCCGACAGCGACGTTCCCCTCAAGCTTGGGGCGGGCGATCTCGATGGGCATGTGCAGAGTGTGTCACGCGCCGCGCCCGGGTTGGACCGGGCCGGTCAGCAACTAGCGTTGTGGTGCCGCAGTTCGGACCTTCTCGCGCTCGGTTCGCACCGAGTCGGTGATGAGGAGCGCGATCAGGACGTCCGCCGTCGTGATGATCAATCCCCACCAGTACATCCATCGCAAGGTGGGGTCGGGTTGCGAAACGAAGTAGCCGACCAGGAAGATCGGGCCGACAATCCCGAATACCAAGGTCACCAGCTGAATTCGCAGGTACAGCCACAACGTTTTCATCGCACGAGAGTCTTCCGGCCCGGCCGTCGGCGGTCAACGCCTTCGTCGAGCGGCTCTTGTCGCCTTGCCCTACGGACCCTCCTGTCTGCTCTGGGCACTGCTTCCGTCTCCGGAATCTGCAGGTTCGATTGTTCTGCTGCACTTTCCGCAGCACCTTTGCCGGTGATCAGGCCGGAACAAGCACTGTCAGCCGGTCGCCGTCGCGCTCTACCCGCACCCTGGCTCGCCGGGCCAATGCCGCGACAGCGGCCGCGTCGCCGGGGTCTGATCTGCTGCTCGCCAAAACGCGTGCCAGCCGGCCCTTGTGCGCCTTGTTGAAGTGGCTGACCACGGTTCGGCGACCGTCGCAATGCTCTGCGGCCACGTCGATGGTCACCGCACCGGGCGCCTTGCCGAACGCCGCGTAGGCACCGGACCGAAGATCGACGATCAGATGCTCCTCGGCAACCTTTGATAGCGCCGGTTCGAGCAACGGGCGCCAGCAGGACGCGAGCGCAGTGCGACCGGGCAATCGGGACGTGGCTGAGAGCCGATAGGCCGGGATCGGGTCCTCAGCGCGCAATAGTCCGAACAGAGCCGAGACGACGACCAAACGTGACTTCGCCCGCGCCGCTGCCGCGCCACCCAGCGAATGGATATCCAAGGCGTCGTACAGGACGCCCGTGTAGCGGTCGATGGCAGGCATCGTCGCGGATGTGCGCAGAGCCGCGTTTCGGTCGATTTCGACCTCCTGTCTGATCGAGATGCCCAGCGCGCGCCTACTCGCCGCACGGTCGGCCGCCAGACGGATCAGCTCGTTCACCAATTCGAAGCGCAGCGGATTCAAGCTGGGCGCGCTCAAGGAACCCGGCCGCAGCGGAGGTCCGTTGCCGCCGGCCCGTTTCGTCTCTGACGGGGGCAGCAGAACGATCACACCGCAGACGGTAGCGCCCGGTTGCGGAGTACGGACGTCAGGTGACCATCGGCGCGCCGGGGGGCGGCGGGGGAGGACCCGCCGGAGGTGGCATAGGAACCAATTGCGGGTCGGCGCCAGGAGGCAGGTTCGCAGGCATCGGCAAGAACATGTGGTTGGTGAACTGGGTCTGATGGGCGCCGCCCCCGCCGATCTTCACGCCACCGCCCTCGCCCGAGGAGACGGGGGTGCCGTCGGGCAACGTAACCGCTGCATGACTTCCATTCCAGCCGACCACGAGAGCGTCCGGAGCCGCACCGTGCTGAAACCCCCTTGCAAGGAGCGCACTTTCGATGTTCCCAGTATGAAACCTATTGCCGTAGATAGGTCTTCCGGTCGCAGCATTGGTCACCCAAGACACCAGGCCCGAGCAGTCTGTGCCCGCCGGAGAGTCACCACCGACGATATAGGGCGTGCCGGAAACCTGATTGACCAGCGTCAACAGTGTTGCCAGAGCATACATGCGCATCGACGTTAACAGCGATTCACCGATGACGCCAAACTCTGTGCTGGCAGTCACAATTCGGGACTCTGACGCAGACTTGTCACGAACAACAAGACAAACAAGGATGATTCACAACATCACATATTGGCATCAAGAGAGAGCTATTGTATTGCAATCTCTTTGATGCTCAGCCAAAAGCCAATATCAGTGGGACCCTAAGCTCCGCATCGGTAAGTGAGCCATGCTGGCCAAGTAGTGCGGATTCGGCCGGCTCCACTGCGCGCCTTAGCATCCCGGCCGAACCTCGAGCGGCAGCGATCACGTCTCCTATTCGCGGCCGGACGTGGTCGGCTACCCGCTGCCCGAACCACCCGGCCGAGACGGCCTCGTCGCGGCTGACCACCCAGGCACGGTCACCAAGAATCTCGCGCCAGATGACGAGTACGTCCTCGTGCGCTCCGGCGCGGGTATAGATGTGGCGCGCCCGCACCTCGCCACCGATCGCGTGCACGCCCTCATGCAGCGACTCGATGGCGTCGATGTCTACCGACTCGGCATCGCCGATCGTCACCATCCCGTGATCGGCGACCACCGCGAGCAGTCCACCGCCCGGCAGTTCCTCCACGATAGACTCCACCAGCCGGTCGACCTGGCGCAGCTGCAGCCGCCAAGGCTCCGATCCGGGACCGTGCAGGTGTCCGACCAGATCGAGATCTGCGTGATATTCGTAGCAGAAGCCGCGATCAGCTATCGCGTTGCAAACAGCAGCGGCCAGATCACCCAGCGCGTGTACGCCGATGTAGCGGCCACCACGCAGCACGGCCCGAGTGAGTCCTGATCCAGTGAACTGGGCGCCCGAGATCACGCTGACCGCGACGCCGGTCGCCGCCGCCCGCTCGAACACCGTCGCCCGGGGCTGCACAGCTTCGGGGACGGCATCGTCGCGCAGATCGATACCCCAGGGATGCGGGCGCCACCGCAGCGCGTTGATGACTCCGATGTCCGGTAACCGGAACGACATTCCCACCATGCCGTGCTCGCCAGACTGACAGGCCGTACCGACGGCGGCCAGCCCGGCTGCAGTAGTGGAGGGGAATCCGACCTGCAGGGTCGATGCACGCAACCCGGCGAGCACCGGAGCGTCTTCGGCATAGGTGTCCAGAAGCTCGGCGCCCAAACCGTCGACCAGTAACAGACAGGCCCCGGCGATATCGGCAGGCAGCGGAATTCGGAGGTCGAATCCCGCAACTCCCATGGCAGCCAACAACGATGGACCCACATCGGCCAGATGGGGGGTAGCCGGGTCCAGACGCGGCAGTTGCATATCAGGACTGCGGCAGCCGAACCACCTGAACGAAGAACTCGTCGATCTGACGCACCGCCTCCATGAATTGGTCGAGGTCGACGGGTTTGGTCACATACGCGTTGGCGTGCAGCCGGTAACTTCGAAGTATGTCTTCTTCCGCCGACGAGGTGGTCAGCACCACCACCGGAATGTGGCTGAGTTCCGGGTCGGACTTCACCTGCTCCAGCAGCTGGCGTCCGTCATACTTGGGCAGATTGAGATCGAGCAGGATGAGATCGGGGCGGGGAGCATCAGCGTGCGCACCGCGGCGGTAAAGGAAGTCCAGTCCTTCCTCACCATCGTGCGCGACGTGCAGGGTATTTTTGATCTTGTTGTGTTCGAAGGCTTCCCGGGTGATCAGCTCGTCTCCCGGGTCATCCTCGACGAGCAGCACGTCGATGGCGCGTTCGGCCGGTGTCATGACGGTGATCCTTCCAGTACCTGGTTCACAGTGTCACCTTCACTCACGGGGAGGATGAACCGGAAGCGGGTGCCCTCGCGATAGGATGTGTCGATCCAGATGGCCCCGCCGTGATGTTCCACGATCTTCTTGCACAATGCCAGCCCGATTCCGGTACCGCTGTAGGCATCGCGACTGTGCAACCGTTGGAAGATCACGAAAACCTTGTCGACGAACTCCGGTGCGATTCCGATTCCGTTGTCAGACACCGTGAAGTGCCAGGCCGAGTTGCCCTCATCGGTCACCAATCGGCATGCGATGGCGATCCGGGGTACCACCGCCTCCCGGCGAAACTTCAGCGCGTTGCCGATCAGGTTCTGCCAGAGCAGCACCAACAACGTCGGGTCACCCTTGATCGTCGGAAGACCGCGCTCCGGGCGCTCGATCACGCCGCCCGACTCCGCAATGGAAGTCCCGAGATTCGCCAGCGCAAGGTCCAACGCGCCATCCAGGTCCACGTCGGTTTCCGCCGCATTCAGCCGACCGACCCGCGAGAACGCGAGCAGGTCGTTGATGAGCACCTGCATTCGCTTTGCGCCGTCGACCGCGAAGCCGATGTACTCCACTCCCCGCTCGTCGAGCTTGTCGCTGTAGCGCTTCTCCAGCAATTGGCAGAACGACGCCACCTTGCGCAGCGGCTCCTGCAGATCGTGTGACGCGACATAGGCGAACTGCTCCAGCTCGGCATTGGAACGGCGAAGCTCGCCGGCTTGGGCGTCGAGCTCCTCGCGAGCCAACCGGGTGGTCTCGAACTCGTCGACTATCCGCTGACGCATGTCCTCTACGTCATTCGCGATGGCCCGGATGTCCTTGGGGCCCTGCGGGTATATACGTTCACCGAAACTTCCCCGCGCGACACGCCGACACGATGCGGCCAGCGCGGCCAGCGGGCGCACCAAGGTCCGGCGCAGCAGCACCGCCAGCAACAGCACGGTCACCGCGAACGCGGCGGGCATCACCACAAGCACGCCGTTGCGCCAGGACCGGATCCGGTCGAGTTCGGCCAGACCGTCATCGCGCGCTCGGGTGAGGTGCTCGTTCTGGACCGCGAAAAGCTCCCTCAGACGGTCGAAGGCGGGTTTGCCCAGCCCGCCCGTGTGGTCTGCGACAACGCCGGCGTCACCGGAACGAATAGCCTCGATCAGAGGCGCGGCATAGGACGTGCGCCAGGAGTCAGCGGCCCGCTCGACGGCGTGCAGATCATCGAGCAGATCCTGGCGGCCTTGTTCCAGATGCCGGATGGCATCGAATGCCTGTTGCTCAGCGAGGCGACCTTCCTGGTAGGGCTGCAGGAACCGCGGATCGGAGGTGATCAGATAGCCGCGTACGGCCGTCTCCTGGTCGCGCAACGCCGACTGCAACTGAAATGCCGCGGCGCGGGCGGGCTGGATTCGCTCGATGAGCTGATCGGATATCTGATCGGTGCGGTTCAACAGCGCAGCTGTGACGATCGCGCCAGCCAAAACGACTGCACCCATTACCGACAACACGAGGTACTGCCAGCCCTGCACGGTCAGCCCCGCGGTCCAGGACCGATGTCGCGTGGACCGGTTCACCGTCACCGTCCGCCCTTCGAGCCGCGACTCACAGAGCCGGCTGATCTTCGCTCAGGCATTCAGTGGGCGTCACCCGCTGCACCCGCACGACGGCGATATCGTCAGTGATCCCGCCATAGGGCTGCGCCCGTTCCTCGACGGCATCGACGAGCGCGTCGACGAAGTCGCGGCCGGGTAGAGCGGCCAATGATCGCGCCAGGTCGAGCAGGCCGGCCTCGCCGAGCCGCTGGTTACCCCGTCCCGTGTGTCCTTCGAACATGCCGTCGGTCAGCAGCACCAAGCCCTTGCCGTCCGGCAGGTCGACCTGCCGGGGCGCCCAGTCTCCGGCCCGCAATCCCAGGGCCGGACCACCGGCAGGTTCGACCCAGTCCACCGTGCCGCCCCCGTGCAGCAGCATGCCCGGGTGGCCGGCACGGACGGCAGTGATCCGGGGACCCTCCGGCGGAATCGCCAGACTGAGCACCGTGGCAAAGATACCGGTGCCCGCACGTTCGGTCCGCAGTATCCGCTCGAGCTGCCTCATCCGATCGGACCCGCGCAACCCGGCGAAAGTGAGTGCGCGCCAAGCGATTCGCAATGCCACTCCAAGAGCGGCCTCATCCGGACCGTGACCGGCGACGTCGCCGATCATCACGTGCACCGTACGATCCGGTGTCTGCACGAAATCGTAGAAATCTCCGCCTAACAGCGCATTCTCTCGGCTGGGTCGGTAACAGGTGACGATCTCGACGCCGGGGTCGTCCAGGAGCAGGGGAGAGGGCAGCAGGCCCCGCTCCAGGCGGGCGTTCTGCTCCGCCCGCAGTTGGCTGGCATGCAGGTCGACGGCGGTCAACTCAGCCCGCTTGCGCTCGATCGCGTACCGCACCGCGCGGCGCAGCGACTCGGGGTCGACCCGCCCCTTGAGTAGATAGTCCTGCGCACCCGACGCCACCGCCGAGATCCCGACGTGCTCATCGGTGAGACCGGTCAGTACCACGACCGGGAGGGTTGCATCGGCGGCCGCGATCCGGGTCAATCCACTGAGGCCGTCGGTGTCGTGCAGATGCAGATCCAGCAGGACGCAGTCGGGGCGGGCGGCGGCGATTTCACGCTCGGCCTCGGATATCGACCTTGCCCAGGCCACCCGCGCTTCGAAACCGGCATCGGCGATCAGCTCGTCGACCAGGATCGCGTCGGCCCGGTCATCCTCTACCAAGAGCAGCAGCAACTGCTTGCCATCACTGGCCACGCGCGGGCACCCTGGACTTTTCCACGGCGCGTGCCCAAGTCATGCGCCAAAACCTCGATTGACTATTTCCCGAGAATACCCCGGTCGAGGCCGCGGATACCAGACGCGCAACGGCGTTGCGGACCGTCCACCCGGGGCCCCCGTTGGTAGTCTTCCCCCGTCGCTGTGGTGACCGGGGAGGCGGCCCCACCCTGCTCCTGACCTGACCAACATCGATGACACTGCGGAATGCTGACGAAATGAGTCGTGTGCACACCGGAGAGATCAGGGCGCTGACCGGCCTGCGCATCGTCGCCGCTCTGTGGGTCGTGCTGTTCCACTTCCGGCCATTGCTGGCCGACGCGGCGCCCTCGGTCAGTAGTGCGCTCGCCCCGGTGCTCAACGCGGGGGCGCAGGGAGTCGATCTGTTCTTCATCCTCAGTGGTTTCGTGCTGACGTGGAAGTATCTGGACAGAATGGGGGAACGGTGGTCCACCAAGGCCACCCTGCACTTCCTATGGCTGCGACTGGCCCGGGTCTGGCCGGTTTACCTCGTGACGATGCACCTCGCGGGAGCATGGATCATCTTCACTCTCTATGTCGGCCACACGCCTTCGCCCGCCGTCGATCAGCTCAACGCGACGAGCTGGCTGCGGCAAGTGCTGCTGACCCAGCTCTGGTTCCAGCCGTATTTCGACGGCTCCAGTTGGGATGGCCCGGCCTGGTCGATCAGCGCGGAGTGGCTGGCCTACCTACTCTTCGGCGCCCTGGTGCTGGTCGTGTTCCGGATGGCCTCCGCAACCCGGGCGCGCGGATTGATCTGGCTGGCCATTCTGGCCTCTCTGCCCCCCGTCCTGCTGCTGCTAGCCAGCGGCGTGTTCTACACCCCGTGGAGCTGGTTACCCAGGATTGTCATGCAGTTCATCGCCGGAGCCCTGGCGTGCGCTGCAGTGCGTAAGCTCCAGCTTTCCGACCGGGCTCGACGGATCGCCGGAATGACGTCCGTCCTGCTCAGCGGGATCATCATCGGCGGCCTGTACCTGTTGGACACTCATCCACCCGGCTCGATTCACGACGCAGGCGGCCTGGTCGATGTGCTCTTCGTCCCACTGGTGCTCACGCTGGCCCTCGGCGCCGGTACGCTCCCAGCCGTGCTGTCCACCGGTGTGATGATGTACCTCGGACACATTTCCTTCAGCCTCTACATGGTCCATGAGCTGGTGCATACCGTATGGAACTGGGCTGTCATCCAGTTCGCCATCACACTGACCCCGAGTTGGTCGGCCAAACTCATGGTGTTCGCCTTGATCGGGGTCGCCGGCCTCGCGGCGGCGATGCTGTATCACATCGTTGAGGAGCCGGCCCGACGATGGATGAGGCGCATGGCGGAGAACACGGGTGCACAACCAACTTGGGCAGCCGACCCACCGCAAAGCCGGCTGAAATCGGTCGCCGCACGCGCCGGATAACGGATTGAATACCCGGCGAGTCGAACGCCGGGCAGGGCGCTTCCGACCCTAGGCTGGTCCGGTGAGTCGGCTGTTGACATCCGTACTTGCCGTCGCGCTACTGTTCGGCGCCCTGACGGCGCTCCCAACAATTCGGCATGAGGACGTGCGCCCGACGAACTACGCCGTCAACCGGGTCGCGGTAATCGGCGACTCCTACACCACCGGCGGTGACGAGGGGGGTAGCGGCCCCAAGGGGTGGCCAAGCCAGGTCTGGAAGTCGCTGGCTCACAGCGGCATCGCGGTCACCCCGATGGTTGCCGCCGAGGGCGGAGCCGGCTACTGCACTCGCGGCAACCGCGGCAGCGTCTTCGAGGATCTGACCATCCGCGCCGTCAAACCCAACGACGCACTCGTGGTGTTCTTCGGATCGCGCAACGATATGGACGTCGATCCGACCCGACTGTCGGTGGCGATGTTCGGAACCTTCAAGCTGGCACGCCAGATCGCCCGTTCGGCCAAGTTCCTGGTGATCGGGCCGGCATGGCCGACTGCCGATCCGCCACCGGCGATCCGGCGAATTCGCGATGTGCTCGGCTATCAAGCCGAATTGGCCGGGGCGACCTTCGTGGACCCGATCGCCGCACGGTGGTTCGTCGGCTCCCCGGACCTGATCGGCGAAGACGGCGTGCATCCCACCGATGCCGGACACACCTACATGGCGGGAAAAATCGCCCCGTTGATCGGGGCACAGCTCAATCCGTATTGATCGAGTCTCTCTCCCGCCGGGCGAACAATTGGCAGCGCAGACGTCAACGCGATCGTGATGGGCGCCCGGCCAGGAGTCGCGGCCGGGCGCCCTCGAGCGCGGATGTCTAGTCGAGCCCCTTACCGACGTCGTAACGATCGGCGTCCATCACCTTGACCCAGGCGGCGACGAAGTCCCGGACGAACTTCTCACCCGCACCGCTTTCGGCATAAACCTCGGACCAAGCTCGCAGCTGTGAGTTCGAGCCGAATACCAGGTCGACCCGGGTGCCCGTCCACCTCTGCTCTCCGGAGGCCCGGTCGGTGCCGACGTAGGTTCCGTCGTCCGCCGAAGACAGCGCCCATTTGGTGCTCATGTCAAGCAGATTCACGAAGAAGTCGTTTGTCAATTGACCCGGCCTGTCGGTGAACACGCCATGCTTTGAGCCGCCGAAGTTGGTCCCGAGCACCCGTAGACCACCCACGAGCACGGTCATTTCCGGACCGGACAGCCCCAATAGGTTCGCCCGGTCCAGCAGTTTGAACTCAGCGGGCAGATCGGCGCCTTTGCCGAGGTAGTTTCGGAACCCATCGGCCTTCGGCTCCAAATAGGAGAACGATTCCACGTCGGTCTGCTCCTGGGTCGCGTCCCCGCGCCCCGGGGTGAACGGCACGCTGATGTCGAACCCGGCATCTTTGGCCGCTTTTTCGATGCCGACAACCCCGCCGAGAACCACCAGATCGGCGAATGACACTGCGGACGCGGACGACCGCTGGATCTCCTCCAGCGCGCGCACCACCTGGGCCAACTCGTCGGGCTCGTTGGCTTCCCAGCCAAGCTGGGGTTGCAGACGAACCCGGCCGCCGTTGGCGCCGCCACGCTTGTCGCTTACCCGAAACGAGGAGGCCGCCTTCCACGCCGTCGAAACCAACTGCGGCACAGTCAACCCCGACTCTTGGATGGCGCTCTTGAGCTCCTCGACGGCGGCGGCGCCGAGGTTGGCATCGCCGGCGGGAACCAGGTCCTGCCACAGCCAGGTGTTCTTGGGCGCGAGGGGGCCGAGATACCGCACGACCGGCCCCATGTCGCGGTGCAGCAGCTTGAACCAGGCCTTGGCGAACTCCTCGGCCAGCTCCTCGGGGTGATCCAGCCAACGGCGGGTGATCTTCTCGTAGACCGGATCGAACCGCATCGCGAGATCGGAGGTCAGCATCGAAGGATGAGTCTTTCCGGTCCCGAAGGCCTCCGGCACCGAGTTGGCCCAGCCGCCATCCTTGGGACGCCACTGATGGGCGCCCGCCGGACTCTTGAACAACTCCCACTCGTTGCCGTACAGGATCTCCAGAAAGCTGTTGTCCCACTTGGTCGGAGTATGCGTCCAGATCACCTCGAGGCCGCTGCTGATCGCATCCTTGCCGACACCGGTGCCCTGCGGGTTATGCCAGCCGAGCCCCTGCATTTCCAACGGAGCCGCCTCGGGCTCCGGACCGACCAGTTCGGCGTTGCCGTTGCCGTGCGTCTTGCCGAAGGTGTGGCCGCCGACGATGAGCGCGGCCGTCTCGACATCGTTCATCGCCATCCGGCCGAAGGTGTCGCGGATATCGATGGCCGAGGCCAGCGGGTCTGGATTACCATTGGGCCCTTCGGGATTGACGTAAATCAGCCCCATCTGGACCGCCGCCAGCGGGTTCTCCAGGTTCCGCTTGCCGGTGTAGCGCTGATCGTCGAGCCACTCCAGCTCGGGGCCCCAGTACACGTCCTCCTCGGGCTCCCAACGGTCCTCCCGGCCGAAAGCAAAGCCGGCGGTCCGAAAGCCCATATGCTCCAGCGCGCGGTTGCCGGCGTAGACGATCAGGTCGGCCCAGGACAGCGATTGGCCGTACTTCTGCTTCACCGGCCATAGCAACCGACGAGCCTTGTCCAGGCTGACATTATCTGGCCAGCTATTCAGTGGCGCGAAGCGCTGCATTCCGGCGCCGCCACCACCACGGCCGTCGTGTACGCGGTAGGTGCCTGCAGAATGCCAGGCCATCCGGATGAAGAACGGGCCATAGTGGCCGAAGTCGGCCGGCCACCACTCCTGGGAAGTCGTCATCACCTCGTCCACGTCGCGGGCCAGCGCCTCGATATCGATGTTCTGCACCGCTGTCCGATAATCGAAATCCGGATCGAGCGGGTTGATCACGTCGGGGTTCTTCTGCAGGATTTTAAGGTTGAGCTGATTCGGCCACCAGTCACGGTTTCCGCCACCTTCGACCGGGGGCTTGACCTTCCCGAAACCGGCTGGACACCCGGCTTCCGCACTATCCGTCTGGGCTTCCCCAATGGGCGGGCTGTCTTCAATCGGGCGATCGTCAGGCACTGCACTTCCTTCCGTGGGTGGTGAATTGAGCTGTGATCACGGGCGTGATCGGGCGGTCTCTTTCTGCGAGCAATCCGGGCACAGGCCCCAGTAGAGGACCTCGGCCTCGTCGACGGCGAACCCGTTCAGTGCGTCTGCCGATTCCGCCGGTGTCAGGCATGGAGTCACGCCGACTGCGCAGTCGACATCGGCGATGCTGCCGCAACGGCGGCAGACGAGATGGTGATGGTTGTCGCCGACTCGGGACTCGTACCGGGCCGAAGACCCGGACGGCTGAATCTTTCGCACCAAGCCGGCAGCAGTCAGGGCCGCCAGCACGTCATAGACGGCTTGCCGGGACACATCGGGCAGAACGCCCCGTACCGCACCGAAAATCGCGTCGGTGTCGGCGTGCGGGTGGCATTTCACGGCATCGAGAACGGCCACCCTCGGACGCGTCACCCGCAGTTCCGCGCCGCGCAGCGCCTCCGCGTAGTCCGAGGTCATGTCAATGTTCTACGTTTCTTTTTGGACTGAGTCAAGTATTTCGCTACCCTGGGGTTCGGCGGTGTGCGCGGTCCGGCCGACTCTTCAGAGCGACCGCGCATACCGCTGGGAAAACGTTCGGAGAATCCGCATCGGATATCGCACGTCCCGTTGTCGCGCAGCCGCTTTGAGTGACTCTGCGGTTTCCGGGGCGAAATAGCCGTGGTTCTTGTAGACGTCGATGCGTGTACAAACCCCGGCGACGTCGAGTTCCGGATGGAATTGGGTCGCGTAGACATTCGCTCCGACCCGAAATGCCTGGACCGGGCAGTCTGCCGAGGCGGCAAGGCAGGCAACATGCGAGGGCAGCGAGGAGGCCGCCTCCTTGTGCCCACCGAATGCGTCAAACTCGCCTGGAAGTCCGACGAACAGCGGATCGCTTCGTCCGGCGGGTGAGAGTTCGACCGTCACGGCCCCGACAGGCTCGCTGTGGGATCGGTCGATCACGGCACCGACGGCCTGCCCCAAAGTCCCTACGCCGTAACAACAACCCAGAAACGGAAAGTCATGCTCGATGACCGTCTCGAGAAGGTCGGCCAGCTCTGCCTCCACCCGACGCTGAATCGTCGACTTCGCGCCGGGTTCGTCGCTGACGTTGTACGGACCGCCACCCAGGACGATTCCGGACAAACGCGCCAGGTCCACCGTGCCCAGCGGTCGGTCGGTCAGCCGGACACGGAGCAGCTCTCGCTCACCGAGACCGGTGAACTGCATCATCGCCCGATATTCGTCGTCGGCGGCCTCGTCTTCGGCGCGAATCGACAGCAACAGAAATGGGGCGTCGGCCACGGCGTCAGGGTAGCCGCAAGCTAGCTTGTCGATCAGTGAGAACTCTCATCGACTTCGAGGACGCGTCGGTTTTCGCCATACCGGCGGCCAACGGCATGCGCGAAGGCGTGCTCATCGAGGGTCCGCAGGGCTGGGGCGAGTTCAGTCCGCCCCCCGACTGCGATGACGTGGTGGCTGCGCGTTGGCTTACCACGGCGATGGAACCCGGCACGGTCGGCTGGCCCGACGCTATCCGGGGCAGGGTTCCGGTGGTGGCGGCCACGGAATGCCTGTGGGTCAGCGCCGACCAGAACGGTTGGGAGGCAAGCGGGCCGGAAGCGCTTCGGCGGGCTGTGATCGAAGTCGGCGATCCTGATGTAGCGGTCACCGTGATCCAGCGGTTGACCGGCTCGGCGACGCACCTGGAACTCGTCGAGCTGGTGTGCGGCGCGGTCGAAATTGCAGCCGCGATCCGGCGGCGCGTGCAGGTACCGACCGCCGTCGATGCGAACCTGCTGGCCACGGAGAAGCGACCCAGCGAGATCGCCGACATCGCCGTGTTGAGATGCGGGCCGCTGGGCGGCGTGCGGCGCGCGCTGCGCCGCGCGGAAGCACTTGAATTGCCGTGCCTGATGTGCCTGACCGGTATCACCAGCATCGGTGTGGCCGCCGACGTGGCACTCGCCGCCGCGCTGCCGGATCTGCCGTTCGCCTGCAGTCGGGGAGCGGGGTTGCCCGGCGACGACGACGTAGTTGCCGAAGCACGCGCGCTGCATGGCCCGGACGGATTCCTGCCGGCGGCACCGATGCCCGCAGCACCCGCCGCGGAGCGGCTCGCACGAGTCCGCGTCACCGACTCAGCCACGATCCGGCGCTGGCAAGACCTGTTGCGCCGTGCCGCTGCCGCGCTGTGACCGGGGTGCTGGACCGATATGGTCGACCGATGAACCTGGCCCGTGGTGTCAGTGCGGAGCCGGCGGCCGAAGTTTGTACGCGCGATCGATGACTTCTGCCGGCAACGGCTGACTTTCGGCTGCCGGGATCATCACCTCGATGTAGCAGCCCCCGTCGTGCCGGTCGATCGCATCGAGTGCCTCATCCAACTCAGCCACGGTCGTCACTCGCACCGACAACCATCCGGCGCAACCGAACGCCAACGGTAACAAGTGGTATCGGACCGGGGCGAGATCGTCGTACGGGTGGCCCCATTCGCTGATGATGACCTCGATCCCGTAGAGGTTGTTGTTGAGCACGAAGATCACCGGCTTGACCCCGTAGCGTCCCATGACGGCGATCTCGTTGAGGGTCAGCTGATGGGAGCCGTCACCGGTCACCAGCCAGGTGCGGCCGGCGCTTTTCGCCAGCGCCACGCCCAGACAGGCCGGGGTGGCCCAGCCGATCGAGCCCCACAGTCCCTGTCCCTCCACCCCAACACCGGCGGGCATCTGCATGCCGTTGAGGTGCATCATGCAGGTACCGGTCTCGACCAGCACGGTGTCGCCGGCCTTGAGCCGCCGCTGCAGCCGCGGGTACAAGTTGGCCGAGGAGGTGGGGTCGTCGCCCGACCCCACGAGCGGAAGCAACCGTGCGGATGCCGATCTGTCTGACTTTCCAGACCTGTCCGACCTTCGGGGCTCGACCCGCCGCAGCAACTCGGAGACCACGTCTTCGATCGCCACGTTCAAGAAGACGCTGCTGCCGCCGATGCGAACCCAGTTGTCGTGGACGCACGCGGCTCGGCGCACATCGAGCAGGCCACTCCACAGACCGGTGTTGAGTTCGGTAAGTACGGCACCACCGATGTCGAGCACGAAGTCGGCCTGCTCCACCACATCGCGAACCGTCTCCGGCTGCGAGCTGTTGCCGGCGTAGAGACCCAGGTACTGCGGGAGTGACTCATCGATGGTGCCCTTGTCGTTTGGGGTCACAGCCACGGGAATGTCGAGCTTGGTCACCAGCTCGGTCGCCAGCTCCCGCAGTCCGTACCGCGCCACCGTGGCAGTCACGAGGGCAACAGGGTTGGTGGCCGCAGACAGTCGCGCAAGCACAGCGGTAATCGCCGCCTCCAGCTCTGCCGGCTCGCTCCGCTGGCGCTTCACCTCACCGAGCGGACGGCCCTGCACGGGCTCACCGATGACCGGCATCAGCCCACTGGCCTCGGAGATGACGATGTATGCGGGCATGCTCTGCCGGAGTGCCTCCCGGATGACACGCTCCAATTCGTCGATGCAGTTGTCCGGCGTCAGCACCGCCGACACACAACAGGCCGCGGCCGAGATCGACTGGAATCGGTCATAGACCGTGTCCCCGAGGTTGTGATGTGTCACCAGACCCAACCGTTGAATGCGCTCGCTAGGCATGCCGACCAGATGAAACACCGGCAGCCGGTGGGCCTTGCTTCCCATCACCCCGTTGAGAGCAGACAGTTCGCCCACCCCATAGGTCGTGGTCAGTATTGCCGCACCGCGTATCCGCGCGTATCCGTCAGCGGCGTACGCGGCGTTCAGTTCGTTGGCGCAGCCGACCCAGTGCAAACCTGGAACGTTCTCGACGGCGTCATCGATAGAGAACGCGTAGTCACCGGGCACACCGAAGACCCGGTGGATTCCCAATTGGGCAAGCCTGCCCAGGGTGTACTCGGCAACGGTGGGCCGGCTCATCTCATGGTCTCCGCAAGCCGACTAGTCCTGCTTGCTGATCAGCCGGCGGAGTGCTGCCCGGTCGGGCGCCAGTAACTCCTCGATCCGCGCGTGGTTCACGTCGGCGACGATGATCTCGCCCACCTCTTGGTAGACGTTGCTGAAGATGCCATGAGACTTCATCTTCTCGGTCTGATAGATGTTGTCCTCGGTCGGCGTCACGTAGTAGACGATCTCGGCTTTGAAGCGATGGATCAGCCACAGGTGAATCACGTCCATCAACCGCTTCTGCCGCAGTTTCTCGGCGAACGTGTTCTGGTCCCGCACCGTGAGGATGTTGCGGCCGTGTCGATCCTTGATGGGGTCGACCACGACGTTGGCCAGCGGTTCGTCACCGTCTCCCAGGATCTGCAAATCCAGCACATCTGAACCGGCACGCCGGGGACGCAACTGGACGTGCAAACGCTCGCCCAGTTGGTTGTGCTCACTCCACAGTGCCAGCCATTCTTCCAACAGCTTCTTGGGCACCTCGGTCTGGACGAGATGCTGGTGCTGGGTGGACCCTTTGCCCATCGCCTTGGTCGTCGCGGTCCGCCCCGAGGAGGCAGCCAAAGCGGCATCGCTGCGGGGTCCGCCAACGAGTGTTTGCGGTGTGCGGTAGGGCGATTCGACCAGACGCATCTTTCGTTGCAGGCGCGCCAACGCCAGCATGCCCTCCTGACGCAGGGACGTGGCGAATTCTTCGGATGCGACGCCGTCGACCTGGTGACCGCCGTAGGTGATGAAGTTGAAGACGAAACCCATCTTGCCGAGTTCCTCTGGAAACGCGCGCATCTCCTCGTCGGTCATGCCGGTGGTGTCCCAGTTGAACGAGGGGGAGAGATTGTAGGCAAGCATCTGGTCGGGATAGACGGCGTGGATCGCATCGGCGAACTGCTTGGCGTCGGCCAGGTCAGCGGTCTTGGTCTCCATCCAGAGGATGTCAGCAAAGGGGGCGGCGGCCAACGACTTGGCTATCGCATACGGGATGCCGCCGCGCACCTGGTAATAGCCCTCCGGTGTCTTGACACGCTCGCAGTCCCAGGCCACGTCCGCACCCAATTTGGTGGCCATCTCGCGCGCCGAGTACAACGATGCCCGCTCGGCGAACTTCCGCCATTCAGCGACACTCATCTCGGCCGGCTCGCCCTCGCGTTCCCGGAACTCGAGAAGCTCGGCCACCGCGCCGCCGTAGGTGTTCAGTCCGGCATCGTCCTGCCAGGCGTCGACAAATCGGGATTCCACCGCGTCGAACGCCTCGTCGACCGAGGATGCGGAGGCTCGGGCTGCCTCCTGCCACGACGCCACGGTCTCGTCGATCAACGACAGCAGTCCCTGCCGATCCAGCCAGGCATCGGCGGCCGCGTACTCACCTTCGGGCAGTGCGTAGAGCAGGTGTCCGTTGAGTTCGGTCATCCCCTTGTCGTAGAAGCGCCTAACCACGGCGAGGAAACACGACTTGTACGACGGAATCTTGAGATTGGTGGCGCCCAGCAGGAACGGCTGGTCGCGCTCGTCGGCCCGGCTGTCGATGAGGTTGGCCGCCTCGGCGTCGGTTCGCGCAACGATGATCCCGGGGACCCGCATGATGTCGAGCTGGAACCTCGCGGTGTTCAGCCTTTTGATCTGCTCGTCGGACGGAACGAGCACCTTACCGCCCTGGTGTCCGCACTTCTTGGTGCCCGGGCGCTGGTCCTCGATGTGGTATCCGGGTACTCCCGCTTCAACAAAGCGGCGGATTAGGTTGCGCACGTGCGGATCACCGCCGTGGCCGGTGTCGGCGTCGGCGATGATGAACGGCCGGTAATCGTAGGCGGGCGTCGCACTGCGTTGTTCCGGGGTCATCCGCATCCGCAGGTACTGCTGGTTGCGGTCGGCGGTCAACAGCGCCCGCACCAGGCCCGCCGCCTCCTCCGGCACCTGGCTCAGCGGATAACTCGCCAGATCGGGACCAGGATCTTCGGCGATAGAGCCTTTCGCCGAGGTCGCCCAGCCGCCGAGATAGATGCCTTCGATACCCATTCGCTTCATCACCACCGCTTGACCGGGTGAGTAGGGGCCGAAGGTGGTGATGCTCTTACCCCGCGTGAACAGGTCACGAAGGTGTGGATAGAACTCGGTTGCCGCCTCCCGCGCGATGGGGTAGTCGGCCGGAATCGTGCCACGCTGCTCGGCAACCTGCCGCGCCGTGTAGAGGCGGATGATCCCGTCGAAGCGGGGACTGTCGAAGTAGTTCTGTGTGTCCGCGACATCCCGCTCGAACGGCGTCTGGGAACTGAGGTCACTGTCGATGGCCATAACTCACAGTACGGCCGATGCTGCGCGGGTGGGAATTATTTGGTGCCGAAGATGCGGTCCCCCACGTCACCGAGACCCGGCAGGATGTAGCCGTGCTTGTCGAGCTGCCGGTCGATGGCCGCGGTGTAGATCGGCACCGTGGGGTGCGCGCCGGCCATTGCCGCGATGCCCTCCGGACAGGTCAGCAGACATACGAACTTGATCGACTTGGGGGCGTGTTCGGCCACTCGATCGACCGCGGCCACGGCTGAGTGCCCGGTCGCCAGCATCGGATCGACGACGATCACGTCCCGCTCGTGCAGATCGCCGGGCATCTTGAAGTAATACTCCACGGCGACAAGCGTTTTCGGATCACGATAGAGACCGATATGGCCAACTCGGGCCGACGGCACCACCTCGAGCATGCCGTCGAGGATGCCGGTGCCGGCCCGCAGAATGGACACGAAGACGAGCTTCTTGCCGTCGATCACCCGACCTGTGGTGGCTTCCAGCGGTGTCTCGACCTCGATTTCGTGCGTCGCGATCTCCCGGAGGACCTCGTAGGCCATCAGCACCGACACCTCATGTACGAGGCGGCGAAAATTGTTGGTGGAGAGACTTTTCTGGCGTAGCAGGGTGATCTTGTGCTGAATCAGCGGATGGTCCACGAGGTGGACTCCGCCCGTGCCGAAATCGGTGTCACCGCCTGGTTTCCGCACTAGAAAACCGTGCCGTCACTGGTGATGTCCAGCGGTGGCAAACCGTCGCGAAGATGCCGGGCCGAATCGCGGCCGGCTGCCCACGAGCCGCCTTCCAGCACCCGAGCCAGCGGCAGTTGCGAGGTGTCCAAGCCCAGCCGGGCCCGCACCAAGGGGGCGAGTTCGTCGAGCAGCGCCACCGTCAGCGCACGCCACTCGACCACCAGCTCGTCGGCCGGCGCCCAGGTCCGGGCGGCGAAGCGGCGATCCCGCAACCCCAGCGCGCCGGTATCCAGCAGCAGGCCGCCATTCCGGTACTCGGCCAGGCCGGTCAACTCGGCCGCTCCGGTCACCGCGACTCCGGCCCATTCGAACGGTTCGATCAGCGAGTAGGTCAGCCACTGGGACAGCTTGTGCAGCGGTAGCCAACCCTCCGTAAGTCCCGGACCGGCTACCGCGTTGTGCCGCCAGCAGTCCCCGAGCCGATGTGAGCCGATCACGTTACCGGTCGACCAGATCGGGGACAGCGACGTCAGCAGCTGCGCGAGGATGTCGCGAGCGTCCACCGGCCCGGGCGATGCGGTGAGCGCGTCGAACACGTTGCCGGGCCGTCCGCCGGGCCCGAACAGATCGGGTCGGGCAGCCAGTGCGCCACCCAACCGCCGCATCAACTGCACGCGGCCCCCCAGTCCCACAATGGGGTTATCCTTCGTCACCTGCAGTACACGTCCCAGCCGGTCTTCGGTCAGAGCCGCCAGCGCGGCTGCGTCGGCCTGCAGCGGTCGATCCGGATCGCTGGAAAACGACCCGGTGACAAACCCGTGCCAGCTGGCAACCGCAAGGCCCTCGGATCGGCCGTACCGGGCCGCCGCGCGGGCGGTGGACGTGCTGCCCCACTCCTCGCGGTAGCTCCACCGCGCGCCGGCGCCGGCGTCCATAAGTACGCTGACCACTACCAGGTCGATCATGGTCCGGGCGCGTTCCCGAGCATCACAGCCGGCGAGCAGACGGCCCAGTTCAGCGCACCGGTCCAGCCCGCCGGCCTCGAAATGACGCCACCGGCTGTGGTAGGGGATCGCCAGGTCCGGATAGCGGACGCGGGTAATGGCGGCGACCGCGTCGGCGGCGGCGTCTAACCCGTCGTCACACACGATGAACCAGCGTGACTCACCCGAGCGGGCCCGTTCGAGCAGCTGCGCGGACCGCGACCGGATGGCTGTCGTGGTGCGCAGCATCGCGGCCGCGTCGGCGGGGTTTCCCGCACTCCGATGCGCCGGGCCACCGGCGGAGTCGGCACGCTGAATCACTTGCTCAGCCTTCTACCCTTGGCTTTCTTGAGTTCCCCAGCATCCGGCGGCAGGTCGGGGGTGTAGTAGCCGGCCGCGGTTTTCGCGTCCATCTCGACCTGTGCGTCCGGCGGTATCAACTCGCGCGGGATCGACACCCGCTCGACGACCTCGATCCCGGAACCGGTGATGGCGTCGTACTTCAGGTTGCTCATCGACACGAACCGATGGATTTTGGTCACTCCCAGCCAGTGCAGCACGTCGGGCATGAGTTCTTGAAACCGCATGTCTTGCACACCCGCAACGCATTCGGTGCGAGCGAAGTACTGCTCTGCCGTATCGCCACCGCGTTGCCGCTTGCGCGCGTTGTAGACGAGGAATTTGGTCACCTCGCCGAGCGCCCGCCCTTCCTTGCGCGAGTAGGCAACCACTCCGACTCCGCCGCGCTGAGCCCCCTGGATGCACTCCTCGATCGCATGGGTCAGGTAAGGCCTGCAAGTACAGATATCGGATCCGAAGACATCAGATCCGTTGCACTCGTCATGCACCCGGGCGGTCAGTTCCACCGCCGGATCAGCCAAGTGCTGCGGATCACCGAAAATGTAGACGGTCTGTCCGCCGATTGGCGGCAGGAAAACTTCGAGGTCCGAGCGTGTCACCAGCTCGGGATACATGCCGCCGGTTTCCTCGAAAAGCGCTCTGCGCAAATCGGTTTCGGTACATCCAAATCGCCGGGCAACCCCGGGCAAATGCCATACCGGTTCGATGGCAGCCTTGGTCACCTGCACGGCTCCGTTGGACAACAGCACCCGGCCGTCCGGCCCAAGACGGCCGCGCAGAATCGCCTCGCCGATCTCGGGCAGGATCACCTGGGCCTTGGTCACCGCGATGGTGGGCCGAATGTCGATGCCCTGCGTGATCTCCCCGGCGAAGGCCTCAGCAACCGTTGCCCCCCAGGGGTCGAGGCTGACGATGGACGCGGCGTCCCCCCATCGCGGATGCGGTCCGATGATGTCGGTGGGCGCGGTGTTGGTCAGGTCGGCACGGTGGTCACGCGATAGCGCGCCTGCGGCAACTGCCAGCGCACGGTAGACGCCGTACGCGCCGCTGTGAGTCCCGATCACGTTGCGATGGGCCCGCCTGGCGGTGGTCCCGACGACAGGGCCGCGCAACGCCGCCGTGGGCGCGCCCCAGACGATGGCCGGCGCTTCGGTGCCGCCACTGTGCGACGTCAGCCTGATATGGCCGCCCGAGGCCCTGGCCGGCGGACGCGCTGAGGCATCGGTGGCCATCTGTCTGCTCCGCCTCCCCGGCTCGGGTCCTGCGTCGGATGAGAGCCGCCAGCATAGTCATTCCGGCGAGCGTGCGCGCTTACACCGGTGCCCACGGATCACGGCATGCCAGTGCCCGCCGGCGGGGAGTCGTCAAACCGGCCAACATTCGCGACGGAATGCGGCGTCGAAGAACATCCACTCGTATCGCGAGGTCGTGACGAAATGCGCGCGGGCGGCAGCCTCGTCGCCCGCGGTCAGGGTGGGCCCGATCCGATCAGCCAGGCGCACGACGTCCATCACGGTCGCGGCGAACTCGTCGCCGCCGTAGCTGTCGATCCAGCGCTGGTAGCGAGCGTCGGTCGAACCCCGCTCCAGCAGTTCGGCGCCCACCTCGGCATAGATCCAATAGCAGGGCAGAACTGCTGCCAGTCCATCGGCGAAAGTGCCGGCGTAGACAGTGGCCAACAGGTAACTGTTGTACGCCTGAGTCGTCGGCGTCACCACGGCGGCATCGACGGCGGCCGTGCTCAGCCCGAGTTCGGGGAGCAACTCGCGGTGCAGCGCCATCTCGACGTCGAACACTTCGGCGGCATGCCTGGCGAACATCGCCGTGTCGGCCAAGGACGGCGCCTTGGCCGCCACGGCCGCCAGCGCGCGAGCATAGGTGCGCAAGTAGTGCACGTCCTGCCCCACATACTGGGTGAACGCGTCAGGGTCGAGGCTCCCGTCGGTGAGCCCGACGACAAACGGATGGGCGGTGATCGCATCGAAGATCGGGCAGATGTCGTTCCACAAGCGGGTCGACCACGAATCCGGGTCGGCAGGCCCAAGTCGGGGCGAGGCTCGAGGCGTCTGAATCATGGCGTTCATCCTGACATCGATGAGAAACTGCCGCCGCGCAGGTCGATACCGATGAGAACACACCCGACAGGGCCCGCCGAAAGGACGCCGAACATGACCAACACAGCGCTGCCGCCGGTGGCGGATGCCAAGATCTGGCGCGAGGAACTGGACCAACTCCGGAAGCGGGAGAAGGCCGCGACCCGGGAATTGGATGCGATTGCGGCCGCGCGGCGCCGCCTGCCCATGGTGGAGTTACCGGACTACACGCTGACCGGTGCGGACGGGCCGACCCGCCTCGTCGACGTGTTCCGGGGACGCACGCAACTCATCGTCTACAACCACATGTGGACCGATGGCGCGGAATGGCAGTGCGGCGGGTGCACCGGCTATACCTCGCAGTTCACCCGGCTGGACTTTCTGGACAGCTACGACGCACGATTTGTCATCGTCACCACCGGACCGATCGATGAGGCTCTGGCATACCGGGACCGGGTCGGGAACATGATGGATTGGTATTCGTCGTCGGACAGCCCATTCGCCGCCGATGTGGACGCTGCGCCCGACTCGGGCTTCGCGGTCAACGTGTTTCTGCGCGACGGCGACACGGTCTATCGCACTTGGCACACCAACGGCCGGGGCACCGAACAGCTCAGCCATACGTTCGGGCTCGTCGACGTGCTGCCATGGGGGCGCCAGGAGGAGTGGCAGGATTCACCTTCGGGATGGCCCAAAAGGGAAATCTACTCAGGCTGGCTCGATTCCGAGGACATCGCCCGGTTGTACGGCAGGTCTGAGTGACTACTGCGTAAAGCGTTGAACGGCCCCGGTGCAGCGGCGACGATGGCGATTGGCACACTGGGCGGATGGCACAGATAACCCTGCGCGGGAACGCGATCAACACCGTTGGAGAACTGCCCACCGTCGGCTCGCCCGCGCCTGGCTTCACGCTCACTGGCACGGATCTGAGTCCGATCGACGTCGCGCAATTCCGCGGCAAACCTCTGCTGCTGAACATCTTCCCCTCGGTGGACACCCCGGTGTGCGCCGACAGCGTGCGGACTTTCAACGAACGTGCCACCCGCAGCGGCGCCGCGGTGCTATGCGTCTCCAAAGATCTGCCGTTTGCGCAGAAGCGCTTCTGCGGCGCAGAAGATATCGAGAACGTGACGATCGCTTCCGCGTTTCGCGGCTCCTTCGGCGAGGAATACGGGATCACCATCGCCGACGGCCCGATGGCCGGACTGCTCGGCCGCGCTGTGGTCGTGATCGGAGCGGATGGAATCGTCTCCTACACCGAACTGGTTCCGGAGATCGGCCAGGAACCGGACTATGACGCGGCGCTCGCAGCGCTCGGTCTGTGAGCCGGCACACACCTTAGAGGGCCGCGCCCGCTGGTAGATCACCGTTCGATTCCGGTCCCGCATCTCATTGAGCCTCGTCCTGGGACGATGCGCGGACGGCGGATGATGGTGGTGTAGAAGTGGTCATAGTGACTGTTGTGAATCACTGAGTCCAGCGCCAGCGGGGTGCTGGCATCTGGGAATGGTGGAAGTGAAATGCGACGCGTGTTTGTCCTGATACTCGCTCTCGCGGTCCTGGCGGCGACGCCGGGCCTCGCGACCGCTGATGTCACGCGGTCGGCGACCAACCAGAAGGCCGTGGAACTTGTGATCGCTCGTGCGATCTCCCAACGCGGCGTCCCGTTCGCGTATGGCGGCGGCGATGCGTCGGGCCCGACCAAGGGCACTGTGGAAGTGCCCCAATCCGGTGATGCGGCGGAACTGGAGAAGGCCGCGGCGGACTCCTCTGTTCTCGAGGTTGCACCGGGACTGACCATTCCGAACCTCGACCCGGGCGCCGCCGTCTCCGCACCGGAACCGCGGCGGATCGAGGTGGTCGGCTTCGACGCCTCCGGCCTCATGGTCTACGCCTACGCCGGCGCCGGGGTGAAATTGCCCCGATCGTCCGGCGAGCAGTACAAGGTCGGCCAGAAGGTCATGCCGAGCCTCGCGCTGCCCGGTGATCTACTGTTCTACGGTCCCGAGGGGACCCAGAGCGTGGCATTGTTCATCGGCAACGGGCAGATGGTCGAGACAACCAGCGACGGTGTCGCCGTCTCGCCGGTCCGCACCAAGGACATGACTCCATACCTGGTCCGCATCATCGCCTGATCCGGGTGCGGGGCCGAACACCTAAATTTCATGCATGAGTAGCGGATCGGGTCGGAACACCGGTTCCGGCGGCCTGCTCCAGATCGATGATTGCCTGGATCGCAACGGCGAGATCGTGCTGCCGCCGGGTGTCACGTTGATCTCCCTGATCGAGCGCAACATCGCCACTGTGGGTGAGACGATCGCATACCGGTATCTCGACTTCGCCGGGTACACCGCCCCGCAGACCGAGCAGTTGACGTGGAATGAACTCGGCGTGCGCATTCGGGCGATCGCCGCGCAGGTTCAGCAGGTGGCCGGCCGCGGGGATCGGGTGGCGGTGCTGGCACCCCAGGGGCTGAGCTACGTCGCGGGTTTCTTTGCTTCCATCAAGGCCGGAGCCATTGCGGTGCCGTTGTTCGCCCCGGAGCTGCCGGGCCACGCCGAACGCCTCGACACCGCGTTGCACGATGCCCGACCGACTGCGGTACTGACCACTTCGGCCGCCCGTGCCGGCGTCGAGGCTTTCCTCGACGCCAGGGTCCCGGGACTGCACCGCCCGGACGTGATCGTGATCGACGAGATCGCGGATTCCGTATCGGATGACTTTGCGCCCGTCGACCTCGATGTCGACGACGTCTCCCACCTCCAATACACCGGCGGTGCAACGCGCCCGCCGGTGGGCGTCGAGATCACCCACCGCGCTGTCGGGGTCAACCTCCTGCAGATGATCCTGTCGATCGATCTGCTCGACCGAAACACCCACGGCGTGAGTTGGTTACCGCTCTACCACGACATGGGGCTGTCCATGATCGGCTTTCCGGCGGTCTATGGCGGGCACTCCACACTGATGTCGCCGACGGCATTCGTTCGCCGGCCGGTGCGTTGGATCGAGGCCCTGTCGGCGGGATCGCGCATCGGCCGCACGGTGACTGCGGCACCAAATTTCGCCTACGAGTGGACTGCTCAGCGTGGCGTACCCGACGATCCGTCCGGAGTCGACCTCAGCAATGTGTCTCTGATCATCGGCTCGGAACCCGTCAGTATCGACGCCATCCGGAAGTTCAACAACGCGTTCGCGCCTTATGGGTTACCCCGGACTGCTTTCAAACCGTCATACGGTCTCGCCGAGGCAACCTTGTTCGTCTCCACCATCGACCCCGGCGCCGAGGCGAAGGTAGTGCACCTCGATCGCCGGCGACTGGGTAACGGCCGCGCCGTCCGAGTCGAGGGCGACGAACCCGGTTCGGTGGTGCACGTGTCGTGCGGTCATGTCTCCCGAAGCCAGTGGTGCGTCGTCATCGATCCGGATACCGGCGCCGAGCTTCCCGAAGGGAGGGTTGGCGAAATCTGGTTGCAGGGCGCCAATGTCGGACGCGGGTATTGGGGCAGACCGGACGAGACCGAGCGCATCTTCGGCGCCCGGTTGACCTCGACGCTGAGGTCGGGCAGTAAGGCCGTCGGATCGACCATATTCGGACGGTGGCTGCGCACCGGAGATCTGGGTTTCTATCTGGACGATCAGCTATTCGTGACCGGGCGGATCGCCGACCTGATACTCAGCGACGGGCGCTGCCACTACCCCCAGGACGTCGAGAACACGGTCGCCGATGCCTCCAGCATTGTCCGCCGCGGCTACGTTGCGGCCTTCACGGACCCCGGGGAGGCCGACTCGGCCGTTGTGGTGGCCGAACGCGCCACGGGAACCGCCCGGGTGAAGGCCTCGTCGGCAATCGAGGCGATCAAGACCGCGGTATGGAACCGGCACGGGTTGCGCGTGTCCGAGGTGCGGGTGGTGCGCGCCGGTTCGATCCCACGCACCACCAGCGGCAAGTTGGCCCGCCGCGCCTGTCGCGCGGACTATCAGGGCGGAAAGTTGGGTTGACACCCCTGCTCCGCGCCGTCAACTGATGGCAACGAATGGACTGATCACGTCCCTGACGAACTGAGCGACGTTCACCGACGGGTTCTGGTCGGGAAAGCTCACCGTGGCCAGGACATTGCCGCCGGCCTCTGCGAAGATCCCGTCCGCGCGGTCCTGATGCGATGACGAGGTCACCAGGATGATCCCGGATGCGCCCGCTTCCCTGGCCAGCGGCACCGAGTATGCGGCGTTCTGGACTGTGCTGTTGGCCCGGTCCTCGACGATGATCCGGTCCTCTGGAATTCCGTAGAGGCGCAACATCTTGCGCATCTGGCCCGCCTCGGTGTTTCCGTTGCGGGGATTGCCGCCGGTCACGATGATGGGCGCCCGCGGGAAGATCTGCGCAAGGGTCAGCCCGGCGAGCACCCGTGTGTGCGAGATCAACCGCAGTGAGCCGTTGGGCTTCAGGCCGTAGCCGAGAATCACGATGGCCGGATTGGAGAAATCTTTGACCACCAGCGGCGGGGCGGCGTACGCAGGACCCGCCGAGACGCCCCCCGCCGAAGTCGCCAACGCCAGGACCACCGCGGTTGCCACGGCGAGGGACCACGCCCTGCATCTCGCCGCGGCGTGGGTAGCCACCAAGGCAACGTCCGCTGTCACCGAAAGGGGATTCATCGCTGATTTCATCGCCGCCCAAAGCCCGGTCATTACGTTCAGGTCTCGAACCGCACACAATGCAGCCTTGATCTGCTGTCGATATCGCGCGATCAGCACAAGCATGGTCAGGTGGAGGCGATGCCGTCATTCCGCACTACTGCCCGCCGCGTGGGCGTGGCCACGATTCCCTGCGCGGCGCTGCTCGCTGTGCTGGCATCGCCGGCCGATTCTGCCCCGGCGTTCGACAGCCAGGGCTACCTCGACTCGACGGCACGTTGCAGCGCGCCCAACGCCGCCGTCGTCTTCGGTAGCACAGCCAGCTCTCGAGTCGCGATCTGTGTCAGCCCCGAGGGCGCCTACCAGTACCGCGGGGTGCGGGTCCGCGACGGCGCCAAACTGATCGCCCCCGCAGCGCGATCCGCAGACGGCGCATTCACCGCGGTGAATGACGGAATCGAGTACCTGGTGACCTCAAGCTCGCTGGTCGTCAGTTCGGGGCCAGAGGTGATCCGCGACGAACCGATGCTCGACTTCCACCGCCCGGCCGCGCCGCAGGCCCCTTCGTCGACGCAAGCACCCTCGTCGACGCAAGCACCCTCGACCTCCCAAGCTCCCGTGACGACTTCGACACCGACCACTTCGCTGCCGCCGCCACTGCCGGCCGAACGCGGCGCCAGCTGACGAGCGCGATTTCGGGGCGTCACCCAGTCGCTCACAGGTACGGGTCGGCCCAGGCGCTGATGATGCGGGCCGCCCGTGCCGCCTGGTTCCGCTCGGTCAGAAGGTGATCGGCACCCTCCAAGGACACGAAGCTGCGCGGGTGACGGGCCGCCCGGAAAATCTCGCTGGCATTGGCGATTCCGACCGTGTTGTCCGTCGGTGAGTGCATGACGAGCAGGGCGCGGCGCAACGTCTCGATCCGTTCACGCAGGTCAGCAGCACGGACATCCTCGATAAAGTGCCTCCGCAAGGTCAGGGCCTTCCCGCCGATCAAGAGGGGCGCCTCGCCTTCGGCCTCGATTCGGTCCACCAGCGCGTCATAGATGTGCTCGACATGCGCCGGCTCGAAGGGCGCCCCGATGCTGACGACCGCCGCGACCGTCGGGCAGTCGTGCGCCGCGGCGATGACCGCGGCGCCGCCGAAGGAGTGCCCCACGAGCAGGTGCACCTCGCGGCCGCTGTCGTTCATGAACTCCACCGCGCGCACGGTGTCGGCGACCTTGTGCGAGAACGACCCATCTCCCCAATCACCCTCGGACTGGCCCAGCCCCAGGTTGTCGAACCGCAACATACCGATGCCCTCGCGGGCGAGTTGCTTGCAGATGCGACTGGCCGCCGGCGAGTCCTTGCCGAGCGTGAACCCGTGAGCGAACACCCCCCAGCCCCGCGCCGCACCTGGCGGGGAGTCGATCAGACCGGCGAGCACGGGCCCGCTGCTGCTGGGGAACGTGATGCGCTCTGTCATGTACCGCATCCTGCCATCGCCAACACCACAGTCACCGAGCCTGGCCCCGGCGGGCCAACAGCCAGGCTGTACCGTCTGTTTCGCCGGCGGCGATCACCGCGAGCCCGTCGAACGCCCGCCGGAGCTCCGCAACGGAAACCCGGAACGATCCGGTCGCCGGCCCGACAGCGCGCAGGGCGCTGATCGCCAACCGTCCGCCCGGGGCAAGCCGGTCCGCGATCGGCCGGTCCAGCCGCGCATCGCGAAACTTGTTGCAGATCAACACATCCACCTGCGGGACCCTCGGCAATCCCTGGTCCAGGTCAACCACCTCGAAGTGGCAGCGGCCCGAAACCCCGCATCGGTCGGCGAGTGCGCGAGCCTGGGTGATCGCCACCGGGGACACGTCGAACCCGCACACATCTACGCCCCGTTGTGCCAACCAGACCGCGACACCGCCGCGACCACAGGCAAGGTCCAGGCCCCGACCACAAGTCGGGAAGACATCGGCGAATCCGGCGAAGACCGCCGGCAGCGCAACCTCATCGATCGACACCGCGGGACTCTCGGCGTATCGCCGGTCCCAGCGGACTCGATCCTGTTCGGACACAACGCCATTGTCCGGCATCAGCCGCATACGCGAAGAGTCGATGGTGTAGGCCGAGTGCCAGCGCAACTCACTGCTGGCTTGCACGCCACCTGTCCAGCAGCCGGCGGTCCCGCTTGGTCGGACGGCCGGCACCGCGATCGCGCGCCGCAACCGGAACGGCCGGAGTTGGAGGTGGCGCGGGTGTGCGGTCGAGGTAGCAAGTCACTGCATCGGCCGCCCCGACCCGCTTCTGGATCACCCGTAGCACCTGCACGGTCCGCGTCGTCTCACCCAACCGGGCCCGAACCTCGTCACCGGGAGAAATCGCGGTCGACGGTTTTGCCGGCCGGTCATTGATCCGCACGTGCCCGCCGCGGCATGCGGCCGCGGCATCCGGCCGCGTCTTCGTCAGCCGCACCGCCCACAACCACCGATCCACCCGCGTCGACTCCATAGCCTCCATCATGACCGAGCGACCAGCGTACGTCCGAGGCTGTCAGAGGGCGTCTTTGATCTCATTCTTCAACGCCTCGGCCTGTGTTCCGAAAACTGCCTGCACGCTGTTGCCTACCTCAATGACGCCGGCCGCGCCCAGGGTTTTCAGCCGGGCCTGATCGACCTTGGCCGTATCGGCGACCTCCATGCGGAGTCGGGTAATGCACGCGTCCACGCTGACTAGATTGGCCCGTCCGCCGAAGGCCGCGATGAGTTGTTCGGCCCTTGTTCTGGTGCCGGGGTCGACATGCTCGGCCGCGCCGGCACCCTCGACAGCCGTCGCCGCGTCGGCTCCCTCGGCGAGGTTGGCCTGCTCCTCGGCCTCGAACTCGGCATCGGGCTCTCGACCGGGAGTGCGCATGTTCCATTTTGTGATCGTGAATCGGAACAGCAGGTAGTAGAGGACGAAGAAGACCACTCCCATGGCGATTAGCAGTCCGATGTTTTTCGCTGCCGGAGCCGTTCCGTACAACAGCAAGTCGATGAGACCCGCTGAGAATGAGAAGCCGAGGTGGATGTCCAAAAGATAGGCGATGGCCAGCGAAAGCCCGGTCAGCACCGCATGGATGACGTACAGCGGGAACGCGACGAACATGAATGCGAATTCCAGGGGTTCGGTGACGCCGGTGAGAAACGCGGTAAGCCCGGCGGCCGAGAGGATGCCGACGGCAATCTTCTTCTGCCGCTTGTTGGCGACGTGGATCATGGCCAGCGCCGCCGCCGGCAGGCCGAACATGAGCACCGGATAGAAGCCGGCGGTCAATAGCCCGGCGGTGGGGTCCCCGCTGGCGAAGCGGGTGAGTTCGCCGGTGACAACAGCTCCGTCCGGCGTTTCGTAGTCTCCGTAGAGGAACCAAATGAAGGAATTGACAATGTGGTGCAGGCCGACAGGGATGAGCATCCTATTGGCGAACCCGTAGACGAACGCGCCAAGTGCACCGGCGCCGCCGATGAACTGACCGAGTGCAGTCAGCCCGGCGTCGAAGAGCGGATAGAAGTAGCTCATGGCGAAGGCGATGAACAGCGAAGCCACCGATACGACGATGGGCACGAATCGTCTGCCCCCAAAAAAGCCGAGGTAGGAAGGCAGCTGAATGGTGTGAAACCGGTCGAATAATGCGGCGGTCACCAGGCCCACCACGATGCCGGCGAACACGCTGTAGTTGATCTGCGCCTGTTCACCGGACCGGTCGAGTTCACCGACCAGCACTATTGGCGACATCGTCTTGAAGACCGCGTCCATCACCAGATACCCGACGACGGCGGCCAGAGCAGTGGAACCGTCTGCCTTTCTGGCGAATCCAATGGCGACACCGACGGCGAACAGCAGCGGCAGGTTGGTGAACAGCGCGCCGCCCGCTGCGCTCATCGCATCGAAGAACGGCCCGAGAACCGGGGTTTCGATCCGGCCCAGCAGGTCGTCTTGGCCCAGTCGTAGCAGAATGCCCGCGGCGGGCAGGACCGCGATGGGCAGCATCAGACTCTTGCCGAGTCGCTGCAACTGCGCGAAGCCGGGGATTCGAGGGCCTGACTTTTCTGCTTTGGCTTGCGATTTCACGGTGCCGTTCATCTCGAATGTTCCTTCTTCTCGCAGTTGCGCGGAAGCATAATCCAGTCCGGCTCAACCGAGTCGGCCTTTCCGGCTCCGGGCCGGGCACGGCTGCATATCCTGGGTCAATCAGGTCGGACAAAGGAGACCGCAATGACCATGACACCGGTACTGGCCGCCGTCGCGGGTCGCGCGCTTCCGCTGAGCGAGGTTCCGGACCCGGTCTTCTCCCAGGGTATGGTCGGCTACGGCGCCGCGATCGATCCACCGAGAGCGGTGGTCGACGCCATCGCCCCCGTGAGCGGCAAGCTGCTGAAATTACTTCCGCACGCGTATGTCATCGTCACCGTCGACAACGTCGGTATCCTCGTTCACCTCGGCCTGGATACCGTCGGGTTGGCCGGTGCCGGGTTCACCGCACATGCGAGCGAGGGTGACACCGTCAGCGCCGGACAGGTGATAATCACCTACGATGTGCCCGCGGTCGAGGCGGCCGGTCTGAATCCCGTTGTACCGGTGGTGGTTATGGATGAGCGCGAGCCAGAAAACGTCACCGTCTCGGATGCTGTGCACCATGGCGTGTCGATCACCCCGAACGAAGCTCTCTTCACCGCCGGAAGGTAGGCCGTAGGTGGAGGTGGTGATTCTGTCGGATACCGAGGCCATCGGCGCGGTGGCTGCCGACGCCGTCGGCGCATTGCTGACCCGCAAGCCGACGGCGGTGCTGGGGCTGGCCACCGGATCCTCACCACTGGCGATCTACGACGAGCTGGCCCGACGGTGCAGCGCAGGGCAGATCAGCTTCGCTAGAGCCCGCGGATTCACCCTCGACGAATACGTCGGCCTGTCAGCCGATCATCCACAGCGATACCGAAACGTCATCGACGCCGAGTTGGTATCACGGGTCGATTTCGCATCGGAGGCTGTGCGCGGACCCGACGGTCTGGCAACGGACATTCCGGCTGCCTGCACAGCCTACGAGGCGGCGATCGCCGCGGCCGGGGGAGTGGACCTGCAGCTGCTCGGCATCGGGACCGACGGGCACATCGGTTTCAACGAGCCGGGTTCTTCACTCGCCTCCCGCACCCGGATCAAGACACTGACTCTGCAGACGCGGACCGACAACGCCCGTTTCTTCGGAGGCGATCGCGACGCCGTACCCACCCATTGTGTGACACAGGGTTTGGGCACCATCATGGCCGCTCGCCACGTCATGCTCATTGCGACCGGCCGGGCGAAAGCCGAGGCCGTGCACCACCTGGTGGAGGGCGCGGTCAGTGCGATGTGGCCCGCAACGATACTGCAGCACCATCCGCACGTGACGGTACTGCTGGATGCCGACGCTGCGCGACGACTGCAGTTGGTGGACTATTACCGCGAGACGTACCGAGGCAAACCGGACTGGCAGGATCTGTGACGTGCTGATCACCGCCGCGACCGTGGCGACCGGTTGGGAATTGTTGCAGCCGGGCTGGATTGAGATATCCGGCACCACCGTACTGCGGTCAGGCGCGGGACCGCCACCTGGACCGACGGATGTAGATCTCGGCCCCGCAATCGTGGTGCCCGGTTTCGTGGACACCCACGTTCACGGGGGAGGCGGTGCCAACTTTTGCGCCGCAACCCAAGCTCAAACGGCCGCCGCGGTGCAGTTTCATCGCCGATTCGGGACGACCACCCTGATCGCGTCCCTGGTCAGTGCCTCGCCGGCAGAGTTGCTGCGCCAGGTGACCGATCTGGCGGAGGAAGTCAGAGCCGGATTGATCGCGGGGGTTCACTTGGAAGGACCCTGGCTAGCCCCGACACGCTGTGGCGCCCATGATGTTTCGCTGCTGCGGGACCCGTCGCCCGAAGAACTCGATGCTGTGCTCTCGGCGGGCGGCGGAGCCATCCGGATGATCACCCTGGCTCCGGAGCGCACCGGTGCACTGGCGGCCATCGGCAGGATCGTCGACGCCGGCGCCGTTGCCGCGGTTGGCCACACCGACGCCACCTACGAACAGACCCGCGCAGCGATCGGAGCCGGAGCCACGGTGGCAACGCATCTCTTCAATGCGATGCGATCCATCCACCAGCGCGAGCCTGGACCGGTCATAGCCCTGCTCGAGGACCCGGCCGTCACCGCTGAGCTGATCGCGGACGGAGTACACGTCGCGCCGCCGCTCTACCGGCACATCAGCGCCAGTGTGGGCGCGGAACGGGTCTCCCTGGTGACCGACGCCATCGCCGCAGCCGGGATGCCCGACGGCGGCTACCGATTGGGTCGGCTCGCGGTTGACGTCGTCGACGGGATGGCCTGTGTCGCCGGTACCGACACGATTGCCGGCAGCACCGCGACGATGGACACGTTGTTCAGGTTTTCGGTCGCGCATAGCGGCCTGCCCGCCGACGACGCGCTGCTGCTCGCGGTCCGGCAGTCTTCGATCAACCCGGCCGCGGCGCTGGGCATCCCGGGGGTGGGACTGACCGCCGGCGCGAAGGCCGATCTGGTCGTGCTCGGCTCCAACCTGGCAGTAGAAGCTGTGATGTATGCGGGAGCATGGGTGCCGTCCTGGGCCGCGGCGTGACTGCGACCGCGACGATTATCTGGGCTGTCTCGCAGGACGGCACCGGCCACGCCAGGCCTTGCCCGGCTACTGGCAAACCCGAAAAAAAATCAGTGACATCAGTCCTGCTGATCCAGCACCGGCTGAGCGTTGAAATGAGAAGGTGTATCTCACATCCGACCCGGAGGTCCAAAAACATGACTGAGCGCCCCAGCCGGCCTCGACGCTCGAAGACAACCGCCACCGCTGCCAAGAAGGCTGCGAGCCCGCGCGCCAAGAAGGCGCCCGCCAAGGCTGCGGCCGGCGGCGCCAAGCCCCCGACCCCGCGCGCCAAGCCGGCGGCCAAAGCCACGGCCAAGTCAGCCAAGGCCCAACCCGCCGCGAAGCCGACGGCCAAACCTGCGAGTTCGACAGCACCGACCGGCCAGGTCAGCATCGGCACCGATGCCGCGTTCGCATCACCCAGTCCGGCCGGCACCCGGACCAAGCGTGGCCTGCGCAATATCTCCGAGGTTCGGCACTTCTTCCGGACCAACGATGTACCGATCTACTTCTTCGGCGCCACCCCATTCAATCTGCTCGGGCTCGATCGCTGGGTGCGCAATTTTTCGTACGTGACCTACTACGACGCCTGGGACGGTGCCCACCCTCGGGTGTTCACCCCGGTTAACAAGCCGTATCAGGAGTTCGAAAGCGGGGAGGAGATCAACAACTGGCTGCTGACCAACCCCGAGGTCAGGGCCTACATGAGCGCCAGCGCACCGCGCGGCGTTCGGCCGAAAGTGGCGATGGTCTTCTTCGACAGCAAGACCGAGGCGATCTGCAAAGAACTCGGCTACGACCTGATCCTGCCGCCGGCGAGCCTGCGCGACCACCTCGATTCCAAGATCGTGACCACCCAACTCGGAACCGAAGCCGGAGCGGCCAGCGTTCCGCACGTGCTGACCAAGGTCGAGGACTGGGACGGGTTGCGCGCCGAGGCCGAGAAGGCCGGCCTCGGTGACGAACTCGTCGTGCAGACACCCTACGGGGACTCGGGCAAGACCACCTTCTTCATCTCCTCGGAAGCCGACTGGCGCAAGCACAGCTCCTACATCGTCGGCGAGGACATCAAGGTGATGCGCCGGATCAACAACCGACCGGTTGCCGTCGAAGCCGTCCTCACCCGGTGCGGCACCATCGTCGGACCGTTCATGTCGGAGCTCATCGGGTACGAGGACCTCACCCCCAACCGGGGCGGCTGGTGCGGCAACGAGATGTATCCCGAGGTCCTCGCTTCCGAGAACCGTCGCGCCGCAACCCAACTCGTACGACGACTGGGCGACCGCCTGGCCCAGGAAGGCTACCGAGGATTTTTCGAGGTCGACGTTCTCCTGGATACCGACACCGGCGACGTTTATCTGGGCGAACTGAACCCCCGGATCAGCGGGGCGTCATCGATCACGAACGTCACCGCGGGCGCGTACGCTGACGTGCCGCTGTTCCTATTCCATCTGCTCGAATACATGGATGTCGACTTCGAACTGGACGTGGACGAGATCAACGAGCGGTGGGAGGAACTTGCGTCCGCCGATGTCTGGAGCCAGATGATCCTCAAAGAGACCGATGACATCGTGCAGCGCCTGACAGCTACCCCCAGCACCGGCCAGTACCGCCTCAACAGTAGCGGCGCTTTGGTGTTCGACCGCCCCGGTCTGGACTGGCACCAGCTGCAGAACGAGTCGGAGGCGTTCTTCTTGCGGATTTACGGTCCCGGCGACTATCGCTGGAAGGGCGCCGACCTGGGCGTGCTGGTAACCAAGGGACGCCTGCAGGTCGATTCGCCCGAGGGCAGTTCGGCGCTGACGATTCGAGCGAATCACCTCATCGACTCGATCAGGGCCCAGTTTGCCGGTGTTCCCATCGCCGAACCGGCCGAGGCACCGACCCATGTGGGCGTCAAATCGATCTGAGTTAGGGTTCGGGTGACCCTCAACGCATATCAGGCTTCAGGAGGCAAAGTGATCGGCGGCGACCCGGGCCGCGTGCCGACAGGCATTTCACTGGATAGCTGGCAATCGGCCCCACACATCCACTGGGCATTCCAGCACATCGCCGACTTCCTCCCCACCGCCGTCATTTCTCGAGGTCGCGGCCCGGTCGTGGAACTTCCTTCCGTGCCGACCAGGCTCACCGACCTGCCCCTGAACGCCGGGGTGGCGCCAGCCCCATCCGGTCACGGGGCGGCGCCCACGACGGTCGGCCAAGTGATGGCGACGACGGCCACCGACGGATGGATCGTCACCCAGCACGGAAAAATCCTGGCCGAGGAGTACTACAGCGGGATGGTCCCCAACACCTCCCACCTGCTGATGTCGGTCAGCAAATCACTCATCGGCATGGTGGTCGGGGCGTTGCACGGTGAGAGCATGCTCGACGTGGATCATCCGGTGACCGCCTACGTTCCCGCGCTCGGGAAGTCAGGTTACGCGGGCGCCACCGTCCGAAACGCGCTCGACATGCGCTCCGGGATCGCGTTCTCCGAGGACTATCTCGACCCGGGGGCCGAGGTTCGCCTGCTGGAGCAGGCCATCGGCTGGGCGCCGCGAACCGTTCCGAACCTGCCTACCACGATGTACGACTACCTGGTCACTCTGCAGCAGAAGTCGGTCCACGGCGGGCCGTTCGAGTACCGGTCGTGTGAAACCGATGTCCTGGGCTGGGTGTGCGAGGCCGCGAGCGGGATGCGAATGCCCGAGTTGATGTCCCAACTGTTGTGGAGCCGCATCGGGGCGCAGCGGGACGCGGCCATCGGCGTCGACTCCGTGGGAACCGGGATGTTCGACGGCGGAATCAACGCGTGCCTGCGCGACCTTGTCAGGTTCGGTTCGATATACCTCAACGAGGGGTACTCACTCACCGGCGCCGCGGTGACACCGCCGGCCTGGATCGCCGACACCTACGCTGGCGGGATCGACTCACGGGATGCCTTCGCCGCCAGTCCGGGGGACAACCGCATGCCCGGCGGCATGTACCGCAACCAGGTCTGGTTTCCCTATCCCAGCGACAATGTGCTGCTGTGCCTGGGCATTCACGGGCAGATGATCTACGTCAACAAGGCGGCCCGGGTGGTAGCTGCCAAGTTGTCAAGCTGGCCGTTACCGCAGAATGCCAACTTCTTGTTTGCCACCATCGCGGCGTTCGACGCGATCTCGACCTACGTGTCCTGACTCAGCCTGTCCTGAGTCGGCCTGTCCTGACTCAGCCGGCGCCGAGAATCTTGATCGCGAATACCAGCGTGTCACCGGGCAGAATTCCGGCAGCGGGCTGTCCCTGGGGGTAGCCGTCAGCAGCGTTCATCGCGACGGCGACGCTGGACCCGACCGTCTGTCCCGCGATGGCCTTCTGAAAGCCCGGCACGACTCCGTCGAGTGGGAACTCGACCGAGTCCCCGCGCTGATAGCTGCTGTCGAATACCGCCCCGTCCCGCCCGTTGACACCGACATAGCAGACCGAGGCCGTCGCGCTGTCTGCGACAACCGGCCCATCGCCGGCCTGCAGTGTGTGCACTTGCGTCTCGGCCACGCTGAACGGCGCCGCCACCGTGATGGTCGGCGCAGTCGTCTCGGTGGGCGCGGTGACGGCGACGCTGCCAGTGGTACCTACCAACGTCCAGTCCGGCTGGACACCATCCTGGGCGGCAGCCGTCGGGCACGCAGTTGCCGCAGTTGCCGTTTCGGTTGCCGGCCCGCAGCCGCTCAACGCCAGAACGAGCAGGCCCGCGGAGCACACGAACGCGGCGGCTGTAGCCATACGGGAGACATTCACGATCGCCACGCTACCCCGCTGGGGCTCATCCCCTCAGGCCCCCTTCGAGCAGCGTCGCCAGCAGCGCGACACGACGCTCCTCCAACTCCGGCTGCGGTAGGACCGCGCGCACGATCGCGGCGCCGTCGAACGCGTTCGTCAACGTCGCCACCACCGTGGCGAAGACGTCCGGCGGGAAGCCGTCCGAACCCGGTACGGTACTGGCGATCTCGTTGATCTTGGCGGCATACTCGGCCAATACGTCACGCAGGGTGGCGGTCAACTTCTCATCCGTCCGCGCGGCGATCAGCAATTCATACATCACCGCGTTGGTGGGGTTGGCCGTGATGTCTCGCAGAACCATCAACGCGGCCTCGAGAACCGATTCCTCAGCCGGGATTTCCGCGACCCGTTTGGTGAACAGCTCGAGTTGACGACGCATCACCTCGCGCGCGGTGGCCGCCATGAAGTCGCCCATGGTGGGGAAGTGGCGGAACAGCGCACCGTCGGACACCTGGGCGCGCTTAGCGATCACGGCCGCAGACGCCCGCGCGTAGCCGACTTCGACGATGGTGTCGATGCTCGCGTCCAGCAGACGAGCAATGGTCTCCTCGCGGCGCTGCTGCTGGGTTCGCGCCATCAGACCAGGGCGCCCGCCCGCGCGACGGTGCCCGCGCGCAGAAAGCGACCCGACTGGACCGTGGCGCCGTAGCCGTCGCGGAAAGTGCCGTTGCGGAACACGATGCTACCGGCGATGCCGGTCGCGACGACGGCGTCGTCGTTGCGATTCACCATCCGTGAAAGTCCGCCGTAAAAGGGCACTTCGGCCTCGTGGTAGGCATCGACCGAGTCATTCAAACCGGCAGGGTCGATGACGACGAAGTCAGCGCGGTCGCCCTCGCGCAGGGTGCCGGCCGGGATGCCGAACCACTCGGCCACCTCGGCGGTCAGCCGGTGCACCGCATGCTGAAGGGTGAGGAACGGCCGCCCGGACCGGTCGGCGTCACGCGTCCGCTTGAGCAGTCGCAGCGCGTAGTTGTAGAAGGCCATGTTGCGCAGATGTGCGCCGGCGTCGGAGAACCCCATGTGAATGGAAGGGTCCGCGGCCAGCCTGTCGAGGTACTTGGGCCGGTGGTTGGCCACGATCGTGGTCCAGCGCACGTTGCGCTCACCATTGTCGACGAGTACGTCGAGGAATGCGTCGAGGGGATGCAGCCCGCGCTCGTCGGCGATCTGACCGAAGCTCTTTCCGATCAGTGACTGGTCCGGGCATTCCACGATGGTGGCGTCGTGAAAGTCACGGTGCCACAGACTGGGTCCCAGCTTCGTTTTGTCGAACGAGCGCCGGAACCGGCGACGGTACTCGGTGTCGGCGAGTAACTTGTTACGCTCCAACTGATCTCGCAGGTGGAGCGCAGCGGTACCCGCGCCGAACTCCTCAAACACGGGAAGGTCGATGCCGTCGGAGTACAACTCGAACGGCACCGGCAGATGCTGAAAGCGCACAAAGGAGCCGAGCAACTTGTTGAGCAGCCGAGTTCCGGGTCCGAACACGCGCACCGCGGTCGGTGCCGACTTGGCGTCGGCGGATACCAGAAGGCTCATCCGCACTCCGGCTCGACGGCCCAGCATGCGGCTGCTGGACAGGAAGAAGAGAAGCGCAGAGATCGGATTCTTGACATCGGGTGCGCTCTGCAGAATGCGGCGCCGTTTGCGCAAGACGGCGATGAGTTTGCGACGTTCGCGCCACGTCGCGAACGTCGAGGGCAGGGCGCGCGAGCGGAATCTGTCACCATCGAGCTTATCGATCGCGGCGTCCATTCCAGACATTCCGAGCAGGCCCGCATCGAGCGCCTGATCGAGCATCTCAGCCATCCGATCCAATTCCGCGTCGCTGGGTCGCATGCCGTGCGTCGTCGCCCGGTCGAGACCAAGCACCGATGCGCGTAAATCCGAGTGGCCCAGCATCGAGGCAATGTTGGGGCCCAGTGGCAGCGCATCGATTGCCTCGACGTATTCCACCGGCGACGACCACTTCTTTTCGCTCAGCGCACCGAAAACGTACTCGCGGGGGACCGCCTCGACTCGGCTGAACAGGTCCGCGGCGTCCTCGGCGCTCGCGTACACGGTCGAGAGCGAGCAATTGCCCAGCAAGACCGTGGTGACGCCGTGCCGCACCGACTCCCGCAGGCCCGGATCGAAGAGCACCTCCGCGTCGTAGTGGGTGTGAACGTCGATGAAGCCCGGGACGATCCACTTACCCTCGGCGTCGATGACATCGGGGCAGCCAGTCTCATCGAGCGCCGACTCTGACACCGTCGCCACGATTCCGTCCCGAATGCCCAGGCTGCGGATCGTGGGGGCGGCTCCCGTCCCATCGAACCAAAGGCCGTTGCGGATGATCACGTCGAAAGTCATGGATTCACCGTACACTAGATAGTAAGTACTTACAATCTTTTTAGCCAAGTTCTTGCGCGATCGCGTCGAATGCCCGCAGCGTGTCGGCCAGTGCGCCGGCACCTTGCAACTCTGATTGGTCGGACAATTTGGCGGCCACAATGTGCGCGGCCCGATTGACGTAGATCATTTGACCGGACATCCCTTGGCACAACACCACATTGGTGCCGGGGTAGGGGAACCACACTTGGTTGCGATACATGCCGCCGGGCATCTCGGTAGCACTGGGGCCGGCAGCGAAGGCACGACGTGAATCCGCGCCGCCCTGAAGGGTGTCCGCAATCCATGCGGCAGGAACCACTTGTCGCCCGGTCAACGAAACACCGTCGCGCAGGAACAGCGACCCGAATCGGACCAGGTCGCCGAGGCAGGCGCTGATGCCGCCATTGAACATTCCGGTGCCGGTCACGTCCACCCCGATGGTGGCATCGCATTGGGCGCCCACGTGACTCCACAGCAGTTCGGACATCAGTTCGGGCATCCGTTGCCCGCCGGCGACCTCGCAGACCCAGCCGAGCACATCGGTGTCGGACGAGCGGTATTCGAACGGGCCGCCGTGCGCCGATTTTCTCCGCAGAGTGAGCAGGAACTCGTAAAGAGAGGCGGGCACGTCCGGACTGCTCTTCGGAGCCCAACCCATCGCTTGGTCGAGGAGGTGTATCTCCGCTTTAGGGTTGCCGTAATCATCCGAGAAGGCGATACCCGATCTCATGTCCAATAGGTGACGCACCGTCGCACCGTCGTAGCCGCAGTTCCTCAGAGCCGGAACGAAGGCCGTGACCGGCGCCTCGACCTCCAGCGCTCCCGCCCCGTTCAGTGCGCCGACGACCGCCCCGACCAGCGACTTGCTGACCGAGAACAGCAGGTGCCGAGCCCGTGGGCCCAGGCCACCGTGGTACTCCTCGGCGATCATCGACCCGCGGTGGGCCACGGCCCATCCGTTGGTCCCGGTGGCGGCCATCACCTCGCCAACGGTGGAGGAACACCCTGGCGCGCCCGTTACCGAAATCGCCGCGACCGGGGCAGGCGCAGTGTGCAGTCTTGCGACCCTGCCGGACCCGCGGGAGATCACGGCTGTCGGCACGAAGTCCTCGACATGCTGAAGTGACCAGTGCGCGTACTCCGGGGACATCCAGTTGGCCAGCGAGATACCGTCCGGGCGGCCGTCGATCACGCGCGTGCGACGAGTCGCGAGACCAGGGGAGTCGTCGGAGTCAGGGGCGTCGAAACGAACTTGGCCTTGATGCCGTTGACCCAGCGCCGGCAATGTTCGGTGAGCTGGTAGTCGTCGGTCTGTAGATGACCGCGTGTCACAAGGACTCCGAGTTGTGCGCCCTCGCAACGCAGATCACCCGGAGCGGCAACCCGCATGAAGAAGGCCTCGGTCTCGTCCGTCACCGAGGCCCAGTCGTTCGCGGCACGCGCGAACGAGACGTGGCCGGCCTCATCCAGCCGCCATACGCCGGTAGCCGGCGCAGCAGTGAAAAGCTCTACATCCGAAGAGGTCTCGCTCAAGATCACCTGCCCCCAGACCTCGTCTTCACCGTATCCCCGCTCCCAGCGCGAATTGATCTCATCGATATCGAGCCGGTATTCCACATCCATGAACTCGAGCAGATGAAAGAGAAACAGCGGCATGTCGGCGTAGGCCTCGGTGGTCAGGTTGGTCATCGGGCTGGCTCCGCTGAGGCGCGGATTCACCTCTCCGAGGTAGAGTTCCTCGGAATCCAGGTCGCGCAGCAGGTCCACTTCGAAGTAGCCGCGGAACCCCTCGCGGCTCATGACATCGCCCAGTTTGCGCACCATCTCTCGCGCGGCATGCGTCTGCGCGGGCTGCAGTACCTCACGCCAGATATCGTTGCCGCACCAGCTTCCCTGGTAGGGGGTCAACTCCGGGTAACCGACCAGACTCGTCATGGCAGGACCGATCACGGTGCCGTACCGGGTCACCACGCCCTCGATGCAAACCTCGACATTGCGGATGCGCTTCATGACCTTGACCTCTTGCTGCGCAACCAGATCCGCGCCGCAGCTGTCCCAGTCTCGCTCCCCGCGTATGAAGAATGTTCCGCTGCCGGCGTCACCGTAGGCGTCCTGGACAACGAGGTCGTCGCCCAGTCCACCGCTGTGCGCGAGCGCCAGCAACTCGTCGTAGGAGCCGGCCCGACCGATGACGTGTGGCACACTGGCAACGCCTGCTTCATCTGCAAGGCGCGTCATGACGGTCTTTGAGTCCAGGCGACGCAGAAGCTCCGTCGGGGGATGCATCACCTCCAGACCCGCCTGGTCGGCGAGCGCGCGCGTCTTCTCGTCCATCATCACAAAGCAGGCCTTGCCACCCGGCCCACGCTGCGCGATGAAGGCGAGGGTCTCGGGATCGCATAGCAGGTGATTGCACACATCTCCCATTGAGCCGAACTCACGCTTGTCACGTCGCCGGGGTACGAAAACGCGGGGGTGAGCGCCTTCGAAGGAGTCAAAGTAGTTCAGGTAGAAGAAGTTACGGACCCAGTTGTCGTTGCCCAGCAGATTGAACGGGGTCGGCGAGATGAAGTACAACGGTGTCGTGTTGGTGTGGAAAAAGGCCCGCGCGTCCGAGAGACAGTTCAATGGTCGGTTCGGGCATGGCTGCATGGAATAAGTCTGCATCCTGCCCCTGGGTGTGTCGAGACGTGGGGTGCGGTCGACGAAGAGGTGTCACCATGGTCGGTGTGACTTTCCAGATCAACCACATCAACTGCGCGTCGATGGCGCCGCGAGTGCCCGGCGGACTCGCTCCAGAGCGGATGGTGGCGCACTGCTTGTTGGTGGAACGCGATACGGGGCTGGTTCTCGTCGACACCGGCTTCGGCACGGTCGACATCGCAGAACGCCGAATGGGTCGTGCCTTCATCGCCTTTCTGGGTGCCGCACTCGACCCGGCCGAGACGGCACTGGCTCAGGTACGCGCGGCAGGTTACGAGGCGTCGGACGTGACTGACATCGTTGTCACACATCTCGACCTGGACCATGCCGGCGGATTGGGGGACTTCCCTCAGGCCCGCGTGCATGTTTTCGGCGAGGAGTTGGCGGCCGCACGGGCGCGGAAGTCGTACAAGGAGAGGAACCGCTACGTCGCCGCCCAGTGGTCACATCACCCCAACTGGGTGGAGCATGAGGTTGTCGGTGAATCCTGGCTGGGTTTCGGGTCTGTCCGGGTCCTCGGCAATGACCTCCTGTTGGTGCCGCTTCAGGGACATAGCCGGGGTCACTGCGGGGTCGCCGTGCGGCGTCCTTCGGGCGGCTGGTTCTTACACGCCGGAGACAGTTACTTCAGCTACGCCGAGAAGGAGACCCCACCGACGTGCCCGAGCGGGCTGGCCCTATTTCAGTCGATAGTGCAGATGGACAAGAGCGCGCGGCTCGCCAACCAAGACCGACTGCGCCACCTGCACGCCGAACACGGCCCAGGGTCGGGATCCCCCGAAGAGGTCACGGTTTTCTCGGCCCATGATGCACGTGAATTCGCCGCCCTCGCCGGCGTAGTGGACTGAGGCCGTGGTGGACTGACGCTGTCAGTGCGGTGACCCGAAGGCTTTCTCGTCGACCTTCTGGCGTTCCAGGGATATGCGCGACAGCACCGGAACCTTCCGTGCCTCTGCCTCGAAGATGCCCTTGAGGATTTTCCTATTCGTCTCGAACTGCCAAGCAGGCCGATCGACCCCATACAGTTGCCGCTGTTCGTAATTCAACAGGCCAGCGACCGCAACGCCCATCATGTGGGGGAGATAGGTCGCCGGCCTCCAGACGATCCGAGCAGGAAAGACCATCTTCTTGAACCAGATGGTGTCGCTACCCATCGCCAGCCTCGGAGTCATGCCTTCGATGTATGCGGAGAGGTCCTTCTCGGTGGTGGGCACGTCATCGACGGTGCACCCGGTTAGTCGCGCAGCTATGACCTGCTCGTTGAGGTAGGTCGACTTGTTGGCATCACTGAGGGCCGGGCCATAGGAGTCGGTTACCCGTAGCACCATCCATTGGAGGGTGTTGTGCACCCACAGCAACAGGTCGGGCTCGTCAGCGTGATAGGTCCGCGCCGATACCGGATCTGTCGCCGTCACCCGATGATGGATCTTCGCGAGGACCTCGGCGGCGCGATTCGCTGCCGCCGTATCCCCGTAGGTGAGTGTGCGACCGAAGAGCGCGGTGAGTTCGGCGCGGGAGGCAGGATTCGTCCGGAAAGTGGAGGCCTGATCGATCATGTGCATCACCGGCGGAAGCAGCATCTGCAGCATCGCGGCCCCGTGTGCGGCCAAACCCAACTGCGGCAACGCCGAGATACGCCACGTGACACTGTCGGGACCGAAAAGGCCGTCATCAGCGGTGTGTCCAGAGAATTTGATGCGCTTGGGTCGAGGGCTGACCGGCGCGGCCATCACGCCACGATCATTTCGTCCACAAGTTACACCTCATCCGTCTCACCGGTGATACGCGTGTCCAATGGATACCGTGACGGTACGCGATCTTCGGCACGGGGGAGACTAACAACGGCGATCCGGCACGCGTTCGACCTCGACTGACAAGCATCGACAGCTGCCGTGCGGGGATCCAACGTTGGCCTTCCAAAAGAACCCGTCAGCGGCGGCCAAGAGATCGCCCACGCCGCCGCGACGAAGTCACTTGGGCAACCGTGGAATACAGCGAACGTTTACTGGCAACGCCGCATATTCGATTCCTGCGTGTTCTCACCAGTAGCCGATCAACTCGGTGTACCACTTTACTACTAGGTGGTACACTTCCGGCGTGCCGACGACACGTCCCCGATACCAGGTAACAGAGACACCGGCAGTCGCCCGCGCGCTGGACAGAGCCGCGAAACGATGGCCCGGAGAGCCGCGATCACGCCTGCTCGTGCGACTTGTCGAAGCAGCGGGCGACATGCTCGCGAATGACGAGTCCGCCGACAAACAGGATCATCGATCTGCGGTACTGGCCAGCGCGGGCCGTTACGCCGAGGCATTCGGTCCGGACTATCTCGCCGACCTGAGAGCGGACTGGCCAGCGTGATTGCCGTGGATGCGAGTGTGCTCATCGCCCATTTGAATCCAGCCGATCCGCATCATCGAGCAGCCACCGAAGTTCTTCTCGCCGGTACACCCGGGGAGATGCTCGTGCATACGATCACAATGGCGGAAGTGTTGGTCGGGGGCGTCCGGATAGGACGGGGTGCATCGATGCGCGATGACATCCACGCCGCCGGAATCACGGTCGCGCCTCACGACAACGGGGAGCCATTGCGACTTGCTGAACTGCGTGCCAGCAGTGGACTGAAGTTGCCCGACTGTTGCGTTCTCGACGTCGCGATACGGCACCAAGCAAGCCTCGCAACCTTCGATCACGCACTGGCCGCGGAAGCTGCAACACGGGGTGTACCTGCCGCCCACGAATGAATGTGAAACGCCGGGTGACGCCATACCGTTCGGCGACCTCAACAACGGGTGCGCCGTCGTTGACCTCGGTGACAGCGCGGCGATGATGGCATTCCTCGGCCTCGCGCGGTTGTCCCGTCTCAATCTTTCTAGCGGGTTGGCGCTGGCAACCGCCAGGTCGTTCGAGACGATGGAACGCCGTTGCGTCGCATTGGAGTTGGCGGTTCCGGCTGGGGCCCCCGGCGGGACGTCGCGACGTCATGGTTGCGGAACGGTCAGGCGATGTGTCGGCTGCCCGGTAAGGTCGCTGATCACGTCAAAATCTTTGTCGAGGTGCAACACGGTGAGTCCGACGAGTTCGGCCGTGGCCGCGACGAGCAGGTCCGGAATCGATGGTGCGCGGTGCTGGCCGCGGTCAGCGAGCAGCATCTGAACTTCCAAGGCGCGGTCTTCGATTGCGGGGGTGAGGTATTCCACCGGCATCGCGGCCAGCGGAGATCGGCGGAAGTCGCGGCGGGCGTCTGATCCGCTTCGCGCCGAATAGCCGATCTTCGAGGCAGATCCTGTCGGCGATGAGGTTCGAGGTCAGGTCGGGCAGCACGCGCTCCGATGCCAGTCGGAGATCGCCGCGGCCACCAAGGCTGGGTTGTCCGATTGCGGAAAGTGGAAACCCCACGGCACGGTCAGCTCGCTCACGGCTGGGCGAATGCGACGCCAGCCGCGGCGGAAAGCGAAGTAGTCGCCGAAACGTCCGAAGATCGTCATCGTAGGTCGGTCGGCGAGCGCCGCGCTTCCCTGTTCGGCGGCCTGCGATGTGGCACGATCCTTGGCGGCGTCGGAGAACATGTGATGCATGAACCGGCGTTTGGAGCGCGGTCGCAGACAGCGCCGCCACGCTCGCTTGGTGGCGCGGTCGAAGTGCCGGCCGACGCCGAAGCGGGTGGCGCTTCCCCAGGCCAGCAAGCCTGTCCACACAGTGAGCTCACGCATCACCGCCGAGCCCATGAACAGCAGAGCGAGTCGAAGCCCACCCCGCGGTCGCCAGCCGAAGGTATTGACGCCGACCACCCGGGACACCCGGTCGGCGCGGGACGGTTTGGTTCCGACCGCGGCCATGGTCGCCCAGCCGCCGGTGTCATGCACCACCAGGGTGACATCGTGGAGATCTAGATGATCGATAAGGAATCCGATCGCCTCGGCGACAGCAGCCAGCGAGACTGGCGCAGTGTCGGACAGACCAGAACCGGGCACATCGAGCGTGATGCAACGGAACCAAGGTGCCAACTCCGTGATGAGACCCTTCCAGAGCAGCGACCACAATCCCACGTGCACCATCAACACGACCGGGCCCTCGCCGCCGGTGTCGGTGTACACCACGCGCCGGCCCTGCAGATCGAATTCGCGCAAGGGAAACGGCCAGACGGTTTCGGGCAGCCAGTCCGGACGTGCCGCGGCGTGAAAGACCGTATTGCCAGGATCGTTGATGTGAATGTTCATGCTGTCAAGGACGCGCGGTACGTCGGTGATGTGACCGTCACGTTCTCCTATTCCGGCTCGTCCTAAATAACATGACTGATTCGACCGTCGAGACTCTCTGGCACGAGCACCGTAAACGCGTCCTGGATGTCAGCTACCGCATGCTGGGCACGCTGACTGATGCTGAAGACGCGATGCAGGAGACGTTCCTCCGGCTGACACGTGCCGAAATCGAAGGTATCGAGGATGTCGAGGGTTGGCTGGTCACCGTAGCTGGACGAATATGCCTGGACATGCTTCGAGCCAGCGCGACCCGGCGCAGGTACATCGGTCCCTGGCTACCCGAGCCACTGATCGAACAGCACGCTTCAGCACCCGACCCTGCCGACCGGGTCACCCTCGACGACACCGTCAGGATCGCCTTGCTGGCCGTGCTCCACACCCTGAGCCCCGCCGAGCGGGTCGCCTTCGTACTGCACGACGTGTTCGGCCTGACGTTCGAGGCGATCAGCGAGATAGTCGGCAGGTCGCCGGCGGCGACACGCAAGCTCGCCAGCCGCGCCCGCGCCGCCATCCGCGACGATCCCGAGCCGCGCTTCGACATACCGGCCACCCAGGCCCAATCCGTGGCCCAACATTTCGCGCAGGCCTGCGCCGGCGGCGACATCGCCAACCTCGCCGCAGTCCTGGCCGCCGACGTCGTCGGTGAATTCGACTCCGGAGGCCATGTCGCGGGTGCACCACACAGCGCTCGGGTCGGCGCCGAGCTCGTATCGATCGTCCTGGCCAATTCGCTCTTTGGGGCGGGTGCAGACTTCCGCGTCGTCGACATCAACGGCCAGCCCGGCGTCGTCGTGTCACTGCGCGATCGGGTGATGGCGGTCATCCATCTGGAAACCGACGGCCACCTCGTGCGTGCCATCCGCGCGATCGGCAATCCGGAAAAACTCGCCCATCTCAACCGCTGATTCGCGAACAAATCGTCCCGTCTGGTGAGACAGGATGTGATCAACCTCGTTTCTTGAGAAGCGAGAGATGTCCACAAACGCACCCCGCACGTCCGTAGGCTTCGAGACGTGAACGAAGCGCATGAGATGTGCGGCAGCGACGAGTGGCGTCAGTTGATGCGGGATCAGATATTCCCGTGGGTTCTCGACAACACTGATCTCGGTGACGACGTGCTCGAAGTCGGCCCAGGCTATGGCGCGGTCGCCGACGTGCTCAGCGTCTCGGTGCCGAAGCTGACGTGCGTTGAGATCGACGATGACCTGGCGGCGATGCTCACCGAGAGGTTCGCTGACGTGCCGACGGTGCACATCGTTCGTGGCGATGCAACGAGCCTCGAATTCCCCAGTACCCGATTCTCCGGGGCGGTGTGTTTCACGATGCTTCACCACGTCCCCACCAATGAGATGCAGGATCGGCTATTCGGCGAAGTCGCCCGGGTATTGCAGCCGGGAGCCGCCCTGGTCGCCAGCGATAGTGTCGGCAGTGATGAAATGGAAGTGCTCCACATCGGCGACACCTACAACCCCGTTGACCCTGAAACACTCCCAGATCGACTGGCCAAAGCGGGATTCAATGACATCACCGTACGCCTGCACGAATTCGGCTGGGCGGCGACGGCCCGAACGGTCATCTAGCGGCCTGAACACGAAGTGACAACGAACGATTCGTGAATGAACGTGCCCGCCCTCAAGTGGTCGATCGTCCAAACGACCTGTTTGTGATGGGTCAAAGTTTGGTGAGTCCTCCATTGCGCAGCAGTGCCTTCACCGGGACGCGGATCTTTGTCATCTACGGGGATCGTGAACAGGATGTCCGCACCGGAGCCAACGAGAAGGCTGTTGGCGGACAAAATGATTGGGGTCCTAGCCATAACGCCCGCCGCGATTGGATGGATCACCGGTGAAGGAATCAACGAGGAAGTCATCAGTTAGTCGGTGTCGTTACGGTGTCATGCGCCCAGGTGCTTGAGCAGAGGCGGCGTATCCACGCCTTGCGTAGGCTTCGCGCACCATCGACCACCACAACCATGCCCGACGCGCCACCGCACAGCTCGGCCCCACCACCACACGGCACGGGGAGACGCCAGGACGCACGTGGTCGCCACCTCGGCATCATCTACTTCCCCGGCGGTGAGATGGGTCGATCGAGCCCCCTCCGGCGCCGGTAATCAAAACTGTGCGCCGTGCTTCTGGCTGACGAGGGCTTACCGGTACGGCCATCATGCCGGGATCATTGCACACCGCTCGCAATGCTCGACCAAACCGAGCGACACAGTGACGGTTCGCGATCTTCGGATGCGAACGCCGTTGGTGTACAGCAGTACCAGTTATTGGTCACGTCCGTTGGCACCCCACGCACAGCCGCCGACTAACCAGACAGGTCGTTGATAACTTCGCTGGCGGCACGGTTACCAGCTGCCACCGCGCCTTCCATGTAGCCCGCCCAGTGGAACCTGAGATTCGTCCGGCCGATCCTGGCTAGTTGAGAGTCATCCGGGAAAATCGTTGGTGCTGTCCGGTCAAGAGATGGGTCCGGCGGTGCGCAGGAACTCATCGCACATGCTCAGCAACTCGCCGATAGCGGCGGCGGTGGTCGGACTTGAAATGTCCGTGATTCATCAGATGAACACGGCGTACTTTTCCGGTAACCCGCCGTATTCGATTCCGCCGTATTCCCGCGCTCGGGTGGTGGTAAGAGGCGTTTTGGCAGCGGTTGATGATCATCTAGCCGAATGCCAATTCGGCGGCACGCATTGACTCCTGGTGAGGTCGGCGTCCAGCTGAGTTGATTGTTTGCTATCAGAACGACGGCCTTGGACCTGCCGGTAGATCAGGGAGGCCGTGGGCCGCACATTGGACTTCCGAATACATTCCGAATACCATGGCGGCATGACCACGACAGCTCTCCGCGCCTCCACGCGCCGCTCCTCGGACCTGAGCAAGCACTCCGCTGAGGTGTTCGCCGAGGCTGAGGACCACCCGGTGACGGTGACCCGCCGTGACGGTGAGGCGCTCGTGCTGATGTCGCAGCGCGAGGCGGAGGGTCGCGCCCGCTTGCTCGAGTTCGCCGCGCAGCTCATCGGCGTAGCTGTGGACGACGACGGTCCGCTTGCCGAGCGGATGTCACGGGCGTTCCCGTGGATGCTCGCGCTGTCCCCGGAGGACCGGGCCACCTGCGCTCAAACCCTCGTTGACGCCGCGCGGGCGTCGTTCTCCACCGACCAACCGCACTTGGCGCTCGCGGAGCTGACCTCGTGGCGGGAGACTGCAACCGCCATCGCCGCTGGTCTCGGCCAAGCCGAGCTGGATTGGTTGGACTCTGATGATGATGACGTTGTGGAGCGGCCGTAGCGGTGGCCAGCAAGCGCGGCGAGCTCGTCCCTCGTCCTCCGAAGAAAATGGAGTACGAGATCCGCTTCGCGACCACCAACGCCCGCAAGGGGTGGCAGGATCTCGTCGCGACGATCCGGAATCCCTTGGCCGAGGCCTGGGATTTTTTGACCCGGACGCCCCTGGCTAAGACCCCGTTGAACTACCCGTTGCGCGGTGCGCTCGGCACGATCACTCGCGGGGACAACGTCCACGAGCGTTGGCAGCACAAACCGACGATCAAGGGCACCGCCCGCATCTGGTTCTTCGTAGATGACCGCACGGTGTACTTGGAGCAGGTGCACACCAGTCACCCGAACGAAACGAAGTAGGGCAACACGCGACACATCGCATTCCGCCAAGTCTATTGCGATAACCGCCAGATGGATCGAGATCAGACATTGAGCCTCGCCACCCGTCGGCGGTAGTCACGCTTGGCTTGGTTGGTTCGGTGCGAAATCGGTTGGCAGGTAGTGCAATACGGCGGACTTTACTTGACATAATGTGGCTTATCGGCATTAGGAACCGGGGGTCCGCTGCACCAGGGAACCTGAGATTTGTCCGGTCCGATCCTGGAACTAGTTGAGAGTCATCCGGGAAAAACGTTGGTGCTGTCCGGCTCCTCGCCCACGTTCCAGAACTATGTGACATGCCAGAACTAGTGCCACCCGCCCAGGTCTCCGCCCATGAACCTGCGCTCATTCGTCGGCCGGCGAACCCAACCATGACGCGGCCCGAATCTGGCGGGTACCTGACAGCGCCGGAGTTTTGTGGAACCCAAGCACCTTTTCGTCACTGTGACGTATCAATGGGTAAGTCGCCCCGCCCACTGCGAACAGTCTTCCTGTCCTGTCCGCACCATGAATGGCTTGCTGTTTCGCGGCACCGATACTACGGTTTCGGCTAACCGAATACCTATGTCTGGGAGGCGGCTGGTGGGTTCACGGCGCATGAGGCGGGGTGAGCGGCGGTGGTCGACCACAGCCGTGGCGATCGCTGCGATGGCCGCCCTGGTGGTGGGATGTTCGTCGCCGAGCAGCGAGAACGCTGGGGCCGAGCGGCCCATCGTGCTGACCACGTTCACCGTCCTGGCCGATATCGCCTCGAATGTCGCCGGGGAGCACTTGACGGTGGAGTCGATCACCAAGCCAGGTGCTGAGATTCACGGTTATGAGCCCACCCCCGGGGATATCAAGAAGGCCGCGACAGCGGATCTGATCCTGGATAACGGTTTGAACTTGGAGGCGTGGTTCGCCCAGTTCGTCGACGGCATCGACGTGCCGCACGTGGTGGTCAGCGACGGGGTGACGCCACTGGACATCGCCGAGGACGCCTATGCAGGGATGCCGAACCCGCACGCGTGGATGTCGCCGCTGAACGTGCAGATCTATGCCGACAACATGGCCGATGCGTTCGCCGAACTGGACCCCGACCATGCGCAGGACTACCGCGACAACGCCGCGTCCTACAGCGCGCAGCTGCAGGACGTGCAGAATGAACTCGTCGCGCAGCTCGATGCATTGCCGGCGAACGAGCGGGCGTTGGTGACCTGCGAGGGCGCGTTTTCCTATCTGGCCCGCGATGCGGGGTTGACCGAGAAATACATTTGGGCGGTCAACGCCGAACAGCAGGCCACCCCGCAGCAGATCGCCTCGGCCATCGAGTTCGTCAACACCAACAAGGTGCCGGCTGTCTTCTGCGAGTCCACGGTCTCCGATGCGCCGATGCAGCGCGTCGTGGAAGCCACCGGCACCCGATTTGGTGGGGTGCTGTTCGTCGACTCCCTGTCCGAAGCCGATGGGCCGGTGCCGACCTACCTGGATCTGATCCGCCACGACGCCATCACCATCGCCACCGCACTGACCGCCAACCGCGCCTCGTGACAACAGCTGCGGCACTGCGCGTCGATGCGGTCACCGTGCACTACGGGCCCGTGCTCGCACTGCACGATGTCACGCTGACACTGCAGCGCGGCCGGGTCTGCGGGCTGGTCGGAATGAACGGCTCCGGGAAATCCACGCTCTTCAAAGCAGTCATCGGACTCGTGCGCCCCGACGCCGGTACCGTGCACATCTACGGCACCACTCCCGCAGCAGCACGCAAAGCGGGGCTCGTCGGGTATATGCCGCAAAGCGAGGCCATCGACTGGGCGTTCCCCCTATCCGTCCGTGATGTCGTGCTCACCGGCCGCTACGGACACATGGGGTCCACCCGCCGGGCCCGCGCTGCCGACGAGCACGCCGTCGACGACGCCCTTGAACGCGTCGAACTCGCCGACTACCAGCACCGCCAGATCGGGGCGCTGTCCGGTGGACAACGCAAGCGCGCGTTCTTGGCCCGCTGCATCGCCCAAGGCGCTGACCTGCTGCTGCTGGACGAGCCGTTCGCCGGTGTCGACAAACGCAGCGAGGCCACTATCAGTGCCCTGTTGCGCGAGCTTGCCGAGGGCGGCACGACGATTCTGGTGTCCACTCACGACCTGCATGCCCTGCCCGACCTCGCCGACGAAGCAATCCTGTTGATGGGCACCGTGCTTGCCCATGACCGGCCCGCCATAGTGCTGCAACCGCACAACCTGGCCCGCGCGTTCGGTCTCAATGTCCTCAACGACACCTCAGGACCTCGGTGAACATCCTCGACTTCTTCCTCGAACCGATGCGGCTGGAATTCATGGTCCGCGCGACCGCCACCACTCTGATCGCCTCGGTAGTGTGTGCCACCCTGTCGTGCTGGCTGGTGCTCATCGGCTGGTCACTCATGGGAGATGCGGTCTCGCACTCGGTACTCCCGGGGGTGGTGTTGGCTTACATTGCCGGTGTCCCATTCGCGATGGGCGCCATCGTCTTTGGATTCGCCGCGGTGGCGCTGATCGGGATCGTCCGCGACACCAGCCGTACCAAAGAAGACGCCGCTATCGGCGTGGTGTTCACCACCTTGTTCGCGCTCGGGCTGGTACTGATTTCGGTGACACCCAGTCAAGTCGACCTCAACCACATCATCTTCGGCAACCTGCTCGGCGTCTCACAATCTGACCTCATCCAGGTCGCCGTCCTCGGCGCCCTCGTTCTGATGGTCTTGATCTACAAACGCCGCGACTTCACCCTCTATGCCTTCGATTCCAACTACGCCCACGCCATTGGTCTCAACCCTCGGCTGCTCGGTGCCGCGATGCTGGGCCTGCTCGCACTCACTGCCGTCGTCGCGCTGCAAGCTGTCGGTGTCGTGCTGGTCGTGGCCCTGTTGATTACCCCCGGTGCGACCGCCTACCTGCTCACCGACCGTTTCAGCCGCATGCTGCTCATCGCCCCGACGATCGCCGCCGTGTGTGCGGTGGTGGGTCTGTACGCCAGCTACTACCTCGATACCGCATCCGGACCCATGGTCGTAATTGCCAACGGCACAACATTCACCCTGGCCTACCTCTTCAGCCCCCACCACGGAGTAATCACCACACGACGGCACCCAGCAACACCAACCGCCGACGCTGCCCCCGATGGAATCAGCCAACGCCCCTGAGCGCCGCCAGCAACGACCCGCCTACAAACGCCGACTTGCCCCAAGATGAGAAATGCCGGCCTTCGAACTCGTGCCGCAGCGGCCTTGGACAACCGTTGCGGATCGGTCGGCAGGTAGTCAAGACGAACTCGGCCACGGCGGTGGCGCGCCGATGTGGTACAGATGCATCCAGGTACTCGGCGCATAGTCGCATGCGAACGATCGGTGAACGATGAATCACGGGCGATTCCAGGGCAAGACGGCCATCGTCACGGGCGCGAGCCGCGGGATCGGGTTGGGCGTTGCGAGGCGTCTGGTTGACGACGGCGCGCGGGTTGTCATCACCGCCCGAAACCAGGAGTCGCTTGAGGCTGCCGTCAATTCGCTAGGTGGCCCCGGGCGCGCCATCGGGGTCGCCGGATCTGCCGAAGACGTTGAACACCAGGCGCACACGGTGCGCCTGGCCGTGGATTCTTTCGGTGGTCTTGACATGCTGGTCAATAACACCGGCGTTAACCATGCCCATGGTCCGCTGATAGAGCTCGATCCGGCCAACGCGCGCAAGACCATCGAGGTGAACTGCATTGCCGCGCTGTCCTGGCTGCAACAGGCGCACCGCGTCTGGATGGGCGAGCACGGCGGCACCGTAGTCAACGTCACGTCGATCGCCGGCGTCCGCCCCGCACAGACGATCGGCTTGTACGGGGCTAGCAAAGCGATGCTGACCTATCTGACCAAGCAGCTTGCAGCCGAACTCGGGCCGGCGATTCGAGTCAACGCAGTCGCTCCGGCTCTCGTCAAGACGAAGTTCGCAACCACTCTGTACGCCGGTCACGAGGAGGAAGTGGCCGCCATGTATCCGTTGAAGCGGCTTGGAATGCCAGCTGATATCGCAGGCGCTGTCGCCTTCCTGCTTTCCGAGGATGCCAGCTGGGTCACCGGTCAGTTGCTGATCGTCGACGGTGGGATGACGCTACTGGGGCTCGATTGGTCAGGCAGATCTTAGCTCCGAGCTCTGCGGCGCCAGGACCGCCCCGACAGCTCCCCCACCACCACGAAATCCATTCCCTACCAGTGATTGCTCAACATGGTCGATGGCCGCATCACCCACGACACGCGGTGAATTGCCTGCGTATACAACGATTGTTGATTGTTCCAAAGCGAGTGCGTCGAAGCCGTCGTACTCTATTTGGCACGAGTGTGACCGCGGGCGCTGAGACCGCGAGTACCTAGGGCATTCCGCTAACGCGTCCGCAAGGAGACTCATGTGCGCTAACTGTGACCTCGCGTCGGCGTTGGGCGGTAGGTCCGCTGCTTCGGAAGCCCAAGCCGCCGCACGAACTGCGCCGCAGACGCATTCAGATACGACGACGGTGTTCCGCGGGGGCAGGGTCTACACACTCAACCCGCAACAGCCGTGGGCGCAGGCGCTTGCGGTGCGTGGCAAGAACATCGTCGCGGTGGGATCTGACGATGAGGTTGGCGCGGCGGTGGGCCCCGACGCCCGGGTCATCGAATTGGCCGGCCGGATGGTGCTGCCCGGCTTCGTCGAGGGCCACGCTCATCCGCTGCTCGGCGCATTCGCCGCGTCCGGAGTTGATCTACAGGTCCCGACTGCTGAGGCCGCGCTCGCCGCGATTGCCGAGTATGCGCGGGTTAACCCAACCGGACCGGTACGTGGATTCGGTTGGCGGATAGATATGTTCGGCCCCGACGGCCCGCATCGCAAGGATCTCGACGCGATCCTCCCGGACCGTCCGGCAATACTGTTCGCCATCGATATGCACAGCCTCTGGGTGAACAGCAAGACGCTGGAACTCGCTGGTATCACGAAGAATTCGCCCGATCCTGTCCCCGAATTCAGTTTCTATACCCGGGACGCTGACGGCGAGCCAACCGGTTTCGTGCTGGAGGCGCCGGCGATACTGCCGACTGTCGACGCGGTCGAGCCGACGACCAAGGCGTTATTGACCCGGCTGTTCGCCGAGTGGACGGTGAAAGCCACGGCCGCCGGGATCACTACTGTGTTCGACGCCGGTGCGCCGGCCGTGGGTGACGACCCCGGCGGCTTGACGACCATCTACACCGATCTGGAGGCAGCGGGACGGCTACCGTTCCGGGTAGTGGCATCCCACATAGTCAAGAATTCGCCCGTAGACAACGCGGTGGTGGAAACCCTGCAACTGAGCAAGGTCCTGGACACCGAACTGGTCAAGGGCGGGGTGTTAAAGATTCTCGGCGACGGAACGCCCGATGGCTACACCGCGGCCCTTCTTGCCCCATATTCCGACCGGCCGGACTGGTGCGGCGAGACGCCTTTCTCCGCAGAAGAGTGGCGCCGGTTGGTGGTCGAGGCCGATGCGGCCGGGCTCGACGTACACGTTCATGCTTGCGGCGACGCCACTGTACGCCTCGCACTGGATGCCTTCGAGGCGGCGATCACTACCAACCCGGCCCGAGATCGTCGCCACACCATCGCCCACAATGTGCTCATCGACGAGGCCGACCTGCCCCGGTATGGGCAACTTGGCGTGATCGGCCAGTTCTCGGCCAACTGGCATTCCGCCGACCCCAGCAGCACCGGCACGATGACCGAGCGTTACGGCCCGCAGCGGCAGGGCAGGCAATATCAGACACGAACCATCCTGGACCACGGCGGAACGATCAGCTTCGGCACCGACTGGCCCGCAGCCGGGTGGGTCTCCACCTACAAGCCATTAGACGCGATCGAAGTCGCGGTCACCCGCCAGCTCGTGGGTTCGCCGCACGCACCCGTGCTCGAACCTTCCTATGAGCGACTCAATCTCGAACAGGCGCTCTACGCGAATACCATGGGCGCAGCAAGGCAGCTACGCCTGGACCATCTGGTGGGATCACTTGAGCCGGGTAAGCGCGCCGATCTCGTGGTGTTGGCGAAGAACCTTTTCGATGTGCCGCCGCACCAGATCGCTTCCACCCCAGTCGAAATGACCATGATGAACGGATGCTTCACCCACGGTGGATGACGCCACTGGTCAATCGCAGCAGGTTCCAGAACATCGCCGAGTTGATCGGGTACCTACGATGAGGACAGCGGCTCGTCTGATCTTCGCACTGACGGCCGTCTTCTCGATTACCGGAATGATTTGCGCGACCATTAGCTCCATCGATGCGACGCAATACCAAATCGCTGCTCTTGGCGACGGCCTCGATCCGGCCGTATTTCGATCCGCGTATGAGCGCGTAATCAATGTCTATAGCTACTTCACCGTTCAGTCGAACCTCCTGGTGACCCTGGTCTCAATCGCCCTTCTGATCAACCCTCAGCGGGCCAGCACCGTCTTCCGTGTCGCTCGTCTGACGAGCCTGGGCGCCATCCTGATCACCGCGTTGGTCTACAACCTGGTACTACTGCCGTTGGCGCCACCGCATGGCTTCGCCTTGTTCTTCAACGTGTTGCTGCACATGGTGGTCCCCCTGTTCGCGGTCCTCGGCTGGTTGGCCTGGGGACCGCGAATTCCCTTCCAGTGGAACTACATCTGGCTTTCGCTGCTCTTTGCCGTGTGGTGGATCGGGGTGGCCTTGATCCGCGGCGCGATAATCCATTGGTACAACTACCCGTTCATCGACGTCAACAAATTGGGCTACGGCAGAGTCGCGCTCAACACCGCGGCGATCGCCGTCGCCTACGTCCTGATCCTGATGGCCGTCCTCGGCGTGGATGAAAAGCTATCCAGCCGGGGAGCCCTGCACCAGTGAGAGGACGTGCCCAGGCGACACGGGCATTCGGTCTGGCAACCTGACGCGCAGCATACCCTCGATTACCTGCCATTGCGGAGTCTCATCGAGGCCGAGTACGCGTACTTCGGCAATTTGAGAGCCATCGAGACCGCGAATGCCGAACTCGCGCATCGGCGTATCGAGAAGGATCGCGTAGAGCGTCCCGCCGCGCCGGGTGAAGCGCACCGGAGTGCCCTCGGTGGTGGTAGTCCCGGGGATCTCCCACGGGCGGGTGCCGTAGATGGCCTGGCCGTTGATCTTGAGCCAGGTGCCCAGGCCCCGAAGAGGCACAAGTTGCTGGTCGGGAAAACGGCCGAACTCGTCGGGCCCGATGCCGATGAGCAGGTTGCCGTTCTTGGAGACGATGTCGACGAATGAGCGCACCAATTCGGTCACCGAGATGATGTCCTCCGGGCGCTCATTGCGGTTAGCGCCAAAGGAGTGGCCGACCCCACGGGTGGACTCCCATTTCTTTTCCTGGATGCTGTCGAAGGTGGCATATTCGGGAGTGCGGAAGTCGTAATGCTGATTCGTTGGAAACGTCAGCGTCTTCCAGCCATCGGGGATGAGCGGCCAAAAGCGCTGCGCCAGAAGTCCACCTAGGCGGATAACTGCATCGGGGAGGACCCCGCGGTGCCCCCGGGCCTCGATCCAGCGGTCGTTGATCACCCCATCGGGAACCGTGTTGTAATACTCGGCGAACAGCGCTGGTAGATCTCCCCCGGCAGGCCAGCAGATATCATTCCAAAGCACCGACGGCTGGTAACGGTGAATGAGTTCGCGCACATGCGCCGTGGCGTACTGTGGATATCCGTCGGCGTACGGCACTGCCAGCAGAGCATCGGCTGGATTCTGAAGCAGGGCATCGTTATACGGCCAGTCGTAGCCACCCGAGTAGTACAGGCCCATCCGCAGTCCCGCATCGAGCACCGCGCGGCGCAAGTCGGCTACGATATCGCGCTTCGCCTGATACCAGCCCTTTCGGGGATGCTCAATCCCTGTAGGCCACAGGCAGAATCCTTCGTGGTGTTTGGTGGTGAGCACCACATAGCCGGCGCCCGCATCGCGGCAGGTTGCGGCAATCGCGTCCATATCGGCCTCCGCCGATCCGGCGTCGAACGCGGCGACGAAGTCGTCGTACGTCGCACCGGGTCCGTACGTCTCTCGCTGGTGGTGCCACGTCGGACTGCCGCGAAGCCGGCTGGTGTTGAGATACCACTCCGCATAGGGGTTGTTGCGAAGCATTCCTGCAGGGCCGACGGTCTTCAGTTGGTGCTGGATGTCGGCTACCTGTGGTGCCCACCCCGGAACCGAATACAGGCCCCAATGGATGAAGATTCCCAGTTTGGCGTCGTCGTACCAATCGGGTAGCCGATGTGACGAGACGGACTCCCAGTCCGGGGTGAACATGCCGGTGCAGCTAGAGCGGCGACAAACGGTCGAGGTTGACGACGATCGCCTCCTGCGTAGTGCGGGCGATCACCACCTCGGCGGGCTCGTTGGGGTCCGGATTCTCCTCACGATGCGGAAGAAAGGGCGGCACGAAGATGTAATCACCTGGTTCGGTGGCGATGCGGACCTCGCGCTCACCGTCGTGATAGACGAACTCCGGGTGTCCTTTGCGAACGAAAATCGCGGTCTCGGATTCGCCGTGGTGATGGTTGCCCGAGGCCATGGCCGGCGCGACGTGCGTTTCGCCCATCCACAGTTTGTCGGACCCGACCGTGCGACCGCTGATGGCGGCGAACCTACTCATGCCGTCGGTTTGCGCGGTACCGGCATCGAGGTCGGCGGCTCGCACATGGTGCACTTTTGCACTAGTTCGTCCAGCGTCGACCGGCGCAGGATCGACCAGATCAGGATGGAATGCGTCGCCCGCCACGGTGGGAAACGATAGCGGCGGCGACCGGATATGTGGCCGGTTAGTCAGAACTTGCCGCGAGGTCCCCCGGCGACGTCTGGCCGGGGCCCTGGAACCGGGAACCGAAGTCCGGCACCTCGACCGGGCCGTCGCGTCGTGCTGCGGAGATGGCGTTACTCAGCAGTGGGGCCAACCCCGCGAACGAACCCATGTCGAACAGCATCAGCGTCAGAAGGCGGTTATGCACGTAGCCGAACGAGCTGCCGGTCTCCGGATCCGCCCAACCGATGGTCCCTCCGAGTCCGATATGGCCGAAGCCCGGCAAGAACCCCGGGATCGGTGAGGACTGAAATCCGCGATGGTACGAGAAGGGAATGCCGAGGTTGAGATCCGGCGACAGATCCACCTCCCCCACCAGCCCGCGGGTGAGCTCAGAAGAGAGCAAGCGGGTTTCATCCATGACGCCGTCGTTGGCCAGGGCTGCGTACATCTTGGCCAGCGCGCGCGCGGTCACGACGCCGTTCGCGGCTGGCATTTCGGTGTCGAGAAAGGGCATGTCCCCCTGCAGTAAGGAGGTGATGCCGGGAAAGTACACCGCGCCGAGCATTCCCGAGAACGACAGCCCGGCCACCTTGGGGGCGACGAAGTCGAAAATCGGTGTAGGAATGACACTTTGAGGAAAGAGCGTCTGGGCCGCCACGGTAGGCGCATCGACCGGCGGGCGACCCAGATGCAGGCCGTCGGTGTCCAAGGTCCGCGCAAGCTCGTCGCGGAACAATTCGCGCATGCCCATTCCGGTCACTGCCCGGGCCAGCCCCGACAGCAACCAGCCATAGGTGACCGCGTGATAGGCCGGCGTTCCGTATGTCGGGTCCAGTGGGGCAGCGGCCAGCCTCTCCTCCATGCCGAGGTGGTCGAGTACCTCGTCCTTGCCGACCCCCTTCAGATGCGCCAGGCCGGAACGATGGCGCAATACGTCGCTGACGGTGATCCCGGATTTCCCATTGGCCCCGAACTCGGGCCAGTACTCGGCGACCGGCGCGTCGTAGGTGATCAGGCCGCGGTCGACCAGGCGATGGATTACTGTCGCCGCCAGCCCTTTTGTTGCGGAGAACACCATCGCTCCGGTATCCGCGGTCCAGGCGACCTCACCGCGCCGGTCCGAACAACCCATCCACACATCAACGACTGGTCGGCCGTCGATGTACACCGAAAGCGCACCACCGCCCAGTTGGCGGGCCGGATACAGGGCGGCGAACGCTCGAAGTACCCCGCTGAAATGCGGATCTGCCGCGCCTTGCACGCCGGACGGGAGGCCACTCCCGGCGGCCAAGACAGTCTGCGCCATGGCCTCAACGATGCTACGGGGCCTGCCGGCTGTCCCGGAATCGGGATTATTGTCTCGGGCGCGACACCTTTTTCAGCTCAGGGCCGGTGTTTTCGCTGGTCGTGATCGGACCTACCTCTATAACGGCAAAATCCGTCGCAAAGGCGGACCGAGTCACTACCATCACTGGCGGAATAGCTCCAATGGCGCCAAGAGAGGTGCAATGACCAGCGAACAAGGCATACAGGCAGCAGGCGTCGAGGGACGGCTCGAGTGGTTGCGAAATTCGATGAAAGCCGAACCCTCGGGTGCCGCCGAAGCGGCATGGGCATGGATAGTCGAACTATCCGCGCGCTCCAAGACCGACGCCGCCAAGGCCGAGGCGGAACTCGACGAGCTGTTTCGGATGGGCGCCGTACCCACCGGGCTGGACGGACCGACCGAGGGCATTCTCGTGTCGACGACGACGAATCCCAAAGCCGATGCGGCGGTCCGCGCCGTGACCGCCCTCTGGATGCCCTGGCAGGGCAAGCGTTTCGATTCGGCCGCCGCGACCGGCGATAACCGGCTCACCAAGAGCACCGGACTGGTCGGGAAACTGCTCTGGCCGCTGTACTCGATGCGCGATGCCGAAGCCGGCAAGCTGGCGTTCGATTTCCAAACGTATGTGGAGGCCGGCAAGGATGACCCCGACCTGCAGGTGATGGTGATCGATTACGCCAATGTCGAGAAGAATCCGCGCCTGATCATCCGCAGTATCCGTGACGAGTTGGTCGAGGTCGTTCCCGGTGTCTACCTCGGGAAGATCCTGTTCAACTCCGGAGACAAGTACACAAAGATCGGGTTCTTCGCCCTCCGTACACCGCGTTGATCGTCAAAAACAACCACAAGTACCAAGAACCCAAACCTCAGAATAAGGAAATCACGTGAGCCGTCAGTGGTATGAGCACCCGTCCTTGATTCTTCAGCTCAAAAGCCTGGGCCAACTTCGCAACGATCTGCGCGAGAAGAACCTCTTCGAAAGTCCCGACATCCGTCCGAAAGAGGATCTCGGCAAGGCCACCGACGAGGAGAAGCGGGCCCGCACGCCGGACGGAAAGTTCAACGATCTCGACGAGCCCTGGATGGGCGCGAAGGGCACCGGCTTCGGGCGCAATGTGCCCCGTGAGAAGACGGTGACCGACCGGAAGCGGCTGCTCGAGCCCGACCCGCGGGTGATCAGCCGGCGGCTGATGGCTCGCGACGAGTTCAAGCCGGCGGGAATCATCAACGCGCTGGCCGCGGCGTGGCTGCAATTCGAAAACCACAACTGGTTCTTCCACGGTGATGGTCTGGCCGACAAGACCATCGACATACCGCTGCATGAGGGTGACAGCTTCCCCGAGAATCCGATGCGGATCCGGTGCACGATTCCGTTGCACGGCGAGATCAAGGACGGCTGCCCCGCGCCGGTCTTCGCGAACGCGGAAACCCACTGGTGGGACGGTTCGCAGGTGTACGGCAGCGGCCGCGAGCGCCAGTCGGAGGTCCGCACCTTCGTCGACGGCAAGGTGAAGGTCGACGACGACGGCCGACTCCCCAAGAGCGACATCCCGGGCGTCGACCTCACCGGCATGCGGGAAAACTGGTGGGTCGGCGTCGGCTTGCTGCACACCCTGTTCGCCCGGGAGCACAACGCGGTCTGCGACGAGTTGAAGAAGGCCTACCCCAGCCTGGACGACCAGCGCCTTTTCGAACTCGGCGTCCTGGTGATCTCGGCATTGATCGCCAAGATTCACACCGTCGAGTGGACGACCTGCGTATTGCGCCACCCAGCCCTGCAGATCGGCATGAATGCCAACTGGTACGGCGCGCTCGGCGAGAAGTTCAAGGACCGCGTCGGTCGTGTCGGAGACAGCGAGATGCTCTCGGGCATCATCGGGTCGCCCGTCGATCACCACACCTCGCCGTTCTCGCTCACCGAGGAATTCGTCGCCGTCTACCGGATGCACCCGCTGATTCCCGACGACTGGAACTTCTTCTCGCTGGAGTCCGGCGAACACCTCGAGCACAAATACTTCACCGATCTCCAGGGCCGCCATACCCGCGACTTCATGGATCGCATGGAGATGGGCGACATGTGGTACTCGTTCGGCCTTGCCAGCGCCGGTGCGGTCTGCCTGCACAACTATCCCAATGCACTGCGGGAGTTGACTCGCATCGACGGACAGATCACCGACCTCGCGACCCTGGACATCGTGCGTGACCGCGAGCGTGGTGTGCCCAGGTATAACGACTTCCGCGAGGCGCTCCGCATGCCACGCCGGAAAAGCATCGATGAGATCACCCCGAACAAGCAATGGGCCAAGGAGATCAACGAGATCTACAACGGCGACGTCGATCTCGTCGACCTGCAGATCGGTATGCAGGCCGAGCAGCCGCCGAAGGGATTCGGGTTCTCCGACACCGCGTTCCGGATCTTCATCTTGATGGCATCTCGGCGGCTGAAGAGCGACAGGTTCTTCACCAACGACTTCCGGCCCGAGGTGTACACACAGGTCGGCATTGACTGGGTGAACAACACGACAATGAAGGACGTGCTGCTGCGTCACTACCCCGAGCTCGAGCCGGTGATCGGTGAGGCGGAGCGGGTATTCGCGCCGTGGCCGAAGCTGGGCGCTCCCGAGCCTGGAAAGAAGAACCGGATCGTCGGACTTGCCGATTCGGTACGCGCCTACATGCCTTGGGGGTAACCGACAGTGGCTGATGACTTCCCGCACGCGTCAGTTCTGGAAGGCATCCGATTCACCGCTCAGATCGGCGCGCCTAACGTCATCCTTGGGCTGTTCAACAAACGGGAACTGCCCACCAGGATCGCGGCCACGGTAGGTGCCGACTACCTCGGCTACCGGCTGGTGGAAGGCATGGTGCGAAGCTACGGCCCCGGGCCGTTCTATGTTCGGGTCGCCAAAGACGAAGCGCTGCTACTGCACGACCCGGCCGACCTCAAGTTCGTTCTGAACGGCTCCCCGGACCCATTCGCCTCCGACCTGGAACCCAAACGCAAGGGGATGGCGGCGTTTCAGCCCGACGCGCTGACCATTTCACGGGGCCAGGCCTGGCAGGACAGGAGGAGGTTCGCCGACGCCGTTCTGGACAGCGACCAGAAGATGCATCGGTTGGCGCAACCCTTCGTCGACGCCGCGGCGGAAACCGCCAAGCAGCTAGCGTCGGAGACGATCCGTTGGCAGAACTTCAATGCGGCCTTCCAAAGGCTTACCCGGCAAGTGATCTTCGGCAAGCGGGCCGCCGACGACGCTCGGCTCACCGAGATACTCGGCGAGATGATGTCGGCCGGGAACAAGATGCCCGGCGAACCCGCGCCGCAATACGGCGAGTTCATCTCGATGATCGACGGGTACCTGGACGCCCCCGAACCGGACAGTTTGGCCTCGCTGATCCCCCAGGCTCCGACCGCTCCTGATGTGACGCCGTCCGGCCAGGTGATCCACTGGATGTTCGCGATGGGCGACACGTTGGCAGCCAACGTCTTCCGCGCTCTGGGTGCGCTTGCCTACCACGGCGAGCAACGCCACGAGGTCGAAGTCGAGATGGCCAACAAGGACATCGCCTCGGCGGCCGGAATCGTGTCGCTCGACTACCTTGCCGGATGCCTATTCGAGGCGATGCGATTGTGGCCGGCGACCACGATGTTCGGCCGGGTGGCGACGCGAGACGTCGAATTTCCCAACGGCTCCGTTCTCCCAGAAGGCGGCCAAGTCCTCATCTACAACGTGTTCAACCATCGCAACCGCGACCGAATCCCATACGCCGACCGGTTCGCTCCGGGCGAATGGGTCAGCGGCGACGCCGGCAGCGATTGGTCGTTCAACTTCTTCAGCCACGGTCCGCAGGTCTGTCCGGGCATCGGCTTGTCGATGCTCCTCGGCCAGACGGTGCTGGCCCACCTCCTTGACGCCGGCTCACTCGCGATCTCGGGCACACGTTTGGATCCGACCAAGCCGCTGCCCCACAGCCTCGACTTGTATGGGTTCAGCGTCAAGATCGAAAGCCGTTGGTAGCGACTTTATTCGATGGCGCCACCCTACTCCGCGAAGCCCTTTCCGGTCGGTCCCGCCGAGCGGGGCGCGTCGTCATCGGCCACCTGATCGGCCAACTCCAATCCGGCACCCGCATAGACGTTGAAGGCGATGTCGACACCGTGGTCCCTCGCCCACTGCACTTCATCGTTGTACCGAACCACTGTGGCCACCTTCCCGTCGAAACCCGACTCGCGCAGGCATTCCAGCGCGGTGACGTTGGCGCCGTGGCGTGGCATGGCCAACACCGCGATGCGCACCAACCCGGACCGTCGTAATCGGTTCCAGAAGTCCAGGTCGGTCGCGTCGCCTTCGATGACCCGTAGGCCCTGGGCTGCCAGTCGCTCGATCCGAGGTCCGTCATAGTCGACACCGACTACGCGCAGCCCATAGTGATCGGTCAGTCGCTGATAGGCGGCGAATCCGACCCGGCCCATGCCGATGACCACAACCTCGGCGTCACCGGCGTCACCGGGGCGTTCTTCCGGATGCAGGGTGTGCTCGTCCTGAGCGGGCAACCGGGCCGCGATCTTCTCCACCATCAGGTGTCCGCGCCCGTTGACCAGCGCGGACACCACGAAGCTCAGAGCCACCGCAATCGACATCTCCACCAGCCAGGCAGGCGCCAGGTATCCGGCCGAGACCCCTACCGACACGACGATGAGCCCGAACTCGGAATAGTTCATCAGGCCCAGCCCGGCGAGCAACGCGGTGCGATATCGAAGTTTCATCCAAGACAGAAGCACCACATACCAAGCACCCTTGAACGGCAGCAGCACCAGCATTAGCAGCGCGACGCCGATCGTGGGCAGATCGGGCAGCCCGGTCAATCCGATCGACACGAAAAAGCCCACCAACAGCAGTTCTTTGATGTGGAACAACGACCGCGCCAGCTCTGAGGACGCGGGGTGCGATGCCAGGAGCACGCCCACGATCAGCGCGCCGAGGTCGCCTTTGAGTCCGAGCGCGGAGAACAGCGCGTATCCGGGCACCAGGGCCATCACGATGCCGAACAGCGACTGCATCTCGCCGTGCCCGAGCCGGCTCCAGATCTTGCGCAGCACCCTGGTCAGCGGCCACAGACCTACCAAGGCAACTGCCCACGGGCTGGGCAGGTGGTCGCTGGTGGCCGTCAGGAAGACCACCGCGACGATGTCCTGCATCACCAGGATGCCGATGGCGACGCGGCCGTAGAGCGCATGCGATTCGCCGCGCTCCTCGAGAACCTTGACTACGAACACGGTGCTGGAGAACGACAGCGCGAAGGCGAGCAGAACGATCGTCTGCAGGCTCTGCCCGGTCAGCATCGCGAGCCCGGCCACGGCGGCCAGCCACATGGCGACGCTACCGAGCACGACGCTGATCAGCATGTGCGCCGAGGTGGTGAACCACACCTCGCGGCGCAACAGGATGCGGGGGTCGAGCTTGAGGCCGATCGCGAAGAGCAAGAGGGTGACACCTAGGTCGGCGAACACCTCCAACTGCGGCAGCTCCTCGACGTGGAGTGCGTTGATCACGAATCCCGCCGCCAGGAACCCAACAAGGGGCGGAAGGCGCGCCGCCAGCGCGAGGCCGCCGAGACCGAAGGTGATGACGAGATAAATGGCGACGACTGTCATGCGGCGTCTGCTGCACAGGTCATGCCGGCACGGGCTGACGCGTTCGTCCGCCCCGTTCCCGAACTCGGGGCCGCGCCGAAACCATTCGTGAGGCGCCGTGATCGCGCTGTCGGACAGTATCGCTCCCAAGTCGGTTTACAGATCCTGAGACCGTTTCGGCCGACATGGTCGCTGTGGCACCACCCCTTGAACGGGCCAATTTTGCACAGACTCGGCGCCCAGGTCGGGAACAGCAGGCTGGAAGTGCCGTTCGCGGGTTCGTTCGCCATCGGATCTGGCCGCCAGTTGAAGAACACGGCTGCGTTGCCTCGCGTCATGATGCACTCTTCTCGACGATGTTTGCGGAATAGTTGCGCGCTCAATCCCGAAAGTTTTCCACGAGCAGGCGTCAACATCGAAGGATCGCCGCAAAAGTCACGTGAACGACATCAACCGCTGGTTCGAGCCGATGACATGCAAAAGAAACCCTATGGCATGCAATAGAAATCGCCGTTGCTCGACGTCATGCAGGAGCGGCATGCTGATCCCGCCTTCGGCCGGCTACCGCGAAGGACCACACAGGCTGCGGCTATCGGCCGTTCACGTATTGGTTCTCTCCCGCGCGCTCCCCCGAACTAGTCGTTCGCCGAGCAGGTCCACTGGGTAGATTCACCCCGTGCCGACTAGCCGAGACCAGGCGGGGCTAGGTGCTCCGGGCATCACCCGCCGTAAGCTCTTTGAGTCGATTGGATCGGCCGCGTTGGCTGCTGCCCTCGCACCGGGACTGGCGGCCTGTGGGTCGAGCCAGTCTGTGCGCACGGTGGCCGATCAATTGGTTGCGTTACGCGGGCGTCTCCGCGGTGCGCTGGTGTTGCCGGGCGAGGATGGCTTCGACACCTCGACTCAGCCGTGGAATGCGCGGTTCACCGATGTACGGCCGCTCGCGGCGGCCATCGTGGCCGACGCCGACGATGTGTCGGCGGCGATCGAGTTTGCCCGTGAGAACGATGTCCCGTTCGCGGTGCGCAACGGGGCGCACAGTTTCGGTGGGTATTCCGGCACGACGGGATTGCTGATCAACGTCTCCGGGCTCAACTCGGTGTCCTACGACCCGGCGACGGGTCTGGCCGAACTCGGTGCGGGGATGACCAATCTTCCGACATATCAAGCTCTTTGGCAACACAAAGTCACCGTTGCGGCCGGCACCTGTCCGTCAGTAGGGGTGAGCGGACTGACGATGGCCGCAGGGATTGGGCGCCTTTCGCCGCGTGACGGCCTGACATGTGACCGTCTGGAATCACTGGAGTTGGTGACCGCGGCCGGGAAAGTGATCCGGGTCAGCGAAGCCGAGAACCCGGATCTGTTCTGGGCATGCCGCGGCGGTGGCGGCGGCAACTTCGGGGTCGCCACACGATTGCGGTTTCGGGCCACCCCGGTCGACATGCCATTCACCGAAATGGTGAAGGTGTATCCGCTCAAGCACGCCGTCGAGGTGGCCCGATCGTGGCAGCGCTGGATTGAAACCCTGCCCGACACGATCAATTCCGATCTTGCCTTGGTCACCGGCGATCCTGACCAAGGCGGTGGCGGCTGTGAAGTCTGGATCCACTCATCGGGATCGCCTGCTGGTGCCGACGGGCAGTTCAAACAGCTGGCAGCCGATATCGGCGTCAGGCCGCTGACCGAAGAAGCAGTGACGCTGCCTTACTACCAATTTCAGCGACCCTACGAATGCGCAGCGCTGAACCCTGCCGAATGCACCTACCAAAGCCTTTCGCCCACCGGAAGACTGGATGCACCCGCGATGTACGCGAAATCCAATTTCGCCGACCAGGTATGGCCCGACGAGGCAGTCGAGTCGCTGCGTGCGGCGATTGCAGCGCGCCAGGCCGACCCCACAATGACCCCCCGCCCGTTCAACCCCTCAGTCCACCTTGGCCGGATCATGTTCGAACGACTCGGCGGGGCGGTCAATTCGGTGTCCCCCGAGGCAACGGCGTTCCCACACAGGCGATCGCGCTTCCTGATCCAACTTCAAGGCAGGTGGGCCCCTGATGCCCCGCCGTCGGCGGCTGAACTCAACATGCGGTGGGTGAGCGATACCTTTGAGAACGTGGGCGCCTGGCTGACAGGTTCTGCCTATTGCGGCTATGTCGATCCGCTGCTGGTTGACTGGCCGCAGCAGTATTACGGCCAGAACCTCCCACGTTTGCAGCGCATCAAAGCTGCTGTGGACCCGGACAACGTGTTTCGTTTCGCCCAGTCGATCCAACCGGCCTAGACCCGCCCGCGCCGGCCCGCGGGCGGCCTGCCGGGAATACCGGGGATTATCTGTTCGGCTTTCGTTTTCTGGTAGCTGTGAATTCGCTGAAAGCACCGCCCGCCTTATCCACAAATACATAACTCCATAATCGACGTTACGGGGAGGTTCAGGCCCTCCCCGACCCGGTGTTCCTACTGGTAGAACCGCTACGACCAGCCCGTCGCCATCGGCCCGGAACAAGAAAAAAAGTTTTGCGAAAAACCCTACCGGCGATTGTCGGTGAGGGAATACGCTGCATTATCGCCGTGTGCGGGTTGGTTGAATTCGGGGAAAGGTTGAGGTCCATGGCACGTCGTTCTGTCCAGCAGTCCACACGGGGTCGGGCATCACACCTGCCCGTGCTGCGCTGGCTTCAGGTAGGCGCGGTCTCGGCCGGCCTCGGGGTCGCGGTCATCGCAGCCCCACCGCTAGCGGCCGCCCAGGACAGCCCCGCATCCACAACGGCCACCGAAACCACCACAGATTCCACAACACCCACCACTGACACCGAAACCACCACCGACACCGACGAATCGGCGTCAGCGCAGGACTCCACAGACACCAGCGACGACAGCGACATCAGCGACGAGCTGACAGACCAGACCGACGACACCCCCACCGAGGCTGAACCCACCCCCACCAACACCGCCGACACCGACACCGAGGCCCCCGCCGAGGATCCCGATACCGGCGAGAGCGCCACCGGATCGGTGAGCACACCCCGAGCCGACAACGACCCCGCCGCACCCCCGACGGTGTCGGGCGACCCCTCACCCGCAGCCGACCACAGCGAATCAACCCAACCCGACGCCGAGGTGTCGCCAAGCCCCCCCGACTCTCTCGACGCCAACACCGCAGACACCAACACCGCAGATACCGGCGCCACCGATAGCGGCCCGGCCGCGGTCAGCACCCCTGCCGTAGTGGTGACGCCGGTCAGGGCCGCCGCCGCGGCGGTGTCCCCACCGTCCTACCCGGCCCCGGTGCTCGCACCAGTCACCTGGCGCTCGGTAGCAATCGACATGCTGTCCTGGACCCTGGGAGTCACCGACCCCGCCCTACCCTTCATCCCCAACTCCCCGGCCCCGGACTGGCTCGCCGGACTCTGGCGAGAAATCCGCAAACTGCACTACACCCTGTTCAACACCGCCCCCACCCTCAACCCCACCGAACCCGTCGAAGACCCCTACACCACACTCAGTTTCACCGGATCCCTCGGAGGATTCGACGCCGACGGCGACGTACTGACCTACACCGTGATCGACCCCCCCGCACAAGGCAGCGTCGACATCGCCGCCGACGGCACCTGGACCTACACCGTCGCCGAGGACTTCATCTACACCCCCGGCCTGCACTCATTCACCGTCGCCGTCAGCGACACCAACAACGCCAACCCCCGCCACAACCACCGACCCCTCGACGCCCTCATCGCCGGCTTCGCCCGACTCGGACTACTGCCCAACCCCCAAACCCGCACCATCAGCTTCCAATACTCACCCGCCCAAGGCGGCTGCAGCGCACCCCAAAACGCCGCCGCCGCCTGCGGATCAGGAGGTAATGATGTTTCGCAGGCTCCCCTGGTTACGGTGAACCGCGCCCCGACACTCCAGGTGAAGTGGAACTACTTTAATGATGATGACGCCGGGTTTTACTACACGTTTACCCCGACTGTCAGCGACCCAGACGGAGACCCCGTCACCATCACGGTCGATGGAGCGCTCTCTACCATCAAGAACAGCAACGGCACGTACACCGCCGAAATCGCCCCGACGAATAACCAGTCGGATGTCGTGGTCCGTGCCTCCGACGGCCGCGGCGGAGTCACCGTTGCCATTTCGACAGAAGAGAATGTAAAAGTCTCTGGCCCCGCACCTATTCTCGACGTCACGGGCACGAGTTTTGACCCCAGCACTGGAAACCTCACCCTCACGGTTACAAGGACCGGCGGGGGATCCGGCAGCACAGTGTATTTCGCCGGTAAGCCGCTAGCCCAATCGGACGCCAACACCTACACCCACACCTATAAGCCCACCAAGGGGGCGACCACGACCCTGGTCTTCAGCTCCGATTTCGGCGACGGGACCGGCGTTGTGGCCACGAAGATGACGGTGAACGTTGCCGACATCGACCGCAACCTTGTTCCCTACATCACGATCACACCGCAGAACCCGACATGGCGCAGCCCGACGCTGAACCTGTCGGTCGGCCCTGCTGACCCCATCACCCGCGCGGTGGTGATCACCGCCAACGCCCACGACGTAAACGGTAACTCCGACAAGGTCGACATCATCCCCTATATCGGCGGTCAGGAGGGCACCCTCAGCGGAGACGACTACGTTGTCGGCAGCGGAACCTGGATCTGGACCCCCAATCCGGGGTTCGACAGCGGCACCGACATCGTGGGTTTCAGGGCCCGCGACGAGGGCGCAGGCGTTTTCAGAGACCTGGAGACCAGAGGAACGATCCTGTTCACCCCAGACGGATTTGGCACCGTGGACGTCGTTTCCCCCGCCGACCTCAACCTCACCCACACACGCGACGACAACCAACTGATGTTCACCGTCAACCTTGCCACCCACGACACCCTCGAAATCGTCCCCCAGGAACAACTCATCAACGGCCAGCTGATCCGGAGCAACCAATCATGGAAGTACGTCCCCGAGCTGACCGGGGACAGCGGCAGTAGCTACACCGACCGAGTGGTGTTTCGGGCCGAAAGCCCAACCACCGGAGGATTCGAAGCCCAAGCCTACATCGTTCAAGACTTCCGCTACACCTACACCAAGACCCCCACAATGACTCCCTCAGTGGGCTGGCCCCGGACCGACGGAAAAAACGATATCGAACTCAACCTCGCAGACCCCGACGGCAATCAGGTCAGCGTAGCGGTGACCAAACAACCCGACCACGGAACACTGGTTCCCTTCGCCAAGGACAAATTCGTCTACATCCCCGACCCCACCTACACCGGGATCGACCTCAGCAGCGCCGAATTCACCGCCACCGACAGCAACGGCGCCACCACCACAATCACCATCCCCGAAGTCGCCGGAGCAGGATGGGTCCAACAGCTCTTGCGAGCCCAGCCACCCATCAGCGGTGTGAACATCGACGTTAACCCCAACTTCTCTTACGAGGATGCCGCGTTGGCAAGCATGTTCTCCGACCTCGCGTACAACCATCGAGATGCCGACTTCGCCACTCAGGTGCAGGCGACGGGATGGAAAGGGATCGGGGTCAGCAAGCCAAATATGGGGGTGGGCGGCTTCTCACCGGCCGCGGGAGGTTACGGCGTCAAGACCCTTCAAACCCAGAGCTACGCCTTCGCGGGCCAACGGACCGCTGCTGACGGAACAGTACAGTTCGTGGTCGCCTTCGAAGGCTCCAACAGTCCAGGCTCCGAACCCGCCGACTGGGTCGCCAACGCCCTTCAGTACGGGTGGTCGCATTACTACGCCAGCCTTATGCCGCTGATGAATACGGTTGTCGGGCAAATGCTCCAGGCGCAGGACCAGCAGAAAAAAACCCAGTTGATCCTAACCGGACACAGCCTGGGCGGTGCCCTCTCGATGATGGCGTTCGCCGACTTGCTGGCACCGAAGGGGAACCTGTGGCCGGGCACATCCGACGTGCTGAAAGCCGGCCACCGGGTCCTGGACTCCGTCGGCGGCTGGTCTCTCGAGACTCGGACCGCACTTCTCACCGATACGACGGTGTACACCTTCGGCGCTCCAAGCATCCTGATCGAACCGGTCAAGCTCGGGGCCAATACGCCGAAAGCCCCCGTTCCGGATACCACGTTGCTTAGGTGGACCCCTTTCGGCCCCTTGTTTGAAAAGGCGGTCGATGTGGTGGCCACGGCGCTGGGGACACTCATCGTCGATGAATCCAAACTGCCGAAGTTCAAAGGCGTCCCAGGGATCAGTTTCGACACGCGGGTGTTCCAGTTCGAGCACGCCAATACATCACCGGCGTACCCCGGCGACAGCGTCGCCCAGATCGGATCGCGTGATCCCGGCGACGTCTTGGAAATCAACCTCCACGATGTCGTGCACATTCTTTACGCAGGCTCGAACGCGCTCGTTCCTGCCGGGACCCACCCCATGGGCGCCTACCAGGAGTCGGTGATCCGGTTGGTTGGCAACCGGATGCTCCTGAAGAGTCCGAACGATCTTGCCCAGAACACACCGAAACTGACGCAGACCAGCTCCGGAAAAGGCAGCGATATCCGCAACGATTTCTTCATCAACGCAAGTGATGACGGCAAGAACGGTAACGACCTGTTCGTCTACAGCAAGCCCGGTACGTATACGGCGAACGGCGGCGGCGGTACAGACACCTACAGCATCGGCGTCTTCGGGGTCACGTTGGCGATCGACGGTGCCCGGCAGTCCGGCCGTGACAGCCTGGTATTCGACCTCCCCGGCACTCCAGTGGCTCAGTTCACCGACGACGTCGCGGTGTTCTCGGTGAAAGCGGCCAACGGCGAATCCTCGAGCGTGACGATCACCAACTGGGATCAGTGGCAGGTCAGCGATGTGTTCCAGGTGATCACCACCAGCGGCGACCGGCTATCGCTGCTGAACCGGCTGCCGACGAAACAGAACGTTGCCAGCCCGTTGACGTAGACCACACCGCCCTCGCCCGGCTTCTTGACCAACGCGGCAATGCGGGCCCACCGGGGTTACGTCTTCAGGAATCAGTGGAAGCGCCGGTTGAGTCGCCGCCGCCACGACGCCTGTTGCGCGTCGCTGTGCGATAAGGATGCAGCCCTACCAGCCCACGATGGCTGGGCAAGCCAGCCGTGAAGGAACTCGGTTGGAGGGGCGTATCCATCGTGGAATCTTGAGACAGGCAGCAAATGGAACGTGCCCTACTACTCGTAAGATTGGCCAAATCGGCAGGGCGACAACGGTTCGGATATGAATGGTGACCAGTGGGCAACTGGGTCGTCATGACGATCCGCGTCAACCAGATCTCACGTCCCAGCGAGCAGAACGATGCCCACCGCACCGGTAACGAAGCACCCGTGACGGGGCGCCGGAACCGACCCGATGATGAACTGTTGACGCCGGTTGAAAAGTAGGCCAGAAGCGACGGTGAAAAGTAGGCCACGTGTTCGTCGTTATTGTGCCGTGTTGTCTGCTCTGGCGGAGGGCAGGGTGTCGATTCCGGTGTCTTTGAGCCG
>JBFXJE010000003.1:72889-332888 GCA_050175175.1 Mycolicibacterium sp. | reverse complement strand
ATGAGGGAATCCACAGAGGGGAAGCCTTCACGATCTCCAACACGGTGTTCCCCGGCGGTGACGGCGCACCCGGAACCCCCGGCGCCGACAGCGCCGGCGGGAACGGCGGCACCGGTGGGGCCGGCGGTGGGGGTGTATCCACTACCGAGGTTGCGGCTGTGGGTGGTCGCGGGGGCGATGGTGGCGACGGTGGCATGGGTGGTAGCGACGCCGAAGGGGGTAATGGCGGGGTTGGTGGTCGTGGGGGTGATGCGGTCAACACCTCGATCGGGCAGGCGATCGGTGGGGATGGCGGTTCCGGTGGTGATGGTGTGGCTGCCGGGGCCGACGGCGGTGATGGCGGTGACGGCGGGGATGCCACGGCCAGCACCTTGGCGAATGCCGTGCCGGGCAGCGGCGGGGACGGCGGCAGTGCGGGGCCCGGCGGAACCGGCGGCCAGGACGGTGCCGACGGCACCGCATCGGCCAGCTCGTCGGCGGTGACCGTCACCGTCCCGGGCGATCCTTACGGAAGTGTGGTCGCCGGCCCCGACGGTGTCGCTTACCAAACCAGTCAATCACCGTCTGGCGCGCAATCCTATGTGTCCACCTTCTACGCCAAAGACCCTGCCCACCCGCAGACCGCCACCCTGCCGGGAAGTCCCAACAGTGTCGTCGTGGTTACCGCCGACGGCACCTACTACCAAACCACCATCTCCAGCGACGGCCGGACGACCTGGGTGTCGATGTTTGACCCCAACGACCCCACCCACCCCCGCATCGCCACCCTCATCGGCGCTGCCGTGGGGTCGGTGGCGGTGGCCTACGACGGCACCGCCTACCAAACCACCTATTCCTCCGACCGGGTGAAGACCTACGTCTCGGTCATTGACCGCGACGACCCCACCAACCCCCACACCGCCAGCCTGCCCGGCCACAACCAAGGCTCCGTCGTCGTTTCCGACGACGGCATCGCCTACCAAACCACCTATTCCTCGGACGGATCGACGACCTACGTCTCGGTCATCGACCGCTACGACCCCACCAACCCCCACACCGCTACCCTGTCTGGCGCCCCCGTCGGATCGGTCGTGGCCACCGGCTACGGCAGCGCCTACCAAACCACCGTCGACTACAACACCGCCACCACCTACGTCTCGGTCATCGACCGCTACGACCCCACCAACCCCCAGACCGCCACCGTGCCCGGCAACTCCCACGAACCCGTCGTGCTGGCCGCCGACGGCACCGCCTACCAAACCACCGACCGATCCGACTACTCACCCAGCGGGACCACCCAAACCACCTGGGTGGCGATCATCGCCCCCTACGACCCCACCAACCCCGCCATCATCACCCTGCCCGGCACCGGCTACACCTCAGTGAGCGTCGCCGCCGACGGCACCGCCTACCAAACCACCGCTGGCGCCCCCGACCCCACCACCTGGGTGTCGATCATCGACCCCACCAATCCCACGAAAACCCGAACCCTCCTCCTCGACGGCGGACCCAACGGACCGGTCATCCTCGCCCTCGACGGCACCGCCTACCAAACCACGGTTGATTGGAACTCGGCGACGACCTACGTCACGGTCTTCGACCCCACCGACCCCGCCAACCCTCAAACCGCCGCCCTGACCGGGGTATCCACCACATTCGTGGTCCTGGCCGCCGACGCCACCGCCTACCAAACCAGCTATTCACCCGACGGGTCGAAGGCATACGTCTCCGTCATCGACCCCGACGACCCCACCACCCCCCACGCCGCGACACTCACCGGCGAACCCAAGGGATCTGTCATCCTTGCCGCTGACGGCACCGCCTACCAGACCACGGTGTCCGGGCAGGGCGGCACAGAAACAACCTTCGTGTCGGTCATCGACCCCAACGACCCCACCAACCCCCAAACCGCTACGCTCCCCGGCTCCACCCAATCGCCCGTGGTCCTGACCCCAGAGGGCAGCGCCTACCAAACCACAACCGAAAACGGGACGACCTACGTGTCGATCATCGACCCCTCTAACCCCACCAACCCCCAAATCACCACCATCAACGGCACACCCGAGTCCTACGTGACCATCACCGCTGAGGGCACCGCTTACCAAACCACCCAGCAAGCCCCGCAAACCACCCAAGTAACCATTTTTCCGAACTGATCGTTCACCCATCACGACGACAGGGTCGACCGCTCGAGCGGAAGGATGCCGAGTACCGGAGCTGAGTCGTTCGGCGAGACGGCGGCGTCGAGTCAGCCCGCAGCACGCTGGCAACACCTGACGACCGTGCTGCCGATGAAGTGCGTGCCGAATGAGCGGCCCTCCGGTTCGCTTTTGACCCGAGGCTGGGCGAGGCATGGCCATGCCGACCGCGGTACATCATGATGACAGACTCCCGCTATGATCGAGATCATGCGGACAACGGTGGTGATCGACAGCGACGTAGCCGCCGAGATCGAGCGTCTTCGCCGCGAGGGGCTGGGCCTCAGCGAGGCGCTGAATCTACTGGCGCGGAGGGGGATGACCAGGGGGTCGGCATCCGAGAGGGTCGAGTACCAGCATCGGACCTCGCGAATCGGCCTCAAGGTTGACGTCACGAACGTCGCCGACGTTCTCGATCTACTCGACGATGATCGTTGACGCAAACCTGCTTCTGTATGCCGTGGACGAGAGCAGCGCCTACAACCGCGCCGCCGCCGCCTGGCTGAAGAAAGTGCTCGCCGGAGATAGCCGCGTGGGCCTGCCCTGGCAAACGATCGGTGCATTCCTCCGAATCGTCACCCACCCACGAGTCGTCGAGGACCCGTTGTCCGGTGCCGACGCCTGGAGATATGTTGCCGATTGGCTTGCTGTTCCGGTGGTGTGGATCCCACCCGCGACCGAGCATACGGCCCGGGTCTACGCAAGGTTGTGCGAACAAGTGGAGATTACGGGCAATCTCGTGCCAGATGCGCAACTGGCAGCTCTTGCTATTGAACACGGAACCGAATTGGTCTCTGCCGATACAGATTTCATGCGCTTCCCAGGACTCCGCTGGACCAACCCGCTGAGTGTATGACCGTTCGTGGGGTGGGCCGGTGTCCGACCCCAAGCCACCCCGGTTTCCACCGATATCGGCTCGAACAAGCCCTCACAATCGCCACGGCCAACACGTCTTCCTCCACTTTCGGCCCATAGCTGGGAGCGCCTTGTTCGTGCGCACGCGGCCCGACGCCCGCAACCGGGCCAGCACAGATGACCACATTCACAAGTCGGAAGAGCGCATCGGCATCCGGCAATGGGGCGGGTGAGACCGGCTGGCTGTCGGTTGAATCACGTCACCAGTCCGGATGGCGGGTGGCTCCGAATTGCTCATCACAACATTCGAGAGGAGCAACGCGGTGTCAACAGGTGCGATCAGCAGCCCGCGGTGGCCGAGCAGTGTCATCGCCGGAGTGCGTGGGGCGTTGCCCCCGAATCGGTACAGCCAGTCCGACATCACCGAGGCGCTGGCCCAGCTGCCCCAGTTCGCCCCGCACGCGGATCTGCTGCGGCGATTCCATCAGACCGCCAAGGTCGACTATCGACACCTCGTGCTGCCGCTGGAGCAATACCCGGGGCGGACCGACTTCGGATACACGAACTCGGTGTTCATCGACCGTGCCGTCGACCTAGGGTCGGCTGCCGCCTCTGCCTCATTGGAGGAAGCCGGCTTCGGGCCCCGGGACGTCGACATGATCGTGTCGACGACGGTCACCGGTGTTGCGGTGCCGTCCCTGGACGCAAGGATCGCCGGGCGGCTCGGCATGCGCCCCGACGTGCGACGCGTCCCGTTGTTCGGACTGGGTTGCGTGGCCGGCGCGGCCGGAATGGCCCGCGTCCACGACTATCTGCGCGGCAACCCCGATGGAGTGGCGGTGCTGGTGTCGGCTGAAATGTGCTCGCTGAACTTCGGTGCCGTCGGCGCGGACATCGCTGGTCTGGTGGGAACGGCTCTGTTCGCCGACGGCGCGGCGGCGGTGGTGGCCGTCGGCGAGCGCCGGGCTGAGAAACTGGGTATCACCGGACCGCGGATCATCGACTCCGCCAGCCGGCTGTACCCGAATTCGTTGCGCACCATGGGATGGGACGTCGGCGCCGCCGGGTTCCAGCTCGTGCTGTCCCCGGATGTGCCCGACATGGTCGGCCGCTACTTGCGTGACGACATGACCGGCTTCCTCGCCGGCCACGACCTCGAGATCGACGACATCGGAGTGTGGGTTAGCCACCCCGGCGGCCCGAAGGTGATTGAGGCGATCACCGAGAGCCTCAGGCTGCCCGCCGACGCGCTGGAGCTCACCTGGCGCTCCTTGGCCGAAATCGGCAACGTTTCGTCGTCGTCGGTGCTGCATATCCTGCGCGACACCATGGACAAGCGCCCCGGCGACGGATCGCCGGCGGTAATGATGGCGATGGGTCCCGGCTTCTGCTCGGAACTGTTGCTCATTCAGTGGCAGTGAGTACCGATCTGATGACGTGGTATCTAATTCTTCTCTTTGCTGTCGGCGTCGAGCGCGTTGCTGAATTGGTTCTGGCACGACGCAATCTGGAGTGGAGCCGGGCCCGGGGCGGCGTCGAAGTCGGCGCTGCCCACTATCCGGTGATGGTCGCGCTGCATTTGGCCCTGCTGGTCGGCTGCGTGGTGGAAGTCGCCGTCATGCAGCGTCCGTTCATCCCGGCGCTGGGGTGGACGATGCTGGCCCTGGTCGTCGCAGCCCAAGGGCTCCGCTGGTGGTGCATCACCACCCTGGGCCGGCAATGGAACACTCGCGTCGTCGTGATCCCCGGCGCGCGCCGTATCGACGGCGGACCCTACCGCTGGATCCCGCACCCGAACTACGTGGCAGTCGCCGTCGAAGGTATCGCGCTACCGCTGGTCCACTCCGCATGGGTTACCGCGCTGGCGTTCACCATCCTCAACGCAGCTCTCCTGAGCACCCGTGTTTCCGTCGAGAACTCAGCGTTAGCGAGGCTTTCGTGAACGATCTTCTGGTCGCTGGCGCCGGCCCGGCGGGGCTGGCCACGGCCATCCACGCAGCCCGCGCCGGACTCCAGGTCACCGTGGTGGAACGCCGTCCCGGACCGATCGACAAGGCCTGCGGGGAAGGGCTGATGCCGCACACGCTGCAACACCTCGACGCCCTCGGAATCGTTCCGCACGGCAAGCCTTTTCGCGGCATCACCTACCTTGACCGGACCCGGCGCGTGGAGGCCCGCTTCCCGGGCGGCGCCGGACGCGGGGTGCGGCGCACTGTGCTATCGGCAGCCCTTCACGACGCCGCCGCAACCGCGGGGGTACGGATCGTCAAGGGCGATATCGGCGAGATTGCGCAGTACGCGACCAGCGTGCGCTGCGGCGGCTTCGAAGCGCGCTACCTGGCAGCCGCCGACGGCTTGCACTCGCCGATCCGCCGCCAGCTCGGGTTGGACCGGCCGACCAACGGGGGCCGCCGCTGGGGCATCCGCCGGCACTTCCAGATCGCCCCGTGGGCCGACACCGTCGAGGTCTACTGGGCCGCGCATGCCGAGGCCTACGTAACCCCGGTGTCCGACGACTGCGTCGGAGTTGCCATCCTGACTTCCCGGCAGGGTAAGTTCGATGACCATCTGCCTGAATTCCCTTCTCTGGCAGCACGACTCGACGGGGCGCAGGGCGGCCCGGCCCGCGCGGCGGGGCCGTTGCGGCAGAGCGCTGTCAGTCAGCACCGGGGGAGGGTGATGCTCGTCGGCGACGCGGCGGGATACGTTGACGCCCTTACCGGCGAGGGGCTGGGCATCGCGCTGGGTAGCGCCGAGCTGGTGGCCAAGGCCGTGCTGGCGGAAGACCCGGCGGACTACACCCGGCAGTGGCGCCGCATGTCACGCCGGTACCGGCTGCTGACGTCGGCACTCCTGATGGCTAGCAACTCGCCGGCCAGGGCCATGATCGTGCCCGCCGCAACCACGCTGCCCAGAGTTTTCAACCAAGCAGTCAAACTGCTGGCCCAATGAACAGTCCAGAGCTCTCTCCAGCGGGTGGGTTTCCGGCAGATGGCCTGTTGTCGGTCCCGGACGCGGCTCGGTGTCGTCTGTTCGATGAAGATGACGAACAGATTCCGGCCCGTGTGCGCGAAGTATTGGCGGAAAACACTTTTGGACAGTGCTGCTCGGAGAGTAAGGCGCTCAGTACCTCTGTGGCGGCCGCGTTTGCCCAACTCGGCCGCAGGAACGCAAACGCTCAACCACCGTTGGGGGAGAGTTGAGTCCAGCGAGTCACAGCAACCCGCCTGCAGGACTAGGCAAAGACAGGACACCCGCCATTGCCGCGGTCTCTGATTGCCAACCGGCCCCCAGACGGCGGGCGCCCACATAGACTCTGGGAGGCAAGGGCGGCGAACGAAGCGTTCAGCACCTGACATCTCCGGCTGACGACGGCGAGGCTGCCGTGTGAAGCACATCGGAACCCTCAAGAGGTGCACATGGATCTGATCGGGATGCTCGCAGAGCCCGCGCGTCGCGCGGGACTGGAGGCGCGCTCGCTGGCGGTGATGGTGCGGGCCGGCCTAGTGGGCGTCGAGCCGCCTGATCGGCTGCTGCAGATCATCAGCGCATTGAACGATTACGGTCCGATGGGAGCTGCGCCTCGGATCGCCGCGTTGCGTCATGGCGACCATCCGGCGATCGTCGACGAACGCGGCGAATTGACCTTCCGGGAGCTCGACGAGCAGGTCAATCGGCTCTGCGGTGCGCTACGCGCCCAGGGGCTCGGCGAAGGCTCGAGCCTCGGGATCTTGTGCCGCAATCACCGCTCTCCGCTGATCGCCGGATTCGCCGCTTCGCGGATGGGAATGAAAGGGATCTGGCTGAATACCGCGTTCTCGGCACGCCAGGCACAGGAGGTCGCCGAACGCGAAGGCGTCGACATGCTCGTTTACGACGAGGCGTTGGCCGAGGCCGCGGCGGGAGTCGAGCCTGGTCACGGCAAAGTCGTTACAGCGACCGCGGATCTCGCCGCCGACGAACTTGAGCAGCTGATCGCTGGCGGTGATCCGGCTTCTCCGCCGGCGCCGAAACGTCCCGGCAAACTCGTTCTGTTGACGAGCGGGACGACGGGCACACCGAAGGGAGCGCCCCGGTCGGAGCCGCGCGGTTTCACCCTCCCAGGTGCGTTGCTCGAACGGATGCCGATGCGTGCGCGGGAGGCGTCCGTGATCGGCCCGCCGCTGTATCACGGCACCGGTCTGACGGTCGCGCTGCTTTCTATCGGCCTGGGATCCAAGCTCATCCTGCGCAGCAAGTTCGATGCCGCCCGCTTCCTTGATGATTCAGCCGCACATGGTGCGACAACCTGGTGTGTCGTCCCGATCATGCTGCAGCGTGTGCTTGCCCTCGGCGAGGACGAGATCCGCCGCCGCGACCTTTCCCGCCTGAGGGTCGTCTTCTGTGCGGGGTCGCAGCTGCCCGCCGACGTTGCGGTCAGGGCGATGGACGTGCTCGGCGACGTGATCTACAACATGTACGGCACAACCGAGGTGTCGCTGGCGACGATGTCGACGCCGGCTGATATCCGAGCCGCGCCGACCTCGGTCGGCAAGCCGATGCTCGGGACAAGAATCAAGCTCTTCGACGACAACGACAACCCGGTCGCCAAGGGCGGGACGGGTCGCATCTTCGTAGGAACCACCTCGCCGTTCGAGGGCTATACCGGCGGCGGTGGCAAGAAGATCATCGACGGCCTCATGGCGACAGGCGACGTCGGTCACTTCGACGAAGAGGGGCGGCTGTACATCGACGGCCGCGACGACGAGATGATTGTCTCCGGCGGGGAAAACGTGTTCCCACGTGAGGTGGAGGAGCTGCTGCTCACCCACCCGGCGATCGATGATGTGGCGGTGATCGGTGTCGAGGATGCCGAGTTCGGTCAGCGGTTGAAGGCCTTCGTCGTCGCGGGAGCGGGCGGCGTCACCGCGGAGGAGGTTCAGAAGTTCGTCAAGGACAACCTGGCCCGCTTCAAGGTTCCGCGCGAGGTGGTGTTCCTGGAAGATTTGCCGCGAAACCCATCGGGCAAGATCCTCAAGCGCGAGTTGGCCGCACTGGCGGATTGACGTGGCGTGCCGAGCACCTCATGGGTTCGTGTCGGCGCAGCACCCGATGCAGTTCGGCGCCGGCTCAGGCAGTTTGCTTGTCGTGACGGGCCCCGGCGCCAGCCCGCCGTGCTCAGAGTAGCGTTAATAGGCATGGGTTTTGGGGTGCTATTTCCGGTGCTCACGGTGGATCGGCCAATCGCCGCACCGGCCAGCAGGGTATGGCACATCCTCCTGGATCTCGACGCCTGGCCGCTGTGGGGGCCGTCGGTTCGTAGAGCGGAGCTTGATGGCGGTGGGCGAGAACTCGGGCCGGGATCGCGGGGGCGTGTCCACACGGCCCTCGGGGTTAGCCTGCCGTTCGAGGTGACGGAGTTCGACGCAGGGCGCTATTGGGCGTGGGAGGTTGGCGGCATGTCGGCCACTGGTCATGAGGTCAGCGGCAACGCTGTGAGGTGTCGCGCCCGCTTTGATGTCCCCTGGTGGGCAGCCGCCTACCTCCCGGTATGCGCAGCGGCGTTAGGTCGGATCGACGGAATTGCCACTGGTCGGCAATGATTCGGGGCCTGGCGACACGGCCCGAGAAGTGCCGTGCGCCCAACCATATTGGTGGTCCTAGGCGGTCAAACCACGCTGCCAATTCGATACCGGTGGTGAGCCCGTCGTCATCCGTCTTCACGCCCACGCCGGCGACCGAGTGAGGCACCCGGGGCTATCGTGGCCCGGTGGCCAGAACCGAGCGGGAGAGCGAGTTGCTTGCGATCACGCTGCAACTACTACAGAAGCATGGTTACGAGGGGCTCACCGTCGACGAGGTCGCCGCTATCGCCCACGCGAGCAAAGCCACCGTGTACCGCCGCTGGCCGACGAAGGCTGAGCTGGTGCTGGCCGCCTTTATCGAAGGCGTCAGCGAGGACGCTGAACCTCCCGAAACCGGCAGCCTGCGTGAGGATCTGATCGTCATCGGGGACCTGGTATGCGCGCAGACACGGCAGCACGCGGGCACCATGAGGGCCGTCCTCGGTGAGGTCTCCCGCAACGCGGCGCTGTCCGAGGCCATGCAGCGACAATTGGTCGATCAGCGCAGAAGAATGATGCGGAAGGTGTTCAAACAGGCCATAGATCGGGGTGAGGTCCGCGCCGGCGACGTCGACAGTGAACTGTGGGATCTGCTGCCCGGTTACCTGATCTTTCGCGCGGTCGTCCAGAACCGGCCCGCCACCCGCCGGACCGTCCGAGCGCTGGTCGACGACGTGATCCTGCCCAGCCTGATCCGGTGACGCCGTGAGCATGCTCAAAGCAGTACGGTACGGTACCGTACTGCCGATGGGGGGTATAGGGTGATACGTCTGCCCCTGGCCTCGAAGGTCGCTCGCGGATGGCTGGTCTGCGTGACGATCGCGGTCGTTGCACTGGCGGCATTCACCGTGCACCGGCTGCAGGGTTTCTTCGGCTCCCCGGACCTCACCGGGTCTGGCGATGCCGTCGCCGACCAGATAGTGCCGTTCAACCCCAAACGCGTGCGGCTCGAGGTGTTCGGCGACCCCGGCTCGACGGCCACGATCACCTACTCCGATGTCAACTCCCGCCCGCAGCGCGTCGATGGTGCAACACTGCCGTGGTCCTACGACAACTCGACGACGACCCCGGTGGTGCTGGTCAATGTCCAGGCGCAGAGTGACGGCTACACGCTGGGCTGCCGGGTCACCATCGACGGGGTGGTCAAGGTGGAACGGTCGGTGAGCGAACCGAACGCTTACGTCTACTGTCTGGATAAGTCCGGATGAGTAGCCACGGGCCCACGCCCGTGATTCCGCGCCTGATCCGTCGGCTGTGCATACCGATCGCGATCATTTGGCTGGCGCTGGCCGCTTCCAGCAACGCCCTGATCCCGCCTCTGGAGGAGGTCGGCCGGGTCCACAACGTCGCGCAGAGCGCCAAGGATGCACCTTCGCTGATCGCGTCCAAGCGGGTCGGTCAGGTGTTCGGCGAATACGACTCCGACAGCCTGGTCACCATCGTGCTGGAGGGCGATCAGCCGCTGGGCGATGATGCCCACCGTTTCGCCGATGTCCTGGTGGATCGGATGGAGGCCGACCGCGCGAACGTCCAGCACGTCCAGTATTTCTGGGGTGACCCGCTGACGGCGGCGGGTTCACAGAGCAGTGACGGCAAGGCCGCCTTAATCCAGGTCTATCTGGTCGGCGACGCCGGAAGCAGTCAGGCCAACGAGTCGGTTGCCGCCGTTCGCGACATCGTGGTCGACACTCCGGCACCGCCCGGGGTCAAGGCCTACGTCAGCGGGCCGGCGGCCCTGGTCGCCGACGAGTTTTCGGTGGGTGAGGGTGGCCATCTCAAGGTCACCGGCCTGACCTTCGGCGTGATCGCGGTCATGCTGCTGATCGTTTACCGGTCCGTCGTCACCATGCTGCTGACTTTGGTGACCGTCGCGATCCAGGTGGCCGCCGCCCGCGGCCTGGTTGCCTTCCTCGGCCACACCGGAATCATCCCGCTGTCGACGTACGCGACGAACCTGTTGACGCTGCTGACCATCGCCGCCGCAACTGATTACGCGATATTTCTGCTGGGCCGATATCAAGAGGCGCGCCAAGCCGGTCAAGAACGGCAGGCCGCTTTCTACATCATGTACCGCAGTACGGCGCACGTGATCATCGGGTCGGGCCTGACGGTCGCCGCCGCGGTGTTCTGCCTGAGCTTCACCCGAACCCCGTATTTCCAGAGCCTGGGGGTCCCGGCGGGCCTGGCCGTCCTGGTCACCCTGGTGGGCTCGCTGACCCTGACGCCGGCGGTCATCACGGTGGGCAGCCACCTGGGGTTGTTCGATGCCAAGCGCGCCATGCGGACTCGGGGCTGGCGTCGCATCGGCACCGCCATTGTCCGCTGGCCCGGGCCGGTCCTGGTGGCCTCGATCGCCGTCGCACTCATCGGCCTGCTTGCCCTGCCCGGGTACAAGACCAGCTATGACGCCCGCCAATATATGCCGGACTGGGCGCCCTCGAAGGTGGGCTACGCCGCAGCCGAACGGCACTTCTCAGCGGCCCGACTCAACCCGGAAGTGCTCCTGGTCGAAACCGACCGGGATCTACGCACCCCGGCCAACATGATCGTGCTGGAGCGCGTCGCCAAGGAGGTATTCCGTACACCTGGGGTGGCAATGGTGCAGTCCATCACCCGGCCGTTGGGCACTCCGCTGGACCACACCTCGCTGGGCTTCCAGATGAGCGCGCAGAGTTCCGCGCAGATCCAGAACCTGCCGTTCCAACAATCCCAGGCCGAAGATCTGCTCGCGCAGGTTGCCGAGATCTCGGAGTCGATCGCTCTGCTGCAGCAGCAGTACGAACTGCAGCGTCAGGCTGCCGCAGCCACCAACGAACAGGTCACCGCGTTCCGGGAGACCTCGGAGACGGTCAAGGATCTACGCGACAAGATCGCCGACGTCGATGATTTCTTCCGGCCGCTTCGCAACTACTTCTATTGGGAGCCACACTGTTTCGACATCCCGGTCTGTGCGACCTTCCGATCGTTGTTCGACGCGCTCGATGGGGTGGATTCACTGACCGACCAATTCGCCGAGGTCACCGAGAGCCTGGAAAGGCTCAACGCCCTGCAGCCGCAACTGTTGGCGCTAATCCCCGAACAGATCGCTTCCCAGGAGCGAAACCGGGACTTAGTGGAGCGCAACTACGCCACCCAATCCGGTCTGCTGGCGCAATCCGCCGAGGCGCTGAAGAACGCCGACGCGATGGGGCAGGCCTTCGACGAGGCCAAGGACGACAGCACCTTCTACCTTCCGCCGGAGGTGTTCGACAACTCCGAGTTCAAGCGAGGGATGAAGCTTTTCCTGTCGCCGGACGGCAAGGCCGCCCGGATGATCATCACCCACGACACCGATCCGGCTACGCCGAAAGGTATTTCGCACATCGATCCGATCAGGCAGGCGGCGCTGGAGGCTCTCAAGGGAACCCCGCTGGCCGGATCGAGCGTCTATATCGGCGGCACAGCGTCGGCATATAAGGACGCCAGGGACATGGCGAAGTACGACTTAATGATCGTCATCGTCGCCGCGGTCAGCCTGATCCTGCTGATCATGATGTTCGTCACCCGCAGCGTGGTGGCCGCACTGGTGATCGTCGGCACGGTGGTGCTGTCGCTGGGAGCCTCGTTCGGGCTGTCGGTGCTGATCTGGCAGCACCTGCTGGGCATCCAGCTGTACTGGATCGTGCTGGCGCTGGCCATCATCATCCTGCTGGCAGTGGGGTCGGACTATAACCTACTGGTCATCTCTCGGTTGAAGGAGGAGATCGGGGCGGGGTTGAACACCGGGCTGATCCGGACGATGGCCGGCACCGGTTCGGTGGTTACCGCTGCGGGACTGGTGTTCGCGTTCACGATGTGTGGTTTCGTCGTCGGCGACCTGCGCGTGCTGGCCCAGATCGGCACCACCATCGGCTTGGGCCTGATGTTCGACACCCTGATCGTGCGGTCGTTCATGACGCCGTCGATTGCGGCGCTGTTAGGCCGGTGGTTCTGGTGGCCGCTGAAGGTGCGGCCCCGCCCGGCCAGCACGATGCTGCGCCCGTACGGTACCCGGCGCGCCGTGCGGGAACTGTTGCACGACAGCGACGAAGCCCGCTCTCCGTAGCCGTAGGCCGCGCTGGTGCGACGAGCGGGGGACAGTTCCAGCCCCGACGGGGATGCAGCCGCGCATGAGAACGTACAGGGTCGCGGCGAGTCAGGCCGGTTGTTTGTCCAGGAAGTCGTCAAGCATCGCCCAAGTCGTTGCCGGCGCCGAGCGGCCGGTCAAGACCCCTAGGTGGCCGCCGGGGGCAGTCTTGAGCCGGATGTCAGGGGAGTTCGGCAGCAGTTCCCCGACATGATGGGCGACAGCGACCGGGACCAGGACATCGGACGTACCTGCCACGTTCATCACCGGTACCCGAACATCGGCAAGGTCGACCATTCTGTTCGGGCCCTGAATCCTCCCGGCCGCCAGTTCATTTCGCTGGACCAACTTCTGGTATACCTGCAGCGTGGCGCGTCCGGGGTATGCGAGCATGCTGTTCATCAACCCGTCGACCGCCTCGACTTGAGCGAGGAACTCCCGGTCGTCGCGATGCCTGAGCAGTGTGATCGGCTTCTTGAGATAGGTGGTCAGCGACGTCGCTTTGAAGGCGGGCCCCACAATCTGGGAGGGCAACCCGCCGAGCACCTTCAGCGCTGTCCCAATGACCCGGCCACCGGTGTACTTGCCGGCGCTGCGTATCGGCGCCACCATCCGGTGCTTGCTCAGGTCGAATGGGCTGGCAACCATGGCCACCGACTTGATCGGCAGTTCTGGGTAGGCGGCGGTGGTCAGTAGTGCGATCAGTCCCCCCAGACACCACCCGACCAGATGGACAGGGGCGCCACCGGCATCCTGGGACACCTTCCGGACGGCGTTCGGTATCACCTCGGACACCCAGAACTCGATGCCGAGGTCGCGATCGGACAACCCCATTTCGCCGTAGTCCACCAGATAGGTCGGGCGGCCGCTCTCGAGGAGGTGCTCAGTGAGCGAACATCCGCGACGCAGGTCGAAGCATGTCGACTGCGAACCCAACGGCGGCACCAACAGAACCGGATCTCCGGTGAGTGGTCTGTCCGCAGGAAGGTAGCGATGAATGGTGGACTTGTGCCCCGTGTCGATGACCTCTGAGGCCATCCGCCTAGTGTCGGCGACCCCTCCTCTGACCAGGAAGTCGAACAAGTTCGAAACCGCTTGACGCCGCTGCTCGATCGTCCGGTTCTTGGCAGTAGTCCCACGCATAGGCCGAGGATACGGGTGAGCGGACCCCCAACTGTCCGGAACAGCACCGGAGGTTCAATAAGCCTCAGTCCGAGAGCGCACGTAGCGGGAGGTCCGCGACCATGGTCTCAACTTGGACCTGGTCGAGAACCGCGATGCTTCCGTCGGGCAATCCGAGAATGCGATCGACCGCGAGCCCGTGAAGTTTGAGACGGGTTACCAGGATGTCGATTTCGCGTTCTCGGGCGGATTCATCAGCTGCGTCGGCGATGGCGACGATGTTGGAGCTGACGCGAGATGCCAGACCTTGGATCATGTCGGCGACTCCGGCAGGGTCAAAAGTGTTGAACGTTCCGTCTGCGACACCCTCGGAGATCAGCCGTGTCAGCACCGGACCTGTGGCGGCCTCTCCCGCCACGACGATGCGACTATAGAGGTAGGCGTTTTCGGGCCGCAACAGCGACACCATGGCCCCAAGCTTTTCGGGCGTTCCCGACTCCATTTTGCTGTGGAAGCCTGCTCGCAGAGCTGCGTTGAGCCGGTCCAGTGCGGTTCCGGTACATTCGGCGACGGCCCGCTGAACAGCTTCGAGATGTTGCTGGGAAGCGCCTTCGGCCATCGCCGTTACAAGCTCGTCCTTCGAGGAAAACCAGTGGTAGAAGGCACCTTTGGATACGCCCGCGTCAGCGATGAGTTCATTGAGACTGACGTTGTCAAACCCTCGTTGAACGAACGCGGCCGTTGCGTGGCCGAGGATTTCAGCACGCCGGACCTCCGGGTGCCTAACCACCCTAGGCATCGGCGTGCGCCGGGGACTTGGCAATCCATCCGACATAGGTCAGGTATAGACCGATCAGGACCAACAGGCCGAAAATGATCCGTATCGCGAGCACTCCCGCGTGCTCCACGGACGCCCCGACGGAGTTGTAGATATTCGGAAAGCCCAAAACTAAGAAGCCGCGGATGGCGAGGAACCAGCCCAGCAGTGAGACCAAGACCGCAGCGGGGGTACGCCAGTACTGATGGAAGGCGATGATGACACTGCCCCAGAGAAACAGGACGGCGCCGAGCACCCACTGCCAGATGGGTGTTGTGACGAACTCGTGGAACAGGACCGGCATTTCGGATCCGGCCCGGATGACGATCAATGCGGGGACGAATGCGAAGAAGGGTCCGAAAGCGCGGGCAAACATGCGAGTGCGGATAGCGGAATCCGATGGAGCGGACATCTGGACCTCCTGGTGGGTGTGTTGGGTTCCACCAGTAAAACAGACCACTGGTCTGTTAACCAGACCGCTGGTCTGTGATTTACCCCACCCTAGTCCAGCCAACCCTGCTTCTGTGCGAACTCGGTCATACGCGCGCGGGTGTGCAACACCTGTTCGGAGTTCATCGGGGGCCGGATCTGCAACAGGAGTTCGGTGACGTGAACCCGAAACTCGTCTGCCGATAGCACATCGAAGTATTCGTCGTCGCCGCTGCCCCCACCCTCTAGCCCGGGAAACCCGGTCGGCGAACTCGACGGCTCCGACGCCAACCGCACCGACGTCGCGAACTCGCCACGGTCCCCGGCCTCGATGCCAAAGGTGACCCGTACCCCCGCGCGAATCTCTGACTTCTCGATCTCGTCGAGATCGTTGACGTGTAAGAACACGTCTTCTCCGCCCCCGTCGGGGGAAATAAAGCCGTATCCGCGCACCCGATCGAAGCGAACGACCTTGCCTGCAGACCTCATGGAACTCCTTCGCGATCAAAGCGCATGGATCACGACCCCGTGCCGACGACCCGTACCTCAGCGCACCCGAAACCCGACGTCCATTTCTACGCTTCCCCCGGGGGATTCACGGCACCGGGGTGTCGGCGTCGAGGTCTGCCTGGGCGAACTGGTTGTTGTCGATCAGGTCGATCTGAAGACTCTTGATGGTCTGGATCGACACGTGCCCCTGCGCGAGTTGGAATTCGAAGACATGCCCTCCGATACTTCTAGCCCCGTCGAGGAAGTGGAAGTGGAAGCCGGCCACGTTGATCCGGCTCAAGTACTTCGGATACCAAAAGCCCACCATGGTGCCCTCGATGTCATCGCGTTGGTGCACCCGCTGCAGGCTGGGCAGCGTCTCGTGCATCTTGCGGTACGTCTTCGGCTGAGATCTCTCGCTTCTGACCCGCATGGTGTCGAATAAGCCGTCGATCCTGATGGCGTAGATCAAATTCTTCGACACCAAATAGCGGGCGAGGTAGTCGGCTGTTGCGGGGTAGTCGGTGTTGAGCAGATCGAAGCTGACGTCGGGCTTGAAGTCACAGACGACCCCGAACGGCAGCACCTCGCTATCGGCGGGAACCGTCAGAGCGGCATTTTCGTCGGCGCGATAGAAGGTCCCGTCGCACACGATCAGCTCGCCGTCGACCATCGCGAACGTACCGAGACCGAAATTGCCCTTGGACTTAACCCAGGCGATGTCCCGGTCGCCGTCGTACACGGCGTTGGCGAGCGAGTTGATGGTGCCGGTTTGGTAGGCCGTGGCTTTGGGTCCGTCGCAGGCAGGCATAGGTAGCGCGCCTAGACAATCCGGGTCACGGCGAAAGCCGCGGCCTCACCGGCCATTCCGTTGAAGGCGTATCGAAGATGCGCGTCATTCGACGCGAGTTCGGGGGCATTGGTGCAGACCGCGTCACCGGACGCGCATAGCTCGATGGTCTTGGCCGCGAACATCGGGCCGATGGCCACATCGGGTGCGCCGTACTTTTGCATGAATTGCCCGGCCGGGGTTCCGAACAGGGTGACCGCGGCCACGTGGTTGGCCGCCTCCGGCAGCAGTGGGGCGGGGACCGACTCGGCAGGCACCCCGGTCGGAGCGACTGTTGAGGTGACGAAACCGGCTACCACCGCGCCTTGGGAATAGCCTCCGAGGACGATCTTGGTGTTCGGACAAGCGGCCGCCATGAACTGGACACGCGTGGCGGCGTCCCGGACCCCGTCGATGACTGTTCGGGTGAACTCCGGACCGCTGGCGAAGTTGTTACTGGCCGGGTAGTTGACCGGGTACACCCCGACCGACCTGCCGAGCAGCTGCCACCGCAGCGCATCGACGAGCGCCTGTCCGACGTTGCCAACGCCGGGTGGTTCTCCCGTTCCGCGAGCGAACACCACTTCCACGTCGGGACAGGGCTGGGCGACCGCGGTCTGCGGGGGTGCATTCAACAACGTCGCGGACGCCGTCATTATCGCTGCCCCAATGAAACCGGCGCACCTCGCGGGACTGCGCGCGTTCACGTGATCCCCTCCCCCCTTGTACTTCGTAACGTTGTACTTCGTAACGTTGTACTTCGTAACGTTGTACTTCGTAACGTCGTACTTCGTACCGGACCCCGATGCTAACGGGTGTTGCCCTCCGGACGTTGGCAGGTTCGCCTCATGACCGGTTCGGAGACCAGCCAGGGGCGGGACTGGCCGTAGGGGGAGGCCCATTTCGTTGTCAGTAATCATCCCCTTGCAGGATCATGGCGGCTGCCTCGGTTGCCCAGTAGGTGAGGATGGTGGTGGCGCCGGCCCGCCGGATGGACAGCAAGGATTCGCGGATCGCGGACTCGCGGTTCAGCATGCCCTGGGCGGCGGCGGCCTCGATCATCGCGTACTCGCCCGACGTCTGATATGCCGCAACCGGAAGATTGGTCAGTTCAGCAACTTTGGAGACGATGTCCAGGTACGGAAGAGCCGGTTTGACCATGACGATGTCGGCGCCCTCGTCGATATCCAGCTGGACTTCGCGGATCGCCTCCCTGACGTTCCCGGGGTATTGCTGGTAGGTGCGGCGATTGCCGACCAGCGAAGACTCCACTGCGTCCCGAAACGGCCCGTAGAATGCGGACGCGTACTTGACGGCATACGCCAATACCGCAACCGACTGGTGACCGGCGGTGTCGAGACAGCACCGGATCGACCTGATCTGCCCGTCCATCATGCCACTGGGGGCCACCACGTGCGCGCCGGCATTCGCTTGGGCGACAGCAACTTCAGCGAACTTGATGACGCTGAGATCGTTGTCGACGTCGCCGGACGCGTCCAGCACGCCACTGTGACCGTGGGTGGTGTATTCGTCGAGGTTTATGTCGGCCATGATGACCGTGTCGTCGCCCACCTCACGAACCACGGCTCTGAGGGCACGTTGCATGATCCCGTCCGGATCGGCTGCCTCGGTGCCCATTTCATCCTTGGCTGCGGGGACGCCGAATATCATGATGCCACCGACTCCGACGGCGGTGGCGGTCGCGGCGGCTTGCGCAGCCGACTCCACCGTGTGCTGGAATACTCCCGGCATTGAGGGAATCTCCCGTGGGCGGTCGATTCCGTCCCGAACGAATATCGGCTGGACAAGCGCTGCCGGCGTCAGGTGGACCTCGGCGGCCAGTCGGCGCAGTGCTGGCGTGCGACGCAACCGACGAGGACGGTGCACGGTGGCACCCGCGGTGCGGAAATCGCGAGGCGGATACGTGATGGACATGCTGAAAGCTCCTTCTCCAGTTAGTGTTTGCTGCTATTTTGTGATCGATTCAAGTCCGGCCAGAGGCGCGTCCAGTAGCGACGCCTCGATGAGGAAGTTCCTGTGCGCCGCACGGTTGGCGATCAGTGGGGCGAGGCCATGAAGATCTGTGACAAGGGATGGTCCGGCGAGATCCTGCAATCCGCGGACCACGCGCTCAGTCCGCGGGATGACGTCGTGAAGCATGTAACGGCGCCGTTCCTCGGCGATGTGCGCAACACCGAGCAGGTCGGCTCCCCCGCGCAGCCGGCCGGCTAGGGCAGGCATGAGGGCGAATGCGTCGTGAATGCCCGAGTTCATGTTCATGCCACCGCTCGTTGAAGTGACATGCGCGGCGTCTCCGATCACCAAAACCGGCCCCAGGTCGGAGAGGTAGGAGTCCACCACACCCCGACCGAGCCGATAGCTGTCGATCCGTTGGACTGCAATCGAATCCAGACTCCACGGAGTTGCTTTGGCCACTGCCTCGGCGACTCGGCGCTCGTCCGCTCGGTGTGCCGAGCTTCGCACGATGAGCCGAGTGACGTTTCCCATGCGGAGTACGCTGACACCGTCGCCGCCGCCGCGGAAGTAGCACAAGTTGGACAGTGGGCGAGGCGCGGATCCGGGAAGTAGTGCGGACAGGTTGGTCTCGACGTAGGCGCGCAGGGCCACGGTCGGATAGGGCAGAACCGACAGCTGGAGACCGGCCTGCTGCCGAATCAACGAATGCGACCCATCGCACCCGACGATCACGTCGCCCTTAAGGGTCTGCCGTAGGCCGTCGGCCGATACGGCGGTGACAACGGCTCGCGCGGCGTCCAGAGCGATGACCTCGGTATCACAAACCAAATCGACCCCAGGTTCGTCGGCGATCAGCTCGGCCAGGCGGTCGAGCAGGACCTGCTGGTCCAGATGGATCCGAAATGGATGGCTGGTCAACCCGATGAGCAACCGATAGTCCAATTCCGCCAGCACTTCTCCATCCCGGTTGCGCCACTGCAGGGACGTCACGGTGGTGGCCGCTCGGTGCCCGGCCAGGTCGATTCCCAGCGAACGAAGCAGATCCAGCGTCGAGGGATGGAACGTAGACGCCCGAGATGCGCTGACGAGCGCGCTGTTTCTTTCAAGCAGTGTCACCCTGATTCCGTGTCTGGCCAGCAGCAGAGCCGCCACTGCACCAACCGGCCCTGCTCCGACGATCACCGCGTGAGACTTCAGCGCTGCCACGGAGGCACTCATCCCAGGACCTTCCCGGTGGGGACGTGTTCTAGTTCGAACAGCTTGCGCAGTGCTTCGGCGTAGCCGGCTCCGGCGGGCGTGCCGGCCAAATTCTTGATCTGGGTGGTGGGCGGGTGCAGCAACTTGTCCACCACCCGGCGCACAGTGCGGGCCATTTCATCCCGGTAGGCACACCCCAGTTCAGGCAGGCGGTGGTCCAACCGCGACAACTCCGACTCCACTACCTCTGCGGCGCGGCGGTGCAGCGCGGTGATTGTCGGTGCCAATGCGGTCATCCGCTGTTCCGCCAGGTATGCGGAGAACTCCGCGGCAATGATGCGAGAGGCAGCCTCGACGCCGTCGGTTGCCCCCGGCTCGTGGCAGATTCGTTCCAGATCGACGACCGAGACGCCCGGTAGGTCGGCGACCGCCGGATCGACGTTGCGAGGCATGCCGATGTCGCAGATGACCAAGCGACCCGCTCCATTGGCGGCGGAAAGCGCGGCACGCACGTCTGCCGCCGTCACGATCGGTTCCGCAGAGGTGGTGCCACTGAACAATATGTCGGCCTGGGCCAGAGTCTCGGGGATTCGATCCGGATTTAGTAGGTCTGCCTGAGTGCCTGCTTCGCGGATCCGTGTGACCAGAGAGCGGCCCCGGGACGAGGATCGGCTGAGCACGTGTATCCGGCGGCAGCCCGCATGGGTGAGGTGTGCCGCCGCGAGGGTTCCCATGGCTCCGGTACCGATCACCACGGCTGTCTTGCCCTCGAGGTTCGTCCCAGAGGGGCTGTCGGCGAGGCTCTTGTCGGCAAGGTTCAGGGCAGCCGCGACCGTCGATGCGTAAGCGGCCCCGATGGTGGTCTCGCAGCGCACCCGCTTTCCGGTTGCCAGTGCGCGTTGCAGCAGCTTGTGCAGCACGCTTCCGACGGAGTGCTGGGCTTTCGCGGTGGCGTAAGCCCTTCGCAGTTGACCGAGCACCTGCTGGTCGCCCTTCACGGCTGAGTCCAGGCCGCCGGCGACTCGAAAGAGGTGCCGCGCCGCTTCCTCGCCGCGGCGGACGTAGGCGCCTTCGACGAGGTCGCCGATCGTCGTTCCCGCGCGTTCGGCAAGGATCTGTCCGATCGCCGACAATCCGCCTTGGAAGGTGTCGACCACTGCGTAGACCTCAAGCCGGTTGCAGGTGGCCAGCACCATGACCTCGGTCACCTGGGGTGACCGCTGGACCATGGCGAGGATCTCGCCCCGATCGGCGTCGCCGCTGAGCCGTTCCAACTCGAGCACTGTCGTACTTCGGTACGAGAATCCGATCAGCAGCAGGTTGCCGCCGCGACCTTCCGCGGCAACGCCGGGCCGACCATGTTGCATGACAATCTCCTTCGCCCTCGCGACCGTGGCTGGCGAATCGCTTGCTGACATATTCGTCGCCAAATCTGAGGGTTAAGGGAGACGAAGATGAGCGGTTTCTCACGATCGGATTTCGATGTCCGGAGCATCGAACTCACCCGCGGCCGTTCACTGCAGCGCTACCTTGTCGGCGCACGGTCGACCGAAGGGCTGTAAACGGCTGATACGGATGAAACCCCTGAAAGAAAAAGGATTTCAGCTGTCGTCGGTCAGTGGCTGGGGGGCCAACGCGGCGGCGCCGATGACTTCACCGAACCCGTAACGCAGGCTGGCTATTAGTTGCTCCTGATCGCCCACTGCGGCGTCGTCGGTGCTGACTCCTACGCTGGCGGTCCCCTCGTAGGTGAGCATGGTGACGTTCATCGCCGCGCCGATTGTGCCGACCAACGGGTACATCCGCTCGACCTTCGCGCCGGCCAGCCACACCGGCACGGGCACTCCAGGCACGTTCGAGGCGGTCAGATCAGAGGTCTGGGCGGCTGCCGACACCAGTTCCGGCGGCAGGAAGCGACTGAGCTCGGCGAGATAGTCGGCCAGCTTGAGGGCAGGCTCGGCGCGCCAGGTGCGCACGGTGTTCGCCGCCGCCTCGAGAACCTCATCGATCGCGTTGCTGATGGGAATCTCGAAGCGCGCGATAGTCACCGCGTTGGTCTGGTCCTCCGAGGTGCGAAGCGAGATCGGCATGTTCACTCGCAGCTTGTCGACGGGATGTCCCATCTCCTCGTGGTATCGGCGCAGACCGACGCTGATCGCCGCCAGGAAGAGGTCGTTGACGGTACGCTCACGCGCCTTGGCGGCCGCACGAAACTCCGCGAAGTCGATGTCGATTGTGGCGAAGTGGTAGTTGAGGCTGCGGGCCTGCATGATCGGTGACAGTGGACCCAACGGAACACTGGTGAAACGCACCAATGATGCTGCGGTGTCTACGACCTGGCCGATCAACCGCCGCGGACTCTTGATGGCGGATATGGCCAGCGGACCGATACCTTTGACCGCGCCCTCGGCGGCTTGAGTGACCCAACCGAGGTTGTGACGGATCACGGCCTGCAAAAAGCCGCTGGTGTCGAGCACGGCCGGTTCCGGTGCATCCGGCATCGGCCCGAGATCGCCACTGTCCTGGGCGAAGTCGAATAGTGTCAGGCCCAGCTGAACAGTTCCCTGACCGTCGGCGATGGCATGGTGCAGCTTCATGATCAGCGCCGACCTACCGCCCGGCAGGTCCTCCAATACGGTGACACGCCAGAGCGGACGATTCCTGTCGAAGTCCGACATGCTCTGTCGGCGGGCCTCGGCGAGTACGTCATCCCACGTCGATCCGCCCGGCATGCTGTAACGGCGCATGTGATACGACAGGTCGAAGTTCGGATCTACTACGACACGCGGGGTTTGCAGGTCGAGGGGACCCTCCACCACCACTGAGCGCAGCGCCGGCGCCAGACGTGTGGCCCGCTCGAAACGCTCGAGCAGCAGATCCCATTTCGGGCGCGTTTCCAGGATTAGCAGGCCGATGATGGTTGACCGCATCACCGGGTCATCGGTGGCCATGCGCCACGTCGCGAAATCCCAGCCGCCCAGCCGCCTGGCTTCCGTGACGGCGTCTTTGCCGCGCAGCTTCCGGGGTTGTGCCTTCGGCTTGGCTCTCGTGGTCGCCGAACTTTCCGTCGCTTCGGCCGCCGTGGGTTTGTCCGCCACCAGTCCTCCTCGTTCGCGGCCTCTTGATCGGGCTCACCAGGGAATCCTGTCAGCAAGTGCCCGACGGCCACCACCGACCCGTACCCAGCGGCTACGGTCCTTTCATGAGCGACACTCAGATGCTGGTGTGCAACCGCGCCGACCTCGAAGGACTTGGGCTGACGTGGGCCGAGATCATCGATGTGCTCGATGACGCGTTCGGCCAGAAGGCTCGCGGATTGGTGCAGAACCCGCCCAAGCCCAAGGTCACCTCCCGGGAAGACGCTTTCATCCACGCGATGCCGGCGTATCTCGGTGGCTCCGATCGGATCGGAATCAAGTGGGTGGCCGGCTATGAGCAGAACCACACCAAAGGACTGCCCTACATATACGGTGCGGTCATCATGAACGACGCCGACACTGGTCGGCCGATTGCGCTGCTAGACGGTGGCTGGATCACCGAGATGCGGACCCCCGGTGTCTCGGGCGTGACTATGCGGCACGTGCCGGGCGACCCGAAACGGCTGGCACTGGTTGGCTGTGGGGTTCAGGGCCGACGGCATCTGGAGGTCGCACTCGAGGTGCACCCCGGATTGACCCATGTGACGGCCTACGATTACGTCGACGGCGTCGCCCGGCGGCTCCTGGACAACGCCGGTGACCGGGTGACCAACGTCGCGGACACACCTTCCGATGCGGTGGCCGGTGCCGATCTGGTGATCACCACCATCACCGTCCCGCTCGACCCGAAGCTGGACTGCGCCAACACACATCCCGACGCACTACTCCTTCCCGTGGACTACGACGATGCGATGGCCCCGGCCGCGTTCGAGGACGCCGTCGTCTATTGCGTGGATGATCTCGGCCAGTACGGCTCTGTCGCCGGCAGCTTGTACTTCTTCGGACTCCCTCGGCCCAATACGCATCTAGCTGCTGTCGTCGCTGGGGAATACCAGGTTCCGGTCACGGGTCGGCGCATGTTCCTCAACATGGGCATAGCCATGGACGACATCGCCCTAGGTTCGCTAGTGCTCGATCGTGCCGTGGCTGCTGGCGCGGGTCGTTACATCGAGTTCCCGTAACGGCCGAACCGCCTGGGCTGCTCCATCAAAGACTGCCCAGTGCCACGATCAGAATCAGCAAGATGAGCAGCACGCAACCGACATACTGCGCGTACGACGGTGCAGGGTCACCGCAGCCGTCCCGGCTCATTTCGCGCGCAAGGCGGGCGTCGGTCAGGTACAGGTTGTGTGCAGCTCGGCTCCCTCGTGAAGCGGGAACGGCGGAATCGTCGGCGATCTGGTCTGCCGTGTGCTCGTGTGATGCCGGCAGGTCCGCTTGCTCGGGGCCTGTCCGGGGAGCGTCTTGCGGGCGGACGGGGTCTGATGTCGGTGCGTCGTCGATCACGACGCTTCGGGGCAAGAGAATAGTCATGGGCGTTCCTTTCAAGCGATAGCCTCAAGACCATCGGGTTCGTCGTCTGCGACCGGAGTCGGGTGTTCTGAGCGACCTTCAGATTTGTCGACGACCCTGAGACCTACAGGAGACGAAGATGAGCACCTTCTCACCCATGTGTGTGCGCCGTTTTTAGGCCATTTCGCAATACGCAATCACGAAACCAGCAGGGAAGAACTAGATCTCGATCCGGGCTCCGATAACGACGGTCTGTTCCAGGGGGAGACCGAAATAGCTTGCCGCATCGGCGGTGATGTGGGCCGTCGTGATGAAAAGCCGCTTGCGCCAAGGCGCCATGGTCGGATCAGGGCCGGGGCTAAGGTCTACCGTCGACAGAAAGTACGACGCATTGTCGATGTCTATCGGCCCGGCACCGCCCATCGCGTCGACGATGCGCAGGGCGGCGGGCACATTCGGTTGTTCCATATAACCGATCCGCGCCGACACGAAGACAATGCCGTCGTCGTGGTAGCCGAGGTCATCGATTGAGATCCGCTCGTCATCGGATACCCGCGGCACGGGCATCGTGTCGATGGACATGATGATTACGTGCTCGTGCAGCACATGGTTGTGTTTGACGGTGGCCCGCATCGCCAGCGGCGCGCTCTGCATCCCCCGGTTGAGGAAGATGGCCGTGCCCGGGATACGGGGCAATGGCGGCGTGCGGCCGACGATCTCGCCGACGAATTCGTCCAGCGGCCCTTCGGCCTTGTACCGAGCCTCGGTGACGATCAACCGTCCCCGCTGCCAGGTGATCAATACGGTGAAGGTCACGACTGCGATCAAAAGCGGCAGCCACGCGCCATGCAGCAGCTTGGTCAGGTTGGCGGCGAAGAACATGAGATCGACGGTGAGCAAGGCCCCGCCGCCGCTGATCACCGCCCACAAAGGCCAGTGCCAGCGGGTGCGTGCGATGTAGAAGAACAGCAGCGTGGTGATGGTGATCGTGCCCGTCACAGCCATCCCGTACGCGTATCCGAGGGCGGCCGAACTGCGGAAAGCGAAGACCAGGATGAGCACCATCACCATGAGCGCCCCGTTGATCCAGGGAACATAGATCTGCCCGATCGATGACGCCGACGTGTGGGTCACCTTCAGACGAGGGAGGTAGCCGAGCTGCGCGGCCTGGGACGCCACCGAGTAGGCACCGGTGATCACCGCCTGCGAGGCGATCACGGTGGCCGCGGTGGCGAGCAGGATCATCGGAATCTGCGCCCAGCCCGGTGTCAACAGGAAGAACGGCGCGTTCACCACGCTTTCGTTTCCGAGTAGGAATGCTCCCTGGCCGAAGTAATTGAGCACCAACGCAGGTAGCACGAGCACCAGCCACGCCAAGGTGATCGGGGATCGGCCGAAGTGGCCCATATCGGCATAGAGGGCTTCGGCGCCGGTCACCGCCAGAACAACTGCGGCCAGCGCGAAGAAGGCGACGTGAAAGTGTCCGGCCATGAACTCCAGCGCGTACACGGGAGACAGTGCCTTGAGTATCTCCGGGTGACCGATGATGCCGCGGATGCCCAAGGCTCCGATCGCCAGGAACCAGAGGATCATGACCGGCCCGAAGAATCGGCCGACCATCGCGGTGCCGTGGCGCTGGACCGCGAATAACCCGATGATGATCACCGCGGTGATGGGCACCACGAGGTCGGCGAGATCGGGGTCGATGATCTTCAGGCCTTCCACCGCGGACAACACCGATATTGCCGGAGTGATCATGCTGTCCCCGAAAAACAGTGCAGCGCCAAGGATTCCGAGAGTGGTGAGAACACGGATCAGCCGGCCGCGGCGGACTCCACCGATCTGCTTGACGAGCGTGATGAGCGCCATCACGCCGCCTTCGCCCTCGTTGTCGGCCCGCATCACCAAGGTCACGTAGGTGAGTGTGACGATGACCATGACGGACCAGAAGATCAGCGAGACCACACCGTAGATGTTGGCCGGGCTGATCGGCACGGGGTGCGGGTCGCCGGGGTTGAACAGGGTCTGCAGGGTGTAGATCGGACTGGTCCCGATATCACCGAAGACCACTCCCAGCGCGCCGATCGCCAGCCCGGTGCGTGCCGTGTAGCCGGTGGTGCGCGCGGGGGTCTCGAAGCCTGTCTGCACGGGTCAGTCCCTCTTTCGGTCCGCCCGGCAGGATTCCGGCGACGTGGACGAATGCTATCGGTCGCCGGGAAAATCTGCTTGCTGTTCCTCGAAGGTTGTGCTCCATCGGACGGTTCGGTCCAAGCGCATCCGGAACTGCGGAATCAGGTGTGGCGCAAACGACGACGTGGTCCAATGGGGGAGGCGACTAGCTGCGGGAGATGCCGTGGAAGCCCGACGATTTGTAGGCCGTATTGGCCCGTGCGCCGCCGCACTGGGAATCGGTGCGGCGGTTCTGGTCAGCGGGTCGGGTCGGGCAGCCGCCGACACCGTCGAATCTGCCGGCGACTCCCCACCTTCCTCCGAACCGGTTCGCTCCGATGCAGCCGGCGAGTCGACGAACGAGCCCAATGTCACCGACTCCGCGGCCCAGTTGGCCGAAACGATCACCGAGGACGATGCTGCGGATGCGGAGGATTCGGCCGCTAGTAGGGAGTCTGCCGAAAGTGAGATGATCCCGCCCGGAAGCGATCAGGAGGCCGACCTTTCGCCCGTCGCCCGAGAACCCGAGTTGTCGGCGGCCGACACGCCGAGATCGGTGCCACCGGCTCCCGAGGATCTAACACCCGTCACGGACGATGGCACGGTGCCGGGGGCGGCCCCCGACCGGAACCAGGACCCCATCGCGGCGGCGAGTACACCAGCACGACAGCAACGTTCGACATGGGCTGCAAGCAACCCAGTCATCGATTTCTTTGGCAGGTTGGCATCGTTCTTCAACAACCGCACGCCGCAGATCAGTCCGGTTCAGACCGCACAGAGTGCCGATGGTGTGGTGACCGGGCTGCTCAATCCGGTCGACCCGGACAGCGCCCGATTGACATTCACTGTCGCCGAGGAACCCGAGCACGGTAGCGCGACGGTGAGCCCCGACGGCACGTGGACCTACATCCCGAATCCCGGTGCGGCGGCCACCGGCGTCACCGACTGGTTCCGCGTGAAGGTCAGCGACGCCGCGAGCGGGTTCGCCATCCACGGTTTGGCTGGCCTCATCCACCTGCTGTCCTTCGGACTGTTTGGCACCCGCGGTGACTCATCCACCGCTGTGGTCGCGGTGATCGTCACCCCGGCGGGTCAGCAACCGCCCCCGGCATCCTCCCAACTCGATCCGGACGCACTCACTTTCGAGGGCTTCTTCCGGGTGCCCACCGGCTCACTCAGCGGCGGCCCCTACGCCAACCTCAGCTACGGCGGGATGGCGATGGCCTCGCGCGTCGTCGGCGGGGAACGCCGGTTCTTCCTGACCGGACACCGCTACGGCAACGATCCCCTGATCGAGTTGATTGCGCCGGATTCGCTGGGGCGAACCGCCGGAGACGCCCCGGTGGCAACGCTGTTCCGTTACTGGGGAGACATCTACCGCGGCCGGAAGGTGACCGCCGAGGAGCCCAACGGCTTCGAACCGAACGCCAACTGGACCGAAGGCCTGCTGTGGGATGATGCCGGTCAACGTCTGCTCTGGTCCTACGGGAACTGGTACGCCGCCAGCGCGGTAAACAACCCGGTGCTGGGCGCGACGACGCTCGGCGAGGACGGCACGGTCAGCGTGCAGGGCCCGTGGCGCACGACAGCGGACTCTCAGCAGACCCGTTCTTTCGCGGTGAATCTCAGCTCCGCGCTCTCCGCTGTGACGGGAGGGGCCACGCTCGGCCTGGGCGGCAAGATGCAATCGATCAACGCAGCCGCGTCGTGGGGAATCAGCCTCCATGCCGTCGAACTGGCAGACAGTCTTGCAGCCGGTACGACTGTGTCCGTGCACACCCTGGCTAGCCATCCGATTGCGCCGACCCGGCAGCGGGGCCTGCGCCAACCCGACTACGAGGTCGCCCGTAATCCGGACGGATCGCTGGATGCCGCCGGTACCGAGCCAGCGGTGGGCGGCGTGGGTTACTGGACCGAACTGGATGAGACCACCGGGGCGGTCTTTGTGAGTACCGGGACCAGCAACACGCTGGTTTACGCGGGCGGGCAAGCCTCCGGGCTTATTTGGTATGGACCGGATTTCGAACATGGGATTCGGGATGGCCGCGGCTCTGTCGGTACCGGCAACCATGCGCAGTCCTACCGGCCGGTGCTCTGGTTCGTTTCCGGGGCCGACCTCATCGCCAGCGCGCAGGGCCGGCTGCAGCCGCATGAGGTGAATCCCTACGCCACGATCGACCTGGTTGCCAGCTTCCCCGAACTGGCATTTCTCAGCGGACTCTCGGCCGGGCAGCCGGTGTTCGCCGAGGACGAGGGCCTGCTGTATGTTCCGTTCCCCGGTGGTGTGGCGGAGGGGCAGAGTCCCTACCCGATCGTCGCGGTGTTCTCGGTGTCAGACTGAGCGGGACGCGAGGATTTACCGATGAGGACCCAACAGATCTAGTGAGTGTCTCAGGTTCGCCCGTGGTGCGGGTCTGTGCTGCCGGCTTCGCGTGGCTCACCCTCACGGCCACGACGGGGTGCGGACATGGTGCGCATCTACCGGACGCCGGCACGTCGGCCGGCACCCCGCCGGCTAGCACCACCACGCCGGCCGCGTCGTCTCGGACATCGACCCCGCTGCCAATGGCGACGACGGATATTGCCAATCCGGAGAAGTTGCAGGCGATGTCCCAACTCATCGACGATGCGATTGCCGCGCAACGGCTTCCCGGCGCTGTGGTGCTCGTCGGGCACGCCGGTGGGGTCGTCTTTCACCGCGCCTTCGGTTCGCGCAAGCTCCCCGGTGAGCCCGGACTGGACGGGGCACCTGCCCCCGCCGAGCCGATGACCGAGGACACGCTGTTCGATCTGGCCTCGCTGACGAAGAGTCTGGCAACGGCGCCCGCCGTTCTTCAGCTGGTGGAGCGAGGCAGCGTCAATATCGACGATCCGCTGCAGACGTATCTGCCAGGTTTCAACCCGGCGAACGATCCCCGTCGCGGCCGGGTGACACTGCGTATGTTGCTCACCCATACCTCGGGCATTGCCGGCGACCTGAGCCTGGATGGGCCCTGGGGCTTGGACCGGGCCGACAAGGCCGAAGGTGTTCGCCGGGCGCTCGCAGCGCAAGTGGTATTCGATCCCGGTGAGGTCTTTCACTACTCGGACATCAACTTCATTCTGCTCGGCGCGCTGATCGAGAAGATCACCGGCGAGCCGCTGGACGGCTATGTGCAGTCGAATGTCCTTGGTCCACTCGGTATGCACGACACCTACTACCTCCCGCCGGCCAAAGTGTGTGGGCCGCACCGGATCAGAGGGACCGCCATCGTCGTCGAATCCGGTGCGAATGCGGCGGGGCAGTGTCCGACGGGCACGTGGAGCACCGACCTGCTGGCACGTGTCGCGCCTACCTCACACGACGGTGACAGCTGGGAGGAGCCGGAACGCAACCCCGATTTCGGCCACCTGGTTCGCGGCACCGTCCATGACCCGACGGCGCGGCGTATGGGGGGTGTCACCGGGAGCGCCGGGCTGTTCGCGACGGCACAGGACGTCGGCCGGTACGCGCAGGCGCTGCTCGACCGCCGGGCCGGCCGCGTGAGTGCGTTCCCCTTGCAGGCATCGACCGTGGAGTTGATGACGACACCGCAGCAGCCCGGGCACAACGCGTCCCAAGTCGCGGCGGCGAACATCGCCAGCCTGGAGGCGATCCAGAGCTCGCCCGACCGGGCCGACCCCCTACTTGCACCGAACTATCCGGCGATCAGCGGGCAGGACCTACGCGGACTCGGCTGGGATATCGATACGGCCCACTCGAGACCGCGCGGCAGGATCTTCCCCATCGGCGGTTTCGGCCACACCGGTTTTACCGGGACGACGCTGTGGATCGACCCCGGATCGGACACCTACGTCGTGGTTCTGGCGAACGTGATCCATCAGCCCGGCGGTCCGCCCATCGCGTCACTGAGCGGGGATATCGCCACCCTGACGGCCATGGCCTTGGGTCTCTACGGCAGCTAGTGGCCATGGTCAGCGGCGGTGTTCAGCGGTGGTGGTCAGCGGTGGTGGTCAGCGGCTTGGTCGCGTGGTGATGTGTACATGGTCGAAGTGGCCGTAACCCGCGGCCTGAGGTCCGGCCGGGGTGTAGTACGTGCCGCGCCAGATGGCGTCCTGCAACCCGAAACGTCCGGCGTTGGCCATCACGAACGCCAAGATCTCGTCTCCGAGCGCGATACCCTCGGGGCTTTCCGGGTTGGGGATCATGACGTCGATCGCCAGACCGTTGGGATGCCACGGTTTCGGATCCGGACGAACCCCGTCGATGGTCGCGATCTGCGGGAAGCGGGCGCTGATCGCGCGGGCCGCCACGATGGTGTTGGGCTGGAGCCCCGCCTCGCGGGCCACGCCGACGGGCAGTGACTCCGGAATATCGGCACGGATGGCCGCAATCGGGGAGGCCACTTCGAGCGGTGGTTGCGCGGGCATTGCGATGACGGTCGGATCCGTCGGTACCGGGGGAGGGGGTGCAGCCGGAGCCGGGGCAGGTGGGCGGGGGTTGTCGAAGACTGCCCGCTGCTGCGGCGTCAGCGCCGCATACTGCGCCTCCGCCGCGGCGATCTGGCGTTGCAGTTCCCTCCACTTGCTCTGCAGGTCGGTGTGCACCGCGGCGGAGCGCTCGGCGGCGGCGCGGGCTTCGGCGGAGGACCGCTGAGAGGCCTCGACGGCGGCTTCGGTACGTGCCCGCGCGGATAGCAGGGCCACGGTCTGCCTGGCCATCTCGGCGGGTATCGCTCGCTCTGCCCAGATCTGATCGATCAGCTGCTGCGGGGAGTCCGCCGTGAGGACCGCTGCCATCCATCCGGTACGCCCACTCGTGTACGTCATCGCGGCCACTCGGTCTACCGCGGCCTGATAGGTCTGCGTCTGGGAGGTCGCCACCTCGAGGGCGGCCCGGTCGGCGCGGTGGCGTTCTTCGGCCTGCCGCTGGGCCGCCAGTCTGACGTCGAGGTCGGCTTGAGCGGCGCTGACGGCTTCACGCGTTTGCACAGCCTGACCTGCTAGATCGTTGAGCCTGGAAAGCGCGTCAGCGGCCGGGTCCGCTTGCACGTCGGCGGCGACGGAGAACGCCAGCATCAGGACGGTGAACGCGACACCGGACGGCGTTCGTCGAAGCAAACACTGAATCCGCCCAGGAATCCGGCTAGTTCGGAATCTCAACAACCGATCCTTCGCTGCGAGGACCTTCTCGGGTCCGGCTACGGGTGCCCACGCAGGGCGCGGCCTCGGACAGGCTAATCGGTGGCTCGGGATCCGCCCAATCGAGGTCCGGAAGGTGGCGAGAGTTTCCCTGTCTTTCCGAGGGCCTTCCCGGTGCCTGCTACCGCCAGAATCGCCAGCGCAACCAGGGGAGCGGCGATGGTCACGCTCAATGTCGACGCGTCCGGCACGTCCTGTCCGCGGATGTGCGCGAGCACCCCGATGAGCGGTTGGAAGATCAACCCGCCGATACCCACGATCAGCATGTTTGTCAAACCCATCGCCACACCGGAAAGCCTGCTCGGCGCCTTCTCCTTCACCATGGTGAACGACAGGGCGTAGAACGAGTTGAAGAACCCCAGCACGAACATCGCCGCGGAAAGCACGATGTGCCCGCTCAGCACGAACAGGATGAGCCCCATCAGCGCGGCGGTCCCAACGGCTCCCAGCGCTAGTAGCGGTGCCGGGATGCGGTATCGGGAACACAACCAGGCGGAGCCGAGCATCCCGGGCAGACATCCCCAGAAATAGAAGGAGGCACTCAGCGAAGCGGCCGAAAGGCTCATTCCGTGATAGGCCTGAAGATAGGAGACGCCCCATAGCCACCCGAACGAGACGCCGGCCGCGGCCACCAGGCCGCCCGCCATCGCGGGCGCGAGGATGGACGGTGAAATGAGCAGGCGGGCCATCTCGGCAGGCCGGGGCCAGTGTTCTTCGGCGCCGTCCTCGGATGTCTTTCGGTTCCTGACGAAGATGACGATGAGCCCCAGCAGTACCGCCGAAAACGCGCCGGACGTCATCATCGCGGTGCGCCATCCGGCGTGCTCGACGATGAGTCCGAGGGTTTCCTGGCCCAATGCCGCGCCGGTCATCCCGAACACCTCGGTCAGGGCCGCCAGGATGGGGAACAGCCGGGGTGGAAACCATTGCGCGGCCAGCGTCATCGTGCACACCACGGCCGGGGCGGCCCCGAGGCCCATCAGGATGCGGGTCAGTTCGGCGGCGTTCGCCGTCTGTGACATCGCGAACAGGAACGATGCACCCGTGCAGAGCAGCGCCCCGGCTATCAGCACCGATCGTGCGCCGAAGCGCGACACCAGGATTCCCGCCGGTATCTGCAAGAGGATGTAGGGATAGTAGAAACTGGAGGACAGGCCGCCGAATCCAGCTTCATTGAGCGAAAGGTCGACGACCAGGCCTTCCCGCATGACGCTGGGAGACGTCTGCAGCACCATCTGGAAGAAGACGAAGAGTGCCGCGGCGCCGAATACCACGCTACTGCGCCACGGCGACGCGCCGGGCCAGAGGGCACTATCCGATGCATTACCCTCCCCGGCTGCCATGCCCTCAGGGTAGAGCGCCGACCGCCGGATGGTGCTCACTTCGGCCGGTGCCGGCACCGCGGATTCCGATCATCGTTTCAGCCGGAACAGTCCCCCGCCCAGCGTGCCGTCGGCGAAGGTGTCTCTAAGTGCGCAGTAGAACTCACAGACGAAGTCGATGGCGGGCTGCCCGTACTTGCCGGTGAGGTCGGAATAGCGGTCCGCAGCACGTTGGCACAGCTGCACGTACCAGGTGTGATAGCGCTCGGTGAGGTCGCTGAATTCGGCCAGTTGCCAGCCGAATTCGCCCGCATCGGCCGCGAAGTCGTCGGGACAGGGCGGGTGCCAGAAGTCCGCGTCCTCCCGCCTGGCGAAATCGGACGCGGCGTAATCGCGGTTCGGATCCGTGTAGTCGAAAATGAGAAGTTCGGTGCCGGGATGGGCGAGCGCCGCCAGTTCGGTCAGCGCCTGCTGCTGTGGCATCGCGTAGAAGCTGTTGAAGCAGGTGATGAGGTCGAACGGACCGCGCAACGCCCCAGTGACGGAGCCGACATCGGCTACTACGAATGTGCAGTGCGGGAACAGGTCCTGGGCCTTTGCCACTGACACCTCGTCGATGTCGAATCCGGTGACCGTACCCCAACCGCCGCTCTGCATATCGTGCGCGGTGCCGCCCAGGCCGCAGCCGGCGTCCAGAATCCTGCGGCCAGGATCCTTGGCGACGCCGGCGAGAACGAGTTCGACTGCCTGGCGCTCACCCGCATGAGCATATGGAGCGGCGCGGATGTCGGCCAGGATGCGCTTTCCTTCAGGGGAATTCATTCGCATCCGGGGCAGTCTATCGGCCTCCCGGCCGTGCGGTCACGCCGCGTTCGAGAGATCGCGGGCTGTATCCGCCGAATGCGCTGAATGCTGGCTGGGCGCCGGCGCCCACCCGACGTAGGTGAGATAAAGGCCCACCAGCGCGAACACCACACACATCGCTACCCACACCAATTGGGCGCCAATCATGTTGTTGGCCACCGAAACAAACGTGCCGGGGAAGGCGAGCAGTAACAGCCCGCGCGCCACCATGAGCCAGCCGAAGATGGACACGATGACCGCTGCCGGACTGTGCCAGTACTGGTGGATTCCGACGACGATGAGGCCGAGGAGCAATGCGATGGCTCCCGCTACCCACGTCCACAGTGAGTTCGCTTCGAAGTCGGCCAGCAACTCCTGCATATCCGAGGCGCGGGCCACCGCCAGCACGCAGACGATGACGAAGTAGGGACCAATCACGCGGGAGAACAAGCGTGTTCTGTTCTGAGACTGCGGCGAGCGGTTCATCACCGTACCTCCATCTGCTGCTGAAGAAAGAAGTTCCCACCAGTTAGCAGAGCAGCCTCGCCGAGGCCGTGGTAGGGACTGAAGTCCCCGGTGACAGGGACTTTGGTAAACGCAGGGGTATACGCACGCTTTCGCGACGTCGCCGTGCGACCATGCATTCGTGTGTTTTTCGATGACGGCTGACTTGGTGGCGGGGACCGCGTTGGTTCCGGTGGCGGCGTTAACGCTCCGGGAGGTCAAACATCGGCGGGAGTTGCCGTTCGCGCTGTTACCGGCGATCTTCGCCGCGCACCAGTTCCTTGAGGTCGCCGTATGGGCGGGTCTGGACGGAGATGTATCGGCAGGGGTGGCAGAGTTGGCGATGCGTGCCTATCTGTTCATCGCCTGGCCGCTGTTGCCCATCTACGTCCCACTGGCCGTGCTGATGCTCGAGCCGCGGCATGCCCGCCGCCGGGTGGCGCCGTTCGTCGCGCTGGGTGCCGTGGTGGCGGCCTACCTCTCCTATGTCGTGCTGGCGAATCCGGTAGAGGTGGTCCGACATCCGAACGGGCTCGAATACGACACCGAAGTCCACCACCCCATCGTGTGGGCGGTGCTCTACGTCATCGCCGTGATCGGACCGGCGTTGCTGTCCGGCTACCGTTCCATCGTCGCTTTCGGGGTGCTGAACCTGGTGGGCCTGACGCTGGTCGCCGTGTTCTATTTCCAGGAGTTCGCGTCGCTGTGGTGTGTCTTCGCCGCCGCGTCCTCGGTGCTCATCCTCGTGCACATGATTCGGCGGCGACGGTTGCCCGAGCAGGAGCGCATGCATGGCGATCTGGTACCCGCGTGACAATCTCGGTGCTGACCTGTTCTCCGGGGGAAGAACGATTGCCGGCGCCACGCTGCCTTGACGGGCTGTAGCTATAGCTCCTGAGGCTTGGCGAAAACGGGCGCGTGCAGTGGCGCGTACAGAATGTGGTCGACGAGGGATCGTGCGCGATCCGCACCCAGGCTACCCCGGCATAGCGCCACGAACTTCTCGGTGAGGTCAGGTTCGGTCCAGGGCATCGAGGAGTCACCACGCACGGCGGAAGTGGTTCCCTCCAAAGCACTTCCATCGCTCATCACCAGTTTCAATCGCGCCCAGCGATGACCGGCTGACGGGGGCGCGGGATCGGCGTGAATAACGACCCGGCGTTCCAGGGCCTGCAGCAGTGCATCGTCAAACGACGGGCTGCGATAGACCTGCGGATCGAGTCGGCCCCAGCGAAGCGTCGCCGCAACGCCGAAGGATAGTGAGAATTGTGCCTGCAGCGGTGTGTCGGGGCGTCGAATGCCGCAATAGGTGATGGCCTCCGGGTAGGTCCACAGATGTATGGCGGCAATGTGTTCCGGCATCGGGGGCCGCAGCCTCAGCGCCGCCTGCGCGGCGTAATGGACGTGGCGCACGGCGGCGAACGGTTTGAAGTATCCGGACAGAATCTCAAAGGTGCCGGGGCTGGCGATCTCGCCGGAGGCGGGACTTTGGGGTGAGGTCACCTGCAGGTAGCCGTCGATCGCGTCGGTGGGAGCGCTGATACCGGCGGCGGCGGCCTGCGCGGCCAACTGCCCGAGAATCGCCGCATGGCCGAGGTAGGTGTTGCGCGCGGTGTCCCCGGTTTCGATCGGACGGTACAGCGACTGCGGCAGTTGGCATGCGGCGATGTTGACCGCCGCCAGGATGGCACCGGAATCCAGACTCATCGCGCGGGCGGCTGCCGCGGCCGCACCCAGGGCGGGCCAGTTGGCGTCGACGTGCATGCCCGGCCCTATCCGCAATGCGGCACCCGCACGGGCGCCTACCTCGTACCCAAGCACGAGGGCGGAGATCAGTCGATCCCAGTCCAGATCGCGGACCTGCGGCCAGATGGCGCTGAGTGCCGCAACACCGGGTCGCCCGTGTGCGCGCGCGTGTCCTTCGCAGGCTTCGTCCCAGCATGCGCCCATCGATAGCGCCACCGTGGGTCCGAACCTATCGCCGGGTACGCCGTGCGGTGAGGTTCCGTAAGGATCTTCGGCCAGGTGGTGTTGCGTCAGCCACGCTCGTACTTCAGGGGATCGGCCGCCCGCCACCGCGCAGCCGAGTGTGTCCATTACCAGCCAACGTGCTCGAGTCTGCACATCGGTGGGCAGCTGGTGCGCTGGGCGGTTGAGCCGTTCGACAAGTTCCGGAAGGTGGGCTAATGCCACGTGTGCGTCCATCGGCTGCGGCGCTCCAGATCGGCTGGCTATCAATAGGTTACGGCTGGCTGGTTCGAGCGGGGCTGCCCGAAATATCGGTGGGGACATGCGCGGGGGCGATCTGCCGGTAGAGCTGGCTGCCCGGACTTTGACCGCACTGTTGCAGGATCCACCAGGCGCCGCACAGATTCGATGACAGGATCGGAACGGATTGTTCATAGCTGACTTGGTAAATGCTGGCGATGCTGACCAGACCGGTGCCCGTGAGTAGCACGGCGGACCCCGGCTCTGGTCGTGTTGCCCGCAGATGAGCGACCACTTCTTCTGTTCGGGTCTCGTATGCGTTGAACGGTTCGTCTTGGCCGAGCAGGTGATCGACCGCGACGACATTCATTCCTCCGCCGCTCCAATAGCTCAGCGTTTCGTCCGTCAACCAGTCCGGGTACGGGGACAGCAGGTGAATCCGGTTGAGCCCGAGCGCGGTCAGGGCGTCGTGAATGGCCAAGCTCGCGGTGCGCACCGGCGCCTTGAATTTCGACGTCAGGTCGGCGCACAGATCCCGGTCGCCCTCCACACCGAGGCGATAGTTGGGCCCCGTCATCGCGACCAGTGCGCAGACCACGTCGAGGCCGTAGAGGCCGTCCAGCGCGTGCGCATAGGCCCGAACGTACCGGCGGTTGCGTTCCTCCAGCGTGAGGCCGACGTAGCGGGGCAGGCGCGCGCCGTAGATCAGGATGTCATCGCCGACGAGCGCATCCAGTTCGGGTTCTACGACGGGGTTCGACGGCGGAACCACCACGCCGACCCGGCGACAGTCCTCGCCGAGCCAGGCGAGCTCGACGATCGGGTTCGGCGGCGCATTCATCTGCTGCTCACCGTCCCCGACAGGGTGTCCAACAGGCGGCCTCGGCGCGGAAATCCATGCCGGGGGACAGCCAACCGTTCCTGGGCGGCTGGCACCAGGCTGCCGGGATCACGGGCAGGAGCCGTCGCGATCACCGCTGCACCGGGGGTCCTGGCTTTTATATCGATGCCTTCTCGGGTCGTGGTGACGTGCGCGCTAGCCGCGTCCGGGCGCCGAACACCGGGCATCGGGCCTGGAACGGCGCCGGTGACAGCTCCGTCGACGAATACGTATGTACTCCCACGTGGCCTCCAGGTGAAGACTTGGAAGTGTATCGAACGGGACCTGGCCCGAGTGCCTTGTCGGTGAAGGTAACCGCATTCGTCGTCTCGGGCGGTCGGGTGAGCTGCAGCAGAGCAGCTAATCCAAATCCTTTTCCTAGCAAAGGGATCGGTCCGGATTGGACTCGAATCCATCCGAAGCCTGGGATTGTGCGACGGGGGGCCACACATCCCCATAAGTACATGAATATGTTGCTGTGGCGATTGGGCGATGAAACCTTCGCGATTCACCTTCGGTGGCGGCTTGCCCGTGCTTAGATTCCGTCGCAGATGCTGGAGCCAGCAAGGTCTCAAGCCAGTGGGCTGTGTCGGAGGTCATCATGTGGGTGCCCAACTCGTCGAAGGGCGCGCGAATCGTGGAACGCGACTGTGAAGCCTCGTGGCGTGAACGCAATCTGTGCCGGGTGGGTGCGCTAGCGATCGGTCTCGGGGTGGGGGCGGCCATAGCGTCTATGCCCGCGGTCGCCTTGGCGGACACGACCGAATCCTCCGGTTCGGCAGGATCGAGTGCATCCGCGGACGGTCCCTCGGCAGGGGCCGAGTCCGGCGGCAGCGATTCCGGCGGTGCTGATCCCGAGGCGTCCGAGGGAAGTCTTAGCTCGGAAACCGCGGAGGCGACCGATTCGGAAGACGACGCCGCCGACTCCGATGAGGTCGACCCGGCTGGGTCCGATGAAGCCGACCTGGCTGGGTCCGATGAAGCCGACCCGGCTGGGTCCGATAAAGAAGCCTCAGCGGTCGCGGGTTATGACGAAGAGTCGGCTGAAGTTGACGAGGGCCCCGACCTCGAGGATGCGTCTCGCAGCGACGGCTCCGCGGATGTCGATTCGCCCGTGGTCGACGACGCTGTGGAGGATCCCGCCGCGGAAACGACCGGGGTCAACCGCGCATCCCTTCTGGTACGGAGTAATCCGACGGCTGCGGCTGCGGCTGCGACCGCTGCGCCCGGCGCCAGCCAGGGCAGTGCTGCCCCGACCCTGTCGGCGATCCCGATCTACTTCCGCCTTGTCCTCGACGACATCTTCGGCGGATCCAAGCCGCCGCCGTCGGCGGAGCCGGTCCCGGTGATCACCGGGTTGTTCCGGCAGATGCTGCGTGAGGACCCCACTCCCGAGGAGCTGCAGAGCTACCTGAGGGTGTGGAATCTGTGGGGCATCAACGGCGTGGTGGCCGGTCTGTACAGTTCCTCGGCGTTCCGACAGGAGCAGGTCAACAACTACTACTTGGAGCTGTTGGGCCGCAACGCTACCCAGAGCGAACTGTCCTGGGGTGCATTCCGGCTGCGGTGGGGAACCTCGGAAGCCGCCCTGGCGGCCTCGATAGCGGGCACCTCCGAGTACTACAAGTCCGCTGCCGCCGGCGGGGGGCCGGCCGGTGTCCAGCCTACGGCCAATACCTGGGTCGATCTGCTCTACCGGACTTTGATGGGGATGCCTGCCAACCCCGACGTCGCTCCGATCTACGTGCAGAAGATCCAGGGCGGCCTTCCGACCAGTTGGGCCGCAATGCATTTCGTGCAGCAGGATCCGTTCCGGACGGTCAAGGTCCAAGAGATCTATCAGGTCATCTTCGAGCGGGAGGCCACAGCCGAGGAGGTGGCCGCCTACCTGAAGCGCTGGGTGTGGGACGGTGGGGTATCCGGGATCGCCACCGAGCTACTGGCCAGTGCCGCCAACGTCGCCCGGATCGAGGCCGGCGAGGTCCAGCTGCCCGATATGGTCGCCGCGGCCCAATTGACCCAGCTATTGCTGGCGCCCTACGACGAGCAGAACACAGGCTTCGTCAATCTCTTCAACGAGCTGTTCGGCAATCCCACCAAGGACAATCCGTGCACCCCGACCAGCTGCGCCAACCCCGGACTCTACGAGCTCCTCACCACCGGGGGGGTGAGCCGCGGAATCCCGAACAGTGCCATCGAGGTGGAATCGATCAACGCCAACGTCGCTACCCTGCTGCCCACCCAGAACGAGATCAGCATGCGCAGCTCCCTTCGGTTCCCGCTGCAGGACCCCGTAAGCCTGTCGACGTATTTCCAAGGTGGTGTCATCCAGCCTTTCGGGAACCCCGTCATGACCTCGGAAGACGGCGCCTACATCGTCGATGGCCACCACCGGTGGTCGCAGATCTACGTGATTAACCCCTTCACCCAGGTCAGCGCCGCCGACCTCGGCTATGTGCCGACCCCGAAGGATTCCCTGAAGCAAACCCAGATCGCCATTGCGGCCGAAAACGGTTACCTAGAAGGATCCACCGCATCCGGCGACAACCTCTACACCGTGGACAAGGAAACCTTTGATCTCAGGGTGGTGGAATACATCACCACCGGCGACAAAAAGGACGAGGTCATGGCGGTGTTCACCACCTACCTGGGGCTCGAGGGCCAAACCGAGCCGGAAAAGTTCACCAGCATCCAGAACTACCTCTGGACCAACGTGCTGCGAATGAGGAGCCACAACCCCTATATCCCCGGAGCCACCAGCCGGCCCTACATGCCGCAGGCCAACCCGCTGCCACCGATCCTGCAACGCATGGACGGCCCGAGTTCCCTGAGCTACACCTTCCCGGTGATCAGCTACCTCGGCTGACCGCTACGTCGTTTGCTGCCGAATCGTCCTCCCGTCGGGGGCCGGTTCTCCATAATGGCTTGACGACGTCTTGATCCATTCCCGAGGAGGCGGCATGACTGGGGTCGGCTCGGGCCGGATCGCGGCATGGGCGATCGCCCTGGGGGTTGGCGCGGCGGTAGCGTCGATGCCCGCGGTGGCGCTCGCCGACTCCAGCGGTTCCGGCGCTGCGGCGGAGTCGAGCGCAGCCGGTCCCGACGCGGTCGGACCGGCCCGGGGGTCGGCGGATACCGCAGCGGGACCGGAGTCCGCGCCGTCTGCTGGCGATGTGGAGTCGCCCGATGTCGATATGCCGGAAGCCGCCGGGACGGACGCCGGTGACGGCGATGCTAGCCCAGCCGAGGTGGTGGACCACGCTGATGCTCGCGATGTCGAAGACTCAGAAGATGTCGAAGACTCAGAACGGGATGCAGTCGGCATGCAGAGAGGCAACGAGGACTCGGGTGCCGACATAGAGTCGGGCGTCGAAGAGGCCACGCCGCTCGAATTGTCTGACTTTGCCGAGGCGCCGGCGCCGGCGCTGGCGCTGGCGGCCCGAAGTGAGGTCGCTAACGCTGAGCACTCGGCAATCCGCTATTTCTTCGGCAACGGCACGGCCGAGAACCCCGACGGCGGAGTCCTGATCGGTAGCGGTTTCAGCTATGACGCCGAAAGCTGCCCGGGCATCGCCGCCTGCAAAGGCGGCCGGGGCGGGCTGTTGGGTAACGGCGGCAACGGGTACAACGGCGGCGCCGGCGGGGCAGCCGGCTGGGTTGGCAACGGCGGCAATGGAGGTGCCGGAATTCCGGGCGGGAACGGCGGCGCCGGCGGCCGGGGCGGGTTGTTCGCCGGTAACGGCGGCAATGGTGGTACCGGGGGTCCGGCGCTCACCCCGAGCGGTAGCGGCGGCAGCGGCGGCGCCGGCGGCCACGTCGGATGGTTGTCGGTGTGGGGCAGGGGCGGTCATGGCGGTGGCAGTGGCGGGCCCGGCGGGAATGGCGGTGCCGGTGGAAACGGCAGCTATGTGTTCGGCGCCGGAGGCGACGGCGGCGCCACCGAAACCGGCGGGGTGGCCGGGGTTGCCGGCAAAGCGCGCGTCCTGATCCTGTTCGCCAACAACGGCACAGACGGTTCGGTGCTCGATAACTTGCTTGTCTACTTCCTCGGGTACACCGACCAGACCTCGAATGTGCCTGCTGGTTACGGCGTTATCGGTGAGTTCACCGCAGCTGAGCGTGCCGCTCTCACCGCCAGTGGCAGGATTGTGGGTGAGTCGGTGGCGCTCAAGAACAACGACCCCAGCGTCGGTTATAACCTCTGGCCGCTCATCAGTGACCTCTTCGAATCGTCAGATCCGGTGCCGGACGACGCCAAATACGCACTGGCGCAATCCATTCTTTCCAAGGTGCAGGCTGTCCCCGGGGCTCCGTCGGACGAATTCCCCAATCCTGCCGAAGGCACTCCGACGGCGAAGGGCGGCTACGTGTTCTGGGCACAGGATTTCGAGTTCGCGCCCAATAATGCGCTGACCGACGAGGTCTATGCGGGTGTGCTGGCGGTCATGTGGGCGGGCAAGCAGATTCTCGGCGACTCGATGAAGATCCTCCCGGTGCCGTCCAGCAGCCTGTTCAAAACCCTCGGCGGCGAAGGCGCGAATGGACCGTACAACTCCAGCCACCTCATCAACGGCGACGGGACGACGCCCTACCTCACGTCGCTGGGGCTGACCGGGCTCCCTACGAACCCTGCCGCGGGTTCCGACGGCGAATGGAACTTCCTGTCGCTCGCCTACGCCAACAACTTGATCGACGGATTCTTCGGACAGCAGTACAACTTGGCTTCCACTGGCACAGTCACGGCGGATACCAGAGCGTTCTACTCGGCCGATCTGCCCTATGCGCTGATGTCCTCCTACGAGGATCCTTCCCAGGTGGCCACCGGCGGTCCGTGGGACTCGGACTACTACGGTGACATCCCCTTCCACGCGGCGGTCTATTGGCCCTTCGACGTGGACTCCACATGGGGCCAACCGGCGTCGACCAACCAGAGGCTGAAGCCAACTCCGGTTCCGCTGCCGACAACGTGAGTGCAGTCGCCGAGGAGCGTCGATGAACACCATCAGCACACCGAACTATCTGCTGGACCAGGCGCGCCGGCGATTGACCCCGACGTTGAACACGATCCCGGGGATGGGAGTGATCGAGAGGCAGCTCCGCGCGCGGGAGTGGCCGCAGTTCGCGCTGGCCGATCCGCCCGCGGGCAGCGGCCTGAAGACCGTCATGGGTGACTCGGGGTTACCGGTCATCGGCCACATGATCGAAACCTTCAGGGGCGGACCCGATTACCTGCTACACGTCTACCGGACCTACGGGCCGATCCACTATGCGTACACACCGGCGGTACCGGCGGTCGTCGCATTGGGTCCCGACGCCACCCAGGCCGTTCTCTCCAACAAGAACAAGGACTTCTCCCAACAGGGGTGGCGTCCGCTCATCCGGTCGTTCTTCAACCGCGGGCTGATGCTGCTCGACTTCGACGAGCACATGTATCACCGCCGGATCATGCAGGAGGCGTTCACCCGCACCCGGCTGTCAGGGTACGTCGAACACATCGACCGAGTCGCTTCCCAGGTAATCGCCGACAGCTGGGTCACCGACGACCCGCGCTTCCTCTTCCACCCGGCGGCCAAGGAGTTGACGCTGGACATCGCCTCCCTGGTCTTCATGGGCCACGAGCCGGGGTCCGACCACGAGCTGGTCACCAAGGTGAACCGCGCGTTCACCACCACCACCCGGGCCGGCGGCGCCATCATCCGCAAGGGCGTTCCGCCGTTCAAATGGTGGCGTGGGCTGCAGGCCCGCAAACTGCTGGAGGCCTACTTCGAGGAGCGGGTGCGCGAACGTCGCCGAGCCACCGGCACCGATATGTTGACGGTGCTGTGCCACACCACCGACGAAGACGGCAACAGCTTCACCGACGAGGACATCGTGAACCATCTGATCTTCCTGATGATGGCGGCTCACGACACCTCGACCTCGACACTGACCACCATGGCCCACCACCTGGCGGCCAATCAGTACTGGCAGGAGAGATGTCGCGATGAGTCGGCGCGACTCGGCGACGGCCCGCTGGACATCGAAGCGCTGGAGAAACTGGAAGCGCTCGACCTGGTGATCAACGAATCGCTGCGGATGGTGACACCGCTACCGTTCAACCTGCGTAGGACGGTTCGCGACACCGAACTGCTCGGCCATTACATACCGGCCGGCACCAACGTCAACGTCTGGCCCGGGCTGAACCATCGGCTGCCCGAATTATGGACCGCCCCAGAGAAATTCGACCCTGATCGGTTCGCCGAACCGCGCGCCGAGCACAAGCGGCATCGCTACGCCTTCGCTCCCTTCGGTGGAGGCGCACACAAGTGCATCGGTATGACGTTCGGCCAGCTGGAGATCAAGACCGTCATGCACCGGCTGCTGCGCAGGTACCGGTTGGAACTTCCGGACCCCGGCTATCGGCCGCGTTACGACTATGCCGGCATGCCGGTGCCGATCGACGGGATGCCGACCGTGCTGCGGCCGCTGCGGTAGTTGGTTCAACCGAAACGGATGTCCAACGTCGCCAGGCCGAAGATCTTGCGGCCCGCGGACTTGGCGGTGACCAGGACGACCCCGGTGCGCGTCGCGGGATCGAGCGACTTGATCCGTCCACCGAATTCGATGTCGGCGCCCTCGGTGGCCGACACAATCGCGGGTGCGGACAACCGGATGGCGTAGCGGGTCACGGCGCCCGGATCGCCGGACCAGGCCGATGCGAAACCGGCGCCCAGCCCCATGGTGAGCATGCCATGGGCGATCACGTCGGGCAGACCGGCGAGTTTGGCGATGCCCTCGTCCCAGTGAATGGGGTTGGCATCGCCCGCTACCCCGGCGTAGTTCACCAGATCGCCCCGCGACAGCCGGGTATGGCGTACCGGAAGCTCATCGCCGACCGCAACCGCGTCGAAGTTCGGCGTCCCCGGCGGACGGGCCGCGTCCGCCGTGGAGATCCGAATCTGGTCCGGCGGGCGCACGGTCTTGCGGTACTGCTCCTCGCCGACGCCAAAGATGTTCACGTCGTGCATCATCGCGTTGTGTACCGCCGTCTTGATCTCCGGGTTGAGATCCTCGGCGGTAACGCCGACCACTGTGGTGTGCAGGGTGTGCACCCGCTCGCCGGCAGCGTCGGTGAAGGTGTTGGTCACCGTGATCAGGTCCCTACCGGCGATCCGTCGAACCGATGTCAGCTCGACGTCGATCCGTAATTCGTCACCGGCGACGATAGGGCGGTGTTGTTCGAAGACTTCCTCGGTCTGCATGTAGGTGTCGTAACCGACGACCACTTGTTCGAACATGCGGCGATTGCAGGTCATACCGGGTGTTGATGTGAAGGTCAGAGGCGCGACCAGATCGGAATACCCGAGCTCGGCGGCCGCGGCGACGTCCCAATGGGCGGGGTGGTAGTCCTGCACGGCGCGGGCGTATTCGCGCAGCTTCTCGCGGCCGACCAGGTAGGTGCCGTCCATCTGGTAGTAGTGGCCGACGCGCGATTCAAGCGCCGAGGTTTCCGCTGCTGAAGTCATGAATTCGCTCAATTCTTCTCACGGCTGTTCGTTGCGGCCGACCGATGCACCCTAGCGTGCCGACGGCGATTGGCGCTCGACGCGAACCGACACTAAGTTCAGCCAGGTGATTTCCTCAGCCCCGGCAGCGGCCACCCGCTGGATCGTCACCCTCTTCGCCGTCGCGGCCGTTGTCGGCGCGGGCGTAGTCGCAGACCCCACGCAGGTCAGCACCCCAGTGCGGCTGGCCAGCGAGGCCAACCCGTTGGCCGGGAAGCCTTTGTACGTCGACCCCGCGTCCAAGGGGATGCGGGCCGCCCAGAGCGACCCGAACCCCCTGTTGCTGGAAGTGGTCAACACGCCGACGGCGTACTGGATGGACAGCCTCTCCACCCCCGCGGTGGATGCGAAGTACATCGCGGCGGCTCAAGCCGCCGGAACGACCCCGATCCTGGCTCTCTACGGCATCCCGCATCGGGACTGCGGGAACTTCTCTGCCGGCGGATTCGGGTCGGGCGGGGCCTATCGAAGTTGGATAGACGGCGTCGCGGCGGCGGTGGGCGGCGGCCCGGCAGTCGTCATCCTGGAACCCGATGCACTGGCGATGGCCGACTGCTTGTCGGGCGACCAGCGCCAGGAACGGTTCGATCTGATTGCATACGGCGTCGACACGCTGACCCGCAATCCGGCTACGGCGGTGTACGTCGACGCCGGGCACTCACGCTGGGTCAGCGTCGACGAAATGGCCGCCCGGCTCAACCAGGTCGGGGTGGACCGCGCCCGCGGCTTCAGCCTCAACACCGCGAACTTCTACACCACCGAAGAAGAAATCGGTTACGGCGAGGCGATTTCGGGACTCACCAACGGCTCGCACTACGTCATCGACACCTCGCGCAACGGTCTTGGTCCGGTTGAGGGTGATCCGATGTCGTGGTGCAATCCGCCTGGCCGGGCTCTGGGCGTGCGGCCCACCACGGCCACTGCGGCCCCGCACGCCGATGCCTACCTGTGGGTGAAACGTCCCGGTGAATCCGATGGATCGTGCGGTCGAGGGGAGCCGGCGGCCGGCACTTTCGTGGACCAGTACGCCATCGAATTGGCCAGCAACGCGGGCTGGTAGCCGCGACCGACGGCGTCCGGATCAGGGTTCGAGGATCAGTTTGCCGGTCATCCGGCTGGTTCTGCTCAGCCGATGGGCCTCTTCTGCGCTGGTCAGCGGGAGCTTCTGAGCGATCTCGACGTGTAGCTTCCCGGCCGCGACGGCGACCACTAGTGGTTCGAGCCGCGCGCCGGTCGGCCTGCCCAGAATCGATTTGGATTTGAATGGCGGCACAAGGACCTGAAGGGCCGCACTGGGCTCATCACCTGCCACCATGACATGCCGACCGCTGGAGGACAGCAGAGCCCGGCAGCCGGCGCCCGAGTAGCTTCCCACGCAATCGACGACGACCTGAAAAGGGCGGTGCGCCCGGGCCTGTTCCAGCGCATCGCCCTGGGTGTAGTCGAGGACCACATCAGCTCCAAGGTCGCGGACCATCTCGACGTTCTTCGTCGAGCAGACGCCGACCACGAAAGCGCCTTCCAGCTTTGCGATCTGGACCGCCAGCTGGCCCACCCCGCCCGAGGCGCCCAGCACCAGCACCCGTCGGGCGGCCGGCGCAACCTTTCGGATCCCACCGAGGTCGATGACCGCCATCCACGCGGTAACCCCGCTGACCGGCAAGGCGGCGGCCACGGCGATATCCACCGCGTCGGGGATGCGGCACAGTTGGTCCTCGCGCACCAAAACGGTGTCGGCGTACGAACCGCGCTGCCCGCGTGAGAAATTGGTACCGCCCACGACCCGCTCACCCGGTGCAGCGCGGGTCACGCCGGGACCGACCGACTCGACCACGCCGGCGAAGTCAACTCCGATCACCACCGGCGGTTTCGGCCCGAGCAGGCGCGCCGCCAGTCGCAGCGGACCGGAGGTGCGCATTTTCCAGTCCACCGGGTTGACCCCGATGGCCTGCACCTTCACCAGAACCTCTCCCCGTTTCGGTGCCGGTGTCGGCAGCTCTGTCAGCTCCAGTGTCTCGGCCGGATCCCAAGTCCGTTGCGCCATGGCTCTCATCGATTCGAGGCTAGTACCGGCAACCTCGTTCTGGTGCGATGTCCGCCCATCTGGCAGTCTGCGTCCATGAGGCCACCCGCAGCGTTCCCCTACTTTCTCGACCGCAGATGGGCACCGCTGTTCGCGGTTCTCGGCGTCAGCAGCAACGACGGAGTGGACATCACCGACGACGGGCAGCTGCGGGCCACCTACGGCCACTTCAGCATCGAAACCCCGCTCGCCAATATCGACCACACCGAGGTCACCGGACCTCACCGGTGGTACACCGCGGTGGGCGTGAGGCTGAGTTTCGCCGACGACGGAATCACCTTCGGCACCAACAACAAGGCGGGTCTCTGCATCGCCTTCAAGGAGAAGATCCCGAGGGTCATCGGGTTCAGGGACCACTCGGCGTTGTGGGTCAGCGTTGCCGACCCCGCCGGGCTGGCAGCGGCGATCGGCAGGTGACACCGGGGCCGGGACTGGAAACCGGCCTGCGGAGCGGCGCGGCGGGCTAGTGTCTCGGCATGTCGAGGATCGCCGGCCTGGAGTCCAACACCCGAACGCCGCAATGGATTCCGTTGCTCGCGGCGTTCACGCTGGTAGTCGGCTTCACGTACAGCGACGACATCGTCGAATTCACCCTGGACTACACCGGGTGGCGGTTCGGCGGCGCTAGGGTCTGGCTGGTATTCGCGTTGGACTGCGTTCTGGTGCTGGGGACGCTGGTGGCGAAATGGCTGATGGGCGGCGCCAACGAACCCGGCGAGTTCCGGCGGCAAGTGGTCATCGGGAAATGGGGCCTAGGCGCCGCACTCGTGGTGAGTCTGCATCTGGTGCTCATCGTGACCGAGGCGCCTCGGGCGGGGCTGGGAAAGACGGCAGCGCTGTGGATCGCCCTTCTGTTCACGCTGCTGTTCGTGGCGGCGATGGCCCTGCTGCTGGTGTCGGTGCTCAGCGGCCCGAGCGACCGGCCAGGCAACAACTGGGTACTCCCACTTGTCGTGGGAGTATTTGTGGCCCAGCTGGTTTCGGCTCTATGGCATCCCGTGATCCAAATCGATACGCGCTGTGCGATAGACGTCGCGTCAGCGTACTTCTCCGCCGTGACGTTGATGCAGGCGATTGTCCTACTGAACTTGGGTCGCGAGCTCAGCGACGTGCGCCGGCGAGGCGCAGTACTAAACGTGGGCCAGCAGATTCTCCCGGCGCTGACGGTTCTGATGCTCGTCGTCAGCATTCTGCTGGCTTTGTCGATGCTGTTGAAGTCCGACACGCCGGCGTGCGGTTTGGCCGCCGTGTGGCATGAGTACATCGCGCTGGTGTTCACTGTCCAGTCGACGACCACCGGGCTGATCACCCTGCTGTGGATGATGCTCTTCTACCCAGACGCGGTGCCTTCGGGTCGGAGGGACGACGAAACGCCAAGCGGTGGACAGCGATAGTGGAGAATCATCGCGAATGATCGATGCTGCTGCCCTGAAACTCTCGGTGTCCACCCCAGTGGTCACCATGACGCCCGACGCCCGCCCCTGGGAATTGCACGGCACTATCGAAGATCTTTCCCGGATCGCCGAGTCGGCCGACAGACTCGGTTACCACCACCTCACCTGCAGCGAACACATCGCCGTTCCGTCTGCCCAGTGTGTTCGTCGGGGGTCTCGATATTGGGATCCGCTGGCCACGTTCGGTTACCTCGCGGCCCGCACTCAGCGGATCCGGTTCGCGACCAACGTCCTGGTACTCGCCTACCACCACCCACTCGAAATCGCGAAACGTTATGGGACGTTGGACAACATCAGCGGCGGGCGGGTAATTCTGGGTGTCGGCGTCGGGTCACTGAGGGAGGAGTTTGACCTCATCGGATCGCCGTTCGAGGACCGCGGCCCGCGGGCGGACGACGCGATCAAGGCCTTGCGGGCGTCGCTGTCGAAGACAGAGCCCGAGTATCGCGGCACTTGGTATTCGTACGGTGGGATGGTCGTCGATCCGTGTGCCGTGCAACCGCATGTGCCGATCTGGGTTGGCGGCCGGACGCTGCGCTCCCTGCGCCGCGCCGCCGCATTCGCCGACGGCTGGTGCCCGTTCAGCGTGACACCGGCCCAGGCCGAACAGTGGTTGAAACGAGTCGATCTACCCACCGGTTTCGAGGTCGTTCTGCCGCCCACGCAGAAGCTCGACCCGATCAGTGAGCCGGGCCAAACCCACGATGTCCTTGCCGAGACCGCGGCGCACGGCGCCACGACCGTCGTCGCCTCCTTTGCGCACGATTCTGTGCAGGAGTACCTCGACAACTTGCAGGCCTTGGCCGAACTCCGCGACCGCTGAGCGACGTCGGCGTGGCTATCATCGCTGAGCGGCGACCAACACGCCGAAGTCACCGTTGGGCGGTTTCCAGCAAGGCTCGGATGTGCTCGGGAATGGGAATCGGCCGACGGTGTGCGCGATCGACGTACACGTGCACCCAATGCCCGACCGCGGCGACCGGCCGATCGACGTCGTCGATACGACCCTCCGGGGTCCGAAACACTCCGAGCCGGTAGGTGACGCTGGAACGTCCCAGTCGCGCGACGGCCAAGCCGACCGTGAGCGGGTCGGGGAACTTCAGCTCGGTGAGGTATCGGCATCCGGATTCGGCCACCACCGCAAGCCACCCTGCGCTAAGCGGATCGGTTCCGGTGGTGGTGCCGATCCACGCGTTGATCGCGGTGTCGAACAGCGCGTAGTACACCGCATTGTTCAAGTGTCCGAAGATGTCGTTGTCGGCCCAGCGTGTCTGTACCGGCCAGTGCACCGGGAACTCGCCCCGGTGCGGCGACTGCGCGATCTCCGGGCCTGTTGTCATGGCCGTGTTCCAACATCATCGGTCGGCGGAAAGTACATTTCCTGGCGCACGGTGCACACCAGATCGCCATTTCGGTTGAACATCGTCCCGCTTGCCAGCGCCAGCGTATGGGTGCTACTGGATGAAGATTGTTCGTAGAGAAGCCAATCCGCGAGCACCGCCGGCCCATGAAACCACACCGAGTGATCCCGCTGCGCGGAAGCCACCACCCGGCCACGGGCCGCGTATGCCGGCTCGGTCAGCGTGACCGCCGAAAGATAGGCCACCAGGCTCGCAGCGAGCGTGGCGTCGTCCGGTATGTCCCCATCCGGACGCCACCAGATCACCGAACGCGCGGGGGGTGACTGTTCCAGATCGACGACGCGCCGTTCGAACCACCGTAAACTAGCCCACTGTCCGGGGGATGCCTCGTCCGACTCCGCCACGTGCGGCGGTACCGGCGGTAGCGACTCCGGTTGCGGCACTTCGGGAAACGCCGGCTGGTAGCCGAATGCCATCGCCCCGCCGTCCCGACTCTTGAACGATGACATGGCTTCCAACAAGATCTTGCCGTCTTGGCGGGCGGTCACCCGGCGTGCCGAAAACCTGCGGCCCTCTTGAAGTTCGGCCACCTCGAATTCGACCGGAAGCCGGGCATCACCGGGGCGCAAAAAGTAGGTGTGCACGCTGTGCGGCGGCCGGCCCGGCGTGGTGGCGCTTGCCGCCAGCAACGCTTGCGCCGAGATATGGCCGCCGAGAATGTGGTTAGCCGGCGCTGGAAGCTGCCGACCCACGAAACGCGCTGGTCCGGAACGTCGGAGCTGCATGGTGGCGAGCACATCGCCGAGCGAGGATGCCATCAAACGATCCGGGTTAGCCAGCCCATACGTCTTCGACGTATCGATCCGACTCCACTAGAGCCTGCAGCCAACCCTGTGCCTGGTCTGCGTCGGCGCCGGTGCGGGACCGGTAGATGCCCAGAAACGCCTGCCGCACAGCCGGTGCCATGTGTGCACCGTCGCCGCACACGTAGACGTAGGCGTCTTTGGCAGGGTCGCCCAGCATGTCCCAGACCTCGTCGGCGTCGGCCGCGATGCGGTCCTGCACGTAGCGGACCCCGTTCTGCGGGGCCCGGGAGAACGCCGGACGCATGCGCACGATGCCGAGCTGTTCCCCGCGTTCGAATTCCTCGCGAAAGATGTAGTCCACCGCCGGGTCGCGGACGCCGAAGAAACACAGGGCGGACGCGAACGGCTCGCCGGCCTGCTGAGCAGCCAGCCGGTCGAGTAGGAATCCGCAGAAGGGGGCGACACCGGTGCCGGCGCTGACCAAGATGACGTTGCGGGTCGGCAACGCGCCGGCCCGGAAGGCCTGACGGGCCGGGTCCACCCGGGCCCGGACTGACTTTCCGGTCTTGATCGCCGCGATGTGGTTCGACGCGACCCCCTTGAACGCTCCCCGCCCGGTGCGCGAAGGTGCGTCGAGCACGCTGACCACCAGGCCGACCACCTGTGGCGAGAGTCGCGACGACGAGGCGATCGAATAATGCCGGGGGGTCATCGGTTCGAGAAGTTCGAGCAGCTCGGCGCCGGTGATCTCACAGCCGGGGAATTCCAGCAGGCATTCCAGCGTGCTCAGTACGTTGGCCTCCTCCGCGGCCGCAAGCTCCTGCAGTCGCTGTCGTTCCCTGTCGACCGGATTGCACTCCGCAAGCCGTTTAAGTTGACTGCTCGAGGCGGGCTTGCGTAGCTCGACGAAATGCGTAAGAAGTTCGCGCACACTGACTTCGCGGTCGAGTGCGATCAGCCTGCGCGACTTGCGACGTGGGTTGACCGACAGGCGCAGCTCCGGGTCGATTTCCAGTAATCGCAGGACCGTATCGACCAGTTCGGGCGAGTTGTCCGCCAGGACCGTCAGATGATCGCCGGTTTGGTATTCGACGTCGGGGGGAAGCGCAACGCGGACATACCGTTTGGCCTGTCCGAACGCCTTCTCGCTGACAAGTTCCAGGTTCTCGAGGACGGTCATCGGGGTCACCGAAAAGCGTGCGTCGATCGCCGTGGTGACTGGCCCCGCGATGGTCCGCAATTCGTAGAGCGGTTCGCCCGAGTCGCTGATCGGGGCGACGTCGGGGTCGCCGAAGTGTTCGGCCATCGCCGCACGGGCCGTGGTGGCGAATTCCTCGACCGTCCCGGTGAGATCGCCGGAGGTATCGGCCGTGGCAAGCGGAACCAGGCGGGTTCCGCCGAGCTCGGCCAGGCGTTCGTCGATCCGCTTGGGTATGGCCTGATAGGTATCGGCCCAGTTATGGTCGCCGACGCCGAGGACGGCGAAGAACGGCGTGCCGTTCAGCGCCGCGTCTGGTCCGTTGAGCCAGGACATGAATGCGCGAGCATCGTCGGTGGGCTGGCCGTTGTAGGACGAGGCGACGATCAGGGTGACGTCGGCCTCCGGCAAGCCGCCTGCCGCGCTGTCAAGTGGCGCAACCGAAGTCTGACAACCCCCGTCGGCGGCCTCCTCGGCGAGCTGCTTGGCCAGAGCGCGGCAGGTGCCCAGGTTGGAACCATGCAGGACGGCCAGCGTGGTTCCCGGCTTGACGGCCGCCGGTGGACCTACCGGCGTCTGTGCGGTGCCGGATTCAGCTGCGGCGGTATTTGTTTGACGATCCTCCGGGGTACGCCGGATGAGATCGAGATGAAAGTCGATCGGACGCCGGCTGTTTGGTCCGTCCCAGTGCAGCGCATAGTGTTGCGAGTCGATCAGACGGTACCGGTGAATGATTCGGGCGATCGCCAAAGTCGCCTCGTGCAAGGCGAACTGGCGGCCGATGCACGATCGGGCCCCGGTGCCGAATGGTTTGAACAGGCTGCTCGAGCGTGCCGCGACGTGATCGGGTGCGAATCGGTCCGGATCGAAGAACTCGACATTGTCACCCCATCCCGGCTGCCGATGCAGAGCACCTACCAGGATAGCGACGGACTCGCCCTTCCTTACCGGATACTTTCCGCCGATGACGGTGTCCGACAGCGCCATCCGGTCGAATTTCAGTACCGGAGGTGAGAGCCGGAGCGTCTCGTTGATCACCAGTCGCAGATAGTTGAACCTACCGACGTCGTCGTAGGTGGGGAGGTAGTCGTCGTCGGATCCGAAGATGTCGTCGACCTCGGCGCGAACCCGCGCCAGCACGGCCGGGTGATGGACGAGGTTGTACAGCGTGTTCGGCATCAGCTCTGAGGTGGTCAGTTGGCCGGCGATCATGAACGTCATGATCTGGTTGTTGATGTTGTCGTGGTCCAGCAGTGGCGCGCCGTTGGCGTCATGGCCGAGCATTACGGACAGCAGATCGTCCACCGCGTCGGCCGAGCCCGATTGGTGGGCAGTGACCAGATCGTCGAAGTAGGCGTGCAGGGTCGCCAGTTCGGAATTGAACTCCGGTGTCACACCGTGCTGCGCCACTTCGTGAAGTGCTGCGGTGAACGCGGCCGGGATGGGCGCCAGGCCATCTACGTCGAACGAGTTGAACCGCGCGCCGAAGCCGGCCAGCGCGACGGTGTCCATCGCCAGTTTCTGCAGATCGGTGGAGACGTCGACCGGCTGGTTGCCGGCCCGGGCATCCCAGCGGCTGATCAGCTCACAGTTGATGTCGAGCATCGCCGAGTGGTAGTTACGCAGTCCGGCGTAACTGAACCCGGGTAGAAGCACGTCGTGCGCCTTCTTCCAGTTCGGCTCGCCGTAGAAACTGGTGAACAGCCCATCGCCGGCCAGCGGCCGCAGCCGCGCCAGCGACTGGGTGAGGTTCTTGGCGAAGCGATCCTCGTCGCACAGTTCCTCGACCAACTCGGCCGAACATGCGTACAGCTTGCGTTCGCCGTCGAAGTCGGCGTAGAACAACGGCCCGTGCAGCTCACCGAGCAGGTCGATCGGTAGCGCATAGGGCCGGCCGACCAGAAGGTCGGGAGTCGGGAGCGGCCCGACAGCGGAGGGAATCTCATCCAGATCAGGGGGCGACGAGGGCCTGGGCTGCATGCCGGGAGCCTAGCCCGCGAAAGTGCGCTGCCAGCACCAGTTGCGTAACCGAAACGCGGAAAACAGCCAGCCGAACCGCCTCAGCGTTACGCGACGGCGCGATGTACAGGTGCGCGCTGCGGCCCAGATAGCGAGCCGCCGCCTTTCAGCGCTCAGGACTGTATGCGCTCAGGACTGTAGGTAGGGGGCCCAACGTTTGTCGTATCCGGCCTTGCGCGCCGCCAGCTGTGCGGCACGCTCCACGGGCGTGAGGAAGACGGTGCCCGCGGGCAGGTGCTCGTCGAGGTCCTCGAGCTTGACGAGCAGCGATTGGACGGTGGGCAGATCCATCGACTCGGGATCGAGGTTCTGGAACCTCATCGAGATGATCCCCTGGTTCAACCCGCCGGTCGAAACCCAGTTGGCCACACTGGGATCGACGATCGATACCACTATGGTGTATGTCCCGTCCGGATTGGCGAAGGCCTGGTCGTTGTTCAGACTGGTCTGCTGATTCCAGTAGTCGCCGGTGATGGTCCAGTCGTTGTAAACCGGCACGGTGAAGAATCCCGAATTACCCGGGTCGATGGTGAGCACCAGTGCCTCGTCCTCGGCAAGTTGGAAGTAGCCGTTGCTCTGCAACTGGTTGGCCAGGAACTCGGCGTTGCTCGCCGGCTCCGTCATCACGTTGGGTGGCCGCAACTCGCCGGTGTCGGAGTCGGTCGTCGCCAGCGCCATGTACTTGGCCTCTTCGTTGGCGCCCCTGACCAACAGGATCAGGGCGGCCATCGGGCCCCGTACCAGAGACGTGTCGGCGATGCCCAGCGGGGGGATCAGCGATACCAGCGACGCGAGGAACGGGCTGTTGTTGACCAGCGGGCCCAGGAACACGAACCCGCCCAGCTGGGCGAACAGGCTGTTGCGCGGGCCGCCGACCCGGTGCACGGCGAGCTCCATCGGTTCCTCGGTGTTCCAGTCCCCGAGCGTGTTTCGGGCGGCGATCAGGGTGGAGCGGGAGGTCAGCTGAAGGTGGTTCCGTTGACCGGGTGCCGCGGGGTCTCCGCTGACGGTGATGACGAACGTGCCGTCAGCGCTGATGTCGAGATCCTGCAGGCTCAGGATCGTCGAGGTGGTACCGGCGAGCCCCTCGAGCACGCTGAAGGTGGTGTCGGCGGGGACACCCTCGTATATCCGCCCGGTGAGCACGTACTCGGCCGTCTTGTTGACCGGGATGAATCGGTAGATGGTGTCCGGGTTGTCGTACAGCAGGCGTGAGCCGCCCACGTCGATCCCGTACCAACTGTGCGGGGGAGCGACCTGCGTGACCACCGCCGGGTCCATCGGGTTGAGAATCTGCTGCTGAAACGCCGCGGCGAGCGCGTACTCATCGACTGCGCCATCCAGCGCGGCCCGATTGGCCGCGTCCGGACCGCCCACCAGCGCGAACTGTTCCTTGGCTGCCGCCAAAAATCCCCAGCGCAGAAGCACTTTCATCAAAGTGACCGGCAGCGATCGGGCCGTCTGCGTCGCGATGCGTTCGCGGGCGATCTGCTCGGGCGTGCCCAGCGGGCTGACCTGATTGCTCATCGGGGTGCCGGAGCTGCTGATCTCGGCGAGGCCGTCCTGCGGTGCGGCGCGCTGGGCGGCGGTAACTGCATCGACCTCGGCGCGGATCGGGCGCCGGGAGGACGCCGGGACCGCCCCGCTTCCCGGCGGCGCCGTTGTGGGCGCGGAATCCTCCGTTTCCGTTCCAGTGCTGGAGCCGGTGTCGGCGACGGTGGGCTCCTCGGACTCCTCGTCGGCGAAGGTCGCACCGGTAAGGGAACTTTCCAGTTCGGCGTCGTCCGCAGGAGCCGCCACTTCAGTGTCGCCCGCCTCGTCGCCGCCAATGTCGACCGCCTTGCCCGGATCGTCTCCGGTATCGCCGGTGTCGGTGTCGGTGTCGGTGTCGGTGTCGGTGTCGGTGTCGGTGTCGGTGTCGGCGTCGGCGTTGGTGAGGCTGCTCGAGTCGCTCACCGGGCCGGACGAGGCGCCTGCCGACGATGCACCCGAAGCTGCGGAGCCCTCGGTATCCGCATGCGCAGACGGTATGGCGATGGCCGCGCCCACCCCGAGGAAGATCGCGAGTGCGCCGACTCGGCCGATGAGCCGTGCATGGCCGGTGGCCAGGGGGGCCGTTAGGCGACGCATCCTGCCTCCTCGAGGTGTGGGACAGACAGACTTCTAGGTGTATCAGGACCGACTATCCAGAGCAACGACAGCGACCCGCTGTCGCATTGATGCGACACCAGATGAGAATTGTCTACCGCATCGGGATGTCCGGAATCGCGGACTGGGGCGCGCCGGTCCGGTTTCGTGGATAGTTTTGCCTTGACATGAGACCTTCGGCGCCGCCCCCAGTACCTCCCGGCGAGGACACCGATGTCCTGCCGCGCGTTCGCGGGCCCCGCCACCGCCGGAAGACCGGCTCCGCGCGCCGCAGGTGGCTGGCCGGAGGGCGGACGCTGGCCGGACTGGTCACCGTGTTGGCTGTAGGGCTGACCGGGATGGGATGGGCCGGATATCGCAGTCTGGCCGGCGGAATCATCACCTCACAAGCACTCGCCGGCGGGCCCAGCTCCACCGGCGGCGAACAGAACATCCTCATCATGGGGCTCGACAGCCGACTCGATCAGTACGGCCATCCGCTGCCCCAAGCCATGTACGACGCATTGCACGCCGGCGACGCATCGGTGGGCGGCTACAACGCCAACGTATTGATCCTGCTGCACCTGCCCGAGGGTGACGGTCCGGTCATCGCGATCTCGATCCCCCGTGACGACTATGTGGATCTGCCCGGCTGCCCCAGCCAGGTGTGCAAAGGCAAGATCAAACAGGCATATGGGCTGGCCTACGAAGAGACCATGGAGGAACTCACCGGAAATGCGAACTCGGACAACGTGATCGCCAACGAGCAGGCGGCGCGCGAGGCCGGCCGCAAGGCCGAGATCCGGACGGTGCGCGCGCTGCTCGGGGTGCCGATCGATCATTTCATCGAGATCACCCTTGGTGCGTTCTTTCAGATCGCCGAGGTGGTGCAGCCGATCACGGTGTGCCTTAACGACGACACCGCCGACGATTACTCCGGCGCCGACTTTCACAAGGGCGTGCAGCAGATCGATGCCGCCCAGGCGATGGCGTTCGTGCGGCAGCGCCGGGATCTGAATGACGACCTGTTCACCGATATGGATCGGACCAGACGTCAGCAGGCATTCATCGTCTCCCTGATGGCCGCTCTTCGAGATGGCGGCGCTCTTTCCAGCCCCAGCGCGCTGCGCAATCTGGTGCGGGTTGCACAGCAGAACGTCGCCGTCGACGCCGGGTTCGATCTGGCCGGATTCATCGACACCGACTCGGCGCTGACCGGCCGGCCAATTTCGCTTTACACGCTGCCCATCCGCGAGTTCGGCCAGGATCCTGCGGGGGAGGACGTCAACCTCATCGACGTCGCCGCCGTCCGCGCGATCGTGCGCAACCTGTTCGCGACGGGGTCGCCAAACCCCACCTCCGCTCCGGCGGCCGCATCGGCGGCGGTGCCCGCGCGCGACGACACGGTGGCATCCGACTCGCCGGCCGCCGGGTCCGCTGTTCCGGTGCCGGTTGACGCCACCGCCACCGGAGCCAACGCCCCCGCGCCGACCGACCTGACCAAAATGACGGGCGAAGGCATCCCCTGCGTGCGATAGCAAATTGGTTGGACCAAATCGGCGTTCGATCGATGCCGTGTGCGCTACCTTGGGTGCAATCTGGTCCAGGCAGTTCAGAAAACGGGGGAGTCGATGTCGGAATTCGTCATGGTGAGAGCCGGAAATGCCCACGCTGCTCGATTCGTGGGCCGGGTCGGGGCGTTGGCGGTCGCATTGGGCATTGGTGCGGCTTTGGCGTCCATGCCGGCGGTGGCTGGCGCCGAGACCTCCGGGGCCGACAGTTCGGCGGGTTCGAGTTCGTCGAGCGTGGGGTCTTCGAGTGCGGAAGGTGGTGCTGTTGGTACAGCATCCCCGGACGCGACTGGTGCCGCGGGAGCTGACACCACCACAGGTGACGGCGACACCGCAGAAGACGAGCCGGCCAACGAGGACGCCCTCGGTGGGGATTCCGCCGAAACCGAAACCGAAGCCGAGTTCGAGTCGGAAAGTGAGACCAACCCGGATGCCGGATCCGGGCAGGTAGTCGATGACGTTGCCTCGAACTCCGGCGCTATCGCCGACGACCGTGCACCGACGATATCCACGGTATTGGAACTGCCGGCGCCATCGGCCGAGTCGTCGCCAGCCTCCGGTGACGATGATTCCGGCGACGCCCCGGCGGTTCCCGGCGGGGCGCTGCCCGCTGCGTTGGTGATGGTCGGCATGGCGCGTCGGGAACAAGGCGACGCCTCCACCGCTGCAGAACAGCCGGTCGGTGAACCCTCCACCGGAGAACCGGTGAACGCAACAAATGCCAGGGCCGATAGCGCTGACGCTGCAGGCCTGGGTTCCGGATTGGGCTCGATTTGGCGGTACTTCTTCGGCAACGGTACGGCCGACAACCCTAACGGCGGAATCATCATCGGCAACGGTTTCAGCTACACCGCCGAGACCTGCCCGGGAGTCACCGCCTGCAACGGGGGCAACGGTGGCTATTTCGGTAACGGTGGTGACGGCTACAACGGCGGTAATGGGGGCGCGGCCGGCCACTTCGGTCATGGCGGCAACGGTGGCGCCGGGGTAGCCGGAACGAACGGGGGTGCGGGCGGCAACGGCGGGTCCGGCGGTAAGACCAGCGGTAGTGGTGGCAACGGCGGCGCCGGTGGAGCAGCGACCGGCGTCAACGGAACCGGCGGGGTCGGCGGCGCCGGTGGAAATGCGGGAACCCTCGGAAATGGCGGTAACGGTGGGGCCGGCGGTACCGGGCCCAACGGGGGCTTCGGTGGCAACGGTGGCCTCGGCGGCAGTTTCAAAGGCAATGGCGGAAATGGCGGAGCCAGCGGCTCGACCACCAGTCTGAGCGGGCAACAGGGGTTGGGCGGCTCCGGCGGGGTCGCGCGCGGCTGGTTCGGTAACGGGGGTGACGGCGGAGACGGGGCCGCCGGTGCGATCGGCGGCGTTGGCGGGATCGGCGGATACGGCGGGACGGTCCGCGGCAACGGTGGCAACGGCGGTGCCGGCGGCGACGCCACCGCTGCCGACGGTAACGGCGGCGACGGCGGCGACGGGGCGCGCGTCGGGATCTTCTCGAGCGGTAAAGGCGGTGATGGCGGCGACGCCGGTGCCGGCGGCGCGAATGGCCGGGGCGGTGACGGCGGCAACGGGGCCGCCATCTATGCGGCCAGCGGTCCGGCCGGCGGCGGCAACGGCGGCGATGGTGGTGACGGCGGTGCGGGCGGCGGAAACGGAGGGGCCGGCGGCTATGCCTCATCGGCGACGGCGGCTACCGTAACCGGCGGCATCGGGGGTGACGGCGGCGACGCGGGCGCGGCCGGCGGGGACGGTGGCCGGGGTGGTGACGGTGGGGCCGCGACTAACGTGTCCACCGGAAAGGCCCAAGCGGGTGCCGGCGGTGACGGGGGTAGCGCAACTGCGGCGGGCCGGAATGGCGGCGCCGGGGGTAGAGGCGGAAACGGCGCGGCCATCGCGCAACAGGACGCGGTCGGGGGTACCGGCGGCTCGGGTGGCACCGCGGGACCCGGCGGCGTCAACGGTGTGACGGGAGCCGACGGAACCAACGGCTTCGGCGGCGCCCCCGTCGGCATCAAGCTCAGCGGTTCTCCTCAGAGCCTGGCCTACAGCCCGGACGGCGCCACGATCTATGTCACCACCGCCGCGCTGGTGTCGCCTGGAGCGGTCGCGGTCATCGACGCCGAGACGAACACCGTGAAGACGCGAATCACTCAGGGACTCGGTGGGGCCCCGCTGGGGGTGGCGGTTAGCCCCGACGGCACCACCGCCTATGTCACCGTTGCCACACTCAGCGGACAGGGCAGCGTGGCGGTAGTCGACACGGCAACGAACACCGTCGTCGGCACCATCACCGAAGGGATCGGCGACGCCCCGGAGGCGGTGGCCTTCAACCCGACCGGCTCCACGGCCTACGTTGCCAACCAGCTCAGCAATTCGGTGTCGGTGATCGATACAGCCAGCAGCACATTCGTCAACACGATCGCGGTCGGCGGCCCGCCCCGCGGACTCGCGGTGAACCCCGACGGGGCCACCCTGTATGTGGTGGTCGCCGGCAATTCGGTGTTGGTGATCGACACCGCAACCGGCGAGGTAACGGGATCCGTGGACGGCGTCTTCGTGGCGCCGAATGGCGTCGCGTTCAGCCCCGATGGTGCGACGGCCTACGTCAGCAACGCCGGTACAGACTATGGCGATCAATCGGTGGCGGTGATCGACACCGCCACCAACACCGTGATCGCCAATATCGCCGCCGGACTCGGCTTAGCGCTTGGCGGCGTTGCGGTCAGCCCGGATGGCGCGAGCATCTACGTCGCAGCTGGCGGAACTCAACCGTTCGTGCCGATCACGGAAAACCGCGGAACGTTGTCGGTGATCGATGCCGCGACCAACATCGTGACGGCCACCAACGTCGTCGGGGTGGAGCCCAGTGCGGTAGCAGTCAATCCGCAAGGAAGCGGCGTTACCGTGGTGAGCAACACGGTGACGAGTACACCGCTGTAGCACTTGAAGAGGCTGCTAGCACTTGAACGGGCAGACTCCACGCGGGTCGACCTAGGAGGTCACCTTGACCGCCGATCTCTTCCTGGGTGTCGATGTCGGAACATACGAGACCAAGGGGGTCCTGGTCGCGCCGGACGGAAGGGTGGAGGCCACCGCGGCGATCGGCCACGCCGTGATCTTCCCTAAGGCCGGTTGGGCCGAGCACGATCCGGAGAAGACCTGGTGGGGGGAAGTGTGCGACGTTACCCGCACCCTCTTGCGATCGGTTTCCGCGGACAGGGTCAAGGGTGTTGGGATCAGCGCGATCGGTGCGGACGTGCTGCCCGTCGACGAGCGGATGAATCCGCTACGCAACGGAATTCTCTACGGTGTGGATACCCGCGCGGTCGATGAGATCGCCGAGATGAACTACAGGTTCGGCGAAGACGCCATCTTCGAGGCCTCAGGGAACGTGCTGTCCTCCCAGGCGACCGGACCCAAAGTGCTCTGGATAATGAAGAACGAACCGGACGTGTACGCGAAGGCCCGATGGTTCGTCAGCGCAACCACTTTCATCGTCGCCCGATTGACCGGCCGGGTAGTGATCGACCACTTTTCCGCAGGACTGCACCACCCCACTTACGACCCCAGAACCCAAGGCTGGAATGAGGACTTTCTGGACGGAATTCTTCAGGTGCACCGGATGCCGGAGATCCAGTGGAGCCATGAGGTCGCCGGCACCGTCACCGATTGGGCTGCGGAGCAAACGGGACTGGTTGCGGGAACTCCGGTTTCGACCGGAACCATTGACGCCGGTGCGGAGGCGCTGAGCGTCGGGGTCATCGAACCCGGCGAGATGATGCTGATGTACGGATCGACCGTCTTCATGATCCAGGTGACCGAAAACAAGGCCGCCAGAGACCGACGGCTCTGGGCCGGCCCCTACCTGTTTCCCGAAACCTGGTGCCTGCTTGCCGGAATGGCGACCAGCGGCTCGCTGACCCGATGGTTTCGTGATCACCTTGCCGCCGACCTGCTCGCAGCCGAAGCCGCCGGGGGCCAGGAAGCCTATGCAGCCCTGGCGACGGAAGCTGCCGCATCGCCGCCCGGGTCGAATGGGGTCATCGTGCTGCCGTACTTCTCTGGCGAGCGGACCCCGATCAACGACCCTCAGGCGAAGGGGACGATATTCGGTCTGAGTCTTACCCACACCAGAGGCGACTTGTTCCGGGCGGTCCTCGAGGGCATCGGGCACGGTATCAAGCAGCACGTTGAACTGTTCACCGAGATGGGAGCTCTTCCCAGCGTCATCCGCGCCGTCGGGGGTGGCACCAAGAACCCGACCTGGCTGCAGAGCGTCAGCGACATCACCGGTGTGCGGCAAGAAGTGCCGCCCGTCACCGTCGGAGCTTGCTACGGCGACGCGGTCCTCGCCGGGATCGCCGTCGGCGAGCTGTCACCCGAAGTCATCCGGGACTGGCAGGCCGGCGGAGCGACCGTCGTTCCTGATCCGGAGACGGCGGCGACGTATCGGCCACTGCACCAGATCTATTCGAGCCTGTACGGCGCGACCAAAGAACAGATGCACCGGCTGCACCGGCTCGGCTACTGAGCGAGGAGCGCACCCCGGACAACACGGGCCATCGTTTCACGGCTCGGCTCGGTACAGGAGATCCAGGGCTGCTCGCAGTTCCCCTATGTGAGTTGACATTTGGCGCTGCGCCTCTTCGAAGTCGGCCGCGCGCAGCGCTTCCAGGACCATGGCATGGCGATGGCGGCTGGTGTCGCGGCGGTTGGGTATCCGGCGAATGGCCTCGTAGTAATCCCACAGTGCGTCGAATGCATTGGTTGCCGCTTGCGCCAATATCGAGTTGCCGGAGGCCATATTCAACTCGATGTGAAACTGCCGGTCGAATTCCAGGGCTTCGTCCTCGGATTCGGCGCGCTGTGCCGCAGTCAACAACTCGTGTAGCCGATCCAGGGCCTTCTGGGTGATTCGCTCCTTGAGTAGACCGATCGCGCCAACCTCGATGAGTTCGCGCGCCTCGAGGCACTCCAACACAGTGTTCGGTACTAATGCCATGCCGGGCGGATGAGCTTCGTAGGGGCTTGCGGCGCCCGCACCGGTGCGCACATAGACACCCGACCGAGGTTTTATCTCGACCAATCCGATACTTTCGAGTGTCTTCAGTGCTTCGCGCACACTGGTGCGATTGACCTCGAACTCCGCGGCCAACGCGCGTTCTCCGGGCAGCCGACCGCCGGGTGCGAACCGGCCCTCGAGTATCGAACGCTGAATCCGCGAGGCGACGTCCCGGTGATACGAGCCGTGGAATCTCAGCAGTCGACTCCTTGTCAGTGTCAGACATCGCAATGACGCGGGGAACTGCCACCACATTAGCGGACAGAGGCCACGAAATCTGGCCGGACCAACTCCCCGCTAGTTTGCGGCGACAACAGACCAGACTATGCCGGCGGCGACGCCCAGTGCGAGGCTCAGCACGGCCGCGACGACGGCGGTGCGGCCGGCCCAGCGGGCGGGTGGCACCTGGACGGCGCCGACAGCCGGGCGCGAGACCGTGGGGATGATCCAACGCAAGTAGTAGAAAAGGCTGATCAACGAATTGACCAGCACGACGATCGCCAGCCAGGCGTAGCCGCCGTCCCAGACAGCCGTCGCCGTGGTCAGTTTGCCGATGAAGACCGCCGTGGGCGGTACCCCTACCAGCCCGAGCAGCGCCACCGCCAGGGCCGCTGTCAGCCAGGGATGGGTGAATCCCATTCCACGGTAAGAATTTATGTCTCGCAGAGTGGGGAATGCGACCGTGACGGAGAAAGCCGCGAGGTTCGTGACCACGTAGCCGGCCAGATAGAACAGCAGCGACGGCAGCGCGAGATCGGAGCGACCCGCCGCGACAACCGGCACCAGCAGGAAACCAACCTGCGCCACCGTCGACCAGCCCAGCAGCCGGCGCGGGTCCTGCTGCCAATAGGCGGCAAGGTTCCCCAATATCATGCTGGCCGCCGCCAATATCGCGATAAACGCCGGCCAATTCAGGCTTTCGGGCAGTGCCGACATCAACCGGTACACCGCGACCAAGGCGCCGACCTTCGGAACTGTCGTCAGGAAAGCTGCGACGGTTCCACTGGAGCCCTGAGCGGCGTCCGGCACCCAGAAGTGCGCGGGAACGCCCCCGGCCTTGAACATCAGGCCGCACACGATGGCGAGGACTCCGGTGGCGGCCGCGGCGGGCGCCGAGTGCGCCAAGCTTTCGGCGAAGTCGCCATAGCGGGTGCTGCCGGCCATGCCGTAGACCACGGTGATGCCGAGCAGCAACACGATGCCGAACAACGCACCCAGCAGATAGGTCTTCATGGTGGCCTCAGCGCTCGCGGCCCCGCCGTTCAGACCGATCAGTCCGTAGAGCGGGATGCTGGCCAACAAGAACGCCGGGGCAAGCACCAGTAGGTCGTCGGCACCGGCGAGCAGCACCGTTCCGGTGGTGGAAAACAAGGCAAGCGAATAGGTTTCACTCTCCCGCGGCGAACCCGCGATTTCGTCAGAGGCCAGCGCAAGCACCAGCAGCGTCGCAAACCCGGTGACAATGCGGACTACGCCCGTCGCGGTGTCGACGCGGTAGGTTCCGTCGAAGGCCGCACCGCCCGGGCCCGTCAGCAGCACCGCGGCGACGACAATGGCGGCGACGAGCACCGCCGCCGCGGCGACGCGTGTGATCCAAAGGCGCCGTCGTGGTAAGAACGACCCGCCGATGAGCACGCCCAATCCGCCGAGGAACAGCAGCATCTCGGGCAGCAGCAGCAACGGGCGCATTTCCACTAGCGTCCGATCAGATCTATCAGGGTCTGCGCGGGTGGTTCGATGACGGCCAACAGCGGCCGTGGGAAGACGCCGATCACCAGCGACAAGCCCAGCAGCGGAGCGACCGACCATGTTTCATGGGGCCGTAGATCCAGGAAACCGATTGACTGTCCGCGTGTTTCGCCGGTGAATACCCGTTGAAACGCGCGTAGAAAGAGAGCCGAAGTCAGCAGGATCCCGATCAGGGCGAAGGCGGTCACCGGAGCCACCGCGATGCTGCCGGTGAAGATCTGGAACTCGGCGATGAAGCCGGAGAACGCGGGGAGGCCGAGGGAGGCGAAGGCGCCTACCGCGAACAAAGCGCCCAGCCTGGGGGCCGGCCCGGCCAGGCCGCCGTAGCGGCCCATGTCATAGGTGTGTGCGTCGTAGCTGGTCGCACGGTCGGCCAGCACGCCGACGAGCAGGAACAACGCGCCGGTAATGAGCCCGTGGCTGACCATTTGGGTGACCGCGCCGGTCACCGCGATACTGCGGGCAGCTTCGGTGTCGGGCACCAACAGGCCCGCAGCCCCGACCGCCAGTACCACATAGCCCATATGATTGACCGACGTGTAGGCGATCATGCGTTTGATGTTGTTCTGCGCCAACGCGACCAGCGCGCCGTACACCACCGACACGACGCCTACCACCACGACCGGCCAGGCCCAGGACTGCCACGCTTGCGGCAGCATCGGCATCGCGATCCGGACGAAGCCGTAGGTACCGAGCTTGAGCAGCACGGCGGCCAGCACCGTGGAGCCGATCGCCGACGCGTCCGTGTGCGCCGGCGGCAGCCAAGTATGGAACGGGACGGTTGGCGTCTTCACCGCCAGGCCGAGCAGGATCGCCGCGAGTACCAGGCCACCCGCCAACGGCCGCCCGGACAGCGGCATGGCGGCGATCAGCTCCGGCATGTCGAAGGTGTGCGGATCGGCGGCGACGTAGAGCCCGATGAATCCGGCCAGCAGGGCCAGCGAGCCGAGGAACGTGTAGAGGAAGAACTTCAACGCCGAGCGCCCTGCCTCGTCACCGCGGCCCCACCCCGCGATCGCGAAGTACATGCCCACGATCGAGAGATCGAAGAATACGAAAAACAAGATCAGGTCGAGGGATACGAAGACCCCGACGCTGACGCTCTGCAGGAACAGCAGCAGTGCGGCGTGAATTCGTGGCCGCTTGTTCTCCCGCAACCCGTAGACAGCGCAGGCGAGGAAGATCACCGCCGTCATCGCCACCAACGGCAATGACAAGCCGTCGACCCCGAGGTGATAGCTGCTGTTCACCCCTGGAATCCAGGCGGCCCGCTCCTCGTACGCAAAGCCTCCCGGTTCCGGTGTTTCGAAGCGGGCCCAACACAAGACCACCAGAAGCAGTTCCACCGCGGCGACCGACAACCAGACCCATCGGGCGGCCGCGTCACCGATGCGCGGAGCCGTGATCAGGACTAAAGCGGCCACCATGGGAAGGAACACGATCAGGCTGAGCACATTCACCTCGATGCGATGTAGATAAGGACGAGACCTACCGCGAGGATCACGGTGGCCTGGAAGTAGTAGTCGTGCAGCTGTCCGGTCTGCGGTTTGCGGGCCAGCCGCCCGAAGGTACGCACTGATGCGGCGACACGTCCTACGGCTCCGTCCAGATCGCGATCATCGACGCGCGCCGCCCGCTCCGCGATCCACGCGCTGCCTGCAGCGACCGAGTCCACGATGTGGTCGAGGAGCCGATCGTCGGACACGGCTGCGCGGCCGGCGACATACCGGGACGCAGCAGCGACTTTCAGCACCGCTCGGTCGATGACGCGATCGTCGAACACCGCCAGCGCGCGCGCGATGTTCATCGTCGGGCCGACGACCACCACCCGGGTGACCGCTTCCAGCCCCAGCCAACAGGCGGCCCAGCCCGGCTCGGGCAGCCGCCCACGCGGGATCAGATAGGCGACCCCGAGCACCACGACGATCGCCAGCACCGCGGTGACAACCAGCTCGGCGACCGGAGCCGCGGGCGCAACCGCTCCGAGCGCTGCGGCACCCACTGCCAGCACCACCAGCGGCGCGGTGTAAAGCCTGCCCAGGCTTGCGGAAGGGCGGGGTGCTTTCTCGTCGATATGGCCGGAGAGGGCCACCCATTCGGAGCGCCACCACACGGAGACGATGATCTTGCCGGCGTAGGCGGCCGAGATCGCCGCACCGAGCAGCCCCGCCGCGTAGAGCCAGGGCGACACATGGAGCGCCGAGGCCAACACGGCGTCCTTGGTCAACCACAACGACAGTGGTGCCACACCGGCCAGGGTCAATGCCCCGACCGTCGCCGTCCAGCCGACCACCGGCAAACGTGCGCCGACTGCGCGAAGCTCGTCGAGGTGCTGGGTGCCCAACCCGGCCAGCCAGGCCCCGGCGGCCAGGAACAGCAGCGCCTTGGTCGCCGCGTGTGCCACCAGGTGCGCCGCGCCGCCGCCCACCGTGCCGACCCCCGCGGCCATGACCACGAAACCCAGTTGCGCGGCCGTCGATGCTGCCAGCAACTGCTTGAGATCGCGTTGCGCCAGCGCCACCAGCCCCAGCGAGATTGCGGTCAGCGCCCCGACCCAGGCCGCCGTGGGTGCCGCCCAGCCGGTGACGGCGAGCAGTGGTTCGACCCGCAGCAGCAGATACCCGCCCATGGCAACCATCGCTGCCGAGTGCAGCAGTGCGCTCACCGGGGTCGGTCCCGCCATCGCCCCGGACAGCCAGAAGGAGAACGGTAGTTGCGCGGCTTTGCCGAGACAGGCCACCAGTACCCCGGCGGCGATCGCGGTGCGCCACCCCGGCGACGCCTCGGCCAGGTTGTCGAGGGCCAGACCGGCGCCACCGGCCAGTGCTGCTCCGGCGGCCAGGTAGAGGCCGAGGTCGGCTGTCCGGGTGGTGAGGAACGCGGTCAGTCCGCTGGCCACCCGGGTCTGCTCGCGCCAGTGGAATCCGATGAGCGCGTACGACGCTGCGCCCATCGTTTCCCAGCTCAGCAGCAGCGCGGGCAGGGTGTCCGCGGTGACCGTGATCGCCGCGGCGGCGGCGAAGATCAGCATCAAACCGTGGAAGCGTCCGCGCGACTCGGTGATGTCTCCGGCCGCGAAAATCAGCACCAGCAGTGTCACCGCGGTGACGGCGGGCAGCACCAGTGACGACAGTCCGTCGACGCTCAGTGCGAAGTCGGTGCCTGCCACGAAAGGTGTTGCGATGCTAGGGCGTTCGAGCACCGTGAAGACAGAGGCCAGGCAGGTGACCGCGGCTGTCATCAGTGAGACGGGTGCGGCCAGCCGATCGTGGCGCGAGGTCAGCATCAGCGCGGCGCCCGCCGTGGCCGGCATCAGTACAGTCGCCGTCAGCGCCGCTTCACCGATGCTTGTCACAGGGCACTCATCCCGACAGGTCCGTTGCCATGTCGGTCATGTCGGCTTCACGATCTCGGTGCAGCAGCGTGGCCACCGCAAACCCCATCGCCATCTCCACCGTCATCGCGGCGATGATGACCAGCAGCAGCACCTGGCCGGTCGGGTTGGGGGCCAGGAACCACCAGAACGCGGCGGCGGCGAGGATCACGCCGTTGATCATCAACTCGAGGCCCATCATTACCATGACCACGACCTGTTGCGACAGCGCACCGTAGAGGCCGACGCTGAACAGTGCGGCGGCGACCAGAAGTACCGTTTCCAGGTTCATCGGCCGACCCCGCCCGGTTGGGGATCCTCCGGGGTGCGTCGCTCCAGATCGTCACCGAAGCGGTCGTAGCGGGTGCGGCGCGCGGCGAGCACGATGCCGGCCACGATGGTCGCGACCATGACCGGACTGATCACCGCCATCACCAGCATCTTCGAATCCATCAGCGCTTCGCCGAGTGCTCTGGTGACGTCATCGGGCGGTCCCGGCCCCCGTGCCGGCCAGTCGATGAGCAGGATCCCGGCGGCCAGTATCGCGAAGGTGACCACCGCGGCGCCCAGTGCCCGGCGGTTGTCGTGCACCATGCTCATCGGCATCAGGGCAGGGTTCATCCCCATGAACATGATCATGTAGACCACCATCACAGCCATCTCCATCACCATCATCAGAATCGTGACGATCCCGACATAGTTCTGGTGCAGCAGAAGCACATTGACACCGACAGCGACAAACGAGCAGGCCAACGCGTAGGTGGCGCGCGCCATCGAGTCGACCCAGAATACCGCCGCTCCGGATGCCACGGCGATCACAGCGACGCCCCAGAACGCCACGTCCAACAACATGTGCGTCAGTTCCTCCAGACCGCGATGATGGCGACGACGAAGTCCTGCAGTACTACCGCCGGGAGCAGCACCATCCAGCCCACCTCCATGAACTTGTCCGGCCGCAGAGCAGGCACCCGCCGGCGCAGCCAGACGAACGCCGCCAGCAGCAACGCCGTCTTGAGCATGACCCAGCACCATCCGGGCAGCAGCGGTCCGCTGCCCCCGCCCAGGAACATCGGCACCGCGAACGCCGCCCCGGCCGCCAGTAGCGCGTACCGACCGGCCTCGAACAGCAACCGGTCGACGCCCGAAAGTTCGGCGGCGACGCCGCCGGCGATGTCGGTGCCGACTGCCGGCGAGAACGGTCCCCACACCGAGAAGGCCACGACGCCTATGCAGTACACCGCAAATGCGATCGGCATCCACAGGACGAACCACAGGTTGTGTTGTGCCGCAACGATGTCGCCGACCCGAAGGCTGGCCGCGGCGATCGCGGGTGCCACCAGCGCGAACATCAGCGGGAGTTCATAGCCGAGGGCGTGTGCCAGGAACCGGTAACCGCCGACCAGAGAGTACGCGGAATTGGCCCCCCAGCCGGCAAGCCACACGAACGACCAGATGAATACGTCTATCGCGTTGAACCACACGACTCCAACGTCGAGATCGAACAGGGTCCAGTCACCCAGCGGTACCACCGTCACCATCAGCAGCGACGCCACCAGCAAACCCGCTCCGCCGATCCGCCACAGCGGCCGGTCGGCCTCCAGCGTGTTGCGACGGCGCTGCCGCATCAGTCGGGCCGTTTCGGTCCACGGGCGCGCGTACCCGCCGCGGACGTGACCCTCGGCCCGCGCGGTGAGCACGCCATCCAGGCTGGCTGCGAACAAGACCAGCAACCCCAACAACGCTGCGGCGCCGGGTGCCCACACTCCGGACACCGTGACCAGGCCGCCGTCAGTCATCGGTGGCCTCCCGCTGCACGGATGCAGGCTGCAGCACATCCAGACCCGCGACTACCAGCCGGGCGGCGGCAAGTTCGAGGCCGACGATTCGGTCGGGCAGATCTACGAGCGTCGTCACCGTATCGGCGGGTGGCGCCCACCCGGTCAGCAGTGCACGGGCCCTCGTCAATGCCGCGGTGTGACCGTCGGTGACGCCGCGCATCGACCAGCCGAAGATGCGTGACCGCGTCACCATTCGGTTCAGCGCGTCCAATTCCTGCACAGCGGGTCCGTCGGTGGTGAGCAACAGATCGCGAACACGGCGCGCCCGGCTGGCGGCGTACGGCCAGCCGGCCAGGGACAGCAGCGAGGTTAATCGGTCGCACTCCCGGGCCGCCTCAATGCGGGGCGACCGGGCCGGCGACCACCGGGCGTCGCCGGCATCCAGAACCTGTGCCCGGGCTTCGACGATCAGGTCGCCCTGCAGCGCGCAGCGCACCACCAAGCTGGCGGGCCAGTGCGACAGCACGGGCCCCAACCGAATGTGCAGCAGATCCATCTCGAGGCCGTCCCGGTCCGGGCCACCCTCGGCGAGCGAAATACCCGACGGCGCCATCTGGCCGTGTCCTTGGTGACCGTGTTGGTGGTGCTCGTGGTGGCCATACCCCTGCTCGCGGATGTTCTGCCGCTTGACGGAAGGTATTGCGGGTGGCTGGCGCTCCCGCGCATCGGAGCGCTGGACGGTGGTGTCGGCAAGGTAGATCTGGGCGCGTTCCAACGCCGCGTCGATCTCGGCATCATCGATTTCCGTCCCGGTCAGGCGTAGGCCGGCCCTGGGCCCAGGGAGCTGATCCCACACCCTGCCGATGGCAACGGTGAGCTCGGGCCCCAGCGCTCCGCAGATGGCAAGCACGTCGGCACTGCCCGGGCTGTCGCAGAGGTGCCAGCCCCACCGAAGCGCCCGGCGCTCCAAGGCAGCGCGCTGACGCCAGGCCCCGGGCGCCTCGGCGATGAAGACGTGCGGGCAGCGCGCGGCGCGGCGGGCCAGCCAGGTGTTCAGACCCACCGCAAGGACCCCTCGCGCCACGCCCACAGCACAGCGACCAACAGCACCGCCAGAAAGGCGAACATTTCCACTATCGCGGCGACGCCCAGGTCGGCGACCACCACCGACCACGGATACATGAAGAGCATCTCGACGTCGAAGGCGAGGAACAGCACCGTAACCGGATACCAGCGGACATGGAATCGCGATAGCGCATGCTGCTCGGGCAGCCACCCGGATTCGAATGGCAGGGTGGCCACCGGAGCGGCATCGACAGCAGTGAGGCGGTGCAGCAGATAAAGGCCCGGAATCACCGTCAGCGCCGTCAGCAGCATCGATACTGCGCCGGCGTACATGGACCGTCCTCGCTCCTCTGCCTAGTTGCTTCCGCACCTTTGGGAGACGCTAGTTCGGGTCAAGCGGACTTCGCCATTGCAGATCGGGATACCTGGCGTATCCGCGGTCGTTGGTGATCCAGGTGGCACCATTCTCGACGGCCAGTGCCGCATGGTACGCGTCGGGAATGTCGTTGGCCGTTGCGGATACGCTCCGGCAGAGCCGGGAAAAGATCTCCCAGTGCCGATCGCCGGGACGCAAGGGCATGGCGGCAGGTGCAGAGCGGACAGCGGCGCAATAATCCAGTACCTCGGCGGTGCTACTCGGTTGACGGTAAACCCGGAAATTCGTTGCCAGGCGCATCACCCCGGACAGAACGAGTTCGCTGATTCCCACAGGCTCCGGTCCCGTCATGGCGGACTGCAGCCACTGCGCGTATTGCAGGTGATCAGCGCTGTCCCGCCGGAAGGCGTAAAGCAGAACATTCACGTCAGGGCAGAGCATTGTCGCCCAACAGGTCAGCCAGGGCATTGCGGTCATCGAGATTGACTCCCGGCTGCAGACCGCCGGCGCCGCTGGTTGGAAAGCTCCATGCATTGGTCGACGACTCCGATTCCACACGCCTGAGCAGCACACGGAGTGCGTCATCGACGATCGCACCGATGGGGCGGCGGGTTCGGACGGCAAGCAACTTCGCCTCAGCCAGGAGGTCGTCAGAAATGTTCAAAGTCGTCCGCATAGTAGCGGCATCATAGCATCAGCGTACTGCATCATGATGCATGTCCACTGATTGAAAGCGCCTCGCGGGTGTAGCGACGCACCGAGGGGGTAGTCCAAGGACATGGTCGTCCGGCGAATCGCACTCATGGTTGGCGTCGTGCTCCTGCTCGTCGGCGGGGTCGGACTGCTCAGTCCGATATCGGTCTCGCCGGGCCTGCGAACGGTTTCCTGCGGAACGGCCATCGCACCGGACCACGCCGCCGCACATGCGGCCGCCCCTGCGGATTCCGATGCCGGCGCCGAAGTCATTAGGGTCGACTACTCCGAACTGTGCCGCTACGAGATCGCCGACCGTCGGGCGTGGACCGGCACCCTCGCGGCGGCCGGGGCGCTGGTAGTCGTGGTTGCCGGCGCCCTCGCTCTGAAGACCCGCCGCACGCGGCGCACCATGTGACGCGCCGCTCGCGACAGGCGATCGCCTGGGCGTATCGGTGGCCGTAACCTGCTTTCAACGGGGTACTGCCAAGGAGATGCGGTGTGATGAGTCCGGCCGGTGATGAACGACCGTCTCCAGCAGCAGCGGTCGAGGAGGAGCCGGACTACCGCTTCACGCTGGCCAACGAACGAACATTCCTGGCGTGGATCCGCACGTCGCTGGCACTGATCGCCGGCGGCATCGCAGTCGTGCAGTTCGTCCCGGAATTCGGAATTGCCGGGGTTCGGCATGGCCTCAGCCTGGTGCTGACCGCCGGCGGTGGCCTGTTGGCGGCCCAGGCGGTCCGGCGCTGGCAACGCGTGCAAGTCGCGATGCGCCTCGATCAGGAGTTGCCGCGCACCCACGTGCCCTTGATCCTGGGTGGTGCGATCTTCGCGGTGACGTTGGTGGTGCTCGTGGTACTGGTCCTCTGGCCACCGGCTGGGCCTTGAGATGCCGGGGCGGGAGCCAACCAAGCCGGGCTTGCCATCCGAGCGAACATTGTTGTCCTGGGAGAGAAGCGCATTCGGCTTTTTGGTGGGCGGAGCGCTGGTGCTATTGCATGCGCACGGCCCGCTTGCCCCCGGGCGCATCGCGTTGGCGACCGGGGCGGCAATGATGGCTCTGCTCGTCCTCGGTCTCGGCTATCGAAGGTCACGCAAGATCAGGCGCAGCCCGGTCATCGCCGGTCGGATCGTCTTGAGTGCTCCGCGAATCGAGGTTCTGCTTCTCGGCGCGGCCACCGTCACCTTTGCGACGGCCCTGGTGGGGGCGTTGCTATGGTCGGCCGCCCTGGGTTGATCCGAGCCCGCTCACACTTGTACTTAAGCACTAGTACAGGGACCGCTTGAGCACCGCGTGAGCGGCCGCGTACCCGGCCTGTACCGCCCCTTCGAAATAGCCGGTCCACTTGTGCGCCATTTCGGTGCCGGCCCAATGAATTCGGCCGACCGGTTCGCCCATGGTGGGCCCATAGGTGGTCAGCGTGTTGGGCCCGAGATTGGCGTTGTACGCCCCGCCGGTCCACTTCTCACCGGGCCAGTTCATCTCGATGAATTCATCCGGTTGCATGGCCTTGTCGCCGAAGTAAGCCCGGAAGTCCGCAAGCACCAATTGCTTTCGGGCCTCCGGAGATCGATCGGTCAGGCGGACCGCGGCGGGTCCGCTGACAAAGCCTGTCAGGATGCCGGGTACGCCGCTCGGCGGCGAACTGTCGGCAGTGGCCAGCACAGTCCGGTCGCTCACGGTTGCCCCGCTCAGTCCCCTTTCACGCCACCACGCCGTCGGGTAGATGGCGGCGTACTTGATCACCGCACCCATCGGCGCCCGCTGAGTGAATTGAAGACGGCGGGCGGGTAGCGGAGGGCTGTAGTCGATGGCTCCCGCCAAATGCGGGGGAGTCGCGACGATCACGAAATTCGCGCAGTACGCACCATGGAGTGTTTTCACGGTGACAGTGTCGGCGTCCTGCTCAATGCGGAGGACAGGCTGTTCCAGCACTATTCGCTCACCGAGTTCGGCGGCGAGGCGTTCGGGAATCTGACCTGCCGCGCCATCGAAGAGCCAGTGCTCGGGCCGTTCCGCTTCGGGTCCCGCGGAATGGGCGGTCAGCGCGAAAAGCAACGACATGGCACCTGGATCGCAGCCCAAGTCGTTGAGCACCCAGTGATTGACGCAGAACCGGGCGAACTCGGAGTCGGTGGTGGCCGAGAGCCAGGTGGTGACGGTTTGGGCGTCCAGAGCGGAAGCGTCCGGGGTGAGCCAGGGGTATTCGACATTCGCCGTCGCGGCCAGGGCGTGGAATCGCTCCCACACCCGGTGCGCTTCGGCGATGTCGGCGGCCGGAACCGAAGGCAGTGGCGCCGTCGGCGGGAAGGTGTCGTCGATCACTGAGAGTGAACCGGCATAGCTGACGGTGGTACGGCCCGTTGCGTAGAAGTCGAACTGCTCGATACCCAGCGTTTCGGCAAGTTCGAGGACACCCACGTGGGTGGGACCGATCCACTGGCCGCCGAGATCGAACCAGCCACCGGCCGTAACGGACTTTCGGACCATCCGACCACCGACACGGTCCCGGGCTTCCAGCACCAGGGTGTTTCTCCCCTGGCGGACCAGTTCACGTGCCGAGCAGAGTCCGGATAGCCCCGCACCGACCACGATGACGTCGGCCGTCCGCAGGCACTCCTGGTGACCATGACGATCCGGGTGATGATCAAAGACTCCCGACACGAGCCCCCCTCTCTTTGGGGCAAAGCTATTCGACGCCGCGAGGTTCGTGTCGCTGTTGCAGAAGTCGACCGGGATTTCTCGGTCGGCTCAACCCGCCGAGGTCACCAGCCCGAGTTTCTCGGCCTGCTCGAAATCATCGTCGACGAGAACGACCTCGCGGTCAGGTTGGTCGATCAAAGAGGCGGCAATGGACGAGCGATAGCCGGTTGCACAGTGCACCCAGATTTCGCCGGCCGGGACCTCTTCGGTCCGCCTACTCAGTTCGTGCAGCGGGATGTTAACGGCGTGGGGGAGGTGCCCGTCCCGGAATTCGCCACGCTGCCGGACGTCCAGGACGGTCGGGTCGCGGCTGTCGAGGATCTCGGCTAGCGCGGTGAAATCGGCCACGCGGTAGCTGCGTAACCGGTCGCCCGCGGCCAACATGCGGATGTCCCCGACCGCGGCTCCGGAAAGCTCGTCGATGCCGATGCGCACGAGTTCACGCCGGGCGTCTGCGATCTGATCGAGGCCGTCACCGATGAGGGTCAGCGGTGATCCCCAGGAGTGCAGCCATCCCAGGTAGGTGACGAAGGAGTCCGACAACTCGAAACCGAGGGACCCGCGCAGATGACCGGCCGCGAACGCAATCCGGTTACGCAGGTCCACCACCCATTCGCCGGCGTCGATGCGCCTGCGCAATTCAACCGGATCGACGGGCTCGGGCAGCGACAGATCGACGGGGCTAGGGCCCGCCTCGTTGATGACGCCCATATGGGCGTAATGGGAAGGGTAGTCCGACAGACCTGCGATCAACTCGTCGACGTAGCTCTGCTCGTCCTGGGTCAGGGCCGGATTGCTCTGGCGTTCATCGGCAATGGTGGAGGAGTTGCCGCTGGCCGGGGTCGCCGAGCAGAAGCTGCCGAATCCATGGGTGGGATAGATCTCGGTGTCTCCGGGTAGCTCCGCGGCGAGCCGGCGCACCGAGCGAAACTGTGCGCGACTGAGCTCTGCGGTGTGCTCGGCGCCGAGCAGGTCGGTGCGTCCGGTCGTCCCGTGCAGCATCGATCCGCCGGTGAACACTCCGATGACACTCCCGGCGGCATCACGTAGCACGTAGCTCACATGGTGATGGGTATGACCTGGCGTGTGCATGACCTGCAATCGCATCGGGCCGGCCTCGATCACGTCGCCGTCGCGGACGGCGCGCCGCGGGTAGCCCAGCTCGTCACCGGCGGGAACGACGTACTCGGCACCGGTGCGGCGGGACAACTCCAGACCACCGCTCACGTAGTCGTTGTGAATGTGGGTCTCCAGCACTTGGGTGATTCGCGCGCGGCGTTCACCCGCGAGGTCCAGCACCCGGTCGATGTCACGCTGCGGGTCGATCACCACCGCGACCCCGTCGGCCGCCACCAGGTAGCTGCGATCGCCCAGCCCGGAAGTCTCGATGACGGCTATGTCCGGTGCCGTCATCGGCAATCTGACTCCAGGGAAGCGATCGCCGCGCGCAGCTTGGCGGCGGCTTCGTCGGCGACCTCGCGCAGGCCCGGCGCGTCCGAGACTTGAACCATCACCTTCGGGTCCATCGCGTCGACGATCACGGCCTGGCCGTCGGCGGCGGTGTCGGTACGCACGGCGACGTTGCACGGTAACAACAACCCGATCTGACGGTCGGCGTTGACCGCGCGGTGCGCCAGCGGCGGGTTGCAGGCGCCCAGGATTAGGTAGTCCTCCATGTCCTCGCCCAGCTTGGCCTTCAGGGTTGCTTTCATGTCGATCTCGGTCAACACGCCGAAGCCCTGATCCGCCAACGCTTTACGGGTCTTGGCGACCGCATCCTCAAATGTGGTGTGCAGCGTCGTGGACAATGCGTAGCTCACAGTTCCTCCGTCTCAGGCCAGCGCCAGAAATAATTTCTCGAGCTCTGCCTCGGTCATGGGTCGCTGCCCGTCGGCGGCCTCACCGGTCAGGCATTCCCGCAATCCGGTCGCGACAATCTTGAATCCCGCTTTGTCCAAGGCCCGCGACACCGCAGCCAACTGTGTCACGACGTCCTTGCAGTCGCGGCCCTGTTCGATCATGGCGATCACCCCGGCAAGCTGTCCCTGAGCCCGGCGCAGCCGATTGAGCACCGCGACGATCGCATCCTCATCACCAACCATTGGGTGCAGTCCTTTCTTCGATCGATACAGCACATGGTACCCACGGGGGTATTCCCCGCGCGAGTCATGCCGCTGCCCGGCCCGCGACCGAAGGTCCGATGAGGCGCCGTAGCGGACAGATTTCGTAGCGGGTGCATCCGTAGATTGCTGCCCCGGCGAATGTGGTGAGCGCCGCGGCCGCGATACCCACCCCGAGGTGGATCTCCTGGGCCAGGATCACCGACGACATCGCGAGTACGAACCAGCCGAAGGCTTTCCGCAGCGCATCCGGGTCGACCTTGGCGGTCAACCGGGCTCCGGCGAGGGCCCCGATCACCGCCGCGGCAGTGACCGCGAGGGCCACCCCCCAGTCGATCTGCACGCTGGACAGGTAGCCTGCTAGTCCGGCGAACGACTTCATTGCGATGACGATCAGCGAGGTGCCGACCGCGACGGGCATCGGCAACCCGCCCAGCAGTGCCAGGGCGGGAACCACCAGGAATCCGCCACCGGCACCCACCAAACCCGTCACCAGACCGACAATCAGCCCCTCGGCGACGATCTTCGGGACTGGGAGTTGATGACCGGCGTCGCGAGCCTGGAGGTCCTTGCGTCCGCGCAGCATCGCAACCGCGGTGGCGACCATCATCACAGCGAATCCGACGAGCAGGACTGTGCCCGGGATGAATCGGGCCACTACGCCGCCGGCGTAGGCGCCGGCCATGCCCGCGGCACCGAAGATCAGCCCGGTGCGCCATTGCACCCTCCCGGCTCGTGCATGCGAGATCGCACCGATCGCGCTGGTGGCGCCGACGACCAGCAACGAGGTAGCGATGGCCTGCTTGGCATCCATGCCCGCGACGTAGGCCAGAAGCGGAACCGTCAGGATGGACCCACCGCCGCCGAGCATGCCCAGCGCGACGCCGACGAACACGGCCAGGCCGATCGTGAGCGCGATCATGCGCTGACGAGTTGGGCAACGATCGACTGGGCGTCGCAGCCGGCGCCGCGGTTGTAGGGCAGCTTGGACAGCAACATGCCCATCGCGCAGGTGTTGGACAACGCCGCGAAGGTCAGTCCGCCTCCGACTGCCCCGGCCACCCATTTCAGTCTGGGCGCGGCGATGCTGCCCAGAATGCTGGAAAGCACGATCGATCCGGCGACCAGGCGGACCTGGCGCTCGAGGTCCCAGCGCTGGGTACCGCGATTGACGGCGAACCCGTGGGCCTCCCAGGCGGTGATTCCACCGCCGAGGATGTGCACGTTGGACAAGCCGGCGTTTCTGAGGGTCTCCTCGGCCTGCGCGGCGCGCTGTCCGGACCGGCAGACCAGGACGACGTCCTCGTCGAGGTGCCGGACGATTTCGTCGCGGTGCTCGCGCAGTAGGTCCAGGGGCACGTTGTAGGCCCCGGCGATATGGGCTGTCTCGAACTCTGCAGGTGTTCGGACGTCGAGTACCCGGGGCGGGTTGCTCGATCCGAGCATGTCGCTGAGGTTCTGTGAATCGATGACTGCAGTCATGGGGATGGTCATTGGCGAGGTCCTTTCGATGTGGTGTATCGAGCTGGATTGTGATACCACCAGGGGTATATTGGCCCAATCGTACACATACCCTGGGGGGTAAGCGCAACCCGGGAATTTCTATGCTCCCCGGCGTACTTGACATACCCATAGGGGTATAGGCAAAGTGATCCGAAAGGGCCTGACCCGCCGCCGAATGAAAGGACCTTCGAATGAAGTTCATCCAGTACTACCTGGACTGCCTGTCCCATGCGTCGTATCTGATCGCTGACGAAACCACCGGTCGCGCAGTCGTTGTCGACCCGCAGCGCGACGTGGCCGAGTATCTGTCGGATGCCGACGAGTTCGGTTACACCATCGAACTCGTCATCGAGACGCATTTCCATGCGGACTTCCTGTCCGGACACCTGGAGCTGGCGGAGGCGACCGGCGCGAAGATCGTGTATTCCTCGGTCGCCGAGACGGAGTTCGAGTCGATGGGCGTCGAGGACGGCGAGCGCTATTCGCTGGGCGAGGTGGCGCTGGAATTCCGGCACACCCCCGGGCATACGCCCGAATCGATGAGCATCGTGATCTACGAGCACGAGGGAGACGAGGTCCCCTACGGCGTGTTGACCGGGGATGCCCTGTTCATCGGTGACGTCGGCCGACCGGACCTACTCGCCTCGATCGGCTTCACCCGGGAGGAACTGGCCGACAAACTCTACGACTCGCTGCACGACAAGCTAATGACGCTGCCGGACGCCACCCGGGTCTATCCCGCCCACGGCGCGGGCTCGGCCTGCGGCAAGAACCTTTCGACCGAACTATGGTCGACGATAGGTGAGCAGAAGGAGACGAACTACGCTCTGCGTGCGCCCGACAAGGCCACATTCATGGAGCTGGTCACCGAAGGGCAGCCTCCGGCGCCGAGTTACTTCGTCTACAACGCGGTTCTCAACCGTAAGGACCGCGGGCTGCTGGACGAGACCGCGATGCCCAAGGCGATGACCTATGAACAGGTTCTCGACGCGATGGCGGCAGGTGCTGTCCTGGTCGACGGGCGCAGCCCGGAAGAGTTCGCCACCGGCCATCTGCGAAACGCCATCAACATCGGGCTGGACGGCCGCTATGCCGAGTTCGCGGGGTCAGTCATTCGCTCCGATGTTGACATCGTGCTGTTCACCGAGCCCGGCCAGGAGCTGGAAGGCAAGAACCGGCTCGCCCGTATCGGTTTCGACCGGGTGATCGGTTACCTCGACCGGCCGTACGAGGTGATGCTCTCCCACCGCGAGGACGTCGAGGCCGCATCGCGGTTGACCGCAACGGCATTCGATCAGCGGGCGTCAGAATTGGCCGATCTGCAGATCGTCGACGTGCGCAACCCCGGCGAGGTCGAGGCCGGGACCATTCCCCATGCGATCCCCATCCCGGTCGGGCAGCTGCCGAACCGGCTGAGCGAACTTGATCCTGTCAGGCCGACCGTCGTGTACTGCGCGGGCGGTTACCGGTCTTCGGTGGCGGCAAGCCTGCTGCGGCAGCGTGGCTTCGCCGATGTCAGCGACATCCTGGGCGGATTCGGTGCCTGGGATGAGGCGCACCAGAAGGTCTGAGGCACGGCGATAGCAGCCGAGAGAGCGCCCCCGTCCCGGTCCGGCTCATCGAACCGGACGCACGCGGCGACCGGGGGAAGCCAAAAATGGCGCGCGCAGAAATAGACTCGACGGGGCCGGCAGATGGAGGTGTGATGGGTGTGGCCGCTGCGGCGCCCTGGCAGCTTGTGGTGACCGTACTGCGCGCGTCGTCGTCAGGGATCTGATCATGGGTTTGCACCCGTTCACGACGATCGCCGTCATTTTGGCGGTTGCCACCGTCGCGGGGCTGATCGCCACCCGGTTGCGACAACCACTGATTGTCGCGTTCATCGCGGTCGGCATAGCGGTGGGCCCGGTAGGCACCGGGTGGGTGTCGGCTGACAGCACGATCGAGTTGCTGGCCAGACTCGGCATTGCCATCCTGCTGTTTCTGGTCGGATTGCGTCTCGATCTGCACATGATCCGAAGTACCGGCCCCGTCGCGCTGGCCACCGGACTCGGACAGGTGGTCTTCACTTCGGTGATCGGATACCTGATCGCGCTCGGGCTCGGCATGGATAGTGTCACTGCGGTTTATGTCGCGGTGGCACTTACCTTCTCGTCCACCATCATCATTGTGAAGCTGCTGTCGGACAAGCGCGAACTGGACCACCTGCACGGCCGGATAGCTGTCGGCTTCCTCATCGTTCAGGACATCGTCGTAGTGCTGGTGATGATTGCGCTCACCGCCTTCGGGCACGGCGCTGGCGACAACCTGGGTATGGGTATCGTCACCGTGCTCCTCAAGGGCGTGGGTTTACTCGGCGGAACTTGGGTCCTCACGCGCTATGTGCTGCCGTGGCTGCTACCGCACATCGCCCGGTCGCAAGAGTTGCTGGTGCTGTTCGGGGTTTCCTACGCGACCTCGGTGGCGGCGTTGAGCGAATGGCTCGGTTTCAGCTCGGAGGTCGGTGCGTTTCTGGCCGGAGTGTCATTGGCCAGCACCCCCTTCCGGGAAGCCTTGGGCGCGCGTCTGGTCAGCTTGCGGGACTTCTTGCTGCTGTTCTTCTTTCTCGATCTCGGTGCCCGGCTCGAATTCACCGACGCGGCCCGACAAATCACCGAAGCCGTCGTCTTCTCGGTATTCGTCCTTGTCGGGAATCCGTTGATCGTCATCTTGATCATGACGGCGATGCGCTATCCCGTGAAGGTCGGCTTTCTCGCCGGGCTCACCGTCGCCCAGATATCCGAGTTCTCGCTGATCCTGGCGGCGCTCGGACTCAGTTTGGGGCACATCACCAGCGCCACCGTCAGCCTGATCACCGTTGTAGGGCTGATCACCATCGGGGGTTCGACCTATCTGATCATGTACTCACACCAGATCTACGATCGGCTGAAGCGATGGCTGTCCGTCCTGGAGAGACCCGGAAGTCGCGAGCCCGAACGCGACGACGGGAGCGGCTATTTCGATGTCATCCTTTTCGGGCTGGGCCGGTTCGGTAGCCATCTGGCTGCCCGCCTCACCAGCGCCGGGCATAGCGTGCTTGCGGTCGACTTCGATCCGCATGGCGTCAAGACCCACACCCGAGACGGTGTGACGGCGATGTTCGGGAGCGCCGAGGACGTCGATCTGCTCGCCGCCCTACCCCTGAACCGGGCAAAATACGTCGTCAGCGCAATCCCGGTCCTGCAAACCAATCTGGCTCTGCTACATGGCCTGCGGCACCACAACTTCAAGGGCACCGTCGCGCTGACCGCCCATACCAGCCATGATGCCGAACAGTTGCGCGCCACCGGTGTACACACGGTGCTGGAGCCCTTCTCGGCGGCCGCACACACGACTTCGGAGACGCTGCACGATCTGCTCACCGAGGATGTCGACCCGACCGATCCCGAAAAGCCGAAATGAGCGACTACTGGCGCGGGTCGCAGTCCTGACTATGCTCAGCCGAGCTTTCAGCCGGCATGCCGGTGATCCGTGGCGTAGGCCTTGATCACCGTTGCGGTGTCGCCCCCGAGTTGCAGGAATTCAGCGTCGAGAAGGTTGGCGAGGCTGTCGACTGCCGCCGTCAGGAGCGCACCGGCAAGGCGTGTCTGTGGCAGCTCGCTCGTGCCGGCTTCGTCAGCGAGATCGGTCGCGTATTGGATAGACACCGCCAATGCAGCGTCGGTCTCGAGGTCACGGAAATAGTACGTCGCACCGTACTGATTGAAGTCGTTGCGGACCTCGACAATTGCGGCGGCAAGCGCGGTGAGAAGGTCGGTGGGAACGCAGTCGATCCCCAGGGTCGGTTGCGCTCGGCGCGCCTCGCGCAGAGCGGAGAGTTGCAATGCCACCACCCGTCTGCGGTGGAGGGCAGGATATATCTGCAGCACCCAGGACACTGCGGCCGTGAGCAGCATGAACCCGAACAGTGACTCGAGTGGCACAATCAGTCGAAGCCACGGCAAGGTCGGCACGATGTCTCCGAACCCGAGAGTGCCGATTGTGACCAGTGAAATGTAGAGCGAATCGAAGACCGGATCCCGTTCGGCAGGGTTCAGTTCGGAGCCGAAGGCGAAGCCCTCGGGCATCAATGCGTAGTACAGCATCGCCCAACCCACGACAGCGAGTGCGCCCCACATCAACACGACCAGAGCTATGCCCAGCGGACCAGTCAGCGAGGCGATCCGGCGATCCGGGTGAAATACCCGCAGGAGCCACCAGACGAATTTCATCACCTGCGGCGCGATGCTTCCGCGGCCGACAGGGTGGAACAATGTGTGGAATACGTCGCGGATCACCAGAGTCACCATGAGACCCCCGATGACCGCGACTACCCAGTCCGTCACATGCCTCCTCAGTATGCCGAGCCCTATTGACCGCCAGGGTTACCCATCATGCCGTGCACGGTGGTTCAGGCCTCGAGGCGGGCGCGGATAGCCGATAGTTTCTGAGCGAGTTCGGATTCGGTGATCAGGCCACGTGCCATCAGGGAGTGCGCCAGCGCGACGAGCTGGCTTTCCGGGTAGGGCAGTGCCGAGTACATCGTCGCCGCTAGGGCGTCCTCCTCATCGCGACGTTCCTTGAAACTCGGCGCGCCCGTCCGGTTGGCGGCGCGATCAAGCGCGTCGCAGAGACCGTCCAGGCTCGTCTTCCACGGTGGCACCGGGTTCTCGACGCCGTACTTGGCCGCCATCCGCTGCCACACCTGATTGCGTTGCACGATCTGGTTGAGAGTCTCGCTTTCGGTGCGCATCCCGATCCGTTCGTCAGTCTCCGGTGGGGTGAAGGGCGGCGCGGGTGTCAGTGATGACATTGGTGGTCACCCCCGGCTTGGGCAGTGCCACTCCGATCAGGCAATCCCGGGTGACGATGTCAGTCAGCTGGTCTTCGGTCCAATCGTCGGTGCCCGCCGGGCGCATCGGCATGACCATGAAGCGATGCTTCTGATTGGAGTCTTGTACTCGAACCTCGATGTCCTCGGGCAGGTAGAGCCCGAACTCCGCCAGAACCTGGCGTGGCCAACGAACAAGGCGTCTCCGGTAATTGGGCGTGCGGTACCACTCCGGGGAGTTGCCGAGAATGGGACGTGGATAGCAGGAGCACAGTGCGCAGACGATCACATGGTGCACCGCCGCGGTGTCCTCCAGAATCTGAAACGCCGTGAAATCGCTTGGGGTGCCGAAGCCGGTCGGCTCGAGCCAGTCGACGCCAACCTCCCTGCTCGCTGTCATCGGCTCGGCCAGCGCAAGTGCCTTGAACTCGGGCTCGAGCCAAGCGCGGGCCACCAGCCGGGCGGCCGGAGTGGGCCCGATCTGCTCAGCGAACTCGGTGAAGCGCCGATGCTCCTCCGCAGTGAAAATGCCCTTCTCTATGCACAATTCGCGCAGCGCGATCTCAAGGACCTCGAAGTCGGTGATCTCGTCGACCATCGGTTTGACCGTGCGGTCGTGGTCGTGGTCGTGGTCGTGGTCGTGGTCGTGGTCATGGCTGTGGTCTGTCATGGTGCTCCGTTCAACCGGCTTGCAACCAGCGTTCGGGGATTTCGGTTCGGAGGCTGTCGCCGGCCGGTCCGTTGAAGTCATTCCAGAGTTCGGTCATGCTGAACCGGACGACGTAGAACCACTCCGGTTTGGCGTCGGGTATGTCCCAGGTCTCGTCCTCGGCGGCCGGACTCTCGTAGGCCACGGCGTCGATTTCCCCCCTGGCGCCGCGCACATACTCGGGAGTTCGGGTATAGAACAGCACCGGCAGTTCCCGCACCACGACGGGATCGCCCACCTTGAACTTCGGCTCGCCGGCCTTGCCGGCGTACACCTGCGGGTCGCCTTTTCCGACCGCGTGGACGATATGACTGTTGCGTTTGATCTGCGATCCGTCGCCCTGGTACTTGGGACACGCCTGCAGAGTCTTGCCCTCCAGCCCGTTCGGATAGCGGGCTTTCACCTCGGCCATGCGTTCGCTGAGCTCGGTGAGGCCGATGTGGTGCTTTTCAATCAGCACCCGGGCGACCGATAGCAGCCACCTGCCGTAGTACGGGAAGCCCAGATAGACGGCGCGGCCGACGTCGACGTTACCGATGCGCCGCCGTTCCTCGGACAGCCAGATACCCCGCCAGGCGAGCACCTCGCAGATCACATAGGTCATGTGCTCCCAGTACTCGTAGTCCTTGTTCTCGTACTTCATCGGAGCATCCGGTTCGCCACCGACGTCGTGGACGGGTTTCATGTAGGCGACGAAGCGCTGGTGGTCGAGCAGGTCCGGGGTCGGCGCATCGGGAAGTTCGGGATAGGAGGACTTCAGGCGCGCCACCAAATCCAATTGCGCGGCGCGTTCGGCGGAGCTACTCATCGACAGACCCTTGCGACGACAACCCAGCGACCCGAGCTCGCTGATGGCGCAAGGTTAGCACCGGTCGTCCGCCGACCTAGCCGTTTGGCTTGCGATAGGCGGGCGGCAGCGGAAGTCCGCGTTCCGCCATCACCGAGCGCAGCCGAGTCGGGTAGTCGGTGATGATCCCGTCCACCCCCGCATCGATCTGCGCGTGCATCGCGGCGGGATCGTTGATGGTCCAGGGCACCACCTTGAGGCCGACGCCGTGTGCCCTGTCGACGAAGGCGCGATCGGCGACAAGTCGAAAGCCCGGCTCCTCGGGCGTCAAGCCGACTGGGACCGAGTATCCGGGGGACACCACGTCGGCTCCCACCAGCAGCGCGCCGGAGATCGGGTCGGGGACGACGGCGGGGTCGACCCCGGCCAGCCATGGGGAATCAGGCAGGTATGTGGTCTCGTCCCATAGGGCCACCAGCGGGACGTCGGGTTCGGCTTGCCCGACGAGCGGCAGGGTGCGCCAGTCGAAGCTCTGAATCTCGACCCTTGCCGTCTTTCCCGAGTCCCGGACGACCTCGAGGATGATGTCGACGAATTCTTGCGGGCTCGCCGAGGTGTCGCGGGCCTGCGCTTCCACTTTGGTCTCGATGTTGAACCGAACGTCGGCGTGGTAGGCGTCAGCGAGGTCGAAAACTTCCGGCAGGGTGGCGATCTTGTTTCCCGAAACCATTTCGGCGGAGGGGAACTCGGCGAGCAACCGTCCGCAGTCCAGTGTGCGAATCTGTTGCAGCGTCAAGTCGTGCGTGAGCTTCCCGACGTATGGATACTGGGGATCGCCGGCAAAAGCGGGTGCGGTGTCGGTGCATTTGGCGGGTTCGATCACCGGGTCATGCCACACCAGGGGCTGCCCGTCCCGGGTGATGACGACGTCCAGTTCCAGGGTGCTGACACCCAGCTCTAGGGCCTTGGCAAAGGCACGCAAGGATTCCTCGGTCGTTTCGCCGCGCCCGCCGCGATGGGCCTGCAGATCGAAGTCCCCCGCCGCGCCGGCCGGCGGGGCGACAACGATCGTCGTCACGGCCGTCGCAATAAGCGCGGCGAGGGCGACTGGCAGGTGCATGAGATGACGTTACCCAACGGCGCCCAGCAAGTCCGATTATCGTTTCGACGCCGCGGCCCATACAGTCGAGCCAGCAATGACCGACACCACCGCAGCTGTTTCGCCGACGGCCACCGGGCCGAGGGCAGACCGCATCCTCGCCGAATCGCGACGTCGCAGGACGTTCGCGGTGATCAGCCATCCCGACGCCGGAAAATCCACTTTGACCGAAGCGTTGGTCCTGCACGCCAACGCCATCACCGAGGCCGGCGCCATCCACGGAAAGTCGGGTCGCCGCGCGACCGTGTCGGACTGGATGGAGATGGAGAAGGCCCGCGGAATCTCCATCACTTCGACGGCCCTGCAATTCCCCTACCAGACCGAGGGCGGGGATACCTGCATCATCAATCTGTTGGACACCCCCGGCCACGCGGATTTCTCCGAAGACACCTACCGGGTGCTGACGGCCGTCGACTCGGCGGTCATGCTCATCGACGCGGCCAAGGGTCTGGAACCGCAGACGCTCAAGCTCTTTCACGTTTGCCGTCACCGCCGCATCCCAATCATCACGGTGGTCAACAAGTGGGACCGGCCGGGCCGCCACGCCCTGGAGCTGATGGATGAGATTCAGACTCGCATCGGGCTGCGCCCCACACCGTTGACCTGGCCGGTCGGCATCGCGGGCGATTTCAAGGGCGTGTTGGACCGGCGCAGCGGAAACTTCATCCGGTTTACCCGTACGGCTGGCGGCGCCACGGTCGCGCCAGAGGAACACATCGATCCGAGCCGCGCGCCCGTCGTCGCCGGTACCGACTGGGACACCGCAGTCGAGGAAACCGAGTTGCTGACCGCCGACGGAGCCGACTTCGATGCGGACACTTTCCTCGAATGCATTTCGACCCCGGTGCTTTTCACCTCGGCCGCGCTCAACTTCGGTGTCAACCAACTTTTGGACGTCCTGACGGCCCTGGCACCGCCGCCGCAGGGGCAGCTAGACGTCAATGGCCAGACCAGAGAAGTGGAGGCGCCGTTCAGCGCATTCGTGTTCAAAGTCCAGGCCGGGATGGACTCCGCGCATCGCGACCGGATCGCGTTCGCCCGGGTGTGCTCGGGAACGTTCGAGCGCGGTGAAGTGCTCACCCACGCGGCCACTGGCAAACCGTTCGTCACCAAGTACGCACAATCGGTTTTCGGACAGAAGCGCTCCACCCTCGACACTGCCTGGCCGGGCGATGTCATCGGTCTCGCCAACGCCGCCGCGCTGCGCCCGGGTGACACCCTGTACTGCCAGACACCTGTGGAGTATCCACCGATCCCGAGCTTCTCCCCAGAGCATTTCGCAGTCGCGCGGGGTACCGATCCGAGCAAGCACAAGCAATTTCGGCGCGGGATCGAACAGCTCGAACAGGAAGGCGTCATCCAGGTGCTGCGTTCGGATCGGCGCGGCGACCAGGCGCCGGTCTTTGCCGCCGTTGGGCCGATGCAGTTCGAGGTGGCCAGCCACCGGATGGCCACCGAGTTCAGCGCGCCGATCGAACTTGAGCCGTTGCCCTACACGGTGGCGCGCGCCGCCGACCCCGCCGATGCCGAGTTGCTGCAGAAGCAGGCCTCGGTGGAAGTGTTCACCCGAACGGACGGCGTACTTCTGGCGGTCTTCTCTACCAAGTGGCGCCTGGAAAACGTCCAGCGGGACAACCCTGACATCGAGTTGCGCTCACTGGTCGCGGCGGGCGACTGACCTGCGCGCTCGCTGCGAAGCTCGGCGAGCCGCGGTCGAGTGAACCGGTTACGCAGGCGCGGGGCCGGCGAGGTTTGAGGGTCGGCACCACACCGTCACCGCCAGGGTGAGTATCGCAGTTACCGCGAACGCCGCCTGCACGCCGATCGTGTCGGCAGTTCCGCCGAGAATCGCCGCCGCAATGGGCCGAGAGCCCAGGAATCCCACCAGCCAGAGCGCCATGATCCGGCCGCGCAACTCCTCGGGTGAACGTTCCTGCACGACGGTGGTCAAACCGGTCATGGCCCATCCGAAGCCCAAACCAGCCAGGGCGAATCCCGTCACCGCAACGGCAGGGCCCGCTGTGATGGCGAGCACCGCGCACCCGATGCCCAGCCCGGACAGCCCGATCGAGGAGACCGGCGCGGAGGCCAGCCGGCCGCGCAACAGGGCCAGTACCACCATCCCGGCTGCCGCGCCGATGCCGAACACCGCCGACAGTGTTCCGACCAGCCCCGCTCCGCCGCCGAGCCGATCCGCCACCGAGGGGGTCAGGGTGATCGACGGGTCCGACGCGAATCCCAGTGTCGTCACCGCGATCAGCGCCAAGAACAGGGGACGGTCGGCCCAGACGAATCTGAGGGCGGCCCGCACACGGTAGTCGGCGCCGGATCGACGGCCCCGCGGTGCCGGGAAGTGCACGACGGCTAGGAAGGCCGCGAAGATGAGGTGCAGGACGGCACTGACGGCGAAACCGGTCGCCGGGCCGAAGTCCGCCGCCAGATAGGCGCCGGCGACGGGACCCACGATGCGCCCGATTGTCATCGGAATGCTGTTGAGCGCCATAGCAGTCGGCAGCTCACCGTCGCGAATCAGGGTGGGAACGATGGACTGCATTGCGGGCCCACCCACGACATAGCCGAAACCGACCAGCGCAGTCCCGATGAGGATCGGCATTGCCGCCGACATCCCTTGCAGCCCAGGGTCGATGAACAGCCATACCGCCACCGACCCGGAGCCCGCGACACACATCACCCTGCCGAACAGGATCTGACGCGCCGGATTGCCGGTATCGGCCCACTTGCCGCTGGTAGGGCTAAGCAGTAGTTGCGGCGTGAACTGAACGATGCCGACCAAGCCCACCATCAGCGCCGACCGCGTCGCGTCGTAGACGACGATCGCCGCGACGATGCCGTGCGTCCACACCGCGACGACCGAGAACATCTTTCCCCAGAACAGGGCTCCGAAGACGGGGTCGAACATCAGCCCGGCCGCACCGCGCAACCTGGGTGGGCCGGTGACTTCGGTAGTTGCCGTTGTCATTCGTTCGCCGCGGATTCGAAGCGTTCTGCCAGTCGATCCAGCAGCGCCACCAGGGTCTCGACGTCTGCGTCAGGCCAGTCGGCGATTATCTCGGCAATCAGATCCTGCCGTCGCTCAGTCACCACGGCTAGCGCCTTTTTTCCGACGTCGGTCAAGACCAGCACGCACCTGCGCTGGTCCTCCGGAGACGAGGTCTTCTTCAGCATGTCCGCCGCGACGACGGTGGCTACGGCTCGGCTGGCGGTGGAATGGTCGACGGCCAAGAACTCGGCGACATCGCGGATGGACGCGCCGTCGCCTGCGCGCTGGCACTCCACGACCGCACGCAGAACCCGCAGCGTCGAGACGCTCATCACCGGGTCGGCTCCAGCTAGCAAGCGACGCCGCCAGGACGGCCGCTGCCGCGCAAGATGAATTCGGGTCAGCAGCTCGTCCAGCTGGCTGTAGCGGGACACCGGCATTATATATGTATAGCACATACATATATTGGGGTGGAAGACGGACCCTGGAAGGCAGGAGGCCGCGGGCCGGCGGGCCGCAGTCGTGGGCCCGCGGAGCGCAGTTGTGGTAGACACGCCGCTATGTCGAGCGGCGACCGTCTGCTGGACCCCGGCGTGACGTGCTGGCGTGTCGAGCGGGCCGACCGTTTTGCCTGGATCGTGGACGGCGCCGACTACTTCCGCCACTGCAAGGCGGCGATGCTGCGCGCCCACCACCGCATCACACTGATTGGCTGGGACTTCGACACCAGGATCGCCTTAGAACGGGGTGGCAAGACCCTTCCCGGGCCCAATCAATTAGGCGTCTTCCTGTCCTGGATGCTTTGGAAGCGGCCAGCACTGGAAATCGTTCTGTTGAAGTCCAACCTGCGGCTGCTCTCAGTGTTCGACGACATCTGGTACGGCACGATCCCGACTTCCGTGCTGAATCGCCTCAGCACCAAGCGCATTCACTTCGCCGTCGACGGCGCGCATCCGACTGGTTCCGTGCACCACCAGAAGATTGTGGTTGTCGACGACAAGCTCGCATTCTGTGGTGGCATCGACCTGACCATGGACCGTTGGGACACTCGAGAGCATTCGAACGAAAACCGGCTCCGTCGTGGGCTTGGACGCGGCTATGGACCTCGGCACGAGGTTGCCGTGGTGGTGGACGGTGCCGCCGCGGCTGCATTGGCCGAATTGGCTCGAGAAAGATGGCGCACCGCTACCGGGCGGTCGTTGCGGCCGGTCAAGGCTGACCACACTGTCTGGCCCTCCGGCGTGGAACCGGTGCTGTGTGACATCGAGATCGGAATCGCGCGCACCCTGCCGCAACTCGCTGGGCGCGGCGAGGTCCGAGAGGTGGAAGCCTTGAATGTCGCGGCGATATCGGCCGCCCGCGACATCATCTATCTGGAGAATCAGTACCTCGCCTCCCGCGCGCTGGCCGAGGAGTTGGCGAGGCGACTCCGCGACCCCGAAGGGCCTGAGATCGTCATGGTTCTGCCTCGCCGCTCCGAGAGCCGTCTGGAAAAGCAGTCGATGGACAGTGCGCGGTATCGACTTCTCCAAATGCTATGGGCGGCAGACTCGCACCAGCGGCTCGGCGTGTACTGGCCGGTGACCGCGGCGGGTAAACCGATCTACGTGCACTCGAAAGTCCTGCTGGTCGATGATCGGTTGCTCCGGGTCGGATCATCGAATCTCAACAACCGGTCGATGGGATTCGACAGTGAGTGCGATCTGGCTGTCGAGGCCGATCCGAGCGCCAGGGAGCACTTGACCATCCGGCAGAAGATCGCGTCGTTGCGCAACCAACTGCTGGGCGAGCACCTCGGCGTATCTGGAAAATACTTCGAAAGAGTTGTGCAGCAACGCGGTTCTGTCCTGGCCGCGATCGAGGCGCTGCGTGGAGAGGGAAGGACGTTGCGGCGGTTCACCGAACGAACTGTCGCCGATGAGTCGAGCCTGCTCGCCGAGAACGATCTGATGGATCCCGATCGTGTACCCCGCTCGCTGACTGGAAGCGTTCAGCGCTGGTTGGAAGGGTTTACCAGGCATTGACCGTGGCCAGGGGCGGTCAGCGGGCCCGCCACTGCGGCTTCCGCTTCTCTGCCCAGGCTTGAAACCCCTCTGTGGCATCGGCAGTCGCCGCCGCCACCTTGCGCATCACCTCGCCGAAGCGGACCGACTCGATCCATCCCATGTCCGCAGTCCGCCAGGCCACCTCCTTGGTGGCGCGTTGAGCGAGGGGCGCAGCCGCGGTGAGCGTTTCGGCCCAAGAGCGGGCAGCGGCGGCAAGGTCCCCTGGCTCCACCAGCTTCCACACCAGACCCACTTCCTTGGCGCGTTCGGCGCTCATCGGAGTGCCGGTGAGCAGGAGCTCCATAGCGTCCGCCCATCTGATCCGTTGCGGGAGCCGGATGGCGCCCACGATGGTGGGTACTCCGATCAGCGGCTCGGGGAATGCGAACGTGGCTGTGCTGCTGGCAATGACAAAGTCACAGAACAGTACTCCGGTAAGGCCGTAGCCGATGCACGGGCCTTGGACCGCAGCGATCGTGGGCTTGAACAACTCCATGCCGCTTTCGAAGGAGTTGATTGTCGGCTTCTCCCAGAACGTTCCGCCGAACGTACCGACCGCGCCGGCACCGTCTTTGAGATCGGCGCCGGCGCAGAAGACCTTGCCATTGGCCGTCAGGATTCCGACCCAAGCGTCTTCGTCGTCCCGGAACCGGTTCCAGGCGGCGTTCAGTTCGGTGCGCAGAGCCCCGTTGATGGCATTGCCGGCTTCGGGACGGTTGAGGGTGATGGTGGCGATGTGGTTGTCCAGTTGATACGTGACGAGACCCATTGCTGCACCCTAATCGTGGACCTCAGGTGCGGGCGGGGGTGTTGCGTGACGGCGGACGCATCCGAACCTCGCGCAATCGAATCCGACCTCCGAGGTATCACCCGGCTCTGCCGCCTTGCGGGTTCGGGATCTCGGGGTCCGGATCCAGCGACGTGCGACCGGTGCTGCGGAACAACACCCGGGCGGCGATTGCCACCGCATGGTCGGCGAATCGCTCGTAGAACCTGCCGAGCAGCACCAGGTCGACCGCGGCTGGGACGCCGTGTGTCCATTCCGGTGACATCACCGCGCCGAAGAGCCTGCGGTGCATTTCGTTCATCGCCTCGTCGTCGTCACGTATCCTGCTGGCCCGCACCGGGTCCCCGTCGACGATGACCGACGCCGCGTCATCAGCCAGGTCGACGGCCAGGCTGCCCATCTCGGAGAACTGGCCGACGACGTCATCCGGAATCGCCGACTGCGGATGCCGCCGCCGCACAATGCGCGCAACATGGGCCGCGAGTCCGCCCATCCGGGCGGCGTCGGAGGTGATGTGCACGGCGGCAACCACCGCACGCAGATCACTGGCCACCGGGGCTTGCCGCGCCAGGACCGAAAGGGCCGCATGGTCTACGTCGCGGCGCAGGCGGGCCAGCGACTCCAAATCGGTGAGTACCTGCTCAGCTGCCTCCAGATCGACGGTGAGCAGGCCGAGCGTGGCGCGTTGCATGGCTTCGCCGGCCATCTCACACATACGCGCGAGGTCGGCGTTGAGCGCGTCGAGTTGCTGGTGGAATTCGGTTCGCACCGGGCCCTCCCTTACCGTGCCGGACGCCGTTGGGCACTCATCAGTGGGCACTCTGACCGAACCCAGCCCTCAGAATACGTTGACTGCGCGCGAGATCGTTCCGGCCGATGGCGCGTTCACTGGCGTTTGGCGGCGGTTCACTTGGGGGTAATGCTTGACTGGCAGCACGCCCGGCGATCATTCGCGATGAGAAGTGAGAAGAAGTGAGAAGGAGTCCATTGTGATGGGTCGACGAAGGCTAAGCCCGATTTTCGCCGCTGCGCTGGGTGCATGGACGGTGCTTTCAGGTGTGGCCCCAGCGCCCGCGGCGGCGCAGCCGTGCCCCGACGTCGAGGTGGTGTTCGCCCGCGGAACCAATGAGCCGCCCGGTGTCGGTGGCGTCGGGCAGGCGTTCGTCGACGCGATACGTGCCCAGGCCGCCCCGCGCACGGTCGGCGTGTACGCCGTGGACTACCCGGCCAGCGACAACTTCTTCGATCGGATCGGGTTCGCGACCACGGTCATCGACGGAATCCGCGACGAGATCGACCACGTGCAGACCATGGCTGCCAACTGCCCGGACACCAGGTTGGTCCTTGGTGGCTTCTCCCAGGGCGCTGTCGTGACCGGGTTTGCGACGTCAGCCGAGGTACCCGCCGAGGTCGATGCCGCAGCGGTGCCCCAACCGATGCCGCCGGAAGTCGCCGACCATGTCGCAGCCGTGGTTCTCTTCGGCATGCCATCCGCCGACTTCCTGCGGCAGTTCGAAGCGCCTGCTGTCATTATCGGACCGCTGTACGCCGCCAAGACGCTGGAACTCTGCGAGCCGGGCGACTCGATCTGCTCGGGGGTGCCGGGCGGCGGACCGAATCTGGCGCATGCGATGTACGGGGTCAACGGAAATGTGCGGCAGGGAGCGACCTTCGCGGTCGAGCGGTTGTGACCGCGCGCTGCCGCGGATACCGTCATCTGTAGCTGACAGGGGAATATCGTGGCCACGGACCGACCTTCGTTCATGCAGTACCTCGGCTACTCCTATGGGCGTCGGCTACCGCCGTCGATGCGTCGGTGGGTGGCCGAGGATCTCGCCGCGCAGGGGGCGGTACGGCGGCACATGATCCGGATGGCGCTTCCGCCGCTGTTCCTGCTCGCACCGCTGTGGCTGTTGCCGGCCTCTCTTTATGTCCATCTGGAGATGACGGTGCCCATCTACCTGTGGAGCCTGCTGATCGCCTTGGCGCTGAACAAGGTGTGGCGCCGTCACCGGTTGGCGCAGCACGGCCTCGATCCGAATCTGGTCGACGTGATCAACCGGAAGAAGAAGGCGCATGTCGAGGAGGATTACATCCGGCGGTTCGGACCCCGGCCGCAATCGGCGCAGTGGCAGTCGAACAGCAATCCGTTTCACTGAGGCGTTGGAGCGCGATCCGGGTCGTTGCTGAGATGATGCCCGTGTGACCGCTGAACCAACTGAGCAGCCGCACCAACCCGAATTCGCGGCAACCGGGTCGACCTACTACGCGACGCTGTCGTCGGTCCTCACCGGCCTGGTCCTGATCTGCACTGCGGCCGCCACCAAAGGGGTCGCATTTGGGCCGATCCTCGCCGATGGCGGGTTCTTTGTCTTCCCGCTCACCTACGTCATCGGCGACGTGCTCAGTGAGGTGTACGGCTTCAAGGCCGCCCGGCGGGCGGTCGTGATCGGCTTTGTGATGCAGGCGGTGTCGGTACTGGTGCTGTGGCTGGCCGTGCAACTGCCTGCCGCTCCGGGCTATCTCAACCAGCACGCACTGGCCGCCGAGGTCTCATCGATCGCGGGGCTGGCGGCGGCGGGGCTGTCGGGCTTCCTGGCCGGGCAGCTGATCAATGCCTGGGTCCTGGTCTGGATAAAGCGAAGGACTGACGACGGACGTCTTTGGGTCCGGCTGCTGGGCTCCACGGTAGTGGGTCAGTTCAGCGACACCCTGGTGTTCTGCGCCATCGCGGCGCCGTTCATCGGATTCGGCGATCTGCGATCCTTCGCCGTGTTCGCGGCGCTCAGTTGGGCGTACAAGACCCTCGCTGTGACGGTGCTGATGCCCGTCACCTATCAGGTGATCGCCGCCATCAAGCGCCGAGAGCCGACTTATCAGCAGGTTGCTGCTTGATCGTCGGAGGCTGGTGAACACGCAGCGGTGGTAGCGGGCCGGAGAACCTTTCGACCTGAACCAGTACGGCGGCGCCGGTGGATCCGCGGGCCAGCGCCGAGGTTCCGACGTCCGTTGTCAGGACATTCGGGTTTCCGTGTACACACATTGAATCCGGGTCCGACGGATCCAGCGGGTCGTACCAGGCCCCGGTGGACAGCTGCACGACCCGGGGTCTGAGGGCCTCGTCGATCACGACCCCGGCCAGGCAGCAACCGCGATCGTTGAAGACCCGGACCACGTCGCCGTCGGCCAGACCTCGCGCCGAGGCGTCCGAAGGATGCATCCGGATCGGTTCGCGCCCAGAGATTTTCGAGCTCTGGCTGGTTGCGCCGCCGTCGAGCTGGCTGTGCAACCTACTGGCCGGCTGGTTGGCGATCAAATGCAGGGGAAAGTGTTCTGCACGTGGCGAACCCAACCATTCGGTGGGCTCATACCAGCGTGGGTGCCCGATGCAGTCGGGGTAACCGAATCCATGGACCTGCGCCGAGAATATCTCGATTCTGCCGCTCGGGGTATCCAGCGGATGTGCCCGTGGGTCAGCTCGGAAATCCGCGAGCAGCGTGATCCCGTTCTGCACTGGAAGCCGTACCGATCCGTCGGCCCAGAACTGCGCGAAGTCCGGGACCGCGAAGTCGATGTCGGTCGACCATTTCGTGTAGAGATGCTCAAGCCATTGCCGTGTGGAACGGCCTTCGGTGAACGACTCGCGCACTCCGAGTCGGTCCGCCAGCGCGGCGAAGGTGGCGTAGTCATCCTGTGTTTGGGCGTAGGGCGGCGATAGCGCCGGCATAGCCATGAACAACGGATCGTTGCGGGAAGCGGAGAAGTCGTCGCGCTCGAACGCAGTGGTCGAGGGCACGACGATATCTGCGTGGCGAGCCATCGAAGTCCAATACGGGTCGTGAACGACGACGGTGTCGACCCGGCTGAGGGCCCGGCGCAGCCGGGGCAGGTTCTGGTGGTGGTGAAAAGGATTTCCGCCCGCCCAGTACACACATTTTATTTCCGGATATGTCAGCGTCCGGCCGTCGTAACTGAACTGTTCTCCGGGGCGCAACAGCATGTCACTGATGGCGGCTACCGGTATGAAGCTGCGGATCGGGTTGACACCCTGCGGCAGCGACGGCAGTCGGCACCGAACGGGCGCCATGCCCAATTCGTTCATCGATCCGTAACCGTGGCCGAATCCACCTCCAGCAATGCCGATTTGACCGAGCATGGCGGCAAGTGTCAATCCCATCCAGGGGGCTTGCTCGCCGTACTGCAGCCGCTGCAACGACCAGCTCACGGTGACGAGCGTGCGCTGGCGGGCCATCCGCCGGGCAAGTGCCGTCAACACGTCCGCGTCGACTCCGGATAATGGCGCCGCCCACTGCGGCGATTTCGGCACGCCGTCGTTAACGCCGAGCAGGTACTCCTCGAACCTTTCGTATCCAGTGCAATGTGTGCTCAGAAATTCCTTGTCGGCCAGGCCTTCTGCAGCCAGCACGTATGCAAGCGCCAGCATGATCGCCACATCGGTTCCCGGAATGGCGGGCAGCCAGTGGCAGTCGCCCTCGATGTCACTGCGCAGCGGACTGATCGACACGATGGCTCCGCGCTTGTCCCGGAAGCGCCGCAGCGCCGCACGGGCCGGATGGTCGGTCGTGCCGCCGGGCGATACCCCGGTGTTCTTCAAGTTCATGCCCCCGAAGCAGACCAGCAATTCGGTGTGCTCGACGATGACATCCCATTCGGTGGAGCGCTTGAAAAGGTCGCTGGAACTACCGACCACGCGGGGCATGATCACCTCGCTGGCCCCGTGGCTGTAGGTGTGCCGGGAGGACGTGTAGCCCCCGAGCATGTTCAGGAAGCGGTGTACCTGGCTCTGCGCGTGGTGGAAGCGGCCGGCGCTGGCCCAGCCGTAGGACCCGCCATAGATGGCCTGGTTGCCGTGCGCGTCGATGACGCGGCGCAGCTCGGCTGCGAGAATGTCGAGGAACTCCGGCCAGTCGAAGGCGATGAACTCGTCGGCGCCCCGGCCGGCGCTGGGGCCGGGGCCGTCCTGCAGCCAGCCGCGGCGGATCGCCGGGCCGGTGATGCGCGACCGGCGGCGTAGCGCCCCGGGGATATTGCCCAGCAGTGGAGATGGATCGGCGTCACCGGAAAACGGTGTCACCGAGACGATTTCGCCCTCGGAGACATCGGCGGTAAACGCGCCCCAGTGAGTTATTCCGGTCGGATGATGCATGGCCGGAGTTTAGTCGGCCGGTGGCCCGAACGTCTCGGTGTCCAAGGATCGGCTCAGCACTCCGGATCGGCTCATTTTCTTCGGACCGGCGCAGCGTGCTCGGCTTGGTCGAAGGCCCGACCTCGCCGTTCTGCCTCTGGGCTGCCGGTGAACAGCCGTGAAGCGGCCTGACGGTGTCGTCGCGCTCCGCCTTCGCCGCGAGCGTTCAGCTCAGGTCCGCTCTGCTGCTCGAATCGGCGTCGCGGAAGTGCCCCGGGATTGGCGCGCTGCAACCATGCCACCATTCCCTCCCGGACGTCGCATCGCAGGTCGAAGAGGGCTCCTGCGTTGGATGCACTGACCAGCATCCGCACTCGTACGTAGCCGTCGACCGCGTCGATCACCTGCAGCACGCCGACCCGCTGGTCCCACAAGGGGCTGGCGTGTAGCAGGCGATCGAGTTCGGCGCGCATCTCGTCGAACGGCACGGTGAAGTCCACATCGAGTTCGGCGGTGCCGAGTAGTTCGGTGGCGTTGCGGGTCCAGTTCTGAAACGGGGTCGTGGTGAAGTAGGTGCACGGCAGCACCAGTCGGCGCTCGTCCCAAAGTCGGACCACGACGTAGGTGAGGGTGATCTCCTCGATGCGTCCCCACTCGTCCTCCAGCACGACGACGTCGCCGACCCGGACCGCGTCGGAGAAGGCGATCTGGATGCCGGCGAACGCGGCGCCCAGCGAGGTCTGTGCGGCGAGACCGGCGACGACGGACAATACGCCGGCAGACGCGAAAAGGGTTTTCCCGATGTCGCTGAACGACGGGAAGGTCATCAGCGCAGCGGCGGCCCCGAGTACGACAGCCACGGCGATGGCGAGTCGCCGTAGTGTCGTCTACCCAGTCGCGCCAACTTGACGCGGGATCGGTGACCCGGCTCAGCGTCGCCAAAGCCGCCATCACCATCAGGATGGCACGCACCGGCATCCGGGTCAGCTGCGCGGCATCGCCCAGCGCTGCGCTGCGCCGGGAGAGACGCCGCACGGCCCAGGAAAACCCCAGACCGACTGCGTAGGCAGCGATCATGGCAGCTGTCACCCATGCCGAGGCGACCGCGAAGTGGCTGGCGGACTCGATGGTGACCGGCATACGGAGAGGCGTTCCCGGGGCGCGGGGTGGATGAAACCACAATCCTGACTGGGTTTGGTCAGTACGGAAACGGGCACAGAGAAGGGGTAAGAGCTGGGTATTTTCACTAAGGAGAGCACGTGACCACCGCATACTCGGGAGTTGGCCTGCCCGGGGTACCGGCAGAAATTTATCCCCCGCAACAGGATTCGCACCTGCTTATAGATGCCATGACCGAGGCCGGAATCGTGGCGAACGCGCGGGTCGCCGATCTGTGCACGGGCAGCGGGGTGGTGGCCGTCGCGGCTGCTGCAGCCGGCGCGGCGCGGGTGCTCGCGTTCGACATCTGCCCGCGGGCGGTGCAGTGTGCCCGCCTGAGTGCCATCGCGAGCGGCGCCAATCTGCAGGTGCACCGCGGTTCATGGGCGCGCGCAATGGAATTCGCTCCGTTCGACCTCGTGGTCGCCAATCCTCCCTACGTCCCTCAAGGGTCGCTCGACGACCATCGCCGCATCCCGGCCATCGCCGGTCCTGCTCAGGCCTGGAATGCGGGTGCCGCGGGCCGATCGGTCCTGGATCCGTTGTGCGAAGCGGTGCCACGGCTGCTGGCCGAGGGCGGCACCTTCTTGGTGGTTCAGTCGGAGTGCTCCGACATTCCGCGGACGGTCGCTGCCCTGCAGGCCGGTGGCTTGCACACTGCAGTGGTTGCCGAGCAGCTGATTCCGTTCGGACCTGTGATGGCGGCGCGCTCCCACTGGCTGATGGAGGCAGGTTTGCTGAAACCCGGGAGCCGCCAGGAAAGGCTCGCCGTGATCCGGGCGGACGCGCAGTGAGCGGCGAGGCACGGCTGGTCCGCGTCGTTCCGGCGGGTCCGGTCATCGTCGAAGGACCGGTTCGGATCGAGATGGCCGACGGCACCGTGGTGGAGTCGGATCGGTTCATGGTGGCAATTTGCGCGTGCCGGCGATCCAAGACCTATCCGCTCTGTGATACCAGCCATCGCCGCCGGTCAGTCGAGCGGGTGGCGCAGTGACGAACGTCGGTTCTGCCAACAGCCGATGAGGTGATCGGCGAGCCGATCCTCGACCGCCTCGAAGGCCCGGATACCGAACACCACGTCGGAATTCAGGTGTGGTTCCTGGACGATGAGATCGCCGACCACGTCGGTGCGAACCACCTGTTCGTGGACCGCGTCGGCCTCGACATGTTCGAGGTAGAAAGCACGGCAGGCGGCCGGCGCACCGAGACGGTCCAACGCCTGCACCATTCGCCGCGAACCGGGCGGTGAGGTCACCTCGGTGGCGGCGAAATGCCCCACCGAGGCTCCGCGCAGTCGCCGGTGCAATCCGAACATCGACATCAGGTTCACCACGGCGAGCGTCACGGCCGGTACGTCGGCGAGATAGCCGAGGTAGGCGGTGTCCAGACCGGCCGCCGCCATCAACTCGGCGAACAGCGTCTGATGCAGCCGGGCTCCCTTCCCGGCGCCGAACTCGTCGAACTCCACCGCCACGAAAGACGCCTTCGCCTGACCGGTGAGGCGTGGGATGGTCCACGCGTGCGGGTCGCCCTCCTTGAGGTGGTAGATCGAACGGTGCACGAAATACTCGCGCATCTGTTCCCAGGTGCCCTCGTCTCGAAGGAAGTGTGACGGCCCGTTACCCTCGACCGGCTCCACGCACAGCCGCTCCAACTCCGCAGCCGCGCTGACTTCCTCATCGACATCCCCGATGTCATGGCGCACTGCGGTCAGGAACAGCTCTTCCAGGCGGCGGCGGAGATGAAGTAGGCCGGGGTTCCACTCCCAGCCGGGGTCGGCGTCGGCGAATCCCCGGTAGTGCAGTTCGTAGCACAGATAGAGCGTGAGTTGAACGTCGATTCCGTAGGGATCCGCGTCGGCGAGCGAGGTCTCCACCCGGGTCAGATGGTGGTTGGGCGCGCGCTCGCTCAGCAATTCGACGACCGACATCGAGATGGGCCCGCGCGGATCGGGCAGGACCGGTTGCTGCAGGGTCGGCATCACGAACGGTCTGTACCCGGGCGGACCGCAATCGAACCGCGCGACGGGCGATCGCCGGGAGATTCGGAGAATCCTGCTAAGGAAGCGGCGCCGACGGGTACCCCACCGCGAGGCGTGACCATGCGCTGACCGAAACTCTCGATAGATCAAGGGGTAAACATGACCACGACCCAGACCACACCGACGCTGCTGGCTCAGCTACGCAGCCTGCTCGATCTGACGCACACCGAGATCCAGGTCGCCGAGACGCGCGTCGTGCAGGCGCGGACCGAGGCGGTTCGCACCGAGCTCCGGCAGAACGCAGACCACGCGCGGATCCGGGCCGAAGCCATCGAGAAAGCGATCCGCGATCTAGGCGGCTTCCCCGACGTGATCGGACCCATCCTCGGGCGCGCGGCCGCGGCGGTGAAGGCGCTGACCGAGCAGGCCGAGCCGTTCGACGAGGCGCTGCTGGGTGATCTCGCGTTGGAGGGTCAGCTGTTGGATCGCGCCCGGTATCTCAAGGCGCTGGCGGTGGCCGGCAAGCACAAGGATGTCGAAGAACTGGCCGAGCGTCTGATCACCGCCCATTCCGCGACCGTCGATTGGTTGACCACGGTGCTCGCCGAAGATGCTCTCGGCGGGCCCGCCGCTCTGCGCCGCACCCCGTTGCAGGCGTTGGCCGGGCTGACGGTCAAGGTCGTCATCCTGCCGTGGACCTGGTCGGCGCGAGGGACGGAGCGGGCGGCAGAAGCTGCCCGGTCGCTGCGGCCATTCGCCTGGGAGTTGGTCAGCCGCGGTGCGCGAACGGGCGAGCTCGCCGCTAAAACGCTTGCCAGTGCTCGTGATTCAGCACTGGAATCGGCCGAGCAGGTTGCCCGGGAACAGGGTGCCGATCGGGCCGCGAATGCGATTCACGCAGCCCGCGGGGCCGCCGGAATCCTTGACCCAGCGGAGTTGCCGATCAGCGATTACGACGACTTGAACGTCAGCCAGGCCGCTACCGCGATCAAGGATCTGACCGATCCCGGCGAGATCCGCGTCATCGTGGCCTACGAGGAGGCCAACAAGAACCGGCAGCGGGTGGTTTCCGCAGCACAAACCCGGCTGGCCGCCATCGCCCAGGAAGTGGTGGGTATCGGCTGACCTGGAGCCCGGGGGCGGCGGATTCTTCCTGTCCTACGTGCCTTCCGCCGGAGTTCCGGCGCGCGAACTCCGCCGGTCGACCTGCTGCTTGATCTTTTCAGGCAGGGCGTCTGCCACCGAAAGCGTGGGGATCAGGTCGGGTTCGAGCATCAGCGCCCGGAAAACGGTGCCAATTGTCACCCCGTGGTCGGGGCGATAGATGACGTCTATCCGGTCGCCCGCACGTACCGTCCCCGGCGCAACGACGCGGAAGTACGCGCCGGGAACCGCCGCTAGGGTGAAGGTCTTGAGCCACCCGGCGATGCCGAGCCAGGTCGAGAACGTCTTGCATGGGGTCCGAGGGCTGGTCGCCTCCAGTACTAGCCCGTCGGGCCCGATCGACCAGCGTTCACCGATCAGGCAGTGGGTGACGTCCACACCGGAAGTCGTGAGGTTTTCGCCGAAGATGCCGTTGGTGAGGTTACGGCCCAGCCGATTCTGCCAGGCATCGAGGTCCTCGCGGGCATAGACGTACACGGCCTGGTCGTCGCCGCCATGGTGGCGCGCGTTGCATACCGAGTCGCCCACCACGCCGCTGCCCAGCCCACCCCTTCTCGGACCCGGCGGGCGGACCGTCAGCGGCTGCGCGCTGGGCCGCTTATCGATACCGGTGCGCAGGGCACCGAGCTCGACGGGTGTTGCGGCCGCATTGACAGTCAGCACCGAAGCCATGCGCAAGACTAACCGGCTGAGGGGATCAGATGCTGAGTCTGCGGTAGCGATGCAGTCGTCGGAGCCCCTGCGCCGGTGCCGGGCCGGGGAGCGGGGTGAGCGCGGACTTCAGCCGCGCCCGGACGGCCTCGACGTCGAGCCCCATGCCGATCGCCACCAGACAGCGGGCCGAAAGCCGCGAAGGCGCAACGGAAACGTGGATGGACCGGCCCACGACGTTGACGACGTAGGTGCGGGTTGAGCTCCGATTGCGGACGGCGACAGCGCCTTTCATCCGGTAGACCCCGGCGGGTGGCTCCTCGAGGAGGTCGAGGACCGCGCCCGGGTCGGCCCAGCCGTCGGCGATCACGGTGACTGAGTCGGCATGCTCATGTCCGTGCCGGCTTCCGTGGTCGGTCGGGTTGTCGGCGTCGGTGTCGAGGAACAACTCACGAAACGTCAATTGCCCGGCCTGCTCGTGTGTCCCGACGTCGTAGAGCAGTGCGGGGTCGAGTCGGCCCGCGGTCGTCCCGATCACCTGAGCATGTGGGTTGCGAGCGCGAATCCTGCTCTCGATGCGTCGAAACGTTTCGCTCCGTTCGTGGTCCGCGATCTGATCGAGCTTGTTGACCACTACCAGGGTGGCCGCTCCGTAGCGTGCCGGTGGAGTGGCGTCCCGGTCGACCGTGTCGAAATGGGCTGCCGCATCGAGAACGTCGACGACGCCGCCGGGACGCACGCCGTCCACCCCGCTGAACCGGATGATGCGGGAGATCGCGACGGGATCGGCCAGGCCGCTGGCCTCGACGATGATCGCGTCGAGGCGGAGGTCAGGGTCGGCCAGCCGGGCCAGAGCCAGATCGAGTCCGCCCTCGTCGGGCAGGCAACATATGCACCCGCCGGCGATCGAGGCGGGCTCGTCCACCTGACCGGTCACCAACCCGGCGTCAACGTTCAGCTCGCCGAAATCGTTGACGACGACGCCGATCCGCGCGCCCGGGCTGCGCAGCACATGATTGAGCAGGGTCGTCTTTCCGGCACCGAGATAGCCGGTCAGCGCGATGACGGGAATCGCTTGCACGCACACTCCTTCCGTGTGCGGCAGGCTACCCGCAAGCCAAGGACCCGCAAGCCAAGGACCGGCAAGCCAAGGGCCGGGCCTGTACTCGGGGGGGAACAGGCCCGGCCCTTGGCTTGCCGGTGGGCTGTCTGGCTCAGGGTGCGGGGATAGAGGCGCAGCCCAGCCCGGGAATGCACCCGCTTGCCCCGCCCGGTCCCGCGGTCCCGCTCGGGCCGCCGGGTATCGACCCGGTCGCCCCGCCTGGTCCCGCAGCCCCGCTTGGGCCACCGGGAATCGCGCCGCTCGCCCCGCCGGGACCGGCAACCCCGGCAGGTCCGCCGGGGATCGCACCTGCGGCGCCGTCCGGACCCACGTAGCAGGGTGTGCCGTCGGCGTTGAAGCACGGTGGCGGTGGTGGCGGATTGGCCGCACTGTGCGGCGCAAGCGCGAGGGCGGTCGCGGCTGCGCCGGCGAAGAGCAGCGATCCGAGGGTTCGAGGTGATGATGTTGTGTGTCGCATACCAAAGTCATTGCCGTTCCAACCGGAGCTGAAACCACCCACTGGCCGACTCCTGGCATCCTGGCCTGATGGGACTGCTCTTCCGGCTCGCCGAGTTCTTGATCGTGCTCGTGCCGCTGGCGGGCGTGGGCTATGCGGCCTTTCGCGCGATGTCCGCGCGCGGCGGCCGTGCCGGACAGCATTCAGCCGCCGCGCACGTACCCGCGGCCGCTGCAGCGCGACGGCGGGCGATCACGCGCACGATGGAGGAGCATGACCGTACCGATACGCGTTGGCTGGACTACGAACTCGACGTGGCGAAGCTGTTGGACTATCCGGTGATGACGGACATGCGCGAACCGCTCACCGAGCGATTTCACCGCGCCAAACTCCGTGCTGACTTTCTGCGACCCGCCGTCGTGTCGGACCTTGTCGAGGATCGCGATGCCACTCGCGAGTATCTCGACGCCGTTCAGGAATACGTCACCGCGTTCGAGGTCGCTGAGGCGGAGGCGATCAGGCGAAGACGCACCGGGTTTTCCGGCGAGGAGCAGGAAAGGCTTGCCCGCGCGCAACGCCTGTTGCGGGTTTCCGCGGACACGGCCGCGACGACGCAGGAACGCGAACGGGCATACCGGTTGGCCAGGCGTGAGCTCGACGGACTGGTAGTGCTGCCGGAGCGGGCACGTGTTGCGCTCGAACGGGGTATCTCCGGCGAACTCGGGAGTTAGTCGCTAGCCAACGCCGAGTGCGGCATCGGCGGCGTCCAGCGCGCGATCGAGAATCGCGAGGCCTTCGCGTGCCTGCTCCTCGGTGACGATGCACGGCGGCACGACGTGGATGCGGTTGTAGTTCGCGAACGGCAGCAGCCCGGCTTTCTTACATTCCGCGATAACCGCGTTCATCGCTGCACTGGAGCTTCCGTATGGCGCAAGCGGCTCACGGGTCACCTGGTCGGCGACCAGTTCCAGCGCCCAGAACACACCCGTACCGCGCACCTCGCCCACACTGGGATGCCGGCATGCGATTTCCCGCAGGGCGGGCCCCAGCACCTCGCTGCCGATGCGAGCGGCGTTCTCCACCATGCCTTCCTCGGCCATGGCATTGATGGTGGCAACGGCGGCGGCCGTAGCCAACGGATGACCCGAGTACGTCAGACCACCGGGGTAGGGGCGATGGGCGAAAGTGTCCGCGATTGCGGGGCTGATAGCCACCCCGCCGAGCGGGACGTATCCGGAATTCACCCCTTTGGCGAAGGTCAACAGATCCGGTATGACCCCGAAATGGTCTATGGAGAACCACTTTCCACTGCGACCGAAGCCGGACATCACCTCGTCGGCGATGAAGACGATGCCGTACTCGTCGCATAGCGCACGAACTCCGGAGAGATATCCCGGCGGAGGCACCATGATGCCGGCAGTGCCTGGGATCGACTCCAGGATGATCGCCGCAATCGTCGACGGCCCTTCCATCCGGATGACGTCGTGCAGATGGGCCAGCGCCCGCTCGCTTTCCTCGGTTTCGTTGGTGGCGTGGAATTGCGACCGGTACAGGAAGGGACCGAAGAAGTGGACGACGCCGGCGCTACCGCGATCGTTGGGCCAGCGCCGTGGATCGCCGGTGAGATTGATCGCGGTCTCGGTGCCGCCGTGGTAGGAGCGGTATCGGGCCAGCACCTTGTGACGGCCGGTGTGCAGCCGGGCCATTCGCACCGCATGCTCGACCGCGTCGGCGCCGCCGTTGGTGAAAAATATCTTGTCGAGCTCGCCCGGAGTGCGCTCGGCGATGAGCCGGGCGGCCTCCGAACGCGCGTCGTTGGCGTGTTGGGGAGCCACCGTGCACAGCTTGGCGGCCTGCTCGGCGATCGCGGCGACAACCTTCGGGTGTTGGTGCCCGACGTTGGTGTTGACCAGCATCGAGGAAAAATCGAGCAGACGGTTGCCGTCGCCGTCCCAGACGTAGCACCCCTGGGACGCCACGATCGTCATCGGCGCGATCTCCGCCTGCGCGGACCACGAATGAAACACATGCGCGCGGTCCAATTCATAAGCACGGGCCGCCTCCTGGCGAGCAGCCTCGATGCTCAAGCCGTTGGGCAGCTGGGCGGTGTCGTCAAGCACAGTCATGACCGTAGAACCTATCCCTTCAGGGAATCTTGCAGATGGTGGCGCGTTGGGTGAAGTCTGACATCTCGGCGGCCGGCCCCCAAGTCGACGGCCGCACCGAAGTATGGCCCCGGTCGATTCCAAGCGGGCCGGCTTTCACGGCGAGTTCTGTGCCGCCTCTCAGCGCAGATTCAGACACTCGGCGAATTATCTATTCCAGCGCCCCGCCGATGGGGGCGCCACCGCCGGAGACCGTGAACACTCCGTGCGGGCGTGCTGGGTGAGAGACGGTCGGCCCCCCAACGAGACCGGCTCCTCGGCACGAGCGATTGGGAATGGTTGGCCCCGGTCGCCTCGTCTGGAACCACGAGGCGGCCGGGGCCCGCATCAGGGCCCCGCTCGGACGCTCCAGCGGTCGGCAGCACCTGCAACCTCAGCGCAGCGAAGCCTTCTCCAGTTCGCCGAGCGCATCGCCGGTGTAGACGGCCAGGCGCTGGAGGTGAGGTAGTGCGTCCCGGCAGCCGACGAAGCCGAAGTTCATCGTCTCGGCGTAGCTCTGCAGGGTGATGTTCAGCGCCATGCCGTGCATCGGGATGGACACCGGATAGGTGGCCTCGAGGCGGGAACCGTTGAAGTACAGCGGTTCCCGTGGGCCCGGCACGTTAGAAACACACAAGTTGAAGGTGTAGGGCCACGGCGGCTGCACACCGGTCAGCGCGCCCGCGATCTGCCCGCTCGCCGGCGCCAGCAGCGCCGCGCTGTAGGCGACGATGGCGGCCGGCGACATGGTGCGCAGCTGTGCTTTGGAGGCCCGGGTCGCCGCGGTGATAGCCGCCAGCCGTTCGACCGGATCCTCGATGTCGGTGCCCATCGGCGCCAGGATGGCTCCCACCGCGTTCCCGCCGCCCTCGTCGCCCTTGGGACGCACGTTGACCGGAAGGAAGGCGATCAACGAACGCTCGGGCAATTCGTCGATATCTGTGAGGAATTTGCGCAGACCGCCGCCGATGATCGCCAGGGCCACGTCATTGATCGTCGAGCCGTGTTGTGAACTCAGCGTCTTCAACCGATCGAACTCATACTGCTGGGTCGCGAAGCGTCGATTGCGGCTGATCCGCTTGTTGAGAATGCTGTGCGGGGCCGATGCCGACCCGGCGATGTTCGAGTAGTCGCCGTCGCGTCTGATCTGGGTGTTCACCAGCGCAGTGGTCAGATCAACCGCCGAGCTGACACCGCCGGTCACCGTGGAGGTAATGCCGCCGAGCGCCCGCAGCGTGTAGGTCAGGGGATTCAGTGAGATGCCGGACTGGGCAGCCGCGGGTCGCGATCGCGTCGGCTGGGGCACATTGAAGAACATCGGGGTATTGCGGTCCGCGGGGTCGGTGGACAGGCTGCGCGCCAGCATCTTCATCGCGCTGTAGCCGTCGACGAGCGCGTGGTGGATCTTCATGTAGAACGCGAAGCGGCCGCCCTCGAGCCCTTCGATGACGTGAATCTCCCACGGCGGACGGGTCAGGTCCAGGTGATTGCTGTGCAGCCGGGAGACCAGGATGCCCAGTTCCCGCTCGTCACCCGGGCTGGCGAGAGCCGACCGCCGAACGTGGTAGTCGAAATCGAAGTCGTGGTCGGTCACCCAGTCGTGCACCGGGCTGAACTGCAGCCGCGGGTGGGCAAGCTTGCGATTCCACGGCGCCGCCACCTTCTGGCGTCGGGCGTCGTCGATCATGTCCCGTAGGTAGTGCGGTGGGACGTCGGCAGGCGGGGTGAACGGCAGCAGCCCTGCTACGTGCATCTTCGAGCTCGACGTCTCGCCGTAGATGAACATCAGATCCTGCAGCCCGAGCCGGACACTGTCGTCGCTCAAGGGGTCTCCTGTAGCTGTGCTGGTGGTTAAGTCTCGTGGTCAAGTCTTGTGGTCTAAGTCACGGTACGCCCGGGTGGTCAGGTTCCACAGAAGGTTTGGAAGGAGACGGTGAACTCCTGCTCAGCGGGCTCGGCGTAGCGTTCGAAACCGGCGCGTTCGTCGAAGGGTGAGCAGACCGCTTCCAGGAGCCGCTCGAGCGGCGCCAGATCGCCTTTGATGGCGGCCGCCAGTGCCTCCTCGACCAGGTGGTTGCGCGGGATGTAGACGGGATTGACCAAGTCCATCGCATCCGGATCCGGCCCCAGCCGTCGCCACCGCTCTGTCCAGTCGTCGAAGGCCGCCAGGTCGATGAAGTCTGCACGCACCTGCTCCGCGTCCCCGCGGGCGGCGTGCGCGAGCCGCCGGTAGAACGACGTGTGATCGATCCGGCTCTGCTGCATCTGGGTGAGGAGTTCGGTGACCAGCGGGGCGACCGACTCGGCGGGAGCCTCCGAAACCCCGAGCTTGGCCCGCATGCCGGCCGACCAGCACCGTTCGTAATGACCCGAGAAACCCGCCAATGACGCTTCGGCGCGGGAGATCGCCTCGTCGGCGTTGTCGGACAATAGCGGCAGCAGTGCCTCGGCGAAGCGGGCGAGGTTCCAGAACGTGATCCGCGGCTGGTTGCCGTACGCGTAGCGGCCGCCGGCATCGATCGAGCTGAACACCGTCGCCGGATCGAAACTCTCCATGAACGCGCACGGACCGTAGTCGATGGTTTCACCGGAGATGGTGGTGTTGTCGGTGTTCATCACTCCGTGCACGAACCCGGCGAGCATCCACCGGGCGACCAGCTCGGCCTGCACGGTGCTGACCGATTCGATCAGGGCGGCGTAGGGATGCTCGGCGTCGGCGGCCGCGGGATGGTGCCGGGCTATCGCGTGGTCGGCCAGCCTGCGCAGCAGACCCGAGTCCCCGGTGGTCTGGGCAACCACCCAGGCGAACTGAAACGAACCTACCCGCACATGGCTGTCGGCCACCCGGGCGAGCACGGCCCCCGGGAGCACCGTCTCCCGATACACCGGCCGACCCGTGGCGACCACTGCGAGCGCGCGCGTCGTCGGAATGCTCAGCGCGTGCATCGCCTCGCTGATGACGTACTCGCGCAGCATCGGCCCGATCGCGGCAAGCCCGTCGCCGCCGCGGGCGAAGGGCGTCGGCCCGGAGCCCTTGAGATGGAGGTCGCGCACCCGGCCGCCGGTGTCGACGACCTCGCCGAGCAGGAGGGCTCGGCCGTCTCCGAGCCGGGGCACGAACCCGCCGAACTGGTGTCCGGCGTAAGCCTGTGCGGCCGGGGTCGCGTCTTCCGGAACCGTCGTCCCGACCAGCAGCCCGATCCCGTCGGCGCTGCGTAACCAGGCCGGGTCAATGCCGAGTTCGGCGGCCAGCGGATCGTTGACGACGACCGGATGTGGTTTCGGTGCCGGTGCTGCCTGCCAGCGCACCGCCAACTCGGGAAGCTCCCGGACGAACCGGCCCTGCAGTGCGATGCTCACCTTATCCAGCCTACGGAGACGGCCGGATGACGGCGATCGCGTCGACGCCCTCTTTGATCGAGACCCGGCGCCCGCTCTCCTCGAGTACCAGCGTGCCCGTGGGTTCGGCGTAGCCGCCGGTCTGGGGCAGCACCATGGCCCGTTGGCCGGGCGCGACATCGGCGGCCTGCAGCGCGGCCGTCGGAGGCGTCACCTGCTCGATGCTGCCCTGCGCATCGGTGGACAACCGCCACACCAGAGGCGTGTTCGTTTCCGGGCGGTCGCACCGCCAGGTGGCCAGGCTCAGTTCGGGCGGACCCGTCACTGGCCACCAGAGTTTCGGCACCCTCGATCCTGTCTCGGCGTCCGGGCTCGCCACGTCGAAGGTCTGTTGTCGGCCTTCGGCGTCCGACAGCGCCACTGCGGCGGTACCGCAACCGCTGTCGGTGGCGCGGTAGAGCGCATAGGCCAACTCGGCCCCGTCCGGGCTGAGCCGAGCGACGGTCACCGGCGAGTTGGCGTCGGCCTGGCCGAGAGTGGTCGGCGGGGCGGCGCCGCGTACCGCGTACAGGGTGTCGGGGCCGCCGAATGGGGACGGCGGAGCCTCCACCCGCGCGATCACCGCGGTGCCGCCGCGCGCGACGACCAGCCGCGGCTCGCCCGGCCGTACCCCGGCCACCGGCGGCAGGTTCACTGTCTGGTGCAGTGCGGGCTGCGAGTCCGGATCCGCGAGATCGAGCTGCATCAGGCGGTTCGGTTGCTCCCACCACACGATGGTGCTGCCGCCGAGGGTTCCGAGGACCGGACCCACCTCCGCTTTGCGGGTGGACCCCTTGCGCTTCTCGACGTCGATCACGGCGAGTTTGTTGTCGGTGGTGCGCGCGAACACGAACCTGCCGTCGTCGGTGGTGATCAAATCGTTCGAGGCGGCGAAGCTGCCACGGGCCGTCGCGATAATTTTCGTGCCGTCCACCAGCCCGATCTCATCAGCCGCCCGGTAGGCCAGCAGTGGACCGTCGGCTTTCGACGGTGTCGGGTCGAACGGGGAGCTCACCCGGGTAGTAGTGGAGGAGGTGGAACCGGGCGGGGTGTCGACGCCGGTGCACGCTGCGAGCATGCTCGCGATGACCACGAGCGCCATGAGCAGCGTACTGAATGTCTTGGGGATGCGCAGATTTCTCATAGGGGTGTTTGTCATGTGGGTTCTGCTTCCATGAAAGCTCAATCCCCGGCGCGATGTGGCGCGGGGTCCTCCGCGCGGCCCGGGGCATACCGGGTCGGTATCGTGATTCTCCTGCGGTTGCCGGGGGACGAGTCGTAAAAGCCCTTGTCGACTGGCCGTCGGGACGTGTCGAACATCAGATGTGGAGCAACGCTGTGAGTCTGAACACCATCGCTCTGGAGCTGGTGCCCCCGAACACCGAGCGTGGCCGGGAGCAGGCCCTCGAGGAAGCCGCGAAGGTGCTGCGGTGCTCGGCGGAAGCCGGCCTGGCAGGCCGCGTTCGCCACGTGATGATCCCGGGCATGATCGAAGAGGACGGCGATCGGCCCATCGAGATGAAGCCCAAGCTGGATGTCCTGGAGTTCTGGTCGATGATCAAGCCCGAACTCCCGGGCATGAACGGCTTGTGCACACAGGTCACCGCGTTCATGAATGAGCCTGAGCTGCGCACCCGGCTGATCGCCTTGCGCGACAGCGGATTCGACGGGATCGCCTTCGTGGGTGTCCCCCGCACCCTCAACGACGGGGAGGGGTCGGGCGTCGCGCCTACGGATGCCTTGGCGATTTTCGACGGCGTCGTCCCCAACCGGGGCGTGATCCTGATTCCGACCAGGGAAGGCGAGCGGGGGCGCTTCGAGTTCAAATGCAATCGCGGGGCCACCTACGGCATGACCCAGTTGCTGTACTCCGACGCGATAGTGCGGTTCCTCACCGAGTTCGCGGCCACCACCGACCATCGGCCCGAGTTGCTGCTGTCGTTCGGTTTCGTGCCGGGTGTCGAGACCAAGGTCGGTCTGATCGACTGGCTGATCCAGGATCCCGGGAATGCTGCGGTGGCCGCCGAGCAGGAGTTCGTGAGGACGCTCGCCGGGAGCCAGCCGGCGGAACGGCGCAAGCTGATGCTCGACCTCTACAAGCGTGTGATCGACGGCGTCGGTGGGCTCGGGTTCCCGCTGAGCGTCCATTTCGAGGCGACCTACGGCATCAATACGCCCGCCTTTCAGACGTTCGCCGAGATGCTGGACTATTGGTCGCCTGACAGGGCATAGCCCGCCCGTCCTTCCCGTCTGCCCGCCCCACCTGCCCGTCTGTCCCGTCTGCCCGTCCCTCCCGGCCCGTCTGTCCCGTCTGCCCGTCCCTCCCGGCCCGTCTGTGCCGTCGAATCTGAGCTTGTGCGCGAAGAAACTGCCGAATGTCGCCCAATTCTTCAGTTTCGACGGAGGCGTCTGCCGCCAGCCGCGGCCATATACTGCCTGGGTGGCGGGCGAGCGCAACTATTGGCAATTGCTCGCCAACGGAACGTTTTTTCGGTTGGCCACCCATATCAGCGGTGTCACGACCGTCTTGCCCTACATCGCAACAGAACTCGGCGGCGATGCGATCCTGGTCGCCCTGCTGGTTCCGCTGTACACGGTAGGTGCGCTGCTGGGGATGACGCTCGCCCCGACGGTGTTGCGCGTGACCACCGCGATCGCGGTGTTGATGGTGGCCATCGCCGGGCTGCTTACCGTGCTGACCGCCGTCAACGCCACCGTAGTGGGACTCTGGTGCGCGTGCGACGGGTCCGCGCTGGAGTTGCGCCTGCATTCCTATCCGCTGCTTATCACCTCTCTTCTCATCGGGGTCGTCACCGGCGGTTCGGGCGTGATCTACCCGATGGTGATGTCCACCTTGCTGTCGCCGCAGCGGCGCAGCGATCTGCTGTTGAGGCAGACCGGTTACGGGGCAGCTCTGGCGGTACTTGTCACTGCCTCCAGCATCGGCTACCTGTCGAACCTCGAGCCGCAAGAACAAGACGCCGACCTGCTGTGGCTAGGCGCCGCGGCCTTGACGATTTCCACCCTTTGCTGTCTGGGGCTGAAATCTGACAGCGCCGAAATGATGGCGGGCCCAGCGCGTATCACCGACGTCCTGCGGCAGGGATACGGCTATCTTCGCCAAAATCTTTGGCTGCGCCGGTACGTGATCATTCACCTTGTATTTCTGGCGGTCACGCTCGCGCCCATGTTTTTCGCGATCTACACGGCGTCGTCGCTCGGGCCCGATAACGGAGACTTGGAGCGATTCCTCGTCTTCAGCGGGTGCGGATTATTGATCGGGATACCGTTCTGGCGTCTGGTACGCAGGCGTCTCGGAACCCGTGGCATGTATGCGTGCAGCGCGATCCTCACCGCGGCCACGGGGATACTGTGCATCGTCTCGCGACAGTGGCAACTGCTGCCGACACTGTGGAGCTTTGGCTTGGTGCTGTTGTTGGCGGCCGTCGCCAACCAGGGAGTATTTCCGGCCTCCCAGGACTGGATCATGAGCAAGGTCGAAGAAGACGCGGCTGCGGTGGTGCTGAGTTTCAGCCAGATTCTGGTGAGTGTCGGGATGATCGTCGTCGGGTTCGGCTTGGCGATCGCGGCTGAGAGCGGCGGAGCGATCTGGCCTCTGGTCATGATGACCGGTCTGGCGAGCCTTGCGCTCCTGGCCGTGATATGGGTTCCGGCAGTGGTGCGGATTCCGGCATGACGCGCTGATGGCGGATAAAGTCACCGAAATGGTGCGTACCACGCTCGCGGCCTTGGTGCTCGGGATGGTTGCCGTCCTTGTTGGCACGGCCCCCATCGGTATCGCCGAACCTGTTACCGGCGTGAACTCATGCCAGGTACCACCGAATCTTGTTGGGGCACAGGTTGCCGGGGCCGGTGAAACCGAAGTTTCCGATAATTCGGACTGGTTGTGGGACGCTCACGTCGCCTACGTCGACTGGGTGCTGAAAGCCACTCCGACCACCGAGGAGCTGTTCAAGCGAGCCGACGGGCAGTGGGAACCGGAACGCCTGCGGCAACAGAACGCATTGCTGGACGAGTACTGGCACCTGAATGGCGGCGATGACATGCCTCGCGAGGGCATGGCCATCATCGCCGGTGGAGTATCGGGCGCGGGTAAGACCACCCTCTTGGAAGGCCAGCCGACGATACGGCAACAGCGGTACTTCGTCGTCAATCCCGACGACATGAAGGAAGCGATGGCGGCCCGCGCGATGATTCCGGCCATCCCGGCGCTGTCGCCGATGGAAGCGTCGGCCAATGCCCATGAGGAGGCAAGCATGCTGGCGAAGCGGCTCGCCGAGCGGGCCTATCGCCAACGGACGAATGTCATCTGGGATATCACCATGAGCTCTGAGGCTTCGGTGCGAGACCGGTTGGCGGCCTTGCAGAACGCCGGATACGGTCAGATCGATGCGGTATTCGTCGACACACATCTGCAAACAGCTCGACAGCGAGTCATGCAGCGGTGGCGCCGGGGACAGGAAAAGTACTGGGCAGGAGAAGGACTCGGAGGCCGGTATGTCCCCGAGGACTTCATCGACATGAGCAAACCAGGTAAGCCGGGGTTCTCATCCCGCAACCAGGAAATCTTCTATCAGTTTAGAGATCGGTTCTCATCCACTGTGGAATACGACAATTCGGGTGCGGCGCCCATCCAGCGATGCGTGACCGGACCGCGCTGGCGTTGAGCGACGTTGGCCCGGCCACCTGCTCAGCAACGTTGGGGGTGGGCTGACGGACGCTCAAATGCGCGAACTACGAGGGCGGCTGGATGGGCTGACCCTCCGCGACGCCGTACGCCTGGGTCGCAGGCTGCAGAGACTCCGAACACCGACGGGCGAGCAGTTGGAGAGATTGGTCCGCCAGTTCGACGCCGCCGAAGCAATCGTCGCGAAGCGGATCGCGGCAGTCCCGGCGATCAGCTACCCTGACCTACCGGTCAGCGGACGCAGGGACGAGTTGGCGGACGCGATAACCCAGCATCAGGTGGTGGTGGTCGCCGGCGCCACGGGGTCCGGAAAAACCACCCAACTCCCAAAGATCTGCCTCGAACTGGGCCGCGGTGTCCGCGGCACGATCGGCCACACCCAGCCGCGCCGGCTGGCTGCGCGCACGGTGGCCCAGCGCATCGCCGACGAACTCGGCACATCGTTGGGAGAGGCCGTGGGGTACGCCGTGCGTTTCACTGACCAGGTCAGCGATCGGACCTTGGTGAAGCTGATGACCGATGGAATTCTGCTCGCCGAGATCCAGCGCGACCGGCGGCTTTTGCAGTACGACACGATCATTCTGGACGAGGCCCACGAACGCAGCCTCAACATCGATTTCCTGCTGGGTTACCTTCGGGAGCTGTTGCCGAGGCGGCCCGAGCTGAAAGTCATCGTCACCTCGGCGACGATAGAACCCGAGCGGTTCGCAGCACACTTCGGCGGGGCGCCCATCGTCGAAGTCTCCGGTCGCAGCTATCCCGTCGAAATCCGCTATCGCCCTTTGGAAGTCTCGATATCGAGCAACGACAATGACGATCCCGATGACCCCGACCACGAAGTGGTCCGCACCCAACAGCGCGATCCGACCGACGCGATCGTCGACGCCGTGACCGAGCTTGCGGCGGAGCCGCCCGGCGACATATTGGTGTTCCTTTCCGGGGAGCGTGAGATTCGGGACACCAGCGACGTATTGCGACGCGGTGCGCCGCCGAACACCGAGGTGCTTCCGTTATACGCCAGGCTTTCGGCCACCGAACAGCAGAAGGTATTTTGGCCCAGTCATGCCACCCGGCGGATCGTCCTGGCCACCAACGTCGCCGAGACATCCTTGACCGTGCCCGGTATTCGCTACGTCATCGACCCCGGAACCGCCCGGATCTCACGTTACAGTCGCCGGACCAAGGTGCAGCGCCTGCCGATCGAACCGATCTCGCAAGCGTCGGCTCAACAGCGCGCCGGCCGTTGCGGACGAACCGCTCCCGGGGTGTGTATCCGGCTCTACTCCGAGGCAGACTTCGACACCCGGCCGCGTTACACCGATCCAGAATTGCTGCGTACCAACCTGGCTTCGGTGATCTTGCGGATGGCGGCGCTCGATCTCGGTGCGGTCGAGAACTTTCCGTTCCTGGACCCGCCTGACGCGCGCAGCATCAGGGATGGCGTTAGCCTGCTGCACGAGCTTGGCGCGTTCGGTATCGGAGGTACGACGCTCACCGAGACCGGCCGCAAGCTGGCCCAGATTCCGATCGATCCTCGCCTGGCCAGAATGCTGCTGCAGGCCGATACGGAGGGTTGTGTACGCGAGGTGCTGGTGCTGGCGGCGGCTCTGGCGATACCCGATCCGCGTGAAAGGCCTGCCGAACAGGAGGAAGCGGCTCGACAGAAGCATGCGCGGTTCGCGGACCAGCATTCCGACTTCGCTTCGTACCTAAACCTCTGGCGTTACCTAGATGAGCAGCGAAAACGGCGCTCCGGTAGCTCCTTTCGCCGAATGTGCCGAGATGACTTTCTGAATTACCTGCGCATCCGGGAGTGGCAGGATCTGGTAGGGCAGTTACGCAGCATCTGTGCCGACCTCGATATCCGCGAGCAGGACGATCCGGCGGACGCGAACCGTGTGCACGCCGCCGTGACTGCGGGTCTGCTGTCACATATCGGGATGCGAGACGGCGACGGGCGCATGTTTTCCGGAGCGCGTAACACCAAATTCGTGCTGTCGCCTGGTTCCGCGCTTGCCCGGCGGCCGCCCCGTTGGGTGGTGGTTGCCGATCTGGTCGAGACCAGCAGGCTGTACGGACGAACCGCGGCCCGTATCGAACCGGAATCCGTCGAGCACCTCGCCGGTCATTTGGCAGTTCGCACCTACACCGAGCCGCACTGGGATCCTAAGCGCGCCAACGTGATGGCCTACGAGAAGGTCACGCTTTACGGTCTTCCGATAATCGCGCGCCGGCGCGTCGACTACGGGCGGATCGATCCGGGGGTCGCGCGGGAGCTGTTCATCCGCCATGCGTTGGTAGAGGGTCAGTGGGACAGCAGACACCACTTCTTCCGGGCCAACGCGAGCCTGCGTGAAGAGCTTGCGGCGCTGGAGGAACGAGCCCGCCGCCGCGATCTACTCGTCGATGACGACGACGTGTACGCGTTCTACGCCAACCGCATTCCTGACGACGTGGTTTCGGGCCGTCATTTCGACGGTTGGTGGCGTAAGCAGCAAAAGCAGACACCGGATCTGCTCACCCTTGGCCGCGACGACCTTCTGCGTGCCGAGCAGCACACCGACCATCCGGAAGCGTGGCAGTCCGGCGAGCTGAGGCTGCCGCTAACCTATCGATTCGATCCGGGGTCCTCCGATGACGGTGTCACCGTGCATGTTCCGGTCGACGTACTTGCACGTTTGCGCAGCGAAGACTTCGCCTGGCAGGTCCCCGCGCTGCGGGAGGAGCTGCTAACAGCCCTGATTCGGTCGCTGCCGAAAGACCTGCGGCGAAACTTCGTTCCGGCTCCCGATACCGCCAGGGCGCTGCTGGCGACGATCGATCCGGACGGCGAATCGTTGCTGGACGCGGTGCAGCGCGAACTGCGGCGGATGACCGGAATCCTGGTCCCTGTCGAAGCGTTCGATCTCGACAAGGTGCCCGTACACCTGCGGTTGAACTTCGCGGTTGAGGGCGCCGACGGTGCGGTGCTGGGGCAGAGCCGCAGCTTGGCCGAACTGCAGGAGCGGCTTGCGGCGCCGGTTCGGCTGGCGGTGGCGAACGCGGTGGCGTCCGGACTTGAGCGGTCAGGGCTGCGTGACTGGCCTGAGGATCTGGCCGAACTTCCGCGCGCGGTCGATAGCAGCGGCTCCTCAGGCCACACCGTTCGCGGCTACCCGGCGCTGGTTGACCGGGGCGCTTCGGTGGAAATCCGGGTGTTCGCGAACGAGTCGGAGCAGGGCCGTGCTGCGGCGCCGGGAAGTCGTCGACTGTTGCGCTTGGCCGGACCGCCGATAGCAAAACCCGTTGAACGTCAGCTCGACCTGCGCGCCAAACTGGTGCTGGGCAGCAATCCCGACGGATCGCTAGCGGGACTGATCGACGACTGCGCCGATGCCGCGGTCAGGATGCGCTTCCCCGAACCAATCTGGACCAGGACCGAGTTCGTAGCCGCTCGAACGCAATTGGCCGACACTCTGGTGCCCGATACGTTGGACGTGGTGCGCCAGGTTCAGGCCGTGCTGGTCGCACTGCAGAATGTGCAGTCGGCGTTGCCCGATTCGCCCAAGCCCGCTCAGGCCGAAGCAGTAGCCGACATTCGGGCGCAACTCGCGCGGCTGACACCGCCCGGTTTCGTTGCCGCGGCAGGCGTAAGCCGACTCGGTGATCTCGCCCGCTATCTCACCGCGGCCGGCCGGCGGCTGGAACGGCTGCCCTACGCCGCCGAGGCAGACCGCGACCGGATGGCACGGGTGGCGACGGTTCAGCGGGCCTACGATGACCTGATCTCCGCTTTGTCTCCAGCGAGGGCCGCCGCCGACGACGTGGGTGACATCGTGTGGATGATTGAGGAACTGCGAGTCAGCCTGTGGGCGCAGCAACTCGGTACCGCACGGCCGATCAGCGAGCAGCGGATCTTTCGGGCGCTGCATGCGGTCCACGACTAGGTGCTGTCTGGGTCCTTTCTGCTACTCCGTTCCATCCGCGATGGTGGTCGGGTTGGAAGGATTGGTTCCAGCGGGGGGGGGGTCTCCCCGATTGTGGACGCCTGACTGGCGGGACGCTGGATGGACGTTGCTCAGATGAGAAGTCGCTCATCTGGGTTTCCCCTGCCTCTCACGCACCCTGCCGATGCTGTAGTCACCCCAGTTACGGGACGACGAGAAAGGCAGTCCGTGAGGCAACGGGATAGGACATGAAGGTGCTGATCGTAGGCGACCGTTCTGGCCGCTGGGGGTGCGCCCGCAACGTCGGTATCCATCGGTCTCGATTGGGGGCGGGCTCCACTGGCGCCGACGCTCGCGGAATTACCCGAATCCGCACCGGACAATGCGTTGGTCCATCGGTACCCCTTGATCAGAAACGACACGACGATCACAATTTCGATGGCGAGGAGATGCACGATGGTCGCTACGACGCTGAAGCGTCAGGATGCTGAACTGCTGTCCTCGCGTGTTGCGGGTCACCAGGCCTTCAGTCGCCCTGAAAGCAAGGCGGCGCCGGTCCTGGGATACGCCGCCCTCCGTAGTGACGATGTTGAATGTCAGCGGGTTGTCCTGCTGGGTGGGTTAGGCGTCATCGGCAAGATGCATGCGCGCATCTACCGTGATCTCGGAATACCTTTCACTCCAATTGATCCGATGGGCGGGGGGGATTGGCGGCGAACCTTGGATCAAGTCGACTGGTCTGGAACTGTCGTCGATATCTGTACACCTACCGCAACACACGGCGATTGTCTTGAGCAGATGTATGCCCGTGGTGCACGGTTGTTCATCGTTGAAAAACCCGCCGCAATCTGCGCGGCGAGTTGGCGTGCGCAGGTGTCAGCCATGCCTGATGCTCGGATATTCGTCGTGCACAATTATCTTTTCTCACAGGCATTTCGGCTGTGCCGCGAGATGATGGTCGAACCGATCGAGATCAGCACGATATTCAACAAGGACCGCTTGGTCGACGACGAGAATGGGCGCGGTGCCTGCCCGGCTGGGCGTCTCGCGCATGTGCTGCATATCGAGGCGCCGCACCAGTTCGCGATGGCTCTGGCTTTGGCTCCGGATCTGGAGGTGCTGGGCAGCGATCACTTTGCATTCGGCGGCCGGTCAGCACATCATCCCACCCCGGTGGCTGCCTCGGTCATGTTGCGCAACAAAGCCGGCAAGTACGCCACTCTGCGGACGCACCTCCGAAAACCGCTGCAGCGCACGCTGCGCGTTACCGAATGGGACGGGCGCATCATCGAGGTTCGTTTCCCGACTTACCAGCAACCACGGTCTGTTGTCCTCGACCACGCAGTGGACGGGCGGACCACCAAGGTATTCGACGGTCGTGACGATATGCTGTCCACGACGTTACGGTCCGCACTGAAGTGTCTGCGGCACGGCGAGATTCCCTGGGAAGCCTCGGCCTCGTTTGCCGAATCGGTGCTGGAGCGCATTGATCAGTCGCTTCTGGCGGCCGCCGCCGCATCGATGCCTGGTTGGATGGCGCCACGACCGGTCCGGCACGATTGTGAGCGAACGTCGTGACGAACACCTGCGAACCCCGCGGCCGGCTCGACTTAACTGCCGGGTTGGTGAACGTGCGTGACTACCAGAGCGCCGCCCGCCAGCTCCTTCCGAGTGACGTGTGGGATTACTACGCGGGCGGCAGCGACGACGAAGTCAGCCTCCGATCTAATGAGTTAGCGTTCCAATCGTTACGGCTGCGGCCTCGGATGCTCGTCGACGTGACCGGAGCTACACCGCGGACGAGCGCACTCGGTGCGGCGATCAGCATGCCGATCGTCACCGCACCGGTTGCCTACCAGGCGATGGCCCATTCTGACGGGGAGCTTGCCACCGCTCGCGCGTCGGCAGCTGCCGGGACGCTCATGATTGCGAGCATCAACTCGAACTACAGCCTCGAGGATATCGCTGTCGCTGCCGATGGCCCAAAGTGGCTGCAAATCTACATTTATGGAGGAGACCTCTCGAAGTCGGTTCCACTGCTGCGCCGGGCTGAGGATGCGGGATATGGCGCCATCGTGCTGACCGTGGACCGCCCGGTGTTCGGCAACCGGGAGCGCGATGTGCGTAACGATTTCTCGCTGCCGCCAGGAATCCGAGCCGCCAATTTCGGCAACGCGGATCGCAAGGCCCTTTCTGTGCCATGCGAGATCACTTGGGCCACAGTGGAAAATCTGGTAGGAGCCACCGAACTTCCGGTAATTCTCAAGGGCATCCTGACTGCTGAGGATGCTGCGCTCGCTATTGATCGCGGGGCGGCTGGAATCGTGGTCAGCAATCACGGCGGCCGCCAGCTCGATGGTGTGTGTGCGGGCATTGAGGCGCTCCCCGAGGTCGTCGAGGCGGTGGCCGGACGTTGTGAGGTTTTCTGCGACGGAGGTATCAGGCGCGGTACCGACGTCGTCAAGGCGTTGGCGTTGGGGGCGCGGGCCGTGCTCGTTGGCCGCCCCATCTTGTGGGGACTTGCGGTTGGCGGCGAAGCTGGTGTTAGCGCGGTCCTGGACTGTCTGCGTGAGGAGTTCGTCCGTGCCATGAAACTGCTGGGGACACCCACCTGCGCAGACATCAACCCTTCCACTGTGGGCAGGATGGGCAGGTCGTGACCAAACACGAACCGGCTCTGATCGCCCCCGATACATTCGTTCTGCCGGCGACCCTGCCCGTGCCAGGCCGGGGGGTGCAGTATGTGAACCCGTTCCTGATCCGTGGTGCTGAACCCCTGCTGGTCGATACCGGTGCGGCAGTGCTTGCGGAGGAATACTTCAGCTCACTGGGGTCCTTGATCGACCTGGAAGACATTCGATGGATCTTCATCAGCCATGACGACCGGGACCACACCGGCGGGCTTCTTCGCCTGCTGGACTTGTGTCCGTCAGCTCGTGTGCTCACAAGCTTCCAGGCGGTCAACCGGATGACGAAGGAAACGCCTCTGCCGTTGGATCGTATGGAGTTCGTCGAGATCGGCTGCTCCGTGTCGATTGGTGACCGCCGACTGCACGTCATGCGGCCCCCGTTGTATGACTCGCCCGCGACACGCGGATTCTTCGATGATAGGACTGGCGTCTACTATGCGGTGGACGCGTTCGGTGCGGTCACGCCGCAATATCATCAGCTCGTCGACGAGGTGTCGCCCACCGCCTACCGCGACGGATTCTATTGGCTCAATAGGGCCAACACGCCATGGCTCGAGCTCGTCGAACCGGCCAAGCTTCAGGCTGTCGTGGGGGATGTTCGTGCCCTCGATCCCAGCGTAATCGCGACCACTCACGGCCCCGTTGTAACCGGATCGGCCGTCAGCCGTGTCCTTGAGTTGATGTGCACCATCCCGACCCAACCGGTGGCGTTCCCCAGCAAGGAAGACCTTGCTGCTACTCAGGCACTGCAAGCCGCCGAGATGCTTCCATGATCGCCCAAAGCTATGACCCACCGTTAGCGGCGTTCGCTGACGAGATCTCTCCAAAGCTCTCGGAGGCTTTGGCGTTGCTGAGAATTCATGAAATCAACAGTGTCGACTTACGCAGCGTAGACAATGTGGGAATCCTAGAGCTCGATGATCGGCAAATCGGTGAGGTTCAGCGGATGCTCGTCGGTGAACACGTTGGCGTCAAAGCCATCGCCACACCGATCGGCAAGACGCCCGTCGATGTACCGGCCACCGTGGAGTGGGCACGGTTCCAGCGCGCACTCGAGATTGCCCAACGACTGCAGGCCGGCTATATCCGGCTATTCACCGGCTATGGGCCGACCGGGACGTGGCGATCCGAGGCCGACCGGGAGGCCTGGAGGGAACCGGTCGCCAGCCGGATTGCCGCCATGGACACTGAGGCCACATCTAATGGCGTGACCATTCTGGTCGAAAACAACGAAGCAACCCTCGCCGAAAGCCCTCAAATGATGATGGCCTTGTTGAACTCCACCGGGTCGGACACGGTGCGCACTGCCTTCGACGCCGCCAACTACATGTCGTGTGGGTACGACCCCTACCCGGCCTTGTGCACGCTGCAGAGCTGGATCGGCTGCCTGCATGTCAAAGATGTCGACGACGCCGGCAGAATCACAGTCGCGGGCTTGGGCGGTTGCCAGTGGCCAAAGATTCTGGACAGGCTGGCCCAGGCTCCCGTCCGCGGGTACCTGTCGCTCGAACCACACCTGCAATCGTCCGGCCCCGCTGGCGGATTCACCGGCGTCGCCAAGTTCAACGAGGCCGTCACGGCACTGTCAGCCCTGCTGGGTAGGTAACAACCCGCATACGAAGAAGGGACAACCAACATGGCGATCAGCACACCCTCGGCCGCTGAGTCATCGGCACCCGCGGATGGCACAAGTCTTGGGCAGGCGTACCACGATCTGTTCGGTGAGGTTCCGCCGCATGCACGGCGTCGATGGGAGATCCTCGAGGCGGTCGGACGGGGCCAGACTGTCATTGCCTTGGAGAACCTTCGTTCCCTGGTCATCTCGAAGTCGCCTCTGGAGTTGCGGGTTCAGCAACTCGTGCAATTCGGACAGCTGCTCGTGATCCGGGCCGAGGGGCCGGCCCGACTGCATGCAAGGGCTGCAATCAGGCACGGCGCGACTCTTCAGGAACTCATGGCTGTTTCCGAAACCGCCTATTTAACCGGGGGAATCACCGCCTTCTCCCTCGGGGTGACGATCATCGGGGAACTGCTTGACGAAGCGCGCGACCTACGACAGTAGGGTTGTGGCGCTTGTTGAACTGAGGATTGTTTGATGCGATTGTGGCCTCGAACTTAATGGGCTAGGAGGGATCGAGGTTACGGTCCTCAGGACCGCGATCCGGCAGGGCCGGGCCGACCAGACTTTTGCGCGGCCCCCTTTTTCGGTGTCTTCCGGCTCGCGCTGCCGCCACAATCGCGCACCGCTACGACGGGGAGGGGACGACAGGGACTCTCACCTCCGTTCAACCATCCAGCGCCTCGCGCACGTGTGGTTGCCGTGGGGTCGGCGGTGTACCTCGGTGTCCAGTGAGGATCAGGGCGCGGTGGCCGCACTAGCGGGGTCGATCATGATCTTGGCGTGCTTCTCGGGGTCACCCAGTGCCTGGAATGCCGTCGCGACGCCGTGCAGTCCGACCGTTCCGGTCACCAGCGCCGAGCCGTCCAGCTTGCCGTCGGCGAGCATGTGCAGTGTGTCGCGGAATTCCAAAGGCGTGTAACCGAAGACGAATCGGAGGTCGATCTCTTTGACCATCGCCATCGCGGGTCGCAATTTGTCGTCCCCCATACAAAACCCGACGACCACGATCTGTGCCGCCAGCGGCGCCGCGCCGATGACGCCGTCGAGCATCCCCGGCACGCCCACGCACTCGAAGATCACCGGCCGCTTGGGCGCGGTGGCCCCGAGACTGTCCACCGCCCGATAGACGTGGGACCAGCCCGGCAGGCGTCGCAGTTTTTCCATCGACCCGATCCCGAGCTCGTAGAGCGCGGGCAGGTCATTGAACCCTCGCTGCTTGGCGGGCACCGCGTCATATGGCGAGGCGACCGCCGGGTCGACGACGATGTCGGCGCCGCATCGAACGGCCAGAGCCCGTCGTCCCGGCGAGAAATCGCTGGCGACAATGGTGCCCACGCCGCGGGCCTTCAGTTGGCAGATGACGGCCAAGCCGACCGGTCCGCAGCCGAGCACCATCGCGACGTCCTTGCGGGTGATCTTGCTGCGCCGGACTGCGTGGTAGGCCACCGCCATCGGCTCGGTCAGGGCTGCAATCCCGGGATCCAGTCCGTTGGGCACCACGAACGTCATTGCGGCCTCTGCCACGACCCGCTCGGCGTATCCCCCGGGGGCTAGCGGCGAGAGACCCGTCAGGTGCACCCCGCCCCGCGCCCGCACCAGGGGGAACGACACCACTGTCTTGCCTGGGGTGAACTCTTTACCCACGCCGCGTCCGCGCTCGGCGACCCTCCCGCAGAACTCGTGGCCCATCACCACGGGGGTGTCGCTGCGGATGAAGTCGGGGTAGCCGACTTCATCCAGCATCTCGGTGAGTTCATCGGCATGGTCTTTAGCGTGCAAGTCGGATCCGCAGATGCCGCACCGCAGCACGTCGAGCACCAATTGGCCCTCGGCTGGCTGCGGGTCCGGCAGATCGACCACCTCGAGCGTGCTGTTCAGACAGCTGACGGCTTTCATCCCCACATGCTTTCATTTTGGCGCTGCGGCACGGTAGAACGGCTTGATGACGAAGCCGCGGATTTGGGCAGTGATGATCCTGATGGTGGGCTCACTGGTGGTCTCGCCCGGCGCTGAGGCCCAGCCCGGTGGCAGCGCCCCGGTGATCCAGCCGTTGGTGATCGAGGAGATGGTGCACGACCCGGCAGCGTTCACCCAGGGTCTGGAGATCAGCCGGGGGATCCTGTACGAGGGCACCGGATTGGCCGGCGCCTCGCAGCTGCGTGAGCTCGATCCGGTCACCGGGGAGCTGCGCCGGGCGGTGGCCGTGCCCGGAAACTATTTCGCCGAGGGAATCACGGTGGTGGGTGATCGGGTCTGGCAGTTGACCTACCGGGACGGGGTGGCCGTTGAGTGGGATGCCGGGACGCTGACTCCGGTGCGGGAAGCGCCGATCTCGGGGGAGGGCTGGGGACTCTGTCACGACGGCGCACGCCTGATCCGCAGTGATGGGACGAGCCGGCTGACGTTTCAGAACCCGGACGACCTAGCCGTTCTCGGCGGCGTCGACGTAACCCGGGACGGCGGGCCGGTGCGCGGTCTCAACGAGCTGGAATGCGTTGACGGACGGGTTTGGGCCAACGTCTGGCCGAGCGACACTATCGTCCGCATCGACCCTGCCACCGGGGAGGTCGACCTCGTCGTGGACGCCGCCGGACTGCGAGACCACGGCATACCGGCAACCGCTCAGGTGCTCAACGGCATCGCCCATGTCCAGGGCGCCGAGTTCCTGCTCACGGGCAAGGACTGGCCGAAGATGTTCCGCGTCCTGCTGGACCCGGAACGGTGACGGCGGCCGGCAGACGCATCGTCATCGCCGGGTTGGGAGACACCGGTGTCCTCACCGCGATCAAGTTGGCTCGCGATGCCGAGGTGGTCGGGATCTCCGCCAAACCGGGTCTGGTCAGTGGGCAGGAACTCGGTTGGCGACTGACCCGGCCCGACGACTGGGCCCGGCACAACTGGATCCCGTTCAACCGATTCCGCGGTCTTGACCGAGTGCGTACCGTGCACGGCAGCCTGACCGGTGTCGACCTCGACTCGCGCACCGTGACGGTGCAACTGGCTGACGGGTCCGCCACAGACGTCGGCTACGACGCCCTGGTTGTCGCCACCGGTGTCGCCAACGGCTTCTGGCGCCGCCCGACGCTGCAGACGGCAGACCAGATCGGAGCCGACCTGAGCGCCCCTCATCGGCGGTTGTCCGCCGCGCGGTCGGTGATCGTCGTCGGGGGCGGCGCGGCAGCCGTGAGCAGCGCCGGAAACATCGCGATCACCTGGCCCGACAAGAGGGTGGATCTCTATTACCCGCGCGATCAGGCGCTCGTCGAGCACCACCCGCGGACCTGGCATTCCGTGCGACGCAGACTGACCGACGCCGGCGTCGGGCTGCATCCGGGTCACCGCGCCGAGCTGGACCCCGGATTCAGCGGCGCTGACCTGACCGCGGATCCGGTGCGGTGGAGCACCGGGCAGTCGCCGTCCAGCGCGGACGCCGTGCTGTGGGCGATCGGACGGGTGCGTCCCAACACCGCCTGGTTGCCCGCACAATTGCTCGACGAACGGGGATTCGTGCGCGTCACACCCGAGCTCCAGGTCCCGGGACACCCGGAGGTGTTCGCGATCGGCGACGTCGCCGCCACCGATGCGCTGCGCAGTTCAGCCCGCAACCGCGCCGACGGGTTGCTGGCCAGAAATGTCCGGGCGGCCTTCGCCGGAAAGACGTTGCGGCCCTACCGCCCTGCCGCGCGGCGCTGGGGTTCGGTCCTGGGCATCCAGCCCGACGGACTCGAGGTGTTCACCCCCAACGGCAGGTCTTTCCGGGTCCCGGTGTGGGCATTCGACCGGGTGTTGATGCCGTGGATCGTGAGGTGGGGTATCTACCGCGGAGTGCGCGCCTGACTTCGGTACTCGGCGAGTTATTCGAGGCGGGCGAACTCGGCATTGATCCGGTCCAGCAACGCGGGATAGCGACCTGATTCCGGGTGTCTGCCGGGTTTGCCGCTGCTGACCACTGCTACCGCTAATGCCCGCGACGGGTCGGCCCACATTGCGATGTCGGTGAGTCCGGTGTGGCCGAACGCGGCCGGCGCGTCTCTGCCGAACGGACCGAACCGCTTGGACCCGAGCATGTAGCCGGTTCCCCACCTGATCGGGGCCATTCCGGTGGCCAGATCGGGGCGCAACCGACGGCACTCGACTGTCGCGGCCCTCACGGTTTCCGGCGCGAGCACCCGAATTCCGTCGAGTTCACCGCCACGGCAGAGGATTTCGGCGAAGCGAGAGAGTTCGTGGGCGTTGGAGACGGTATTGGACGAGGGGACCACACCGGTGAGAAACCGCCGAGAGTTGGTGAACGGGATGATTTGGGACATGGTGCCGCCGACAGCGGTCTTGAAAGCCTTCGCGATCGGGGCGGGCAGCGGTTTACCGGTGACGTGACTGGGTGCGACCAACGCGACATCCTGTTCGGCGACACCGAAATTGGTCCACCGAAAGTTCAGCGGCGCCAGTACTTCGGTGTACAGAATGTCGCGGATACTGCGCCCCGTTGCGGCAGAGATGATTTCGCGCATCAGAGGCCCCCAGGTTGCGCCGTGATAGATGTGTAGCAGTCCGGGGCGGTAGACCGGTCTCATCCGGCACAGCAGGTCGCGGGCGTAGTCGCTGTCATCCATCCGCTTGAGGTCTGGCCTTGGCCCGGTGGCGAAGGGCACCCCGGCGCTGTGGGTCAGCACGTGGCGGATGGTGGTGCGGTGCTTGCCGTGGCTGGTGTAGCCCGGAAGGTATTCGCACACCCGGTCGTCCAGCGAAAAATATCCGCGTTCGGCCAGCATGTGGGCGACGGTCGTGGTGATCGCCTTGGCTGCGGAATAGACGCAGAACGGCGTCTCGGTGCTGACCGCGACCCGCTCGGCGTCCGGCGGGTCGGTGGGCCCGTTGCCCCAGCCGTGGCCGATCGCTCGGTCGAGGATCACTCGGCCCTGGTGACGCAGACATAGCTGAATCGCCGGTTGCATTCCGGCTGAATACCAGTACCTGACAGCGCCCCAGATTCGCTCCACCGCAGCCGGATCGATATCGCGGTGGTCTTCGCGGCCAATGCAGGTGACCGCGTCGAGATCCCCGGGAACCTCGATTCTGCCGTCACCGATCGTGCCGGCGCGATTGCCAGGGATCAGCGCGGACCCCCGCTGAGGATGCCGCTGCCGATGAGGCCGGTCAGCTGTCCCAGCAGATCGCCGGGTCCGGGTTGCGGCGGCGGGGGGGCTTGGGTGAGTTGCCAGGATTGGCAGTCGCTCGTGGTGAAAGTGGTATCGGTCGGCAGGATTTGGACGAAGGCGGGCTTCTTGGTGAGAGCGTTGTCGAGCAGTTCGTCACCGGCGGTGCGTTTCCAGTAACAGACGCCGCCGTCCACCGGACCGGCGGACTGATAGGAGCCGGGTGCGATGTCGACGCCCACGGCGTAGGAGCCGTCGGAGTCGATGATCGTCTTGGGGTCGTCCGCGGACACGGTCGGAGCCCCCAGCGGCGAAGCCGCGGCCAAACCGGCGAGCAGCGCCGCAACCGCCGCGACGCGTCGACTCGGTTTCATAGAAAGCCAGTCTAAGTGCCGCAGCGGCGGGACAGAACCCGCCGCCGCGGCAGGCCGGTCAGCCCGCCATGAACATGGCTGGGTCAGCCCGCCATGAACATGGCGTAGGCCGTCGCTAGCTCGCCAGGGAGCACAGTCGCGTTGCAGGCGCGCTGCGCCTCCCCGATCGGAGCCAGAATTGCCCGCAGCTCGTAGTACTCCTGGCTGTTGGCCGTGAAATAGCTACGCAGATTGGCCGCGGCCTCTGGGCGCGGCTGGCTCAAAGCCGCGCTCACGGCCTGATTGGCACCCGGGTGAGTGTCGAGATACTGCCGCGCCGCCCCGGTGACCGAACTGACCGTGCCCGAGAGGCCACTGGCGCTGCACTGGTCGACGGGCGTCGCGGTAGCCGCCGGAACGCCCGCAGCAAGTGTTGCTGCGCCGAATCCGCCGAACAAGCAAACCGCACTGACACCGGTCATGCCACTTCGCCCCAGACGGCGAGTAATTGCAGTGAGATTCATGATCAATTTCCTTTGGATTTGTGGATTGATCGCCGGTTTTCTCCAGCGGTGCCCCCGTCCCGTAATCCAAGGTAACCGCACTGAAAGGCACTCGGCCGCAGCGGCGAGCGTGGCGGCTCACGCGTTCGAGCGTTACATATCGGGGACGTGATTTCCGCCTCAAAATCGGCGGGATTTCCGGACGTTCGGCAACTACAGGCGGATATTGGGACGCAATTTCTCAGACTTTGCTTGCAACCCTTAATTGATCGTGATTAACGATGTTACGGAATCGTTATTGCCGACGACCCTGCGTCCAGGGACCCGTGCGCTTCGGGACGCAGCTTGCCGCCGATCGTCCGTCCATGGCGAGATTCAGCGCCTAGACAGCCGAGAGAACACGCTCTGAGTGAAACCGCCTTGAGGGCACGCCCCTTCGGCACCTCCTTCGTCGCGATAGCGTGGGGCGGTGAGCTACCCGAGCGCGCCCGGCGCCCCGGCGCCGACTTGCTACCGGCATCCCGACCGGCCGACCTACGTCCGCTGCACCCGCTGCAACCGATTCATCTGCCCGGAGTGCATGCACAGCGCGGCGGTCGGACATCAGTGCGCGCATTGCGTGGGCGCGGCCGCCGCGACCGTGCGGCCGGTCACCACTCAGTTCGGCGCCCGGTCGCAGCGCTCGACAACCCCGGTCGTCACCTACGTCCTCATCGGTATCAACGTCGCCATGTTCGCCCTGCAGACGGCCTCGACCGGGATGGAACGGGCTATGGCGCTGTGGCCGCCCGCAGTCGCCGACGGCGAGCTGTACCGGCTGCTGACCTCGGCGTTCCTGCACTTCGGCACTGCCCATATCGCGTTCAACATGCTGGCGCTGTACTTCGTGGGCCCGCCGTTGGAAATGGCGCTGGGACGGCTGCGCTTCAGCGCGCTGTACCTGCTCAGCGCGATGGGCGGGTCGGTGCTGGTGTACCTACTGACGCTGAATGCGCTGACCGCCGGCGCATCCGGGGCGGTGTTCGGGCTGTTCGGGGCCACATTCGTGGTTGGCCGAAGGCTCAGCATGGACGTCCGGGGGGTTGTCGCCGTCATTGTGCTGAACCTCGCCTTCACATTCGTGATCCCGCTGATCACCTCGCAGAACATCAGTTGGCAGGGGCACATCGGGGGGCTGGTCACCGGTGCGGCGATCGCGGCGGCCTACGCATATGCGCCCCGTCAGCAGCGCAACCTGGTGCAGGCCGGCGCCACCGCGGCCGTCGTGGTGCTGTTCATCGCATTGATCTGGTGGCGCACGGTCGAGCTACGCGCGATGTTCGGCCTCGGCTAGTTGCGGTCCCGCCCCGCGTGTTCAGCCGATGTAACCGGCTCGACGCGGTATGAGTGGGTGATGCTCGGCCTGCCCGATCGGATTCGCGCGTGCCTGTTCGATCTCGACGGTGTGCTCACCGATACCGCTGGCGTGCACCGGCGGGCGTGGAAGGCGATGTTCGACGAGTTCCTGCAGGCGCGGTCGGCGTCGACCGGCGAGCCGTTCGTGCCGTTCGACGCCGGCGCCGACTACCAGACGTACGTGGACGGAAAGCCGCGGAACGACGGGATCCGCTCGTTTCTGGCCAGCCGCGACATCGCCGCGGACGACGCCGGTGTGAGCGAGATGGGCGACCGCAAGAACGCCCTTTTTCTGCAGCAACTGCGTACTGACGGAGTGACGGTGTTCGAGGGCTCCCGGCGCTACCTGCAGGCGGCCGCAAAGGCGGGCCTGCGCCGCGCCGTGGTGTCGTCGAGCGCGAACACCGGCGAGGTTCTCGAGTCGACCGGGCTGGGGGCCTATATCGAGCACAGGGTGGACGGAGTCACGCTGCGCACCGAGCAGCTGCCGGGAAAGCCCGCACCAGACTCGTTCCTGCGCGCCGCCCAACTGCTGGGCGTGGACCCGGCGCACGCCGCTGTATTCGAGGACGCACTGTCCGGGGTGGCCGCCGGCCGGGCCGGCGGGTTCGGCCTGGTGGTCGGTGTGGACCGGACAGGGCAATCAGAAGCTCTGCGGCACAACGGGGCCGACCTCGTCGTCACTGACCTTGGGGAGTTGTTGCCGCCATGATGATCGCCGACGATGCCTTTCCGGTCGAGCCGTGGTGCATCCGGGAAACCGAACTCCGGCTCGAGCTTCTGCCGCAGACCGAGTCGCTGTTCGCGTTGTCCAATGGGCACATCGGATTACGCGGGAACCTCGACGAAGGCGAGCCCTACGGTCTGCCCGGCACTTATCTCAACGGCTTTTACGAAACCCGGCCACTGCCCTACGGCGAAGCCGGCTACGGCGATCCCGAGGACGGTCAGACCATCGTCGACGTCACCAATGGCAAGCTGATCCGGCTTTTGGTGGACGACGAACCGTTCGACGTTAGGTACGGCGAATTGTTCTCCCACGAACGGGTTCTCGATATGCGTGCGGGCACCCTGACCCGCGTCGCCGTGTGGCGATCGCCGGCCGGCAAGCAGGTGCGGGTGACCTCGGTGCGGCTGGTCTCGCTGGCACAACGGGGGCTCGCGGCGATCTGCTACGAGGTACAGGCAGTCGACGATGACGTGCGTGTCACCTTGCAGTCCGAATTGGTGGCCAACGAGGATCAGCCGGCGGCGCAGAACGATCCGCGAGTCGCAGCGGTGCTGGAGAATCCGCTCGAACCAGTCCAGCACGAGGTGAGTGATTGCGGCGCGCTGCTGATACACCGTACTCGCGGGACCGCCCTGATGATGGCCGCTGCGATGGATCACGTGGTGCAGGCTCCCGGGCGGGTGGATATCAGTGGCGATTCCGGTGACGACTGGGCTCGTACCACCATGGTGTGCGGCCTGGAAGCCGGACAGCGGCTGCAGGTGGTCAAGTACCTTGCCTATGGGTGGTCCAGCCTGCGCTCCCGTCCGGCATTGCGCGATCAGGCCGCCGCGGCGATCGCCAGCGCCCGTTACAGCGGCTGGCAGGGATTGCTGGACTCCCAGCGCTCTTACTTGGACGACTTCTGGGACTGCGCCGACGTCGAGGTCGACGGCGACGCCGACTGTCAGCAGGCGGTTCGCTTCGGGCTTTTCCATGTCCTGCAGGCCAGCGCGCGTGCCGAGGGCCGCGCTATCGCGGGTAAGGGGCTCACCGGGACCGGCTATGACGGACACGCGTTCTGGGACACCGAGGGTTACGTGCTGCCGGTACTCACCTACACCGCGCCGCGGGCCGCCGCCGATGCGCTGCGGTGGCGTGCCTCGACGCTGGACATGGCGCGGGAGCGGGCCGCCGAACTCGCTTTGTCGGGCGCGAGCTTTCCGTGGCGAAGCATCCACGGTGAGGAATGCTCGGCGTACTGGCCCGCGGGCACCGCGGCGTTCCACGTCAATGCCGGCATCGCGGTGGCGTTCGAGCGCTACCGGGTGGTGACCGGTGATGAGTCGCTGGAACAGCAGTGTGGTCTCGAGGTGCTTGTCGAGACCGCTCGAATGTGGCTGTCGCTCGGGCACCACGATAGGCACGGCGCCTGGCGAATCGACGGGGTGACCGGACCGGACGAATACACCGCGGTCGTGCGCGACAATGTGTTCACCAATCTGATGGCCGCCGCGAACCTGCGCATCGCCGTCGACGCGTGCTCACGGCACCCCGATGCGGCGGCCGAACTGGGGGTGGACACCGAGGAGACAGCCGCATGGCGGGACGCCGCCAATGCTGTGCACATTCCCTACGACGAGGAACTGGGAGTGCACCCGCAGTGTGAGGGTTTCACGACGTTGCGCGAGTGGGACTTCACCGCGAACACCAAATACCCGCTACTGCTGTATGAGCCCTACGTACGGCTGTACCCGGCGCAGGTCACCAAGCAGGCGGACCTCGTCCTCGCGATGCAGTGGCAGAGCCACGCGTTCACCTTCGAGCAGAAATGCCGCAACGTGGACTACTACGAACGCCGCACCACCCGGGATTCGTCGCTGTCCGCCTGCATCCAGGCGGTCATGTGCGCCGAGGTTGGTCACCTGGAACTCGCGCACGACTATGCCTACGAGGCCGCATTGATCGATCTGCGCGACCTGCATCACAACACCGGGGACGGCCTGCACCTCGCGTCGCTGGCCGGTAGCTGGACCGCACTCGTCAGCGGGTTCGGCGGACTGCGCGATGACGAAGGCGTGCTGGCACTTGACCCGCGGCTCCCGTCCGGCATCAGCAGGTTGCGATTCAGGTTGCGCTGGCGGGATTTCCGCGTCACCGTCGACGCCGATCACAGTTCGGTCACCTACACCTTGCGAGATGGCCCGCACGGGTCGCTGACGATTCGCCACGGCGGCGAACCGCTCGAGATCACCACCAAGGAACCGACCACAGTAGCGGTGAAACGACGGGAGCCGCTCCTACCGCCGCCTCAGCAGCCCCCCGGGCGGGAACCGATCCGGCGCAGGGTCAGGCCGAGCCCCGGGCCGCTCGCTGACCGATGAAGAAGGACCCGGCCAGGATCACCAGCCCGACCACGGCGACAGGTATGGACCAGGCACGCCGCGACGACAACGCCGATTCGCATTCGGCTACGTAATCGGTGTGCGGGACGATCTCGTTGACAATCGGAAGGTTGGCCAGGTTTCGGCTGTCCGCCTCGCGGGCCTCGGAGAGGTCGGCGACCAAAGCGTTGCCGCACCCGATGTTCGCGTCCGGCCCCGGCACCGACACCGGCATCAACAGCGCGATGGCACCGGCCAACAGCACTACCACCCCGGCGATCATGACCAATCTGCGCAGTGTCATGGCCCGGGAATGCCCAGTTCTGGGCGGTTGAAACCAGCTGGGCGCGGGTCGGACCGGGTGCGGCACGACCGGTGTGCTGTCCTTGTCCGGCGGACATGTGCTTTCTTTGTCCAGGGGACGGCCGGTTCGTCCCGGCGAGTTGGAGGGAGCCCTACGCGGTGGGAGGCGCATTCATCGGCCATGGTTTGACCGTGCTGTTGGCGCTGCTGTCCGCGGTGTTCCTGGCCATCGGGATCGTTGTACGGCAGCGGGCCACCATGGACGTGCCCGCCGAACTCGGGATCAGCCCGGTGATGATTCGGACGTTGATCCGGCGCCCGCTGTGGTGGGCGGGCACCGCGGCCGCGATCTCCGGATATGTATTCCAGGCGCTGGCACTGGCCAACGGGTCGCTGTTGCTGGTACAGCCCATCCTGACTTCGGCCCTGTTGTTCGCGCTGCCGCTCAGCGCCCGACTGGCGCACCGCAGGGTGACCCGCGGCGAGTGGGCGTGGGCGATGCTGCTCACCACCGCGCTCGCGGTGTTCGTGGTCTTGGCCAAGGCCAGCCCGGGCGACTACCAGGCCTCGTTGTCGACCTCGGCCGTCGTCGCGGTCGTCTGCACGGTCGCGGTGTCGGCGTGCGTGCTCGTGGCCACCCGAATCGTGGGCTGGCGACGTGCGGTGCTGCTGGCCATCGCGGTGGGTGTGCTGTTCGGTGTGGTCGCGGTGCTCACCAAGCTCGTCATGCACGTGCTGACCCACGACGGCCCGCGCGCGGTACTCACCACGCCGGTGTTGTACCTGCTGGCGCTGTTGGGGGTGTTGGCGATGTTGCTGCAGCAGTCGGCCTTCCATGCCGGGTCGCTGCAGACCTCGGTGCCGACGATGCTGGTGCTCGAACCGGTGATCGCGGTGCTACTCGGAGCGGTGGTACTGGGTGAGCAGCTCGACGTCGGCCGCTGGGACACGGTCGCGATCGCGGTATCCACCTTCGCGATGGCGGCGGCGACCATCGCGCTGGGCCGCGACGAGGGCGCCTACGAGGAGCAACTCGAGGCTGCGGTCAACAAGCAGCGTTGATCAGCCTGACGGCGAGGGCGCGGCCTGCCACGACGACCAGTTGACGATCTGCACGGCGATCACCGGACCGTCCAACTCGACCCTGCGGTACTGGGCGTATTTGGCCCGCAGCAGCGCATACCCGGTTGCCATCTCGATGCCGCTGCGATGGATCGTTGCGATGCCGTCGACCCGCACCCACCACAGCCGCGTCCAGTCGTCGTCGTAGTGATCGACCAGCAGGCTCACCGCGTCGTTGCCTTCGATGTTGACCAACCGCTGAAGCCGATGGGTCGACTTGGGCTTCGAATCGATTGCCGTGTAGAGGACGTCGCTGCGATCCCCAGGCATGGCGAAGACCACCGGCACCAAGTGCGGTGCACCGTCGGATCGCGTCGTGCCCAACACGGCGACCGGGGCGGCGGCGAAGGCGGCGACGGTGTCAAGATTTGCCATGTCACCACGGTATGGTTCGCACGGCTCACCGGATAGACCCGCTCGCTTATCGGGAGGTTCGGCATTGAACAGTGCGCGGAACGACGCAGGTTTTCGGCCGGGATCATTCGGCGCGGTGGCGGCTACCGTGCTGCTGGTCTGGGCGGCGGTGGCGTGCGCGCCCGCCGGGCCGCCCGCTGCGGCGTCGTCGGCCGAGGACTATGGTGGCATGGCCGGTCTGATCGAGGCCGCTAAGTCCGAGGGCGAGCTCAATGTCATTGCGCTGCCGGATGATTGGGCTAACTACGGCGCGATCATGGAGGCCTTCTCGGAGAAATACGGCATCAAGGTCAACTCCGCGCAACCCGATGCTTCCAGCCAGGACGAGATCGACGCGGCCAACGAACAGAAGGGCAGCCCCAGCGCCCCCGACGTATTCGATCTCGGGCAACGTGTCGCCCTGGCGAACACCTCGATGTTCGCGCCGTACAAGGTGGCTACCTTCGACGACATCCCCGCGGCGTTCAAGGATCCCGACGGAACCTGGGTCAACGACTACGGTGGGTACGTGTCGATCGGCTTCGATTCGGCCAAGGTGCCGCCGGTGACCGATGTCGACGATCTGCTCGAACCCGAGTACCGCGGCAAGGTGGCACTCAACGGAGACCCAACCCAGTCCGGTGCCGCGTTCTCCGGCGTATTGATGGTGGCGCTATCGCAGGGAGGGTCGGCGGATGACATTGCGCCGGGAGTCGAGTTCTTCCGAAAGCTGAAGCAGGCAGGTAACTTTCTGCCGATCGACCCGACGCCTGCCACCATCGAATCTGGCCAGACCCCGGTGGTGATCGACTGGAACTACACCAATGCCCACGAGACCGAGAGACTGCCCACCTGGCAGTTCGTCGTACCGCCGGAATACCCGGTGGCCGGCTACTACTACCAGGCGATCAACAAGGACGCGCCGCACCCGGCGGCTGCCCGGCTATGGCAGGAGTTCCTCTACAGCGACGAGGGCCAGAACCTGTACGCCCAGGGCGGGGTGCGACCGGTCCGGGCCGACAACATGATCGCCGACCGCACGCTCGACCAGTCGGTGGCTGCCTCGCTGCCGATCGTCGACGGCCCGGTGACGGTGCCCACACCCCAGCAGACCGAAGCGGCCTCGAAGTACCTGGCGGAACATTGGCCCGTCGCCGTGGGGGGCTGAGGCGCGGCCGGACTCAGACGTCGCGGACCGGCTCGATTCCCAGGTCGCGGTAGCTGACCAACGCGTGGAAGGGTACGCCGTGTTCGGCGAACCGCCGGGCGGCGACGTCGCCGCGGTCCACCATGGGGATCACTCCGGTCGCCACCGCGCCGACGGCCTTGACCCGGTCCAGCGCGATCTCGGTGGATCCCCCGGTGCTGATGACGTCGTCGACGAGCAGCACTCGGGTGCCCGGCTGCAGTCGGGTGCCCTCGATCCACTGCTCGCGCCCGCGCTTCTTCTGTTCCTTGCGTACCGAGAACCACGCCTTGCCGGTGACCATGGCGACTCCGTGCGCGAGCGGGTCGGCGCCCATCGTCAGACCGCCCACTGCGTCGAACTCGATCCCGTGCTCGGCGGCCAGATCGGCTACCGCGCGGCTGACGATCGCCAGCCGCTCCCCGGTGTCCACGGCGTACTTCCCGTCGATGTAGTCGTGGCTGAGCTGGCCGCTGGCCAGCCGGAAAGGTTCGTCGCGGCGTTCGTAGCCGCGCGTCCGGATCAAGTCGAACGCGGCCTGCCAGGTGGCCGAGGCCGCTGAACGTCCGGAAAGGCCGGACGACGGTGGGGTCGCAGCTGTCATACTGCGATCGTATTGCACCACCTGCAGCCAGGCGGACCGAGCTCAATTCTGGCGGGCGCGTTGGGTCAAATCAATTGTTGCCGAGCGCAATTCATCGAAGGAATCCAGCGGCCGGGCGTAGCCCACCCGGGTGTAGGCCAGTCCTCGTTCAGTGTTCAACCGGAGGTCCAGCCCGTATCGGTCCAGGCCGGTGCACACTGCATCGACGGTGTCGGGATAGCCGCCGAGCGCTCGGGCCATCGCGACCAGCGCTTCGGCGTGGTCGGCGTTGAGGTGTGACACCGCCTCGGCAGCCAACGGCGTGACCGGATCGGGCTGGGCCTCTTCATAGGCACGGCCGGATGTCGAATCCATCCGCCCGTAGCCGCCGACCCAGCGCACCCGGGCCACCCGTAGCACCCAGAGGGTGAAGTCGCTGTAGTCGACGTAGTACTTCGCGGCCGCAACGGCCGACAGATGGGCTTCGCGGGCGGCGGCGTGCTCGTCGCCTTGCGGCTCCTCGACGTGGCCGGCCAGGGTGACGCGACCGCTGGCCAGCGGGTCGGGGTGGGCGCCCGGCGCGACGATGGAGATGCTGGCCCTGTTGTCGCGGGCCAGGTTGCGGCCGTGTTCGGCCAGGTTGGATACGCACAGCACAGGGGCACCGTCGAGCAGACCGTAGGTGACGAATGACGCCCACGGGTCGCCCTCCTCGGTCAGGGTCGCCAGTGTGCCGGTGTTCGTCGACGCGGCGATGGTCCGGGCTTCCTCGGCCGCGGACGGACGTGCCGGGTTCACCGGATCGGTCAGCGGGGGCGGCACGGTGGGTGCGTCTCCCGGGTCACCATGATCACGTGTCGAACGGCCGGACGTCACTTCGGCACGATAGCGCGGATGCGCCCCGGCGGCCCAGTGTCATCCCCCGGCGTCATCCCCGACGGTCTTCCTCGGCGCGGTGGTTCATCCGCCCCAATGATGGGTAGGTTTGAAGACTGTATGGACGACTTCATTCGGGCCCGGCCGGCCGATCCGGTCGCGGGTACGCACGTAGAGATAGGCCCGCAGGGCCGCTCGGTCGAGCATCCGCACGCCGACGACTTCAGCCATGCGCGCACCCTGCCCGAGGACCGCACCTGGTTCAAGAGGGCGGTCTTCTACGAGGTGCTGGTCCGGGCGTTCTATGATTCCAACTCCGATGGCGTCGGCGACCTCCGAGGTCTGACCGAGCGCCTCGACTACCTCAAATGGCTTGGGGTGGATTGCCTTTGGCTGCCACCCTTCTACGATTCCCCGCTGCGCGACGGTGGCTACGACATCCGGGACTTCTACAAGGTGTTGCCGGAGTTCGGTACCGTCGAGGATTTCGTGGAGCTGCTCGACGCGGCGCACCGGCGCGGTATTCGGGTGATCACCGACTTGGTGATGAACCACACCTCCGACACCCATGTGTGGTTCCAGGAATCACGGCGCGACCCCGAGGGACCGTACGGCGACTACTACGTGTGGAGCGACACCAGCGACAAGTATCCGGATGCGCGGATCATCTTCGTCGATACCGAAGAGTCCAACTGGTCATATGACGCAGTACGCAACCAGTTTTACTGGCACCGGTTCTTCTCCCATCAACCCGACCTGAACTACGAAAACGTCGCGGTGCAGGAAGCAATGATCGACGTGCTGAGGTTTTGGCTCGACCTCGGCATCGACGGTTTCCGGCTGGACGCGGTTCCCTACCTGTTCGAACGGGAGGGCACCAACTGCGAGAACCTCCCCGAGACGCACGCCTTCCTGAAGCACTGCCGCAAGGTGATCGACGACGAGTTCCCCGGCCGGGTGCTGCTGGCGGAGGCTAACCAATGGCCCGCCGACGTCGTCGAGTACTTCGGCGACCCGGCGACCGGCGGCGACGAGTGCCACATGGCGTTCCACTTTCCGCTGATGCCGCGGATCTTCATGGCGGTTCGCCGTGAGTCTCGGTTTCCCATCTCCGAGATTCTGGCCAACACTCCGCCGATCCCGGATCTGGCGCAGTGGGGCATATTCCTGCGCAATCACGACGAGCTCACGCTGGAGATGGTCACCGACGACGAACGCGACTACATGTACGCCGAATATGCCAAGGACCCGCGGATGAAGGCCAACGTCGGCATCCGCCGCCGACTGGCGCCGTTGCTGGAGAACGATCGCAACCAGATGGAGTTGTTCACGGCGTTGCTGCTGTCACTGCCCGGCTCGCCGATGCTCTACTACGGCGACGAGATCGGGATGGGCGACATCATCTGGCTCGGTGACCGCGACGCCGTGCGCACCCCGATGCAGTGGACGCCGGATCGCAACGCCGGCTTCTCCACCGCGACGCCCGGGCGGCTCTATCTACCGCCCAACCAGGATGCGATCTACGGGTATCACTCGGTGAACGTCGAAGCGCAGCGCGACACTTCGGCGTCGTTGCTGAACTGGACTCGCACCATGCTCGCGATCCGCCGTCGGCACGACGCGTTCGCCCTGGGCGCCTTCCGGGAGCTGGGCGGGTCGAATCCCTCGGTGCTGACCTATGTACGCGAACTGCACGACGCGAACCGCAACGATACTGTGCTGTGCGTCAACAATCTTTCGCGGTTCCCGCAGCCCATCGAGCTGAACCTGCAACAGTGGAACGGCTACACGCTCATCGAGATGACCGGTTATGTGGAGTTTCCACCGGTAGGCCAGTTGCCCTATCTGCTCACCCTGCCCGGGCACGGCTTCTACTGGTTCCTTCTGAGACCGGGCGACCCCGAGGCCGGAGACATACCGTGACACCGTCTTTGACGCCGTTGACGACATTGCCGTTCGGCGATTGGCTCAAGAACCAGCGCTGGTACGCCGGACGCGGACGCGAGCAGGTCTCGGTCGAGCCTGCGGCGACTACCGCTCTCCTGGACGATCTCGAGCTCGTGCTACTCGATGTCGGCTACGCCGACGGTTCCTCGGAGCGCTATCAGGTGTTGCTGCGTTGGGGCCGAGCGGGTGATGGCAAGGCCCCCATCGATGAGTACCACGAAATCGCCACCATCGGAACCGCTTCCGGCCCCGACGGGGAGCGGATCGCGTACGACGCACTATACGATGCGGACGCGGCACGGCACCTGTTAGCGCTTATCGATTCATCGGCCGCGGTCGCGGACCTGAGGTTCAGCAAAGAGCCCGATGTAGCGCTTCCGTTGGACGCGTCGCCGCGGGTGTCGGGTGCCGAACAGAGCAACACCAGCATCATTTTCGAGGAACGCGCGGTCCTCAAAGTGTTCCGGCGGTTGACCCCCGGTATCAACCCGGATATCGAATTGAACCGGGTACTGGCGCGCGCCGCCAACCTGCACGTCGCACGTCTACTTGGCTGTTACGAAACTCACTGGGATGGAAAGGATTCCGAGCCGTGTGCGCTCGGCATGGTTACTGCGTTCGCCGCCAACAGCGCCGAAGGTTGGGATATGGCCACCGCGAGCACCCGGGACCTGTTCGCCGAAGGCGACCTGTACGCCGACGAGGTGGGCGGCGACTTCGCCGCCGAGGCCTTCCGGATGGGCGAGGCCGTCGCGTCGGTGCACACGGCGCTCGCCGAGCAGCTCGGTACCGCACGGGAACTTTTCCCGCTGGACGAGATGGTGGCGCGGCTTAACCTCGCGGTGCGCATCGTGCCCGCATTGAAGGAACACGCCGGCCTGATCGAAGAGCGCTACCGCAAACTTGCCGACGAAACGATCATCGTTCAGCGCGTGCACGGCGACCTGCATCTCGGTCAGGTGCTGCGCACACCAGCTTGCTGGCTGCTGATCGACTTCGAGGGAGAGCCGGGCCAGCCGCTCGATCAGCGCCGGCGGCCGGATTCGCCACTGCGGGATGTCGCCGGGATGTTGCGTTCGTTCGAATATGCGGCCTACCAGCGCCTGGTCGGGCGTCCTGCAGACCATGACCGGGACCGCCAGGTCGCAGCCCGGGCCCGGGAGTGGGTAGAGCGGAACAGCGCGTCGTTCTGCGATGGCTACGCGGCTGTCGCAGGCGCGGACCCCCGGGACGCGGCTCAGGTGCTTGCCGGATACGAATTGGACAAGGCAGTCTACGAAGCCGGTTACGAGGCCCGCTTCCGGCCGTCGTGGCTGCCGGTCCCGATGCGATCGATCGAACGCATCCTGGGCTGAAGCTCTACACAGCTGCCAATAGCTATAGCTAAGGGCTTAGATTAGCTCAATTTAGCGTGGCCCTCGTCCCCGTGATAGTCGCTGTGGGTGCTGTGCACACGAAACGGTCCGGTTGCTATCCGACCTATTGGCCCCGTGAACTACGATAAGAATTCAGAGCATTCCGATTCGGTGTCGCTTGACGGCTGAAGTACTATTCAATTCTGATGATAAGTGAGGAAATCATGGCGAAGCGAATTTATGCCATTGGAACTGTCGGGGCTATCGGGATTGTCATCCTCTCCGGTTGTAGCCGATCCCACGATGAGCCCACCTCGCCGAACCTGACCGGGACGTGGACAAGTGAATCTGTGTCAAAGGTAGTGAGCGACGGACAAATGTCGTCCGAAAATGCCGAGCAAACCTTCGTATTCGGGGTCGTTTCGAACGGTGTCTTTCAATACCGCATCGATGCAGCGGCAGGTTCTCCCAGCGCCAATCGCACGTGGTTTGGTCAAGGTTCCGTTGGTCCAAATGGGAATGTGCTCATGAACGTCAACGGCGAATCAATGGTGATGCAGGGATCTGTGGACTCGTCAGGGATTCTGAACCTGCAATCAGTGGAGTTGGCGGAAGTTGGCGCATCGTTGGACAGCGCACCGGACACAGTCTTCGCCGGAATTACGCGATTGAAGCGCACGTCCGACGCTTCCGATGTCGGTGCTCGTTGACCCACTTGCGGGCACGGGCGACCGTTGTTTTCTTGGGGGGCTAATTAGGGCTTGGCCTGGAATACGATCACCGCTCGTGGTTCGACCGTAACCTCGGTGCCGGCTGCGACCGGCCGGGATCCGGCCATGACCGCACCGTCTACCGTATAAATCACCGGCTGCCATGCGGTACCGAATTCCGTTGGCGGCAGCCTGAAGTCAATGGGTTCATGATATGCGTTGAAACACAGGAAGAACGAGTCGTCGGTGACGCGGTGGCCCCGGGCGTCCAGGTCCGGGATGCCGTGCCCGTTGAGATAGACCGCGATCGATTTACCGAATCCGGAATCCCAGTCCTCGTCGCTCATCTCGGACCCGTCGGGGGCGAACCACGAGATGTCCGGTATCTGCACCGAACCGCGGCGGCGAACCGGAAGACCGTCGAAGAACCGGCGCCGGCGGAACACCGGGTGCGCGGCCCGCAGCGCCGCGACCGACCTGGTGAACTCGATCAGCCGGTGATCGGCGTTGGCCCAGTCGATCCAGGTGATCTCGTTGTCCTGGCAGTAGCCGTTGTTGTTGCCGCCCTGGGTCCGGCCGAGTTCGTCGCCGTGGCAGACCATCGGAACGCCCACCGACAGCAGGTTGGTGGTGATGAAGTTCCGCTGCTGCTGGGCCCGCAACGTCAGGATCTCGGGGTCGTCGGTCGGGCCCTCGACGCCGCAGTTCCAAGATCTGTTGTGACTTTCACCGTCCTGGTTGTCCTCACCGTTGGCCTCGTTGTGCTTCTCGTTGTAGGACACCAGGTCGGCCAGCGTGAACCCGTCATGTGCGGTGACGAAGTTGATCGATGCCACCGGACGCCTGCCGGTACGTTCGTAGAGATCTGCGGATCCGGTCAGCCGGGACGCGAACTCGCCGAGGATGGCGTTCTCGCCGCGCCAGAAATCTCGCACCGTGTCCCGGTACTTGCCGTTCCATTCGGTCCACTGCGGGGGGAAGTTGCCCACCTGGTATCCGCCCGGGCCCACATCCCACGGCTCTGCGATGAGCTTCACCTGGCTCACCGTGGGATCCTGCTGGACCAGTTCGAAGAACGTAGACAATCTGTCGACGTCGTAGAACTCACGGGCCAGTGTCGAAGCCAGGTCGAAGCGGAAGCCGTCGACGTGCATCTCGGTCACCCAGTACCGCAGTGAGTCCATGATCAGCTGCAGTGCGTGCGGATGACCGGCGTTGAGGCTGTTTCCGGTGCCGGTGTAGTCCATGTAGTACCGCTTGTCGTCGTCGACGAGCCGGTAGTAGGCCGCGTTGTCGAGTCCGCGCATGGACAATGTCGGGCCCAGGTGATTCCCCTCGGCGGTGTGGTTGTAGACGACGTCGAGGATCACCTCGATGTCCGCCTCGTGCAGGGCGCGAACCATCGCCTTGAACTCCTGTACCTGACCGCCGGGCGTCGCGCTGGAGCCGTACTTGGAGTCCGGCGCGAAGAACCCGATGGTGTTGTAACCCCAGTAGTTGGACAAGCCCTTGTCGATCAGGGTCGAGTCGTTGGCGAAGTGGTGTACCGGCATCAGCTCGATCGCGGTGATCCCGAGACTGCTGAGGTGCTCGATGATCGCCGGGTGAGCGATGGCGGCGTAGGTACCGCGGATGCGCTCGGGGATTTCGGGGTGGGTCTGGGTGAGCCCCTTGACGTGAGCCTCGTAGATGATGGAGTCGGCGTACTCATGTTGGGGTGGCCGGTCGGTACCCCAGTCGAAGTACGGGTTGATCACCACCGACTTGGGCATGCTGGCGGCCGAGTCGTCGTCGTTGCGGCTGTCCGGATCGCCGAAGTTGTAGCCGAACAGCGACTGATCCCAGCGAAACGTTCCGTCGATTGCCTTGGCGTACGGATCGAGGAGCAGCTTGTTGGGGTTACACCGCTGGCCCGACGCCGGGTCGTGCGGCCCGTGGACCCGGTAGCCGTACCGTTGCCCTGGTTGGACTTCGGGTACGAAGCCGTGCCACACGAAGCCGTCCACCTCGGGCAGCGGCAGCCTCGTCTCGCTGCCGTCGGTCGGGTCGAACAGGCATAGTTCGACTGCTTCGGCGGCTTCGCTGAACACAGCGAAGTTGCTTCCCGAACCGTCGTAGGTCGATCCCAGTGGATAGGCCTTGCCGGGCCACATCTGGAATTGGTTGGCGGAAGCCAAGGTGCACTCTCCGGGTCAGCGGGAAACGAACAGGTCGACGATACGGTGCGGCTATCCGGTGATCGTGACTCCAGCTGCGCGCATGGCTTCGACCGCGGCCGCCGTAGTCGTGGGTGACACCCCCGCGGTCAGGTCGAGGAGCACCCTGGTCCTGAAGCCGGCGGCGACGGCATCGGCGGCGGTCGCTTTCACGCAGTAGTCGGTGGCTATTCCCACCACATCGACCGCACCCACTTGGCGCTCGCGCAACCAGTCGGCCAGCGGTGTGCCGGTCTCGTCGGTGCCCTCGAAGCCGCTGTAGGCGGCCGAGAAGTGACCTTTGGTGAACACCGCCTCGATGGGACCGGTGTCCAGCGCGGGATGGAAGTCGGCACCCGATGTCGCCGCGACGCAGTGCGGCGGCCAGGACTCGGTGAAGTCGGGACTGTCGGAGAAGTGGTCGCCGGGGTCGATGTGGAAATCCTTGGTGGCCACCACGTGGTCGTAGCGCGGTTCTGCCGCCAGCAGCGCGTTGATATCGGTGGCTACCGTTGCGCCGCCGTGGACCGCCAACGATCCCCCCTCGCAGAAGTCGTTCTGCACGTCCACGATGATGAGCGCGTTCGCCGACCAGGTCACGGCTCCACGTTATCGTCGCCTGCCCGCACTCGCTGATGTGCGGTCAACAGCAGATGGTCGAACGCTGCTCGCGGCGGCATCTGCTCGTCGTAGCTGAGCCCGGCGAAGTCGGACAGCAGCCGCTCGGCGAGCAGTCGCAGCTTGACGTTCGTCTCCTGAGAGCGCCAGCGCAGCAACTCGAACGCCGTCTGCGCGTCGACTCGGTAGATCAGCATCAGCATCCCTTTGACCTGCTCGATGGCCGAGCGGTTCTCGGTGATCTCCGAGAGTGCGTCGGTGACGAATGCCTTGGTCGCTTCGGTCGTCGGGGTGACGTCGACGTAGAAGCCGTGGGTGCCGATCATCCGGCCCTGGTCGTCCTTTAGCTGATCGCCGATGACCACGACTTCATGGACGTCGCCGTGGGTGTCGATGATGCGGTGCCGGGTGGAGAAGGTCCGGCGGCCGCGCCGCATCTCCTCGAGGGTTGCCGCGATCTGCTGGTAGTCGGCCGGATGTTTGTGCGAGAGCACCAGTTCGGTGGTCGGCGTCACGGTGCCCGGTTGGTAGCCGTGCAGCATTTGCACCGCAGCGGACCATTCCCAGCGTTCTTCGGCGAAGTAGAAGCGGAACCAGCCGACGCGCTGGGGTTCGCCACCGGCCAGCGCCTGTTCCACCGAGTCCTGCCCGGGCATGACAGCAGATTAACGCCATTACCAGCGGTTGTTGCCAGGGTGTTCACGGGTTCTTCACAGCAGTGTTCAAGAACCCTCCGGTAGTAGTTGAATCATGAGTTTCCAGAACTGGTGGCGTGAAGCCCATGAGCATCCGAGTTCTGAGCCGATCCATCACGGTGTGGGACTGGCGATCACCCGGCAGGACCGGGCCCCACTGAGCGAGGAACAGATCGAGATTGCCGATGAGATGGCCGAATTGGGGTTGATCGTCAAAAACGCTGATAACGGCACGTACACGCTCAGGGTCGCGAGCCGGGTCTACGCATGTTGAGCAGGGCCTGCTGAGCAGTTCGAATTCAGCTGCGCGGTGGACAGCACCTTCTACTGCCGCACAGCGACTGTCCGGTTGCGGCCAGATGCCTTTGCTTGGTACATCGCGGCGTCGCACCGCTCCAGGTTTGTCGTCGCGGACCCAGGTGTCACGTGCGTAACCGCCAGCAATCCGATGCTCACCGTCACGACCGGAGCTACCGGAGAACCGGCGTGCTCGATGTGCAGTGCCCGAATTCCTTGGTGGATCCGATCTGCGATTCTCTCGGCCTCGTCAAGCTTGGTGTTGGGCATGACGAGAAGGAACTCTTCGCCGCCGTAGCGCACGACGAGGTCGGTCTTCCTACGGCCGCAGCCCTGGATGATCCTGGCGATCCGCCTGATCACGGAATCGCCGGAGACGTGTCCGTAGGTGGTGTTGTATTGATGGAAGCAGTCGATGTCCACCATCAACATGGCGACGGGTTTCGACTCGCGGGCGCAGTACCCCCACAGCAATTCCAGGTTCTCGCTCAAAGCTCGACGGTTCGACATTCCGGTGAGTTCATCGGTACGAGATAGCAATGCCAGGTCGTTTCTGGCGCGCGAGAGCTGGTCCATCGCCCGGTCCGCGGACTCGGTGACTGCCGCGATGGCGTAGACAGCTGCCAGGACCACAACGAGCAATGTCTGATCGTCGACGATGGATCCGATGTCTTCGGAATGTTGCGCGAAACCGATCAGGGTCACGGTGGTCGCGAGCATCGCGGCGATTGGGGCCCCGACCGCTCCGAATGTCAGCGACAACACCACGGCGGCCGCCAAGGCGGTCTGCTGTGCACCGTATGTGTTCCCAGCCAGCGCGAGGGTGCCGGACACGACGAGCAGAAGGGCCGCGACTGTCCCACAGCCAAGGGTCAGCGGGCCGTTACGGTGACGGGCGACCGATAGTTTGGCGTCGCGCAGCAGTAGCCCGATCGGCACCCCGACCAGCAGCCCAAGGCTGTCACCGAACCACCATGTCTGCCAGGCCGTGAAGTATTCAGCGCCGAACGTCGCGGTTGATTCGACGATCGCGCCGCCCAGTGCGCCGGTCAGAACCGGGACCGTCACGGAGGTCAGGACCACCGCCGCCGTGCCACGCACGGTCAGCAGGCCGACGGCGTTGCGTCCACCGGCGATGAATGAGGCGAAGAGCACGAACAGCGTCGCCTCGGCGGAATTCACCACGCCCAGGCCGAAGGCCTGATAGGTAGGCATGTCGAAAGTGAGGTCGCCGGCGATTTCGGCTGCTATTCCGACGGCGTAGACAAATGGCCAATCCCGAGGCCGGAACCTAAGCAGGGCGGTGACGAGGACGGCATTGGGCAGCCACAGCAAGGCGACACCGCTCGACCACGGATAGAGCACCACTGCACCGACGTATGCGCAGAAGATACTCGCGGCCCAGACGAGTCCATGCCAGCGTGCGCCGCGCGGCCAAAAGGCGGCTCTGCTCCATTCACCATCGCGGCAAGCGGTCAACAGCTCGCCCGGCCCACCTAGGTGGTCAGAGGGTGTCGTCCGGAGCCGTTCGGCGCTCGCTGTCACTGCACACCTCCCGCCCGGGTCGGTGGTCCGCAGCCGGGCCGACGATACGAACTCTATAGCTCGATGGACCCGTGGAACGGGGGACTTTCGGCCTGAACTGGACTGTCGAAAGACTCGCTTCAGCCGGGCATCAAAGCGCATCACGAATCGAAGATGAGCAATTGGTGGTCGGCGAAGGGTGGTCGGCCATGAACCTCTTGACCCGCACCAGGGCCGCTGCAGCCGCAAAGCGTGTGCGGCGTTTACGCAAGGGCAGACCGAGGCGCAGGTCATGCGCCTAGCCGGCTTTGCATCGACTAGTGCGTCAAACTATAGTCTGGACACATGTCCAGAGGGATTCCGATTGACGTGCGACCCACGGTTTGGGCAGCTCAGCGCATATTTTTCTGCTGGACGAGTTGAGTATGCGGATCGCGTTACTGTCCTATCGGAGCAAGACGCACTGCGGGGGCCAGGGAGTCTACGTTCGGCACCTGAGTCGCGGGCTGGTCGAACTCGGGCACGACGTCGAAGTCTTCTCCGGGCAGCCTTATCCCGAGGGGCTCGATCCCCGGGTTCGGCTTACCGAGGTGCCCAGCTTGGATCTGTACCGCGAACCAGACCCGTTCCGCATCCCAAGACCCAACGAGATCAATACCACCATCGATCTGCTGGAATTGCTGACCACCTGGACCGCGGGCTTTCCCGAGCCGAGAACCTTCAGCCTGCGCGCCGCAAGACTGCTGGCCGGACGTCTGAACGACTTCGACGTTGTGCACGACAACCAGTGCCTTGGTACCGGGTTGCTGGGGATCGCCAAGCGGGGACTACCGGTCGTCGCCACGGTCCATCACCCCATCACCAGAGACCGGGAGGTGGATGTCGCCGCGGCCAAGTGGTGGCGCAAGCCACTGGTTCGCCGGTGGTACGGATTTGCCGAAATGCAGAAGGCGGTGGCACGCCGACTCCCCGAATTGATCACGGTGTCATCGACCTCGTCCGCCGATATTGCCGCGGATTTCGGGGTCAGCGCCGGCCAGCTTCACGTGGTACCGCTGGGGGTGAACACCGAACAGTTCTGCCCGGCTGGGCGTCGGGTCCGCAACCGCGTCATCGCGGTTGCCAGCGCCGACGTTCCGCTCAAGGGCGTCAGCCACCTGCTGCGCGCCGTCGCCAGACTAAGGGTCGAGCGCGACCTGGAGCTGCAGCTGGTCGCCAAGCTGGAGCCAAACGGGCCGACCGAGAAGCTGATCGCCGAACTGGGCATTTCCGACATCGTGCATACCTCCAGCGGTCTGAGCGACGCCGAGTTGGCGAAGCTACTGGCTTCCGCTGAAGTCGCTTGCATCCCTTCGCTATACGAGGGATTCTCACTGCCCGCTGCCGAGGCGATGGCCAGTGGAACTCCGATCGTCGCAAGCCGGGCCGGGGCGCTGCCCGAGGTGGTCGGAGTGGACGGCGAGTGTGCGAGGCTGGTCGCGCCGGCCGACGTGGCCGAACTGACCACGGTGCTCGGCCGACTGCTGGATTCGCCGCGCGAGTTGCGCAGGCTCGGTGAAAATGGTCGCCGCCGCGCGCTCGAAGTGTTCAGCTGGGAGTCCGTGGCCGCGCAGACCGTCGCCGTGTACCAGAAGGCCTGCGAAAGGGGCCGATCGTGCTGACCGTCGATTTCGACCGCCTCGGGGTGGGGCCGGGAGCCAAGGTCATCGATGTCGGCTGCGGAGCCGGTAGGCACACCTTCGAAGCGTTCCGCCGCGGCGCTGAGGTGGTCGGATTCGACCAGAATGCCGCCGATCTCAACGCTGTCGACGAAATGCTGCAGGCGATGAAGAAGCAGGGCGAGGTACCGGCGTCGGGCGCAGCCGAAGTGGTCAAGGGCGATGCGCTTGACCTGCCCTTCGACGACGGGACGTTCGATTGCGTCCTCGCCTCCGAAATCCTCGAGCACATCCCGCAGGACGATGTCGCGATATCGGAGTTGGTGCGCGTCCTCAAGCCCGGTGGTGCGCTCGCGATCACCGTGCCGCGCTGGCTTCCGGAACGAATCTGCTGGGCGCTATCGGACTCCTATCACGCCAACGAAGGCGGGCACATCCGTATCTATCGAGCCGATGCGCTTCGAGCCAAGGTCTGCGCGCACGGTTTGGGCTGGACGCACGCCCACCATGCACATGCATTGCACGCACCCTACTGGTGGATCAAATGCCTTGTGGGAACTGAGAACTCGTCGCATCCGGCAGTATCCTCGTATCACCGATTGCTGGTGTGGGACATGATGAGCCGACCCTGGGTCACCAGGACGGCGGAAGCCGCGCTCAACCCGATAATCGGAAAGAGCGTGGCGCTGTACTTCCGTAAGCCTGGAGCCGTTGATGTCTGACATCCCTCATGTACCAGGCGTGCTGAGTCCCGACCAGTGTCGGCGAACCGCTGAATCCATTGCCGCCACCCAGGAGTCGACTGGTGCGATCCCTTGGTCGTTGGGTGGTCATACAGACCCGTGGGACCACGTGGAAGCCGCGATGGCGCTGACCGCGGCTGGGTTGGTCGAACCGGCCCGCGCGGCCTTCGAGTGGTCCCGAACGATGCAGCGCGAGGACGGCACGTGGCCGATCCAGCTCCGCGGCAGCGTCGTGGAGGATCCCAACAGCGACAGCAATTTCTGTGCCTACATCGCCACCGGTGTTTGGCACCATGTTCTGGTCACCGATGACCGGCGATTCGCCGAGGCCATGTGGCCGGTGGTGGCCAAGGCCATCGACTTCGTCCTGGAACTACAGCTCGCTACCGGTGAAATAGCCTGGGCCAGAGGTCCTTCCGGGGTCTCGCAGGAGTCACTGCTTACCGGTTGTGCAAGCATCCAGCACAGCATGCGATGTGCGTTGGCGCTGGCGGACTATCTCGGTGAACCGCAGCCCGAATGGGAGGTCGCGGTCGGCCGGCTCGGTCACGCGATCGCGCATCATCGCGACGCATTCGTCGTCAAGGACCGGTGGTCGATGGAGTGGTACTACCCGGTGCTCGGCGGGGTGTTACGCGGACCGGCCGCCCAAAGCCGGCTGGACGAACGCTGGGACGATTTCGTGGTTCCCGGCCTGGGCGTTCGGTGTGTCGACGACCGGCCGTGGGTGACCGGGGCCGAAACCTGCGAGCTCGTCCTGGCGTTGGAAGCGCTGGGAGATCTGTCGCGGGCCCATGAGCAGTTCGCGGCGATGCATCACCTGCGCGAGGACGACGGTTCCTATTGGACGGGCTTGGTGTACGCCGACGGAAAGCGCTGGCCGGTGGAACGCACTACCTGGACGGGCGCAGCGGTGATCCTCGCTGCCGACGCCCTGTCTTCGGCGACACCCGGGAGCGGCATCTTCCGCGGCGCCGACCTACCGAGGGGCCTCGAGGGCGAATACGACTGTGAGTGCGCGATCAGCGAACGCTAACGGTCCGGCCCGGAGAGGTTTCCCGCTCGGCCGGACACCCGTTCGAGCACCCGTAGCGAACCGATGGCTCGGACGTCACGGAAGTCTCCGGTGTCCAGTGCCCGCTGGTAGATGTGGAACGGCGCCTGGCCCCCGGCTGCGGGTTCGGGAAAGACATCGTGAATGGCCAGCGCGCCTCCGACGTCGACCCACCGGGCCCATCCCTCGAAGTCGCGACGGGCCGCCTCCTCGGTATGTCCTCCGTCGATGAACAGCAGTCGCAACGGTGTCCGCCACCCTCGGGCCACCACCGACGAACGTCCGACGACGGCCACCACATGGTCATCGAGCCCGGCGGCATCGAGCGTTCGCCGCAGCGTCGGCAAGGTGTCAAACCGGCCGGAAACCGGATCGACCATCGTCGCGTCGTGGTACTCCCAGCCGGCTTGGTGCTCCTCTGATCCGTGGTGGTGGTCGACGGTATAGAGAAGGCCGCCAGTCTGTTTGGCGGCGGCACCGAGGAGCAGCGTCGACTTGCCGCAGTACGTGCCGATCTCGACGCCGATCCCGGTGCCGAGGTAGTTCAGTGTGGTCTCGTGCAGGGCGTGGCCCTCGTCGAAGGGCATGAAGCCGCTAACGCCGGCCGCGAGCTCGAACAGGGCGGCGGCGGCCGGTGACAGGCCGGTCTCGGTGGGGTTCATCGCGGTCCAACGTACCGTTGCCGGCAGTTGGCGGCTGTAGTAGCGTCCGGACATGTGTCCGGTCCGGCTGTCGAGTCGACTCGCCGCCGGCTGACGGCCAGACAAGCCGATACCGTGGACCGGCTGGGCAGGGCCGCGGTGGACCTGCTCAGCCGTGAGGGATTTGCCGGGCTCACCATGCGGCGGGTAGCTGCCGAAGCGGGCGTCGGAGCCGCTACCGCCTATACCTATTTCTCCTCCAAAGAACACCTGGTCGCCGAGGTGTTCTGGCGCCGGCTTGCCGGTTCACCGGCAGCTGCCCCCCGGGCCGTCGACCCGGCCGCCAAAGTGATCGAGGTGCTCAGGCACATCTCACTGCTGGTCGCCGACGATTCCGAGTTCGCCGCTGCGGTGACCAGCGCACTGCTGGGCAAGGATCCCGATGTCGAGGTGCTTCGTCAGCGTATCGGTCGCGATATCCGGGACCGGCTTGCCGCAGCGCTGGGCCCGGACACCGATCCCGACATCGTCGACTCGCTCGAGCTGCTCTACTCGGGATCTCTGGCCCGCGCGGGAATGGGCTACGCGTCCTACGACGAGATCGCCGACCGGCTGGAAAGGTCGGCGCGTCTGGTGCTGCGCTGATCGATTCAGCGGTTGCCGAGGATCGCCGTCGCGGCGGCGACTGCAGGTTCGGTAATGCCGCCGACGTCGCCTTCGTCCTCGACGAGCAGGGCGGTGAGCTCGCGTAAGCCCCCGAGCAGGATCAGTGCCAGCGGTGAGGTGATCGGATTCAGCTTCGCCCGGCGGAATCCGGGACTTTCGGTGAGGGTGACCAGCATTTCGGTGAGGTCGTCCATCGCAAGCCGGTGCAGCGGCCGTGCCGCCGCCCCCAACGCGGGCGCCTCGCGAATCCAACACAACGTGATCGCGGGCCGCGACTGGATATGTGTGATGTAGGCCGCGACGGCCTGACGGATCTGCAGCCGCCACTCCGCTTCGCCGTCGACCGCTGCTTGAATGCCGGCGATGAGGTCGGCGTTATTGCGGCGGAGCAGCTCGACCAGACATTCGTCCTTGCCGGCGAACTGTTCGTAGAACGTCCGTTTGGAGGTGCGGGCGTGGCGCACGATATCGGCCACGGTGGTGTCGCGGTATCCGCGTGCATCGATGGATGCGGCCAGGCCGTCGAGCAGCCGCTCCTGCACTGATGTGAGGGTGGCCGGGGGCGCCATCGTAGAACCGTCTCCCTTGCGCAGCTGTGGTACTAAGCGGTACCGTACCGAAAGCGGTCGTGGTACACAGATGTACCACCAAATGACCCGGGAGAGCCAGATGAGCGAAGCAACGATCGTCACGCCCCGTTCGCCCGTTCCTGGTGATCCGCACTCGGCGGCTGCTCGCACCGGTTCCACCGCGGCCGCCCGGCCGGTGCGGATGCCACCCGCCCCGCCGATCCCGGTCTTCCTGCAGGGCCTGGGATTCTCGGTATGGCGCAAGTCGACCGTCGCCCGGGTCGCCCGCGCGTGCGGCGATGCGTTCACTCTCACGCTGCCGGTCTTCGGAAAGACGGTGATCGTCACCGATCCCACGCTGGCCAAACAGTTGTTCATGGCCAACACCGACGATGTCGGCAACATCCAGCCCAATCTCTCCCGGGTGCTCGGCTCGGGCTCGGTGTTCGCTCTCGACGGCGCCGGCCATCGTCGCCGCCGCAAGCTGCTCACCCCGCCGTTTCACGGGCGAAGTATCAAGAACTACGAAGCGATTTTCGAGGAGGAGACCCTGCGAGAGGTCGCGAGCTGGCCCGAGGGGCGGCCGTTCGAAACCCTCGAGCCGATGATGCGAATCACCCTGAACGCCATTCTGCGGGCGGTGTTCGGCGCCGACGGTGCGCATCTGGACGAGCTTCGGCGCATCATCCCGCCCTGGGTCACCCTCGGCTCGCGGCTGGCCGTGCTGCCGACGCCGAGGCGCACCTACGGACGGTTCAGCCCATGGGGAAGGCTGGCGGCCTATCGGCGTCGCTATGACGAGGTCATCGGCCGGCTCATCGATTCGGTGCAGGCCGACCCGAACCTGGAGATGCGGGACGACATCCTGGCGCTGCTGCTGCGAAGCACCTATGAGGACGGCTCGAGTATGTCGCGCAAGGACATCGGCGACGAACTCCTGACGCTGTTGGCCGCCGGCCACGAAACCACGGCCGCCACCTTGGGATGGGCGTTCGAGCGGATCAGCCGGCATCCGGAGGTTTTACAGAGGCTGGTGGCCGAGGCCGACACCGATGGTAACGAGTATCGGCAGGCCACCATCCTGGAAATACAGCGATCGCGTACCGTGATCGACTTCGCCGGCCGGCACGTCTACGCCCCGACGTTTGCACTGGGGGAATGGGTTATCCCACGGGGAACCTCGATCGTCGTCGCGATCTCGCAGGTGCACCACCGCGGGCAGGAGTTTCCGGAGCCGGAGCGATTCGACCCGGAACGCTTCATCGGCCGCAGGCCGAGCACCTTCGCGCACATCCCGTTCGGCGGCGGAACCCGCCGGTGCGTCGGCGCTGCGTTCGCGAACGTCGAGATGGATGTCGTGTTACGAACGGTGTTGCGGCACTTCGTGATCGAGACGACCACCGCGCCGCGCGAGAAGTCTCACTCGCGGGGGGTGGCCTACACCCCCAAGGGTGGCGGCCGCGTCGTCGTGCACCGTCGCCCCGGCAGTTAGGGCACTGAACATCCGATAGCGGGATTGACAATTCAGTAGTGGTAAAGCGCCTGGATGATTTCTAGATTTCCGCCGCCCGCCCGATAGACAAGCCGGTGCTCGTCGGTGATTCGACGCGACCACGCTCCGGCGAGACCGTACTTCAGTGGTTCTGGTTTTCCGATGCCGGCGTACGGTTCTCGCGCCATTTTCGTCGACCAATCTGTTGATGCGCTTGACTATCGCGCGGTCGATCGACTCGTCCAGGGCTGTCGCGGCGTCGAGGAGGCGGCGCGCATTTGCCGGCGATCGAAACAGGTAGGCGGTTTCCTGCCATGCCTCCCATTCGTCGGCGGAGATGAGGACCGCGCGCCCGTTCTTCGAGGTGATCTCGACGGGGGCACGGTCGTCGTTCACCTGTTGGATCAGGGGAAACAAGTTCTTGCGGGCTTCGCTGGCAGTGATGGCCACGGCCGCCTCCTAGTGGGACGAGTTGTGGTACCGCTAGTCGATCAGACGCTGGTGCGCTTGGGCAGCTTCCAGTTCGGGCGGGGAAAGTGGCAGGTGTAGCCGCCGGGGTAGCGCTCGAGGTAATCCTGATGTTCGGGCTCGGCCTCCCAGAACTCCCGGGCGGGGCTGACCTCAGTGACAACCTTGCCCGGCCATATCCCCGAGGCGTCGACGTCGGCGATGGTGTCCAGCGCGACCCGCCGCTGCTCGTCGTCGACGTAGAAAATCTCCGAACGATAGCTGGTGCCGACGTCGTTGCCCTGGCGATCCTCGGTGGTGGGGTCATGGATCTGGAAGAAGAACTCGAGTAAGGACCGGTAGTCGGTGCGGGCCCGGTCGTAGGTGATTTCGATAGCCTCCGCGTGACCAGGGTGATTGCGGTAGGTCGGGTGGTCGTTGCGGCCGCCGGTGTATCCCACCCGGGTCGCGACAACGCCCGGCTGCTTGCGGATCAGATCCTGCATACCCCAGAAACAGCCGCCTGCCAGCACGGCCCGCTCGTAGTCGCTCACCTTGTTCCCTTCCGACATTCGCCACTGAAGACGTTCCAAACCGAGGGCGTCCCTTCCTGAACACCTTCATGAACATGGGCATTCCCGATGGCCCGCATACGCTCTCGTATCACCGCCGGAGCTGCGTTCGTAGTCCGTTCCGACGCACTCGACAACCACGGTAGAACATGTTCTAGTTCTGGTGTGGCGGCCAATCAATTCACTCGCGACGAGCTCGCCACGGCGTTCGCGGAATTCGAGGCGACGGTTGACCGTGCGGCGCGGACCCGGAACTGGGATCCGTGGGTTGACCATTACACCGACGACGTCGTCTACATCGAGCACGCCGCCGGCACCATGCACGGACGCGAGGAGGTCCGTGCCTGGATCTGGAAGACGATGGAGAGCTTCCCGGGCAATCACATGATCTCCTTTCCGTCGCTGTGGCGGGTCTACGACGAAGCGACCGCCCGAGTTCTGTGCGAACTCGACAATCCGATGCGCGACCCCGGTGACGGCACGATCATCGCTGCCACCAATATCTCGATCGTCACCTACGCAGGTGGCGGGAAGTGGTGTCGCCAGGAGGACATCTACAACCCGTTGCGCTTCGTCGCGGCCACCGCGAAATGGTGCAGGAAGGCTCAGGAACTCGGCACGCTGCCCGAGGAGGCGGCGCAGTGGATGACCAGATTCGGCGGGGGCGGGGTCCGGTGACCGAACTGGTGATCGGCGCCAACGGCTATCTGGGCAGTCACGTGACCCGGCAATTGGTGGCCGAGGGCCGGGATGTGCGGGTGATGGTGCGCCGGGGCGCCAGCACGATCGGTATCGACGATCTGGCGGTGACGCGGTTCGTTGGCGATATCTGGGACGACGCGGTGTTGCGCGCGGCGATGACGGGTTGCGATGTCGTGTACTACTGCGTTGTCGACACCCGCGGTTGGCTGCGGGATCCCGCCCCGCTGTTCCGCACCAACGTCGAGGGAACCCGCAACGTACTCGAGGTCGCGGTAGAACCCGCGGTCGCGGCGGGACTGCAGAAGTTCGTCTTTACCAGTAGCTACGCGACGGTCGCTCGCCGACGCGGTCGGGTAGCCACCGAGGCGGACGAGATGTCCGATCGCGACCTTGCCCGTGTGACTCCCTACGTCAGGTCTCGGGTGCAGGCCGAGAAACTAGTGATGGACTACGTCCGTGAGCGTGGGCTGCCCGCGGTGGCGATGTGTGTGTCCACCACCTACGGCGCGGGTGACTGGGGACGTACCCCGCACGGCGCGATCATCGCCGGCGCGGCATACGCCAAGTTGCCATTCGTGATGAAGGGAATCGAGTTGGAAGCGGTCGGTATCGAGGACGCGGCCCACGCACTGATCATCGCCGCGGAGCGGGGCCGGGTCGGCGAGCGCTACCTGATCTCGGAGAAGATGATCTCCAACGCCGAGGTGGTGCGGATCGCCGCCGCGGCTGCGGGTGTCGCTGCGCCCGCTAGGTCGGTCTCACCGGTGCAGGCGTATGCGATGGCGGCACTGGGCAGCCTGAAGGCCCGGCTGAAGGGTTCCGACGAACGCTTTTCGCTAGCCTCGTTGCGTTTGATGCGCGCCGAGGCGCCGGTGGACTGCAGTAAGGCCAAACGGGAATTAGGTTGGCAGCCAAGCCCAGTGGAGGATTCGATTCGCGAGGCTGCCAGGTTCTGGGTCGGTTTGCGCGGCGCCTCATGATCTCGCACTAGCGGTCAACATGGAGGCTTGTCTTCGCTTGCCTGCTCGATCACGGCCGGTGAACCCAAGGATCAACAGCGCAAGAAAGCGGAGCGGCGATTGCGGGATCTTGGCGTTTGCCCGCGCGATCGTGCTCTCGAGTGCTTGGATACTGTGCGAGGCGCTTGGGCTGAATTCTAGGTGCAGGCAGACTATCCCGACGGAGGGCCGCCATGGTTTTCCCGATCTCATCAAGGCCGGATCCGGGGAAACGGAAACCCAAGGCGTCACGGCGTGAACGCCGTCTGTCTCGGATAGGCGCCCTGGCGATAGGCCTGGGTGTGGGTGCGGCCCTGGCGTCGATGCCCGCAGTTGCGTTTGCCGAAACGATGGAGTCGACAAGCTCAGCCGACTCCGGCGGGTCGTCCGATGGTCCTTCAGGGGGCGAAGTGTCGACGCGCACTGATGCCGACCCAGCAGGGGAAAACTCCGGGTCGTCGGATTCTGAAGAGTCAGATACGCCTTCGCCGGATGCCGAAATTGAGGGCACGCTCTCGAGTTCTATTGGCGAGAACCCTTCAGGTACAGCTAGTTCCAATGAGGCCGAGTACGCGTACCTGGGCACGGAATCTGCCGATGCCGGCAGCAGTGTCGGCTCCCTCGCCCTAGCCGGCAACGATGAGTCGACGGGTGCGTCGTCGGAGTCGGATCGTCAGGGCGATCCCGTCGGGGGAGCCGCGGGGGTGCCACCATTGGCCCCGCTGGACTGGGTGCCCGATGTACCCGGGGTCAACGAGGCGCCCAATGGTGCCGATGAAGACGGTGAGGCTCCTGCGGCGGGCTGGTCGGCGTTGGCGGCGCCGACCTACAGCCGCCGGAAGTTGTTCGGCAACGGCACTGCGGAGAGCCCCGACGGCGGTTGGCTGATAGGCAACGGCTACACCTACACCGCCTACGAGGGGGCGTGTGTCTCAGGGGCGTGCGACGGCGGTAAAGGCGGGTTGCTCGGCAATGGTGGGGGCGGGTTCAACGGCGGCAACGGCGGCAGCGCCGGTTGGTTCGGCCAAGGAGGAGTTGGCGGCGCGGGATTGTTGGCGATTAACGGCGGGGCGGGCGGAAAAGGGGGCAGCGGCGGGCTGTTCGTGGGCAGCGGCGGGGCCGGCGGAGTCGGGGCGAATGCCGTAGATCCAGTGTGGACCGGTGGTGTCGGGGGTGCAGGCGGCAGTGCGGGGGCGCTGTCCTTCCTTGGCAACGGCGGTGTTGGTGGCCGCGGCGGGGAAGGCGCACCGGGACTACCGATCTCGGAAGGCACTGCGAAGAACGGCGGTGGCGGCGGGGCGGGCGGAAGTGGCGGTGACGGTAGTTGGCTTTTCAGTCGGGGTGGCCGGGGCGGTCAAGGCGGACGGGGTGGCCAGGGCGGGCTCGGGGGCGAGGGCGCGCTTGGCGGGGTCGGCGGGGATGGTGGGGTTGGGGGAACCGGCGGGACTGGAAGGATGCTAGTCCTGTTGTCGACAAAGGCTTTTGGCGGTGACGGCGGTGGAGGCGGAACCGGCGGTGGCGGCCCCGCTTCTCGCGCATATATCGCTGACACCGGATCCGCCACCGTACGGATCATCGACACCTCGACAGACACGATGACGGCAGCCGTCCCGGTGAGCGACCCGATGGGAATGGCGGTGCTGCCGGGCGGAAAACGCGGCGGTGCCGGTAGCGCCGCCCGAGTCGGCGTCGGCGGCGTCGGCGGTGCCGGTGGCGCGGGTGGGACCGTTGTCTACACCACTAACTTCAATGACCGCAGCATATCGGTGATCGACACCGCCACCAACACCGTCACCGCCACCGTCACGGTAGGTGACAACCCCTTCGGGGTGGCTGTAGATCCTCTCGGCATGCGGGTGTACGTGGCCAACCAGGGCGACAACAGCTTGTCTGTGATCGACGCCAACACCAACGCGGCGGTTGCGACGATCGCGGTCGGCGAGGCCCCGTCGGGGGTAGCGGTGTCTTCAGATGGCCGATGGGCGTACGTCACCAACCTCAACTCCGCCTCGTTGTCGGTGGTTGACACCGCCACCGACACCGTCGTCGCAACCATCCCCGTGGGAGACAGACCACTTGGGGTGGCTGTCGCCCCGTCCACGCCGGGCGCGTTCGTATCCGCACGCGTGTACGTCGTCCGTAACATCGACGCCGGCATGGTGTCGGTGGTGGACACGAATGATTTCGGCGGCACCTTGTCCTGGACACTCAGAACCGTTATCCCGGTGGGCGTTCGGCCGAAGTTCGCGGCGGTATCTCCGAACGGCCGGTGGGTGTACGTCAGCAACGGCGACGCCCAGGGTTCCCAAGTGTCGGTGATCGACGCCGCAGCCGAGGCCGTGACGGACTCCATCAGGATGCCACCAAGCATCCCTCAAGGAGTGGCTGTGTCGCCAGACGGCGCCACCGCCTACGTCGCATTCCGGGGCCTTGCGGGTGACACCGCCGGGGTGGCGGTAATCGATACCGCCATCAATGCGGTCACCGCGACAATTCTCGGGTTCGAGGACCCGCAAGGGGTGGCCGTGTATTGGCCTGACGCGAAAGGTTCCCTGCCCCCGATCGAAGCCAGCTATCACTTCGACTACGACATCACGAACTCGACCAACTTCAACCTCAGGGTGCTACAGAACGGGACCGGGCAGTGGTTCCCGATCGGACCCGGTGAAACGCGCCATTTCTATCAGGACATCAACATCAAGACACTGGGCGTGGGGTACATGAAGCTCACCGTCGATCTGAGAAGCGTTCCCGGCTTCTGGACCCTTCCCGACAGCTACTACACGATCGTGATTCAAGGGGCCAACGCCCCTACGGGCGATGTGCTGACAGAAGCATTCTGCAGCTCGAATAGTTCTGGTGTCTGCACCAGTCAGTATCAATCGGGTCCGTATTCGGTGGGCACCATCGGCGGAGGAATGTCAAGAGGCGGTACAAGCACCTGGAATTCGCCCATTTGGGGCGGCGGCGCGTTCACAGATTCATGGACCGAGGAAATACACCCGCCCAGACAGCATTGGTTCCGCGGCACTAGCAAGTTCACTGTGTAATCTCGGAACTCTTGTTAAGTCGGCGCAAAAGCCGCACCGATGTCGCATACGTGCATGTCGTGCCAAGATTTGTCGGATGTCCTCCCGGGCGCATGTCCATCCGGTCAACGGCCACGTCTCGCATTGGTAGGGGGTCGCGCATCGGATTGTCGAGTTCGCACAGACCGGTGACGGCACGATCATCGCTGCCACCAATGTCTCGATCGTCACCTACGCAGGTGGCGGGAAGTGGTGTCCGTCACGTGACCCGGCAATTGGTGGCCGAGGGCCGGGATGTGCGGGTGATGGTGCGCCGGGGCGCCAGCACGGTCGGTATCGACGATCTGGCGGTGACGCGGTTCGTTGGCGATATCTGGGACCGTGTGACTCCCTACGTCAGGTCTCGGGTACAGGCCGAGAACATCGTGATGGACTACGTCCGTGAGCGTGGGCTGCCCGCGGTGGCGATGTGTGTGTCCACCACCTACGGCGCCGGTGACTGGGGGCGCACCCCGCACGGCGCGATCATCGCCGGCGCGGCGTACGCCAAGTTGCCATTCGTCATCAAGGGAATCGAGTTGGAAGCGGTGGGTATCGAGGACGCGGCCCGCGCGCTGATCCTCGCCGCGGCGCGGGGCCGGGTCGGCGAGCGGTACCTGATCTCGGAGAAGATGATCTCCAACGCCGAGGTGGTGCGGATCGCCGCCGCGGCTGCGGGTGTCGTGCGCCCGCCAGGGCGGTCTCACCGGTGCAGGCGTATGCGATGGCGGCACTGGGCAGCCTGAAGGCCCGGCTGAAGGGTTCCGACGAGCGTTTTTCACTAGCCTCACTGCGTTTGATGCGCGCCGAGGCGCCGGTGGACTGCAGTAAGGCCAAACGGGAATTGGGTTGGCAGCCAAGCCCAGTGGAGGATTCGATTCGCGCCGCCGCACGGTTCTGGATCAGTTTGCGTGACGCCCGGAGACAGCGCGCCGGATGACCGAAAAAGTGCGGGTCGACCTCCGCGGCGCGCCGGCCACGATGTTGGCGACGTTGTACGCCAGGGCGCTGGACGCGGGTTCGCCCGACTCGATCCTGCGCGACACCCTCGCCCGGGACGTCGTGGACCGCATCGACTATGACTGGGCAGCTACCACCATCACCCCGCGAAACGCGGCTTCGGTGACTGTGCGGGCGGCGCAGTTCGATACCTGGACACGACAGTTCCTCGCGGTCAACTCCGAAGCCGTGGTGCTGCACCTGGGATGCGGTCTGGACAGCCGATATTCGCGGATAGTGCCCGGACCCGGGGTCGATTGGTTCGACGTCGACTATCCGGAGGTGGTTCGGATACGGCAGCGGGTATTCCCGCCGAGTCCGGGCTGCCATCTCATCGCGGCTTCGGTCACAGATCGGGGGTGGCTTGCCGAGATTCCCAAGGGTCGGCCCACACTCATGCTCGCCGAGGGCTTGACCATGTATCTGACCGAGCACGAGGGTGCAGCGCTGCTGTGCCGCATCGTCGACCAATTCCCTTCCGGTGAACTGCAGTTCGACGCCTTCAACCGGCTCGGGGTCAAGACTCAGTGGGCCAACGGAGTGGTCCGGCGGTTGGGTGCCCGGCTGCACTGGGCGATCAACGGCCCCGACGACATCCTCACTTCGGTGCCGGGAACCAGGCTGCTGCGATGGGTGCCGGTGTTCGAGTCGGAGGCATTCGCCCGTGTCGGCGGCGTTTACCGGCTAATGGCCGCGGCGTTCAACCGGGTGCCAGGCGTCCGTACCATCGCGCAGTTCCATCGCTACGCCTACTGACGGCCCGGACTGCTGCAATAATCTGTCGGATGCCCGCCCCCGCACACGTCCGTCCGGTCAACGGTCACGTCTCGCACTGGTTCGACGGGGGGCTACCGGCGACCCGGTCGCCGCTGCCGGGAAGCCGTGATGCCGACGTCTGCATCGTCGGCGCCGGATACACCGGGTTGTGGACCGCCTACTACCTCAAACGCGCCGATCCGACATTGCGCGTCGCGATCCTCGAGTCCAGGTTCGCGGGTTTCGGCGCCTCTGGCCGCAACGGCGGCTGGTTGTCGGGGCTGGTGCCCGGCGACCGGGAGCAGCTGGCGAAGCGGCACGGCCGCGAGCGCGTGGTGGCCTGGCAGCGAGCGCTCAACGACACCGTCGACGAGGTGATCGACGTCGCCGGCCGGGAGGGCATCGATGCCGGAATCGTCAAGGGCGGATTGCTCGAGGTCGCCCGCAACCCCGCGCAGGCTGCCCGGCTTGTCGCGTCCGCCGAGGCCGAACGGCGTTGGCAGGTCGACGGGATTCAGGAACTTACCAAAGAAGATGCGGCACAACGCATCCAGATCGATGGCATGATCTCGGCGTACCACAATCCGCATTGCGCGCGGATCCAGCCGGCGTGGCTGGTGCGGGGGCTGGCCGACGTCGTCGAACGACTTGGCGTAGACATCTACGAGCGCACCCAGGTGACCCAGATCAGCGCGGGGCAGGCGACCACGGGGTGGGGAACGGTCAGCGCGCCCATAGTCCTGCGCGCCACGGAGGGTTTCACGGTCGGATTGCCCGGCCTGAAGCGGCAATGGTTGCCGATGAACAGCTCGATGATCGCGACCGATCCCATTCCCGGACCCCTCTGGGAGAAGATCGGCTGGCAGGGGCGGGAAACGCTGGCCGATAATGCGCACGGCTTCTTCTACGCTCAGCGCACCGTCGACGACCGGATTGCTATCGGCGGGCGCGGCGTGCCCTACCGCTTCGGGTCCCGAACCGACCGGGACGGCCGGGTACCCGAGCGCACCATCACCAACCTGCGCACCGTTCTGAACGCCATCCTGCCGCAGCTCGTCGACGTGCCCACGGCTCACGCCTGGTGCGGTGTCCTCGCGGTGCCCCGCGACTGGGAGGCGGCCGTCGACTTCGACAAGACGACCGGATTGGGTTGGGCAGGAGGGTACGTCGGCCACGGGGTCACCGCGGCCAACCTGGCCGGGCGCACGCTCACCGATCTGGTCCTCGATCGTGCAACCCCGTTGACCGCGTTGCCGTGGGTCGGCCACCGCGCTCGCCGATGGGAGCCCGAACCCCTGCGCTGGTTGGGTGTTCGGGGCATGTACCTGGCGTATCGGGCTGCCGATTGGCACGAAGCCCGCGGCAGGCCTACCACCTCCCCGATCGCGGTGGTAGCGGACCGGATCGCCGCACGCCCGCACTAGCGTGCTTCGGCGCGCTCCTTGAGTCGCTGCAGCGTGAGCTTGATGTGCTCGGTATTGGCGGTGGCGCGGTCGGTGACGCCAGTGGTTCGGGCGGCCGGCTTGCGAATCCATCTGGGGCGTCGGTCCCATGTCGCCTCGGTGACCATGCAGCCACCCTCGGCCGGCTCGATGTCGTACCGCCAGTGCGCTATCGGGACGACGCCCGCGGTATGGACGTCGAATGCGAACGTCCTTCCCGGGTCAGCTTCTGTCACAGTGCATTTCGTGGTCCAGCTATGCGGACCGTTCCGGTTGTGCCCTTTGAACACCGCGCCCGCGGTGGCGGCGGTGCCTTTGTGCCAACGCATTTCGGCGACTTCTTCGGCCAGGGTCGCCATGGTGTCCAGATCGGTGATCAATGCATAGACCGTCGCGGGGTCGGTGGCGATCGTCACTGATGCGCGCGCGTCGGGGGCTGATGTCGGTGTCATGCCAGGATGGTATCGGTAGAAAATCCGCTGGTAGGAGGAGTTGAAGATGGTGGACTCCCGGCTCGGCCGACGTACGTTCTTGACGGCCGGGGCGCTCGCCGGCGCAGGTTTGGCCGGTGTTTGTACTGGCCTCCCGCCCACGGCCGCCGGCACGGCGTTCCAGGTCCATCCCGATCTGGGCTATGCGGCGCCCGTCGGTCGCGGTCACCTCTTGGATCTGTACCTTCCGGTCAGCCGCGCCGGCCCGCATCCGGTCGTGGTGTACAACGCCGGATCGGCATTCCTGAGTGATGACACCAAGGTCGCACCAACGGGGCTGGGCGGTATGACAACGCCGCTTTCCCTGGCTGAGATGTGGGCGCCGCACGGGTATGCGATCGCCGGGGTGAATATCCGCAGCAGCAGTCAGACCAAGTTCCCGGGTCAGCTGCACGACATCAAGGCCGCGATCCGCTTCTTGCGCGCCCGCGCCGCCGACTACGGACTCGACGTCCACCGCTTCGCCACCATGGGCACCAGTAGCGGAGGGTGGACCGCCACCATGGCCGGTGTGACGGGCGCAGTGGCAGACCTGGAGGGGGATCTGGGCAATGCGGATCAGTCCAGCTCCGTGGGCGCCGTCATCGACCTGTTCGGGCCCACTGATTTTCAGCAGATGGACGCTCACCGGCTGCCGAACGGCCAGCGCCACGACCCCGCGGACTCACCCGAATCACTGCTGATGGGCTACCCGCTGCAGTCGAATCCCGCCGGGGTGCAACGCGCCAATCCCGCCGCGTACGTGAGCGCCGACAGCCCGCCCATATTCATCGCCCACGGCCTGGCCGATCCGCTGGTGCCGTTCAATCAGTCCGAGATCTTGTTCGCCGCCTACGAATCGGCGGGAGCAACGGCGAGCCTGACCCTGGTCCCGGGTGCCGTGCACACCGACGAATACCTGTCCAGCGCCGCTGCCTCGGCGGGCCGAACCGTGATCCACACCAGCCACGGCGTGACCACCACCGGATCGCAACCGGCGCCCACCTATGACACCCTGCTGGGCTTCTTGGACACCCATCTCCGCGCATAGGCTGACTGCGTGCGCGGCTGCTCGTCCAGCGTGGTGTTCCCAGGGCCCACCAGTCCTGGTCTGACCCTGTCGCCGCTGCGGCGCGGCCGGGGCGATCCCTGCTACCACGACGCTGCCGATGGGGTGATCTGGCGGACCAGCCTGGTGAAGACCGGGCCGGTCACCGCACGAATCTGCCGGAGCGGGCCGAACGTAGTGGACTGTGAGGCTTGGGGGCCGGGTGCGGTGGAGTTCACCGAGGCGCTGCCCGCGTTGTTGGGCGCCGACGACGATCCAGGTGCGTTCCGCCCGGTGGAACCGACCGTCGCCGAGGCCCTGCGACGTGTCCCGCAACTGCGGCTCGGGCGCACCGGCCTGATGCTGGAAGCGCTCATCCCGGCCGTCCTCGAACAGCGTGTTCATGGCCGTGACGCCCATCGGGCCTGGCGCAGACTGGTAGCCAAGTATGGGTCGCCCGCGCCGGGGCCGGGCCCTGCTCAGCTGAGGGTCCCGCCCACCGCCGACGCCTGGCGGCGGATTCCGTCCTGGGAGTTCCAGCTCGCCAATGTCGATCCGGGTCGCGCCCGCACCGTGGTGGGGTGCGCTCAGCGCGCCGATGCGCTGCAGAGGCTGGTCCGTCGTTCGGTCGATGAGGCCCGCAAGGCGTTGATGTCGTTGCCCGGCGTGGGGGAGTGGACGACCGCCGAAACCCTGCAGCGAGCCTTCGGCGACGCCGACGCCCTGGCAGTGGGCGACTACCACCTGGCCAAGATGGTCGGGTGGACCCTGCTGGGGCATCCGATCGACGACGCCGGCATGGTCGAGTTACTCGAGCCGATGCGTCCGCACCGGCACCGTGCGGTTCGTCTGCTGGAGGTCAGCGGTCTGGCCGTCAATCCGCGATTCGGCCCCCGATCCCCGATCCCGAGACTGGCCGAACTGTGACCTTGCCGGCCGGTGATTACCCCGCTGGTGGCCCGGGTACCCGTCGCGGGACGAGCAAAGGAGAGGTTCATGACGACGTTTACCGTCCCCGGAATGTCCAGCAAGGAAGGGGCCGAGGTCGCCGAGCTGCTGCAGAAGGCGCTGAGCAGGTATAACGACTTGCATCTGACGCTGAAGCATGTGCACTGGAATGTGGTAGGCCCCAACTTCATCGGCGTGCACGAAATGATCGACCCGCAGGTGGAGCTGGTCCGGGGTTACGCGGATGAGGTCGCCGAGCGCATCGCGGCACTGGGAAGGTCGCCGCAGGGTACGCCGGGGGCGATAATCGAGGATCGCACCTGGGACGACTATTCGGTGGGGCGCGACGCCGTCCAGGCGCATCTGGCCGCCCTGGATTTGGTCTACACCGGTGTGATCGAAGACACCCGCAAGGCGATCGACAGACTCGAGGATCTCGACCTCGTCTCCCAGGACATGCTGATATCTCATGCCGGTGAGCTGGAAAAATTCCAGTGGTTCGTGCGCGCCCACCTGGAGAACTCCGGCGGACAGTTGGTCAGCGAGGGTGCCCACACCGAACGCTCCGCGGCGCGAAAGGCCAAGAAATAGCGCGGACGGTCCGTCCAATGCCCACGGCGATCCGGCGCCAACTTTCTAAGAATCCAACTAGGCTTTTCTGCAAATTAGCTGCGTAGTGTTATCGCAGTACAGCGGCGTGATTTCTGAATTCAGCAAATGTCGGACGATGGCAGCGCTCAATCGGCCTTGATCTCGCATTAATCGACCCCGACGGGTACTGCCGCGAAAAAAGCTCTGCGGCAACGCCATTCGCCTCGGTACCCGGACTGGTCAGGCACGGCTGCGGGCTCTGGAATGAGGATGGTTATGCTGGACAAAGTTGGCATGTCAGGGGCCTGTTGTCATATCGTTTTCAGGACTTGTGGCGAGTGACACGACCACTTGCGGCGAGTGGGGCAAGGGCTTTCGTTCGGTGCAGCACGAAGGTACCTCCATCGCCAGACCGGCTAACACTTTCGTCGACGTCTGCCGTCCGTACCGACCCGCGACGGTGTGTGCAATTAAAGGTAGGTGGGAATGGCGCCCAGCAGTCAAGGGCTGTACAACCCCGCGTTCGAGCACGACGCGTGCGGCGTGGCGATGGTGGCGGATATGCACGGGCGCCGCAGCCGCGACATCGTCGACAAGGCCATCACCGCGCTGCTGAATCTCGAGCATCGCGGCGCGCAGGGGGCGGAGCCGAACACCGGCGACGGTGCCGGCATTCTGCTGCAGGTGCCCGACGAGTTCCTGCGGGCGGTCGTCGATCTCGAACTGCCCCCGCCGGGTAGCTATGCCACCGGTATCGCGTTCCTGCCGCAATCGTCCAAGGACGCCGCCATGGCTTGCGCGTCGGTGGAGAAGATCGCCGAGGCCGAGGGTCTGAAGGTACTGGGCTGGCGGGACGTGCCCACCGACGATTCCTCTCTCGGCGCCCTGGCCCGTGACGCAATGCCCACCTTCCGCCAGGTGTTCATCGCCGGCGCGTCGGGAATGGACCTGGAGCGTCGCGCCTATGTGGTGCGCAAACGGGCCGAACACGAGCTCGGCACCAAAGGCCCGGGCCAGGATGGTCCTGGGCGCGAAACCGTCTATTTTCCAAGCCTTTCCGGCCAGACTTTCGTATACAAGGGCATGTTGACCACGCCCCAGTTGCGGACGTTCTACCTCGATCTGCAGGACGACCGGCTCACCAGCGCGTTGGGCATCGTGCACTCACGGTTCTCCACCAACACGTTCCCGTCCTGGCCGTTGGCGCACCCCTTCCGCAGGGTCGCGCACAACGGCGAGATCAACACCGTCACCGGCAACGAGAATTGGATGAGGGCCCGCGAGGCGCTGATCAAGACGGAGGTCTTCGGCGGTCAGGATCTGGAGCGGATCGTTCCCATCTGCACTCCCGGGGCGTCGGACACCGCCCGGTTCGACGAGGTTCTCGAGCTGTTGCATCTGGGTGGCCGCAGCCTGCCACACGCCGTGTTGATGATGATCCCGGAGGCCTGGGAGCGGCACGAAAGCATGGACCCCGCTCGCCGGGCTTTTTACGAGTACCACGCGTCGCTGATGGAGCCATGGGACGGGCCGGCGTCGGTGTGCTTCACCGACGGGACCGTCATCGGCGCGGTGCTGGATCGCAACGGCCTTCGCCCATCACGAATCTGGGTGACCAGCGACGGGCTGGTGGTGATGGCCTCGGAGGCCGGTGTGCTGGATCTCGATCCGGCCACGGTGGTCAAGAAGATGCGGTTGCAGCCGGGCCGGATGTTCCTGGTGGACACCGCGCAAGGCCGGATCGTCGCCGACGAGGAGATCAAGGCCGAACTCGCCGCCGATCAGCCGTATCGCGAGTGGCTCGACGCGGGTCTGTTTCACGTCGACGAGCTGCCTCCGGGGGACTATGTGCGGATGCCGCACCATCGGGTGGTGCTGCGTCAGCTCGCTTTCGGTTACACCTACGAAGAGCTGAACCTGCTGGTGGCGCCGATGGCGCGGACCGGCGCCGAAGCGCTCGGGTCGATGGGTACCGACACCCCGATCGCGGTGCTCTCCAGCCGGCCGCGGATGCTTTACGACTACTTCCAGCAGCTGTTCGCCCAGGTGACCAATCCGCCGCTGGACGCCATCCGGGAAGAGGTGGTCACCAGTCTGTCGGGAACCGTGGGCCCGGAGGGCGACCTGCTCAATCCCAACGCCGAGTCGTGCCGCCAAATCGTGCTGCCCCAGCCCATCCTGCGCAATGCCGAGCTGTCGAAACTGATCTGCGTCGATCCCGACCATGAGATCCGCGGGCACAAGCATGGGCTGCGGGCGGCGGTCGTGCGCTGCCTGTACCCGGTGAACCGTGGCGGGCAGGGTCTGCAAGAGGCGTTGGCCAATGTCCGAGCCCGGGTGTCTGCGGCCATCCGCGGCGGGGCCCGCATCATCGTGCTCTCCGACCGCGAGTCCAATGAGCAACTGGCCCCGATTCCGTCACTGCTCAGCGTGTCGGCGGTACACCACCACCTGGTGCGCGAACGCACCCGCACCCAGGTCGGCCTCGTCGTCGAGGCAGGAGATGCCCGCGAAGTGCATCACATGGCGTGCCTCGTCGGGTTCGGTGCCGCGGCGATCAACCCCTACATGGCGTTCGAGTCCATCGAGGACATGGTCGATCGCGGGGTGATCGCCGGCATCTCCAGCGACCAGGCAAAGGCGAACTACGTCAAAGCGGCCGGTAAGGGTGTCCTCAAGGTGATGTCGAAAATGGGCATCTCCACCCTGGCGTCCTACACCGGGGCCCAGTTGTTCCAGGCCATCGGTATCAGCCAGGCGGTTCTCGACGAGTACTTCACCGGGCTGTCCTGTCCGGTCGGTGGAATCGACCTGGACGATATCGCCGACGACGTCGCGGCCCGGCACGCGCTTGCCTACCTGGACCGCCCCGACGAGCGGGCACACCGCGAACTCGAGGTCGGTGGCGAGTACCAGTGGCGGCGGGAAGGCGAGTACCACCTGTTCAACCCGGATACGGTGTTCAAACTGCAGCATTCGACCCGCACCGGCCAGTATTCGATCTTCAAGGAGTACACCGCCCTGGTCGATGACCAGAGCGAGCGAATGGCCTCGCTGCGCGGACTGCTGAAATTCCGGACAGATCTGCGACCGCCAGTGCCGATCGAGGAAGTCGAACCCGCCAGCGAGATCGTCAAGCGGTTCTCGACGGGCGCGATGAGTTACGGCTCGATTTCCGCCGAGGCCCACGAGACCCTCGCCATCGCGATGAACCGGATTGGTGGACGCTCCAACTCGGGTGAGGGTGGCGAGTCCGTCTCGCGATTCGAACCCGACGAGAACGGCGAGTGGCGGCGCAGCGCGATCAAGCAGGTGGCATCTGGCCGATTCGGCGTGACCAGCCACTACCTGACCAACTGCACCGACATCCAGATCAAGATGGCCCAGGGCGCGAAACCGGGTGAGGGCGGGCAACTTCCAGGCCACAAGGTCTATCCCTGGGTAGCCGAGGTGCGGCACTCCACTCCCGGCGTGGGACTGATCTCGCCACCGCCCCACCACGACATCTATTCGATCGAGGATCTCGCTCAGTTGATCCACGATCTGAAGAACGCAAATCCGCAGGCGCGGGTACACGTGAAGCTGGTGAGCGAGAACGGAGTCGGCACGGTCGCAGCCGGGGTGTCGAAGGCCCACGCCGACGTCGTACTCATCTCCGGCCACGATGGCGGCACCGGCGCCACTCCGCTGACGTCGCAGAAGCATGCCGGTGCACCGTGGGAGCTCGGTCTGGCCGAGACGCAACAAACGTTGCTGCTCAACGGACTTCGTGACCGGATCGTCGTTCAGGTAGACGGACAGCTTAAGACGGGGCGCGATGTCGTGATGGCCGCCCTGTTAGGTGCGGAGGAATTCGGTTTCGCCACCGCGCCTTTGGTGGTCGCTGGCTGCATCATGATGCGGGTCTGCCATCTGGATACCTGTCCGGTCGGAGTGGCCACCCAGAATCCGGTGTTACGCCAGCGGTTCAACGCGAAGCCGGAATTCGTGGAGAATTTCTTCGTGTTCATCGCCGAGGAAGTCCGGGAGTTGATGGCGCAGCTCGGTTTCCGCACCGTCAACGAGATGGTGGGACAGGTCGGAACACTCGACACGGCCGCGGCCGCCGAACATTGGAAGGCATTCAAGCTGGACCTCACCCCAGTGCTTCATGAGCCTGAGTCGGCGTTCATGAACCAGGATCTCTACTGCAGCTCTCGTCAGGACCACGGTCTCGACAAGGCCCTGGATCAGCAGCTGATCGCGCAGTGTCGCGAGGCATTGGATTCCGCTTTGCCGGTTCGTTTTGCTACCACGATCACCAACGTCAACCGTACCGTCGGCACGATGCTGGGCCACGAGGTTACGAAGGCCTATGGAGGTCAAGGGCTTCCGGACGGAACCATAGACATCACCTTCGACGGTTCGGCGGGCAACAGCTTCGGGGCGTTCGTGCCCCGAGGCATCACGCTGCGCGTCTACGGTGACGCAAACGACTATGTCGGAAAAGGACTTTCCGGCGGGCAGATCGTCATCCGACCGCCCGATGATGCGCCCCCGGGCTATGTCGCCGAGGACAACATCATCGCCGGCAACGTGATCCTGTTCGGTGCGATCAGTGGCCGAATGTTCCTGCGCGGTCAAGTGGGCGAGCGGTTCGCGGTGCGGAACTCGGGGGCACATGCAGTCGTCGAGGGAGTCGGTGATCACGGCTGCGAGTACATGACCGGCGGCAGGGTGGTCATACTCGGCCCCACCGGAAGGAACTTCGCGGCGGGCATGTCCGGCGGTATCGGCTATGTCTATGACCCCGAGAACCTGTTGGCCGAAAACCTCAACGCCGGAATGGTGGATCTCGAGACGATCGACGGCATCGACTCCGAAGATGCGGTGTGGTTGCGTGGAATGATTGAGGCTCATGTGGACGCGACGGACTCAGCAGTGGCACAACGGATTCTGGCGGGGTGGGATGGTCCGGAACCAGAGTTGCGGCACTTCAAGAAGGTGATGCCACGCGATTACAAGCGAGTCTTGGCGGCGATCGCCGAGGCCGAACGGCGCGGTGCGGACGAGAACGAAACTGCCGATGCGATCATGGCGGCCGCAAGTGGTTGATGCGCGCGGCTTTCTCAAGCACACACACCGGGAGACTCCGCATCGGCGTCCCGTCGACCTTCGCCTACGGGACTGGAAAGAGGTCTACGAGGACTTCCCCCACGAAACCTTGCAGGTGCAGGCGAGCCGTTGTATGGACTGTGGTATCCCCTTCTGCCACAAAGGATGTCCGCTGGGCAACCTCATTCCGGAATGGAACGACCAGGTGCGAACGGGTCGCTGGCACGATGCCATCGAACGGCTGCACGCGACCAATAACTTCCCGGAATTCACCGGACGACTCTGTCCGGCGCCGTGTGAGGGATCCTGCGTGCTGGGCATCAACCAGGATCCGGTGACCATCAAACAGGTCGAAGTGGAGATCATCGACAATGCCTTTGCGCAGGGCTGGGTCGTTCCGTTGCCGCCCGATCGGCTGACCGGCAAGACGGTGGCCGTCGTGGGGTCGGGGCCGGCCGGTTTGGCCGCGGCGCAGCAGTTGACCCGGGCCGGGCACACAGTGACGGTGTTCGAGCGCGATGACCGCATCGGTGGCCTGCTGCGCTATGGCATCCCGGAATTCAAGATGGAAAAGCGCCATATCGACCGGCGTCTCGATCAGATGCGTTCCGAGGGAACGGTGTTCCGCAGCGGCGTCAATGTGGGCGTGGACATCACCGCCGCGGAGTTGCGATCGGAGTTCGACGCCGTGCTGCTGGCCGGTGGCGCGACCGCCCGTCGTGATCTGCCCATTCCCGGCCGCGAGCTGGACGGCATTCACCAGGCGATGGAATACCTTCCCTGGGCCAACCGCGTGCAACTCGGTGATCCGGTCGTCGACGAATACGGGCAGCCGCCGATCACGGCCACTGGGAAGAAGGTCGTCATCATCGGCGGTGGCGACACCGGCGCGGACTGTCTGGGAACCGCGCACCGCCAAGGGGCGCTCAGCGTGCACCAGTTCGAGATCATGCCGCGGCCGCCGGATACGCGGGCCGATTCGACACCGTGGCCGACCTATCCGTTGATGTTCCGGGTCTCCTCCGCCCACGAAGAGGGCGGCGAGCGGGTCTACTCGGTGAACACCGAGCAGTTCCTCGGCCGGGATGGTCACGTCACGGGCTTGCGCGGCCACGAGGTACAGATGAAGGCGGGCAAGTTCGAGAAGGTCGACGGCACCGACTTCGAGCTGGAGGCCGATCTGGTGTTGCTGGCCATGGGATTTACCGGCCCCGAGCGCGAAGGTCTGCTTGCGGACCTTAACGTCGAACTGGACGCGCGCGGCAACGTCTCGCGCGACGGAGCGTTCATGACGTCGGTGCCCGGAGTCTATGTGGCAGGCGACATGGGACGCGGCCAGTCTCTGATCGTGTGGGCGATCGCCGAGGGCCGCGCCGCCGCGGCGGGAATCGATCGCTACCTGATGGGCTGGACGGCGTTGCCCTGTCCGATCAAGCCCACCGAGGTGCCCCAGCGCTAGGTGTTCTGGCGCGAGCGTTAATAGAGGGTCGTGATAGGAGCAGTTTTGCGACCCTGGCTTAACTCTGGTTGATCGGACCGGCGAACTCGGCAACAGCAGCCACTTCTGCCACTCTGAAAACATCCGATTATTCATCGGCGCGCCTCCGGCAGTTTGCCAGACGCGGGGTATCTAATGACTCGGTGAGGGTGCTGCGGTAAAGTGGTTCCCCGGTCCAGCTGTCGGAACGCTGCAGGAGAGTTACCGTGTATATCAATCCGATTTCCCGGTACCGGGCAGGGCGAATGGCCTGGTTACTGTTCCGTCACCCGGTCAAGAGCCGCGAGTTCCCCGCCAAGGCCGAACGGCTGATCACCGCCGACGAGCTCCTGCGCTACGGCGTCTAGCGAACTCGGAGTCGGCTGCCTCGGGCTCGGTAGCCCCGGGGTTTCGCATTTGCCCTGCTGTTGCGCAATCGTGATGCGTCCGTTTCCCTTGCTGAAGACCGTCCGGCTTAGTGTGGCTGATTCCGGACATGTGTCCGGGCGTGGTCGACGGCCTCCTCGAGGGTCCCGACGAGATGGTTTTCGTGGCGCAGTGACTCGAATACCCCGACATTGGCGAGCAGCACGGCATGTTCCGCGCGCACTCCTTTGATGATCACCGTGATACCTCGGCTTTCGAGTTCGGTACATATCTGGGCCAGTGTGTTGGCACCGGTGGCGTCGAGCAGGCCCAGTTGTGACATCCGAATGATCACCACCGAGGTGCGGGGATGGCGGGCGTCGACTATCGCGGTCGAGATCCGTACCGCAGCCCCGAAGAACATGGCACCGTCAACCCGTAGCAGCGCGATCTCATCGTCGCCCGGTTGCCGCGGCTCGGGCAGCGTCTCGCGCACCACGCTGCTGCGGCCGGCAACGCTGCGCAATGCGAAGAACGCGGCAACCACGATGCCGATCGCGACTGCCTCGATCAGGTCGAAGCAGATGGTGATGATCGCGGTAAGCATGAAGGTGAGGGCGTCCGACCGGGTCGATCGCAGGATTCGTCGTATCGCGGCGAACGAGACCATCCGGACCGACGTAACGATCAACACCCCGGACAATGCAGCCAGCGGTATCGCGGCTACCTGGCTGCTGGCCATATGGACCACTGCCAACAGCACCAGAGAGTGCACGATGGCCGACAACCGGGTGCGGGCCCCGGACCGTACGTTGACGGCGGTTCGGGCGATCGCGCCGGTCGCCGGCATGCCCCCGAACATGCCGGAAGCCACCGACGCCAGTCCCTGGCCGAAAAGCTCGCGGTCCGGCTCGTAGGTAGCGGTCGGTGCCATGGTCGATGCGACTCGTGCCGATAGCAGCGATTCGATCGCAGCCAGCGCCGCCACGGCCACCGCCGCGCCGAGGATGTCGGCCACTGCGTCCACGCTCACCTGGGGCAGTCCCGGTGCCGGCAGCCGGGCCGGCAGTTCGCCGATCGAGTCGACCGAAAGGTTCAATGCGATCGCCGTTGCTGTCGCCGCGACGACCGCGGTCAGGGAGTCGGGTATGCCGGGGTGCAGCCGGGGCAGCACGATCATCAGCACAGCGACCATAGCGACCAGTCCAAGGGTGCCGACCACGTGGCTCCAATCAACGTGCATGACGATGTGCCATGCCGCCGCAACGGTGCGTTGCCCGGCCGGAGCGGCGTGCGATAGGGCCGCCGGAAGCTGTTGAAGGACGATGATCGCCGCGATTCCCAGCGTGAAGCCCTCGATTACCGGCCAGGGGATGAACGTCACCGCGCGTCCGAGTCCGGTAAGGCCGGCCGCCAGCACTATGCACCCGCCCACGATCGCGACCAGGGCGATGCTGGACTGGCCATGCAGGGCCACGATCGGGGCCAGCACCACCGCCATGGCGCCGGTCGGTCCGGATACCTGGACGTGGGATCCGCCGAAGATCGCCGCGACGAGCCCGGCGACGACGGCGGTCAGGAGGCCGGCCGCGGCCCCCACTCCCGAGCTGATTCCGAACGCAAGTGCCAGCGGCAGTGCGACGACACCGACGGTGACGCCGGCCAGGACGTCCTGTCGCCATGAGCGGGGGAGTTCGGCGTAGTCGGAACGGGACGGCAGCAGCCGCCGGATCGAGCGGGCCATCGAACCGGCCATCGAGGGGGCTGTCACGGCTCTAGCGGCGGGAGCGCGCGAACCGTCTGCAGCTGATCCCGGCGTGCGCTCAGGGTGTCGGCGAGGAAGATCCGGGCGATCACCAGCAGCTCGCTGATCTTGGGGTGGGCAAGTTCGTAGATCACCGCATTGCCGACCCGATGGCCGCTGACTACGTGATGACGTTTGAGCACCGCCAGATGCTGGGAGAGCAGGGTGGGTTCGATGTCTGTGTGCGCCAGGATCTCGCTCACCGACGTGGGCTGTCCGCGGGCGGAGAGTATCTCCAGGATGCGGATGCGTGCCGGATGTGCGAGTGCCTTGAACAGGTTGGCTTTGATCTCGTAGAGGGGGCGTTCCTGGCCGGCGGGGAATCGATCGGGCACGCTGCACCTAGCGAATTGATGGAATGAATGAAATCGCAATCGATACTACGGAAGAACTCGCCGGCAGCCAAACGGGTAATCGGCGCGGCACACTTGGGTGATGGACCCGGTCACCGCGCTGCGTCGAATCGCGTACTACAAGGACCGCGCCCGCGAGGATCCCCGCCGGGTGATGGCCTACCGCAACGCTGCAGACGTCCTGGAGCGCCTCAGCAGCGCTGACCTCGAGCGGCATGGTGCAGCCAACACCTGGCAGACGCTTCCGCGGGTGGGCGCGAAGACCGCGAAAGTCATCGCGCAGGCCTGGGCCGGTCGCGAACCCGACGCGCTGGTGGAACTGCGGGAAGCGGCCGCCGACCTCGGCGGCGGTGATATTCGTGCCGCCTTGCGGGGCGACCTGCACGTCCACTCGAATTGGTCCGACGGATCTGCCCCGATCGAGGAGATGATGCTCGCGGCCCGCGACCTCGGCCACGAGTACTGCGCGCTGACCGATCACTCCCCGCGGCTGCGCATCGCCAACGGGCTGACCCCGGAACGGCTTCGCCGACAACTCGACGTCATCGACGAAATCCGCGAAAAGGTGGCGCCCATGCGGATTCTCACCGGGATCGAGGTAGACATTCTCGAGGATGGGTCGCTCGATCAGGAGGACGCGTTGCTGGAGCGTCTGGACATCGTCGTTGCGAGCGTGCATTCGAAACTGTCGATGGACGCTCCGGCGATGACCCGCCGGATGCTCACGGCGGTAGCCAATCCGCACACCGATGTGCTCGGTCATTGCACCGGTCGGCTGGTCGCCGGCAACCGTGGAATGCGATCCGAGTCGAAGTTCGACGCTGAGAAAGTCTTCGACGCCTGCCGCGACTTCGGGACTGCCGTCGAGATCAACTCCCGCCCGGAACGGCGTGACCCACCGACGCGCCTGCTGAGAATGGCCATCGATATCGGCTGCGTGTTCGCCGTTGATACCGACTCGCACGCGCCGGGGCAGCTGGAGTTCCTCGGCTACGGTGCTCAACGCGCACTGGATGCAGGATTGCCCGTCGACCGGATCGTGAACAGCTGGGCTGCCGAAAAACTACTGGCATGGGCCGGGGGCTGAGTTGGTCGGGGGCTGAGTCAGCCGGGCGCTGAGTCAGTCGGCCAATCCAGGGACCCCGATCCCGGGTTCACGGCCGAGCAGGACGGCGCGGGTCAGCGCCGAGGTCCCGTAGCGCCGGCGAACCAGGTCGACGGCTTTGTCGAGATCATCGGTGCCGCGGCGTTCGTCGAACGGCAACTCCAGCTGCTGGGTGCCGTCTCGGTCGATACTGGAAATCGCCAACCCGACCAGCGTCAGGCCGCGCTCGGTGATCAGCGGATTCGCCGCGGCGACCAGGGTCCGCGCGGTGCGCAGGATGGCGTCGGTCGACCAGATCGATCACCACCGCGTCCACTTCCTCGGCACTCATCGTGCGGCCGGACCGGCCCAGCGCGCGTTGCGCGCCGACGGAACCTCGGCGGGTCGCCCCGGAGTGCACCCGACGGCGGTCGAGGTTGTGTGAGAGCGCGAACAGCTGGCGTCCCATCGCCGAACCCACCATGGCCGACAATGTCGCCTCGCCGAGCGCGGCTACATCCGCGACCGTCTCGATCCCGTGAGCGCGAAGTTTGTCCGCGGATTTCGGCCCGACGCCCCACAGCCGTCGCACCGGCAGCGGATGTAGGAACGTCAGCTCGCGATCCGGTGGAATCAGCAACAGCCCATCGGGCTTGGCCTCTTGGCTCGCGACTTTGGCGAGGAATTTGGTCCGGGCGACGCCGACGGTGATCGGCAGCCCGACCCGAATCCGGACTTGTTCGCGCAACCGGGCACCGATCTGCACTGGGGGACCCGACACCCGGTGAAGGCCGGACACGTCGAGAAACGCCTCGTCCACCGACAACGGCTCGACGATCGGGGTGGTATCACGAAAAACCTCGAAGACCGCGTCGCTAGCGCGTGCGTATGCCCCCATCCTGGGCGGTACGACGACGGCCTGCGGGCACAACTCCCGGGCCTGCCGCGCGCCCATGGCGGTGCGTATGCCGAACGCCTTCGCCTCATAGCTCGCCGCGAGAACCACACCACCTCCGACGATCACCGGACGCCCACGTAGCGCCGGGTCATCGCGTTGTTCTACGGAGGCATAGAACGAGTCGAGGTCAGCGTGCAGGATGTTCGCGGCCGGCCAGGACACAGAGCGATGGTCGCAAGGAGGACCGACAGTCAGCGCGGCTGCTCGTAAATGCTCGTCGTCCAGATGTGCACGAGGTTGTCCAGCACACGATGGTCGGGGATGGCCGGTTGGTGCCCCGCGAAGGCCGCAGCCATCACCGACTCGTTCATCAGATTAAGCGCCGTCGACAACTCCGCGGCCGGCACCGTGACCGGCGCTGCCCCATCTGCCCGCTCGGCTTCGATGACCTCGGCGATGTGGTCGATCCAGCGCTGCATCGACCGGGCCCACAATTCACGTGCCTCGGAGTTGGCCGACTTGGCGGCAACGGTGGCCGCGCATACGGCACGGTGCGCGCCGAACGTCTCGAAGAACACGTTGATGCCGTTGCGCCAGATCTCGTGGCGATGGACCGGACGTTCGGCGATCAACTGCTGCAGAGCGCGATCGGCCTCGCTTATTACCCGTTCAAGCAGGGTCAGCAACACCGCGTCCTTGGAAGCGAAGTAGAAGTAGAAGGTCGGCCGGGATATGCCGGCACCTCTGGCCAGGTCGTCGACCGAGATCTCGGCCATGGTGGAACGCTCTTCCAGCAGTCGTTCGGCGGTTTCCAGAATCGCCAGCTCTCGGTCGTCGCCGGAAGGTCGCGCGGTGCGCCTGCCCCGGGCGGATCTGCTTTGGGCGGTAACCGTCACGAACAAGACTTTACACGATGTTGAGAATATCGACGCGGTGTTGACTAGATCGACGATGCGTTGATAGCTTTACGCCATGACCGAATTTGTCGACGTTGTCATAGTGGGGGCCGGCATCTCCGGCATCAGTGCCGCTTGGCATCTCCAGGATCGCTGCCCTTCCAAGAGCTACGTGATTCTGGAACGCCGGGACAATCTGGGGGGTACCTGGGACTTGTTCAAGTATCCCGGAATCCGCTCGGATTCGGACATGTTCACCCTGGGTTTCCGCTTCAAGCCGTGGACGTCGGAGAAGGCGATCGCCAACGGCCCCGAGATCATGGACTACCTGAAGGAAACGGTCGCCGAAACGGGAATCGACAAACACATCCGTTATGGGCAGCAGGTCAAGTCCGCCGATTGGTCCGACGCCGACGGGCGCTGGACGGTGACCATGGACCGTCGCGGCGAGCAGGTGCAGATCAGTTGCCGGTATCTGATGGCCTGCAGCGGCTACTACAACTACGACCAGGGCTTCGCTCCCGAGTTCGCCGGATCCGGTGATTTTCAGGGCACCATCGTCCATCCACAGCACTGGCCCGAGGATCTCGAGTACCCGGGCAAGCGAATCGTGGTGATCGGTAGCGGTGCCACGGCGATCACCCTTGTTCCGGCGCTCGTCGACTCCGGCGCGGGGCACGTGACCATGCTCCAGCGCTCGCCGAGTTACATCGCCACGTTGCCGGGAATCGACGCGTTCGCCGCCCGGGCCAAACGCATGCTGCCTGCCGATCCCGCCTACGTGGTGTCGCGATGGAAGGCGATTCTGCAGAACATGTTCCAGTATCAGGTCGCGAGACGCTTTCCGGAGGCATTCAAGCGGACCCTGCGAACGATGGCAGAGCGGCGACTGCCCGACGGGTACGACATCGACAAACACTTCACTCCCACCTACAAACCGTGGGATCAGCGAGTGTGCGTAGCGCCCGATGGTGACTTCTTCAAGACCATCCGGTCCGGTAAGGCCGATGTCGTCACCGACACCATCGAACGGTTCACCGAGACCGGTATCAGGCTGACCTCCGGCGACGAAATCGAGGCCGACATCATCGTCACGGCGACGGGCCTGAACCTGCAACTGTTCGGCGGCGCGACGATCTCGCGTAACGGCGAAGTGATCGAACTGAACGAGACGATGGCCTACAAGGGCATGATGCTCACCGGAATGCCGAACCTGGCGTTCACCATCGGGTACACCAATGCGTCATGGACGCTGAAGGCCGACTTGGTGTCCGAATTCTTCTGCCGGGTCATCAATTTCATGGACGCCAACGGCTACGACACCGTGGAGGCCCGGCACCCGGGCGACAGTGTCGATGTCCAGCCTTTGATGGATTTCACCCCGGGCTATGTGCTCCGGGCGCTGGACTACCTACCCAAGGCCGGTGCCCGAGCACCGTGGCGCCTCAAACAGAATTACCTGCTGGACCGGCAGCTGATCCGCCGGGGCAAGGTCGACGACGAAGCGCTGACATTCGCCCGACACCGGGTGCCTTCCACGACATCGGCGTAGCGGGTCACCCTTCGCCTTCGACGACGACGATCCCGTCGTCGTCGCTGTAGGCGAGGTGGCCGGGTACGAACACCACACCCCCGAACTCAATGGCGGCGTCCCGCACACCGCCACTGGTCTTTGCGCTCTTGCGAGGGTTCGTGCCCAGCGCTTTGATGCCGATGTCGAGGGTGCGCAGGGTGGCCGAGTCGCGTACCGCTCCGTTGATAATCAGTCCCGACCACCCGTTGGATCGGGCGAGTCCGGCAATGACGTCGCCGACGAGCGCGGCGTGTAACGAACCGTCACCGTCGATCACCAGGACGCCACCATCACTGGGCTCGGAGAGCACCGCCTTGAGTAACGCATTGTCCTCGAAACAACGGACCGTGGTGATCGGTCCGGCAAACCGGGACCGACCGCCGTATTGATTCAGCTGCAGATCACAGCTTCGGACACCGGGGCCGATCTCATCAACCAGGTCGGCGGTCGGGCGCGGCGAAAGAGTCACCGGCCGCCGCGCCGCGCCACATAGAGCACCACCACGATCGCGAATAGGCCGGTGATCAGCGCGGCGATCACCGGGACTCGAGAGGCATCGCCGTCGGTACGCTGGGCCGCGGGCCCGCTCGAAACGGTGTTGCTGGCCGTCGTCACAGTCGACTTCGCTTGTGCCGCTGCCTCTTTGGCCGCCTCCTTGGCTGTCCGAGCCAAACTTCCGTTCGACTTCGGTAGCGTCGTGGCAGCCGCCTGAGCATCCTTGTCAGGCGGGTTCTTGGCGGGCGCCTTCTTCGCCGGGGCCTTCTTGGCCGCCGCCTTCTTCGCTGGGGTCTTTTTGGCCGGCGCCTTTTTGGCGGGCGCTGATTTCTTCGGGGCTGAGGTCTCGTTCACCGGCGGCGCGGCCGGATCGTGCGGGGGAATTGCGGCATCGGCACCTTCATCGGGCTGATCCGGCTGGTCTGCCATGTCGCTGCTCCTTGTTGAGTCGGTCTACACCCGGCAGTCTTCCCCATCATGCCAGGAAGGCATGCCAGCTGGATCTCGGGCCGACGCGTTAACGCCTGCGCCGAACCGCGAGAATCGCACCGGCCGCCAAGATTCCCGATACGGCGGCGACGAAGGGCCACACGGGCGTCCGTCCGGCATCGAGGTTGGGATCCGGCGCTCTGGAGTTCGCCGGCGGCGACGCAGTCGAGGTCGCCCGTGTTTCGCTTTCGGCCCCCGCGGTGATGAGGCGATACGTCCACGAACCCGTTACGACGTGTCCGTCAGCCGATGTCGCGCGATAGTTCACGGTGTAGTCCCCGCCCGGCCCGCCCGGCCGCACACCGACGCTGACCACCGCGCCCGCGACCACGGCCTCGCCGTCGGACCATCCGTTTCCGTCGGGTCCGATCACGGTCATGGCTGCGAACTGAGCTCGCATCGGTTCGCTGAAAGTCGCACTCACCCGCGGCGGCTGCTCGGTCAGGACGGCGTCCTCACCGGGATCACTCGCGACCCGGACGGCGTGCGCCCAGGCGTTGCCCAGTGCACCGCAGAAAAACGCAACGGCCACTACCGCGAAAACCGACCAGACCAACAACAGCGATCGGGCTGATACTGGCGGCCTCATCCGCGCGCACTCATGTGGGTTCCGGCTCCTCCGCGCTGGCCAACCCCCGAAGGGTCAGACCACGCCCAAGCGGGCCATGATGTCGGCATCGATCCCGTCGAGCTGCTCGGCGATCGCCGCATGCGCCGTCCGCCGCCGATCTGGCGGCATGTTCTCGGCCGCTGTGACCGCCGCCGACAGCGCATTGAGCCGCTCGGTCATGGCGGCGACGAATTGTTTGGTCTCGGCTTGCTTTGCGGTTCGGGAGCCCTTGCCGGTTTTGGTGTCCCTACTGTCCGATAGCTGGTGCAAGGACTGCTCGGCGCCGGCAATTCGTGCCGAGAACCGGGCGCCGTGCCCGGAGAACTGGCCAAGTTGGCTGATCGGGATTCCCAGTTTGTCGGCCCGACGCTCGTCGATCATGCCGCGAGCGGCAATAGATGCCCGGTACACCACGGGTACCACCACCGGCGCCAGCAAACGTGAGACGGTGAGCACTCTGCGAATGCGCGTGGGCGAGAACAACTTGCCTTCCCGGGCTGCCTTGAGCTCCGTTTCAGCGACCTTCAGTGCGGCCCTGTCGCTCGCGTGCTGAGCTTTGATCTGCGCCCGCAGGGCACGCGCCTGAGCTTTCTGTTCCGCCTTGAAGCGACGGGCCTCGTTCCTGGCCGCCAATTTGGCTTCGAGCTTTGCCTTCGCTTTTATCGCGCGGGCTTCGGCCCTGCGAGTGGCGCGGGATTTGCGTCGCTTGAACAGACTCATCCCTGCTGCCTCCAAGTGTTCGGACCAATACATCCCGCCAGATCCCGCCGGATTCGCGGGGACGCTGACAAAACCCTAGCGTTCGGCATCGACGCCAGTGGTCGGGACCCGACATCCAAAACTTTCGGGCTTCTCAGCAAACCTTCGAAGGTGATTGTGCGAGAATCAACACATTCATCGGGTCGATCGGAGAGGAGGCCGAATGCCTGCCAGTCGAGACGTCACCCGGTCGGTCAGTGAGGTTCTGGATCTCGCGCCAAAGCGAGGTGAAGTATCACTGGCCCGGTTGGTCGAAGCGGTCGGCGAGGAACGGGGAAGACCGATCGAGATCACGACCGCCGATCTACCGCCGGGTGTGTGCGGCCAATGGCGTCAGTATTCGGACCGGGACGTATTCCTTGTCCAGAAAGGACTCCCGGCCTGGGACCGCACCCTGGCACACGAACTCGGCCACTTGGTGCTCGGCCACGAGGGCACGCCCGTCGTCCAGGCCGCGAGGGATCACACCGAGGTGGCCAGTTCGGAACTGATCGGGTACATGCTCAACCAGCGCACCGGTTGTATGGGGCCCAGTGGCGAGGAGGCGGAGCAGGAAGCCGAGGACTTCGCTGCTTTGCTCATCTACCGGCTCGGCCGTCTCCCCTCGGACCGCGCGTCCATCGTTCAGATTCGCCTCGGAGAGGCGTTTGGTTGATCGTCTGGGTGATCGCCGGTCTTCTCGGATTGGCCACCGGCCTTCGCATCGGGTGGGCGTTGGTCAACAAGCAGTCGCTCGTCAGCACCGCGATGATCCTTGCCCTCGGCAGCCTCGGTGTGGTCGCCGCACTGAACTGGCGACCGCTCACGCTGCTGATCGACACGGCGTTGGAGTGGCCCAACATCTCGGTGGGGCTCAGTCAGGTCGCCCTGATCGGATGCGCAGCCGGAAGCTGCGTGATGATCACCACGGTCTCGTCGATCAGGACACCGGCAGCGGTCCGGAAGATCGCCATCGTGCAGTACGGCATCGCCGCGGTGATCGCGCTGGTGAGTCTCGTGGTCTTCTTCTCCGAGGGAAAACAGGCCGAGATGGCACCGCAGGACTACCTCAGACACACCCTCGGCTCGGAGGGGGCATCCCTGCCCTGGCTGCTTCCACTGCTGTATGCGCTGTTGGCACTGAGCCTGGTGGCCTGGGCCGGGCTTCGGCACTCCAACCGCACCCGACGCGGTCGTGCGCTGTTCGTGTTCACGATCGGAATCGTGCTGATAGTGCTGGCGCTCGGGTTCGTGTTCCTGCGTGCGGCCGGGGCGCGCGGTTTGCCCGGAATCGGGGCCGCCGCGACCCTGTTGGGCTGCGCAATGCTCATCGTCGCGGCCGGATCGCTGTTGCCCAGTGTCGAAGACTGGTTCGGGGCACGGCGCGAATTACGGACCATCCAGCCGATTCTGGATGAGCTCGGCCGCCGGCACCCGGACGTCGGGATCGGCGTCCGTCCGCGGGGCCCGCTGGCATTCCGGGTCGCCGAGCGCATGTCGCTGATCTCCGATGCGCTGTTCCTGGAAGCTTCCGCTGCCGACAGTGCGCTGCAGCACGCCGACGCCGGGGCCACGGTGACGGTGCTGCGAACTAGGAAGTTCGGTGAGGCCAAGTTCGGTGAGGCCGAGTTCAGTGAGGCCGAGTTCAGTGAGACGGACGAGCAGGGCGACTCCGGCGACCGAAGGCTCGGTGACTTCGACAGCCTCGCCGACCTGGAGAATCGCACCGATCTCGAAACCCCGGACGTACCGCCCAGCCAGCAGGCCGCTGCCGTGGCGAGGTGGATCTATCGGGATAGCGACGGAGCGGACCGGGAAAAGGGCGGAATGTTCCCCGGCCTGGGATGGTTACGCCAGCCCACAACCTACTCGGACCGTGAATGGATTCTGGAGATCGCACGCCAGTACAGACACCTGACGCTCGACTGCCGGGATGATGCTGAGAGTGTGAATTGATTCGCCGGGCCCGCCTGGGCCCGGCGACCGGGCTAACTATCTAGGTTCTCGCGGCGGCGCAGTTCGTCGACCTTGAGCGAGATGTCCTGCTTGGCCTCGGGGGAAAGTCCGACGGTGCGCGCGGCAATCCGACGAACGCCTTCGTCGCGCATTCCGGCGAGCAGGGTGAGCTCCTTGTCGAGCTTCTCGTAGTACTCGTCGTCGGTGAAGTACGCCGGCTTGATCCGGAAGAAGTTGGCAAGCTCGGCCATAGTTGCCACCGAGGGGTTGGTTCGGTTGCCAGAACGCAGCTGTGACAGGTAAGGAGCGGACATGGTGACGCCTTCTGCCTTGAGGGCGGCGATCACTTCGGCCGAGGTGTGGGGACCCCGCCCAGGCGGATACACCACCTCGAATAGCCGGTTCAGTCGCGCAGCGAAAGTATTGCTCATTGGATCGTGACCTCCAGATGCAGACAAGCGGGGTTTGAAGCGGCGTATTTGCTGATCATCGTAGCGACAGTTATGTCGACAACCAAGTGCAAACCGAAGAAAGATTAACCTGGTTCGTGACCGTATGGGACCGCTTTCTGTCACAAACGACGGCAGAAGCCCGCTTATTGCCGTCGAAGTGCGCTGCCGCCAGGCAAACAGACGTAACGCCGGGGGCCTGATGGACCGAATTACCGACGGGCACGTGCCACCCGCGTCGGGGCGTTTAACGTGGGCAACTTCCGTCGTTCTGACACCACCGGCCCCTTGCGTTTGCTGGGGGTGCTTCGCGGCGAATCCACGCTGCGGCGGCCAGGGCCGCGGCGAGAGCAGCCAGCGTGCCGGTAACGGCCACCGCCACCGAAGGCAGTCCGAGACCGCCGTCGAAGAACAGGAACAGACCGAACAGTAGGAACAGCAGGCTGGCCACAGCGTGCAGGAAGGCGGCCGGCAGCCGCTTGTGCAGGAGAAAACCGACGGCGATCGCCACCCCGTCGGCCAGCACCATCCCGATCGTCGCTCCGATCCAGACACCGGCCCAGTTTTGATCGCTGGCGAGTGCCACCGTCGCGAGCATGGTCTTGTCGCCCAGTTCGGCCAGAACGAACGAGGAGATGATCGCGAAGATCGCGAACCGCGGCTCGGCGACACGCAGTTCAGCTCCTGGCGCCTCGACGCGGCTCCGCCACGTCCAAATCGCGAACAGCAGGAAGGCCAGGGAGGCCGCGAACGCGATGGGGCGTTGCGGGAGGGTCGCGCCGAGGAAATGACCGATCGTGACCGAGAGGCCGTGCACCACCATTGCGGCGATGCCGACCCCGGAAAGCACCAGCCACCAGCGATGGCGAAGCGCGTAGGTCATGGCGATCAGCTGGGATTTGTCGCCGAGCTCTGCTACGAACACCACGGCGAGACTGAGGATGATTGCGGTGATCATGGGGCTGGTCCCCTTCGACCCAGCCGACGGTAGTCGCGAACACGCGAAAGCGCCACCGGCGCGGTCGATTTCGGCTAACCGAATCGATCGTTCAGGGAATCGAATGCGCGAGTTCGAATATCCTCAGGCCGCCAACAGCATAGCCAGAATGGCGGTATCGGGGTGGCTGATCGGATCGACGCCGACGCGGCTCACCATCGAGGTCACGGTGCCGTCCTGTTCCGCTTCAACCCAAGCCGCACGGTGTTCCAGCCCCAGGTGCGGCAACCCGGGCAACAGCACGCATCCGGATGCCGCGCCGCTGCATTCGGGCAGTGAGGGCATGGTCTCCGAAGGGGGGTGCAGCATCATCAGGGCCGGGGGCTGGCGCTCAGCGAAATGCCCAGGCGCCATGGCAGATTCACCGACCACCGTCCCCTCGGCGACAACCAGGCCGACGGTGCCGGGTTGCGGCGCTTCCGGCAGTTCTTCTCTGGCGCCGAAAATTGTTGTAGTGGAAAGCAATCCCGGCAGTGACGCAACGCGAACTGCGACCATGAGGAGCTGTGCCCATTCCTTGGTCGAATCTGGCCAGCGGCCGGAGACCACGAACCCCTTGAGAGACCCACCAGAATGAAACGGGGCGATCTCGATCGCCCGTCCGGATCCCAAATCCATTTCGCCTCCCGGCATCTTGACGCAAATGCCCGACACGACTGTGGGTCGATGCGCTCAGAATGAGCCAGACCCCCCCTGGCACGCAAGAGGACACGAGTGCTAACGCCGGAAAATAAGAACCCGGCTCGGTGGCGATGAACCGAGCCGGGTCGCGCTGGTCGTGGGTGCTGGTCGAGCTTTAGGCGGGCGGGTAGACCCCCATGCCTTTAGCCTTCTCGGTCTGCCAGAAGATGTCGGAGATCTCGTCGATGGTCTTCAGAAGCTTCTCTGCGACAGCGACATCGAGAGATTTCTTCACATCACCCGCGCCGTGGACGCCGTCCCAGAAGAGCTGATGCAGGTTGGGAAACTGCTCGAAATGTTCTTTGGTGAAAAAGTCCGCCCACAGCACCATGAGGTGATGCTTCACCTCTTCGGCGCGCTGTTCTTTGATGAGTATCGCGCGAATCTTGAAGTGTTCGTCATCTGAATCGTGATACTTCTGCAACGTCTTGAGGCAGGAGAGCGCCTCGATCTTGGCCTGTGCCGGATCGTAGACGCCGCAGTACAGATCGCAGTGTGCGTGAGCAGGGGTGGCATTGGAGAACAGTCGATGCAGCATGGTCCTAACCTACCCTTTGAGCATGCTTGGAAACCATCGACTGCGGCTCGATTTCGGCCGCTGGCCGGTGCGCAGGTTCTTGGTGGTGGAGGATTCCATGCTGCCGGCGCTGAAGCCGGGCGACGGACTGCTGGGGTTGCGCTGGAGCCGGCCGCGGCGCGGCGAGCTCCGGGTGTTCCCGGACCCCTGGTCGTCATCGCGGTATCTGGTTAAGCGGGTCGGTGGCGTCCGCCGGTCCGGATCGGCAGCCCTGTTCGAGGCGCTGTCGGACAACGCCGGGGCGCCGGGCGCGACCGACTCACGTGAGTTCGGGTGGGTACCGGCGGCGGACTCCTACCGGGTGATCTGGAAGGTTTCGGGTGGGCGATGACGAGCGGCCGCCGGCCGCTGGCCGGGTATGACGATCAGAGCAGCACAATCAACGCAAGAACGGCAAGCAGCACCAGGGCGATGACCCCAGCTCTCAGCAGCGCCATGAGTTGGCTACGGGTAGCGACATGCGAGGTGGATTGCCAGCCCGACGGCGGCAACGCGGACCGTGGGTCCATCGGAGACGCCATCAAATGCTCCTCACCCGCACGGTTCGTACCTCCCCAATGAGATCGGTCACGTGGTACTCGTGTGACGCCGATCATACCGCGTGCTGTTGCGTGCCGAGAATGCGTTCGGGTGGCTCGCATCCCCGTTGCTTCGGCCCGAGCGATTTCGCTGGCAACGACGGCGGGGCTGTTGATCGCCGTGGCGTGGGCCACACGTTGTCCACAACGGCCGCGGTCAACTTGTGCCGACGTCCCCGCTCATGACCCTTAGCAGCACTCAACAGGTTGTGGATGAATCTGTGGAAACTGTGGATGGGCTGCACATCGCTGGCTACTTTGCAGGCGAGGGCGCACTGCCGCGGTCCGCGCCTGCCTGCCATCTCCGATTAGGCTGTTCGGATGATCCAGGTGTGTTCCCAGTGTGGGACGCGGTGGAATGTGCGCGACCGGCAGCGGGCTTGGTGCCCACGATGCAACGGTGCGCTGCTGCCGCCCTCGGGCTCTGCCCAGGCGCAGTGGGGACCGCAAGCGCACCCACCCGCGCAGCGCCGCTTCGGTCCGATGCTTCCCTCTGGTTATCGGTGGGTCGCCGTTCGTCCGGGTGCGCCGCCTCCGCCCCGCCGGCGGCCTCGCGAGCTGGGACCGACGCCCCGATACCAGGCAATTCCCCGATGGGGTCTGGTGGAGTACTTCGATTCGGCTCCCGAACAACGGCCCGTTCGCGGTGGGCCCTCGAGCGCTACGGTGCGCACGACGCTGATGGCGACGATGGGGGCGCTCGGTGCCGCGGCCCTCGTCCACCTGGTGCGATACGTGCTTCTGATCGTGAACCGGACGGTGCTGCTCAACCCGTGGCTCGCCGGTGCCGCGACATGGGGCGGCGTCGTGGTGAGCGTGGTGGCGACGTTCATGGTCGTTGCCAGCGCGGTAGTCCTGACCAACTGGCTGATCGCCCGGCGTTCGGCCGCGTTCGGCCATAGCGGACGCCAGGAACCGCGGTCGATCTGGTCGCTGCGCGCGGGCTGCCTGGTCCCAGTGGTGAATCTGGCCTGGGCGCCGGTGTACGTCATCGAGCTGGCCGAAACCGAGGCGCGCCTCAGGTGGCTGCGCCGACCGATCATTGTGTGGTGGGTGGTGTGGGTGATGAGTACGGTCGTGTCGATCTTCGCCATCGCCACCAGCTTCACCGCCGACGCGCAGGGCATCGCGGACAACACCGTGACCACGATCGTGGCGTACCTGCTCGGACTGTCTGCTCTGTTGTTGGCGCAGCAGGTCTTCCTCGGTTTCGAGCGCCGACCGGTTGAGCGCCCGGCTAGGCGCTGGGTGATGGTCGCGGACAAGTCCGCTCCCGTGAAGCCCGCAGCACCCGCTGAGCCCGCGGCACCCGACGGGCCCGGAGCACCCGATGATGAGCACGTAGCACCCCGTGAGGCCGCGTCGGTGGTTGAGCCCCGGGGGCGGAACCCGGCAGCATAGCGGTATGAGCTCCGGTGAGACCTTCGGTGGCCACCCCTTTGTGGTGGCGCATCGCGGTGCCTCGGCGGACCGGCCCGAGCACACCATGGCGGCCTATCAACGAGCTCTCGAAGAGGGCGCCGAGGGGGTTGAGTGCGATGTGAGGCTGACCAGAGACGGTCATCTGGTCTGCGTACACGACCGCACGCTGGACCGTACCTCGACCGGGTCTGGTCTGGTCAGTGAGATGACGCTGGCCCAACTGCGTGACCTGGACTACGGGGCCTGGCACCCGAGTTGGCGTGCCGACGGCAGCCATGGTGACACCGGTTTGTTGACCCTCGAGGATCTGGTGACCCTGGTGCTCGATTGGAATCGGCCGGTCAAGATCTTCATCGAGACCAAGCATCCGGTGCGCTACGGAGCGCTGGTGGAAAGCAAAGTGCTGGCCTTGTTGCATCGTTACGGAATCGCCTCGCCGGCCTCGGCCGATCTGTCCCGGGCGGTCGTGATGTCATTCTCGGCTGCGGCGGTCTGGCGGATCCGGCGGTCTGCGCCGATGCTGCCCACGGTGCTGCTCGGCGAGACGTCCCGCTACCTGGGCGGCGGTGCTGCCACCACGGTCGGGGCCACCGCGGTGGGCCCGTCCATCGCGACACTGCGCGAGCATCCGGAGTTGGTGGACCGGGCCGCCGCGCAGGGGCGCGCGTTGTACTGCTGGACGGTCGATCACTACGAGGACGTGCAGTACTGCCGGGACCTCGGGGTGGCCTGGATAGCCACGAACCATCCGCGCCGCACCAAGATGTGGCTACAGAACGGGCTCACCGGCGCGGGCCGAGACTGAACGGGATCCCTCGGGGGCTATCCGTTCGCGGCGTCGAGAACCTGGGTGGGAATCGGCGAATCGGAGTTCATTGCCGAGAACAGACCCTGGGCGGCCTCGCTGTCCCACAGCACGATGGAACCCGAGCCGTTCTCGGTGAACTCGCCGATCGGCACCGTGACGGTCGTGAGTGAGGAAGGGTCGCCGCGCAAGGTCCACGCCAATCGCGCGAGATCCCATATGTGATCACCGTCGTCAACGGTGACGGTTCCGGACGCCGCGCGTGCCATCGGGTACCACCGCAGCGGGTTGAGCAACACCGGCGGGCTCACGGCTCGGTGCACCAATGCCGACATGAATTCACGCTGATTGGCCATGCGGTCCAGGTCGGCGCGCGGTGTGGCGCGGCTGCGGACGAATCCCAGTGCGGTTCGGCCATCGAACTGCTGGCACCCGGCAGGGAGGTCGATGCCGGCAAGAGGGTCACTGATGGGTTGTTCGGGGCACATCGTCACCCCGCCGACGGCATCGACCAAGTCGGCGAACCCGCCGAATCCCGCTTCGAGGTAGTGGTCTATGCGCAGGCCGGTGGCCTGCTCGATCGTCTGCGCGAGCAGCTGAGGGCCGCCGACGGAATAGGCGGTGTTGACCTTGTCGCTGCCATAGCCGGGTATCGGCAAGTACGAATCGCGGGGGATCGACACCATCGTGGCCGGTGTGGCCGAGCCGAATCCAGGGATGTGCACCAAGATGACGGTGTCGGTGCGGCTGGCACCGAGGTCGCCGCCGGTGGTCAGGTCGGCCTGCTGCTCCGGCGTCAGTTCGGCGCGCCCGTCGGACCCCACCAGCAGCCAGTTGGTCCCCGCACCCTGGGCCGGTCGGTCCGGGTAGTCGACCAGTGCGGCTATCCGGGTCAGTGATGTGTCCAGCCATGCCGCGCCGCCGATAGCGACGGCGACGAAAACCAGCAGCAGCACCTGCAGAGTCCGGCCGTAGCGCCTCTTGCGGCGAGGCTTTCGCGCAGCCGGCGCCGTCGGTGGCTGGGCGGTAGCCGGTCTCCCCGGCGGCGGTGCGACCGGGCTGCGCGGTGGTGGCGGCCGGTGCGGTGGTGGAGCCGGGCTGCGCGGCGGTGTGGGTGGGCCTGGCCGCCAGCCGGGTCGATAGTTCGGGTCGCGACGCAGGGCCTGCGGTGGTTCGCGGCGGCCGGGTACCCGCCCCGGTGGGGGTGGAGCCGGCCCCGGAAACGGCGGCCGTTTATCGGTCACAGCAAGAATGTACGTGCTCGCTGGGCCCGTGCGGGAAAGCCGCGGCGGGGATCAGCGCAGCCAACCGAGGTGGCCGGCCAGCAGGGAGTATCCGACGAAGGCGGCCGCATCGATAAGGGTGTGCGCGATGATCAGCGGCCACAGCCGTCCGGTGCGCTGCCAGAGGTATCCGAAGACCAGTCCCATCGCCAGGTTGCCGATCCCCGCGCCGAAGCCTTGATACAGGTGGTAGGTGCCGCGCAGCAGGCTCGAGATCACCAGCGCCAGCCACGGGCTGACCCGCAGCTGCCGCAGCCTGGTGAGCAGAAACCCAACGACGATCACTTCCTCGGCCCACCCGTTGCCGAAGGCCAACAGCAGCAGAAGTGGGATTCGCCACCAGGTGTCGTACAGCTCGGCGGGCTGCACCGAGGCGTTCATCCCGAGTGCCCGCGCGATCTGGTAGACGGCCAGGCCGGGAATGCCGATGAGGGCGGCGAGTCCGAGCCCGCCCAGGACGTCCGATCGGCACCGGATTCTGCCGAGGCCGATCCGGGCGGGGCTGAAACCGCTCCGCCACAACAGGTACACCGCCAATGCGCCCCAAGCCAGCAGTTGCACCAGCACTGCCAGGTTGAGCCCGAGGTCGATGAATCCGAACGTCGATCGGCTTGGGTTCAGCGCCACCGTCTGGCCAGATAGGCCCAGTAGGACGCTCTCGACAAGGTGCAGCACAGCGGTGTAGGCACTCAGCGCAAAGGACAAGGACAGCACGATGGCTATTTCGATGCGCACGGCACACCGCTGTGTATCGGTGAGTTCCTTATCGGCGCCGGTCATCGCAGACACGCTAACGTGCCGCGCGTCGGGACGTTCAGGGGCGACGGGTGGTCAGCCCGTTGCGGAAGGGACACCCCACCAGAGCCCGGATCGCCCGACTCAGCCCGGCGACGTCGTCCACCGGCCGGTCGAACGAAAGCCGGACGTCGTGGTCGCGGTCCTCACCCTCGATACGCAACTGCAGGCCGTATCGGTCCAGCCCCAGGGGGCGCACCCGGCCCCGGCGCAGGGATGCGGGCAGCCGACCTGCAATCCGGTCGACCACCTCGCGGTGTGCCGAGTCCATGTGTTGCAGCCAGCAGGATTCCATGGCGCAGAACGGGTCGGGGCGTGCTCTCAGCAGTGCGCCTGGCGCCACCGACTCGGCACCGGCAGAGTCCGCGACAACGAGGGATTCGATCTCCAGTCGCATCAGGGCGTGACGTGCCTCCCGTTCCAAAGCCGTGACCTGCAACAGGGCGGGGTTGGGGTCGGAGGCGGCGACGAGATCGAGCAGTTCGGACACCTCGTGCGCCGGCACATGCCGCAGCCTGCCGCCGATCCACACGAGCGCCCGCACCGGCTCTCGCAGCGGCAGCGGCGCGATGTCTGCCATCTCCAGCATCGCTTGGACTCCGCGGTCGCCCGCGGCTTCGACCAACGCCACGAGGGCGCCATCGGCCGGCAGGGTGACCGCGAACGATCCGTCGTCAAGCAGGTGATGCAACGGTGTGGGGGCCGGGTCCAGTCCCTCGGCGGCAAGCATGGCGCCGGCGCCCCGCGCACAGGCGCTGCGGACGCGTTCTGCTGTCGAGGGGGTTGTCGCGCACGAGGGAATCGCCATCACACCATCCTTCTAAGTAAGGTGAGCCTCACTTAACTAGATTGCCAGGATTGCCGCAAGGCTTCTCTGAAGCGCGGGCTCGTACGCCGCGCGGAGTGCGGTCAAAACGGGGTAGCGGGGCGAACCGATACGCTGGCGCGGTGCCCGGAATTGCCTATCTCGGCCCCGAGGGGACGTTCAGCGAGGCTGCCCTGCGTGCCATGGTCGGCAACGGTTCGATACCGCCGACGGGCACCGACGGTTCGGCGGGTACGCCTGTCACGAGCATCGCCGCGGACAGCACCGCGGCAGCGTTGGCGGCAGTCCGTTCCGGCAGAGCGGACTTCGCCTGCGTGCCGATCGAGAACTCGATCGACGGATCCGTGTTGTCGACGCTGGACAACCTGGCCGGCGGGCCGCCACTGCAGATCTTCGCGGAGTTGACACTCGATGTGGCCTTCAGCATCGCCGTGCGGCCCGGCACCACGCATTCGGCGGTGAGTACCGTCGCGGCTTTCCCCGTCGCCGCCGCACAGGTGCGGAATTGGCTGGCCGGGCACCTTCCGAACGTCCGACTGGTTCCCGCGAATTCGAACGCCGCCGCGGCACAGGACGTCGCCGCCGGCAAAGCCGATGCGGCCGTGTGTACCGCTCTGGCCGCCCAGAGATACAAGCTGCACGCGCTGGCGGCGGACGTCGTGGACGAATCCAACGCCCGGACCAGGTTCGTTCTGGTCGGCTCTCCGGCTCGGCCGCCGCAGAGAACCGGAGCCGACCGGACCTCAGTGGTGCTCAGGCTGGACAATGTGCCCGGCGCTCTGGTTTCGGCCCTGATTGAGCTGGCGATCCGCGACATCGACCTCACCCGCATCGAGTCCAGGCCCACTCGCACGGAACTGGGCACATACCTGTTCTTTCTCGATTTTGCGGGTCACATCGACGACGACTCGGTGGCCGAAGCGCTGCGCGCGTTGTACCGTCGCTGCGCCGACGTGCGCTATCTGGGCTCCTGGCCGACCGGTGCGGCAGTAGGGGCCGCGCCGCCGCGGATGGATGAGGCCTACACGTGGCTGGAACGTCTCCGCGAGGGTCGGTCGTGAGCGGTCGGTTGGTGCTGGTGCGCCATGGGCAGACACTCGGCAACGTCGAACGCCGCCTGGACACTCGCCCGCCGGGTGCCGAGTTGACCGAGCTCGGACGCGAACAGGCCAGAGTCTTCGCCCGCCGGTTATCCCGACCACCCGCGGTGATCGCACATTCGGTCGCGACCCGGGCCGCCCAGACCGCCGCCGAGATCGCCGACGAAGTCGGATTCCCGGCCGGCGCCCGCGCCACCCAGGCGCTCGAAGGTATTCACGAGGTTCAGGTCGGCGACCTGGAGGATCGCAGTGATGACGCCGCGCACGACCACTTCAACGGGATCTATCGGCGCTGGCACCGCGGTGAACACGGCCTCGCCCTCCCCGGCGGCGAGACGGCACACCATGTGCTCGATCGCTATCTGCCGGTTCTCCAGCGGCTCCGGCTGCGCTACCTGGAGGACGACTCGTTCGACGAAGACATCATCGTGGTCAGCCACGGTGCCGCGATCCGGCTCGTCTCGGCTGTCCTGGCCGGGGTCGACGGGCGGTTCGCCATCGACCACCACCTGGCGAACACCGAATCGGTGGTGCTTGCGCCGGTCACCGACGACGGTTGGAGCTGTTTGCGATGGGGACGCCTCACCCCACCGTTCCGAGACACCGCGGTGGTCGCCTACCCGCCGGACACCGCGCGCTCAGCCAACCCGACGGGCTGACACCGGGTCCATCGAGTCCGACATTCGCGCGTCGCACGCGCAGCCGACCGCGTTGCAGTCGAGGTGGACGGTGTGTTCGCCGTCGGAGATGAGGCAGCCGCCCTCGGTGCATTCGGAACGCCGGTAGACGTGGTGTACGACTGCGCCATGGCAGTGTTCGAGGCCGGTCCGGCAGGCACGGCATTCACTGGTCATCGCCTGTTCATAACATCCCACGGCGACGGTATCGGTTTGCCGCGCCTGGAAGCCGGTCACGCCCAGCCCAATTCGTGCAGACGATCGTCGTCGATGCCGAAGTGATGGGCGATCTCGTGGATCACCGTGATGGCCACCTCGTCCACCACCTGCTGTTCGTCGTCGCAGATATCCAGGAGCGCCTCGCGATAGATCGTGATCGTGTCGGGAAGCGAGCCGCCGTACCAGGAATCCCGTTCGGTAAGGGCCACGCCTTCGTATAGGCCCAGCAGCCCGGGTTCCTCGGCGTCGCGATCCTGCACCAGGACCACCACGTTGTCGATGGCAGCGGCCAGGTCGGCCGGAATAAGGTCCAGCGCATCACCGACGAGCTCGTCAAACCGCTGCGGGGTCATCCGCACGGCCACCTGCTAACCCCCTGGCGGAGGCGGGGGCAGCAACGGCGCCGCCGGCGGCGGCAAGATGGGCGCCGGCGGCGGTGGCGGTAGACCGGGCGCCGGCGGGGGCGGCGGAAGACCGGGCGCCGGCGGTGGCGGCGGAAGACCGGGCGCGGGGGCGGGCGGTGGCGGCGGAGGCCCGTTGAGGAAGGTGTTGCCTCCCGGGGGGGTCTCGGGCGGCGGACCCTGGTTCGGCTCACCCTGAGTCGATGGAGCGTGCAATGTCTGATCGGGAACATCCGCGGTCTGCTGCTGCGGCATGTGCTGTGTCTGGTCGGACTCGCTCTCGCTTTGGCTCCCGCCGTAGGTCGACCCGGTGGACTGCGACGACGTGCTGGCCGGGAGGTCGGGCATGGGAATCGGGTCCAGGTTGAGCCGCTCCTCGGGAATGTCCGGCGGTGGGACCGGCGGCCGGCCGTTGATCAGGAGCGCACCCTTTGCGCTGTTGAGCAGCGTTGACCAGCCGCCGTTGCCGAGAGTGGAGCCGATACTGCAGGACACCTGATGGCTGCCCGCCGCCCAGCTGGGTAATGACACCGTGCTGTAGATCAGCGTCAGGGTAGTGTCGCGAAGTTGGATCGGAGCCAGATAGGCGTCGGTCATGCGGGTGCAGGCGTCCTTGATGAATGTGTCCTGGTCCGCCTCGGCCGGAAGTCCGGCGGGGAACTTTTCGGCTAAGTTCACCGCCCCCGTCACCTCCATGGCGTGCGGCGTCGCGCAATCGACCGGGATGTCGGTGGGTTGGTTGGTGGCGGGGTCGATCCCCAGACACGTTCCGGCTGGCCACACCTTTGATTGGTCGATTTCGGCGACCTTGCCCGTGAACGCCAACTGCTGATTCTCCGGGCCGGGAAGTTGGAGGCCGCACAGCATTCTGCGCTCGCCCGACTGCTTCCATGCCCTGTCCCCGGACCACAGCATGCTGACGGTGAACCTGCTGTGTGGATCGAAGCGGGAGCCGAGGTAGCGCTTCACGGCCGCGGCGCACTGCTCCTGGCTGATCTGCTGGATCCGGGCCGCGGACGGGGGTGCGGCGTCCGGACCGTACTCGCTGCCGGGAAAGGTGCGCATGTCGACCGACTCGGCCACCTCGAACCGGTGCTCCTTGGAGCAGTCCACGATCTCGGCCGCGTCGGGTGTGCGCTCCGGCCAGTTCAGGCAATTGCCACTCTTGGCGTGATCGAAGGTGTCGTTGCTGCGTGGACCGAGCGAGATCGCTTCTCCCATGCCGTACCCGCCTCCCGCCCGCTCGGACTGGGGAAGTGCGGTGAGCACGCCCGCGATCAGCAAACCGCCCAATGCGGTAAGCAACAGGGCGCGACGGGTCGACTCAGCCCTGAGGCTCCGCCACCAAAGTCTGGTGGTCGGACTGGAGCCTTCTGGCGATTCGTCGTCCTGCGTAGGTTCGGGTACCTGTGCCATCTGCTCTATTGTGACAGGCCCTCGCAGTGTTGTGACACCTGATGCAACAGAGGGTTGCCAGTGTTCGGCACCCCTGCCGGAACGTCCCCGGTGGGGTCGACCTGTGACATGATCCGGCGATGCGAACCCTGCGCGTCTCGGCTGCGCTGCTTCTCGCGTTCGGGCTGGTATCGGGTTCGGTGTCGGCCGGAGCCGAACCGCCGGTCACCGGGAACTGCGGCTATGCGCCGGACGACATCTATCGCAAAGAGTTTCAGTGCTACCGCTACGGGGAGTTCTATAGTCCTCCGGACCCGCTTCCCGCGGGACGCGCGGGGGACCTGATTCGATCCGAGCCGTCACGGTTGGTATTGGAGCCATCCGGCGAATTGGGCGGCTACGTCGCCACGGGCACCCGAATCATGTATCGAAGCACTGACGCCCGCGGGAACCCGACGGCGGTCACCGGCACATATTTCGAGCCGGACAACCCGTGGCCCGGGGAGGGGCCGCGCCCGCTCGTCTCGTTCGCGGTCGGCACCTACGGACAGGGAGATCAGTGCGCTCCGTCGCGGCTGTTCAACCAGGGCATACATTTCTCCAGCGGGCTGGATGTCACTTTTGGCTACGAGGAGATGTTCATTGCCACGATGGTGGCCCGCGGATTCGCGATCGTGGTCACCGACTACCAAGGTCTCGGTACGCCTGGTGTGCACACCTATGTCAACCGTGTTGCACAGGGCCACGCGGTCCTGGATGCCGCTCGCGCGGCGAAGCAACTGCCGAATACCTCGCTTGATCCGGCCGGCCCGGTGGCCTTTTGGGGCTACTCCCAAGGCGGGGGCGCGTCGGCGTCGGCTGCCGAGCTGGCGCCGATCTACGCTCCCGAACTCGACGTCGTGGCCGCCTACGCGGGAGCGCCGCCCGCCGACCTCGGCCAACTCATGCCGTTCGCCGACGGTAGCGCGCTCATCGGGGTGATCGGCTACGCGATCAATGGGGCGATCGCAGCGTATCCGGAGATCGAGGCCGCGGTACGTCATGCGCTGACGATCCAGGGTGAGGACCTACTGACCAAAACCAAAGATCAGTGCGTCATCGAGACGTTCCTCACCTTCGCTTTCCATCGTCTCCAGGAGTACTTTAAGTCCGATCCGTTCGAGCTCGTGCACCGAGAGCCGTTGAAGACGATCTTCGAGCAGCAGCGGTTGGGCCGGCTGCGGCCACTCGCACCGGTTTTCGTCGATCACAACCGATTCGATCCGCTGGTGCCCTACCTGCCAAGCCGGCAGATGGCTCTGGATTGGTGTGCCCAGGGAGCCGATGTCGAGTTTTGGACCAATGAGCAGCCACCGTTGCTGAACAAGCTGGTGGTCAACCACGGCATGGCCTATTTCGTCGACGGTGAGCGGGGCATGCGGTGGCTGGCCGACCGGTTCCACGGTCTGCCGACCACACCCAATTGCGGCCGGTTCTAGACGGCTGCGGGGGCTGCTGCGGCCGGCAACCGCTTGTGTCGACACTTCTGCTTACCACGTAGGGTTTTGCAGGTGATCGACCTGAAGGTGCTGCGAGACGACCCCGACTTGGTGCGCGCGTCGCAACAAGCCCGAGGAGAGGATCCGGGGCTCGTCGATGTGCTCATCGAGGCAGACACCGTGAGGCGAAAGGCCGTCTCGGCGGCCGACAACCTCAGGGCCGAACAGAAGGCGGCCAGCAAGCTGATCGGGAAAGCCGCACCCGATCAGCGGCCCGCCCTGTTGGCGGCGGCCAAGGAGTTGGCCGAACAGGTCAGGGTGGCCGAGGCGGCCCAGGCCCGCGCCGAAAAGTCCTACAGCGCCGCCCACATGGCGATCTCGAACATCGTCATCGCCGGGGTTCCAGCAGGCGGTGTAGACGATTTCGTCGTGCTGGACACCGTCGGCGAGCCGCCGACCATCGAAGATCCCAGCGATCACCTCGAGCTGGGGGAGTCGCTGGGCTTGATCGATATGGAGCGGGGCGCCAAGGTGGCCGGATCCCGGTTCTACTTCCTCACCGGCGCCGGGGCACTCCTGCAGCTCGGACTGTTCCAGCTCGCCGTTCGGGTCGCCCTCGACAATGGCTGCACGCTGGTCATCCCGCCAGTACTTGTTCGCCCGGAGGTGATGGCGGGCACCGGCTTCCTGGGTGCCCACGCCGAGGAGGTCTACCGAGTGGAGGGCGATGACATGTACCTCGTCGGAACCTCCGAAGTACCGTTGGCGGGACTACACGCCAACGAGATCCTCGACCTGTCGTCCGGGCCGTTGCGCTATGCGGGCTGGTCGTCCTGCTTCCGGCGGGAGGCGGGTAGCTATGGCAAGGACACCCGCGGAATCATCCGGGTGCATCAATTCGACAAGGTCGAAGGGTTCGTCTACTGCAGGCCGGAGGAGGCCGAAGCGGAACACCAGCGTCTGCTGACCTGGCAGCGCGAGATGCTCGCCCATATCGAGGTGCCATACCGGGTGATCGACGTCGCCGCAGGAGACCTCGGCTCCTCGGCGGCACGAAAGTTCGACTGCGAGGCTTGGGTGCCCACTCAGGGCACCTACCGGGAGCTGACCTCGACTTCGAATTGCACGACGTTCCAGGCTCGTCGGCTTGCGGTGCGTTACCGGGACGACAACGGCAAGCCGCAGACGGCCGCCACGTTGAATGGCACGCTCGCCACCACCCGCTGGCTGGTGGCGATTCTGGAGAACCACCAGCAACCCGACGGCAGCGTCCGCGTCCCGAAGGCACTGGTGCCCTATGTCGGAGCCGATGTGCTCGAGCCCGGGAGGAAAAGATGAACCAACTCGCCATGATCGAACTGGACGACGACGAGTTGAAGACTTGGTTCGGGTTCGGTGTGGCGGGCAACTTCGCAGGGCATCTCGAGCAGGCAGGCGAGGCCGCCGACTTCCTGAACGTGACCTCGCAGGGATCTGCTCCCAAGGGGATATTTCCTTGGTACGCCCCGGGTTACGCAAGTTTTCTCGGTGAGTATCCGTTATCGCATGACGCAATCAAGCTGCCCCGCAGCGAGACTCCGCTGAACCTGCAGATCGAACCCGAGGTAGGCCTGGCCTGCGAGGTCAAGTGGGCTGGCGACACCGTGGCATCATTGCAGCCGTTCGCGCTCGGCGCGTTCAACGACTGCTCGATCAGACGGCCGAATGCGCCCAAGATCAGTGAGAAGAAGAACTGGGGTCCGGCGTCCAAAGGCGTGGCCCGGCAGTTCTTCGAGATCTGCGATCTCACCCCGGACGGTCCAACCGCAACGCTGAGGCTGCTCTGCCATCTGTGCAGCGGTGACGGCCGCGAGCAGGAGTATGGGGTGGACAGTCCGCTGCTGGGGTACTCCTACTACGGAGAGGTCTTGCTGGACTGGATCGTCGACCGGCTGGCGAATCAGAAGGGCTCGCCGGATACGCCGTTGGAGGACGTCGGTGCCCTGATGGTCGCCAGTGGGCGCCCGAGCAGAGTACTCGTCGGCATCGGTGCGACCCGGTACACTCCGTTGGGCGAATCGACATACCTACAACCCGGCGACCAGGCCATCGTGCGAGTGTACGATACCGCTAGCGATACGAAATCTGAACTGCGGCAAATAGTTTCGGGGTAGCGCAATGAGCGGTTCGGTGCAGCAATTGTGGCGGTTCCCAGTCAAATCGATGGGGGGCACGCCCGTCGAACAGTTGCGCATCGACCGCCGCGGCGTTCATGCAGACCGACTTTGGGCGGTGCGCGATCTCGAGAACAACGTCACCGCGTCGGCGCGACGCGCACCCGCGCTGCTGGGCTGTTCGGCCCGCTATGTGCGCGAGCCCGGTCCGGATGTTGGTCCGGGTAACGCTCCGGAGGTAATCGTAACGATGCCCGATGGGCGCGAATTGTCCAGTGCCGGAAATGAGCTGGATCCAGAATTGTCGACACTGTTGGGTCGTGAGGTGCGGTTGACCGCGTTGCCACCCGCCGACGACACCAGCCTGCACCGGCTATCCGTCCGGCAGACCCGGGCCAACTATTCGCCCAGCGAGGTACGCCGCGACTTCGGGCTGTCAAGTTCTGAGTCGCTGCCGGACACCTCGGTCTTCTCCACCAAGCAGATGCTGACCATGGCATGCTTTGCAACGCCGCCAGGCAGTTTCGTGGACCTCAGTCCAGTCCACGTCCTGAGTACGAATAGTCTGGCGGCATTGTCGGCCGGCTCCACGGCCACAGATATGCCCTACGATGTGCGCCGTTTCCGGCCAAACGTGTTGGTCGCTCTTAACGACTTCGGCATCGGATACCCGGAAGCCGAATGGGTGGGCGGTGACGTCGAGATCGGTTCAACGGTGCTGCGGATCACCAACCCGACCATTCGATGCGTGGTGCCCACCAGGCCGCAACCGGGCCTGCAGCTCGACCGGACGCTGACCCGTCGGCTAGCCGAATGCAATCAGCGGTTCCTGGGCGTCTACGCCGATGTCGTCAACGCCGGGCTGGTGCGCGTCGGCGACGTGGTGACAGCACATCCACCGGCGCGGCCGGGAATGGTTCGGCAGGCGGCGACCGCCGCCGGGCGAACCACCATGCGCGGCCTCCAACGGGTGCTGGAAGCGACCGTCCTGCGCGAGCGGTGACGATGGCTTAGCTTAGTGAGACTGCTGGCTGAGCAGTTCGTCGAGCAGTTCCACGAATTCGGCGGGGCGCTCGGGCGTGCACGCCGGATTCGGGTAGGTGTCCCGAACGTCGAGGGTGACCAGCGTCGACTTCAGCGGCCGCCACACATCCAGCGGCAGCCAGCGCTTCAGGTCCGAACTGCCCCAGATCCGGAATCGGTGCATGAACAGCCCGAGCGGGCTACTGCGGTAGCCGCGGATGTCTCGCAGCCGGATGATTTTCGACGTCCCCGAGGGAAAGTGGTATCGGCGCAATGTGATCGCTTCTCGATCCAGTTGGATCAGTCCGTCGTCGTAGAACCGTGGTGGTGCGCTCACAGCTTCGACGACCGTAGTTCGTGGCCTTTACTCGTCAGGCACTTCCCGCTGGGCAGATCCCATTTCCAGCCGTGCAGGTTGCACGTCAGCGTGGCGCCCTCCACCACACCGAATTTGGACAAATCTGCCTTGAGATGTGGACAGCGCCGCTGAATTTCCCAGCCGTCCAACGTGATTGAGGCCGAATCGTCATGTGTCTCGGCGAACCAGCCGTCGGCGTAGGCGATGCGTTCGTCACTCAGGCATTTGAAGAACGTATACAGGTACTCGTTGTAGCCGCCGACCCGCCACGCCTTGAAGCGAGTGGACAGGAATATGGTGTTCACCCAGTCGGGCTCACGGTCACGAATAACGGTCCGCACCAACTCAGGTGCGATCGCGAACCCGTAGCGGAATTTCTCATCCGGAATCGGTTCACGAACTGTCCGCTTGGGGAAGTCCAGGACGACGGTTTCTCGATAGTCCCCCTGCTCCATCCGGATCTCGACCGGGTAGCCGATGCCGTCGCAGATCTGATCGCTGGCCAGCATGATCGGTTCGAACAGATCTCGCAACGGCTCAAGCAGCGCATCCCCGGCGGCGGGCGCCCAACCTGCTTTCTCGGCCGCGAGCACCGGCGCCATCCGATCGGCGTAGCGGGCGATGTAGTCGGCTTTGCCGGAGGTGAAGATCGAGTGAACCTCGTCTTCGGGAACCGGATGGGAAAGGGAATTCAACTGTGAGCCAGTGAGATCCGCGGTCGATCCGGGAATCATCAACAGACCACCCGAGTGGCCGTGGGCCTGCATCTGCTGCAGGAAGACCATCTGGTCGGGAAAGATGTTGGCCGAATCGCCATGGTCGTCGTTGAGAGTTCGCAGCTCGTCGTCCAGAAAACACGGCGGACCTGCCGACGGGATCACCCAGGTGGCACCGACCTGAGCGATGTACTGGCGGCAGCGGTCCATTTGGCGCTGACGTTTCTGAATCCCGAAGGCCTCCTTGGCCCGGGCGGGCATGTCGTAGACCATCGGATACCAGATCGCCCCGGAGAACTGCAGCATGTGGACGTCGATCTGGCCGAAGTCGACCTCGAGGACGTCGAGGTCCACCGGGCGCGCGTCGTTCATGTTGAACAGGGTCGTTTCACCGTCGGAGATCACTAGACCGGAGTCGCCGATAGGGCCGTCGGCGGGCGCCCGCAGTGCGACGATCATCACGTCAAGATCGCCCTTGGGTCCGCTGATCCGGTGTTTGACCGAGTCAGCGGTCTCGATGAACTTGTGAAATCCCAGCTTCTCCAACTCGCGTTTGAGGTCCGGCACTGGAAAGTCCGGCAGCAGCACGACCGCGTCCTTGTTGACGTGGTCGCGCAGATTCTTCGGATCGAAGTGGTCCTTGTGCAGGTGTGACACGTAGAGATAGTCGACATCGCCGAGTGTCGGCCAATCCAGCCCGCTGTTGTCGGGAAAGGGGAACCACGAGGCGAAATAGGCCGGGTTGACCCACGGGTCACACAAGATGCTTCCGGACCGGGTGTCGATTCGAAAGCCGGCGTGTCCGGTGCTTGTGACCTGCACAGATGTACCTCCTGCTGACTATGCGTTCGTCGGTCAGCTTAGCGGGGCGGCGCGGACCCGTCGTTCCAGCGAGCCCGGTAGAAGGCCATGCCATCCTCGTCGGGCGTCACCCCGTAGGCATCGAGCAGCACCGCCTGCCAGTCCTGGCCTTCATCGCCGGAGTAGTTCCAGTCCAGCGACAGGGTCGCGACCGCCAGATCCGCCCAGGAATCGGCGACTCCGAGGTCGCCGAAATCGACATCCGGCACGTTCTGCACCGCAGCCACCGAGGCCGCGGCCATGCAGGACTATGAGCAGCTCTTATGCCTCGAATCGATCGTCGATATCGAATTCAGTCGTTGGACTTGATTATCGGACGGTGCTCTTCTGGATCAGTGAACCAACGAGACCACTCACCGGCCCCAGCGAGAAAGGTACGACGATGATCAACATCGAGACCGCCTCCTTCGCGACCGCCGGACTTCCGCAGGATGCAGTGAATCATCGGGACGATCAGGCGGGTCTGTTCATGCGGGTGGCCGCCAGGCTCTTGTCGGACCGCTTGGATCGGCAACTCGCAGCGGGTTGCCCTGCAACGGCGGGGGCCCTGCTTGACGCCCACGCAACCCGGCTCGGCTCTCTTGCAGCGCGCGACGATTTGGCCGACAGCATGCGGCGATTGCTCTGCAGAGCATTCACCAAGGGGCCATCCGGGTGGCCCAATTGCCAAGTCGCCCAGCCGAAATACGCATCGATCGCCGCGGCGCACGAAACGGTGCGTCGCAGCATCGCCTTGTTGATCGATCGCCAGCGGCCAATCAACCCCCGTGCCATCGCCCGGCTCCGGATCCTGCTGACCAACGGTGCCGGTCCGCTGTACCACGGCGGACGGGGAAGCCTCGTCAAGGAACTGCACGCCATCATCAGCCTGATGTGACGAGGTGCGGGCCCCTCGCCCGGCACCGGGAACAGCCACGCCCTGATCGGCCTGGGGACCGCGGCGATTCATCCCGGGCCCAAGGTCTGCTACTTCGCCCCCGCTGGGGGAGACCAGCCCGGCCAGCTGCGGTGCGGGCCCGCATCGAGTGCGGCGGTGTGCTGGTCTCGACAGCGTGGCAAAGCGTCGGTTATTTCGGTGAAATCACCTGAACGGCTGTGTGTTCGGACGTCAGGAAAGTGCGTTGTGTGGGATCGGTGCGGATGCCGTCGATGGTGCGGCCCCACACCCGGGATGTGGTGGGTTGCGAGGCGGGTGTTCCACCAGTCCAGATCGAAAGCGGCCAGATCATCGGTCCAGTCAGTAGTCGTCGTCAGGGCTACGTTCACGGCTACCGTCGCGTTGCTGATCGGTAACGGTCCGCTCGGAGCGCTCACTAGTTTTCACACTGTCCGTGTGTGTACCGGTCGGCGCACTACGCTGACTGTTGTGGAACCGGTATACGGCACAGCCATCCAACTCGCCCGCCTGGCCTGGCGTGTGCAGGGCCTCAAGTTCACCATTACCGGGGTGGAGAACCTGCCGCGGACCGGCGGAGCCGTGATCGCGATCAACCACACCAGCTACTTCGATTTCACCTTCGCGGGTCTTCCGGCCTATCGACAGCACCTCGGCCGAAAAGTGCGGTTTATGGCGAAGAAGGAAGTCTTCGACCACAAGCTGACCGGGCCGTTGATGCGCGGGATGCGACACATCGAGGTGGACCGCAACAACGGCGCGGCCTCATTCGAGGAGGCTTGCCGCAGACTGGCCGCGGGCGAGTTCGTCGGCGTCTATCCAGAGGCAACGATCAGCCGCAGTTTCGAGATCAAGGAATTCAAATCGGGCGCGGCCCGGATGGCGATCGCCGCCGGGGTCCCGATCGTGCCCCACATCGTGTGGGGAGCTCAGCGTATCTGGACCAAAGGGCATCCTAAAAAACTGGGCAGGCCAAAAGTTCCCATCTCGATCGCGGTGGGTAAGCCCATCGAGCCGACCCTGCCCGCAACCGAGCTGACCGCGTTGCTGCACTCGCGCATGCAGCACCTGCTCGAGCAGGTGCAGGACGAATACGGCGAGCACCCCCCCGGCGAGTTCTGGGTGCCGCATCGGCTGGGTGGCGGGGCCCCCACCCTGGCGGAGGCCAACCGGATGGACGCCGAGGAAGCCGCCGCAAAGGCCGTTCGCCGTGCCGGAGTGGCCGGAACCGACACGCCCGGAATGGACAATGGACCTGCCGAGACGCCGGGGTAAGTCGGATGGAACCGGTTTTCCGCACCCTCGAGATCGCGGCGAAACTGGCCGTCAGAGCCACCGGGGCGCAGATCAGCTATCACGGACTGGACCGCATTCCGGCGACCGGCGGAGCAGTCCTCGCGATCAACCACACCGGCTACGTCGACTTCCTGCCGGCGGCGCTGGCGGCAACCCACCGCGGGCGGCGTATGCGCTTCATGATCAAGGCCGAGATGAGCGCGGTGAAACCGGTGGGTTGGCTGATCCGGCACACCGGCACGATCACCGTGGATCGGCAGGCAGGTGCGGGCGCCTACGCTGCCGGGGTGGATTCGCTGCGGCGCGGTGAACTGGTCGGTGTCTATCCGGAAGCCACCATCAGCCGCAGTTTCGAACTCAAGGAATTCAAGACCGGCGCGGTGCGGATGGCGCTGGACGCCCGGGTGCCGATCGTGCCGCTGATCGTCTGGGGAGCACAGCGACTGTGGACCAAGGACCATCCGAGAGCAATGGGGCGCAACAAGTTTCCCATCGCCGTGGAGATCGGAGAGACCATTGAGCCGAACGGCACCGTTACCGAACTCACCGCGGCGTTGCGATCTGCGATGACCGAGGCGTTGCACGCCGCGCAGGCCGGCTATCCGCAGCCGGCAGGCGCGTTCTGGCTGCCGAGGCGCCTGGGCGGCAGTGCTCCGACCCCCGCTGAGGCCAAGAGCATGGACGCGGCCGAAATGGCGGAGCGAGCCCGTCGGCGGGCCGATCGCGGATGATGCCGATGGAGGAAGAGCACTGTTCGCGGCCCGCGTTGATCGCGACCGATGTCGACGGCACTCTGCTGCGTGACGACGAGTTGATCAGCGCCAGGACCCGTGCGGCCGCGCGAGCTGTCGTCGATGGCGGCGCACAGTTCGTACTTGCCACCGGGCGCCCGCCACGGTGGGTCCGGCCCATCGTCGATCAGTTAGGGTTTGCCCCAATGGCTGTGTGCGCCAACGGATCCGTGGTCTATAACTCCGCGACGGATCAGATCGTGTCGGTGCGCACGCTGTCGGCCGACGTGCTGGGCGAGTTGGCTGAGATCACCACTCGGGTAATACCAGGAGCCGGACTGGCGGTCGAGCGGGTGGGCCGCAGCGCCCATGACGCGGCCACGCCGCAATTCGTAAGTTCGCCGGGCTACGAGCATGCATGGCTCAATCCGGACAATACCGAGGTTTCGGTCGAGGATCTGCTATCGGCGCCCGCGATCAAGCTGCTCATCCGCAGGGCGGGCGCACGCAGCGCCGACATGGCCGCCGAATTGGCCAAGCATGTCGGAATCCAGGGCGATATCACCTACTCCACCAACAACGGCTTGGTGGAGATCATGCCGCTCGGCGTCAGCAAGGCCACCGGCGTTGCCGAAGTTGCCCGGCCCCACGGAATTGGGGCCTCGGAGGTGATCGCGTTCGGGGACATGCCCAACGACGTCCCGATGCTGGGGTGGGCGGGTATCGGCGTTGCCATGGGGAACGCACATCCCGACGCGATAGCCGCCGCGGACGAGGTGACCCTCACCAACGCCGAGGACGGCGTTGCGCGGGTACTCGAGCGGTGGTGGAGGTAACGCTCGCGATCACACCGGATTGATAGGCGTGGTGAATCGCTCGAGCTGAATTGGTGCAAGGTCGGCGGGGGTCGGTGGCAATTCGACCGGGACACCGTCGATCACCCGCGTCACCCTACCGGTCTCACGGTCGAAGTTCAGGGTGCCGTGCTGAAAGTTCTGTACTATCCACAGCGGCGCGGAGATCTCCGCGCTGGTCGGTAGGCCCAGCGCACCCCGCTCGAACCCCAGTGAGCCCCAAGCCTTGTACAGCTCGCCGGTGATCGGCTTGGCTCCGGTTGCGGGGGACCAGTACATCGCCCCGCGCTCGAAGGTGACATAGCGAGCGGAGCCCTGGCCGGAGGACTCCGGTGAGGTCGGCCTGCCCAGATAGCTGTTCACACCGCCCATTGCTTCCCATTGCGCGAAGATCGCGCCGCCACGCAGTGACTCGGCCAACTGCTCGGGTCCGGGTGGATCGTTGAATCGTGCAGCGATGAGACGCACCTCGTCCATCAACGCGTAGGCGGCGTTACCCGGGCACTCGGTGATTCCGACGTCACGATGCGTGAAGATCGCCGGCAGCGCCGGCGATGCGCCGAACGGGAACTTGGTGAACGAGCCGCCTTCGGAGGGGAGGACGACGACCCCGAGGGGGTCCACCCCGGACTGGCCCAGAACCCATCCGAGGAGTCTTGCGGTAGTGCGCAATTGAATAGGGGTGGGCGGCACCACATCGAAGTTACCGAGCATGGCGGCGCCCCAGGTGTTGTGGTTGAAGCCGCCGGTGTGCGCGCCTTCGACGGGCCGGGTGATTCCCCCGGCGCGGCCCTCGAACACCTGTCCGTACTTGTCCACCAGCGCGTTGTAGGCGATGTCACACCAACCCAGCGTGCGGGTGTGGTACTCGTAGATGGATCTGACGATCCCTGCCGAGTCCTCGGGCGTGTAGTCGTTGCTGCCCGCCGTGTGGTGTACCACGCCCGCCTGAATTCTGCTGTCGTAGCGGGGTTCTCCGCAGCGCATCGCTTCGTCAGCACCCCACTGGGCGCGGTTGATGATGTGCGGAGGTTGGCCGGGCGGAGTGGCGGCGTTCGGTACTGGCAGCAGGTCTGCGGGGGTCTGCGGCGGGCTGATCAGTACCGCGGTGATGTTCTGGCCGAACGGCTGTTCCACGTTGGCCGGTACGTAGCCCAACTCCGGTCGGTCGCTCGCTGCCGACTCGGGTCCGTTTGTTGCGCGGGCCGTGGTCGGGGCATCGGCGGGGCGGGTGACGGCGATCTGAACGGTGGTGGTGCGTCCGATGAAGACGGGGACGGTGCCTCGGACACCGCCCGGTCCCGGCTCAACCCCGACTCCCTCGAGTCGTTCGGCCTCGTACCAGGGGCCCCACGACCCGTCGTCCTTCCGAGCCCGGACCCGGGCCGTTGTGTCGGTGAGATCCTGCGCGGTCAGCGCCACTATCGAGAACGGTGTCTCCTGGTGGATCTCCCGGATCGTCTCACCGCCGCCCAGTCCTTCCAGGGGCTGAGCAACCACTCGGGGGGTGTCCGGAACCGATGGACGATCGTCGCCCGACACGTCGGTGAGCGCCCATGGCAGCACCACTGTCGCCGCCAGCGCGGCAAACAGCGTCGACGGCAAGGGGCGACGAGACAGCACGGACTGATGTTACGTATGCGTCAGATGATGCTGGTGGTTCGACACGGCTGTTTGGCGTACCAAACCCGCGACATCCGCAACGGCACCGCAGAGCGTTCGCGCTTCTGCGGTGCCGTTCAGCGGCAGGATTGGTGTTGGTGCCGGATCAGGCTCCGGGCTCGGACATCGCCTCGGCCGCGCCGGCGGCGGCCTCTGCTTCGCCGACGGTCCCGGCGGCGGTAGCGACGGGTGCCGCCGCTGCGGCGGGCGCGCCAGCGGGCTTGACCGCCGACATGATTGCCGGCATCACGATGCCCTTGAGCAGGTCGATCGCCTCGCCGACGCCCAACTGCTCGAGCAGCCCTCCGCTGCTTGCGGCCGTAGGGGCGGCCAGTGACGGATCACCGAGGATCGGGTAGCTGCCCAGCGCCGGATCCAGACCGATCGGGGCTGAGATCGGGATCTCGCCGGTGGCCGGCAGCCCTGCGGTCGAGAGCGGGGCCGCGCCCAGTGCAGGATCGGTCAGGCCCGGTGTGCTCAGGCCCGGTGCACTGAGGCCAGGTGTGCTGAGCCCGGGATCGGTCAACGAAGGCGTGGTCAGCCCGGGGCTCGCCAGCGCGGGGTCGGTCAATGCGGGGGCCGCTCCTGTCGGGCTGGTCAGCGCCGGGTTGGTCAGCGCCGGGTTCGCCAGGCCGGGGTCGGTCAGCGATGGAGCCGCCGTGAGGCCGGTCGTTCCCAGCCCCGGTGCGGTGAGCCCCGGCGCCAGTGCGGTCGACGCACTGGTACCGGTTCCGCTGAGCAGCGGCATCGGCGGCAGATTGATGCCGAACTGAGAAAGCCCCTGAGAAAGTGCGGACAACAACTCGCCCGGCAGGTCGGTGATGCTGGCGGCCTGGACGAACTCGCGGTGCTGGGGAACGCCTGAGGGTGCCCCGGCGAGTCCCGACAGTTCGGAAACGGCAACAACTGCAACCGGACTCGCGACTGCCAGAGCGGCGACTGCGCTCAAGGCTGTCGAGAGCCGGCGTCGGCGTCGGTTCGGCACGGAAGTCTCCTCAATGCATGGGCTCAGTACATAGGCGTACGTAGGCCTAGAACGTTGGCTGCCGGAATCGGCCGCCTCTTGGTGAATCTTGGTACGCGATCGATGGTACTGATGTGGCTACTGGTGCCAGAGTGGCGATGCGGAATCGTGAGCAAACTGCGACTTGCGCGGCTCGGTCATCTCGGGACCGGCCGCTGGGGTCGGATACCCTTGCTGCCGATGATCTCCTCAGATCCCCCGGTTGCTCCGCTCCTGCCCGGTCCAGACTTCGACCTTCTCGTGGTCGGTTCCGGGTTCTTCGGCCTGACCATCGCCGAGCGGGTGGCCACCCAATTGGGCAAGCGGGTTCTCGTGCTGGACCGCCGCTCGCACATCGGCGGCAATGCCTACTCCGAACCGGAACCCGAGACCGGCATCGAGGTGCACCGCTACGGCGCACATCTGTTTCACACCAGCAACCAGCGGGTGTGGGATTACGTTCGGCAGTTCACCGATTTCACCGGTTATCAGCACCGCGTGTTCGCGATGTACAACGGCCAGGCCTACCAGTTCCCGATGGGTCTGGGTCTGGTCAGCCAGTTCTTCGGGAGGTTCTTCACCCCCGACGAGGCGCGAGCGCTGATCAAGAACCAGGCCAGCGAGATCGACACCGCCGATGCGCAGAACCTCGAGGAAAAGGCCATCTCGTTGATCGGAAGGCCGCTCTACGAGGCGTTCGTCAAGGGTTACACGGCCAAGCAGTGGCAAACCGATCCAGCGGACCTCCCGGCCTCGGTCATCAATCGGCTTCCGGTCCGCTACACCTTCGACAATCGCTACTTCAATGACACCTATGAGGGTCTGCCGGTAGACGGCTACACGGCGTGGCTGCAGAACATGGCCGCCGACAACCGCATCGAGGTGCGGTTGCAGACCGACTGGTTCGATGTCCGCGACGAACTGCGGGCCGCGAACCCGGCGGCTCCAGTGGTCTACACGGGGCCGCTGGATCGCTACTTCGACTATGCCGAGGGCCGACTGGGCTGGCGGACGCTGGATTTCCAGCTCGAGGTGCTCCCGACGGGGGACTTCCAGGGCACCCCGGTGATGAACTACAACGACCCCGACGTGCCCTACACCCGGATTCACGAGTTCCGGCATTTTCACCCGGAACGCACGTACCCGACCGACAAGACGGTGATCATGCGGGAGTACTCGCGATTCGCCGACCCCGACGACGAGCCCTACTACCCGATCAACACCGAGGCCGACCGAGCGGTACTTGCCGCCTATCGTCGGCGCGCGATCGCGGAGACGGCCTCGTCCAGGGTGCTGTTCGGCGGCCGTCTGGGCACCTATCAATACCTGGACATGCACATGGCCATCGCCAGCGCGCTGAATATGTATGACAACACCCTTGCGCCGCACCTCCGCGACGGAGCACCGCTGCACGAAGACGGCCGTGAAACTGCAAACGGAAAGTAGTGGACCATGAGTGACATTCCGTCCGGCGCGCTTGAGGCCGGGCCGTCACGGGCAGCCAGCCTGCTGGCCCGGGTGATCCTGCCGCGTCCCGGCGAGCCGCTTGATGTCCGCAAGCTCTACATCGAGGAGTCGGAGACCAACGCTCGGCGCGCTCATGCCCCGACCAGGACGGGTCTGGAAATCGGTGCCGAATCCGAGGTCTCGTTCGCGACGTACTTCAACGCATTCCCGGCCAGCTATTGGCGTCGCTGGTCGACGCTGCAGTCGGTGGTGCTGCACGTGGAACTGACCGGCAGCGGCCGGGTGGACATCTACCGCACCAAGGCTACCGGCGCCCGCATCACCGTCGGCGGAGCATCGTTCGCCGGCGACGACGGCGAGACCGCCGTGGTGGAGTTCGATATCGAACTCGAGCCGTTCGAGGACGGCGGCTGGATCTGGTTCGACATCACCACCGACACCGAGGTGACCCTGTGCAAGGCCGGCTGGTACGCAACGGAAGCGGCGCCGGGACGGGCGAACGTCGCCGTCGGAATCCCGACCTTCAACCGGCCTGCGGACTGCGTCAACGCGCTGACCGCACTGACGTCAGATCCATTGGTGGACGCGGTGATCAGTGCGGTCATCGTGTCCGATCAGGGCACTAGGAAGGCCAAGGACCACCCCGGGTTCGCGGCCGCCGCGGCCGCGCTCGGCAACCGGCTGTCCGTGCACGACCAGCCCAACCTGGGCGGGTCCGGCGGCTACAGCCGGGTGATGTACGAGGCGTTGAAGAACACCGACTGCGAGCAGATCCTCTTCATGGACGACGACATCCGCGTCGAACCCGACTCGATCCTGCGGGCACTGGCGATGAACCGCTTTGCCAAGGTGCCGACCCTGGTCGGCGGCCAGATGCTCAACCTGCAGGAGCCCTCGCACCTGCACGTCATGGGGGAGATGGTCGATTCGCGGAACTTCATGTGGACCAACGCGATCAACACCGAGTACGACCACAATTTCGCCAAGTACCCGCTCAACGACGAAGAGCACGAGCGCAGTAAGCTGCTGCATCGTCGCATCGACGTCGATTACAACGGCTGGTGGATGTGCATGATCCCGCGCCAGGTAGCCGAGGAGCTCGGCCAGCCGCTGCCGTTGTTTATCAAGTGGGACGACGCGGATTACGGGCTGCGGGCCGGCGAACACGGTTATCCGACGGTCACCCTTCCCGGCGCCGCGATCTGGCATATGGCCTGGAGTGACAAGGACGACGCGATCGACTGGCAGGCGTACTTCCACCTCCGCAATAGACTGGTCGTCGCCGCCCTGCACTGGGACGGCAACGTTCGCGGACTGATCGCGAGCCACCTCAAGGCGACCCTCAAACACCTTCTGTGCCTGGAGTATTCGACCGTGGCCATTCAGAACAAGGCCATGGATGACTTTTTAGCCGGTCCGGACAACCTGTTTTCGATCCTGGAGTCTTCGCTGCCCGATGTACGGGAGATGCGTGCGGGATTTCCAGATGCAGTGGTGTTGCCCAGTGCGACGGCGCTTCCCACGCCCTCGGACAAGCGATGGCGGAAGAGAGTGAAGATTCCGACCAATCCGTTGACCATTTCGTCGCGCTTGGCCCGCGGCGTGATCCATCAACTCAAGGCGCACGACCCCGAGCATCACCGGTGTCCGCAGATCAACGTCGCGACCCAGGACGCCCGGTGGTTCTCGCTGTGCAATGTCGACGGCGTCACCGTAACCACCGCCGACGGGCGGGGCGTGGTGTACCGGCAGCGGGACCGCGAGAAGATGTTCCGGCTGCTTCGCGAGTCGCTCAAACGCCAGGCTGTGCTGGCCCGTAGGTTCAACCGCATGCGGCGGGTCTATCGCGACGCGCTGCCGACATTGACCAGCACGCAGAAGTGGGAGTCAGTGCTGCTTCCATCTGGTCAGCTGAGTCAGGCCGTCGCTCCCGGCGACCCCGATCGAGAACGCAGCGATGCCTGAGCGGCCACGCGGCGAGGACGCTGTCCTGGTGGCCGTGCAGTCCGCGCTCGCCGACCGGCCCGGCGTCCTTCCGGCAGCGCGGGCTCTCTCGCACTTCGGGGAGCACAGCCTCGGCTGGTTGGGTCTGGCGGGTCTGGGCGCCCTGGTGTCCAGGCGTCGACGCCGTGAATATGTGGCAGCAGCTGTGGGTGCCTTCCTGGCGCATGCCTGTGCCGTCGTGATCAAACGGGCGGTCCGCCGGGAACGTCCGCACCATCCCGGCATCGCGGTCAATGTCGGCACGCCGAGCCGATTGAGCTTTCCATCCGCGCACGCCACGTCTACCACTGCGGCCGCGATGCTGCTGGCCCGGCCCACCGGTCTGCCGCTGCAATTGCTGCTGGTACCCCCGATGGCGTTGTCCCGCTTGGTTCTCGGCGTCCACTACCCGAGCGACGTCGTCGCCGGTATCGCGGTTGGAGCGGCTGTGGCGAATGTTGTGGGCATGGTCACGGGCAGGGGCAGCGGCACGGTAGCCGGCGTTCCGGGCGATACGGCGGCCGGCCGACTCGGCGGAGGAGACCGGTCATGAGCTCAGCACAAGTCGGTGCGGATACCGGTGCGGCCGCCGGGCCGCCGAGGAACCTCCCGGCCGGGATCGTCAAGGCTATCCGGCCCCGCCAGTGGGTCAAGAACGTCTTGGTCTTCGCGGCCCCGGTGGCCGCCCTCGGTGACCACCGCTACGCCTACGACTACCGCGAGGTGCTGGTAAAGGTAGCTCTCGCGTTCGTCGTGTTCAGCCTGGCAGCATCTTCGGTGTACCTGATTAATGACGCGCGCGACGTGGAGGCAGATCGGGCGCACCCAACAAAACGGTTCCGGCCGATCGCGGCCGGTGTGGTTCCGACCTGGCTGGCCTACTGGCTGGCGGTCGCGCTAGCCGTTGCGTCACTGGCGATTTCGTGGATGGTCACGCCAGACCTGGCGGTGGTGATGGCCATTTACATCGGCATCCAGCTGGCCTACTGTTTCGGACTCAAACACCAGCCGGTGATCGACATCTGCATCGTGTCGTCGGGTTTCTTGATCCGGGCGATTGCCGGTGGCGTGGCGGCGCAGGTGCCGCTGTCGCAGTGGTTCCTGTTGATGATGGCGTTCGGTTCGCTGTTCATGGCGGCCGGCAAGCGGTACGCCGAACTGCAACTTGCCGAGCGGACCGGCGCCAAGATCCGGAAGAGTCTGGAGAGTTACACGAGCTCGTATCTGCGCTTCGTGTGGACCCTTTCGGCGACCGCGCTTGTGCTCTGCTATGGCCTGTGGGCCTTCGAGCGGGATGCCACCGGTGGTGCGTCCTGGTTCGTGATCTCGATGATTCCGTTCACGGTCGCGATCCTGCGCTACGCCGTCGACGTCGACGGCGGGATGGCGGGCGAGCCTGAGGAGATCGCACTCAAAGACCGGGTACTGCAGCTGCTGGCATTGGCCTGGATCGGAACCATCGGTGCCGCAGTCTTCCTCAGCTGACCGGCTGACCGCCGCGCTGGCGGACCGGCTCAATCGCTGGCCCGCCTATCCCTACGACGCCTCGGTTCGGGTGAGCCTATGGGCGAGCGTGGCGGTGGTGTCGGTGCTGTTCGGATGGGGTGCCTGGCAGCGACGCTGGATCGCGGACGACGGCCTGATCGTCTTGCGGACGGTGCGAAACCTGTTGGCGGGCAACGGCCCTGTCTTCAATGCCGGGGAAAGGGTGGAGGCCAACACGTCCACGGTGTGGTCGTACCTGATCTACTTCGGCGGTCTTATCGCCGGTCCGGCCCGCCTCGAGTACGTCGCTTTGGTCTGCGCCCTGTTACTCAGTGTGCTCGGAGTGGCACTTGTCATGCTCGGGGCGGCAAGGCTGTATGCGCCCAGTCTGGTCGGTCGCCGTGCGTTGCTGCTCCCCGCGGGGGCGTTGGTCTACATCGCGGTGCCGCCGGCCCGCGACTTCGCTACCTCCGGCCTCGAAAACGGTTTGGTGCTGGCCTATCTGGGCCTGTTGTGGTGGATGATGGTCTGCTGGTCGCAAGCACTGCGAACGTCGCCGGCGTTCGACGGTGCGCTGGCGTTCGTTGCCGGGCTCAGCGTGCTGGTACGGCCCGAACTCGCGCTGATCGGTGGCCTTGCGCTGATCATGATGTTGATCGCGGCGCCGGACTGGCGCCGACGCGCGTTGATCGTCGGTGCGGGCGGTCTACTTCCGGTCGCATATCAGATCTTCCGAATGGGGTATTACGGGCTACTTTTCCCGGGCACGGCATTGGCCAAAGACGCCTCCGGGTCCAAGTGGCAGCAGGGCTTCGTCTATCTCGCCAACTTCAATCGGCCCTACCTATTGTGGGCGCCGGCGGTTCTGATGATCGGCCTTGCGCTCATGGTGATGTTGCTGCGGGGCCGGCCGTCGTGGGCGAATCGGCGACCGCCGGCGGGCCCCGGATGGCTGGCGCGCACGGTTCAGAGCCCGCCCGCGGTGGTGGCATTCATGCTCTTCAGCGGATTCCTGCAGGCTGTGTACTGGATTCGTCAGGGCGGTGACTTCATGCATGGGCGGGTGTTGCTGACACCGTTGTTCTGCCTGCTGGCACCCGTGGCGGTCATCCCGCTGATGCTGCCCGACAGATCCCGAATGGCTCGTGGAGCGGGTTACCTGTATGCCGGTGCTACCGCTGTGCTGTGGCTGGCGGTGGCGGGCTGGGCGTTGTGGGCGGCCAATTCGCCGGGGATGGGTGCCGATGCCACTCGGGTGACCCAAACCGGCATCGTCGACGAACGCCGCTTCTACGCGCAGGCGACCGGGCACGCGCACCCGCTGACGGCTGCCGACTACCTCGACTATCCCAGGATGCGAGCGGCGTTGGCCGCGATCCGGAACACTCCCGACGGCGCGTTGCTGCTACCGGGGGGCAACTACGACACCTGGGACGTGGTACCGGCGATCCCGCCGCCGCCCGATGCGGTGCCGCCGCCCGGGCATAGCCGGAACGGACCGCACACGGTCTTCTTCACCAACCTCGGCATGCTGGGCATGAACGTGGGCCTGGACGTCAGGGTGATCGATCAGATCGGTCTGGCCAACCCGCTGGCCGCGCACACCGCACGCATCGTGGACGGCCGCATCGGCCATGACAAAAACCTCTTCCCGGACTGGGCCATTGCGGAGGGCCCGTTCCTCAAGACGCCGCCCTATATTCCGTCATATCTGGACGAAGACTGGATTCGGCAAGCGGAGGTGGCGCTCACGTGCCCCGAGACCGAAGCGGTGCTGTCCGCGATCCGGGCCCCGATGGGCCCCAGGCGCTTCCTGTCCAACCTGCTGAACGCCGCGCGGTTCACCCGGTACCGGATCGACAGGGTGCCGCTCTACGAGCTTTCGCGGTGCGGCCTGCCGATTCCGGAACGGGTGGAGCCGCCCTACACCGGGTTGCCCGCCACCGGCCCCTGAGTCGCTGGCGGTTTGTCGCCGGCGATTTGTGGGAGGGCGGGGTTTTCTGGTTTCGTAACGGAGTAGCCATGTCGATCGGATAGGACATGTGACGGCACCGCGAGCTTCGCGGCACCAGCAGAACAGCACCCGGACGACCACAGGGTTGTGGTTTCCGCAAGCGTGACGGTCCCCGCCAGATCAGCGAGAACCGCGGGACCGTACGAAAGATTGGACTGACAAGTATGAAGCTCTTTCCGAGGATGCGTACGGCCTGGGCTCGGCGACTCACGGTCGCGGCCCTGGCGGCAGCCCTGGTGCCCGGCCTGATCAGCGCTTTCGGCGGTTCGGCAACCGCAGGGGCGTTCTCCCGTCCGGGACTTCCGGTGGAGTATCTGATGGTTCCCTCTGCCGGGATGGGCAGGGACATCAAGGTCCAGTTCCAGAGCGGCGGTGCCAACGCGCCCGGCGTCTACCTGCTGGATGGATTGCGTGCTCAGGACGACTACAGCGGTTGGGACATCAACACCGCGGCGTTCGAGTGGTACCTGGACTCGGGTCTGGCCGTGGTGATGCCGGTCGGCGGTCAGTCCAGCTTCTACAGCGATTGGTACAAGCCGGCCTGCGGCAAGGCGGGCTGCAGCACCTACAAGTGGGAGACGTTCCTCACCCGCGAGCTTCCCGCGTACCTGGCCGCCAACAAGGGTGTCGATCCGAACCGCAACGCCGCAGTCGGCCTGTCGATGGCGGGATCGGCCGCGATGACGCTCGCCATCTACCACCCCAACCAGTTCCAGTACGCCGGTTCGCTGTCGGGCTTCCTCAATCTGTCCGAGGGCTGGTGGCCGATGCTGGTCGGCATGTCGATGGGCGACGCGGGCGGCTACGACGCCGAGGACATGTGGGGTCCCTCCAGTGACCCGGCCTGGAAGCGCAACGACCCGATGGTCAACATCGCCAAGCTGGTCGCCAACAACACCCGGATCTGGGTGTTCTGCGGCAACGGCAAACCCTCCGAACTGGACGCCGGCGCCAGCTCCGGAAACCTGTTCAATGCGAAGTTTCTCGAGGGTTTCACGCTGCGCACCAACAAGACCTTCCAGGAGGAGTATCTCGCTGCCGGTGGGCGTAACGGCGTGTTCAACTTCCCCTCCAGCGGCACTCATAGCTGGGGCTACTGGGGTCAGCAGCTTCAGCAGATGAAGCCCGACATCCAGCGGGTACTCGGTGCGGTACCGCAGCCGTCGGCTCCGCCGGCTCCGGTCGAAGCTCCCGCCGACGGAGGTTAGGCCCCCGCAGGTTAGGCCCCCGCAGGTTAGGCCGTTGTATGGCATAACCAAGGGGCGGCTCACGCTTTAGCCCCCGGCCCGTCGCGGTGATGTGGTTCACTACCTTGCGGTAGGCGCGACAGCAAGAGATATGGGGTGGGGCCGATGCGTGCGTTGACTCGAATGATCGCGGCCGTGGTGCTGGCGCTGGCGCTCTGGTCGGCAGGCTCGCCGAGCTGGATGCCCGGTACGCCGGTCGCCAACGCTCAGGGCGTGGAGTTCCTGATGGTGCCGTCGCCGGCCATGGGCCGCGACATCCCGGTCGCGTTCCAGGGTGGTGGACCCCATGCGGTGGTTTTGCTCGATGCGTTCAACGCCGCGCCCGACGTCAGCAACTGGGTGACCGCGGGCAACGCCATGAGCACGCTCGCCGGCAAGGGAATCTCCGTCGCCGCCCCTGCCGGCGGTGCGTGGAGCATGTATACGAACTGGGAAATGGACGGCAGCAAGCAGTGGGAGACTTTCCTCGCCGATGAGCTGCCCAACTGGCTGTCGGCCAACAAGGGGCTGGCTCCCGGTGGGCACGCCATAGTCGGGGCTGCCCAGGGCGGTACCGGCGCGCTGACGATGGCGACCTTCCACCCTGGTCGCTACCGATATGCCGGATCGATGTCTGGGTTCCTCTATCCCTCATCCACCACACTCAACGGCGCCATCACCGCGGGAATGGCCAGGTTCGGTGGGGTCAACACGCAGGCGATGTGGGGAGCGGCGCAGCTGGGCCGCTGGAAGTGGCACGATCCGTACGTCCATTCGCAGTTGCTGGTGGACAACAGCACCCGGCTATGGGTGTTCAGTCCCTCCACGACCAGCTGCACCGACCCTGCCGCGATGATCGGCTACTGCGATCAAGCACAAGGCAGCAACCGCTCCTTCTACCAGCACTACGTCGAAATCGGCGGGGTGAACGGCCACTTCGGCTTCCCGAACTCCGGGAATCACGACTGGGGTACCTGGAGCAGTCAGCTGGCCGCCATGTCCGGCGACCTGGTCGCGACCATCGGGTAGGCCTGCCTGCGGAGGGTCCGCAGTCGTTGCCGGTACCGTAGAGGCGTGCAACAGCGGTCAAGGTCGGCGATGACGGGTGTGACGGGAATGTCGTTGCTGGTCATGTCCGCAGCCGCTTGGCTGACGGGGTGTTCGCCGAGCGATGAGTCGGTGGTCGGCTCGGGACCGCGAGCCGAGACCGTTCCGGCGCACGATCAATCCGGCGCCGGCAGACCCGGTCCCGCGGCATCGGGCGCCCAATCCAACGTCCTGGTGGTTTCCCCTCGGCAGCGCGCCTACCTCGACGCATTGGATGCCGCCGGCGTCACCGCGTCCAGCGAGTTGACCGCGCTGAGCATCGGGTCGTATGTGTGTCACGCACATGCGGCCGGGCAGACCGACGAGGCCGTCCGCGACTTCGTGGCGCCTCTGGTGCGCAAGGACCTCGCCGATCCCGCCAACCACGATGGTTTCAAGGCGACGGCGCCGTCGGCGGGTCAGCTCGGCTCCGCCACCGCCGCCTATATTCGGATCGCGACCGAGCGACTCTGCTAACAGGAGCCTGAGCAGACCGATGGCTAATACCAACCGGCGGAAACGCCACCGACTTCTCGCGCTGTTCGCAGCCGCGGCTGTGGGCCTTGTCGTGGTCCTGGTCGTGGTGATCGTGGTGGTCGTGCTGCGCCGTCCCGACTCCCCGCCGACCGCGATTCCACCGACCGCAGTCCCGCCGACCACCGGACCGGTGATCACCAAGCCGCGCCCGGAGTTCCAGGACGCCAGCTGCCCGGACGTTCAGCTGATCTCGATTCCCGGTACCTGGGAGTCCTCGGTGCGGCTGGACCCGTTCAACCCTGTGCAGTTTCCGGCAGCGCTGCTGCTCAATGTAACCAACCCGATTCGGCAGCAGTTCGGCCCGGACCGCCTCGAGGTGTTCACCGTCCCCTACACGGCACAGTTCCACAATCCGCTGTCGTCGGATCGGCAGATGTCCTACAACGACAGCCGCGCCGAGGGCACCCGTGCCGCGGTACAGGCCATGACGGATATGAACAATCGCTGCCCGTTGACCAGCTATGTGCTGATCGGCTTCTCCCAGGGGGCGGTGATCGCCGGAGATATCGCCAGCGACGTCGGTAACGGCCGCGGACCGGTCGACCAGGATCTGGTACTGGGCGTGATGCTGATCGCAGACGGGCGCCGGCAGGAGGGCGTCGGTCAGGAGGTCGGCCCGAACCCCGATGGGCAGGGGGCCGAGATCACATTGCACGAGGTGCCCGCTCTTTCGGCGCTCGGGCTGACGATGTCGGGTCCGCGACCCGGGGGATTCGGGATGCTCAACGACCGCACCTACGAGATCTGCGCCCGTGGCGACCTGATCTGCGCCGCGCCCGAGTCGGCCTTCAACATCGCCCAGCTGCCTCAAACTCTGGAGGTCCTCAGCGGTGGTGCGGGTCAGCCGGTACACGCCATGTACGCGACACCGGATTTCTGGAGTCTCGACGGCATGCCGGCCACCCAGTGGACACTGGACTGGGCAAGGGGCCTGATCGATAACGCCCCGCAGCCAAAACATGGCTGATACGTAACCGGTTTGATTTGGCCTGGCCGAGGGTGTCGCCTAACATTAAGGGAAATCTAAGAGTAAGAGTAATAATGCATTGTCCGGTGGCGTGCGCGGCCGGGAGCCAACCGGGAGCATCGGGAAGCCCTCGGGAGGCAAAAGGCTCGGTACGATCTCCCGGGTTCGGGATTCCGATCCCGTCCGATTGGAGTGTGTGAAATGGCCTTCCATAACCCGTTCATCAAGGACGGATTGATCAAGTTCCCCGACAACGGGAGCCTGGTCAAGCATGTCGAACGATGGGCGAAGGTTCGTGGTGACAAGGTCGCTTACCGCTTCGTGGACTTCTCCACCGAGCGCGACGGCGTCGAACGGGACCTGAGCTGGTCGGCTTTCGGCGCGCGCAACCGAGCGGTCGGGGCACGGCTGCAGCAGGTCACCCAGCCGGGCGACCGGGTGGCCATCCTGTGTCCGCAAAACCTTGAGTACCTTGTCGCTTTCTTCGGCACGTTGTACTCAGGCCGGATCGCGGTGCCGCTGTTCGACCCGTCCGAGCCCGGTCACGTCGGCCGTCTGCATGCGGTGCTCGACGACTGCACCCCGTCCACCATCCTCACCACCACCGAAGCAGCCGAAGGTGTACGCAAGTTCTTCCGTAGCCGCCCGGCCAAGGACCGACCGCGGGTGATCGCTGTCGACGCGGTGCCCGATGAGGTCGGTACCACCTGGGAGCCCGTCGACGTCGAACCCGACACCATCGCTTACCTTCAATACACCTCCGGTTCCACCCGCATCCCGACCGGCGTGCAGATCACCCACCTGAACCTGGCGACCAACGTGGTGCAGATCATCGAAGCCCTGCAGGGTGAGGAGGGCGACCGCGGGGTGTCGTGGCTGCCGTTCTTCCATGACATGGGTCTTGTCACCGTTCTGCTTCCGACGGTGATCGGTCACTACATCTCGTTCATGACGCCGGCCGCATTTGTCCGGCGGCCCGGCCGGTGGATTCGCGAGATGGCTCGTAAACCCGATGACACCGGCGGCGTCATCTCGGTTGCGCCGAATTTCGCCTTCGATCACGCGGCGGCACGTGGTCTTCCCAAGGAGGGCGAATCGCCGCTGGACCTGTCGAACGTCAAAGCTCTACTCAACGGAAGTGAGCCGATCTCGGCGGCCACGGTGCGCAACTTCAATGAGGCGTTCGGCCCGTACGGTTTCCGTCCGCAGGCGATCAAGCCGTCCTATGGGCTGGCCGAGGCCACGCTATTCGTGTCTTCGACACACTTCAGCGCGTCACCGAAGATCATCACCGTCGATCGGGAGCAGCTCAACAACCACCGCTTCGTTGAGGTACCCGCCGACTCACCCAATGCGGTAGCGCAGGCCTCGGCCGGACTGGTCGGGGTCGCCGAATGGGCGGTCATCGTCGACGCCGAGTCGGCCAGCGAGTTGCCCGACGGACAAATCGGTGAAATCTGGATCAGCGGCCAGAACATGGGCACCGGTTACTGGAACAAACCCGAAGAGACCGCCGCCACCTTTCAGAACATCCTCAAGTCGCGCACCAGTCCGTCGCACGCCGAACGTGCCGCCGACGACGCGACCTGGGTGCGAACCGGCGACTACGGTGCTTACCACGAGGGCGAGCTATACATCACCGGCCGAGTAAAGGATCTGGTGATCATCGACGGCCGCAACCACTATCCGCAGGATCTGGAGTATTCCGCGCAGGAGTCGACCAAGGCACTGCGCACGGGATTCGTGGCGGCATTCTCGGTACCGGCCAACCAGCTTCCGGACGAGGTCTTCGAGAATGCGCACGCGGGCCTGAAGCGTGATCCCGAGGACACCTCGGAGCAGCTGGTCATCGTCGGTGAGCGGGCGCCCGGGGCGCACAAACTCGACATGGGTCCGATCGCCGACGATATTCGCGCCGCGATCGCGGTACGGCACGGCGTGACGGTGCGCGATGTGTTGCTGACCCCGGCCGGCGCCATCCCGAGGACGTCGAGCGGCAAGATCGGTCGGCGCGCCTGCCGGTCGGCCTACCTGGACGGCAGTCTGCGAAATGGCACCGTGGCCAATGCTTTTCCGGATGAGTCCGACTGACTCTCCCGCCAACCGGCCGCGTGCCGATCGTGAGGTGATGTGAATATGGCTGACGCAGAGTTCGATTCGGATGTCGCTGCTGCCGGCGATGGTACCGAGATGACCGTTGCCGACATGCGCGAATGGTTGCGGAACTGGATCGGCAACGCCACCGGGCAATCGCCTGATTCGATCAGCGAGTCGACACCGATGGTCGAGCTGGGTTTGTCCTCCCGCGACGCCGTGGCGATGGCCAGCGATATCGAAGACCTCACCGGGGTGACGCTGACCGCGACCGTCGCCTTCCGGCACCCGACGATCGAGGCCCTGGCCACAGTGATCATCGAGGGCGAGCCGGAGGTCGACACGTCGGCACTGGATGCCGAGGACTGGTCGAGACACACCGACGCGGTCGAGGAGGACCGGCTCAACATCGCGATCGTGGGCCTGGCCACCCGTTTCCCGGGAGACATGAACACACCCGAGGAAATGTGGGCTGCTCTGCTCGAGGGTCGCGACGCGATTACCGATCTGCCGGAGGGCCGCTGGTCCGAATTTCTGGACGAGCCGCGAATCGCCGAACGAGTCGCCAAGGCGCACACCCGGGGCGGCTACCTGTCCGACATCAAGGGTTTCGACGCCGAGTTCTTCGCACTGTCGAAGATGGAGGCCGACAACATCGATCCGCAGCAGCGGATGGCCTTGGAACTGACCTGGGAAGCGTTGGAGCACGCCCGGATTCCCGCATCCAGCCTGCGCGGAGCCGATGTCGGCGTCTACGTTGGCAGCTCGCTCAACGACTACAGCTTCCTGGCGATGTCGGACCCCTCGATCGCCCACCCGTACGCGATTACCGGAACGGCGAGTTCGATCATCGCCAACCGGGTGTCCTACTTCTACGACTTCCGCGGCCCTTCGATGGCCATCGACACGGCCTGCTCGTCGTCGCTGGTCGCCGTGCACGAGGGTGTCAAAGCGCTGCGCGCGGGCGACGCCGACGTGGTGGTCGCCGGCGGTGTCAACGCGCTGATCACCCCGCTGGTCACGGTCGGCTTCGACGAGGTGGGCGGGGTACTGGCGCCCGACGGCCGGATCAAGTCCTTCTCGCAGGATGCCGACGGCTACGCCCGGTCCGAGGGCGGTGGCATGCTGGTCCTCAAACGATTGGCCGACGCCCGCCGGGACGGCGACGAGATTCTCGCCGTAATTGCCGGGAGTGCGGTCAACCATGACGGCCGGTCCAACGGCATGCTTGCGCCCAATCCGGACGCCCAGGAGGCGGTGCTGCGCAAGGCCTACAAAGACGCCGGAATCGACCCCCGGACCGTCGACTACGTCGAGGCGCACGGCACCGGCACCATCCTCGGCGACCCCATCGAGGCCGACGCGCTGGGCCGGGTCATCGGCCGGGGCCGCGACGACCACAAGCCGGCGCTGTTGGGCGCGGTGAAATCCAATGTGGGCCATCTGGAATCGGCTGCCGGTGCGGCGAGTTTGGCGAAGATCGCCCTGGCCCTGCGCAACGACAAGATCCCGCCGTCGATCAACTACACCGGACCCAATCCCTACATCGACTTCGAGAAGGAGCACCTCCAGGTCGCCGACACCGTGACCGAATGGCCCCGCTACAGTGGCAAAGCCATCGCCGGCGTTTCGGGTTTCGGGTTCGGCGGCGCCAACGCGCACATGGTGCTGCGTGAGGTACTACCCAGCGACCTGGTCGAGCCCGACCCTGCACCGGAAGTCGCGGTGGTGACCCCGGCCACCGCCGATTCCGAAGCCGTCTATATCGGCGGAGTCCGAATGGACGAGTACGGCGAGTTCGTCGACACCGGAGGAGATTCGCACGGGGACAGTGCGCTCGACGGCCCTGGCGTCGCGGACGACGAGGAGCCCCAGCTTCCCGGGCTGACCGAGGAGGCGCTGCGACTGTTGGCCGTGGCCCGCGAGGAGCTCGCTGCCGAGCAGGCCGAGAACGCCGCTGCAAAGCTTGTGCCGCTGGCGGTTTCAGGATTCTTGACCTCCCGCAAGCGGGCTGCCGCAGCCGAACTGGCCGACTGGATGGACAGCCCGGATGGCGGGGCGTCGTCGCTGGAGTCGATCGGACGCTCACTTTCCCGCCGCAACCACGGCCGCTCCCGTGCCGTGGTGCTGGCCCGGGATCACGACGAGGCGATCAAAGGACTTCGCGCCCTAGCCGACGGTAAGCCGAGCCCGAGCGTGCTCAGTGCCGACGGCCCGGTTTCCAACGGCCCGGTCTGGGTGCTGGCCGGCTTCGGCGCCCAGCACCGTAAGATGGCCAAGAGCCTGTACTTACGCGATGACACGTTCGCGGAGTGGATCAACCGGGTGGACGCACTCGTTCAGGATGAGCTCGGCTACTCCGTCGTCGAACTGATCCTGGACGACTCGCAGGACTACGGTATCGAGACCACGCAGGTCACCATCTTCGCGATTCAGGTAGCACTCGGTGAACTACTCAAGGCGCACGGCGCCAAACCCGCTGCGGTGGTGGGTCAGTCGCTGGGGGAGGCGGCCGCCGCCTACTTCTCCGGCGGTCTGTCGCTGGCCGATGCGACCCGCACGATCTGTTCGCGCTCGCACCTGATGGGCGAGGGTGAGGCGATGCTTTTCGGCGAGTACATCAGGCTGATGGCTCTGGTGGAGTACTCCGCCGAAGAGATCGCGTCGGTGTTCCAGGATGGCGAGGCTTTCGATGGCCTCGAGGTGTGCGTGTATGCCGCCCCCAGTCAGACGGTCATCGGAGGGCCACCGGACCAGGTGGACGCGATCATCGCGCGGGCCGAGTCGGAGGGGAAGTTCGCCCGCAAGTTTCAGACCAAGGGCGCCAGCCACACGTCCCAGATGGATCCGCTGCTAGGTGAACTGGCCGCCGAACTGCAGGGCATCGAACCACTGCCGGTTCAGGTTCCCTACTACTCCACGGTGCACGAGGGCAGGCTCATTCGGGCCGGGGCCGACCCCATCCACGATGTGGAGTACTGGAAGAAGGGGTTGCGGCACTCCGTGTATTTCACCCACGGGATCCGCAACGCCGTCGACAACGGTCACACCACGTTCCTGGAGTTGGCGCCCAACCCGGTCGCGCTCATGCAGGTAGGGCTCACCACCGCGGCCGCCGGACTGCACGACGCCCAGCTGGTCGCGACGCTGGCGCGCAAGCAGGACGAGGTCGACTCGATGACGACCGCGATGGCGCAGCTGTTCGTCCACGGCCACGAACTGGACTTTCGCACCTTGTTCCCGCGGCGCTCGAAAGGTTTGGCCGGCGCCCTAGACTTCGCCGACATTCCACCGACCCGGTTCCGCCGCAAGCCGCACTGGCTGGACGCACACTTCACCGGCGACAGTTCGGCGGTAATCCCCGGCAATCATGTCGCCACCCCGGACGGAAAGCATGTCTTCGAGTACGCGCCGCGAGGTGGACAGAGTACGGATCTGGCCACGCTGGTGAAAGCCGCTGCAGCCATGGTTCTGCCGGACGCACAGCTGGTCGCCTCGGAGCAGCGCGCGGTTCCCGGTGCGGGTTCACGGCTGGTGACCACGTTGACCCGGCATCCGGGCGGGGCCGCCGTGCAGGTCCATGCTCGAATCGACGAATCGTTCACCCTGGTCTATGACGCGATCGTGGCTCGCGGTGATGCACAGGTCACGCTGCCCATTGCGGTCGGCGCGGGCACCGTCGCCGACAGGTCCGAGGACCTCGGGGCCGCCGCTGCCGCTGAGGAGGAGGCCGACGAGGCGCCGGCCTTCGAGGCCGACAACCTCACCGCCGGCGCCAATCTGGGGGCCGACTTCGCGAAGTGGTCGCCGGACTCCGGCGAGTCCATCGGCGACCGCCTGGGCACCATTGTCGGAGCGGCGATGGGCTATGAGCCCGAGGACCTGCCGTGGGAGGTGCCGCTGATCGAGCTGGGTCTGGACTCGCTGATGGCGGTGCGGATCAAGAACCGCGTCGAGTACGACTTCGACCTGCCGCCCATCCAGCTCACCGCGGTGCGGGACGCGAACCTGTACGCCGTAGAGAAGCTGATCGCCTACGCGGTCGAGCACCGGGGTGAAGTCGACGAGTTGGCCGAACAACAGAAGGGCAAGACGGCCGAGGAGATCGCCGCGGCCCAGGCCGAGCTTATGGGCGGTGCTACCACCGTTGCCGAGTTGGAGGCCAAGCTCGCCGAGGCCGGTCATCCGATCGCCACCAAGGAGCAGCCGGACATCCCGCCGGCCACCACCGATGTCGCGGACGTCCCCGCTCCCCCGACCGACCCCGCCGGACCGGGTAGGCCGGTGGGTCCGCTCACCCAGGAGGCCGTCACGGAGGCGCTCGGGGCCGATGTTCCGCCGCGCGACGCCGCGGAGCGGGTCACCTTCGCCACCTGGGCGATCGTCACGGGCAAGTCCCCGGGTGGCGTGTTCAACGAGCTGCCGTCGCTGGACGCCGGAACGGCGGAGAAGCTCGCGCAGCGGCTTTCCGAGCGCGCCGAGGGCACGGTGACGGCCGAGCAGGTCAGTGCGTCGCGCACGATCCAGGATCTCTCCAGCATCGTGCGCGACCTCATGGACGCCGGCGAGCTGGACGGGTTCGTCCGTGCGTTGCGCGCTCGACCCGAAGGTTCCGATCGCGTCCCGGTGTTCGTCTTCCACCCGGCCGGCGGCTCGACCGTCGTCTACGAACCGCTGATGAAGCGGCTCCCGGCAGACACCCCAGTGTACGGCATCGAGCGGGTCGAAGGCTCGATCGCCGAACGGGCGGCTCAGTACGTACCCAAGCTGATGGAGATCCAGGGCAAGGGCCCCTACATCCTGGCCGGGTGGTCACTGGGCGGGGCGCTGGCCTACGCGTGCGCCGTGGGGCTGGCGCGGAACGGGGCCGACGTCCGCTTCGTCGGTCTGATCGACACCGTTCGGGCTGGCGAAGAGGTTCCGCAGACCAGGGAGGAGATCCGGGCCCGGTGGGATCGCTACGCGATGTTCGCGCAGCGCACCTTCAACGTCGAGATTCCCGCCATCCCGTACGAGCAACTCGAGGAGCTCGACGACGAAGGCCAGGTGCGCTTCGTCCTGGACGCCGTGAAGGCCAGCGGGGTGGAGATCCCCGGCGGGATCATCGAGCACCAGCGCACCTCCTACCTGGACAACCGGGCGCTGGACACCGCCGTGATCGAGCGGTATGACGGGCACGTCACCCTCTACATGGCCGACCGGTACCACGACGACGCGATCATGTTCGAACCGCGCTACGCGACCCGTCAACCGGATGGCGGCTGGGGTGAATTCGTCGCCGACCTCGAGGTGGTGCCCATCGGGGGTGAGCACATCCAGGCGATCGACGAGCCGTACATTGCGAAGGTCGGCGCCCACATGAGCGAGGCGATCAATCAGATCCAGGGCAGCAAGAAGGAAGCCCGGGAAGGCCAGGAGAGTACAGCCAAGTGACAGCAGAACCCGTCCCCCGCGCGCCGGTCACGACTGCCGGAAAGCTTGCCGAGCTCCGCGAAAAGCTTGAGCTCGCCAAGGAGCCCGGTGGCGAGAAGGCGGTCGCCAAGCGGGAGAAAAAGGGCATTCCGAGCGCGCGGGCACGGATTCATTCGCTGCTGGACCCGGGCAGCTTCCTGGAGATCGGGGCCCTGGCGAAAACCCCCGGCGATCCCAACGCGCTCTTCGGTGACGGCGTCGTCACCGGCCACGGCACCATCAACGGCCGCCCGGTCGGGGTGTTCAGCCACGACCAGACGGTGTTCCAGGGATCGGTCGGAGAGATGTTCGGCCGCAAGGTAGCTCGCCTGATGGAATGGGTGGCCATGGTCGGTTGCCCCATCATCGGGATCAACGACTCGGCCGGCGCCCGCATCCAAGACACTGCGACATCGCTGGCCTGGTACGCCGAACTGGGCCGGCGTCATGAGCTGCTGCGCGGACTGGTTCCAGAAATCTCGCTGATCTTCGGGAAATGTGCCGGTGGCGCGGTGTACTCGCCGATCCAGACGGATCTGGTTGTGGCAGTGCGGGATCAGGGCTACATGTTCGTCACCGGGCCGGACGTCATCAAGGACGTCACCGGTGAGGAGGTCACCCTCGACGAACTGGGTGGTGCCGAAGCCCAAGCCCGGTACGGCAACATCCATCAGGTGGTCGAGTCCGAAGCGGCCGCGTTCGAGTATGTCCGGAACTATCTGAGCTTCCTGCCGGCCAACACCTTCGATGACGCACCGATCGTCAACCCCGGGTTGGAGCCCGAAATCACTCCGCACGACCTGGAATTGGACTCGATCGTGCCGGACGCCGACAACACCGCCTACGACATGTACGAAATCCTGCTGCGAATCTTCGACGATGGTGACGTGTTCAGCGTCGGCGAGCAGTCGGGCCCGGCGATCATCACCGCCTTCGCCCGCGTCGACGGGCGCCCGGTTGGGGTGATCGCAAATCAGCCCATGTACATGTCCGGCGCGATCGACAACGAGGCGTCCGACAAGGCCGCGCGATTCGTCCGATTCTGCGACTCGTTCAACACGCCGCTGGTGTTCGTGGTGGACACCCCTGGATTCCTGCCAGGGGTCGAACAGGAGAAGGGCGGAATCATCAAGCGCGGCGGCCGGTTCCTCAACGCGGTAGTGGAGGCCGACGTCCCCAAAGTGACGATCACGGTGCGCAAATCCTACGGCGGAGCCTATGCGGTGATGGGGTCCAAGCAGCTGACCGCCGACCTCAACTTCGCCTGGCCGACCGCGCGGATTGCGGTGATCGGGGCCGAGGGAGCGGCCCAACTGTTGGTCAAGCGCTTTCCGGACCCGACGGCGCCGGAGGTGCAGAAGATCAGGGCGGACTTCATCGAGGGATACAACGCCACGATGGCGGTGCCGTGGATCGCTGCCGAGCGCGGCTTCATCGACGGTGTCATCGAGCCGCACCAGACCCGGCTGCTGCTGCGCAAGTCCATGCATCTCTTGCGGGACAAACAGATCAGCCGGGTGCAGCGTAAACACGGCCTGACGCCCATCTAGCCGTGTCGTCAACACACTTTCCGGGCCCTAGGCCCGACGCCCCGTTCGGGGATCCGCGGCTGGAACTGTGCGATCTCTATGCTTTTCAGTCGCCCGCCGATCCCGCCCGATCCGTGCTGATCCTGACCGCAGGTCCGCAGGCCGGTCCGCTGCATCCGGATGCGGTGTACCGACTCGCCATCGACCACAGTGGTGATCTGCGCAACGACATCGCATTCAGTTTCGTCTTCGCACCCGCGGTCGACGAGACGCAGACGGCCGACGTCTACCTGGCCGTCGGCGCCCAGGCTGCGACGGTGGCTGCCGTCGGGTCGCAGATCTTCGGCGGCGTCGCGGTGTCGTTCGGTGAGGTGCCGACCGTTGTCCGGTCGGGTGAGTTCACTTTCGCCGCCGGTGCCCGCAGCGACCCGTCGGGAAGCAACGTCCTCGCGATCGCGGTCGAACTGCCCAACGGTTATCTGAGTGCCAGTCCAACCGTCCGGATCTGGGGGCGCTGCAGTGTGCTGACCGACGGTGAGTGGATTCACGCGGATCGCGTCGGTCATCCGCTGCTCACCGCCGTCATCACCACCGAGGACACCAGAGCCGAGTATCGCGCCGGCGAGCCCAACCGCGATCGGGATCGCTGGATCGGGTCCCTTATCGAGGTGATGGCCCGCACCGGCGGATACACCCGCGCGGAGGCGATCGCGGCGATCGAAGCCGACGCCACCCTTCCCGACGTGCTGACCTACGATCCGTCGCGGCCGGCGAAGTACCCGAACGGCCGTGCCCTGACTGACGACGTCGTCGGCTATCGCCGCGCGTTCCTCACTAAGACGCCAAACCCCCCGGCACCGCTGAACCCGGACCTGCGGCGCGAGTTTCCCTATCTCGGACCGCCGCACTGAGGAATGCCCGGTTGACCCTCGAGAATCTACCGGTGCCCGAGCCGCCCCGGCCGCCTTCCTCCGCTCTGCTCGACACCTACCGGGCGTGTGAGTCGCTGCCGGTGGTGGGCGGGTGGTTCAGCCGCGGAAGGCGCGAGGCGCAAGCTCTGCTGTCGGTGATCGTGGCCGCCGTGGTCGATGAGCTCGATCTCACCGCGATCGTGCGCGACCGGTTGCACACCGAAGCGATTGATGCCGTGATCGCCCGGATCGATCTGGTGGGTCTGGCCAACGAGGTGATCAACGGAGTGGATCTACCGGCCATCATCCGGGACTCCACAAATTCGGTGACCGCCGAGGTGATGACCGACGTGCGCACCCAGGGTGAACGAGCCGACGACGCGGTCGCCGGGTTCGTGGATCGGTTGCTCGGCCGCAGGCAGGTCTCCGATGCCGCTCCACGATGACCCGGGGTTGCGAACCGCGGGCGTGGTGAGCCGCGGAATAGCCGCGGTAATCGACCTCGTCGTAGTCGGTGTCCTGCTGGCGTTGCTCTACGTCGGGCTGGTGCTCGGCGTTCTGGCGCTCAACCCCGGGTCGTTCCGATTTCCCGCACTTGACCTGGTCTTCACCGGGTTCGTCGGATTCGTCGTAGCGGTGTTCTACCTCGCCACCTGCTGGTCGGTCTCGGGGTGCACGGCCGGAGCCGCGGTGATGGGTCTGCAGGTCCTGGGTCGGCGCTCGGCGCGACTCAAGCCCGCGGTCGCGTTGCTGCGCGGTGCCGCATGCGTGATCGTCCCGCTCGGGCTGGTCTGGGTGGCACTGGACCGAGATCGAAGATCACTGCAGGACATCGTGTTCGGTAGCAGAGTGGTATACGTGCGGCCGAGCTGAGCAAAGTCGGGTGTGCCCGCAGTCGCGACGGTCCCGCCGACGCTGCGCCGTCGCCCTCGTTGAGGCGCCGAGAAAGATCTTCAAAAAAGTGACGCCGAAAAAGTGACACGGTTTGCCGGGGTCGCCCCTCTTAGCTTGTACCAGCGCAGTGTGACTATTGCTCATCCATGTGATCGGGGGCTGGTCTCGGCAAAACAGTGTTCGGCCGAGTCTCCCGGGGGGTGGGTCCGGGCCGTCTTCGGGGGTTGGGCCCGGGCCTGGGGTGGGACGGTGGGTGGTGTGGTAGGGCTGCTAGTGGGGTCTGCCCGACCAACTGCCCACCTTCCCATCCTCCGTTTCAGCCCATTCTCCGTTTCAGCCGCGGACCAAGGAACCGGGCTGTCCTGTGGTGCCGGTCGATCGTGCGGGCCCCTTCGGCGGGTCCGTTGAGTATGTCGATTCCGACGGCTTCGTCGGTGGATCCGGTGCGGTTGTCGATTCCGACGCCCCGCCGGAAGACCCAGGCGATCCGGCCGAGTCGGACGAGTCAGTCGAGTCAGCCGAGTCAGGGGATCCAGGTGAACCGGCCGAGTCGCCGGATGACTCCGATGGCCGCCCAGACGAACCCGACGAATCCTCGATCGACTCGGACGATCCCGACGAATCCGAGCGAGGAGGTGCCCAAGGATCGGTGCTCTCGGCGGGGACCACATCCGGTGGTGCTACTTCCGCCGGCGACGTAGCGTCGCCTTCATCGATCGGGGGTCCCGGGATCGGCGGCGGTGCGGGAACAAGGTTGTTCTGGGGGATCGCATCCGCGCCGGCCGGAACGACGGGAACGACAGGGGCGACGTTCGGCGGCTGCAGCGATGCCGGTGGTGAGCCGGTGGGGATATCCGCGCCCGCCCCTGGCGGCGTCGGCAGCGTGCTGCCGGGCAGCTGGGCGGCCGGAGCGGGTCTGCTGGGGCCGGCCGGGTCGGTCACCCCTGCCGGGCTCAGCGGTGCGGGCTCCGCGCTGGGCCATACGAGGGCCAAGCCCACGGCACTAACCGCCGCGGCGACCACCACGAGTACGGGTCGCGGTGAGCCTCGGCCGGGCCGGGCCCCGGCGCCGCCGTCCGGAACGTCGGCGCCCGTGGTTGCCTGAACCGGCGATGTGGGCTCGGCGATCGCGGTGGCGGCACACGTCAGCTGAACGTCGCTGAGGGTGCTCTCCCGGAGCCATTCGGGCGCTGGTATGAACAGCGGTGCACCGCCGAGCATCGCGACCGGATTGACCAACCCCCGACGCCGTTCCTCGCACTCCGAGCACGAGTCGATGTGGCGCGCGATCCGCTTGCGCATCAAGATCGTGAACTGCCCATCCCAATCCGCCAGCAACGTGTCCAGTTCAGGACAGCCCCGCACGCTTCGGGCTTGGCGCGCCACCAGCAGCGCGCCGAGAGAACGCTCGACCGTCTCCCGCAGCCGGTGCGCCAGGGTGCGGGCACTTTGCGCGCTCACCCCCAAGACCTCTGCAAGTTCGGGACCGTCCAGACCGTGGCGGTAGGTGAGTTCCAGCACCATGCGATCGCGATCGGAAAGACCGCCTGCGGCTTGGTCTACCAGAGCGGACAATTCGGCACGGGTCGCCAGGATGTCTGGCTCCGGCTCGTGTGAGGCCGTGTCGGGCAGCTCAGCGCAAGGCTGTTCCCGGCGGCGCGCCCGGAGGTGGCGCAACGCCTCATTCCGGGCGATCGCATACAGCCACGGCCGCAGTTTGCTCGGGTCCCGCAACGTCGAAAGGCGGGTCGCGGCCGTGTAGAAGGTGTCCTGCACGCAATCGGCGGCGGTATCGGGATCCCGCACCATGGATAGGCAGAAGTCGTGCAACCGGTTTGCGTAGCGGTCGTAGATCCCCGCCAAGGCCACCCGGTCACCATTGGCGGCCGCGCCGGCCAATTCCGCATCACTGTCGATGTCCCAGTCGGGTGCCGCAGTCACCGTCATCGCATCACGCCCCAACCGCCAGCCGATTCTCTGAGTACCCATGGTGCACCCAATAACCGGCCGAAGCCAATAGTTTGCTACGGCCCGATCCGGATGGGGCCGGGCGACCACAGCCCCGAGCGGGTGGCGGACCCCAGGTCGATGTCGGCTGGGACCGCAGCCTCGATGGTGTCGAAGCGGCGCAGCGAACCCCAGTCCTGACCCCAGTCGTGCGAAAGGTACGTCGACATCACCGAGGCCCGTAGCAGCAGGTCGGTGATCCCGAGCAGCCCGCCGTTGATGCCGTCCTGCCAGGTATCGGTGCTTTGCAGCTTGGCGTAGTAGTCCGGCGAGATCCGGAATTTGGGTATCTCGGTGACGCCGTTGGCGTGCAGCATCGGCTGCTGACAGGGGAACGCAAGGCCGACAGCCCAGTCCATCAAGACCGGTTGCTCGGAACCGATGTACTCCTGCACCGACCGTAACTCCGGCACGCGCGGCGGCGTGACCGCGATCCAGTCGCCCTGGCTCAGCGACAGGTCTTCGGCGATCACGCGAACGGCAATGGCGTCGTCGGGAATTAGGGCGCGCGGGTAGCGCAGATTGCGCCATGAAGGTGTCGGGCCGATGTCGAACGGGCTGACCCGGCCGGCGGGCTGCGGTGCGCCGGCCGCCCCGGGCAGGCCGTACTCGAGCTGCACCGTCTGGCCGTCGGTCAAGCCTTCGGCCACGCTGTCACCCGCTATGGTTCCGGCTGCGGTGATCACCACCAGCGGATGCGCGTCGTCGGCCGGAGGCAGCCGGTACCACGCCGAGGTCAGTCGGCTTTCCTGTTGTTGGTCAATTGAATACGTCCCCGCCACCGGCACGCGTGCAGGATCGAGGCCGTAGGGCAGCGGCACGGTCGAGCCATTGACGCCGGCGCGGTCCAGCTTCTTGGTCTGGTACCAGTCGGCGTCTGTTCCCGGCTGCGGGTTGTTGATCCGGATGGCCTCGGCGATGATCCGATCCGGAACACCGTTGGGAGAGAACCCCACCGGTCCGGTACCGCCCAACGGCCCGAGCGGACCCCACGCCGGCTGACCGGGGCCGTCCGCGGCGGGCTGCAGGAAACCGGCGTTGGAGTCGGGCTCGACGAGTACGTCGTCGGCCATACCGCAGCCTCCGGCGAAGGCTCGCAGGTTGGCCCACGCGTTGGAGTAGGTCGGGTACTGCCGCACCGCTCCTATCGCCATCGAGGCTATGAACAGCATCACCAGGAAGCCGGCGGCGACCGGTATCGGTGCCGCGGTCAGCCTGTCGACCAGCCGGGACTGGGTCCGGGCGGAGACGTGCAGCCAGAACGCCCACAGCGCGGCGGCGGCGAACAGCGCCAGGAATATGGTGCTGACTGTCATTCCGCCGATGCGCGGCACCGAATTGTTGTATGGCACACCGAAATTGGAGACATACCACCAGCCGCCCGTAGAGGCGAAGCAGAATGCCAGGACGAAGAACACCAGCGCGAGGAACGCCATCCGGTTTCGTGCCGAGCGCAACACCAGCGGTGACATCAGCACGGTGGCCAGCGCCGCCATCGCGGCACCCACGGCGGCGAACAATCCGAAATGGTGGATCCACTTGGTTGGGGTGAACATCAGGAAGAAAATGGTGGCGAAGATGATGCCCATCAGCCGCCAGGCCGGTCCCCGGGCCACGCCCGGAACTCGCTTGCGACGCAACATCAGGAACAGCGACGGGAACAGGCACATCGCGGTGAACATGAACGCGAACCGGCGCGAGATCGCGGCGTCGGTGGTAGGCAGAATCAGGTAGTAGTAGCGCAGGATCTCGGTGAACCACTCCTGACTGGGACCTATCTCGGTGCGGATCCTGGTTGCTTCCAACACCGTCGCCAGCGTCTGGTCGGCGAACACCACCGTGAGCACGACGGTGCCGGCGGCCAGCAGCGGAGTAACCAACGGCCAGGTGCCGAAAAGTTGGCGCCGCCGCATCAGGATGCGCAGGATCGGCCGGCCACCGGCGATGAGGGCGGCCACCGCGATCAACCCGGTGGGCTGGATGCCGAGGGTGAAAGCCGCGGTGGTGATGGCCAGCGCGGCGGGCGTCAGCCGGCCCGACGTGATCGCCCGCTCGATCAGTACGTACGTGATCAGCGCGCCGGTCGCGATCTGCCCCTCGGGACGCAGTCCGTTGTTGAAGGGCATCCATGCCCCGAGCAAGACCAGGCCGGCAGCCCACATCGCTGCGCGACTTCCTGATACGGCCGGCCCCAGGCGGGGCAGCACCTCCCGGGACAGCAACAGCCAGCACACCAGCGAGCAGATCAGGTCGGGCAACCGTATCCAGATACTGGCGTCGCTGACCCGCGTCATCAACGCCAGCAGGTTGTAATACCAGCCGAAGGGGTCTTCGGGGCTGCCGAACCAGCGGAAGTAGTTCGACATGTAACCCGCGTGGTCGGCGACCCGGGCCATGCCGAGGATGTATCCGTCGTCCGACGAGTTCGCCCCGATCACGTACCAGAGCGCGAACCCCCCGACGACGACCCCGTCGACCGGAGTGGCCGTTCGCCAGCGCGACGGAATCAGCCGGCGCATGCGCCGCCCGTCGGCGCGGTCCAGTTGCCACAGCGCCAGCAGTGCGACCACGGTGGCGGCGATCGCCAGCAGCATCGCCGTGAGTTTCAGGGCGGTGGGGTGGGTGCTGAAACGGGTGTCGATCGTTGCCGAGAAATGCAGGCCGGCGGGGGCGGGCCCGGTGAGATCGGTAAAAACCCCCACGATGGCAGGCCGCAGGTTCGGGTCGGGGAAGCCGGTGCGCTGCGGTTTTCCGGCGTCGTCACCGGAGACCTGAGTCAGCCCCACGAACTCGGCGAACGTGCCGTCCAGCGACGAAGTGATCTCGATCCTGGAACACCCCGGAGTGGAGCCGTTCCCGGTGACGCGTTCTCTGCTGACCGTGGCCACGACGACGTTGCGGACGATCACGTCGACTCTGGCGCCGGTGTCATTTCCCGGGTCGCTTCGCTCCTGCCCGCCGGTGCTACTTCCCGGGTCGCTTCGCTCCTGCCCGCCGGTGTCATTTCCCGGGTCGCTTCGCTCCTGCCCGCCGGGTGTGACCTGGACCAGCATCGCATTCAGCGCCGCATCCCTGCCCTCTGGTGGCGCGGTGCCCAGGAGCAAGCCACCTTCCTCCGGCAGCGAGTCCACGACCGAGCAGGGGATAGTGGCCGTCAGGCTGACGGGTGCCTGGGAGATCAACGGTGCCGTGACGTTCTCCAGTTGGCCGTGAGCGCCCGGACCCTGGGGCCAGTTCAACGTCGCGGTGGTCTGCGTGACCGGAAGCAGGGGGGTGGCGACGGCCAGCACAAACCCGACCAGCCCGGCGATGGTGGCCACCCACCGGGCGGTATTGGCGCCACTCACCGCAGGTGCCTTCTTGCTGCCGTTCACTTCGTTCACGGCTGCGCCTTGTTTTCTGCCGTTCACTTCGTTCACGGCGGCGCCTTGTTTTCTGCCGTTCACTTCGTTCACGGCAGGGCCCTTATCGGTCCGCCGCGGCTCCAGCCGAACACCCGCGTCGAGCCCTCCTGGATGACCGCGTCAGGCGCCTGGCCGGGCGGTACCACCGGTATGTAGCGCTCGATGGAACCCCAGTCGCGGTACCAGTCGCCGCGCAGATACGTCGGAATGGTCGACGTCCGAAGCAGTGCCTGGATGAATAGGAAAGGGCCACCGTCTTGGGCCGACTGCCATTGATTCGACGAGGAGACCATCTGTTTGAAGTTGGGCAGGATTCGGTACTCGGGTAGCTCGGCCACCCCCAAATGTTCGGCAAAGGGCCGCTGGCATGGGAAGTTTGCCGCAGTGGCGATATCCATGAGGACCGGCGTCTGGGTGCCCAATAGTTCCTGCGCAGTCTGCAGCACCGGTACCCGTGGTGGCGTGAAGGCGAACCACTGATCCTCGGACAGGTTCGGGTCGTCGGCCACGATGCGGGCGACGTTGGCTTCCGCTGGCGCCCAGGCCAGCGGGAAACGCAGATTGCGCCACGCCTTCTGCGGGAAAATGTCGATCGGCTGCACCTCGTCGAGCGCCTGATAGGACCCATCGGGACGGTGCACACCCCACTGCAGTTTCAGCGACTGCCCGTAGTTGAACGAACCGTCCTCGTCGTAGTACCAGATGGCGCCGGCGGCGGCGACGGTCACCAGCGGCCGGTCGGGGGTGCGGGGCGGCAGTTGATACCACACCGAGGTGGCCTCCGCGGCGAGGGTGTTCTCTTCGTAGCTGCCCATCACCGGCGTGCGGTCGGGGTCCAGGCCGAACGGCAGAAACACCCGCGAGCCATTGACTCCTTCGGGTCCGTAGCCACCGCCGGTACCGGCGGCGTAACCGATGCCGATGTTCGGCTTGTCCACCGGCCCGTCGGAGTTCACCAGGCCTGGGTTGGCCGCCACCGGCTCGGCTGGTTCGAGGGTGTCGCTCACTCCGTTCGGAGTGAAGCCGACCGGGTCGACGCCGCCAAGAGGTCCGTACTCGCCGTAGCGCTGACCCGGAACCGGTTGCAGCATCCCGGCGTTGGTGTCCTCCTCGACGAGTACGGCGTCGGCCATCGCGCAGCTCGTGTCGGAAAGTCCCGATCGCAGCATCGCCAGGTTCGCCGCGCCGGTGGTGTAGACGGGGTAGCGACTCGCTGTCGCCTTCAGCATGGAACCCAGCTCGAGTACCACCATGATGACAGCCACCACCAGCAGCGGGGTTGACGCCAGCGCCCGGTTGCGTCCGGTGTCGGCGACCTCGGTGTGGCCCGCGTAGTCGATCCGGAAATGCAGCCAGCCGGCCAGTAGACCGCAGACGATCGCGAGCACCAAGAAGATGTTGGTGACGGGCTGGCTGAAGATGACCGGCTGCTTGTCGAACCACGGCACCCCGTAGTTGCCGACATAGAACCATCCGTTGATGCCCGCATTGGCCCATGCCAGCACGAACAGCAGCGCCGTCACGTAGAGGGCCAGGTTGCGCCGGCTGTGCAAACCGACTCGGGCGAGTGCGAAAGCGGTAACTCCGCCCAGCGCACCGGCCAGCCCGGCGAAGGCACCGAACTGGGTCGCCCATTTGGTGGGTGTGAACGTCAACATCAACAGGGCTATCGCGGTGGATCCGGTGAGCCGCCAGATCGGGCCGTTCATCACGCCCGACACCGCGCCCTTGCGCAGCAGCACCGTAATCAGACCGAACAGGCACAGCAACATCACCAGCACCGAGAAGCGGCGGGTCAGCGACGCTTCGACGCTGTCTTCGACCATCACGAAGTAGTAGCGCAGGAATTCCTGGTACCAGGGGATCGTCGGTCCGACGACGTACTTGATGCGGGCCGATTCCGCCACCGTGGCCAACGTCTGGTCGCGGAACACCAAAACGAAGACCAGCGAGGCCGACGCGAGAAAAGTCGCCAGTGGGGCCAGTTGTGCCGCCCGTCCGGCGGCTGTCCGGCGATCGGCGATCACGCGCCTCAGGGCCCGTGCGCCGACCAGTAGCGGCGCCAGCGCGACCAGCCCCTGCGGCGCCAGCGTCACGGAGAAGACCGCGACGACGATCGCCGCCGCGGCGAACCAGAGTTGCCGGGTGGCAACCGATCTCTCCACCAGCATCCACACCGAGACCGCGCCCAGTGCGATCAACGGCTCGGGGCGCAGGCCATTGTTGAACGGCAGCCAGGCCGCCAGGAACACGGCCGCAGCGGTCCACACCGCCACGCGGTTGCCGGCCAGCCGGGAACCGAGTCGCGGGAGCATGCAGCGACTCAGGATCAGCCACGTGCCAATCGCGGCCGCGGTGGCGGGCAGCCGCATCCAGATACCATCCGTGCTGACCGCCGCCAGTTGGGCCAGCACACTCTGATACCAGTCGAAGGGCGCTTCGGAAGTGCCGAAGAATCGGTAATAGTTGGCGATGTAGCCGGCTTCGCCGGACACCCGGGCGATGGTCAGGTTGTAGCCGTCATCCGAGGATTGCGGGCCGACCAGATGCCATACCAGTAACGCGGACACCACCCCGGTGTCGGCGAGCCAGGTCGACAGGCCGACCCGGCGCCGGCGACCCCGGTCGCGGGGGATTCGCCTGCCTTCGGTTCGGTCCAGCAGCATCAGCGCCAGGATTGAGGCGACCACGCACGCGACACCGAGGACCATCACCGCGAGCTTGAGTGTGGTCGGGCTGGTGATGAATCGGGTGTCGATGTCGACGGTGGCGGACACGCCGGTACCTGACGTCGCCTCGAGTTCGGTGAAGATGCCGGCGACCTGCGGACGCTTCTCCGGCGCCAGGGTTCCGGCGGCTCCCGGGATACCGACGAAATCCGCACCGGCCCCGCCGACGTCGGCCCAGATCCGGATGACGCTGCAGGCTCCGGAATCGACCGCATCCCGCGGTGCCACCGCGGCGACCGAATCACGGAAGGCGACGATGACGTCGTCGGCGTACGCGCGTACGAACAGGCCGTTGCGGCCCGCGTCGATACCGCCGGGCGGGATGGTGGAGAACACCAATCCGCCGTCGGCCGGCAGGCCGGCCACCGCAGTACAGGGGATGGATACGTCGAGCGATCGGGGTGCACCCGATACCAGGGGCGCGGTGACGTCGCCGATGCGGCCATCCTCGGTAACGGCCTGCGGCCATTGGATCGTCGCGGTGGTCTGGTTGACCGGGAGTAACGGGGCCAGTGCGCACAGTGCCATGCCCACCACACCCGCCACGATCGCGACGAGGCGGATTGTCCGGTCAGGCACGAGGGTCGATGGTATTCGACATCAGCTCAGACGTAGCGGCGCCGGGCTCCACAGACCGCTGCGCGTCGCCGAACCGAGTTCCAACCGGGCCGGCTTGGCGTTCGGGTAGAACGGTGTGAGTTGCTGCAGTGCGCCCCAGTCGCGCAGCCAGTCGTTCTTCAGGTAGGTGGGGATGGTGGTGGGACGTAGCAACAGCTCGGTGATGCCCAGCGGACCACCGCCGAGGTAGTCCATCACGGGCGAGTTGGCCTCGGCGCCGAACCGGTCGGGCAGGATTCGCCACTCCGGAACTTCGATCACACCGTTGCGGTGACCGAACGGCCGCTGGCACGGGAACGCCAGTCCCACCAGCCAGTCGAGCAGGACCGGCGCGGTTGACCCGACGACGTCCTGAAGCGTGCGCAGAACGGGTATTCGCGGTGGTGTCAGGGCGATCCAGTGCTGCGGGCTGAGATCGTCATCGGTGGCGACCAGCCGGATTCGGGTGGCGCTCTCCGGGATCGCGGACAGTGGCACCCGTAGGTTGCGCCACGCCGGGGCGGCGCCGACATCGCCGAGTTCGATTCCTCCCGCCGCCTCCCCGTCGGGGCCGGCCCACTGCACAAGGACTTCAGCATTATCGAATCGCCCCGCCGCGGACACGACCAGCAGCGACTCCGACCGGTCGGAGCCGTTCCATCCTGCCGGTAGCCGGTACCAGGCCGACTGCAGCTTCGCGGGCTGCTGGGGGCCGCTGCGCCAGCTGCCCAGTACGGGCGTACGAGCCGGGTCGAGGCCGAAGGGCAACCGAGCGCGCGAGCCGTTCACCCCCGCGGCAGCGGTGGTACCGCCTTCGGTGCCCGCCTCGCTTGCGGTTTCACCGTTGCTGTCGGTGTCGGCGAAGTTGTCCGAACCGGGCTGGTCCATGACTGGGTCCGCGGAGACGTCGGCGGGGATTCCGTTGGGGCTGAACCCTTCTGTGTTGCCGGGCGTGCCGGGGAGGCCAGCGGAACCGCCGCTCAGCGCTTGCCCGACCGGAACGCCGATGGGAGTGAGCATCCCCTCGTTGGGATTTCGTTCCACCATGACGTCTTCTGCCATGCCGCATGTCTTGCCGGTGAGCGCTTCGAGATTGGATCGGCCGACGGTCCACGCCGGGTACTGGCCGGTCATCGCCAGCGTCAGCGACAACACCTCGAAGGTCACCAGCGCCCACGCCGCGATGGCCAGCGGTGCCTGGGCTATTGGTCGCCAGCGAGGCCGGCTGCCGTTGGGAGGTGCGCCGTCGCGGCCGGAGAAGTGGAACCAGGCCGCCGCCAACAGTGCCAGCACCGAAAGGCCGAGTAGTACCGTGGAAAATCCGAATTCCCACGCGGGGAATGTATTCGACCACGGCACACCGAAATTGGACACATACCACCAGCCGTTAACGGTCGCGAACGACAGTGCCGTGAGGAACAGCACGGCTGCCGCGAACACGGTGCGGTTGCGGCGCGAGCCCATGGCCGCCGCCGAAACGGCCACCGCGGCGAGCGCGCCCAGGGAGCCGGCCAGTCCGGCGAAAACGCCGAAATGGTGGGTCCACTTGGTGGGAGTGAACATCATCGCCAGGAACGCGATGATGGTGATGCCGATGATGCGTCTGCTCGGGCCCAGGGCGGTCCCGGGAATCCTGCCCTTACGCAGGGACATTGCCACGGCGACGGCCAATGCCAGGAGCAAGGTCAGCACCGCGAACCGGCGGGCCACCGAGCCGTCCGGACTGGTGGTGAATAGTCGGGAGTACCGGATGTGCTCGTCGAACCACGCCAGGCTCGGGCCGACGGCCGACTTGAAATTGCTCGCCTGCAGTTCGGCAGCCAGTGTCTGGTCACGGAATATGAGGATGAGCGTGACGGTTGCCGCAGCCGCGATCGGCGCCAGTAGCGCCGCATAGCCAAACCTTGAAGTATGGTGTGACACAATCGTTTTCAGCGGACCAATGGCAACCAGCAACGCTCCCACCGCAGCGATTCCAGTGGGGCCGGAGAACAGCGTCAGGGCTCCGATGATGATCGCAACCGCAACCGGCAAAAGCCTGCTGGTGGCGACTCCGCGTTCCACCGAACACCACGTCAACAGAATCCCGAGCGCGATGATGGGTTCGGGGCGCAGTCCGTTGTTCAGCGGCAGCCAGAACGCGAGGAAGAGCCCGGCAGCAGTCCACGCCGCGGCCCGGCTGTGTTTGACGGCGGTGCCCAGCCGGGGAATCACTTCGCGGCTGATCACCCACCAACAGATCAGTCCCATCAGCAGGGTGGGAACCCGCATCCAGACGCTTGTCGTGCTGACGTGGGCCCACATCGCCAGCAGGTCGTAATACCAGCCGAAGGGTGCTTCCGGGGTGCCGAACCACCGGTAGTAGTTGGCCATGTAGCCGGCGTTCTCCGAGACCCTGGCCATCGTCAGGATGTAGCCGTCGTCGGCGGTGTTGGCCCCGACAAAGTGCCACCACACCAGAACCGCGGTGACCAGTCCGTCCAGCGGTGACATCGACCACCACCGGGGCGGCAGAAAACGACGGTGCCGCATGCTGTCGGCGCTGTCGAGCACGTGCAGTGCACCGAGAGCGACGGCCGTCATCGCCACCCCGACGATCATCGCCAGAAGCTTCAACCAGGTCGGTGAGGTGCTGTAGCGCGAATCGACGGTTGCGGAGAACGCGAGTCCGGGGGGAGAACGCCCGGAAAGGTCGGTGAAGACGCCGACGATCTGGGGCCGGAAGTCATAGCCGCTGCGCTCACCGCGCAGTGGTGCGCCGGGATCGCTCGAGTCGGGTCCCTGTTTGAGGCCGACGAACTCGCCGGTCACCTTGTCGGCGTGGGCGGTGAAACTCAGCTTTTGGCACGCGGGGCTGAGCACCTGATCCAGCGGCGCGCTGACCACCGGGGTGTTGCGCACGATAACCAACAGGTCGCCGTTGACCCGTTCGATGAGCAACCCCCGGTCGACGGCCTTGGGGGCTTGTTTGGGCACGGTGGACAGCAGCACCGTGCGGCCGGGCTGATCCAGCCCGGCGGCGACGCTGCACGGAACGCTGATTTCCAGTTCGGTGGCCACGTAACCGATCAGCGGCGCGTTGACGCTGTCCAGCACGCCGTTCTGGGGCCAGTTCAACTCGGCGGTGGTCTGTTTGACCGGCAACAGGGGGGTGGCGATGGCGAGCGTCGCGCCCAGCAACCCGGCGACGATGGCGATGAGCCGCGCAGTGCGGTGGTTGCTCGGCTCTCGGACCACGGGGCTAAATGGTAATTGGCTTGCGGATGGCCAGCACGAACGGCCCGATGGTCGATACGTCGAAGCGGGAATCGTCGAACAGCGCACTGTCCAGCGCGACTTGGTACCGGCGCACGTTGGGCTGGTTCGGGTATACGTCGGATGCCAGGCGCAGCGTGTAGGTGGCGGTCGGGCCGTCGGTGTTCCCGGAACCGTGCCGCATCAGGAACACGGTGGGTGGCTCCCAGGGCATGGTGTCCAGGGCGTTGATGAACTGGTCGGCGTCGGATAGCAGCTCCCAGCTCTCGATGGCTTCGGCACGTTCCTTGAACTGCGCCAGCGGGTTGGCATAGTGCGACGTCAATCCCTGGAACCCGTAGTACGGGTAGTAGGACAGGAAGCTGTAGTCGGCGGTCAGGACGACCGTCTCGTTGCGCGGCCGTCCGGTCACCTCTCGTATCCGGGCATCGACTTCGCGGTAATACTGCGCGGCTCCGGGCGGACGTCGGTCGGCGCGCCGGCCGTTCCCGTCGGTGTCGGTGTAGGCGACGGCGATGTCGGGGCGCAACACGTCCGGAATATCCTGGCTGAAGGTCACGGCGCCGAGGGCGCCCACCGCGGTCGCGACCGCCACCACCCGATGCGCGTTGTGCCACTGGACGCGTGCGGCCACCGCGCGGGTGGCGTCGATGAAGCCGAAAGCCCCCGCCGCCGCCAGCAGGATGGTCAACGTGGGTTGCAGCCGGAAGGACAGCAGCGTGGTGCCGGCCAGCGTGGTGAGCATCGACAGCAGCGACCAGACGTAGACCGTCAGCACCGCGATGGCCAACGGCGGTGCCACCGGCGCGGCCGACGAAAGGGCGTAGATCACCAGCCAGAGGGTGCCGAGCGAGCACAACGCTCCGAGCAGGGTGAACTGCAGCATGGGGAACGACAGCTCGGCCCCGTCGGCGGGTAGATAGTGTTGAGCGGTGCCGGTGTCGGCAGGCGCACCACCAGCAGCGGCGAGCAGGTACGGGCCCCAGCCGATGAGGGCGATCAGGCCGGAGATCAAAGCGACGACCAGCAGTCGCAGCAGCGGACTCCAGTGTCGGCGTGTCGAACTCAACAGCACCGCCATGATCGTCAGCGTGAACGCGGCGTACGCCAGCAACAGCGTGTAGAACAGCGCTGCGACCCCGAGGAAGACGCCGACCCCGATGACCGCGGCCCAGCCTGCGCGTTGACGCCGGCCCAGTGCGGACCAGGCGAGCACGAACATCGGCGGCAGCAGCACCGCGATGATGGCTGCGTAAGGCTCGGCGGGGGAGTACGCCAACGCGGTGGCAGCGGTGGCGGTCGACACCACCAATGCGTACTCGAAGCGAATCATGTTGGCCCAGAGCACGAACGCGAGCACGATGCCGATCGTGATCGAGATGATCGACCACGGCTTGAACATCTCCCAGGCCGGCGTCCCGGTGAGAGCGGCGAGGCGGCCCCCGATCCAGAACCAGCCCGGCGGGTAGAACGGCGGTAGACCGATGTAGGTCATGTCGTGCAGCGCCGGCGAGTCGGTGAGCCTGGTCAGATACTCGGTCCGGAACTGCTGGTCCACCGAGATTCCGAACAAGTAGAGTTTGGTGGCGCCCAGCGGCATCGCGAGGGTTGCCAGGGAAAAAGCGGCGAGCAACACGACCGCACCGATCCGTGCGAGAGCCTGCCGCCCGCGCCGCCAGGCCCAGCCGCAGGCCAATAACCCTGCCAGGCAGGCCACCTGGCCGACCGTGGTGAGCGCGTGCAGCTGGTTCGACGAGTTGTAGGCCGGCCAGTCGACCCGGGCGATCGCCTCGAGCGCCACCACCGCGATCGCAACGGTGATCGCGGTCGCGACGATCATCTGGCCGGTAACTCTCATTGGTGCGGCCAGCGCTACAGGCTTTTCCCGGGTCGTCCCCTGCCCTCCGGGCGTGGGCCCATCGCTCTTGCCCACCGGGACTCAGATGGGGAGCTTGCGGAAGACCGGGCGTGGAATGTGTCGCAGCACCATCATCACGTACCGGAACGCGGCGGGAGCCCAGACGAGATCCTTGCCTTTGGACGACGCGGTGACAGCGAGCTCGGCGACGTATTCCTTGTCGACCGTCAGCGGCGCTTCCTTGACATGCGCGCTCATCCGGGTGCGAACCTGACCGGGTCTGATCACCAGGACTCGTACTCCGAACTCCCGCAGCGCTTCTCCGAGCCCGAGATAAAAGCCGTCCAGACCGGCCTTGGTTGACCCGTAGACGAAGTTGGACCGCCTGACGCGTTCGCCGGCGGCCGAACTCATCGCGATGATCCGGCCGAAACCCTGCGCCCGCATCTTCTCACCGATCAGAACCCCAACCGAAACGGCTGCGGTGTAGTTGATTTCAGCGATCTGCACTGCCTTCTGCTGGTTCTGCCAGAGTTCCTCTGCGTCGCCGAGGAGCCCGAAGGCCACTATCGCCACGTCAATGTCGTTGGGGCCTTCGGGGTCAGCTCCGCCCCAGGCGGCGTCGATGACCGCAGGATGGGAGCCGGTGTCCATAGCGTCGAAGTCGATCACCCGGACCTCGCGAGCACCCGCTGCCTCCATCTGGGTCCGGGCGGTCTCACGCAGGGGGTCGCCGGGCATGCAGGCCAGCACCACCCGGGCGTGCGTGTCGCGCAAGTAGCGTTCACAGATCGCCAGGCCGATCTCGGAGGTGCCGCCCAGCAACAGGATCGACTGTGGATTCCCCGTCGCATCAAAAACCATATGTGCACACCATTATTAGAGAAGCTCCAGTCGTCGGGCCATATCTGAGACGAATACCCCGTCGGGGTCTACCTTGCGGCGCAATGCGATCCACTCGTCAATGCGGGGATACATGGCGTGGAAGTTCTCGGCGGTGGTTCGGGAATCTTTGGCTGTGTAGAGCCTCCCGCCGAACTCCAGCACCCGGCTGTCCAGTTCACCGAGGAACTGACTGAGGCCCGACTTGATCTGAAAGTCGACGCAAACGTTCCAGCCCGGAATCGGAAAGCTAAGGGGCGCGTCGTTTCCAGGGCCGAACAGCTTGAAGACGTTGAGGAACGAATAGTGGCCCGAGCGCTGGATGTCGTACATGATTCGCTTGAACTCGTCCACGGCTTCGGTGGGAACCACGAACTGGTACTGAGCGAAACCGGCTGCTCCGTAGGCACGGTTCCACTCTCCCACCATGTCCAGCGGATGGTAGAACTGCGTCAAGTTCTGTGCCTTGCCGCGGTATGTCTTCCCCATGCCGTACCACAGCGCCGTCATCGCGCCGAAAATCGGCCTGTTGCCCAGTCCGCTGGGAAAAATGTCGGGCGCTGTGAACAGTTGGGGCGCATCGAATTTCAAAGGGTCACGCTGCAGCTTCTTCGGTAGCTGATCGACCGTCGCCAGCGACCCGCGGGAGATCACCGCCCGGCCAAGCCTGGGCGGGGGGCTCATTGCGTCGAACCACGCGCTGGAATAGGTGTAGTTGTCTTCGGTCCCGTCGCTGTGAAACGCGATGGTCTCGTCGAGTCCGCTGGTGACATCGCCGTCGGCGATGAAGTAGGCGCTCTGGGTGGGTGTCATCTCGACGGTGGCGCGCAGGATGATTCCGGTCAGGCCGTTTCCGCCGACGGTAGCCCAGAACAGCGCCGCATCCGGCCCTGTCGGGGTGAGGGTGCGGACCTCTCCGTCCGCGGTGAGCAGTTCCAGCGAGCGCACATGGTTGCCGAAGCTTCCTGCGCTGTGGTGGTTCTTGCCGTGGATGTCGCAGGCAATCGCGCCACCGATGGTGACCTGACGGGTGCCGGGCAGGACGGGAACCCACAGCCCCAGTGGCAGTGCGGCACGCATCAGTTGGTCGAGGTTGACCCCGGCGTCGACGTCCACGAGACGGGTGTCGGCATCAATCGAATGGATGCGGTTCACCACACTCATATCGACGACGAGCCCGCCGCCGTTTTGGGCGTTGTCACCATAGGACCGTCCGAGTCCCCGCGCCACCACCCCCCGGCGGCGGTGGTCGTCCGCGATCCGGCCGACTGCCTTGACGATCACCCCGGGATCCGGAGTCGACAACACCTGCGCCACTGACGGCGCGGTGCGGCCCCAGCCGGTCAGCCGCTTGGCGGTGGTCGGGAACTCGGTGCTCAACATCGTCACAGAGGGTACCGCCTGCGGCGCATGGCTCAGCGCAGCCGGATCATTCCCCCGTCGCCAGCGTCCGGCGCGGGCGGGGGCTGCTCCCGCCCGCCAACCGGAAGATCACCGCGCGCTGAACAACGAAGTTGATCACCGTGGCGGTGCCCTGGGCGATGACGAATGCCACTGGCACCTGCCAGGGTTTGTCACGGAATTCCACATAAAGCAAGTAGTTGATGCCGACCTGCACCGCGTAAGTCACGGCATACAAAAAGACCACCGCGATGAATCGCGCCTTACTCGGCGGGGCCTGAAAAGTCCATCGGCGGTTGATGAGGTAGGCGGTGGTCGTGCCGGCAATGAAGCTCAGGGTTTTCGCGAGGTTGACATGCAATCCCGCGGCGAGCAGGGCCACATAGATTCCGAAGTCGACGATTGCCGACAGACCCCCGGTGACGATGAACCGCCAGATCTGCGTCTTGAGATTCAGCTGCGGTGACATTGGGGGCTCGGCCACCCGGGCAGCTTACGGGCATGCCGGTACCGCGAACGGTTAGGAAGGGTGGCGGTCCGCGACGAAGTCGTGTTTCGCCGCCCGGAACGCTTTCATGCAAGGTTTCTGACAGTCAAGATCTGTCTGGACCACCGCTCGCATTGATGCATTAACATCAGATGCATGCGCACCACTCTGTCACTGGACGATGACGTACTGCTCGCGGTCAAGGAGCGCGCGCGCCGCGAGAACCGCACAGCAGGCGAGGTTCTGTCCGACCTCGCCCGGCAGGCGCTGACGCAGCAACTCAACACCGATCCAAGGCCGGGAGCGGAAGACTTCTATGGCTTCGAACCCTTTGAGCATCGGGGTCCGGCGGTTTCCAATACGCTCGTCGATCGGCTGCGTGACGACGAAGCGGTGTGATGCGCGCCCTGCTGGATGTCAATGTCCTTGTCGCACTTCTTGACAGCGATCACGTCGATCATAGGCGTGTTCGCCGATGGGTCGGCGCCGAGATCGTCCACGGCTGGGCGTCATGCGCGATTACTCAGAACGGCTTCGTTCGAATCATCAGCCAGCCTCGCTATCCCAGCCCGGTTCCCCCTTCCCAAGCGATAGGCAAACTGGCGCGGGCCGCAAGGACGAAGCATCACGAGTACTGGCCGTGTTCGGTCAGTCTGCTCGATAGCGAACTCATCGACCACTCCCGATTGCACGGGCATCGCCAGGTTACCGACGCATATCTGCTGGCCCTTGCGACCGTCAACGGTGGCCGGTTCGCGACTCTCGATCAGTCCATACCCCTGGACGCTGTCCGCCATGCTGATACGCACAATCTGACTCTGATCTGATCTGCGCACGCTGCGCATTGGGAAACGTCGTATCAGCCCCATCCATCACATGGCGGCGTGGTCCGTAAGTTGAGTCGGCACCCGCCGGTACCGTCTAGCAAAAGCACACAGGCACAAGGTCGTGGACGGCCGCATGACCGTCACCAGCACCGCCGACGAGACGCCCGGAACAGATCTATCCCCCTATCTGCCGTTGATGGTTCAGCTCCGGAATGGCGCACGGCCGCAGCCAGATTCGTCGACGAGCGTCGATGGCGCCGTCCACGTTTGGGCCCAGTCAGGGTTAGACACACTGCTTGCGGCACCAGGGTTGCGGTTCGAACCGTTCGACTATCTGTCTGAGTTGCGAATGCGCGGGCTCGCCAACTAGGCGCTGGTGGTCGTTCCGGCTGGACTTGTCGACGAATGGCGCGACGGACTCGAGCGCAAGTTCGGGGTGCCGACCGCAGTTGCGGGCCAAGCCGTTGTATTGTGATCAAGATCACATAACGATAGGATAGCGGTCCGGCCTGCGGATCAAGATTTGACCTCGTCGGCGTGTATTGACGCACAGAGAGGGCAGCCGAGCCATGAGTAACGAACGGCGTCGCAATCCCACCGCATCGAAGGAAACACTCGCAAGAATCCGAATAGGCGCTCTGGCGTTCGCGCTCAGCGTTGGAGCCGCTGCAATCATCACGCCCGGAGTCGCGGCAGCAAAGCCGACCGACAGCGGTTCTTCTGGTTCATCGTCGTCGTCAAGCTCGGGTTCCTCGGGGTCGGCGCCAGGCGGGCAGTCGAGACATCCTCGTCACGAAACTCGTCGACCGGAGCGGCCGGCTCCTTCGTCTGGTCCGCGGCAATCCGGGGATGTCCGGAATTCGGCTGGTCCCCAGGATAATTCCACCGGACCAGGGCGCCATGCCGAGGCCGCTGAACCACGCTCCGGGGACGCAGGCAGCGCGGAACGCGCGGACGCCCGCCCCAAACCCTCTCGAACCGAGACAGGCCCATCAGCCGGGTCGGCGCCCAACCAAACCGGCGCTCCGACTGCTGTCATGGCGGCAGCCCCCGTCGCAACGGCCGCTCCTGTCGAGCGCCCGGCCACGCAGGCGTCCTCGCCGGGGTCGGCGCCATCGCAGTCTGCTGTGCGGCCGCAATCCTCAGCTGACGCACCGTCGAGCCGTTCCGGGGTAGTACGGCCGGAACCGGTTGGCCAGCCGGGCGCTGATCAGCTGGGATCGAGGGTTGCCGGCGTCGACGCGACCTCCGGGTCAGCCGCACCGCCGCATACGAGGCGAGAATTCGCGGCGGCGCCAGTAGTAACGCAAGCGGCTGTGCACCCTGCCGGGGATGCGGGCGTGGTCGGCGCTCCGGACGCGCCGGTGGTTCCAAAGGCGCCTATCGACCCATCGATACCCACTGACCACGTGTCAGGTTTGTTGGCACAAGTTTTGGCGGGAATGGGGTTGAGGCCGTTTGTCTCCGACAATCCGCTGGCCCCGGTCGACTCGCCGGCAATGTGGGCGATGCTGGCGTGGGCGCGCCGCCGGGCAGCCGAGCCGGCGCCGTCGATGTTTGGGCGGATGTTCCCGGTGGTGACCACTTCCGACACGACGGCCCTGCTGCCGTTGAACCAACAGAGCGATCAGGAACTTGCCGGCCTCGCGCAGACCATGCTGGAGGTTCAGACGATTGCCAACCCCAAGGGGACCAGTGCGGGCCTAACGTATTTCGGCCAGTTCATCGATCACGACCTGACGCTCGACAGCGCGCCGTCGCCGACCGGCACGGTGGACGTCGAAAGCCTCGTGAACGGTCGCACGTTCGCCTTCGATCTCGACTCGGTGTATGGCGGCGGCCCGAAAACGAGCCCGCAACTTTACGATGGCGATAAGTTCCTGATTGGCACAGCCAGCGACGGGGTGTCTCCGGATCTGCCGCGCAACGCCGATGGCTCGGCGATCCTGGTCGAGGCCCGCAACGACGAAAATCTCCTTATAGCCCAGATCCATCTATCGTTCCTGAGGCTGCACAACGCGCTCGTCGACGAGGGGATGTCCTTCGACCGTGCGCAACAGACAGTTGTTGATGCCTACCGCCATGTCGTGCTGAACGATTACTTGCCGCAGATCGTCGGCCAGGAAGCAGTTGATCAAGCCCTTAGCCAACAAGTCTCGGCCGGGTTCTACCAACCGGGGTCGAAGGACTCCCCGGTAACGCCGGTGGAGTTCTCGGCCGCGGTCTTCCGATTCGGCCACTCCCAAGTGGGCAATGCCTACGCCATCAACGATGCTTCGGGCTTCGTGAGAGTGTTCTCGCTGGACCCCACCGTGTCTGACTTGAGGGGCGGACGTCAGCTACCAAGCGACTTGATCATCGACTTCAACAACTTCTTCAGCGAACTGCCGCGGGACGAGGGCGAAGCGCCGGCGCTGCTGGGCCGGGCGATTGACACGAAGATCTCGCCATCGCTGTTCGAGTTGCCCATTCCGGGTGTAGCCGGCGGCGGGTCGAACGTGCTGGCATTTCGAAATCTCGTTCGTGGCAAGTTCTACGACCTACCTTCAGGCGAGGCTATCGCTGAGGCGATGGGTCTGCCGGCCATCGGTGAACCCGTCTTCGCCGAGGGGACGCCGCTGTGGTACTACGTTCTTCGCGAAGCCGAATTGACTTCAGGGGGAGCGGAATTCGGCCCAGTCGGCGGCAGTATCGTGGCGGAGGTCTTCGTCGATCTGCTCCGTTTGGACGGCGGGACCAAAGAGTCGGGCCTGCCGGACGTATCGGGCGGCGACTTCCGCATCGGCGACCTTCTGGTTGCCGCAGACCAACTCGGGGGGGACGATTCTGGTGCCCATACCCCGAAACCGGGACGCGGCGATGAAGCTCGCCCGACGCGGGACCATGCCCGCGAACGATCCGAGCGGCATCCCCGCCATCGGCATAACCATTCGGTAGATAACGCCGCCACCGAGCCATCTTTGCAGCTCTTCGTGCTACCCACTGCGAGCTGATGAGCCGAACGGCATCTCCGCGGGCGCCACGAGATGGCGAATGCGGGTCGGTTCGGGTTGCAGGATGCGATCTGGCGAGACACCCCTGGCGCGCTTCGACGCCGTTGTGGCCGGATGGTCGAGGCGGTAGACAAGAGTGCCGACAAGCTGGCCGGAAAGCTGTGGGAGGCGGTGGTCGGCAATGACCGCCATGTTGCGCACCCCCCGGCCAGGGGGCTTTTTTCGCTAGGTGGACCTCCGCAACCGGATCAACGGGATCTGCCTGCCCGCGGCGCGCTCCTCGTAGTCGCTGTAGCCGGCGTACACGTCGAGGGCTTTCGCCCAGGCGTCCGCGCGCTCCGCCGGGTCGGTGATCTCGCTGGCGGAATAGCTGCCGCGGTGCTTGCCCGCGAGCACCTCGACGGTGGGATTGGCCTTCAGGTTCCGGTACCAGGCGGGGTGGCCCGGTCTGCCGTAGTTCGATGCGACCAGGATCAACGAATCGCCATCAGTGGCATAGAGAAGGGGTAGTTGCCGTGGTAGCCCGCTCTTGGCTCCGGTCGTCGTCAAAAGCATCACCGGCACCGGGTAAGCGCTGCTGAACCGGCCCCCGCTGATCCGCAGCAGGGGTGGATCGATGCGGGGCGCGACCTTGGTGAGGAACCAGTTCCCGGGCGCCGATCTGCCGAACCGTTCGAGACCGCGCCGATAGATGCCGATGCCTCGATCCTCGCCTGTCATGCCTTGAACGCTACCGCCCGTAACCGCAGCTGGTGACCTGACGTGCAATAACGTCGAACCAATGCAGACACGGTCGGGCGCAGAAGTCCTCGTAGACGGTGACGTCGTGTCCAAGCTGCACCGGGCTGGGACAGATCCGCGATCGCTGAGCGCGCGGCTGCGGATCGCCTCAAAGTCGGCGGCACTGCTGACGCCACTTTCGCTAAACCCGGAACGCGTCGGCCAGCGTTGGCGGACGCGCTGGCCGATCGTGCACACCCTGCAAGCCGAGGCCGTCGTCGAGCAGGGGTGCGCACCATGGGGCGAGGCGGGACGACTGCTCGCCGATCTTCATCGCGAACCGGTGCGCGAACGTCCCCCGGTGCACGGCTGGCCGCAACGGCTCAGGCGGGCTGTCGATCGGCTGCGGAGGTGCCCGGATGCAGCCGTACGCGCTGCGGCGATCGCGCTGCCGGACACCGTCTGGTGCGCGCGATCACCGGACCGGCCCGCCGCGCTGGTGCACGGGGACTGGCATCTCGGCCAGCTGGGTAGGCGCGAAACGGACTCGCCGTGGCTGCTGATCGACGTCGATGACCTCGGTGTCGGCGACCCTGCCTGGGACCTGGCTCGCCCGGCAGGCTTCTGGGCCGCCGGACTCGTCCCGGACGAGGATTGGGGAACATTCCTGGACGCATATCGCCGTTACGGACCGGCACTGGGCGCAGGTGATCCGTGGCCGGTGCTGGAGCCTTTCGCCCGGGCGGCGGTGGTGCATGCCGCCGCTTCGGGGCTCGTTCACGGTGACGCCGACGACACCCAGCAACTGCTGCTCGCCGCGTGCGCGCGGATGCGCTAGCTGGAAAAGAACAACCGGCCGAACCCCTGCTTGCGGTAGTGCTTGTTGCCACGGTGTCCCCAGCCGGGTCCATATCCGTCATAGCCGCCGTATCCGGGCTGCTGCGGGGGCATCGGCGGAGGTGACGCCTGCACGAACCGGTTTTCCATCTGCGTCAGCGCCTCCAGCTCACCGAAGTCCAGGAAGATGCCGCGGCAGGTCTCGCACTGCTCCAGATGGACACCGTTGCGCTCGTAGGTCTTCATCACCCCGGCGCACTTCGGGCATAGCAGGGTGTTGCCCGCTCCGGGTGTGGGCAGGGGCGGTGGTTCATATGGCGGGATGCTCATGAGTTCACAACGTCCGGCACCGCGTGGAAGTGCCATTGGACCCTAGGGTCGGCAGTCGCGACCGGCGACCATCAATGCATGGACACCACATCTGCGCCCGAAACACCGGTAACCGAGCTCACCGAGACCGAATGCTGGAACCTGTTGTCCGGGGTGTCGCTGGGCAGACTGGTGACAACGGTTGGCGGCTGGACCGAGATCTTCCCGGTCAACTTCGTGGTTCAGCGTCACACACTGCTTTTCCGCACCGCCGAAGGCACCAAACTCCTCACCTCGGCGCTCAATCAGCACGTGGTATTCGAGGCCGACGACCATAACGTCGCGGAGGGATGGAGCGTGGTTGTCCGCGGCACTGCAAAACTGCTGTCGAAGTCACCGGAGATCGAGGACGCCCGGCGCGCCGGACTCTACCCGTGGATCGCGACGACCAAGCTGCGCTTCGTGCGCATCACACCGGACACGTTGACCGGCCGAAGATTCGTCTTCGGCCCGGAGCCTGACATCGAGGAATGAATCCCGCTCAGACCCAGTAGGGCACCCGGGCACGGTATTGGCGCATCGCCAAGGCTGCGAAGATCCACCCGATCACCGTCAGTGACAGTACGACCACCCAGTGCCGCAGTTCCTGCTCGGCGCCGAGCAGTGGGGCGCGGACGATGTCCAGGTAGTGCAGCAGCGGATTGAGCTCCACGATCCTGGCCCATTTTCCGGCCCCCTGCGCCTGAAGAGTGGACTCGTTCCAGATGATCGGCGTCATGAAGAACAACAGCTGCACCAGGCTGGCCAGTAGCGGACCGATATCTCGGTAGCGGGTGGCCAGAATCCCGAAACACAGGGCGACCCATACACAGTTCAGCGCGATCAAGAAAAGCGCAGGGATGAACGTCAGGTCTGTCCACTGCCACGGCTTGGGGTAGATGACCGCGATGATCACGAAGATGACGATGTTGTGCGCGAACAGGATCATCTGCCGCCAGACCAAGCGGTAAACGTGAACCGAAAGCGGTGTCGGCAATTGCTTGATCAAACCTTCGTTGGCGATGAAGACGTCGGCGCCCTCCAAAATCGAAGCGTTGATCAGATTCCAGATGATCAGGCCAAGGGTCACATACGGAAGGTGTTCGGAAAGCTCGAGTTTGAACAACTTCGAATAAAGTCCGCCCATCGCCACTGCGGTGGTGCCGGTCGCGATCGTGATCCAGAACGGTCCGAGGACTGATCGCCGGTAGCGCTGCTTGATGTCTTGCCAACCCAGGTGCAGCCACAGTTCGCGCTTGCCGAAGCCGTCGACGAGGTCGGTCCACGCCCGCCGGAATGTCTTGGATTGCGCAGCCGCATCCATGAACGTCATTGCTGCTCTTTCCCATTGCGGTGGAAATTGCTATGGAAACCTTCACTTCGGGCGAATCTTTCGCGCCTGCCCAACCGTCGCAGCCGAAGCCATTCGCGCAACCCTCCGGGGTCGCGCCGGGAGACGACGAAAAACCAGCCGTAACGCAGCCACTCTTGGAGCAGGAGCTTGCGCATCCCCGGTTGCGATTGCAGGTAGCCCCGGTTGCGGTAGGTGAAGAATCGCTTGGTCGGGTTATCGGGATACTGCGCGTGCATGCGGCCGCCCAGAATGGGTTTGAACTCGTCGCCACCCTGTGGATGCAGGTAAACGGCATGCAGACAGGTACCGAATGCCAGCCCGGACCGGAGCAGTCGGCGGTGTAGTTCGGTCTCGTCGCCGCGAAAGAACAGCCGCAGATCCGGAACCCCCACCGCATCGAAGGTCGACGCGCGAAACAGTGCGCCGTTGAACAGGTGAGCGATGTTCGGCATGAAATCCGGAAGTTGTGCGTCGGTGTGTAATTCGCTGACGTTGCGGCGCCAGGACAATCCGCGTCGCAGCGGAAAAGCCAGGCGTTCGGGGTCGGCCAAGTCGCAGATCATCGGCGAAACCTCGGCCAGCCCGTAATTCCGGGCGCAGGTCAGCAGGGCGCTGAGCACCTCGGTGTCCTGCGGGTGTCCGTCATCATCGGCGAGCCACACCCACTCCGCGCCCAGAGCCAGCGCATGAAGGATGCCCAGGGCGAAGCCGCCTGCGCCGCCCAGGTTCCGTTTGGATCCCAGGTAGGTCGCCGGAATCGATTGACCGAGTACCAGATCGCGTACCCGCTCGTCCGGATCGTTGGCAAAGTCGTTGTCCACCACAATAAGATGATCCGGCCGGCGGCTTTGCGAACAGACGGCGTCCAGCGACTTGGCCAGCTCGTCGGGGCGGCGGTGAGTGACCACGACGGCGGCGAGGAAGTCACTCATGGGTGTGCGCCGTCTCCTCGAGCACCTCGCGCACATGGCGCGCAGCGTCTTCGCCCTCGTAGGCCCGGACGACGTCCTCGATCTCGCCCTCCATTCGCACGGTTCCGTGGTCGATCCACATCGCGGTGTTGCACAACCTGGCCAGGAACTCGTTGGAATGGCTGGCGAACACCAGGATCCCGGAGCGCTCCACCAGGGCGGCCAACCGAGTCTGGGCCTTCTTCAAGAAGTCGGCATCGACCGCGCCGATGCCCTCATCGAGCAACAGGATCTCCGGGTCGATACTGGTGACAACGCCCATGGCCAGCCGGACCCGCATCCCGGTCGAGTACGTTCGCAGCGGCATCGACAGGTAGTCGCCGAGCTCGGTGAAGTCGGCGATCTCGTCCACCTTGGCCAGCATCTGCTTGCGGGTCTGGCCGAGGAACAACCCGCGGATGATGATGTTCTCGAATCCGGAGATCTCCGGGTCCATCCCGACGCCCAGGTCGAAAACCGGCGCGACACGTCCACGTACGCTCGCGATCCCGCGGGTGGGCTCGTAGATCCCCGACAGCAGGCGTAGCAGTGTCGACTTGCCGGCACCGTTGTGCCCGACCAGTCCGACGCGGTCGCCCATCTTCAAGGTCAGGGTGATGTCCCGCAGCGCCTCGATGACGACCACGTTGGCGTCGTTGCGGCCTATCGCGCCACCGGCCTTGCCGAGAAACGCCTTCTTCAGCGAGCGGGTCTTGGCATCGAAGATCGGAAACTCCACCCACGCGTTCCGCGTCTCGATCCGCGGCTCCGCCGAGGCTAATGCGTCGCGGGGACGGGCCACGGTGACCTCCCAGCTAGTGACCGGGACCTCACAGGTATTGACCGGTCCCGGGATGCCCGGGGCCGCCGCCTCGGTGCCCGGGCACGCTCACGCCAGGCGGCAATGCGCCCTGGCGCATCTGTTCGAGTTGCTGGCGGGCGGCCATCTGCTGAGCGAACAGCGCGGTCTGGATCCCGTGGAACAGTCCCTCGAGCCAGCCGACCAACTGGGCCTGGGCGATCCGCAGCTCGGCGTCGGAGGGCACCGCGTCCTCGGTGAACGGAAGGGTCAGCCGTTCAAGTTCGTCCCGCAGCTCCGGTGCCAACCCGTCCTCCAGCTCACTGATGCTGGTCCGGTGGATGTCCCGCAGCCGACCGCGGCTGGCCTCGTCCAACGGGGCCGCCCGCACCTCCTCCAACAGCTGCTTGATCATGGTGCCGATCCGCATCACCTTCGCAGGCTGCTCGACCAGATCGGTTAACGATTGACCGTCATCGCGGGCCGATTCCTGCTGGTCCGCGTCGTCCCGGCCGGCGCCGATGATCTCGATGTTGTCGTCGTCGGTGTTGGTTGTCACTGCACTAGTATGGCTGCCCAGATGGCTCGTTCCGGCAGGGGCGGGCAGCGAACCGGAAGATCGGGTAACCGCCGGATCGGCCCTCATTCGGACCGGTACGACGGAATCCGCTGACACGCTAAGGTGGGCGGACATGGCATACGACGTCGCCCGGGTGCGTGGATTGCACCCGTCCCTGGGCGATGGCTGGGTCCATATGGACGCCCAGAACGGCATGCTGCTGCCAGATTCCGTCGGGCGCGCCGTCTCCACCGCGTTCCGGGGATCGATGCCCACCGCGTCGGGCCCCCACCCCGCTGCACGGCGCAGCGCGGCGGTGCTCGACGCGGCTCGCCGGGCGGTGGCAGATCTGGTCAACGCAGATCCGGCCGGCGTGGTGCTCGGCCCCGACCGCGCGGTGCTGCTGACGTCTTTGGCCGATGCCGCGGGGGCGCGCGTCGGTCTCGGATACGAGGTGGTGGTGACCCGACTCGACGACGAGGCGAACATCGCACCCTGGCTGCGCGCCGCCAACCGCTACGGCGCCAAGACCAAGTGGGCCGAGGTCGATATTGAGACCGGGGAGCTACCGGCCTGGCAGTGGGAGAAGTTGGTGACTGGGCCCACCCGCCTTGTCGCGATCGCTTCTGCCTCTTCGACTCTGGGAACGGTCATCGAGCTGCCCGAGGTCACCAAGCTGGTGCACGAGGTCGGCGGCTTGGTGATCGTGGATCATTCGGCCGCTGCACCCTATCGGCTGATGGACATCCAGGAGGTCGATGCCGACGTGGTCGCGGTCAATGCCGGCGCGTGGGGTGGCCCCCCGGTTGGTGCCCTGGCATTCCGGGACCCGTCGATGATCGAAGCATTCGGATCGGTGTCGCTGAATCCGCATGCCACCGGGCCGGCCCGACTGGAGCTCGGATCGCACCAGTTCGGGCTGCTGGGCGGCTTGGTCGCAAGCATCGAATACCTCGCAGGTCTGGATGATTCGGCGCAGGGAAGCCGCCGTGAACGACTCATGGTCTCGATGCGGTCCGCCGCGGCCTACCTGAACGATGTCTTCGACTACCTGCTCATGTCGCTGCGTTCGCTGCCGACTGTGACGGTGATCGGGAATCCCGAAGTGCGCATCCCGGCGGTGAGCTTCGTGATCGCCAACGTACCGGCGGAGCGGGTGGTGCAGCGGCTGGCCGACAACGGCATCCTTGCGATAGCGAACGCGAACTCGCGGGTTCTCGACCTTATCGGCGTCGACGACATCGGCGGCGCGGTGACCATCGGGCTGTCGCACTACAGCACCACCGCTGAGGCCGACCAGTTGGTGCGTGCGCTCGCGTCGCTGGGTTGACCATTCGGTCTTGGGACGGTCAGTTGGCAGCGTCAATCATCAGTGTCAGTGTCGACGCGCAGTAGGACTTTGCCCGACACATCGCCGGATGCCAGCAACTCGTGAGCCGCCTGCGCCTGCGACATCGGGAACTCGGCCCCGATCACCGGCCGCACCAGGCCATCGCCGACCATGGGCCAGACGTCGTCGACCACCCTGGCCACGATGTCCGCCTTGCCGCCGGGGCCCTCGACGGGGCGCGAGCGCAACGCGGTGGCAAGCACACCCGCGCGCTTGGTGAGCAGCTTGCCGATATTCAGCTCTGCCTTCGCGCCGCCTTGCAGTCCGATGACGACCAACCGCCCGTCATGGGCGAGGGCATCGATGTTGCGGTCCAGGTAGGCCGCGCCGATGATGTCGAGAATGACGTCGGCTCCTCCCGCCTCGCGAACAACGTCGACGAAGTCCTCGTTGCGGTAGTCGATGGTGATTTCGGCACCCAGCTCGGCGCACAGGTCGAGCTTGTTTCGGGAGCCGGCTGTGACGGCGACACGGCAGTTGAGTGCGCGGGCCACCTGGATTGCGTGGGTGCCGACGCCGCTGGCGCCGCCGTGTACGAGAAGCAGTTGCGAAGCGCGCAGGTCGGCGGTCATCACCAGGTTCGACCAGACCGTGCAGGCGACTTCGGGGAGCGCCGCGGCGTAGGGAAGCGCAACGCCGCCGGGTAGCGGCATGACCTGGCCTGCCGGTACTGTCACGTATTCGGCGTAGCCGCCGCCGGCCAGCAGAGCGCAGGCCTGTTGGCCCGGATGCCACTGTGTGACGCGGTCACCCACCGCCGCGATCGTTCCCGACACCTCAAGTCCGATGATCTCGCTGGCTCCCGCAGGCGGCGGATACTTGCCGGCGGCCTGTAGCAGGTCGGCGCGGTTCACCCCGGCGGCCGCAACCTTGATCAGAACCTCACCTGGCTCGGGCGCGACATCGGGAACGGCTTGCCAGACGAGTCGGTCGGGGGCGTCGGCCACGATCGCTAGCATTCGGGCAACGCTACTACGCGCGCATGCCGCAATAAGATGTGCAGATGCCAGGAACGATCGGTGGACGCACGGCGAGCGATACGCCGGGGCTGGACATCGCCGAGCAACGCGCGTGGCACAACTTTCTGGACGCCGCGCACCGGGTTTTCGCGACCATAAATCGTGCGCTGGTGGACGAGCACGATCTCACCCTGCACGATGTCCGGCTGCTCGAGCTGCTGGCCAGATCGCCGGGCGGTGCCGCCAGGATGGGCGATCTTGCCGAGGCGCTTACAGCGCTGCCGAGTCGGGTGACCCGGCAGATTCACCGGCTGGAAAAGCAGGGGTTGGTCACTCGCGCCGCCAACCCCGGCGACGGCAGGGGTGTGCTCGCCCGCATCACGCCCGAGGGCAGAGGAGCGCTCGGGGCGGCGATGAAAAGCTACGGGGCGGCGGTGCGGACGAATTTTCTGGACAGCCTCACCCGGCCACAAGTTACGGCGATGTCGGAGAATTGCCGCAAGATCAGCGCAGGCTTGAGGTCCGGCTATCCGTCGGCATGATCGGCCGCGTCTAGACTGTCCCGCGGTGGCGTGGCAGAGCGGCCTAATGCACTCGCCTTGAAAGCGAGAGTCGGCTAAAACCGACCGGGGGTTCAAATCCCTCCGCCACCGCGGTGCTCGAAAATCATTTGCTGTCCGTCATTAGCGGCGAGCCAAAATGTCGGTGAAATTGCGAACATGGGTCAGCAATAAATGCACTGGGCATGCAGTTCAGAATTGAAGCTGAACTCATGACGAAGACATCGACGTCCAGCGCGGTGAATTTCAAATCGGCTCACGACGTAATTAATCAGCCTGCCTAACCTCTGCGGGCCGCTCCGCTAGTGCCTTTCCTTGAATCGCTTTTTGGTCCCCGTGGATACACGAATGCCTCGGGGAGGATTCGTCTGGAGGTGCGACGAATTGCCAGCGAGGGGATAACTCGAAATCGCACCCGGAAGCAGGAGTATCTGCTAATTTCCATCGTGATGTCCGGCCAAATCGGCGCCAACGATGGTGTCAAGGGGCTGAACGGTGTCGCTGCACAGCAGCAGCGCCGGCGCCTCCGCCCGTATGCGTGGATGGTCGCTGGGGTCTTCGCGGGCGCTCTGGGCGTCTTGGTCATATCGGGTTCGGCGGTCGCCTATGCCGACTCCGGAACCGACTCCGGAACGGATGCGTCTTCGGCGTCCTCATCCCAGGATTCGACGTCCTCCGGTGACGGAGCGGACGCTTCGGGCGTGTCCGCGCGGTCGATTGCCGAGGACCCCGACCTGGACACTCCCGATCTGGACACTTCCGATCTGGACACTCCCGATCTGAATACCCCGGACCTTGACGACGTCGATCTGGACCCCGCGGATCTCGAGGATGCGGAGGTGTCACTGGCCGACGACTCCGAAGGCGCTACCGCGGACGACGTGGCTTCCGCCGCGACCGTCAGCGCGGACACCAACAGTCATGATCCGGCCTCCACCATCTCGGCTGGAGACTGGACCATCACCGCCGGGACGACCGAGACGCTGGTAGTGCCGGCGGCAGCGGAGTCGATCGATGCGGTCACCTTCAATCTCGGTTTCGGCAACGTTGGCAGCCGCAACGTCGGCAACGGCAACGTCGGCGACGGCAACATCGGTTCGGGCAATCTGGGCAGCAACAACTTCGGGTCTGGCAACAACGGCGACCGTAACGTCGGCTTCGGCAACACCGGTTCGGGCAACATCGGGTTCGGAAACACCGGTATCGGCAACATCGGCATCGGGTTGACCGGGAACTATCAGATCGGGTTCGGCGGCTGGAACTCCGGTACCGGGAACACCGGGCTGTTCAACTCCGGCTCGGGAAACTCGGGCCTGTTCAACTCGGGGAGCAAAAACACCGGGATGTTCAATGCCGGAGCGGTGAACTCGGGTTTCGGCAACGCCGGGTCGTTCAACACCGGCTCGTACAACGGCGGTGATTACAACAGCGGTTCGTTCAACGCGGGCAACATCAACTCCGGCGACTACAACAGCGGTAGCCGCAACACCGGCTGGTTCAACGCCGGCGACTCCAACACCGGGCTGGGCAACTCAGGCAACCTGAATACGGGTGCCTTCAACTCCGGCGATGCGAGCAATGGCTTCTTCGAGACCGAGGACAACCAGAACTGGTTCCCCGGCATCCATATCGCATACACCGTGCCTGGCCTGGATATCGACGAAACCCTCTCGGTCGACGTCGATACACAGTTTTCGGTGGGACCGTTGACGCTGACGATTGGCCCCAGCGCCGTCGACATCCACATCACCGGAAGCACTGGTCCGATTTCCATCACGGTGCTGGAAATCCCGGCCGGTCCGGGATTCTTCAACACGGGCGGCGTGGCGTCGTCGGGGTTGTTTAATTCCGGTGCTGGTGGTGGGTCGGGGTTGTTGAACTCTGGTGTGGGTGTGTCGTCGGGGTTCTTTAATCAGGCGTTGCAGACCGATGTGGGGTTGTCGGGTTATTCGAG
>JBFXJE010000003.1:0-72879 GCA_050175175.1 Mycolicibacterium sp. | reverse complement strand
CGTCGTCGGGGTTGTTTAATTCCGGTGCTGGTGGTGGGTCGGGGTTGTTGAACTCTGGTGTGGGTGTGTCGTCGGGGTTCTTTAATCAGGCGTTGCAGACCGATGTGGGGTTGTCGGGTTATTCGAGTTCGGGTTCGGGTTCGGGTTTTGCGAATCTGGGTTCTGGTGTGTCGGGGTTGTTCAATACCAGTTCGGTGGATGAGTTGGTGCCGGCGTTGTTGTCGGGTGTGGGCAATGTGGGTTCGGAGATGTCGGGGCTGTTCTATGACGAGGTGACCGGGTCGTCGACGTTCAATTTGGGGTTGGGTAATCGGGGGTCGTGGAACCTCGGTAACGGCAACCTTGGGGATCGCAATGTCGGGTCCGGGAACGAGGGCGACGGCAATAACGGCGACGGCAATGTCGGTGATGACAATCAGGGGTCGGGCAATGTCGGGGACGGCAATGTCGGTGACGGGAATGTCGGGGACGGGAACAAGGGGTCGGGCAACCGGGGCAATAACAATGTGGGCTCCGGCAATACCGGCGATGGCAATGTCGGGTTCGGTAATACCGGGTCGGGCAATATCGGGTTCGGCAACACGGGCAACAACAACATCGGGATCGGGTTGACCGGCGATAACTTGCGCGGGTTCGGTGGCTGGAACTCCGGGACTGGGAACACCGGGTTCTTCAACTCCGGCACCAACAACTCTGGTGTGGGTAACTCGGGGAGCAATAACTCCGGTGTGGGTAACTCGGGGAGTACGAACACGGGGTTGTTCAATGCCGGTGCGGTGAACTCCGGTGTGGGCAATGCGGGTGATTTCAACACCGGGTCGTTCAACCCGGGCAGCTACAACTCCGGTGATGCCAATACCGGGGACACCAACTCCGGTAAGGCCAATGTCGGGGATCGCAACACCGGTGTGTTCAATCTCGGTGATGCCAATACCGGGTGGGCCAATACCGGGGATCTGAACACCGGTGGGTTCAACACCGGCGACGGCAACAACGGCATGTTCTGGCGCCGCGACAACGGCGGCCAACTCAACCTGGCACTCAACATCGACGTGTCTCAGATTCCGATCACCCTTGACGGCGACATCCCGGTAAACATCCCGATCACCGCCGGCCTCGGCGACCTGACCCTGCAGAGTTTCACCATCCCTGGCTTCGATATCACCACCACCGACTGGGAACCGGTCCACAACGAACCGGTCTCGACGCCGCTGGGCACGTTCTACCTGGATTTCGAGGTCCCCAGCGGCACGCTGCCGATCAGCGACATCACGCTCGATTCGGTCACGGTCCAGCTGCCGCAGCTGTCGGGAGTCCTCGGCGGGTCCGATACGTCGATACCTCTGAGTCTCGATGCCGGGATCGGACCCATAACGATCACCGTGCCGATCACCGGCGGCCCGGGTCTTCTCAACGCGACCACCAACCCGTCGTCGGGTGCGTTCAACACCGGCGGTGGCCACGGGTCGGGTCTGTTGAACTCCGGGACCGGGGTGTCCGGGCTGTGGAACCTGGCAGCGCAGCAACAGCCCGGCTGGTCACAGCTCTCCGGGCTGTTCAACGAGGGCTCGCTGACCTCCGGCCTGGGCAATCTGGGTAGCGGCACTTCGGGGCTCCTGGGCACCAGCACACTGGATGTCGCTAGTCCGGCGGACCTCTCCGGAATTGCCAACACCGGGACAGACCTGTCGGGCTTCCTCAATGACTCGCTGAGCCTCGACGACTACCTCGACCGCATCGAATCCCGGCTGGACACCCCGATCCCGTTCAGTCTCGACGAGATTCTGGTGAGCAGTATCCCGTTCTTCGCCGATATCGACCTCCCGATCGACATTCCGCTCAGCATCAGTGCCACGCCGATTCGGATCTCCGAGATCGTCGTCCCGCAGATCGGGGTCGGACCCGGGCTGGTGATGGAGATGGCCATCAAGGGCAGCCCGACCCCGCCGGCGGCGAACACCACGTTCAGGAACCCCTGCACGTTGGCATGTGTCGCGGCACAGCTGATACCGGTGATCAATGTTGGTCCGATTACGATCGGCCCCATCGAGGCGGGGTTCGTGAACGACGAATTGGTGTCGTTGAACATCGGCGGCCCCGGCAAGGGCGTCGGGGTCAACGCAGCCGGTGAGCTCGGTCCGATCGTCATCTCGTTGGCGGAGGACACGATCGAGGAGTTCCCGTACAACTACCTCGTCGACATCGGCGTCGACCTACCGATCGGCGGCAATACCGGTGAGCTCGATCTGCAGGAGGTCGATCTGTCGCTTGCGCTGGAAGTTCTGCTCGGCACCCGGGTGGGATTCTGTACCGCACTCGTCATCTGCCCGACTGACATGACGTTGAGCCAGTTCGTCACCTACGTCAACGGCGGAACCCCGCCCGGCTCCGCGTTGGGCCCCTTCCCGCCGATCCCGCAGACGACGGTGGAGTTGCTCAACGACACGCTGACACCGTCCCTTGGACCGTTGACCATTCTTCCGGTGACGCCGATCAGCCTCGACATCAGCGAGAACCCGCAACTCAGCGGCAGCGGAACGCTGGGGCCCTTCCCGCTTCCGTTCTGAGCGCACCCCCGAAACTGAAGTTGTTTGCGATCTTTCGCAGGCGACTCCGCGAGATGCTCAGTTTCGACGCGATACTAGGGTTCCATGACAGCAGGCGGGCGGGTGCACGGGCTCCGCAGAATCGCAATGGCCGGGTACGTCGGCTCGGCGATCGAGTTCTACGACTTCTTCATATATGGGACCGCCGCGGCCTTGGTTTTCCCAACGGTGTTTTTTCCCGATCTGGGGCATGTGATGGCAACGACGGCCTCGCTGGGCGCGTTCGCCTCCGCATTCCTCTTCCGGCCGTTGGGCGCGGCGTTCTTCGGGCACTTCGGCGACCGGATCGGGCGCAAGCGCACCTTGGTCGTCACGCTGCTGATGATGGGCACCGCCACCGTTGGGGTGGGGCTGATCCCGAGCACGGCCAGCATCGGGATCGCGGCGCCGCTGCTGTTGATCGGCCTGCGGGTCGTTCAGGGGTTCGCGCTCGGCGGTGAATGGGCCGGAGCGGCACTCCTGAGCGCCGAACACGCCCCGGCGGAACGACGCGGTTTCTACGGCATGTTCACCCAACTCGGGCTAGGTACCGCGCTGGTGTTATCCAACCTGGTCTTTCTGTTGGTGCACATCGCGTTCAGCGGTGCCGCGGCCGCCTTCCTCGAGTGGGGCTGGCGAATCCCGTTCCTGTTGAGTGCGGTGCTCATCGCCATCGCAGTGTTCGTCAGGCTGAGCGTGACCGAATCCCCGGTGTTCACGGAGATCGCAACCCGGGCCGCAGACGCCGGGGCGCCGCTGACCGCCGCGCTGCGCGATCAGGGTGGGCAGGTGCTGCTGGCCGGGGGTGCGGCGCTGTGCGCCCCGATGCTTGCGTTTCAGGCCGGGACGTTCTTCATCCACTACGCGGCCGATCACATCGACTACTCGCTGAATCTGGTGCTCCTGGTCGGAGTGCTCGGTGGACTATGCGCGGTCGGCTGTGCCGCGGTTTCGGCGGTCCTCAGCGACATTTATGGGCGGCGGCGCGTCACCGGCATCGGAATAGCCGTGGCCACGCCGTGGGCTTTCGCGGTCTTCCCGCTGATCGAGACGAGGAACCCGGTCGTGTTCGGGGTGGCGATCATGGTGACCTACGCCCTCTCCGGTGTTTGCATGGGTCCGCTGGCCGCGTATCTCCCGGAGATCTTCGCCGCCGAGCACAGGTACACCGGTGCGGCGGTTGCACACACCATCGGAAGTGTCCTCGGCGGTGCATTGCCACCGGTGGTGTCGCCGACGTTGTTCACCGCTGTCGGGGGTTGGGCGATCGCCATGATGATGGGCGGCCTGGCTCTGGTCGGCCTACTGTGCGTTGTTGCCCTGCCCGAGACACGTGGGCGAACCCTGAGCCGCGACCCTATTCCCCGGTGAAGCTGGGTGCCCGCTTCTCGAATATGGCCGTGATGCCCTCGGTCAGATCTTTGGACGCCAGAAACGCGGAGTTCCAGGCGGCGACGTAACGCAGGCTGGCCGAGATCGCGGCGGTGCGCTGCTCGTCGAGGACGTCCTTGATGCCGTTGACCACCAGCGGCGGATTGGCGGCGATCTCGGCAGCGGTAGCACGCGCGGCGGCCAACGATGCATCGGCATCCGGATAGACGTCGTTGACCAGGCCGATTCGTGCAGCCCGCGCTGAATCTATGTCCTTGCCGGTCAACGCAAGTTCGCGCAGGTGCCCGTCGGAGAGGATATACGGCAACCGGGCCAGCGAACCGACGTCGGCGACGATAGCGAGCTTGACCTCCCGCACTGAGAACTTCGCGTCGGCGCTGGCGTACCGGATGTCGACCGCCGAGATCAGGTCGACGCCGCCGCCGATGCACCAGCCGTGGATCGACGCGATGGTTGGTGTGCGGCAGTCCGCGACCGAGGTGATGGACTGCTGCATGGCTCTGAGCTTTGAGTGGAACTCGGCACGTGGTTTGGCGAGCGCACCGTCGGCCAGCATCGGTGACAAGGTGCCGCCCATCGCGGCGACATCGAGGCCGTAGCTGAAATTACGCCCCGATCCGGTCAGCACGATCGCTCGTACCTCGGGGTCGGCATCGAGCTCGGCGAAGACAGCCGGGAGCTCGGACCAGAACGCCGGTCCCATCGCGTTGCCCTTACCCGGACCGATTAGCGTCACCTCGGCAATCCGGTCGGCGGTGTCGACGGTGACTGACTCGTATGCGTTGCCCATGGAGCAACAGGCTAGCCGTCAGCCTCCCAGCAGAACATCGCTGACCGTTGCACTGGGCAGGAATTGGCACGCCGCCTCGGCCAGGATCTGACCGACGAACTCACCGTCCGGGCCCAGCGGGTTACCTTCCTGGGACAGGATCTCGCGGACCACTGCCAACCGCGTCGCCTCGTCGAGGTCGTTGAACTCCCCGCACCCCATGGTTAGCGCATTTGCCGGCGCCGGGACCTCGGGCAGGTCAGTGTTGCGCGTCGGCAACGGGATGTTGGGGATCTGGATATCGGGCAGACCGGGAAAACTCGGTGCCCGCCTTTCGGTGGTTGGTGCCGAAGTGAGCGGCGGACCTGGCTCGGTCGTCTGTGCCACCACGCCTTCGGTGGTCTGTTGGCATCCGGTGATCAGGCTGAGAGCAGCTCCTACGCCCACGATCGCCGCAGCCATCATCCGCGCCCGAGTGATCATCCCGACCAGCCTAACGGGGCTCTCCGTGCCCGGCGGCCATGGCATCAGCGAATCTCGGTGATCAGCGCCTCGATGGCCGCGACGTCGGCGCCGGAAACCAGCTCTTCGGCTTCGGCCTGCTGGATCGCACGCTCGGAAACCCCTGCCGCCTGGGCGGTTTCGAACACCGTCAGATTCGCGCCGCGCCGAGCGGAATACAACCGCTGCCCGAGCGTGGCATGCGGGGCTTCGGCGGCCGAGACCATCAACCGGTCGTACAGGCCACGCACCGTGCCGAGCGCCTTGATCAACGTCGGATTCACCCGCCCGATCCGGGCCGCGCGGGCCGCCACCGCTTCAAGTTGCCTCAAATCCGACAGGACCGCCGTCACCCGGGGAGTGAAAGCGGGATCTTGCGGAGACGGTAGCGATGCGATCGTCGAGCTGAACGTACCGGCCGCGGTGAAAAGCGCCTGCGCGATCAAGGACGTGTCTTCGACGCCGGCTTCGGCCAACGTTGACGAGGCGGAATCACCGGACCGCACCGGTTCGCCGTTGCGCAGCCTGGCGATCGTTCCCGGCGGCCACCGCAACACCTCCTCGAGTCTGTTCCGGGTCCGTTGCCGCGGCCAGCTACGGCCCTTCTCGAAGGCGATCAGCGCGCCCGCATTGATGATCCCGTCCGCGGCAAGGCTGCGCTGGCTGATGTCGAGTTCACGTCGCCGCGCCGCGGCGGCGGCCCCTGCCCTGACCATCCCGGGATCCGGCCCGTCGGACGACTCCGCGTTGGTCATTTATCCGGGATTCCTCGTGCAGTGGCTTGGTTCAGCGGCGTGGTTTGAGCGACGCGACCATCGCGCCGGTGACGAAGCCAAAGTTACACGCTTCGTGAGGGTGAACCGTATCGACGCTACGGAAAGCCGCCGCGTTCTCGGTGACGCGCGGCCTCGGCCAGGCGGGGAGTCGAACCAAGACTACCGAGGCTGTTAGGCGCTCGGCCAGCGTCGGGACCGCGTTCAGGACCGGCACTTGAACCTGCAGCACAACCGTTGCAATGCTACGGTTTAGCCGCTACGGTTTGCGGTACACACGAACCGCCGCGAGGCACGAAGGAGCGACCACTATGAACGCAGTTACGCACGACGACGCACCGGTCGGCGCATGCACCGCAGAACCCGAGCGATGGACCACCTTCGCCGACGACGAGGCGAAGATCATCTGCCGCGCCTGCCCGCGACGCTGGATGTGTGCCCGGGATGCTTGCGAGCTGCCCCGTGCCGAGGGGCTGTGGGCTGGCATCTATGTACCTGAGGGAGGCCGCGGACGGACTTTCGCTCTGCGTCAGCTCAAGTCGCTGGCGGAGCGGAACGGTTATCCGGTCCGAACGCGCAGAATTTACTGCATGGAGAGCGCATGACGCGGCACGTCACATCGGATAGTCGGGTAGGACGAGTTCGTCCCGAAACGCCCGCACCGCCAGAAGTCTTGCGATGGGTGGAAGCTGCGCGGCGCGTAACCCGAGTCGACGCAGCCATAGTCCCAGCTTGGTCTCTGCGGCGAAGAACCCCACCATTCGCAGGGCGCTGTCCTGTTTTTCCACCACAAAAGAGTGAAGTCGCCGTTCGTAATTCGCGAAAGCCTCGGCGTGGCGGCCCTGGGTCGCGTGGAGCTCACCCGCCAGCACATAGGCCTCGAGCATCGCAAGGCCGGTCCCCTCACCGGCCAGCAGAGACGGGCAGGCCGCGGCGTCGCCAACCAGCGCCACCCGGCCCCGTGACCAGCGATCAAGCCGTATCTGGCTGACGGTGTCGAAGTAGAGGTCCTGGGATCGACCTACAGCGGCCAGGATCTGCGGACATTCCCAACCGCCGCCACCGAACTCCCGATGAAGCCACGCCAGGCAAGCGTCGACATGACCGATGGCGACTGGGTTATCGCAACGTCCTACGAACAGGAACAGGGTGCGGTCGTCGCGAAGGGCGAACCGGGCGACTTGGCGCCCCGGGATGTTGTAAGTGACGTAGGTCAATTCGTCCCGCGGCCGGTATCCGTCCACGACACACGCCGCCACCATGGCACCGAGGAAGCGCTCGTGGCCCGCAGCGCTTCCGAAGCCCAGCTCTCGCACGGTCGAATGTAGCCCGTCGGCGCCGATGACCAGGTCGAACTCTCGGTCGGGTGCTCTGGCGAATGTCAGCCCGACGCTGGCGGGGCCGTTGTCGATGCCGGTGATGGTATCGCCGAACACCGTCTCGACGTCGTTAGCGACGGCCGCGTAGATCTCGGCCGCAAGGTCGGACCGGGCGATGGCGGCGTAGCGCCCGCCGGTGGCGCGGCGAAACGCATCGACCGACACCTGGGCCTGTCGGTGCCCGGCAGCGTCGACAGCGCGCAGTGACTGTACCTGATAGCCAGCTTCGCGGACGGCGGCCTCAATCCCCATCCGCTGGGCGACCTGGTATCCCAACCCCCAGAAATCGATGACGTAGCCGCCGGTGCGGAGCGCGGGTGCGCGCTCGATCAATGTGGGAACGTGACCCGCCCTGGCGAGCCAATAGGCAAGCGTCGGACCCGCGATGCCCGCACCGCTGATCGCGATTCTCACAACGGTCCTCCGATCGCAGATTGCACAATGAGCGCTCTACATCGACCTTTTCGCACTTCATCGGTGTGCGCAAAGCCTGCGCCGCTTCCCGACCGCGCGGCTAGCGCGACGGCGGGCAGTCCACCGAAACGTACGCGCTCTTCTCCAGGGTCGTGTTAATGCTGGTGACGACGCAGTCTGACATCGACGAGGCGTTCGGCGGCGGACCACCGTCGACCAATTGGATGATGACGTCGTAACCCTGGCTCTTCAAGCCGTCGGTTGTCGCGTCGGGCGTGTGTGAGCCCGCAACCGGCTTGACCGACTCCGCAGGTGCCGCCGGTGCGAGCACCATCGATGTGGTGAACAGCACACCGCCCAGCGCGCCCATTCTGTGTCTGCGGCGAGGTTTCATGGGTCTCCTTTTTCGGCTCATGTGTCGTACTGAGGGTGCGGCGCTCATGTGAATGCAGCTGAAGGGGGCGATGAGCGACTTTTCATCTCGAGGCGGAGTAGCCCTTCTAACCTGGTACCAACGTCAGAATGGAAAGCGTGCCCCGTTCCGCAAACCTCCCGGTAATGCCACCACTGGAGCCGATGCTGGCCAAGGCGCAGGTCAAGGTACCGACCGAGGCCGGCGTCTGGTCCTACGAACCGAAATGGGACGGCTTTCGTGCGCTGGTGTTCCGCGACGCCGGCGCCGGCAGCGACGACGTACTGCTGCTCTCTCGTAGTGGCAAGGATCTGGCGCGCTATTTCCCGGAGGTAGTGCAGGCGGTTCGTGCCGAGTTGGCCCCGCGCTGCGTAGTCGACGGCGAGATCGTCGTCCCTCGCGAGATAGCCGGGCGCACGCGGCTGGACTGGGAGTCGCTGAGCCAGCGCATTCACCCCGCCGAATCCCGGGTGCGCAAGTTGTCGGCGGAGACGCCGGCACACTTCATCGGTTTCGACGCGCTCGCCGTCGGTGACAGGTCGCTGCTCGCCGAGCCGTTCCGGGTACGCCGACGGGCACTGATCGACGCCGTGCAGGAGAACACGAGCTGCCATGTCACAGCTACCACCGAGGACCCGGTGCTCGGCGCGCAATGGCTCGACCGGTTCGAGGGGGCGGGACTCGACGGAGTGATCGCCAAGCGACTGGACGGACCGTATCTGCCCGGTAAGCGGGAAATGGTCAAGGTCAAACATGCGCGCGACGCCGATTGTGTTGCGATCGGCTACCGGATCCACAAGAGCGGGGACGGTGTGGGCTCGATCCTGCTCGGCTTGTATCGCGATGATGGTGAACTTCAGATGGTCGGCGGTGCAGCCTCGTTCACCGCAAAGGCCAGATTGTCGCTGTTGGCCGACCTGGAGCCGTTACGCATGGGCGATGACGTACGGGACGGCGAGCCCAGCAGGTGGAACTCTGCGGCCGAAAAACGCTGGATTCCGGTGCGCCCGGAGAAGGTATGTGAAGTCGCCTACGATCAGATGGAAGGAAATACCCTGCACGGCAAACGATTCCGGCACGCGGTGAAGTTCCTGCGCTGGCGGCCCGACCGGGACCCGGCCAGCTGCACTTTCCAGCAGCTCGAGGTCCCGGCGAATTATGACCTCGACGACGTACTGGGGGCCTGATATGGCCACCACGGCAACGGAACTCGACGTTGACGGTATCAAGGTCCGCTTCACGAATCCTGACAAGCCGTACTTCCCGAGGCTTGGTAAGGACGGCACCAAAGGCAAGCTCGTCGACTATTACCTCTCGGTTGCCGACCGCATGGTGGCGCTCTTGCGCGATCGGCCGGTGCATCTGCAACGTTTTCCCGATGGCATCGAAGGAGAGGAGATCTACCAGAAGCGGGTACCGCACAAACACCCCGACTATCTGCAGACCTGCACCGTGACGTTTCCCTCCGGCCGTACCGCCGACGCATTGAAGATCACCCATCCCTCGGCGATCATTTGGGCAGCCCAGATGGGCGCGGTCACCCTGCACCCCTGGCAAGTGCGCTGCCCGGACACCGAGCATCCCGACGAACTGCGCATCGACCTCGATCCCCAACCAGGCACCGGCTTCAAGGAGGCTGCCCACATCGCCGGCGACGTGCTCAAGCCACTGCTCGACGAAATCGGTCTGATCGGCTACCCGAAGACCTCAGGCGGTCGCGGCGTGCACGTCTTCCTGCGGATCGAGACCGACTGGGACTTCATCGCGGTGCGCCGGGCGGGGATCGCACTGGCTCGTGAGGTCGAACGGCGGGCGCCCGACGCGGTGACGACCTCGTGGTGGAAAGAGGAACGTGGACGACGGATCTTCATCGACTACAACCAGAACGCCCGCGACCGGACGTTCGCGTCGGCCTACTCTGCGCGCAAGACACCCATCGCGACCGTATCGACTCCGCTGACGTGGCAGGAGTTGTCCAATGCCGATCCCGATGACTACACCATCATCACGGTGCCGGACTTCCTGGCCGGCCGGCCGGATCCCTGGGCGGATATCGAAACTGCGCGCCAGTCGATCGAACCGCTGCTGGAGATGGCGGCCGCCGATGAGGACCGTGGCCTCTCCGACCTCCCCTATCCGCCGAACTATCCGAAAATGCCTGGTGAGCCGCCCCGCGTGCAGCCCAGTAAGAAGGTTGCGGCGCATTGGGACGAACACGGTAATCGCATCTCCGACTAGCCCGATACCCTGATCGGGTGCCTGGGCCTATCCGTAAGCTGCTCGCAGCCCTTGCGATCGTCGGCTTGTTTGCCAGCGGCATCGGTGTCGCGTCGCTGTTCATCTTCGCCAACCCGGCCAAGCAGCAACAAGCGCAGGAACCGCCCCGTCGCACGCCGCCCAAACCGCCGCCGCCCGCGGTGCCCACCGTCAAGGAATTCCTGATCGGCGTCGTCGTCACCGCGCATAATTGCGATCCGGCCGGCGCCTGCGTGTACACCTACACGATCGACCCGAAATACGTTGGTCTGCATCCTTTTCCGGACAAACCGTTCACCGTCGAGTACGAAGTCACCGGCGGGTTTCAGCCGCAACCCGGCAAGTTCACCGTGATCGGTGACAGTGCCGAGATTCTCAAGGACGTCACGGTGGAGGGGCCGCCCGGTGCCAGGCTGCAGGCCAATGTGCTGCGGATCGCCGAGTCCCCCCCGCCCCCGCCAACACCTGGGGCTCCCCAGCCGCCGGCACCGCCGGCCGCGCCCGCGGCACCGACCACGCCGCCGCCACCATGACAACGCCTGCGGGGCGCAGCCGCTGGATCCGCAACTTCCATCCCGCGCCCACCGCTCGATTGCGGCTGGTCTGCTTTCCCCACGCCGGTGGTTCAGCCAGCTATTTCTTCCCGCTGTCGGCGGCCCTGTCCCCGGAGTTCGAGGTGCATGTCATGCAGTATCCCGGGCGCCAGGATCGCTACAGCGAGTCGTTCGTCGACAACGTCGAAGACATGGCCGACGAGGCGTTCGCGGCACTGGAACCGCTGGCGGAGGCGCCGTTGGCGATCCTCGGCCACAGCATGGGCGCGGTGCTGGCGTTCGAGGTGGCCCGCCGCCTGGAGACGCTGGCCGATCGCCGGCCCGTCCTGGTCTTCGCGTCAGGGTCCCGAGCGCCTAGCCGCTACGTCGACGAGCAGACCGCGATGGATGACGAGGGCCTTGTTGCGGTGATGCGCGACCTGGGCGGCACCGACCCTCGGCTGCTGGACGATCCAGACGTGCTGGCCGCCTTTCTGCCCGCGTTCCGCAACGACTACCGGGCCTTGCAGGCCTATCGCTGCGCACCCGACGTCGGCATCAGCGCTCCGGTCATCGTGATGACGGCGACCGACGACCCGAAGACCAGCCTGGCGGATGCGCGCGCCTGGCATCAGCACACCACCGCCGGCGGGCAGGTGCATACCTTCTCGGGTGGTCATTTCTATTTGGAGAAACAGCCGCAGCGGGTTATCGAGGTGATCGCGGGCGAACTGCGGGCAATCGGACAAATCTGACCGTCAGTTGACGCCGGGGGTCAGCACCGCCTTGCCGGTGCGCGTCTGCCCGGCGCCGTCGATCCAGGTGAGGTCGAGCACGTCTCCCGGGTAGTGCCTGTCGAGCACCGCGGTCAGGGTGTTCGATGAGTCCAGCGTGACGCCATCGAGCACGAGGAGGACGTCGCCGTCGCGCAGTCCCGCCAGATCGGCGGGCCCACCCCGCATCACTTCGTGGATGAACACACCCGGTTCGCCCCGAGGAGCGGTGCGCACGCCGACGCCAAGTAGCACCGGTGGCCCGATGTGAACGCTCTCGGAGGGGATCCCGGCGCGGATCTGGTTTGCCACCCCCATCGCGTCGTTGATCGGGATCGCAAAGCCCTTGCCGCCGGGTCCCATCCGGAAGTTCACCGAGGCCGCCGTCGTGACCCCGACGACCTGGCCGGCCGCATTGACGACCGGGCCACCTGAATCTCCGGCGCGCACCGGCGCGGCGAACTCCATCAGGCCGGTCATCTCATCGGAGGTTCCGGTGAGCGTGTCTTCGGCGGTGACGTTGCGCCCGAATCCGGTCAGCGTGCCGACCTCCCGGGTGAGGGGAGCGTCGCTACCCATCGCATTCCCCAGCGCCACCACCGGCTCGCCGGGCACCAATGCGTTCGAGTCCCCGATGAGGGCCGCGGGCAGGCCGGCGGCACCGAGCAACTGAATGACCGCGATGTCGCGGCCCCGGTCGTAACCCACCATCGCCGCGGGGTAGGGCCTGCCCCCCACAGTCCCGATGATTCGATCAGCGCCCTGAACGACGTGGAAGTTCGTCAGCACCTGACCGCCGGGGTCCAGCACGATCCCGGTCCCGAGCCCGACTATGCCCTGATAGTCGACCGCGGTGTCGATGCGGACGACCGCGGGCTCGGCGATTGCCGCGGCAGTGGCGCCATCATCGGGCATGGCGATCGCGGGCGCCACCGGGGCTGCCGGAACAAGCATCGCCGCGATCGCGGCCAGCGCGATCGGCAGGCGTCGAAACGACGGAAGCAGGCCCATGGCTATCAATACTGGCCGGGCTGAGGGCTGCTGTCGATGTCGAACCCTCCGCTTGGTGCCAGCGGGCGAAGTGTGTCCGAGCAATTCGGCTGAGCGCGTCAGCACGAAGAAGAAATAGAGGACGCCGGCGGCGACGGCGAACGACGCATGCCCGATGACCGTGGCAGTGCGCCCCATGCCCCTCCTGATCTGTGTGCCCGGGATGCGACCGTGCGTTGGGCAGGCAGCCGCACCCCGGGCGGGTGCGGAGGATAGGGGATTTGAACCCCTGAGGGCTATTAACCCAACCCGCGTTCCAGGCGAGCGCCATAGGCCACTAGGCGAATCCTCCGTCGGCCATGGTAGCTGACTGCCGTATCGGCACCGCCGGTCCAGGTGGCGGTCGGATGGCCGTGAGGAAATCGCGACCTGAGTACTACACTCTCGGTGGACCCCGCGCGGCGTCTATCCTGTGAACTCCCCCAGGGCCGGAAGGCAGCAAGGGTCAATGGGCTCTGGCGGGTGCGCGGGGTCCCCTCAGATTCGCGGGGACCGTCCACCATCACGGCGAAAGGCGCGCGGTGTCGTTTCAGTCGCTGGGCCGAGACGAACTGCTGGCCCACCACGAAACGCAGCAGCGCAACTACGCCGACCTGCGGGCCAAGGGGCTTCAGCTGGACCTGACCAGGGGGAAGCCGTCCGCCGAGCAACTCGACCTGTCCAACAGGTTGCTCGAACTACCCGGAAGCGGACCCGACGCTTTCTACGACGGTGCGGGAACCGATACCCGCAACTACGGCGGCCTGCACGGACTGCCCGAGTTGCGGGCGATCTTCGGCGAGTTGCTCGGTATACCGGTGCCCAACCTGGTCGCGGGTAACAACGGCAGCCTCGAGCTGATGCATGACGTCATCGTCTACTCGATGCTGCATGGCGGGGTCGACTCGCCACGGCCCTGGGTCCGTGACATTCAGGACGGCGTCGGCGTCAAATTCCTGTGCCCCTCGCCGGGGTATGACCGGCACTTCGCGATCACCGAGAACATGGGCATCGAGATGATCACCGTGCCGATCTGCGAGGACGGGCCCGATGTCGACTTGATCGAGGAACTTGTCGCGGCCGATCCGGCCATCAAGGGCATGTGGTGCGTTCCGGTCTATTCGAACCCGACCGGCGTCACCTACTCCTGGGACGTGGTGCGTCGGTTGGTGCAGATGGAAACGGCGGCCGCCGATTTCCGGTTGATGTGGGACAACGCATACCCCGTGCACACGTTGACCCACGATTTCGTTCGGCAGGTGGACGTGCTGGGTCTGGCGGCGGCGGCCAACCATCCGAACCGGCCGATCGTCTTCGCTTCGACTTCGAAGATCACCTTCGCGGGCGCGGGGGTCGGCTTCCTGGGCGGTTCACTGGGCAATATCGCCTGGTACCTGCAGCACGCGGCGAAGAAATCGATCGGCCCGGACAAGGTCAATCAGTTACGTCACGTGCGCTTCTTCGGCGACGCCGACGGGGTCCGGCTGCACATGCAGCGGCACCGCGAAGTGTTGGCCCCCAAGTTCGCCATGGTGCTGGAGATTCTTGAGGACCGGTTGGGCGATGCGAAGATCGCATCCTGGACCGAACCCAAAGGCGGTTACTTCGTGAGTATGGACGTCCTGCCCGGGACCGCCAGGCGGACGGTCGCGCTGGCAAAGGACGCCGGTATCGCGGTCACCGAAGCCGGTGCGGCTTTCCCGTACCGCAATGACCCCGAGGACACGAACATCCGGATCGCTCCTTCCTTCCCCGGGATCGAAGACTTGAGCGTGGCCATCGACGGATTGGCGACGTGCGCGCTGCTGTCGGCCACCGAGTGGCTGCTGTCCTCGTCGGCCGAACAGTAGGACTTGCACCTCCGCACCGTCCGAGCTACTGGGTAGCCTGCTTGCGTGGCTCTATACCGCAAGTACCGGCCGGCGACGTTCGCCGAAGTCGTCGGCCAGGAACATGTCACCGAGCCGCTGTCGACGGCGCTGAACTCCGGCCGGATCAATCACGCCTATCTCTTCTCGGGTCCGCGCGGCTGTGGCAAGACTTCCTCAGCGCGGATCATGGCTCGCTCACTGAACTGCGCGCAGGGGCCTACCGCGACGCCATGCGGTGTTTGCGATTCCTGCGTTGCGCTGGCGCCGAACGGGCCGGGAAACGTCGATGTCGTCGAGCTCGACGCCGCCAGCCACGGCGGCGTCGACGACACCCGCGAACTCCGCGACCGTGCCTTCTATGCGCCGGCCCAGTCGCGGTATCGGATCTTCATCGTCGACGAGGCCCATATGGTCAGCACCGCGGGTTTCAACGCACTCCTCAAGATCGTCGAGGAGCCGCCCGAACATCTGATCTTCGTGTTCGCCACCACCGAGCCGGAGAAGGTGCTGCCGACGATTCGGTCCCGCACCCACCATTACCCGTTCCGGCTGCTGGCGCCCCGCACCATGCGCACCTTGATCGAAAAGATCATGGAGGCGGAGGAAGTCGATGTCGACGATGCGGTATTCCCCTTGGTGATAAGGGCTGGCGGCGGGTCCCCCAGGGACACGTTGAGTGTGCTCGATCAGCTGCTGGCTGGTTCCGAACCCGGCCCCCGCGGAAATCACGTCGCCTACCAGCGCGCGCTCGCGCTATTGGGTGCAACCGACGTCGCACTCATCGATGACGCGGTCGACGCGTTGGCCGCGGGCGACGCGGCGGCCCTGTTCGGGGCGGTGGAGGCGGTGATCGACGCCGGCCACGACCCGAGACGGTTCGCCACCGATCTACTCGAGCGCTTCCGCGACCTGATCGTGCTGCAGTCGGTGCCCGACGCGGTCGCACGAGGAGTGGTCGACGGCGCGCAGGATGTGCTGGACCGGATGCGTGACCAGGCTGCCCGCTTTGGCGCAGCCACCTTGACCCGATACGCCGAGGTGGTTCATGCCGGGCTCGGCGAGATGCGTGGGGCGACCGCACCCCGGCTTCTGCTGGAGGTGGTGTGTGCCCGGTTACTGCTGCCTTCGGCGAGCGACACCGAAGCGGCACTGCTACAGCGGGTCGAGCGCATCGAGACTCGGTTGGATATGTCGATTCCGGCCGCTGAGAAAGGCGCAGCGAAAGGCGCCGAGAAGGTCGCCGATAAACCCGCTGCCGCCCCTGCGAGACGGTATGTCCGTGGCGCTTCCGGCGGCACCGCCTCCCGAGATGGCACCGCCTCCCGATCCGATCCGGCGCCCCGTGCACAGGAACCGAGCCCGACCACGACGGCTGCGAAACCCGTTGAACCCGAACCTGTCACGGCGCAATCGACAGCGCCATCGACGGCGCCAGCGCCATCGACGGCGACCGGCGGTGAGCCCAACGCCGCTGCGGTACGCAGCATATGGCCAACGGTTCGGGAGAAGGTCCGGGAACGCAGTCGCACCACCGAGGTGATGCTCGCGGGAGCTGTGGTGCGCAGTGTCGACGGCGACACCCTGGTCCTCAGCCACGAATCAGCTCCGCTGGCGAAACGGCTGACCGAGCAGCGCAACGCCGACGTCATCCGGGAAGCGCTCAAAGACGCGCTCGGCGTGGATTGGAAGGTCAGGTGTGACACCGGTGCGGCCGCAGCGCCGGTGCGGGCTCCGGAACCGTCCCGCACCCCGGCCGCACCCGCGCCGCACCACGATGACGAGGAGAGCATGCTTGCCGAGGTGGGCAGCGCCGATGATCAGCAGGCGCCACGGCGCGATCCGGAAGAGGCGGCGCTGGAGTTGCTGCAAAGCGAGCTGGGTGCGCGACGCATCGACGGCTAAGCACAAGAGCTAAGTAGCAGGTGGCTTCTCTGCCTTGTTGTCCCGCAGCACCAGCGCCGGCAGCAGCACCGTCGCAAGGGCGGTGACCAGCCAGACCACCACCGTGGCTGCAATCCACGATCCGACGCCGCGGATGCTCAGTCCGGTAGACAGTAACGACGCCAGAAGGAGCGCGACAAAGGTCGACAGCAACCCGATCCCGCCCAGGAACGCCGACGCATACCGGCTGGCAAGCTTGACGAAGAAAGGCGACAGGATCGCCTGGGCCACAGTGAATATCGCAACCGCGGTGAGAAACCCCAGGGCAGACAGCGAGACACCGGAAACCAGCCACGCCGCGGCCAACAGGCCGATCGCCGACGACCCGAGGAACACGGCGATACGCAGGAAGAAACGGACCATGTCGAAACCTACGCAGTCCACCAGGGCCGCAACGGTAATCCGCCGTCACCGCCCCGCTCGTCCAGTTTGACCGCCAGTACCTGGTGCAGCTGAATGGAGTCCTGTTCGAAGCCCACCCGGGAGGCGGCCATGTAGAGGCCCCATACCTTGGCGGTCGGGAGGCCCACCTCCGCGACCGCCTCGTCCCAGTGTTCGACGAGATTCCGGCACCAGTCACGCAGGGTCAACGCGTAGTGGTGCCGCAGGTTCTCCTCGTGAATCACCTCCAGCCGGGAGTTCTGCATTTCGGTGATGATCCGGCCGGACCCGGTGAGTTCTCCGTCGGGGAATACATAGCGGTCGATGAAGCCGCCGGCAGTGGCACTGTGCCTGTTGTCGTGGCGGGTGATGCAGTGGTTGAGCAACAACCCCCCGGCACGCAGCTTCGATCGCAGGAATCCGAAGTAGGCGGGGTAATTGGCAACCCCGATGTGTTCGGTGAGGCCGATCGAAGACACCGCATCGAATTCCGATTCGCGCACGTCCCGATAGTCGCTGTGGCGTACTTCGGCCAGGTCTTCCAGCCCCTCGTCCGCGATCGCCCGCTGAGCCCACGCCGCTTGTTCTTTGGACAACGTCACACCGGTCGTCTTCACACCGTGCCGGGCGGCGTGCCGCACCATGCCGCCCCAGCCGCAGCCCACGTCCAGCAGTCGGTCGCCCGGCTTGAGCCGCAGCTTCTCGAATACCAACCGGTACTTGTTCTCCTGTGCCTCTTCCAGCGAGGCATCGGGGTGCGGATAGCAAGCGCAGGTGTAGGTCATCGATGGACCGAGCACCCACTCGTAGAAGGTGTTCGACACGTCGTAGTGGTGCTGGATCGCCTCCGCGTCGCGGGTCTTACTGTGTCGCAGGCCCTCTGCCACCCGGCGCCATCGCGGTAGCGCCTCCTGGGGCGGCGGCGCGATCGGCTTGAGATGCTCGATACCGATAGACCGGACGATGTTGGCCAGCACGCGGGCGGGTGGCCGCTTGAACACCAATTTCTGAGCCAGGGCCGCGAGCAGGTCATGGGGGTCGCCCGGATGGACCCCGCGAAGTTCGAGATCGCCGGACACGTATGCCCGCGCCAATCCAAGATCGCCGGGTGCGGTCGCGAGGTAGGTCGTGCCTCGTGGCGTCCGCAGATCGAGTCCCAGTGCCGCATCGTCTGGCCCGGCACTGCTGCCGTCATAGGCGGTGAACCTCAACGGAAGCCGACCCGCCGCGAAGATCTCGAGTATCTCTGCCAGCGAGAACTTCCCATCGGGATTGCTGGTCGCGTCCGAGACGCGTTCTCTGAATGTCGTCATCGCCTTCCTCTACTCTTCGCGCAAGGGCTACTCATGCCGTCTCACTGCCGTCGCACCGCTTTCGCGTACAGGTCCAGGAATCTGGAGTCTGGGTCATAGGTCTTCTTCACCGTCTTGTAGATCTCGCCGCCGTAGAGTTCGTCGAATTCGTCGGGTGAGTAATAGGCATCGGAGTACAGCGACTTGTGCCCGTCAAGTTCACTGACCTTGCGTTCGATCATTCTGTTCGTGTACCCACTCGCGGGTCCGGCGGGAACCGAGGACCAGAAGCCGACGTTGACGTAGCTGCGGTGCGGCCGCAGCGGGTACAGCGGCCAGTTGCCGGCTGAGGGGCCGCCGTCACGAAGCTGTAACGGGCACAACCAGATCGGTTCGATCGGCACGTTGTTCAGAAACCACTGCAGGAATTCGGCGGTGTGCTCGATCGGAATCTCGACGTCCTGGACCACCCGTTCGCGTGGCGAGTGAAGCGGCCTTCGAGCGCTTCGCAGCTCGATGCGGTCAGCGATGCCGAAGCGTTGATCGTACGCGATCAGCTTCCAGTAGAAACTGCTGCGTCGGTACCTGCGGGGCCACCAGCGGCGGATCCGTGGATTCTGGGCGCCGAACGCCCGTGAGCACCAGAACCAATCGGTGTCCCATCGCCAAAAATAGTCGTGCATGGTGAGACGATCGTGCTTCTCGCCGGCCTCGTGCCGGATCGAGTGGTAGTAGATTTCACTGCCGGTGTAATCGCTGACCGGCCCGGGTGTCGCCGACTGGGCCCCGAGGCACAGGTAGCTCTCGCCGGCGCTGAACACCACACCATCGAGATAGTCCACCCGGTCGCCGTTCAGCGCTCCCGTCTCGATGATTCTCTCTATCGCATCGACGAGATCTCCTACGGATCCGTACCTGATGTGCCGGAGCGCCACAAACGGTTTCACCGGTTCCAGTTCGATCTTGAGGCGAACCGAATAACCCAGCGTGCCATACGAATTCGGAAAGGATTGGAATAGGTCGGAGTTCTCCTCGGGTGTCGCGCGGATGATGTCGCCGGTGCCGGTGAGGATGTCCATCTCCAGTACCGACTCGTGCGGCAGGCCGTTACGGAAGGAGGACGATTCGATGCCGAGCCCGGTAACCGCGCCCCCCAGCGTGATCGTCTTGAGCTGGGGTACGACCAGCGGGGACAGGCCATATGGCAGCGTCGCCGCGACCAGGTCCTCGTAGGTGCACATGCCAGCCACGTCTGCGGTGCGGGCGTCCGGGTCGATGGCGATCACGCTGCGCAGCCCCGAAGTGTCCAGACCCGGCACGGTGGTCCTGGCCCGGGCCCGGAAGAGGTTGGAGGTCGGCTTGGCCAGCCGGATCGGCGCATCGGCGGGAATTGCCCGGAAGCTGGCAAGGAGTCGCTGCACGCCGTCGGTGTGAGCCGCCCGTGCATCGGTCGAGGCAACAGACACACATATACGCTAGTCCTCGGTCGCACCCGATGCGACCTGCGCGAGGATAGCCGCCCGTCGAGGTGACGGTGCACGGCGACATGTGACGAGGAGTTTGCACTGATGGGACAGGTCAGCGCGGCCACTACGATCTTGATCAACGCCGACCCGGCAACGGTGCTCGGGGCCGTCGCGGACTACCAGGGGATGCGGCCGAAGATTCTTTCCGGTCACTACAGCGATTACCGGGTGCTTGACGGGGGTCAGGGTGCGGGCACCGTGGCTGCCTGGAAGCTGCAGGCCACCAAATCGCGTAGCCGCGATGTGCGTGCCGACATCGATGTGGCCGGTCACACCGTGATCGAGAAGGATGTGAACTCCTCGATGGTGACCAACTGGACGGTTGCGCCGGCTGGCCCCGGGTCCTCGGTCACGGTGAAGACGTCCTGGCGGGGAGCCGCCGGGATCGGAGGTTTCTTCGAGCGAACGTTCGCGCCGATCGGGCTGCGCAAGATCCAGGCCGAGGTGTTGGCCAACCTCAAGCGGGAGGTGGAGGGTGGCAGTGCGAGCAGTGGCGCCTAACGCTGGGCGCTGAGAAAGGCCACGATGCCGCGCACGACGGCGTCGGCGTACTTCTGCCGGCCCTGCTCGGTGGACATCAGCGCCGAGTCGGCCGGATTCTTCATGTTCCCGAGCTCGACCAGGATGGACGGGTACTGCGCCAGGTTGAGTCCGGCGATGTCTGAGCGCGGATTCAGGCCCGATGTGCCGATGTAGGTCGCCGGCGGGATTCCCGATCCGGCCAGCTGATCGCGCATCAGCTTGGCGAACTGTACCGACGGGCCCGCCTGCGCGGCGTTGAGCGGCGGCGAGGAATACAGCACGTGGAAGCCGCGCCCGGTGGGTGGACCCCCGTCGGCGTGGATCGACACCACGGCGTTGGGTTGGATCGCGTTCGCCATCGCGGCCCGTTCATCGACGCAAGGACCCAGACCGGTGTCGTCACCGCGGGACATGGCCGTACGCACTCCGAGCGCGGTCAATGCCTGGCGGATGCGCAGCGTGGTATCCCAGTTGAAGGTGTGCTCGGCCAGGCCGGCGTCGGTGGTGGTGCCGCTGGCCTGGCAGTCCTTGGTGCCGCCGCGTCCGGTGGGAACCTGCCGGCTTATCGAGGCGTCGTTGGAGCCGTTGTGGCCCGGGTCGAGGAAGACGATCTTGCCGGCAATGTTGGCCGGGGCCGCCTGGGCCGGGTAGGCGGACGTCGACGCGGCGAGCAGCGTACCGGCAGCGACGGCTGCGCATATCCGGAAGCCGACACGACGGCGGGCTGGCACGTGCACGGCGCCACGGTAGCCCGCGGGCGGACTACCCTTGAAGACCAAAGCCCAAAGATCGTCGCGAGCGCAACCAAGTCGAGACCGTTACGCGACCAAAATCCCGAAAACCAACCATGCGTCAGCACCCAGAGGACCCGCAATGCAACCCGGTGGCCAGCCCGATATGTCAGCGCTACTCGCCCAGGCCCAGCAAGTGCAACAGCAGTTGATGGAGGCCCAGGAGGCCCTTGCCAACGCCGAGGTGCAGGGCCAGGCCGGTGGCGGGCTGGTTCGGGTCAGCATGCGGGGGAGCGGTGAGGTGGTTTCGGTGGCGATCGACCCGACCGTGATCGATCCGGCGGACCCGGAAACCCTGCAGGATCTGATCGTCGGAGCGATCGCGGATGCCGCCAAGCAGGTCACCATCCTGGCCCATGACAGGCTCGGTCCGTTGGCGGGCGGCATGGGCGGCCTCCCCGGTCTGCCGGGATTCTGACTTGCGCCGCCATGTTTGAAGGACCAGTCCAGGATCTGATCGACGAGCTCGGCAAACTGCCCGGTATTGGACCGAAAAGTGCTCAAAGGATCGCCTTTCACCTACTTTCCGTCGAGCCTCCCGACATCGACCGGCTCACCGCCGTTCTCGGCAAGGTCCGTGACGGAGTCAAGTTCTGCGCGGTGTGCGGAAACGTCAGCGACGCGGATCGGTGCCGGATCTGCAGCGACACCCGCCGCGACCCCTCGCTGGTGTGTGTGGTCGAGGAGCCCAAGGACGTGCAGGCGGTGGAGCGCACCCGGGAGTTTCGCGGGCGTTACCACGTACTCGGAGGTGCGCTGGATCCGCTTTCCGGCATCGGCCCGGACCAACTACGAATCCGCCAGCTGCTCAACAGGATCGGTGAACGGGTCGACGGCGTTGACGTCACGGAGGTCATCATTGCGACCGATCCCAACACCGAGGGAGAGGCCACCGCGACCTATCTGGTGCGGATGCTGCGCGACATTCCCGGCCTGACTGTGACCAGGATCGCGTCGGGCCTGCCGATGGGCGGCGATCTCGAGTTCGCCGACGAGTTGACGCTGGGCCGTGCGCTGGTGGGCCGCCGCGCGATGGCGTGAGCCCTGCCATGTGGGTTCGCCCAGACCAACAAGTGGCTTGGGCCACTCGCGGTTCGGAGCCCGTTCGTTGGTTTGGGCGGGGGCGGGTTGCCTAGACGCGTCGAGGAGCTGCCAGGCGTTCCCGTCTCAGCAGTGTCACCTCTGGCAGGTCCAGCGGGGCCAGCGGTCCAACCACGGTGGCCAGCAGATAATCGGCGAGTTCGGGATTGCGGGCCAGGCAACAGCCATGCAGGTAGGTGGCGATCACGCTGCCCTGCACCGCGCCGTCGATGCCATCGCCGACCCGGTTGCCGTCCCCCTTGGTGACCGCCGCGAGCGGTTTTGCCTGATGACCCAAAATCGTTCCGCCACGGTGGTTCTCGAATCCGGTGAGCGGCTGGGTCAACCCGTCGAGCAGTGGGTTGGCGGCTACCTCGCCGATGCTGCGCCCTGGCTGTGGAGCCGTGGTCAGATCCAATACGCCCACACCGTCGACTCGTTCGCCGGCAGCTGTCTCATACCATTGACCCAGCACCTGGATGGCCGCACAGATCGCCAGTGTCGGAGCCCCTCGCGAAATCGCTTGTTGTAGACCGGGGTAACGGATCAGATGCCTGGTGGCCAGCCGCTGCGCGTAGTCCTCGGCGCCACCGAGAGTGTACAGGTCGAGTTCGGCAGGCACTGGGTCGCCGAGTGTACTCGCGACTATCTCGGCGCGAATTCCCCGCAGCCGCAATCGCTCCCGCAGCACTACGGAGTTGCCGCCGTCGCCGTAGGTGCCCATCACGTCGGGCAACACCAGGCCGATCCGGACGGTCGATTCGGTCATCTCGCCCGCTCCAGAACTCGGTTCAGTTGCAGGAAGGCGGTGTAGTTCGCGATTACCTCGACGTGACCGGGTGGACACGAGGCGATGGCTCCTCGGGTGTCGTGAACGAGAGTGTGCTCGACACCCGCATATCCCAACCGCACAGCGAGGTCGGTGCCCCGCTCTCCGGCCGCGACCACCTGCATGGTGTCGAAGTGCTCGAACCGCACGTCCCACAGCCACGACAGATCTTCGCCGTCGGGTACCTGCCCGTTGACGGCGATGACCACGCCTGCGGCGTCGCGGTCCACCATCGCCAGCGCCTCCTGCCAGCCAGCGGGGTTTTTGGCCAGAAGTACTCGGACGGTGTGCGAACCGACCAGGACGGTGCGGTACCTGCCGGCCACTTCGTCCACTTGGGATACCGCGGCGACCGCTGCAGCGGGGTCGGCCCCCAGGGTCACTGCGGCGGCGACCGCTTGCGCGGCGTTCCCCCGATTGACCGCTCCCGGCAGGGCGAGGGCCATCGGGAGACAGAGGCCGCCTGGTCCGTAGACGTGTGTCTCGTCGAACCACCAGTCGGGGTCCGGACGCTGCAGGATCGGCCGACCGTCGGGGCCGGTGCCGGTGGAATACCAGCTCCCTCGTTCGCGCACGATGATCTCGCCGGACCGCGGACAACTCACGGAGTCACCCGCCCAGCCGGCGCCCGCGGCCACCCACACCACCCGCGGGTTGTCGTAGGCGGCCGACGTCATGAGAACGTCGTCGCAGTTGGCGACCACCACCGCGGCGGGATGGCGGGCGAGACCGCTGCGCAGCGTACGTTCGATGTGGTTGATCTCGCCGACCCGGTCGAGCTGGTCGCGGGACAGGTTGAGCAAGACCACGACAGCGGCGTCTACCGCGTCCAGTACGTGCGGGACGTGCATTTCGTCCACCTCGAGGGCGGCCAGCGATGCCCCGGGCGCGGCGGCGAGAGCGGCCACCAGGCCGGCGTCCATGTTCGCCCCCTCGGCGTTGCTGGCCACCTCGCCCACGGTGGCCAGGGCGGCGGCCGTCATCCGGGTGGTGGTCGACTTGCCGTTGGTACCGGTCACCACGACGGTGCGGCGGCCGCGGCCCAGTTGGCTCAGGATCGACCTATCCAACTTGATCGCCACCAGTCCGCCGATCATGGCGCCCGCGCCCCTGCCGGTGGAGCGCGACGCCCACCGCGCGCCGGCCCCTGCCGCAAGCGCCAGTCGTCCGCGTCCGGTGACCATCTCGGCAGTCTAAAAGAGACCGAAATGCGGCCACCCGACACGCGCTCGATGACCGGGGCTTGTCGAGCGCGCGTGCCATTCTCGATGGGTGAGCTCAACGGCCGGAAGTCAGTGGGGCAGGCCCGCCGAACAGGACGGTGCCGGGTGGGCGGTGGTCGACGTCGAGACGACGGGCTTCCACCCCGGGCAGGCACGCGTCGTGAGCATCGCGGCGCTGGCTCTCAGTGACGACGGCAACGTCGAGAAGACGCTGTACACCTTGTTGAACCCAGGCGTCGATCCCGGGCCCACCCACGTCCACGGGCTGACCGCCGCGATGCTGGCGGGGCAGCCGACCTTCGGTGATGTCGTCGGCGACCTGATCGAGTTGCTGGAAGGTCGAACGCTGGTCGCCCACAACGTGGGTTTCGACTACTCGTTTCTGACTGCCGAGGCTGAGCTGGTGGAGGCCGAACTGCCGGTCGAGACCGTGATGTGCACCGTGGAGTTGGCCCGCCGTCTCGCCCTCGGGACCGAGAACCTCAGGCTGGAAACGCTCGCCGGCCATTGGGGCATCAGCCAGATGAAGCCGCATGACGCACTTGATGACGCGATGGTGCTCGCTGAGATTCTCAAGCCGGTGCTGTCGCGCGCCCGTGAGCGCCGCGTGTGGCTGCCGGTCCGTTCGGTGACCCGGCGCACCTGGCCGAACGGCCGTGTCACCCACGACGAGCTACGGCCGCTGAAGGTGATGGCGGCCCGGCTGCCCTGCCCTTACGCCAACCCAGGCCGGCACGTGGCGGGGCGCCGGCTGGTGCAGGGAATGCGCGTTGCGCTTGCGGCCGAAGTTGGCCACACCCATGAGGAGCTCATCGAACGCATCCTGCATGCCGGGCTTGCCTACGTCGACACGGTTGACTCGAATACCTCGCTGGTGGTCTGCGATCGCCCGGATCCCGAACAGGGCAAGGGATATCTGGCAGCCCAACTGGGCGTTCCACTGGTCGGCGGCGCCGAATTCATCCGCAGTCTCGACTCGGTGATCGGCGGTCCGGCCATCGACCAGTTCGTGGAAATCCCAGCCCGAGGCGATCAGTTCACGCTGTTCTGAGCCCACTCGCGGCTTGCCTGGTCGCCCCGGCGCGGCACCGAAAGCGCGCAAGCGAGGGCACGGGGGAAAACCAAAAATTGAAGAATCGAAAGCCGCAGCCTCTAGTAGTTCTTCGGAGAAGCCGCCCGAAGGCGGGGTCCGCACCCTCGCACCGAATACAACCCGACGCGCCTGGGTTTGGCAAGGTCACCGCGAGTTCCGCAGCCGCACGAGCGATACCAATCCCATTTCACCGCGCAGCACGGATGGCGGCAGTTGGCGAAATCCCTTTACCCCCGGCAGTCCGGTCGCGGCCTGAACGATCTTACGCGCAATACGAAAGTCCAAGTCCTTCAACGATCCTCGATCGGTGACGTTGTCGAGCACGGCCGCCAGACCGGGGACGGCGAACGGGCTCCGCGCGTCCAGCATGACGTTGGTGGTGACAACAAGCTGCCGCGCGCGTTCCGGCAGCGGCAGCGAGGACAGCGCAGGGCGCACGCCGTCGATGCGGGTGGCAATGCGGCCGATGAAGCGCCGCAGCCGGCGCGGGTTTACCGTGATGGTTCCGGCATGGGTAATCGACAACCCGAGGTAGTCGATGCGCTGGCGTCCGCGGTACGCGGGGTCCTGTTCGGAGCCGATTCCGTTTGCGCATAGTGCGGTGCGCAACTCTTTGGCCAGCTTGCGTTTGACACCAAGCTCGTCGAGCAGCGCGTCGATTCGTGCGTCTGCCTCGTGCAACGCGTCGAGGTCTGGGTGTGCGATGACGAAGTCGTCGTTGTAGCGGGCGTAAAAGACGCCGTCGATCGACTGGATTGCCCGATCCATCGGCAGAACGGCGAGGTCACTCAGAATCGGGACCAGGGGAGTGCCCATGGCCACTCCGCGCAGACGCTGGAATTCAGTGCCGCCCTCGTCGCGCACGGTGGGCCGGGCCAGCGAGATGATGAGATCCCACGTTTTCGAGTCCAGTTCGCCGTTCGAAGCGCCCAGCGACGCGACCTCACGAAGGATGGGCCAGAGCGCGGCATTGTGGTCCATCGGGAGGTTATCGCCGTACGCCTCGAAGTCGGACTGAATAATGTATACGGGGCCACCTCGTGGCCCCACCCGGCGCCGGTGCTTCCGGACGAAGGTGCCGAGGTCCCGGGCCGCCTGGGTATTGGTCCTTCCGGGCAGGTAAGAGTAGACCCCCGGCATGCCATAGCAGATTGCATTATGGGTGAGAAGTTGACACAACGAAGAGGCGACGACGTGGTCGACGAAGCCGGCTTCGTGTGCGGCCCTGCGCTTTCCCTCGGTTTCGAGATACCACAGATCGACCGGCCGGGGGTGGTACTGACCGGCCACGACAGACTTGGCGATGATCTTGGCGAGCTTCTTCCGGTTGCTGGCGGTGCCGAAATAGGTTACACCACAGTATGTTTCGCGAAATGCCTGGCCGCGCTCCCGCTTCTTTCCGAATATCCGCAGCAGAGTGCGCTCATAGGTCTTCGGTTCGGCCAGCTTCGCCGCGATGTCCACGGGCTCAGGCATGATCGGCAGCCACCGGTGTCTCGGCCTTGAGCGTACTCAGATGCCAACCGCGCAGGGTGGCCTTCCAGGTCGTGAACTGGTCGGGGTCCGGGTCGGGCGGGAGCACGAAAAGCAGCCGAAGCACGCCTTCATGAAACACCGGTGTGATCCAACGCCCCTCTGTGAAGACCACATTCGCGCCGTCCGTAAGGCTGCGGGTGGCCATCGGCAGTAGTTGGGCCAGGAGACGGTGATCCAAGGAGCGCAGATCGCGTGCTCCACCTCCGGTCGCGAGGTCGGTCACCAGGCCGTCTGGGAACAGTGCGGTGAACTCGGAGATGAGCGCCCCCGGGTTGGCCAGCCGCGGCAACCGATCCTCGGTCGGGCGAATCCAGCCTTCCCGAACCGCACGGTCAAGGGCGCCCCGTCCGTTGCTGGCCGGACCGTCCAGCAATCGGCCGCGGGTGGCCGCTCCGCCGGCGGTGGCCTGCATTGTCAGCTGCGGGCTTTCGTCGAGGGCACGTGTGTAGAACAGCAGCTGCGTTGCCGATTGGTATGCGAAATGTCCTCTTTCGTTGAAGGTGTCCTCCATCAGCCGGATAGCGGCGGACTTCTGCCGGGATGTCGCCCATTCCGGAATCTCGATGGCTCCCACTGCGACGTTGTCGGGTTCGCGGCGCAGGGCGGCGATCCAGTCGCTCAGTGCGACAAGGGTGGGCAGAGCAAGGTCACGTCGGTCCTGGAGGTGCTGCAGGTTGATCAGCAGAATCAACTGGGTGAGCATCGCGGCAGTGATCTCGACGAGGTCGCCGGCCGGGTTCGGGGTGATCCAGACCAGGTACAACAGGAAGCTCAAGAACGCCAGCAGGGCAATGTGGACTGCGTGGTGTCCCTCGGCGAACATGCGTATCTGGTAAGTGCCGATCATTGCGCGCACAACAAAGAGGGGGATGAGCGCGAGGAGGAAGGTAACCGGGACATTGTGCAACACGAACAGTCCCAGGATCGCGGCCAGCGCCCAGAAGTACAGTGCCACCAGGGGCATCACGCGCAGGACCCGGTGGAAGAAGCCGACCTGGAATTCGCGAAGCGCGGGGCTGCTGCGTAGTCTGACGAAGTCGAAGTAGAAGACGCCGGCACCGGAATACGAGCCACGAAATAGTGGTAATGCCAGGTAGAAGAATTTGAATGCGTCGACGTGGCTCCAGGACGCGACGGCGGCGGTGAGATCGAAACTTCGCGCGTCAGTCCCATATACGCCGACGATCGACAGTACCAATATCCCATCCATATGCAGTCCGGTTCCGGATAGCGTCGCCGTAATACTTTTCCAGGGAGGGATTTTCGGGAGACGTCGCCAAAAGGTCCAGCGGGGCTTGTCCACTCGCGGGCGGAGCCCCGACAACCGGTACACCTCGATCGTGTAGTGCACGGTGATCCAGATGCCGATCGCATTCGAGACGACGATGGCGGTGATCATCGCCGCGCCGGGATAGAAGTAGAAGCCGGTGCCCAGCACCGCCAGTTGCACGACGAGCGGCGCAAACATTGACCAGACCGGCCGGTACACCCGCCGGGTCGCGAAGACACCGGAATGCAGCACGCGGACCGGAAGGTCGATGCCCAGTTCGACGATGATCAGCAGCGCGTACAACTGACCGACTTTGCTGCCGTGCGAAGGGAAATAGTGCTGCAGCGCTATCGCGGCTCCGATGACCAAGATCAAGGCTACCAGCACCGACAGTACGAGCCAGCGGCCGATCTCGCGTTCGGACTCTTCGCGTTCCCCGGCCCGGGCGAAAAAGCGGATCCTGTCGCGCATCACCTCCAGCAGGCCCCACCATGCGCCGCCGACGACGACCCCGCCGATCCTTAGCATCATCACGGTGAAGGTGGCAAGACCGCCCAGGCTGGTAAGGAGGACAAAGAACTCGACGGCGTGAACGGCGGATCGCACCGTCATCAGGATTAGTGAAAACCGCATCCGGTAGCCGAAATAGGAGAAGACTCGTCCTGTCAGAAGGCTGGTATAAAGCGTCGGCATCTTGCTGCTCTTCTTCGCCGTCGCGTCGAACCAGCGGTCGATGTCGTTCACGGTCGTGTAGCTTATCGGCGTCCAGGCTCTTGACCGGGGGTGCGTTGTGAAACGAAGCGACATCGTCGTCATTTCGGTAACTGCCGTGCTCTCGGTCGTCGTCGCCGGTGCCGTCGCGTTCAGTCACTTCGTTCTCGACAAGGAACCATCCCGGGCCGAACGCAGAGCCAACGAGAGCGACTCGAGCCTGCTCGTGATGACCTGGGGACCCACTCTCTGCGCAGAAGAGGGCGATTCCAACCCCGGGTGTAAGTCGGGGCATGTTGGCGGGCCGTCGCTGGTGCTGCACGGGTTGTGGCCGCAGCCGCGGAGCGAGCAACTGTGCGGGGTTTCGCACACGATCGCCGACAAGATCAAGAACATCAGCGATCCGCAGGACATGCCGGCGGTGCCACTGCCACCCGACTTGCAGGCGAAGTTGAAGGCGATGATGTCCGACTCGTCGGTGATGACAGCTCATGAGTGGTACACCCACGGCACCTGTTCGGGCGTCACACCCACCGAATACTTCGGCCTGGCGACGTCGTTCGGCGCGCAGGCCGCCAAGGTGCTCAATCCGGTTTTTCAGGGCTCCCAGGGCGCGCGACTGTCGCCGAGCATGGTACGCCAGGCGCTGGATTCCGCGTTCGGTGAAGGGGCGGGCCAGCGCGCTGGTCTGACTTGCCGGGAGCACGGCGGCGAGGGATTCATCGTCTACGAGATTCAGATGTCGCTGCCGCCGGTTCCGGAGATGCGAACCGCAGCGAACACGTCGCTGGGCCAGTGGCTACCCCAGGGGCCGGAGATTCCTGCGGGATGTCAGGACGGGCACCTGCCGTGATCAGGCAGTCAGCTGAGCGCCTTGGCTTTCAGCCCGTCGAACTCGGCCTGGCTGATCGTTCCTGCATCCAGCAATGCCTTCGCGTCGGCGATCTCCTGCGCGGGTGAGCGGCCGGCGGCCTGTTTGATGTAGTCGTCGGTTTGCGCCTTGGCTTGAAGCGCCTGTTCGCGTGCCCGCTCGGCCATACCCTTGCCGCGGGCGATCAGGTAGACCAACGCCGTCAGGTAGGGGAACACGATCAGGAAGACGACCCAGATCGCCTTGATCCAGCCCGCGGTCTTGTGGTCACGCCAGAACAGGTCCACCAAAATGTTGAACAGAATCAGCAGATACGCGATGAAAGCGAAGATGACGACTGCTGACCACAGGTAGTCCCAAAACGAATCCCACACGACGGCTGCTCCTTAACCGAGGTTCACGCACCATGCGCGATGGTCAGTTAATCACGCGCGGCCCGGTTCACCGCCGAGACCACGGCGCGAAGTGACGCGGTCGTGATCGACGTCGCGATCCCGACCCCCCACACTGTCCTACCGGCGATCGAAGCCTCCACATAGGCCGCTGCCTGCGCCTCCTCGCCCGCGGACATGGCGTGCTCGGAGTAGTCGAGCACGCTGACCTCGAAACCGACCGCGCCGAGCGCGTCGCAGAACGCGGCCAGCGGCCCGTTGCCCGCGCCGACGATCTCGTTCTCCACACCGTTGATCTTGACGATCGCGGTGATGGTGTCCGTTCCGCCGTCGACCTCGGCCGCATCGACCTTCTGGCGGATCCGCTCCAACGGTCGCACCGGAGCCAGGTATTCCTCGTAGAACGCGTCCCACATTTCCTTGGGCGACACTTCGCCGCCCTCGCCGCCTGAGCCCTCTGCGAGCCGCTGTACCACCTGGCTGAACTCGATCTGCAACCGCCGCGGCAGGGCCAGCCCGTGGTCGGTTTTCATGATGTAAGCGACCCCGCCCTTGCCCGACTGTGAGTTCACCCGAATGACGGCCTCGTAGGTGCGGCCGACATCCCGGGGATCGATGGGCAGATAGGGCACCTGCCAGAGGATGTCGTCCACATCGGCGTCCTGTTCGTCCGCCGAGATCTTCATCGCGTCCAGGCCTTTGTTGATGGCGTCCTGATGACTGCCGGAGAATGCGGTGTACACCAGATCGCCGCCGTAGGGATGACGTTCGGGTACCGGCAGCTGATTGCAGTATTCGACGGTGCGCCGTATCTCGTCGATGTTCGAGAAGTCGATCTGCGGATCCACGCCGCGGGAGAACAGGTTCATCCCAAGCGTCACCAGGCACACGTTGCCGGTGCGCTCGCCGTTGCCGAACAGGCAGCCCTCGATCCGGTCCGCTCCCGCCGCGTATCCCAATTCCGCTGCGGCGACAGCTGTTCCGCGGTCGTTGTGCGGGTGCAGCGACAGGATGATTGAGTCGCGCCGGGACAGATTGCGGCTCATCCACTCGATCGAGTCCGCGTAGACGTTGGGGGTGGCCATCTCGACGGTCGCCGGCAGGTTCACGATCAGCGGTGACTCGGGGGCCGGCTGGATCACGTCGGATACCGCATCGCACACCTCGACCGCATATTCGAGTTCGGTACCGGTGTAGGACTCGGGTGAATACTCGAAACGCCAGCGAGTGGCAGGGTACTTGGACGCCTCCTCGACACACATCCGCGCGCCGTCGGTGGCGATCTTCTTGATTGCGTCGCGATCGGCGCGAAACACCACTCGGCGCTGCAGGATCGACGTCGAGTTGTAGAAGTGCACGATCGCCCGCGGCGCGCCCTCGCAGGCTTTGAAGGTGCGCTCGATCAGTTCGGGCCGGCACTGAGTCAGCACCTGGATGGTCACATCGTCGGGGATCGCGCCGTCGGTGATGATCTCGCGGACGAAGTCGAAGTCGGTTTGGCTGGCCGACGGGAAGCCCACTTCGATCTCCTTGTAGCCCATCCGGACCAGCAGATCGAACATGCGGCGCTTGCGGGCCGGACTCATCGGGTCGATCAGCGCCTGGTTTCCGTCCCGCAGGTCTACCGCGCACCACATCGGCGCCGTGTCGATCACCTTGTCGGGCCAGGTGCGGTCGGGCAGCCGAATGGCCTCAACCTCGGCGGCGAAGCTGCGATAACGGCTGACGGGCATGGCGGAGCCGCGCTGGGTGTTCCAGGCAGGCTGGCCCGGATGGGGCTGGCCCGACGGGGTGGCTATGGTGCGGACCGACGAGTAGGCGTCGGCTGCGTTGAACGTGGGGGACGAGAAGGAAGTCATTTCGGTGCTCCGGAAGGTCAATGTGGATTTCAGACCGGCGCGTCGCGAACACCCGCGACGGGAAGCCGGCCTGGTTCAGACCCCGTCGCGGCGTCCGAGAAGGAGCACCCGCTGCACGTGGCTCACTGTACTCCCGTCCGCGCGAGAGCCAAAACCTACGGTGCCGAGGTTGGTGTTGCGCTCAGGGCGCATTCCGTTCGGACTTCGTCTCGTACTTCGTCGTCGTGACCGCGGCCCGAACGGCGCCGGTTACCGTCCCCGCCAATTGAGGACGACCTCGTTCAGCGGTAGGCGCTGGCGGGGCTGGCGGTCTCGATCGGCGATCTCGGGCTCGACTTCGGAATAGTCACCGAGCGTGCCGACGGCGACCACGATCAGCGGCCGAGTGCCCTCGGGCAGGGCGAATGCCCGGGTTGCCCCTTCGGCGTCGAACCCGGCCATCGGATGGACGACCAGCCCGCGCGAGACCGCCTCAATGGACAGGTTGGCCATCGCGGCGCCCGCATCGACTCCGGCATAGCGTGCGGTGTTCTCGTCCGGACCCTCGTCGGCACAGAGCAGGACCAGCGCCGATGCCGCGTTCGCATACCGGTTACCGCGCCTGAGCAGCCCGGAAAGCGTGCCGAAGGTGTCGTCGCCGCGCCGGCCGACGACGAAGCGGACGGGTTGGCGCCGGCCCCAGGTCGCCGCCCAGCGCGCAGCCTCAAGCATCGCGATCAGATCGACGTCGGAAAGCTCGGCGGTGGGGGCGAAAGCGCGCGGGCTCCAACGTGCGGCGATCGGCGGATGAATCGGGACCGAGGTGTCGGCGGACCGCCCGGGCGGCACGGCGACGGAGCTCGCGGAGTCGCCCGAGGGCACGGCGACGGAGCTCGCGGAGTCGCCCGAGGGCACGGCGACGGAGCTCGCGGAGTCGCCCGAGGGCACGGCGACGGAGCTCGCGGAGTCGCCCGAGGGCACGGCAGGCATGCCCCGGGAGACTACCGGCCGCTGCCGGCGGGATTATTCGGGCGCCTCCTACCTTTATCCTTGGTGGGATTCCCCGTTCCGGAAAGGCTCTTGCAGTGGCGCTCGTCGTACAGAAGTACGGCGGATCCTCGGTGTCCGACGCCGAACGCATCCGCCGGGTGGCGGAGCGCATCGTGGAGACCAAGAAGGCGGGTAACGACGTGGTCGTCGTCGTTTCAGCGATGGGCGACACCACCGACGAACTGCTCGATCTCGCCAAGCAGGTGTGCCCGGCGCCGCCGGTGCGCGAACTGGACATGCTGCTGACCGCTGGTGAACGTATCTCCAATGCGCTTGTCGCGATGGCGATCGAGTCGCTGGGAGCGCAGGCGCGCTCGTTCACCGGTTCTCAGGCCGGGGTTATCACCACCGGAACCCACGGCAACGCCAAGATCATCGACGTGACCCCGGGTCGCCTGCGCCAGGCTCTGGACGACGGCCAGATCGTCTTGGTCGCCGGATTCCAGGGCGTCAGCCAGGACACCAAGGACGTCACCACGCTCGGACGCGGCGGTTCCGATACCACCGCTGTGGCGGTCGCCGCAGCGTTGGACGCCGATGTGTGTGAGATCTACACCGACGTCGACGGGATCTTCACCGCCGATCCGCGCATCGTGGCCAACGCCCGACTGTTGGACACCGTCTCGTTCGAGGAGATGTTGGAGATGGCAGCCGCGGGGGCCAAGGTCTTGATGCTGCGTTGCGTGGAATACGCCCGCCGCTTCGACCTGCCCATTCATGTCCGGTCGTCCTACACCGACCGCCCGGGCACGCTCGTCAAAGGATCGATGGAGGACATCCCGATGGAAGACGCCATCCTCACCGGAGTCGCGCACGACCGTGGCGAGGCCAAAGTGACCGTCGTCGGCTTGCCCGACGTCCCCGGGTACGCCGCCCAGGTGTTCCGTGCGGTCGCCGACGCCGACGTGAACATCGACATGGTGCTGCAGAACATCTCGAAGGTCGAGGACGGCAAGACGGACATCACGTTTACCTGTTCCCGGGACAGCGGGCCGAAAGCGGTGGAGAAGCTGACGTCGCTGCAGGATGAGATCGGATTCACCCAAGTGCTCTATGACGATCACATCGGCAAGGTTTCATTGATCGGCGCCGGGATGAGGAGCCATCCCGGCGTCACCGCTACCTTCTGCGAGGCGCTGGCCGAAGCGGGGATCAACATCGACCTGATCTCCACCTCGGAGATCCGGATCTCGGTGCTGATCAAGGACACCGAACTCGACAGAGCAGTGGGTGCGCTACATGAGGCGTTCGGACTCGGTGGCGACGAGATAGCCGTCGTGTACGCGGGAACTGGACGATGACCCGAATCGGGGTGGTTGGGGCGACCGGCCAGGTCGGTCAGGTCATGCGAAACCTTCTGGTGGAGAGGGATTTTCCTGCCACGGAGATAAGGTTTTTCGCTTCGGCGCGATCGGCCGGGCGCAAGCTCGAGTTTCGCGGTCAGCAGATCGAGGTCGAGGATTCCGAGACCGCGGACCCCACGGGTCTGGACATTGCCCTCTTCTCCGCGGGCGCCACCATGTCCCGGGTGCAGGCTCCGAGATTCGCGGCCGCGGGCGCGATCGTCGTCGACAATTCTTCAGCCTGGCGTAAGGATCCCGACGTTCCACTGGTGGTGTCCGAGGTCAACTACCGAAGAGATGTCGCCGATCGCGTCCGGGCGCTTCCGAAAGGCATCATTGCCAATCCCAACTGCACCACCATGGCCGCGATGCCGGTACTCAAGCCGCTGCACGACGAGGCCGGGCTCGTACGCATGATCGCCTCGACCTACCAGGCGGTTTCGGGTAGTGGGCTGGCCGGCGTCGAGGAACTGTTCGGCCAGGCCAAGGCTGTCGTCGATGACAGTCAGGCGCTGGTGCACGACGGCGCCGCGGTGCGGTTCCCAGCTCCCAGTAAGTATGTCGCCCCGATCGCGTTCAACGTCGTTCCGTTGGCAGGTGTGCTCGTTGAGGACGGCTCCGGCGAGACCGACGAGGATCAGAAGCTGCGCAACGAAAGTCGCAAGATCCTTGGTATTCCAGAACTGGCGGTGTCCGGCACGTGTGTGCGGGTGCCGGTGTACACCGGCCACTCCCTGTCGCTGAATGTCGAGTTCGCCCGGCCCATGTCGCCCGCCCGGGCGATGGAAGTCCTGGCTGCAGCGCCGGGGGTCACGCTGGTAGACGTTCCGACGCCGCTGGCGGCCGCGGGCGCCGACGACTCGCTCGTCGGACGGATCCGGCAGGACCACGGAGTGCCCGACGGTCGCGGCCTCGCGTTGTTCGTCTCCGGAGACAATTTGCGCAAAGGCGCGGCGCTGAACACAATTCAGATTGCAGAACTGCTGGCTTCCGAGCTCTGAGCGTGCGTCGCCGCTCCGGCCGAAACGCCGTATCTGTAGTCCTGTTCTGGGCCTTCCTCTGCGCCGGGACCACTGCGATGGCGCACGCCACCCCTGTCGAACTTCCGCCGCTGCAACCCGGCCAGGTGCTGCGCATCGGCCCGGCCGCCGGTACCGGCACACCGACGGGTGAATACGGCATCGGTGCCACCGATTTGTGTGAGTTCATGGAGTTTCCCGAGCAGGTTCTTCAGGTGTGCGGTGATAGCTTTCGGGGTCAGGGGGTGGGCTTCGGCGGCTGGTTCTCGCCGATTGCCCTCCACGTTCAGGGCGACACACTCGATGACCCGGGTGGTGTTCGCTACAACGGTGTGACCGGCATCGACACCCCGCTGCTGGCAGACACTGCGCCGCTGGGTGTTTCGCAACTTCCGGCAGGGGTCATCGAAATCAACCGGCAGAACTACCTGCTGGTGACGAACACCAAAGACTTGATTCCACAGACCTCTCGTCTGGTCAAAGCCCTTCCTGGGCAAGGGGGCTGGGCGACGGTGCCGGGATCGGAGCGTGACGCCGGTTATGCGGAAGGCAGACAATCCCAGATCAGCGGTTATTACGATCCGATCCCCACACCGGACTCCGGTAGCGGGTGGGTGTACATCGTGGCGAACAACTTCGACCGCAGCGGACCGGTGGTGCTTTACCGTGTCGCGCCCGAGTCGGTCACCGACAGGGGCGCCTGGCAGGGATGGTCGGATGCCCGCGGATGGGATGCCGAGCCGACTCCGTTGTGGCAGGACCGCATAGGTGAGATGAGTGTGCGCCAGATCGACGGCAGCACAGTGCTGTCCTACTTCAATGCGACTACCGGGAACATGGAGATGCGGGTCGCCGATGACCCTACGACTCTGGGCACGGCGCCGGTGACCACGGTGGTCTTTGCCTCGGAGTGGCCCGATCCGGTTGAGCATCTTCCGCCGCCCGAAGTGAACAGGCTCGCGCAGCCCTATGGCGGCTATATCTCGCCGGGATCCACCGTGGATGCGGTACGAGTGTTCGTAAGCCAGTGGAATACAAGCCCCCGCGGCGGCACTCCGTACCGAGTCATCCAGTTCGCGGTCAACCCTCTCAAGCCCTGGTCGTAGCCTACCCACGCGTGAATCACACTGTCCGGTGGTGCCGCGGCGCACGGGTGAGGCGTTACTCACGCTGGCCGGGAACCGGCTTCAAGCAGCGCGCGGATGGCCGCCCGTAAGTGTTGGAGCCGTATCGTGCGATCAGCGGGTGACGCGGATACTTCCTCCGAGGTGAACATCGTGCCGAGGACCGCTTCAGCGAAAATGATTCGGAACGCGCTGTCGGCAGCGTCATGACTGCAGCTGAACCGCTGGGTAAGCATTTCGATCAGGAACGCGGCGAATCGACGTCCCGACTCCGTCCCACGCTCGCGTATGTCGGCGTCAGTGTGACTCGCCACCATGAACGCCCGAAAAGCATTGCGGTGCTGGCTGAACGTCTGGTCGAACGTCTCCAGCAGTTCCAGCAAGAAGTCGTCATCAGCAGCCAGGTCCCAGATCGGAGCCGAGGTGGTGATGAACTGCTCCTCCAGCCGAGCCAGGAACCGGTTATGCGCGGCAATAAGCAATGCTCGGCGACCGCGGAATCGGTGGTAAATGGTGCCCGTGGAGACGGCGGCTTCTTTGGAGACGGCGCTGATCGTAAGCCCGGCCGCGCCGGCGCGATCGAGGATGATTAGCGCCGCGTCCAGCATCCGGTCCGTCGAGTCCTGGCTGCGCGCCTGCACCGGTGCCCGCCGCATTCCTGTGCCCGGATCGCTCATGGGCGCGGGTGGCGTGGCGCTCGACCTGGAATCCCGGTGATCTTCATACTAGAAACCGAATTTTAATTTAGGGTTCGTCTCGATGGCGTCCGCTTTGTCACCACCCGTCGTCGGGGTGTTCCGACTACGGGCGGGCGGTCCTGGCTCGGCGAATGGAAGGCGGTGAGGCGCTGAAGTGATCCGTGTACTCAAGCGGGCGTGGATACCGTTGGTTCTGGTAGTGGTGCTTACCGTCGCGGCGCTGATCGTGGTGCACCTACGGGGCATCTTCGGTTCGCAAGATCTGAATGCGGATGCCGGCGCGGGAATCCAAATCGTAGAGTTCAACCCGAAGATCCTGACTTATGAAGTATTCGGCCCCGCCGGGACCACGGCGAGCATCAACTACTGGGACGCGGAAGCCAACACTCACCAGGTTGACGGAGTGCAGCTGCCCTGGACGCACACCATCACCACGACCTTGTCGGCGGTCACCGCCAACATAATGGCGCAGGGCGACAGCAATCAAATCGGTTGCCGGGTCGTCGTCGACGACGTAGTCAAGGATGAAGAGACTGCCGAGGGGGTCAACGCTCAGACCTTTTGTCTGGTGAAGTCCGCGTGACCGATGTGAGCGCCGAATCCGCCGATCCGCCCGTCATCCCGCGCATCATCAGGGTGTGTTCGGTGCCCATAATCCTGGCGTGGGTCGTGCTGGCAGCCGTCGTCAATGTCATAGCCCCGCAATTGGAAGCCGTCAGCGAAGAGAATGCGGCGCCGATGGTTCCGATGGACGCTCCATCGATGGAGGCGATGCTACGCATCGGTCACAACTTCGGGGAGTTCAGTTCCAACAGCACGGTCATGATCGTGCTGGAAGGTGATCAGCCCCTTGGCGATTCGGCTCACGAGTACTACGACGATCTGATTCATCAACTGTCTCAGGACCACCAGCACGTTGAGCACATTCAGGATTTCTGGGGGGACCGGCTAACCGCCGCCGGCGCGCAGAGTGCCGATGCCAGGAGCGCCTACGTGATGTTGGACATCGCCGGCAACATGGGCGAGACGCTGGCCAACGAATCGGTCGATGCCGTACGCGCCGTTGTTGGCCGGACGCCGCCACCGGAGGGGGTGCGGGCCTATGTCACCGGCTCTGCAGCCCTCGGCGATGACATGCAGGAAATCGGAAACGAAAGCATCGCGAAGATAACTGTTTTTATCCTCGCGGCTATCGTCATCATGCTGCTGCTGGTCTACCGCTCAATCGCCACCGCGCTAATTCAGCTCTTCATGACCCTGGTCGCGCTGAGCGCAGCCCGGGGAGTGGTTGCGGTCCTTGGACACCATCACGTGTTCGCCCTAACCACCTTTGCCGCCAATACCCTCACGATGCTGGCTATCGCGGCGGGCACCGACTACGGAATATTCTTGATCGGGCGTTATCGAGAGGCCCGCCTGGCCGGCGAAGATCGGCAGGCCGCCTATTACACGACATTTCGTAGCGTCACTCCGGTGATCCTGGGATCAGGTCTGACGATCGCCGGCGCAATGTACTGCCTCAGCTTTACCCGGCTGCCCTGGTTCAGCACGATGGGTGCACCGGTCGCCATCGGAATGCTGGTCGCAGTGGCGGTCGCGCTCACCATGGGGCCGGCCATCATCGTAGTCAGTGGTCGGTTCGGTCTGTTGGAGGCCAAGCACCCGGCGAAGGGGCGGCTCTGGCGGGCTATCGGGGTGGCGGTGGTGCGCTGGCCAGTGCCGATCTTGGTGACGAGTTCGGCGATCCTGCTGCTCGGGATGGCCGCACTACCTCGATACGAGACCAGTTACAACGACCGCTATTACTTGCCCTCCGATTCCCCGGCCAACGTCGGATATGCGGCAGCGGACCGTCATTTCCCGCAAGCCAGGATGAGCCCTGACATGTTGATGATCGAGGCCGATCATGACATGCGTAATCCGGCAGACATGCTGGTTTTAGACAAGGTGGCCAAGAACATCATCCGCCTCGAGGGAATCGCGATGGTCCAGGGCATTACCCGGCCGCTGGGAATCCCCATCCAGCATAGTTCGATTCCGTTCCAGAACGGTATGCAAAGCCAGCTAACGATGCAGAACATGCAGTTCCAGAGAGATCGCCTAGCCGATATCCTCAGGATGGCCGACGAGCTCGATACAACGACCGCATCCATGCGACACATGTATGCCGTGATGGAACGGCTTTCCAGCGCCACCCATCGTATTGCCGGTGATACTGCCGAAATGACTGCGGTAACAGATGAATTACGCGATCGACTCGCTGATTTCGACGATGTCTTCCGGCCTATCCGTAACTATTTCTACTGGGAGCCGCACTGCTTCGATATTCCGATGTGTTGGGCGCTGAGATCGCTTTACGACTCGATGGACAGCATCGACAAGCTAGATGAAAAGTTGCAAGTCCTAGCGACAGACGTCGCCGACATGGATTCACTGATGCCACAAATGGTTGCGCTATTTCCATCGATGATTGATTCGTTGAATGCGACCGGGACGATGATGCGGACGATGCACAGCACATTCTCGGCGATGATCGACCAGATCGCAACGATGAGCGACACCGCGATCGTCATGGGTCAGAGCTTTGACATCGCCCGTAACGACGACCAGTTCTACCTCCCTCCTGAGGCTTTCGACAATCCGGAATTTCAGAATGGTCTGCGGATGTTCTTATCCCCTGACGGCAGGTCCGCGCGCTTCTTTATCACCCAGCAAGGCGATCCGATGACACCTGAAGGGATTTCGCGCGTCGGTGAAGTCCGGAAGGCGGCACAGCTGGGTCTGAAGCAATCCTCGCTATCGGGCGCCAAGGTCTACCTCGCCGGTACGGCCGCTACCTTCAAAGACATGCACGATGGTGCCAAATATGACCTCATGATCGCCGTGGTGTCGGCACTTACGCTGATCTTCATGATCATGCTGCTATTGACCCGAAGTCTGGTGGCGGCGCTGGTGATCGTCGGCACGGCATCGGTTTCGATTGCCGCGGCTTTCGGCTTATCGGTCTTCATCTGGCAAGACTTGGTGGGACTACCCGTTCACTGGGTGGTGATGGCCCTATCGATCATCGTCCTGTTGGCTGTCGGCGCCGACTACAACCTGCTGTTGGTGCATCGGTTCCAGGACGAGATCCACGCCGGCCTGAAGACTGGGATTATCCGCTCGATGGCTGGTACCGGTGGAACCGTGACTACCGCTGGCTTGGTGTTCGCCGCGACCATGGGCTCGATGCTCATCAGCGATCTGCGGGCCATCGGCCAATTCGGCGCCACCGTGTGTATCGGCCTACTGCTCGACACACTCATCGTGCGCACGTTTCTCATGCCTTCCATTGCGACCCTGCTTGGGCGCTGGTTCTGGTGGCCGCAGATCGTTCATCCTCGCGGTTCGGACAATGTCGGGCGAGTTCATGGGTAGGCGCACCGAACCCCGCCTCGGCACTTCATAGCTGATTCACAGGTAATTCAGAACGCACACATGGTTTGCGGACGCAGGATCGGTCCATGAGTGCACCAACGTTGCCGGCCGGAGCGCCGCCCGAGGTTTCAGATACGCCGCCAACCGCCACCGGCCCGGTGCTCGCTCCGCCGCCGGTTGGGCCGCCAATCGGCTACGTCGGGGAACCCAGCCGGCTGAACAAAGCCGCGGCGTGGGTAGGGATCGTCGCGGGTTCTTTGTTCATCGTGGCGGTCATTTTCGGCACCGGGTTCTTCCTGGGCAAGCAGGTGGGGGACGGTGCCCGCGGCCACCACCACCGCGGGCACGAGTTGATGCTGCGTCCGGGACCCGCCATGCCGCCGATGGGCCCCCGCAGTCCGGGATTCGCCGGACCGTTCGGCCCGGGCGGGCCGGTGATCGAGGTTCCGCGCTCGCCCGGCGGGGCCGGCGGGCCGGATACGCCAACCGCGCCCGGGCGCCCGTGATCGGCGATCTGCTGTTGGACTGATCAGCTTTCGGGTAGACCGGGATGTGACGACGGTTCGCACGCCGCCGTGTCCAGCCAACCCGCAGCCGCGGTCCAGAGGAGAACAGGCATGACCGAGAAGTACGCGACGACCGATTCCGGCGCCCCGGTGCCCAGCGTGGAACACTCGTTGACCGTCGGTCCGGATGGTCCGATCCTGTTGCAGGATCACTATCTGATCGAGCAGATGGCCAACTTCAATCGGGAGCGGATTCCCGAACGTCAGCCGCACGCCAAGGGCGGCGGAGCCTTCGGCCACTTCGAGGTGACCCAGGACGTCAGCGCCTACACCAAGGCGGCGTTCCTGCAGCCGGGCACCAAGACCGAGATGGTGGCCCGTTTCTCGACGGTGGCCGGCGAGCGGGGCAGCCCGGACACCTGGCGGGACCCGCGCGGCTTCGCGCTGAAGTTCTACACCTCCGAAGGCAACTTCGACATGGTGGGCAACAACACTCCGGTGTTCTTCGTTCGCGATCCGATGAAGTTCCAGAACTTCATCCGCAGCCAGAAGCGGATGGCCGCCAACAATCTGCGTGACCACCACATGCAGTGGGATTTCTGGTCACTCTCGCCCGAGTCGGCCCATCAGGTCACCTGGCTGATGGGCGATCGCGGGATTCCGAAAACCTGGCGGCATATGAACGGCTACTCCAGCCACACCTACAGCTGGCTCAACGATTCCGGTGAGCTGTTCTGGGTGAAGTACCACTTCAAGACCGACCAGGGCATCGAGTTCCTCACCCAGGAAGATGCCGACCGGTTGGCCGGCCAGGACGGCGACTACCACCAGCGCGACCTGTACAACTCGATCGAGGACGGCAACTACCCCAGTTGGACACTGCACGTGCAGATCATGCCGTTCGAGGATGCGAAGACCTACCGGTTCAACCCCTTCGATCTGACCAAGGTGTGGCCGCACGGCGACTATCCGCTACACGAGGTGGGGAAGATGACGTTAAACCGCAACGTCGTCGACTACCACGCGCAGATCGAGCAGGCGGCCTTCGAGCCCAACAACATCGTTCCTGGCACCGGTCTGAGCCCGGACAAGATGTTGCTGGCCCGGGGCTTCTCCTACTCCGACGCGCATCGGGCCCGGCTCGGGGTGAATTACAGACAGATACCGGTCAACGAACCGCGGGTCGAAGTGCGCGCCTACAGCAAGGACGGTGCCATGCGGATTCGTTATGCGACCGACCCGGTGTACACCCCGAATTCGATGGGAGGGCCAGAGGCCGACCCCAAGCGGGCCGCGGAGGTTCACTGGGCTGCCGACGGCGATATGGTGCGGGCCGCCTACGCGCTGCGCGCGGACGATGACGACTTCGGCCAGGCCGGCACCATGGTCCGCGAGGTTCTCGATGACCAGGCCCGGGAGCGGCTGGCACACAACATCATTGGGCACGTGTCCGAGGGTGTGCGCGAGCCAGTGCTATCCCGGGTATTCGAGTACTGGCGCAACGTCGACGCCGACCTCGGCAAGAAAGTCGAGGAAGGAGTGCGTGCCAACCTCGGTTGATCAACGCTGTCCCGGGTAGGGCAGCAGCGCCATTTCACGGGCGGTCTTGATGGCCAACGCGACTTGGCGCTGCTGCTGCACAGTAAGGCCGGTCACGTTGCGGGAGCGGATTTTTCCGCGCTCCGAAATGAACTGTCGCAGCGTGGCGGTGTCCTTGTAGTCGACGCGCTCGATACCGAGGCTCGCCAACAAGTTTCGGCGTTTCTTGGGTGGGACGGGTTCGCGGCGCTTCGCCTTCACCAGCTGGACTTCCGTATCCCGGGAAGTTGCCCGTTATGCGCGAGTTCACGGACTCGGACCCGGGACAGTCCGAATTTCCGCAGATGTCCGCGTGGGCGGCCGTCGACCGCGTCGCGGTTACGCACTCGGACCGGGCTGGCGTCGCGCGGTTGGCGGGCTAGTGCGGACTGGGCCGCGATACGCGCATCAGGCGTGCTGGACGGTGACTTGATGATGCGCTTGAGTTCGGCGCGGCGTTCCGCGTATCTGGCAACGACGATGCGACGCTTGTCGTTCTTGGCGATCTTGGATTTCTTGGCCATAGCTCAGCGCTCCTCTCGGAATTCGACATGCTTGCGGACTACCGGGTCGTACTTGCGTAGCTTGAGGCGGTCGGGGTCGTTGCGGCGGTTCTTGCGGGTGCTGTACGTGTAGCCGGTGCCTGCGGTAGACCGAAGCTTGACCAGCGGGCGAATATCGTTACGGGCCATCAGATTTTCTGGCCTGTCCGCCGTAGCCGGGCCACCACTGACTCGATGCCGTCGCGGTCGATGACCTTGATGCCCTTGGCGCTGACGCGGAGGGTGATCCGACGGCCCTCGGACGGCAGCAAGTAAGTCTTGGATTGGATGTTGGGGTTCCAGCGTCGGCGCGTGCGGCGGTGTGAGTGCGACACGGCGTTTCCGAAGCCAGGGGAGCGGCCAGTGACTTGGCAATGAGCGGACATGCCTCTCCTTTGGTTATTGAAAACGATTTTCGACAAGAGTCGACTGAGACTGTAGCGTCAGCGCCGACTAATTGGAAATCATTGTTAACAGGAGGGTGCATGCGTACTCCAGTCGTGGTTGTCAGCGGTCAGAACGACACCACCGACGAGGTCATCGACGTGTTGCTCGCAGGTGAGGGCACCGCACTGGTAGAGCACCGGTTTGATGGGCACGTCGTACACCGCAGGACGACCATGATGCAGCGCGGAGCCCGGGTCGTCGTGGATGCAGTTCTAGAACTCGCGCACGGTTGCGTGTCGTGCACGGTGCGCTACGACCTGCTGGAGTACTTGCGGCAACTGCACCGGCGCTCGGATGTAGACCGGATCGCTGTCCGGCTAGGTCCGTGGATGGAGCCCGAGCCGGTGTGCTTCGCCATCACGCACTCTCCGACAGGCGGTGACGTCCTGGTATCGACCGTCATCGCTGTCGTCGACGGCTCGAGATGGCTTACCCAGGCGATTGGTGACGAGGAACTCGAAGACGGACGCACGGTGGCCCAGGTTGTCGTCGCCCAGGTCGAGTTCGCCGATGTTGTTGTCCTCACCCACCCGCACCGGGAGACGATCGAGGTATGCCGCAGACTGGCCCCCAGGGCGCGCCTCACCGTAGGCGCGGGTCGGCTCGACCTCGCGATAGCACATCTGGAACCCGACGCGCGCCGTGGCCGTAGCGATGACCCGCATGGATCGCTGTTGGCCGGACAGCCTCCGCTTGAGGCGGTAGGACCGGTTCAAGTCCTCGAGTTCCAGGCGCGCCGTCCGTTCCATCCACGACGTCTTCACGACGCCGTCGACCTCTTGCTGGATGGGGTCGTCCGCAGCAAGGGGAGATTGTGGTTGGCCAGCCAACCCGATCGGGTGATGTGGTTGGAGTCGGCCGGTGGCGGGCTGCTTGTTTCGCAGGCGGGAAAATGGTTGGCAGCCATGACGTCTGGCGAGGTCGCTGGTGTCGCACCGGAGCGACGTGCGATAGCCGACCTGATCTGGGAGTACCGCTACGGTGACCGTCATACGTCGATGACCGTGCTGGTGTGCGGAGCAGATCCGGCAGAGATACAGGCTGCGCTGCGGGGAGCCTTGCTGAACGACGACGAACTATCCCGGCCCCATGAATGGCACCGATACCCCGACCCCTTCGGGGATTGGCACATCGAGCCGTGCGATGAGAGTGTCCGTGCCGGGCAAGCCGACGTCGAGGGACATGACATCGGAGACCTCGAGGACTGACCTGCCTTGAAAGGCTCGGCTGGCATGATCGGAGTCATGAGCATCGACGTTGTCTATACCGCAGAATCCACCGCTACCGGGGGCGGCCGCGACGGCCACGTGAAATCCGCCGACGGCAAAATCGACCTCGACACCCGGCCGCCGAAAGAGATGGGCGGCAGTGGTGAAGGGGTCAACCCGGAGATCTTGTTCTCGGCCGGGTACGCGGCGTGCTTCCTGGGCGCGTTGCGGTTGATCGCCAAAAGCGAGAAAGTCGCTCTCGACGATGCCAGCGGGATCACCGCCAAAGTGGGTTTCGGGAAAGATTCCGAGGGCGGCTTCGGACTGACGGCCGAGTTGATCGGCTACCTGCCCGGTCTCGAGCAGGACGTCGCCGACGATCTGATGGCAAAGGCGCACGGCGTCTGTCCGTACTCCAAAGCCACCCGCGGAAACATCGACGTCAAGCTCGTGGCCAAAGTGTGAGATGGCGAAGGTGTGAGATGAAGGCCGCTAAGGCCGCTAAGGCCGCTAAGGCCGCTAAGGACCTTGCCGCCGGTGTCGCGGTCGGGGCCGGGCTGGCACTGGCGTCGGCCGCTCCCGCGCCGGCCGTGCCGTCCGCTCCGGGGGTGGTCAACTACGCCGTGCTCCCGAAGGGTTCGGTCAGCAACATCGTCGGCGCGCGACTGGGATTCGAGTGGACGTTCACCGACCCGTTTCAGTCCTTCTACGTCGACAACCCGGTCTGCAACAACTGGGCCGACATCGGGTTGCCCGAGGTCTATAACGACCCCGACCTGGCGTCGTTCAACGGGGCGGTCGCGCAGGAGTCTGCCACCGACATGACACACCTGGTCAAGCAGGCGGTCGGGGTATTCGCCACGCCCGAGGCCGCCGACCGGGCGTTCCGGCGGGTCGTGGACCGGACCGTCGGCTGCAACGGGCAGACCACGGCGATGCACCTGGAGAATTTCACCACTCAGGTGTGGACGTTCAGTGGCGGCCCGACGACCGCGACGGAGGCGGACTGGGTGAAGCAGGAGGCCGGCACCGATCGCAGGTGTTTCGTCACTACCCGCAAGCGCGAGAACGTCTTGCTGCAGGCCAAAGTCTGTCAGTCCGGCAACGGGGGTCCGGCGGTCAACGTGCTTGCCGGGGCCATGCAGAACACTCTCGGTCAGTAAGTCGTTCGGAATTCCGGCCGAATTGGGGTACCCGTCACGCACAGGTCACCAGTCGATCGGCACACATTGTCGGTGCGACCTGGAAGATTGGTGGCAGGCAGCGTTCGTCGGCGACCCGGAGGCGGCTTGAAATGTCCCGCACCATGGAATGCGGCGGTGCCGGTCTTCGTCGGGCCGATCTGGGCTCCGCCGAACTGACCAGCGCCGAATCCGCCGCACAGTACCTGGTTGACGGTTGCTTGGCCGACGGCCCGGTCGGTGCGGTGGGACTCGAGATCGAGGCGCACTGTTTCGACGCCGGCGTTCCGTCGCGGCGGCCGGGGTGGAACGAGCTGATGTCGGTGATCTCGACACTCCCGCCGCTGCCGGGCGGCAGCGTGGTCACCGTCGAACCGGGTGGTGCGGTGGAACTGTCGGGTCCACCCTGCGCCGACGCGGCCACCGCGATCGCTGCGATGCGATCGGACCGGGCAGTGCTGCAAGCGTCGTTCGACCAAGCCGGACTTGTCTTGGTCTTATTGGGTGCCGACCCACTGCGGCCGGCCGAGCGGGTCAACCCGGGCGATCGATATCGCGCAATGGAGATGTTTTTTCGCGCCAGCCGAACCGGCGCCGCGGGCGCGGCGATGATGACCTCGACCGCCTCCGTTCAGGTGAACGTGGAGGCAGGCCCCCGCGCGCGGTGGGCCGACCGGGTGCGGCTGGCGCACGCGCTGGGTCCGACGATGATCGCGATCGCCGCGAACTCACCGATGATCGGCGGCAGATTCACCGGCTGGGCCTCCACCCGGCAACGGGTGTGGGGCCAACTGGACTCAGCGCGGTGCGGGCCGATCCTCGGCGAGAGTGGAGACGATCCCGCCAATGACTGGGCCCGCTACGCCTTACGCGCGCCGGTCATGCTCGTGCACAGCCCGGATCCGACACCCCTGACCGAGTGGGTGCCGTTCGCGGACTGGGCCGACGGTCGGGTGCTGCTGGGCGCGCGTCGGCCCACGATCGACGATCTGGAATACCATCTCACCACGCTTTTCCCGCCGGTTCGCCCGCGTGGATTCCTGGAGGTGCGTTACCTGGACAGTGTGCCGGACCCGATCTGGCCTGCCCTGGTATTTACTTTGACGACCGTCCTCGATGACCCGGCGGCATCCGACCTTGCCTCCGCGGCGACCGAATCGGTGGCCACGGCCTGGGATCGTGCTGCTCAGATCGGACTGCGGGACCGGCGACTGCGAAACGCTGCGATGTGCTGTGTGCAGTTGGCGGCCGACCGCGTTCCTTCCGAACTCGAGGAATCCATGCGGCTGTTGGTGGCTTTGGTCGAGCAGGGACGATGCCCGGCCGATGACTTCGCCGACCGCGCGGTCCGGTGCGGGGTCGCCGGCGCGGTCACCGAGCAGGCTCGAGGGGGGCCGTGACGACTCGCGAGGTGCTCGCCGGTGAACTGGCCGCGGCCAGGAACCGCACGTTGCGGCTGGTCAACTTCGATGACGCCGAGGTGCGCCGCCAGTACGACCCGCTGATGAGCCCGCTGGTGTGGGATCTGGCCCATATCGGGCAACAGGAGGAGCTGTGGCTGCTGCGCGGCGGCGATCCGAACTTGCCGGGCCTGCTGGAGCCGAAGGTCGATGCGCTTTACGACGCGTTCGTGCATTCCCGCGCCAGCCGGGTCGACCTGCCGTTACTTCCCCCCGCCGAGGCCCGCGCCTACTGCGCGACGGTGCGGGCCAGAACCCTTGATGTGCTGGAGGAAATGCCCGACGGGCATCCCGGGGCATTCACCTTCGGGATGGTGGTGAGCCACGAGAACCAGCACGGCGAAACGATGCTGCAGGCGCTCAATCTTCGTCCCGGCGCACCGTTGCTCGACGGCGGCGCCGCACTGCCGGCCGGGCGGCCCGGCGTTGCCGGCACCTCGGTGCTGGTACCCGCCGGCGAATTCGTTCTCGGGGTGGACTCCGCAACCGAGCCGTACTCGCTGGACAACGAACGTCCCGCCCACGTCGTCCAGATTCCCGCCTTCCGGATCGGCCGAGTGCCGGTGACTAACGCCGAGTGGCAGCAGTTCATCGACGACGGCGGCTACCACGAGTCACGCTGGTGGTCGGAAACCGGGTGGGCGCACCGGTGCCGGGCCGCTCTCTGCGCTCCGGCGTTCTGGAACGGGGACGGCACCCGTCGGCGGTTCGGCCACCTCGAAGAGGTTCCGGCGGACGAACCCGTTCAGCACATCACCTTCTTCGAGGCCGAGGCCTTCGCGGCATGGTTCGGTGCCCGGCTGCCCAGCGAAGTGGAGTGGGAAAAGGCGTGCGCTTGGGATCCGCACAGCCGATCGCGGCGCCGAAACCCCTGGGGCGCCCAGGAACCCACCGCCGAGCTGGCGAACCTCGGCGGCGCCGCGCTTCGTCCGGCGCCGGTCGGCGCGTATCCCGGCGGTGCCTCGGCATACGGGGTCGAGCAGATGCTGGGTGACGTGTGGGAATGGACTACCTCGCCGCTGCGGCCGTGGCCGGGATTCACACCGATGGTGTATAGCCGGTATTCCGAACCGTTCTTCGAGAGGGCCGGCCCGAGGTTCGGCTCCCCCGGGACCGGTGACTACCGGGTGCTGCGGGGCGGCTCCTGGGCGGTCGCCCCAGGTATCCTGAGGCCCAGTTTCCGCAACTGGGACCATCCGATCCGCCGACAGATCTTCGCCGGTGTGCGCCTTGCCTGGGATGCGGATGTGTAGGCACCTGGGCTGGCTCGGGAACCCGGTGTCGGTGGCCTCGCTGGTTCTCGAGCCGCCGTCGGGGTTGTTGGTTCAGTCCTATGCGCCGCGCCGGCAGAAACACGGCCTGATGAACGCCGACGGCTGGGGTGTCGGGTTCTTCGCTGGCAATGAGGCTGCCGACGAGGGCGACCACGCCAATAGCACCGTGCCCCGGCGGTGGCGTAGCGCTTCCCCGCTCTGGGGCGACCCGTCATTCGCCTCCGTGGCACCCGCCCTGGTGAGTGGCTGCGTGGTGGCCGCGGTGCGCTCAGCCAGCGTCGGCATGGCGATCGAGGCGTCGGCCTCGGCTCCGTTTTCCGACGGCACCTGGCTGCTGTCGCACAACGGGCTCGTCGACCGAACCGTACTGCCTCCCTCGCGGTGTGCGGAGTCTACCAACGACAGCGCCCTGCTGGCGGCCCTGATCTTCCGTCGCGGCATCGAGGCGTTGGCCGAAACCCTCGTCGAGGTGTCCGTCGCCGACCCTGAGGCAAGACTGAACATCCTGGCCGCCAACGGTTCTCGGATGGTCGCCAGCACCTGGGGCGACACCCTGTCGGTGCTGCGCCGGGACGACGGCATTGTTGTGGCCAGCGAACCCTACGACGACGACCCGTCCTGGCAAGAGATCCCGGACCGCCACCTGGTGGAAGTCACCGTGGGGCGTATTCAGGTCACTCCGTTGAGAGGTCCGTGATGACTCTAGGGCACTGGTCGATCGCCAACTATCTTGCCGCCGACGCGGCCGGCGAAGCACTGCGCCGAGACGTCCGGCACGGGTTGACCAGCACTCCGAAATCGATTCCGCCCAAATGGTTCTACGATGCGACGGGCAGTGAGCTATTCGACCAGATCACCCGGCTTCCGGAGTACTACCCGACTCGGGCCGAGAAGCAGATACTGCGCAGGTATGCCGACGAGATCGCCGCCGCGTCGGCAGCGGACACGCTGGTGGAATTGGGCAGTGGCACATCGGAGAAGACGCGAATGCTGCTCGACGGGCTGAAGAACCGGGGAACGTTGGCCCGGTTCATCCCCTTCGATGTGGACGCCGGCGTGTTGACCGATGCAGGGGCAGCGATCCATCGAGAGTATCCGGACATCGAAATAGCGGCTGTTTGCGGCGATTTCGAGGAACATTTGGGAAAGATCCCCACTATTGGCCGACGTTTGGTGGCGTTCCTGGGCTCGACCATCGGAAACCTGGCACCCGGTCCTCGGGCGGATTTCCTGGCCTCGGTGGCGGACCTGCTCGCTCCCGGCGACGCCCTGCTGCTTGGGACCGACCTGGTCAAGGACACCGGTCGGTTGGTCCGTGCATACGACGACAGCGCCGGGGTCACGGCCCGGTTCAATCGCAACATTCTCGCCGTGGTCAACCGAGAACTCGGCGCCGACTTCGACGCAGACGCCTTCGGACACATCGCGCGGTTCAACGAGAACGAGGAGCGAATAGAGATGTGGCTCAGATCGAGCCGCCCGCAGCGTGTGCACCTTGCCGCGCTTGCGCTGGATGTCGAGTTCGGCGAAGGCGAGGAGATGCTCACCGAGCTGTCATGCAAGTTCCGCAGGACCGGAGTGGAGGCCGAGTTGGCCGCTGCCGGATTGCATTGCACCCAATGGTGGACAGACGATTCCGGCGACTTCGGCCTATCCCTGTCGGTTCGGTGATTTGATGGCGCTATGACCCTGGCCGACAACTGGCGGGCGGCCAGACCCCCGGTGGCCGGAGTTCACGTCGATAGCGCTGCCTGCTCACGGCAGAGCTTTACGGCCATTGAGGCCGCTGCCCGACATGCCCGACACGAGGCCGAGGTAGGCGGCTACGTCGCGGCCGAGGTTGCCGCCCCTGCGCTCGAGGCCGGTCGGGCAGCGGTGCGCACCTTGACCGGAATGCCCAACTCCGACGTCCTCTTCACGACCGGGTCGCACAACGGGCTCGACATCTTGCTGGGTGAGTGGACCGGGGAACGCGCACTGGCTTGTCTGCCAGGTGAGTTCGGACCTAATTTGCTGCTCATGGCTATGCGTGGGTTCCAGATTCGCACTCTGCCGGTTGACGATTCGGGTCGGGTAGACGTCGCAGCGGCCGCTGCGACGCTAGCCGCGAATCCGCCGCCGCTCGTGCACTTCACCATCCTGGGGAGTCACAGCGGTATTGTGCAGCCCGCTCACCAGGTGGCCTCGGTGTGCCGTGAACTCGGAGTGCCCATCATCGTGGACGCAGCGCAGGGTTTCGGACATCTGGACTGTGCGGGCATCGGTGCTGACGCACTGTATTCATCGGCACGGAAGTGGCTGGCCGGCCCACGTGGTGTAGGGATTCTCGCCGCCCGGCCCGGGTGGCTCACTGAATCCACGATGCTGCGAATGAGCTACGGGGAGAAGAATATCGGTCTGCACACGGCACTCTCGGTTGCGCTCGGCGAGCATCTGGCGGTGGGCGCGCCGACGATGCAGACCGCACTACGGGAAGTCGGCGTCGCCACCCGCGCTGCGCTGGCCCACCTCCCGGGCTGGCGCGTGGTCGAGTCCGTCGAGGAGCCGAGCGCCATCACCACGCTCAGTCCCCCCGACGGCGTCGACCCGTCGGCGGTGCGTGCCGAGCTGCTCGCCCAGTATTCGATCGTGACCACCTACCTCGGTGTGGAGCGTGCACCACGAGAGATGACGCGACCGGCGTTGCGGGTCTCGCCGCACGTCGATGTAACCGCTGCCGACCTGGAAATGCTTGCCGAGGCGTTGGTTTCGATAGCGCGCTGACAGCGGGGAAAGCTCAGGATCGGCTAGTCCGGCTTGTGCGCGCTGAGCAGGAACGCCGGTAGCTTCATCCGCCCCTGGGCGTCGGACTCGTGCGCCGGCATCGTGAACGTGGAATCCGGGATGGGTATCGGGTTAGCGTGGATGAACGCCGCCCGAATCTCGTCAATCTGCCAGTATTTGCCTACTGCCGAACGTAACTCGTCTTCGGTGACTCGTTGGGCTTTATCTCGAGTTCGGCCGGAAATGCAATTTTGCGAACACCAGTATGTAGTAGGCCGCACCCGGTGCCGCCGCGGCCCGGGTCGCCGCAGTCACCGCGGTCGGTGCCAACTCGATCCCGACGACGGTGTACCCGTCGGCCGCCAGGGCAAGGGACAGCTCGGCATGTCCGCAGCCGGCGTCCAACACATCGCTGCGCACCTTGCCCTCCGCGATCAAGGCGGCCAGCTCTGGCTGGGGTTCACCGATGTTCCAGGGCGGCTCCCCGTCGAACTCGCTCGTCCCACGGTTGGCGTCGTCCCAGTCCATCACTTCGGAGTCCATCGCATCGGCCACGCCACCGCCGATACGCCGCGTCGTCAGGACGGCAGGTCCCACGTGTGCACCGGATCGTTGGAGTGCATCCGTTCGCAGTACAACCGCAGCATCTCAGCCAGTGCGTCGGGTCGACTGAGTCCGCGACTCTGCAGTTCGGCGACGGCAGTCGTCTGCCAGGCCGCACCATTGCGACCGGTCTTGGCGCGGCCCTCGATCACACCGAGGTAGCGGTCGCGGACCTCTGCGGCGACCTCCCACCGGCGCAGACCCTCCTCGGCCATCGGCAGCAGTTGCCGCAGCACCAGCTCGTCCGGCGTGACCTCGCCCAAGCCCGGCCAGTACAGGCGGGCGTCCATGCCATGTTTCGCGGCGACAACGAAGTTCGCTTCAGCCGCAGCGAAACTCATCTTTGTCCACAATGGCCGGTCGTCCTCGGACATCGCCCGCAGCACTCCGTAGTAGAAGGCCGAGTTGGCCATCATGTCGAGCACGGTGGGTCCCGCGGGAAGCACCCGGTTCTCGACTCGGAGATGGGGCCGACCGACCCCGCCTTGTTCGACGACGTCGTACACCGGCCGGTTCCATCGGTAGATCGTGCCGTTGTGCAGCCGCAGTTCGGACAGCCGGGGCGCCCGACCCTCAGCGAGTTCGGCGACCGGATCTTCGTCCGACAGTTCGGGCAGCAGGGAGGGGAAGTAGCGCACGTTTTCCTCGAACAGATCGAAGATCGACGTGATCCAGCGCTCGCCGAACCAAACCCGGGGTCGTACCCCCTGAGCCTTGAGCTCGTCCGGACGCGTGTCGGTGGCTTGGGCGAACAACTCGATGCGCGTCTCCGACCACAGCTGGTGCCCGAAGAAGAACGGTGAGTTGGCGCCGATCGCCAGCTGCGGACCGGCCAGCACCTGTGCGGCGTTCCAGTTGTTGGCGAAATCCGCCGGGGAGACCTGGAGGTGCAACTGCATGCTGGTGCAGGCGGATTCGGGCGCGATCGACGCGGTCTGCAGAGTGAGCCGTTCGGGCCCGTCGATGTCGATCAAGATGTCTTCGCCGCGAGCGGTGAATATCGAGTCGTTGAGCGCCTGGTACCGTGTCGACTCGCTCATCCATCGTCCGGCGAGGTGCTCTGGCATCAACGTCGGCAGGATGCCGATCATCACGATGTGTGCGCCGTCGCTGTTTGCTTTCACTTCGGCGGCGTTGAGGCTGGCGCGAACCTCGTCCTCCAGTTCCAGCGCGGCGCGACCGGGCAGGCGGCGCGGCGGCACGTTGAATTCGATGTTGTAGGCGCCCAGTTCGGTCTGGTAGGCCGGGTCGGCGATCGATGCGAGGACCTCGGAGTTGGTCATTGCCGGCTGGTAGCGCGAGTCCACCAGGTTGCATTCGATCTCCATGCCGGTCAGCGGCTTCTCGAAGTCGAAGCTGGACTGGGCGAGCATGGTCTCGAAAACGTCGAGGGAAAGTTGCACCTTGCGGCGGTATTCGCGGCGGTGCGCACGGCTGAATTCGGCCTGCTTCAATTCCTCGCCCACCCCGCCATTGTGGGCGAGCGCGCGCGTTTGCGCGCCGACACTCCGCAAATCGGGTCGAATTAGGCGCGGTCGCGCACCCTCATGGCGCGCGGGATGCCACCACAACCTGTGGGCTCAGCGGTCCCCCGCGCAACTGCACCTCGATGTCTTGGCCGGAGTGGGCGGCCAGCGCCCGCAACGCCGACGGACTGTACGCGCGAAGGGAACTGATAATGCCGTCGTGCACGAATGGCACCACCGGGGCAAGCGGCAACATGGTGAGGACTCTCAGGATGTGCAGCGGTGCCGGTGGCCTCGGCAGATCGATGATGAGGAGCTTTTTAGCGGCCCGGGTCCCTTCGGCGAACGCCCGCGCCGCCGCTTCCGGGGGCAAGTGGTGGAACGACAACGCGAAGACCGCCAGATCGAACTCGCTGTCCTCGGCGTCCAGCGCCGTCGCGTCCATCTCCCGGACTGTGACGCGGGAATGGCTGCCCAGTTCACCGGCCGCAATGGCGGCCACCGAGGCAGGCTCGACGTCGGTCACCGTGAGCGTTGCCGTGGGATGCCATTCCAGCAGTTTGCGGGACAGACCGCCGTGCCCGGCGCCCAGTTCCAGGATCTTTGGGTCGGGCACGTCGGCCACCTCGTCGAGCGCGATCTTGGCGAATCTCTCGTGATTGCCGAACAGCTCGCCCGTCCAATCCAGCGCGCGGATCACGCTGCGCTTGCGTCCCTCCAGCTCGGCATCTCCGTCAGCGTCGCGGTCTAAATACTCCGTGCGGTCCGTCTGCAACAGCCGATCCAGACACGACGCGGTGGGACCACCCCGCGGCATACGGGTGATGTCGTTACTTTGTACCGATAGCGAGGTTCGGGTACCCACGTAGTCCATCATGGACGAATGGCCGACTTCGTTGCAGCAATCGACCAAGGAACCACCAGCACCCGCGCGATGATCTTCGACCATTCCGGTCGTGAGGTCGGTCGCCACCAACTCGAGCACGAACAGATATTGCCGCGCGCCGGATGGGTCGAACACAACCCGGTCGAGATCTGGGAGCGCACCTCGTCGGTGCTGATGTCGGTGCTGAACTCGACGAAGTTGCAGGCCGCCGATCTCGCAGCACTGGGTATCACGAATCAGCGGGAAACCGCACTGGTCTGGAACCGGCGCACCGGGCGGCCCTACTACAACGCGATCGTGTGGCAGGACACCCGCACCGACCGGATCGCCGCAGCGCTGGACCGTGACGGACACGGCGACACCATCCGACGCAAAGCCGGACTGCCGCCCGCCACATATTTCTCCGCCGGCAAGGTGCAGTGGATCCTGGAGAACGTCGAGGGGGTCCGAGAGGCGGCCGAGACAGGTGATGCCATCTTCGGCACCGCGGACACCTGGGTGTTGTGGAACCTGACCGGCGGACCCCAGGGCGGCGTTCATATCACCGACGTGACCAATGCCAGCCGAACCATGCTGATGGATCTGGAGACCCTGGACTGGGATGACGAGCTGTTGGCACTGTTCGGCATTCCGCGCCGGATGCTGCCGCAGATCAAATCTTCGTCGTCCCCGGAACCGTACGGGATGACCCTGGCAGCGGGGCCGCTCGGCGGGGAGGTGGCCCTGACGGCCAGCCTCGGTGACCAGCAGGCTGCGATGGTGGGCCAGGTATGTCTGGCTGCCGGCGAGGCCAAGAACACCTACGGCACCGGAAATTTCCTGCTGCTCAACACCGGTGAGAAGATCGTGCGGTCGTCCAATGGGCTGCTGACCACGGTGTGCTACCGATTCGGCAATGCGAAACCTGTTTACGCACTTGAAGGTTCGATTGCCGTGACGGGCTCGGCCATACAGTGGCTGCGCGACCAGTTGGGCATCATCAGCGGCGCCGCTCAAAGTGAGGCGCTAGCTCGCCAGGTCCCCGACAACGGTGGAGTGTATTTCGTACCGGCGTTCTCCGGTCTGTTCGCGCCGTACTGGCGGTCGGATGCGCGCGGCGCCATCGTCGGGTTGTCGCGGTTCAATACCAACGCTCACCTGGCGCGGGCGGCGTTGGAGGCAATCTGCTATCAGAGCCGCGATGTCGTCGATGCGATGGAGGCCGACTCCGGCGTCCATCTCGAGGTGCTCAAGGTCGACGGTGGGATCACCGCGAACGATCTGTGTATGCAGATCCAGGCCGACGTGTTGGGCGTCGAGGTGGTGAAACCCGTTGTGGCAGAGACGACTGCGCTGGGAGCAGCATACGCCGCGGGACTCGCGGTCGGCTTCTGGTCTGATCCAGACGAACTGCGGGCCAACTGGGACGAGGACAAGCGCTGGCAACCCACCTGGAGCGAGAGGCAGCGCGCCGACGGCTATGCCGGCTGGCAGAAGGCGGTGCAGCGCACCTTGAACTGGGTCGACGTGGATTAGCAGTTCGCTCGGGATCGCGACCGAACCCTCACCCGGGGCCCCGGTGGTCGATCGACGTCAAGAGCCAGCGTGCCCACCGCTCCTCCATGGCGGCATAGCGGAGACCGAATTCCAGTGCTGCACGGCCATAGAAGTCGGCGTCGGTATTGCCCCAGTCAATCGAATCCCGAAGTTGTTCAAGACGTTTGAGTTCGTCGGCTGCATGTTGCGCAAAGGCGCGGACGTAGCTGCGTGAGTCCGCCGCCGGCAGTTCGCCGAGCAGGAAGACGCGCAGCAGATCCGGTCGGCGGCTCGGGGGATCGTCCCTGGCATCAGCGATCCAGCGCACCAGCTCGGTGCGGCCGGAATCGGTGACCCGATACTCCTTACGTCCGCGGGGGCCGACCTCGGCCACTTCGATGAGTCCGGAATCGGCCAGCTTGTTGAGCTCACCGTAAAGCTGGCTCTGAGTGGCCGGCCACACGTTGGCCATCGAATTCTCAAACCGCTTGAGCAGGTCGTAGCCGCTGCCGGGGCGCTGCGCAAGCAAGCCGAGGGCGGCGAATCGAAGGCTCATGGCGGCATCGTACGGCCTCGGCTCGTAATATTCCACTATTGACATGTCATGATTGACCTGTCAACCTGAAATCAGTCGACCAGGAGGGCAGCACCGTGACCGACACCACCTCAGACCAGACCGAAACCGCAACGCTGTTCGGAACCGGTGACTTCTTCCGTACCGGAAACTACGCGCCGGTCGCCGACGAACTGACCGAGTTCGACCTTCCGGTAGAAGGCGCGATCCCCACCGAATTGACCGGCTGGTACCTGCGAAACGGACCTAATCCCAGGCAGGCTGCCGGGCACTGGTTCACCGGCGACGGAATGATCCACGGTGTCCGTATCGAAGGCGGGCGGGCCGCCTGGTACCGAAATCGGTGGGTGCGAACCGACAGTTTCAAAGAAGAATTCCCGCTATACAACCCGGACGGTACCCGGAACCTGCGGGCCAGCGTGGCCAACACCCACGTCGTTAACCACGCCGGAAAGACACTCGCGCTGGTCGAGTCGTCGCTGCCGTATGAGATCACCAACGACCTGGAAACGTTGGGCGCCTACGACTTTGGCGGCAAGCTGAACGATTCGATGACTGCGCACCCGAAGATCTGCCCGAGAACCGGTGAGCTGCACTTCTTCGGGTACGGGAACATTTTCGCGCCACACGTCACCTATCACCGCGCCGACGCCGAGGGCAGGCTGGTGCTCAGCCGGCCCCTGGAGGTGAAGGCGCTGACCATGATGCACGACTTTGCGTTGACGGCGAACTACGTCGTGTTCATGGACCTGCCGATAGTTTTCAGCCTCGAGGTCGCGATGAGCGGTGCCGTCGACATGCCTTATCGCTGGGATGACTCCTATGGTGCCCGGCTCGGTGTACTTCGTCGCGACGATCCGTACGGAGAGGTGCGATGGTTCGAGGTCGACCCCTGCTACGTGTTCCACGTGGCCAATGCCTACGACGTCGGCAGTGGCCCTGCAGAAGCCGGCTCAATCGTCATCCAATCGGTGCGGTATCCGGAATTGTGGCGTGGTGACGCGGGATTCGACGCGGAAGGGGTGATGTGGACGTGGACGGTGAACCTGCAGACCGGCACAGTCACCGAGGGCCAACTCGACGACCGCGTGGTGGAGTTCCCCCGAATCGACGACCGGCTTGCGACGCTGCCGGCGCGCTACGCGGTATCCGTCGGTGACCACAATCTGGTCCGCCACGACCTGGTGAGTGGTGCGGCAGAGGAGCACAGGTTCGGAACACCGGAATCGCCTGGTGGTCCCGGTGAGGCGGTGTTCGTGCCGTCGGCCTCCGGTCCCGCCGACGAGAGCAGCGGATGGTACTTGGGTTATGTCTACGACCCGGCCCGTGACGGAAGCGATCTCGTGATCATCGACGCCTCCGACTTCACCGGACCGCCGGTAGCCAGAATCAAGTTGCCGCAGCGTGTTCCGTACGGGTTCCACGGGAACTGGATCGCCGGCTGAGTCAGGACGGTGGGGTGAACGCCGTGGGCGATGACGGTTGCTGCGGGTGGGGCTGCGGCTGCGGCTGCGGCAGTGGAGGGTAGCTGTACATCGGGTGCGCGCGGTCTGGGCCCTGTTGTGGTTGCAGGACAGCCGGCGACGCGGGGGGCTTCAGCCTGGCCAGTTCCCGGCGGTGCCGCTCGGCCAGGACGGCGGCGAGAATCACTGGCGCCGGAGTGCCCGGTGGTGGCGGCGGCGAGATGCGCGACACCACCTCAGAAGTAATCCGATGCGCCATCTCGTCCCGCACATGGGGGTGCAATTGCGTTGCCCTAGCGAGGAATTGGCGGGCGCGCTCGGCCTGGTCAGCACCGAGTCCGGACAACTGCAGGCTGGACGCCCACCATGCTAGTTGCGGAGGCATCGGCGGTGGCGGCGAGAGCTTGGGCGCGCGTTCGGTGATGACCACGGTCCCGGCGAAGACGTCGCCGATGCGCTTGCCCTTGGGCGAGATCAGACTGCAGATTACTGCCGGCCCGCCGGTGAGCATCCAGATTTCGATGACACCGGACAGTGCGCGAAAGAGCGCCTGGCGGAACCTTTCCGGGCCGCCGTCGTCGGAGACCACCCGCAGGCCCATCGCCAGCTTGCCCAGCGACCGGCCCCGGGTGGCGCTCTCGAATATCACCGGGTACCCGACCAAAGCGAGGACCGTGAAGATGATCAGCACCGCGCCGGAAAAAGCGGCGTCGAACTGCGACAGCGTTCCAGCCCATAGCACCACACCGACGATGTAACAGATGACCACGACGATGATGTCGATCAGTGCCGCCAGCGCGCGAACCGGCACCTGGGCGATCTGGACATCCAGGATCACCGCGTCTCCGGTCACCACGGGTTCTGGCACATCGACCATGTCCGCCACGCTACTAGGATCGGTCGGGTGGATGTCGACGCGTTTGTCGTGACGCATCGTGCGAGCTGGGATCGGCTGGAAAGGCTGGTCAAGAAACGTCGGCAACTCACCGGCGCGGAGGTCGACGAACTGGTCGACCTCTACCAACGGGTGTCGACCCATTTATCGATGGTGCGTTCGGCGTCCTCGGATGCCGTGTTGATCGGCAAGCTCTCCGGGCTGGTGGCGCGGGCGCGTTCGGTGGTCACGGGTGCGCACGCGCCGCTGTGGAGCGAGTTCGCCCGGTTCTGGACCGTATCTTTTCCGGTTGTCGCCTACCGGTCATGGCGATGGTGGCTGGGTTCAGCGATCGGGTTCTTCGTCGTCACTGTTCTGATCGCCTGGTGGATAGCCGGCAATCCCGAAGTGCAGGCTGCCTTCGGAACCCCCGCGGAGATCGAGCAATTGGTCAACAACGATTTCGCCTCGTACTACAGCGAGCATCCTGCGGGATCGTTCGCATTGGGAGTCTGGGTCAACAACGCCTGGGTGGCGGCGCAGTGCATCGGCTTCTCCGTACTGCTCGGAATCCCGATCCCCTACGTGCTGTTCCAAAACGCGGCCAATCTCGGTGCGATCGCGGGGTTGATGTTCGACGTGGGCAAGGGCGACATCTTCCTTGGCTTGATCACACCTCACGGTCTGATCGAGTTGACCGCGGTATTCCTGGCTGCCGGCGCAGGAATGCGGCTGGGCTGGTCGGTGGTATCACCGGGAAATCGGCCCCGGGGGCAGGTACTTGCCGAGCAGGGCCGTGCGGTGATCTCGGTTGCTATCGGGTTGGTCGCGGTACTCCTGGTGGCCGGGCTGATCGAGGCGTTCGTCACCCCCTCGCCGCTGCCGACGTTCGCCCGTATCGCCATTGGTGTGGCGGCCGAGGCGGTCTTCCTCGGCTATGTTTTCCATTTCGGCCGAGCGGCTGCCACGGCGGGAGAGTCCGGCGATATCGACAACGCGCCCGATATCGTGCCAACGGGCTGAGTGTCCCGGCGAACTGCCCCCCTCGCGAGCAGACGCAGATGGCCCCGACACGCCGCACGATTAGGTGCATTTGTGTCTGCTCGCGGTAGGGCTGGCGCTCGCGAGGGTGTGGCGCGCTCGCGGTAGGGCTCAGGGGACTCAGAGGCGGCCGGTGGCTTTCATCGCCAGATAGTGGTCGGCGAGTTCGGGCGCCAGTTCCTCGGGCGGTGCGTCGACCACCTCCACGCCGCAGCGTCGCAGACGGGACGCGACAACGCTGCGCTCATTGCGTGCGCGCTCCGCGGCGGCGGCGTCGTACACCGCCACTGCGTCCGCCCGGCCCGCGGCGAGCATGTCGACTCGTGGATCGGCGACCGCCGCCAGCAGAACCTTGTGCTTGGCCGTCAGCTGGGGCAGCACGGTGATCAGTCCCTCGTCCAGCGCCGACGCGTTGAGGTCGGTGAGCAACACCACCAGCGCGCGGCGCCGGGCCCGTCGCTGGATCGCGGCCACCAGCGCGCCCGGATCGGATTCGATGAGTGCAGGTTCCAGCGGAGCCATCGCATCGACCAGATGGGCCAGCAGTTCAGTGCGTGACGAGTTGATCACCGCCGCGCGGGTGACTCGGTCATGGGCGAGGAAGTCGACGTGGTCACCCGCGCGGGTGGCCAGCGCGGCGAGCAGCAGAGCCGCATCCATCGACCAGTCCAGTCGCGGCCAGCCGCCAGGATCGGCCGCGGTTGGGTCGACGCCAACCCGGCCGGCCGAGGTGCGGCCGGTGTCGAGCACGATGACCACCCGACGGTCGCGCTCCGGCCGCCAGGTGCGCACCACGACGTCGGCGCGGCGCGCGGTCGCCCGCCAGTCGATCGAGCGGACGTCGTCGCCTACGACGTACTCACGAAGCGAATCGAACTCGGTACCCTGCCCTCGTATCAAAACCGGTGTCGTGCCCTCCAGTTCGCGCAGCCTGGCCAACCGCGAGGGCAGGTGCTTTCGCGAGAGAAACGGTGGCAGGATGCGGATCTGCCAGGGCACCCGGTGTGAGCATTGGCGCCCGGCAAGACCCAGCGGCCCAACGGATCTGGCGGTCACCACCGCGGACTCCTGATCCCCGCGACGTACCGGACACAACTGCGTGGTGACCGAGATCTGCTGTCCTGCAGCCAAAGTCACCGGATGGATGCGGGGCTCCGCGCGGGCGCTGGGCGCCCAGGCGTCACGGACAACCCCGCGAAATCGGGATCGGCCGCCGTTACCGATCTTCAGGATCGCGACAACCGGTTGGCCCAGCCGGGCAGAGGTCTGGCCGCTTCGCGAAAAAGTAAGAGCCCGAGGACTTCCCGCCAGTACGACGTCCACCACCACCGCTGCCGAAAGCAGAGCCAGCAGAACACCGAACGCCACCCCGGGCCGGGCGGAGAACGCGACGGGCAGCACGCACAGCAATGCGATCAGCCCAGTGCGTCCGGTGAGAGTCATCGTGGGCGACTATCTGGGGACCGGCACAGTCGCCAGGATGCCGTCGATCACCCTGTCGGCAGTGGCTCCCTCAAGTTCGGCCTCGGGTCGTAGCGCGACCCGATGACGCAGCGTAGGACGTGCCATCGCCTTGACGTCGTCCGGTGTGACGTAACTGCGGCCCGATAGCCAGGCCCACGAACGAGCGGTGGACAGCAGGGCGGTCGCACCGCGCGGAGACACGCCGAGTTGCAGTGACGGTGACTGCCGGGTCGCGCCGACGATGTCGACGATGTAGCCGAGCACCTCGTTACCCGCGAGCACCTGTCGGACCGCCTCACGGGCGGCCGCCAAGTCCGCCGGGCCGGCGACCGGTTGTACGCGGGACAGGTCCCGCGGGTCGAACCCGCGGGCATGCCGGTCCAGGATGGCGATTTCCTGGTCGCGCGGGGGCAGTGGCACGTTCAGCTTCACGAGGAACCGGTCAAGCTGAGCCTCGGGCAACTGGTAGGTGCCCTCGTACTCGATGGGGTTCTGGGTGGCGGCGACGATGAACGGGTCGGGCAGGGCCCGGGGCGCTCCGTCGACGCTGACCTGCCGCTCCTCCATCGCTTCGAGCAGCGCAGCCTGTGTCTTGGGCGGTGTGCGGTTGATCTCGTCGGCCAGCAGCAGGTTGGTGAAGACCGGGCCGGCCCGGAACTCGAACTCGGCGGTGCGGGCGTCATAGACGAGCGAACCGGTCACGTCTCCGGGCATCAGGTCGGGGGTGAATTGCACCCGCTTGAAGTCCAAGCGCAAAGCCGCCGCGAGGGTGCGCACCAGTAGGGTCTTCGCGACCCCGGGCACCCCCTCCAGCAGGACGTGCCCGCGGCACAGTAAGGCGATCACCAGTCCGCTCACCACCGCGTCCTGGCCTACGACGACTTTGGCGATTTCGCCGCGAAGGGCCATCAGCGCGGACCGGGCGCCGTCCTGTCGGTTGGGGTGTGTCACGACTGTGCGACCAGCCTTTCCATATCGTCGAGTTGGCGTACCAGGGTGACCAGGTCGGCGTCGGTGGCCGGGGCCGGTCCGTGCAGCGTATGGCTGACTGCCGAGGGGCTGAGGCCGCTCCGGGCGGCGATGGCGGCGATGACGCTGTTCGGGTCGGCCGCGAAACCCAGGCCGAGCCGAGGCAGGATGCGCTGCAACGTCGACGTTCGCAGCGCTTCGGCGGCCCGGTCCCGGGCACGCCGGGACCGATACAGCCGCCCGCGGCCTTCCACCGTCTCCGATGCCCGTACGACGACCGGAAGCCGCTCGGCTACCAGGGGTCCGACCCGCCGACCCTTCCACAGCGCGACGAGCAACACCGCGACCACGAGTTGCCACACCACCCAGGTCACTTGAGTCGGGATGAGGTCTCCGACGGACGCGCCGCCGCTGTCCGTACCTTCGCTGCGCTGCGGGGCGAACCAGACCAGGCGCGGGTGGGTGCCGGCCAGATTCATGGCGAGCGCCGCGTTGCCCTCATCGAGGAGCCCCTCGTTCATCATGAAAAGCGCACTGCCGACGACCGTGATCGTTCGGCCCTCGTCGGTGTACTGCACGAGGACGCCGTCGTAGCAGCGTGTCACGGGTGCTGCTGCGGCAGCCTCATACGAGTCGGCGGCGCCGAATTGCACGGTGCCGGCCTGGGTGGCCGCTCGCAGGTCGCAGGTGGGGGCGATGCCGCCGAAGCTGAGCGATTCCGAGCGGCGAATTCCCGGGGCCAGGTTCTCGCGGGTGGCCCCGGCCGGATCCACCAACAGTCGGTCACCCGGGACGGCTGCCAGCCGGTCAAGCAGGTCGGCACCGAACAAATGGAAGGTCTGCGCCACCAACAGCAGGCTGCCGGGGCGGGCTTCGCGTTCGACCACGGCGATGCTGTCGGCCTCGATAACCGTCACGCCGTTCTCCCGCAGCAGGGTGACCAGAGCGCGGGCCCCGTCCGGCGATGTCGAAGTCGCTTCCATCCTGCCGCCGGGTTTCGGCGCGGAGAGGTAGCTGCTCACGGTGGCGACTCCTACTACCACGGCGATTGCCAGCAGCCCCCAGCGCAGGGCGCGCCATCGCCGTGCCACGGTCGGACCAACCGAGGTTCCCGCCCCCGGCGTCATTGCACCTCGGCCCAGGTCTGTTGGGTCCGTTGTACCGGCGCTACGCCCGGTTGTCGGACAAGGTGGCTGGCCAACTTGTCGTCAAGCGCGACGATCATCCGGTACTGCGGCCGCTGCCCGGGGCGCTCGCCGTAGGTCACATCGTTGAAGACCTCGGCGGCCGAGTCCAGTTCGCCCGCTAGGTTCGGCAGTACGCGGCCCGCAGACCGGGCCAGTTCGGTGGCGGTCCGTCCGGCAATCGGGTCAAGCACACCGTTCTCTTCGAGCTGACGTGCCACGGCCCGCAGCCGGTGCCGGATCGCGGGGGCCCAATCACCTGCCGTCGCATATCTTTCGGCGGTGGCGCGGTGCTCGGCGGCCGTCAGCTCATGGCCGCCGAACAGGGCGTCGGAATCGACGCGGCCGGTGCGCATGGCCCGTCGAGCGATGCGGACGGCGACGATCACCGCGACGGACAGCAGGATCACCAGCACCGCGACGGTGAACCAACCGCCGGGAACCGACGCGCTTTCGGCTGCCAACCGGTACAGCAGATCGTCGATCCAGTTGAAGATCATCTCGGTGAGTGAAGGCCTGGGGTAGATCGGCTTTGCGAGCTCGCGCTGGGCGGCTTCGTGGGCCGCGTCGCGGTCGATGTCGATCGTCGGCATATCAACTCTGGCGGGTCAGCCAGAGATGGTCGGTGGAGTCGGACGGTGCCGCAGGACCTGCCGCCGCTCCCGTCTGCAGGACGAGATCAAACGCCTCGGACCGGATCCGCCGGTCGGCGTATTGCAGGACGACGACGCCCGCGCTGAAAGGTCCGGTGATGATCTGGCCGATGGAGCCACCGACCGAGAACAACACGAGTGCGATCATCGCCGCGGCGGTGGACGCTGATGCTGCCAGCGCTATCTGCCCGCTGAAACTGAACGGGATGGCGACCGCACCCGCCACCAGATTGGCCGCCAGCGTCGCCAGCAACCGGATTCCGAGTACCCGCCAGAAATCTCCTTTGATCAGTGCGAACGACCGCTTGATCGAAGAAATAATGTCGAGGCGCTCCAGGACGATGGCCGCCGGAACGAAGGTCAGCATGGTGCCGAGGTACACCAGCACCGCGATGAGTGCCAGGACCAGCGGAGCGCCGATGAGGAACGCGACCACACCGTCGGCTGCCACCGCAACACCCACGATGATCCCGACGACGACGGCGATCAAGAGAACTGCGCCGGCGGCCTGTAACACGGTGAACCCGACCAGCGCCCACAGCCTCGGTTTGAACCGTCGCCACGCCTCGCCGATCGTGATCCCGGCTCCGAACACCGCGCGACCCACCACGACGGTGAGCAGACCGCTGAGTAGGACCGCCGACAGCAGGGTTGCGATGCTGGTGGTGAAGCCCGAGGCCCCCCAGCCGATCACCATTTCGGCGGTGGGTTCGTCGCTTCCGATGGCCTGCGCTAATTCTCCGGTGAACGCGAACGGCAACAGGGACACGGCTAGCGCCAGCAGCTGAGTCGCGACGACCACGATGGTGGTGAGTCCAAGTGTGGCCTTGGGATTGGCCCGGATATAGGCAACAGCCCCGTTGAACATGTCGGACAACGTGAGCGGACGCAACGGGACGACACCCGGCTTGATGACCGGGGGGTAGCCGGGCGGGGGATAGCCCGGTGGCGGGTACCCCGGTGGCCCGTACCCGGGCGGGGGATAGCCCGGCGGGTACCCGGGCGGGGGGTACCCGGGGGACCCGGACGGCGGATAACCCGGTGGCCCGTACCCGGGCGGGGGGTACCCGGGGGACCCGGACCCAGGTGGCGGATAGGCGGGAGATCCGGGCGGGGGATACCCGCCGGGCGCTCCGCCGGGGAACGGATGCGCTGGCCGACCTTGGCCGCCGGCATGGTGGGTCATGATCACCATCCTGTCGATCGTCCTCGGAATTGACAACGTGCCCCGCTCCGCCCGCCGATACTCTGGCGGGCATGACCGAGATCACGGTGCGCGGTTGCTATTCGACATCCCGGCCACCGGAGCGGGCGACGGTGCACGCCACCATCGGCTACGAGGGTCCGGTCATGGAGCCGGTGTATGAGCGGGTCGCCCACGATCTGGAAAAGGTGAAACAAGCGATCACGCCGATGGCGGACTGCGACGGCGACGTGGTGACCGGGTGGTCGGCTGATCAACTGCGGGCGTGGTCAGACCGGCCGTGGACCCCCGATGGCAGTCGGGCGCCCCTCGTCTGCCACGTCAGCGTCGGGTTGAAGGTGGAGTTCGCTGACTTCAGCGCACTGTCGCAGTGGGTGTCCATGCAGGTAGCAGCCGCCGAGGGCTTTCGGGTTTCAACGATCGAGTGGACGATTACGGCGGCGCACCGAGACGAAATCATGCTCGAGGTCAGGAACCGTGCCGTACAGGACGCCGCCACCCGGGCACAGCACTACGCGGATGCCTTGCACCTGGGTCCTATCCGGCCGATCGCCATCGCCGATGCCGGCATGCTCGCCAACGCCGGCTCGCCGGCGGGACCCGGCGGTGTCCGGCTGCGTAGCGCCTCCGTATCAGGCGGTAGACCGCCGGAAGTTGAGCTGATACCACAGGACATCGAGGTGTCCGTCGACGTGGACGCACGATTCGTGGCCGGACCGTAGCTGGTTCGGTTTTGCAGGCGTGGGCCCGGGTACCCGGCAGGCATGACGCGTTTCGGCTACACCCTGATGACCGAACAAAGTGGACCGAAAGACCTTGTCTAACACGCGGTTTCAGGGGAGAAGGTCGGTTTCGACTTCGAATTGTGCAGCGACCACTACTTCCCCTGGCTGTCATCGCAGGGGCACGCCCCGTACGCCTGGTCGGTACTCGGGGCGGTTGCACAGGCTACCGACCGGGCGGAGCTGATGACCTACGTCACCTGCCCACCATTCGCTAACACCCGGCAGTCGTCGCGCAGAAAGCCGCGACGCTGCAGATTCTTGCCGAAGGCCGGTTCGCCCTCGCAGATCACCTCATGGCCGTACAGTCCGACACAGGCGAGCGGAGTTGGTGGCGATGAGTCGCGCGATGACATTCCCAGTGACTTTCCCAATGACATTCCCGACGCGGACACTCCCGACGTGAGTGAGAGCCCCCCGGAACCGCCGGACTGAGTCAGGACGGGGCGCGTACTCTTCTCGGCGAGTTGAATCGCGAAGTCGCGTCGAGAGGGGAACCGTGGTCTGGCTGTATCTCGCCGGAGCCATCGTGTGCGAGGTGGCGGCCACGCTGTCCCTGAAGGGCTCGGCCACCGTGCCGGCGCTGTACGCGGTCGTGGTGCTGGGTTACCTGGTGGCCTTCGGTTGCTTAGCCGCAGTCCTGAAGCGGGGGATGGGCCTCGGCGTCGCATACGGTCTCTGGGCCGCCGCCGGTGTGGCTCTCACAGCGTGCTTGGCAACTGTGCTGTTCGGCGAAGCCTTCACGGTCGTGATGGCGGTCGGACTGGTCTTCATCGTTGCCGGTGTGCTACTCGTCGAAACCGGTTCTCGCCATGACGATTTGGCCGTCGATCCGGCCGCGTCTGACGGGTAGCAGGGTGCAGTACTTACTTCTGCTCGGCGCCATCGTTTCCGAAGTCATTGGCACACTGTCGCTTCGGGTGGCCGCCCACGGACGCCGCGGGTTCTATGCCGCGGTGGTGCTCGGCTACGGCCTGGCTTTCACGATGCTGCTCGGCTCACTACGCCTGGGAATGCCGCTGGGGGTCGCCTACGGGATGTGGGCCGCGGCCGGGGTCGCGCTCACCGCCATCGCGTCCCGATTCCTGTTCGGAGAACCGCTGACCCGCAGGATGATCGGCGGCATCGGGTTGATCATGGTCGGCGTCATGCTGGTCGAGGTCGGAGCCGGGCACTGACGAAATTCATTCTCCGACAATGTGAATAGTGGGCATGGTACCGGCGGGTGCCCCGGAGGCGAGACCTCCGAAATATGCGCCGGACCAAATCCAAAGGCCGGCCTGCAGGCGAAGCGAACTTCGTCCGGTACCGGCATCAGCACCAGCGTAGGCGAGCATGCTCGACAGCACCGCGGCCTTACTGACCATCAGGTAGGCCGAGCTCAATTCGACCAGCGCGGCGTACGACTCCGGGGAGAACGCACCGCGGCGGGCGATGCCTTCCCATACCGACCGGCCGGTACCCGTCGCGCCTTCCAGAACCGAGGTCCACAACGCCATCTCCCTCCAGCGGGGCTGGGGCGGACCGTCAAGTTTATCCAGGACGCCGTCATAGGTCGTTGAGATGGCCAGCGGGAAGGCACTTGACGTGCAGCCGAGGAATCCGTCACAGGCCAGGCTGTCCTGCATCGACGGCACACCCTCCGGGGGATTCTCCAGCACCACCTCGAGGTAGCCGCGGTTGTACCCGTACAGAGTGAGCAGGACCGGAACAGATGCTCGCGCCGCGGTCGTGACGACCCACGAGCTCGGGGACGCCGCCGCTCCGGTCAGGCCGGCAGCCAGCGCATCGAAAAGGCCGATTGCAAGAGCTGACAGTGTGAGGTCGGGTGCGGAGGCCACGGCCGCAGCCGGCTCCTCGGACGCGGCACCGGTGTCGCGGAGGTTGTCCCGCAGCCACACGCCGCCGAAGTAGCCAGAAACCGCCAGGTTGCCCAGCAGCAGGCGCACTTGCTCACCGGTGACGTCCTCGTCGGCCAGCGCGTCGAGGCTCGCCACCGCGAGGTCGCCGAAGAAGAAGCGCGCGCCGTCGGCGGGATCTCCGCCGCCGGCCACGTAATCGCCGGCAAAGCCGGCGAGGAAGTCGGGTGTGACCGTATATGCCCAGCCCTCGTTGGCCGGCATCGCCGGCAGCTGGACCGTGACTTCCTGCACCGGGATCTCCCCGACTGGATCGTCGGTGGCCACGGCTTCATCGGATTCATCCCGCGCACCGATCGAAGCGGTCGGGGCGCTATCGCCGCCTGCGTGTCCGCCGGTGCCGAAAAGTCCACCCGTTCCGCCGCGCCCGCCGTGGCCGCCGTTCCGGCCCGGCACGCCAGCCCCGCCGTTGCCACCGGATCCGAACCAGCCGGCCGAACCGCCGTGGCCGCCGTTGAAGCCATTGCCGCCGTTGCCGGCGAACAGGCCCGCGTGGCCGCCATGACAGGGCCCGCCACCGGTGCACGAGGAGGCATCCCAACTGAACCCGTTGCCGAACAGAATCCCGGCGTTCGGATTCTCCGCTGTGCCATCGCCGAACAGTCGGAGCCTGGCCGCGCCAGCGCGCTGAACGGTGCGCAACGCCCCGGTCGCCACATCCTCGGCACCCGCGTCCGCCGGGCTGAGCCCGCGGTTCGTATTCCCGGCGCTCGTCCGTGCCGCCGGCCGCGGCTCAGGCGGGTCTGCGCGCTCTTCGCCGGCCGGGCCAGCGTTATCCGGGCCATTGCTGGCCGGGTCTTCGCCGGCCGGGTCATCGTTCGGCGCGGCATCCCATGCGGCCGCGGGCACCCCTTCGCCATGGGAGCGGTTCCGAGCCCCATCCGGCGCGGCGCTCCGATTTGAACGCGGTCCTTCGTCACTGCCGGGGTCTGCGATTTCATCGACCTCCCCGGCGTCCGTGTCATGATCGCCGAGGTTGACACCATCACGGTGTTTCTTGTCGGCCGAAAAATCACTGTCGTCGGCGGTGGGTTCCGAAGTTTTCGCGGATCCCGAATCCGTGGCCGCCGAATCCGCTGCCGAGGGCGAACTGGTGCTCCCGGGACCGGTCGCACCCGGGTTATCGGCCAGCGCCGCCGGCGCATACGCAATTGCCGCGCCCACACCGAGGAAAACCGCCAACGCACCGACGCGTCCGATTCGGCTCGTGTACCGGCAGACCGCGGGAACCGCCGGGACGGCCATCTTGAAAGCCGGTCGAGACGATGCTCTACGCTCGTCTGCTGCCGACTGGCCTGAGACCCAACTACCCCAGGTCTCGGCTCGATCCGACGTTGAGTCCATGCTTCCCATCCTCTGACCGGCCAGCGCGGATAGCCAAACCGGCTGGCTCCGTGGGTGAGCTGAAATTTCGCTACGGCGACATTCACCGTAGGGACCTGCGCGGCACCGAATCAAATCGTCCTGGCGAAAAACAGCTACGGCTGCCTGAACCGAACGCGGGAGCGGCTGGCTTCTGCAGGTGGACCTCGTGCATCCCGCGTCGATTGGACAAGCCCACGCCCGTTTCGTAGCCTTCACGACGGTCGAGCCCGAGGAACAGCCATGACTGATGGGCAGCCGGTTCGGCGACATCGACAGCAGTCAAAGGACGCGAAGTCTTGAAACTCCCGAGAACACGTGTGTCTAGTCCCGTGGCCTACCGGCGGACGGTCGCAGCGGTGGTCGGACTCGCAGCCCTCGGTTCAGTGTGGGGCCTCCCTGCGTACGCCGACCCCGCCCAGGACAATGTGGCCAAGTTCAACGAGTTGTCCCGGCAGGCTGAACAGCTGATCGAGACCGTACAAGCAGCTCAGCTGGACCTGGAGCAGAAGCTGCAACGGCAAAGTGAGGCGGACAATAAGCACGCCCAGGATCTGGCGGCGCTGGCCACCGCCAGGGCTGAGCTTGCGCCCCACCAAGCTGCCGTCGACAAGATCGCCGCCGCTGTCTACATGGGTGGACGTGCTGACGATGTCCATGCGCTCCTGAGCGCCGCGTCGCCGCAGAGCCTGATCGACAAGTTGGCCATCCAGAGGGCGACGACCGAGACGACATCCGATCAGCTGCGCAGCTTCCGCCTGGCTACGGAGCAGGCGCGGACCATCGAAGCGGCCTCGGCGAAGTCAGCGGCTGATGCCAAAGCGGCCGCCGAGGGGGCTTCCCGGGTCAGGGCAGATCTCCAGACGAAGCAGTCGGAGTTGCAGACGCAGGTCGCTGTGGTCAAGGCAAGTTATGCCTCGCTTACCCCCGCGATGCAGGCAGCGTTGGGTCCAGGGGCGGCCATCCCCACGGTTGGCATGGTCGGTCTGGTGCCCAATGCGAGGATGCTCGCGGCGTACATCATCGCCACCTACCCGGGTGTCCAGTCCATCGGCGGTGTCCGCCCGGACTCGCGGCCCGACCACCCCAGTGGTCGTGCAATCGACATCATGATCGGTGCGAACACGGCTCTGGGCGATGTGATCAACGCCGACATCCAAAGCCAGGCGGGAAGGTTCGGTGTCGACTACACGATGTGGCGGGTTGCCGACCACTTCGACCACATTCACGTGACCGTCTCCGGAGTGCGGTGGTAGCTGGTCCACACACATTTCACCCGAGGTGAGGAAGCTGCGTTGCCCCAGTCGCACCTGCGATCACAGCGGTAGACGTCATTGACCACATCAATCAAGATGGCCCTTGACTTTCGCCCTTGCGTTCGCGTTGTTTGGAGTACCTTTTAGTCCCTACCACCCAGTCGGGATTGAAGGGGAATCTATGAAGAAGCTGGTCATGACGGGCGCGGCGACCGCGATCATGTTCGGTTCGCTGGCCAACGCCGGTGTGGCGGAAGCGGCACAAGCCACCGTGCCAACGCCGCGGGACCAGGTGGTCCAGGTGCTACCGCAACAACCGTCGATTCAACTGCTCGACTGCTACGGCAGCACCGGGGACATGGGCTGCGGTGCCGGCTGGTTCTGGCGGGACGGCTGGCGGGGTTGGGCGTGCTACCCATGCTGACTAAGAGAGCGATGAACATGAAGAAGGCACTGATTGGCGCGGCCGGTGCCATGACCCTGATGGTCGGCGTTACGCTCGGCGGCTTCTCCTCTGCCGCAGCGCAACCCGTTGATTTGACCATTCTGCCGGTCGACCCGAACGTGGTCACCGATTCGACGGCATGGGTCGCCGGCGTGCCGGTGCTCAACCCGCAGGGGCAGCAGGGCGTCGAAACCGTTTTCACCCACCGCGACGGCACTCGCACGGTGACCGATTCGATCGCGGTGTTCAACGATGCCGCAGCTGCGACGTCGGCGATGACCGAGGCCCGCGGCGCACTGGGCTCCCAGATCGCCAATTCGACGACCCAGCCGGCGCCTGTCGGCACGGGCGGCATGATCGCCACGGGCACCAATCCGGACAACACCCGGTCGGTGGCGATCCTGACGTTCACCGAGGGTAATACGTTCACCACGATCGAGTTCGAGGGGCCGACCAACGATGCGGCGCCGGTCGATCTCATCATCGACTACGGGCAGAAGCAGGCCGCGGCAATAATTTCCGCCGGGTTGTAGTCCGAAGTAACTTCACACCAGGTTCGTCGATCCTGCCCTCGTCTGCGGAACAGCGGACGAGGGCAGGTCTCATATCGCGTCAGAACTAGCGCCGGCCCAGACCTCACCTGAAGTGGGGCGCGCTGAAACCACTGCGGACGGTAGCAGGACTAAGACATTAGTTACTATCTGCATATGAAGGCAGATAAGCAGGCATGTCGGCGACGGCTCGATGCTGATCAGGTCGCGCTGGTGGTTGAGGTCTTCCGGATGCTTGCCGATGCAACACGGGTCCAGGTGCTGTGGGCGTTGGTTGACCGTGAGTTGTCTGTTAATGATCTTGCCGAGCATGTGGCCAAACCGGCCCCGTCGGTGTCGCAGCATTTGGCCAAGCTGCGGATGGCTCGATTGGTGCGGACACGCCGAGAGGGCACCACGATCTTCTACAGTTTGGAGAACGACCACGTCCGCCAACTCGTCAGCGATGCCGTGTTCAACGCCGAACATGCAGGCCCGGGAGTTCCAGGACATCATCGCGCCGACAGCGACATCGCGACACTGCATCCCCCCATCACCGGGAAGGCGACTGGTCAGTGACGCACACCCGCATCCATGTGCATCCCGAGTCCGGTGAGGGTCACCACGACCATGACCATCCCAAGGGGTTATCGGGAGTGTTGCGGGAAGTCTTTGCCCCGCACAGCCACGACCTGACCGACAGTGTTGATGACGCTTTGGAGTCCAGCAGGATCGGGATTCGTGCGGTCAAGATCAGTCTGATCGCGCTGGGCCTCACCGCCGCGTTCCAGGTGGTCATCCTGGCAGCCTCTGGGTCCATCGCGTTGGCCGCCGACACCATCCATAATTTTTCCGACGCGTTGACCGCGATCCCGCTGTGGATCGCGTTTGTGATGGGCCGCAAAGCCGCAACGAAGCGCTACACCTACGGCCTTGGACGTGCCGAAGACCTCGCCGGGCTGTTCGTCATTGTCGGCTCCGGTCGAAAAGTGAGCAGGTAGTTCCGGTCGAAAAGTGAGCACCCTTCTGATTGGAGAGTGATCACTGTGGAAGATTGGGCGGAGATTCGCCGGCTGCATCGGTCGGAGAAGCTGTC
>JBFXJE010000002.1:0-351214 GCA_050175175.1 Mycolicibacterium sp. | reverse complement strand
GCGCCACCGCGTCAGGGACCAACACCCCGGCCGGAAGCTTCAGCAACATCTGGAACGACTACGGCACTCTCAACGAGATGAACCTCCCTGGCGGAGGCGGAAATTCCGGCGGCGGCACCACAGGTGGTGGTAACACCGGCGGCGGTACCACCGGCGGGGGCGGTCCGGTCACCGGTGGCACTACCACGGTGATCGGCTGGCACTGGGGCACCAACACCGTGCTGAACTTCGATCCGGCCAAGGACAAGCTGGACTTTGGATGGTTCCAGCCCGGCAACTTCGAGGTCACCGAGGTGTCCGGATCGACCCGGATCGCCATCACCAACAACAACCAGACCTACACCCTCAACGGGGTCGGCCTGACCGAGTTGGGGATCGGCAACATCGTCGCCCTGGACGCCAACACCGCCGCGAAGTGGCAGACGCTGATCAACGGAGCCAGCGCCTAGCCAGTTCCCGGGGGTCAGCGGGCGCCGGCGCCTTCGGCACTCATGCGCATGATGGTGTCGTACAACGCCTCGCCGTTCATCGCGTACAGATCCGCGGTGTCGACATCCGCACCGCCGATGTCGTTGGCGATGAACAGACCGTCGGTGCAGGCCACCATATAGACGGCGAGCAGGCGGGCCTGTCGGTCAGATATCCCCGGTACGAGTTGGCTGAAGTGCTGGGCGATCAAGTCGGTCGCCTGGGCGCGAATTTGCAGAAACCTCGCCCGGGCGCGCGGTTCGACCGGTCGGCGTTCCAGCGCCAACATCAGGCCGAGCCGAAGGAAGTCAGGTGACTCGCGCCAGATCTCGGCGCGCTGCACCGAGGCGGCGGCCAAGCTCTCCCGGCTGAATTCGGTCGCCTTCATCTTCTGCCAAGTTGCCAGCCAGCTGGCGTAGTTGCGTTCGATGACTGCGGCGATGAGGTCGTCCTTGTCTTTGAAGTGCCAATAGATCGAGCTGGCCGGCAGCCCGCATTTGGCGCTGACCGCTCCGATGCTGGTGCCGTCATAGCCACGTTCGACGGCGATTTCGCCAGCTGCGTCCAGGATCCGGTTGCGTGACAACTCGCCGTCGGCGCGCCGCTGCCGCGGTTTCTCTTTGGTGCTCATCATGTCCTCAATCACCAATCGTCTCTGTACCGTTTACTACGGTAACGTATTGTTCACTACAGTACCGGAGCGATCGTTACGGAAACAAGCCCGGTGTGCGCGGCGTCACAGTGGATTGGGGACCACGAGACAACGCGGCCGTCGTGCCGGTGATGACGATCTGCGACCACACTGACGAGCAGTGCATCGGTAGCGGAGCTGGTGCGGGCCGGCTAGATCTGTCGGTGGGTGAGTACAGGCTGGTTCGCAAACCACGGCAGAAGGGTGCGGCCATGTGCTGGCAGTGCGACAATCCCCACAGAACCACCGATGAGTACCTGGACGAACTGCGGACGACCATCAGGGACCACGGTTGGGCAGTGCAGTTCGTCGAGAGTGATCAACGGCCGCTCGCCTACACCATCGGCCTGCACGACAAGGGCCTGCCGGAGTTATTGGTGACGGGAATGCACGCGCAGACGGCAACGAAACTGCTGAACGTCATCGGCCATCAGATGGTCGACGAGGGCATGGTTCTGCAGCCCGCCGTGCACATCGACTGTGGGGGACGGTTCCTCCTCGAGGTGGTCGAGGTCGAACACCCGGACGTCCACCTGAAGTTCGCCGTCGGCCTGCAGGGCTCGAACATCTGCGCCTTTCAACTCGTCTGGGCAGACGATGCCGGCCGCTGGCCGTGGGACCGTCGCTGGAGCCACGGTCGACGCAGCCAGCCGGTGCTCGGTGTCCGCAGCCCGCTACCGGAATGACGCGGGACGATTCAGCTCGGCGCCACCGGGTCGATGATGCGAAACCCGATCGTCGCAGCCACCGATTTCATTGTGGTGTCGTGCGTGACGATGACTAGATCCTCGAGGCCGGATCGCAGCGCCGATGCGAGATGGATGGCGTCGAGCGTGCGGACGTCGCGTTCACATGGCACAGGCGGTGAAGAAGTTCGAGTAGGCGTCGCCCTCGGTGCAGTGTGAAACGAAGTCATGTCCGCCGCCGGAACAGCTCGGCGGGACGCCCCCTGGCGCCGACGGCCACCTCTCCGGTGGGGTCCAGTTGGGGCTCCATGGTGCGGCGGAACCAGTCGCGCTGCAGCGAGTGCACCAAGACATCGGCCCCACTCCTACGGCCGAACGGCTTCGGCCGCTACGACTGCGAGGTGACGTCACGACAGTGGGCGGCGATAATGCCACATGTGTGGTGTGGACACCCGATGCTCTGTTCCCGTCATGGCGCCTGACGTCTCCGATCCTCTGCTGCTCGGTCAGCGGGTTGTCGCGATCCTTGAGAGCGGCTTGCGCACGGCAACTTACAAACTAGCAACGCTGATGGCGCTCATAGAGCACTGCATCGAAAACTACCCCGCCGAACCCATGGGCAGACTCTCTGTACCGATCCCCGCGTTGGCGCATCGTGTGCTACGGATCTACTGGCAGCAGATTCGCCCCTTCGACGGCCACGAATTACGACAGTCAACCCAACCTCGTGCACGAATCCTGCTTGCAGCCAACATGTTGCGGGATGCCGCCACCGTGAGCCGCCCACCTGCGTCACTTGAGGTCGCCAGAATGCGTGCCCCGCATGCCTACGAACGAGCCATCGAGGAGATCACCCTGTGCCTTGCTCAGCAGCCTTTGCACCGCCTACAACGACTACCGGGAAAAACCACGAGCGACCCCTTTCTCTATGAGGATTCGTTTCTGCATGACCAGATATCGCGGTCGGCACTTCGGGCACAAGGCGACTGCATCGTGCTAAAGCCGGGCGTAGCAGCGGGTCTTGCGCGGTTAGCGGGGCTCCTCAAGCCGGCATTGGAGATCATGTGGGTCAACGACGTACGACGTATTAACAAGTTTCTCGACGCAGAAGTACCCGACGTCGCAGGCCACCTATTCGGTCGGGAACGGGCGGTACTGTCCGCAGTCCGCGAGCCGTTCAAAGACGCGTTCGGACCGCATTGCTTCTACTGCGGAACACGCCTGCCGACTGACAACCCCATCGACCACGTTCTTCCCTGGTCAATCGTCGGGATCGACGGGCTGGCCAATCTGGTCCTCGCGTGCGTGCGGTGCAACAGCGATAAGGGTGGCGCGCTCCCAGCCGTCCCGCTAGTGGATCGCGTGTTAGCACACGAACGCAATCGGTTACTCGAACAGATTGCGATAACTCTGGAGTGGCCGACTCAACGGGACCGCGTTGTCGCAGCGGCACACGGGATCTACCGAGGGCAGCCATCGGGTGTGCCTACATGGTCGGGCTATCGGAAAAGCGAACGGCTCGACGTCGCCTTTATACCTCGCTGGGGATGACCCGCGCTCTGCTGTCGTGGTAATCGAGGCGCCCGTCGCCAGCATTTCTCGAGCGTCTGAAAGGACTGCCCGCCCCGATATCGAACTTCAATGTTGATACCGTCCCGCGGTGCCTCATGCGACCGTCGCTGCGAAGGACTGATACAGGTCTCCCGACAATGGCGTGTCCAGCTCCCACGTGATGGCCATCGGCTTCTCACCTACGTGGCCGCGATAGGTGGCGGGACCCAGGAACCAGAAGGCGCGGTCGTCGGCACGCATTCGGGCGAATAGCATTATCGAGCGGCCAGCACGTTCGTGGTTCCGGTAGCGCAGGCCCGTATCGCTGTCGGCCCGGGTTATCGACTGGCTCTCCCAATGGATGCGCCCTGGGCTAATGGCGTAGTCGCGGTAACGAGTGGTCGGCGAGAAGGCCCCGCTGCTCTTATCGAGGGTGAAGGCCAGCAGGTCGGCATGGGCACCTTTCGCGTCGTACACGCCTTCCCTCCACGGGGGTACCGCGGCCCCGTCCCCGATACCAAAGGCGGCGAGGATCTCGATGCGCGTGTAGCGGGCGTGCACCTGCAACGGTACGTCGTGATGGCGATTGAGCTTCCCGTGCAGATGGTCAACCCGGTCGTCGAGTTCGATGAGGAGCTGGGCGAATTCGGCGCGGACCTGCGGGTGCGCCCAGACGAGATCCACGCCGTGCTGCTGCGTGTGCTCCTTGGTAAGCACCTGATAGCCTAGCCCGGCGGTGAGCATACGCACTAGGCGGCGCTCACGCTCTGGCATCGCGGAAATGTCAGGCGCGCTTGATGATTTCAGGAGCCGTCGATAGGTCGCGATGCGCTCGTCGTCATCGATGTGCAGTAGACGAGCGAGAGCCTTCCGGAGCGGCTTCTCATGCACCCCGGCTGGCGCGATTGGCACCTCGGCGGCTTCGCACAGATCCGACCAGCCCCGTTTGCCGTCGTACACGTCTGGGAGATCGAGCCCGGACTCCTCCAGATACTTCGACAGCGTGACATCTGGGCACGCCGCGTGGACAACTCTCAGTTCCTCGACGCGGGCCCTCCAGCTCGTCGGAATCGCCTCGCGCAGGCTGCGCATGACAATCTCCGACGCCTTCTCGTCGAGTTGCATGTAGCAGCCCGCTGGCAGGAATGGAAAACCCTGCTGCACAGCCCTTTCAATGCTGCGTCGAGTACCGCCAATTAATGCGCGGTAGCGACGGTCGTAGCGGAACTCCTGTCGATGGGTTCCCACAAAGTCCAGCACAGTGCAGAAGGTCTTGCCCTTCGACCGGCGCAGGCCGCGTCCAAGCTGCTGGAGGAACAAAGTCGTGGCTCTCGGTGGGGCGTAGCATCAGTATGGTGTCGACCGTCGGCACATCAACGCCTTCGTTAAACAGATCGACGGAAAATACGACCCGGATCGTGCCCTTAGCAAGGTCTTTCAACGCCGCTACGCGTTCAGCTGACACACTGTCACCCCACACTGCGACAGCTGGGATACCGTGCTCATTGAAGAGCTTCGACATGAACCGGGCGTGGTCGATACTCACGCAGAAGCCGAGCGCGCGCATAGTTCGAGGACTATCCGCGAGACGCATAACCTCCTGTAGCACGGTGCGAGCCCAAGCGTCAGTGCTGGTGTAGAGATTGCTCAACGCTTCGAGGTCATAACCCCTCCCGCGGCGCCACGGGATGTCGGTCAGGTCCAGCCCGTCGTATATACCGAAGTACATGAACGGTGTAAGCCGCTGTTGGTCGATCGCGTCCCACAGTCGCAGCTCAGCAGCGATGCGGTCATCGAACCAATGCAGGATCGAGAGGTCGTCGCTGCGTTCAGGTGTCGCGGTCAGGCCCAGCAACTCGACAGGCTCCACATGGTCGAGCAGCCTGCGGTACGACGGTGCGGCGGCGTGGTGGAACTCGTCGACGATTACCACGTCAAAGTGATCGGGCGGCAAGTTATCAAGGTTGGCGGCGGTGAGGGTTTGAATCGAGGCAAAGACGTGCTCGAAGTGTTGCGGGCGCGATCCACCGATCCACTTCTCGCCGAACGACGCGTCTCGCAATGCATGGCGGAACGTCGCGAGACTTTGGTCGAGAATTTCGTTGCGGTGCGCGACGAACATCAGCCGAGAACGCAGCAGTTTGTCACGCAGGCGCCCGTAGTCAACAGCAGCCATCACAGTCTTGCCTGTACCGGTAGCCGCCACGAGCAGGTTGCGATGATGACCTCGATTGCGAGATATCGAGATCTTCTCCAGTAGACGCTCCTGAAAGGGTTCGAGGCGGAGTTCGATGGGACTGAGGACAACGACGGGCCCCGTGTCGGTACGGCCGGATCGCTTCGACTCTGCGTCGAACTGTTCGGAGTCATACCGAACGAAATCACGCCCCTGCCAGTAGCTTTCAAAAACAGCCTCGAATTTTGTGAGGATGTCCGGGTTACGGGCCGACGAGGCACGGATATTCCACTCCAGCCCGGTGACCTGGGCAGAATGCGTGAGGTTCGACGAGCCGACGTACGCGGTCGAAAAACCCGAGCGGCGATGGAAAACCCAGGCCTTTGCGTGCAGCCGAGTGGTGCTGACATCGTAGGAGATCCGGATATCGGCACCCAGGTCGGCGAGTTGTTCGAGCGCGGCTCGCTCGGTGGAGCCCGTGTAGATAGTGGTGAGCACGCGCAGCGGTCGCCCGTGTTCACAGTGACGGCGCAGCGAAGCGAGAAGTGGGTTGATGCCGCTGCGCCGGATGAAGGCCATCACCACGTCGATGGCATCGGCCGAATCGATTTCCGCGCCGAGCTGATTCAGCAGACCGGGCTCGCCGGGCGCGTTGGTAAGCAGCGTGGAATCAAGAAGCGGGATGAGCGGCTCAGTGATCGGCTGCGGTGTCCCGTCGGGTCGCCGATGAAGTATCGCGTGCAGAACCTCACCCGGGTCGACCGGCGTGGCTGAGGTATCGGTGTGTCGAACAACTTCGGCAAGCCGGGAAATCAGGTCACGCGCGACCTGGATTCCGACCTGGACTCGATCACTGTCGTTCATCGCCGCGAGGGATTGCTCAAGCACCCGGCTCACATGAAGCGCGATGCGATCCGCCGCCTCGGCTGTGTGTAGGGGTCGAGTCTTCCGAGAACGACTTTCGAGTGAATCGAGGTAGGGGCGCAGCACCTCAGTGACAAGGACCTCGTAGATCCCAGGACCCATCTCTGCCACGTGTTGACCATACGATGAGCAACCGGATCCAGGAGCGAAGGAGCCGAAACGGTGCTGCAGGGCGGGTCGATTAGTTCGACCGCGCCGGAACTCCCTTGACCGTCAAGAGCGTGACCGCCCAAGCCCCCTCCCCCGACTCAAACCAACCCAGCAATAAACCCCGCCGCTTGCCCCGGATACGGCGGCAGCTCGTAATTGCTGTGGGCGGACCGGTCGCGGCCGTCCGAGCAGATCGGGTCGCCCTGGCTGCACAGTTCGATCGCGCGGCCGGCGAATTGCCCGGTGCTCGACAGCGGATTGCCGAAGCGCAGACCGGGGTTGCCGAACACCGCCACCGCGGCGACGTTGCGGGCCAACTCCGGCGCGAGCGGCGGAGCTGACCCGATGCTGCCGATCCGATCCCCCACCGGGGGCACCCCGGCGAGCATCGAGACCACCGAGGCGCCCTGGGAGAAACCGCCCAGCACTATCCGGGTGACCGGGCAGTGCTCGGCCATCCACGCGAGGTGTTCGGCGGCGTCGTCGGCGCCCTCGCGAGTGGACAGGAAGTTGCGATTCGCCGGATAGTCCACCGCGTAGGTGCCCAGCGTCCGACCGCCGAGCACCGAGGGCAACGTCGCGGCCAGCGCCAAACCCACCCGCCCCATTCCGGGCGGTTCACCGGTCCCGCGAGCGAAGACCAGATCGACGTCGGGGCAGGGCACGGCCGTCGCGGTAGCCGGCATCACGCACATCAGGGACATGGCGGTCAGCACCGTGGCAGCGAGGCGGGAAAGCACGGACCATCCTGACACAGCGGGATCGAACACCGTTCCCTCGCCAAACCCTGGAAGTTCTCGGGCACACCAGGCAGGGTGGAGCACCAGAACCCCCAGCCAATGGCCGAATCCACGGCCCAACGAGGAGTGACATGACGACTGAGACGCCGGTGCAACTCGGCATGGTGGGACTGGGCCGCATGGGTGCCAACCTGGTCCGCCGGCTCATGCGCGACGGACACAGCTGCGTCGCTTACGACGTCAACGCCGGTGCGGTCGAACAACTCGCGAAGGAGGGGGCGACCGGGGCCTCGTCGTTGCAGGATTTCGTCGACAAGCTGGAAAAGCCCCGCGCGATCTGGCTGATGCTGCCGGCGGCCATCGTGGATTCCACCCTGGACCAGCTCGTTCCGCTGCTGGAACCCGGCGACACGGTGATCGACGGCGGCAACTCGTACTACCGTGACGACATCACCCGCGCCCAGCGGCTGGCCGCCGAGAACCTGCACTACGTGGACTGCGGAACCAGTGGCGGGGTGTGGGGCCTGGACCGCGGCTATTGCCTGATGATCGGCGGCGAGACCGAGGTGGTCACCCGCCTGGACCCGATCTTTAAGACCATCGCGCCCGGCAAGGGCAATGTGGAGCCCACCGCGAACCGGACCAGGACGGACGGGACGTCGCCGGAAGGCTATCTGCATTGCGGCCCAAGCGGCGCCGGGCACTTCGTCAAGATGGTTCACAACGGCGTCGAGTACGGCATGATGGCCGCGATCGCCGAGGGCCTGAGCATCATCAAGCACGCCAACGTCGGCAAGTCCGACCAGACCGCCGACGCCGAGACCACCCCGCTGCGCGACCCGTGGGCCTACCAGTACGACATCGACGTCGGCGAGGTCGCCGAGGTGTGGCGGCGCGGCTCGGTGGTGGGTTCCTGGCTGGTGGACCTGATCGCCGACGCGCTGGCCCGCTCCCCTGGCCTGGACAACTTCAGCGGGCGGGTCTCGGACTCCGGCGAAGGCCGCTGGACGGTGCTCGCCGCCGTCGACGAGGGAGTGCCCGCCCCGGTGATCACCACCTCGCTCTACGAGCGATTCGAGTCGCGCGATCTCGGCGAGTTCACCGGCAAGATCCTCTCGGCGATGCGCAGCGAGTTCGGCGGCCACGACGAGAAGAAGTAGCAGTCGATCGCATGATGTTGCTGTGACCTCGCTGGCCGACTCCGTCCTGCCTCTCATCAGAACCCGGGCCGATGTGTGGCGGTGGAACATCGCCAACGGGCACGGCGCCCGGATGCACGAGGCTGTTGCAATCCTGCGTCAAGCCGCTGAGGACCACGAGCCCGCTGAGGTTTTCGCTGTGACTCAACGGGCGATCGCCTCCGCGTTGAAGGTGATCATGCGGGCCGACGACTCCAGCGGAATCATCGGCGACGCGTGCCGTGACCTCCTCGAACTCCACGCGAGCGTGGCGGCGCAGGCTCGCCCGGCCGCGGCCAAACTCGTCGACTGGATGGTGAAGTTTCAGTTCGACGACGAGTGCGACTACTTCACCATCGACCCCGTTGCCTACGCACCTGCGCTGGGCGAGCGTGGCATGGCGTCATACCGCGCCAAGCTCGACGCCCGCGCGGCGGATCTCGGTCCGCGGCCATCCGAAGATCAACGGTTCTCGGTCCCGAACTCGCACGCGTGGTTCGTCCTCGAGTGGAACGCCCAGCGCCTGGCGGTCCTCGATCGGGACGTCGACGCCATCATCCGCACCCATGCTCGAGACCGCCGGGTAGCCGCGTGGCTGCAGGACACGGCGGTGGCGTTGCTGGAAATCGGCGAGGTCGACGCGGCGATCGACTGGGCGAAGCAGGCTACGGATTTCAACGAAGGCCATCAGTCTCGAAGGGCTGCCGACTACTGGTGCGAACTCCTCGCCGTCCATCGGCCCGACGAATTGCTCGCGGCTCGGATAGCGGTGTTCCGCCACTGGCCGTCTTCGAGCACCGCGGGCCGTCTTTACCAGGACGCCAGTGCGGCGTGGCCGGAATACGAGGAGGAGGTCACTGAGCGCCTCGCCGAACGCCCTTCCGACGCAGTGCTGTTCGCGCAGCTGTATCTCAAGGACATCCCGTACGCATGGAGTCTGGCGCGCAGCCTCGGCCTCGACGACGACCGCATCTGGAGTGACCTCGGCAAGTCGTATGAGAAGCTCGATCCGCTCGCCGTGCTGCCGGTGTACACCGAGCTTGTCGAACGTGAGTTGGCTGTAGCGGATGCCCGGAACTACCGCAGCGCCGCGCGGCGACTGAAGAAGATGCGCAAGTTGGCAGCCGGGTCTCCGGAAGAGGAAGAGGTGGCCGAGTTCATCGCCGACCTCCGGGAGAGAAACCGTCGTCGCCCGCGGCTGCAGCTGGAGTTCGATCGGGCCGGACTGCCCTGAAGGTCACTCCCCCGGGAAAAAATGAGAAACATTGTGCCCCCAGCTCACCTCCCGCGAGCGCAGCCGCGCTCGCCGGTTTGGCGGACCTCAGCAGCAAGATCCGGGCGCGTCGCGAAGAATTGGGACTCACCATGAATCAGGCAGCCGGCGCCGCCGGGGTATCGCGGGTCACGGTTCATCGGATCGAACGAGACATACCGTCAGTCACGATGGGCGCCTACCTGAATGTGATCACGGCGTTGAGCATGAGCGTGGAGTTGAACCCCAACTCATCGGGCGCGACGATTCGGGTCGGTGACTACCCGCAATTGCGGCTCATCGCATGGCAACTCGGCGAGGACACCGAGATTTCCGAAGCCGAAGCACTGGGGCTTTACGAGCGCAACTGGCGACATGTCGATCAGGCGGCCTTGCAGCGACGGGAGTGCGCGTTCCTGCAACATCTGACCGACACCTGGGGCCACGGGTGGCTCCTTGTTTGAGCGACCGCAACATCGGCGAGTCGCCCTCGTCCTGCAGGCACTCAACGCAAACCTACTGCGCACCCACCGCCGCCATTTCGGCGGAGGCACCGCCATCGTGCTGCGCAACCGTGAGTACCGAGAATCCGCGGACATCGACAAACCGCTGGCCAATGCAGACCGTTGGGCCGACCGCTCGACATTCAGTCGGGACCTGATCGATCTGGCCATGCTTGCACCACCACCAACGCTGCTCGACACTGCTATCGCCAAGGCGGCGACCCCGTACGGTGCCAGTATCGAGCGCTGCCCGACCTCCGCCATCGACTGCTTGGCCGATGATTCGAGCAGGCTCGGCGAATGCATGCGCGCACTACAGATGTTCGATACTCCCAAAGCCATTCTGTGGCAGCACATCACAACACTGAGGCGGTAGAACATGCATGACCCGCTCTGGATCGCCGCGACGCAGCATCGGTTCCTCGCCGCAGTACGCGACGGCACCATCACCGACTCGGCGTTCGACAACTGGCTGGTGCAGGATGCCCACTTCGTCGCCGATCTGCTGACGTCTCAGGCCCGGCTGTTGGCCCGCGCACCAAGGCTGGCCCAACCCACTCTCGTCGCCGGCTGCGCCGCACTGGTTGACGAGTTGAGCTGGTTCGACGCCCAGGCCGCCAAGCGCCGCGTCGACCCCACGCAACCGGCACTGCCGGCCACCCTTGCCTACCGAGAACTCCTGAACCGACTCGACACCGAACCCTACGAAGCCGCCATCACCGCGCTCTGGGTGATCGAACGGGTTTACCTACTGGCATGGAGCACCGCAGCCTCCGACACGTCGCCGTTCGCCGAGTTCATCGAGCACTGGACGGCACCGGAGTTCGCAGCCTATGTCGATGCCCTCGGCGCGCTCGCCACCCCGGAAGACCACGACCAGCTGATCGCCGAGGTGCTGTCACTTGAAGTGGCGTTTTGGGATATGGCGATGGAGTGACCAGTAGACTGGGAATCCACTGGTATTTTTTTCCCTATGGAAGCCACCGTGGACTCAGTGGGACGCGTCGTCGTCCCCAAAGTGCTGCGCGATGCCTTAGGCCTACGAGCCGGTTCCACCGTAGATATCTCGCCATACGGCGCTGGCCTGCAACTGCTCCCCACTGGCCGGACCGCGCGACTCGTTCGCGAATCAGGTGTCTTGGTGGCAACCGGCGAGACCCAGATCGACGACGACGACGTCTTCGGAATCATTGACGCCGGCCGGCGTTGACCGGCGTGATCGCCGTCGACACGAGCGTCGCGGTCCCACTGGTGGTAAGCACTCACCGGGCGCACTCTGCTGTCGCCGATTGGTGGAACGGACGGCCGGTGGCTCTAAGCGGCCACGCCCTGGTCGAGACCTATTCGGTGCTGACCCGACTTCCCGGCGATGCCCGGCTGACCGCCGCCGATGCAGCCACCTTGATCAAGGAGCGTTTCGCCGATCCACTGCTGCTCGCGGCCGCTGACACTGCACGCCTGACAGAGCTACTGGCGGCACAGGGTATCGCCGGCGGCGCCGTCTACGACGCGATCGTCGGTCTGGCGGCTGCACGAAGCGGTTGCGTTCTCGCCACCCGCGACGCCAGGGCTACCGGCACCTACCAGGCGGTCGGCGCCACAATCGAAGTAGTGACCTGAAAGGCAGGCCCGATGACTTCAGCGGTTGACGCCACCGGAGATGTGCTGGTGATCTTCGGCATCACCGGCGATCTCGCGCGGAAGATGACGTTCCGCTCGCTCTACCGGTTGGAGCGACGCGGCCTGCTGGACTGTCCAATTGTCGGTGTCGCCCTTGATGATTGGTCGGCAGCGACCCTGCGTGAGCACGCCCGCAGCGCCATCGTCAACAGCGGCGAGACCGTCGACGAGGATATCTTCGAGCGTTTCGCCGCGCGGCTGTCGATGGTGTCGGGCGACTTCGCCGACCCGAAGACATACGACCGGGTCGCCAAGGCGCTCAAGGGGAAACATAATCCGGTCTTCTATCTCGAGATCCCGCCGTCACTGTTCGGCCGGGTGGTCAGCGGGCTGGTCGCGGCCAACCTGACCTCGCGCGCGCGGGTGGTGGTGGAGAAACCGTTCGGACACGACCTGCAGTCGGCCCGTGCGCTGAATGCCCAGCTGCGCGAACAGCTCGAAGAATGGCAGATCTACCGCATCGACCACTTTCTGGGCAAAGAGCCGGCGATGGACATCCTGTACCTGCGGTTCGCGAACACGGTGTTCGATCCGCTGTGGAACCGCGACCGCATCCAGGCCGTGCAGATCACCATGGCCGAGAACTTCGGCGTCGAGGACCGCGGAAACTTCTACGACCCGGTCGGAGCGCTGCGCGACGTCGTACAGAACCACCTGATGCAGCTGATCGGCCTGTTCGCCTCCGAGCCGCCGAGCACCGCCGGCGGCGAAGCGCTGCGGGACAAGCGGGTGGAGGTGTTTCGCGCGATCCCCTCCGCGGACCCCAAACACTATGTGCGCGGCCAATACAACGGCTACCTCAACGTGCCGGGGGTGAAGCCCGACTCCCAGACCGAGACATTCGCCGCCCTGAAGCTGGAGATCGACAACTGGCGATGGTCCGGCGTGCCGTTCTTCATCAGGGCAGGCAAATCCCTTGCGGTGCGCGCCACCGAGATCCGGATCATCTTCAAGCGGCCCCCCAAATTGTCATTCGCCCCACACGCACCCGACCCCAACGAACTCATCCTGCGCATCGATCCGCGCCCCGGCACCGACCTGGTGGTCCAGGCCAAGACCCCCGGCGCCCAGACCACGCGGACGGTGGACCTGTCGCTGGTGTTCTCCGAGGAGCTCGGTGAGGCGCCCGAACCCTACGAGCGACTGCTCAGCGATGCGCTGCACGGCGACCCCAGCCACTTCGCCCGCGAGGACGGCGTCGAGGAAACTTGGCGCATTGTGCAGCCGCTGCTCGATTCCCCGCCCCCAGTCGAGGTTTACCAGCCCGGCTCGTGGGGACCAGCCGGTGCAAGCCGACTGCTTTCGGGGTATCCGGGCTGGCGTGAACCCTGGCTGCAGTCGACTGGGCGACTCACCTAACGCGTTGCGCGTCGCGGCCACGCAACGCCGTTCAAACTGCGCTCCGGGCGGGGAAGTTCGAGCAGCACCCACCGCCAGCGCAGCCTCAACGCGTCCCCCGAGAAAATAGTCCGTCACGCTCCGATGTTGACAGAGTATTCTCAGACCCAACATCACCAACATTGGGAGCTTGTCGTGGCAGTGACACAGATCGACCTGGACGACGAAGCGTTAGCCGAGGTCATGCGGTTGGCTGGGGTGCATACCAAGAAGGAAGCCGTGAACCTCGCCCTGCGTGACTACGTAAGTCGCTTCCGGCGGGCCGAGGCGCTGGCCAGTTCCCGCGAGCAGGCGAAGGGTTGGGACTACGAAGGCTGGCTCGCCGCGCGAGCCGACGAGAAGGCCATGGGTACTTGATCCAGTTCCTGGTGGATTCCTCTGCGGTCTGGCGACTGCAACGACAGCCCGAACTCACCGAAGCCTGGAACGCCCCTCTCGTCGGCGGTGCAGTGGGGTCCTGCGAACCCCAGCGGGCCGAGTTCCGTCGGTCGGCACGCAACGCCGAAGAATTCGACCAGATGAACCGCATGTTCGGCGCTGCTTACCCGGATGTACCGGTACCCAAATCGGTTTGGCGCTGGATTGATTCGGCACAGCACCGGCTTGCCAGCATCGGTGCGGCGCGCGCGCTGTCCGTCGTCGACCTACTCGTCTGCGGGACTGCTGCCGCGAGGGGACTCCTTGTGCTGCACGACGACGCAGACTACGACCTTGCCGAGCGCCACCTTCCCGGCGTCAGGGTGCGACGCGTGATCGGGGAAGGCCTTTAGCCGCAGCGGGTCGCCAATTCGCGGAACTGCGAGTGCCCGGGAAGTTTCTTCAGACAGCGCGCCACCAGCTTGCGGGCGGTGGCATCGTCGCCGCGAAGGTGCGCGAGCCGCGCCGCGAAGAACGTCCGTTCCGGACCCCCGAGGGCGTCGTGCCCGGCGATCTTGTCGAGCAGTCCACCCTCAACGTCGACCAGATTGTCCAGCAGCAGGCCGTGCCACTCCGCGCGGTCACCGGCTCGCTGCGCGGCGTCCGAACCCCGTGGTCGGTGCGACGATCGCTCGCCCAAACGCGTCCAACCGTATTTGGATTCCCACCGAATCAACTGCGGGGCAGCGATTTGCCCAAACGCCTCAAAGCCATGTCGTTCCCAACTTGAGGCCCAGAGATTGGCCACCACATCGGATACGACAATGCCCGCCGCCGCCAACGGATCCTGGGAGCGGCAGTAATCGTAGTCGCGGGCGTCGGACGCCAGGTCGATCAGCTGCTCCAGTGCGGCCTCGGCCAGAGCGGCATCTTCGGCACGTAGAGCGGCCTGGGCCTCGGTGGCGAGGCGCTTGAAGGTGAATCGCCATCGCGAGCGGTCCTTTGGGGACACCCGCCGATCAGAGCCGAGGTATGCGCCCGCCCGCGCCAAAGCTGCGAACTCCTAGACCTCGGCTCGCACTGCCCCAGGATCGGCCGTTGCCTTCGCGGAACGCGGTGGGCGGGCGCCCACATCGCCGGCCAACTCGAGCTCGATGCGCTTGCGTACGTCTGCGGTGCCGCGGCAGTAAAGATTCCACAGCGCCTTGCGCAGCCGGTCCTCGTCAAAGCCCGACACCGCACCGAAGAACTGCTCGCGATTCATTCGCTTATCCGAGACGATCGTGACTACCTCCTACCTGCATCCTGCGGGGCAGACATCGCTGTGGACGCCGTCCTTCTCCTTCGTTGCAGTGACGGATGACCGGCTCGCACAGCATTGAAGCCTCGTTCATATTCCGGTCGTGGCGAAGGTGTGGCCGGCCGCGAGCGCAGGATCAACGCGAAGGCGGTTCGAGCACAGCGCATTCCAGACCGGGCGCTCCTCTTATTCGACTGTCGAGCGTCAGCAGTGGCGCCGTCAGGGCCTCCGCGACCGCCACGTAGGACGCGTCGTAGCACGACAGGTTGTGGCGCAGTTCCCACACTCTGCTGCCGAGTATCTCGTAGGGCCACAACGTCACGGCTAGATCCCGTAAATCGGCATGTGCCTGTGCGGCCTGGTCGGCGCTCACGGCGCTGCTGATCTCATGCCTGCGAATGATGTTGGCGCATTCATAGGGAAGCAAGGTAGGTGCGAACAGCTCGGCGCCGGTCATCGCCCCACTGGCCCAGCGGCCATCTGGACCTGGGTCGAGCAACATTGCCACGACTGCTGACGCATCGCACACCACCCGCGTCGTCATCGCCGATCTGCGTCTTTGGCAGCCAATATCGATGCCGCGCCGAGCCGCACCCCCGTTGCCTCGACGCGCGCACGGGCACGGGTGATGAGGTCGTCTGTTGTCGGTCTGGCAGCAGACGCCACCAGAAGCCCACGCACGTACTCCTGCAACGACTGACCGGCTCGAGCCGCTCGCGCTGCAAGTTCATTTCGGACGTCGTCCGGGATGTCACGCACGGTGATGGCGACCATTGCAGTAGTTTAGCTGCATAGCAGCTATATTGCAGTCAGCGGAGGCGCCGTTCAGAATGCGCTGGTGGCGATCTTTTGCGAGCGGGCTACGCCGTGGGCGCAGTCTCAACGCCAGCCCGACTTCGTCATAGCCCGCCTCGGGATCTCACGGCCCGAGCAACCCGCGCCAGGATCCTGTTGCGCTGCTCTCCCTTCACCACGCGAACGACAACCCACCGGGCAGCAGCCAGGTACTCCAACCGAACGATGTCCTTGCGGTAGCTGGTTTGGTCCATTCGGTGGTGCTCACCGTCGTATTCGACAGCAACCATGATGTCCTCCCAACCCATGTCGAGGTAATAGCGCGGGTAGCCGTCTGGTCCAGGCACCGGGATCTGAGTCGCTGGCCGCCGATATCCCGCACTGATCAACAGCATTCGCAGCCACGACTCCCGCGGGGACTCCGCCCCCGGATCCACCAGATCCAGGACCCGCTCCACCCGGCGCAGACCTCTGACATGCGGATGCCGCTGCGCCAGGCGCGCCACATCCTCGGCCTTGAAGTGTGTGGCCCTGGCCAGGGCGTCGAGTCTGCTCACTGCCTCAGTCACGGTCGCCCGGCGCGCGAGGTCGAAAGCCGTCCGCTCCGGCGTGGTGACTGGGAGGTCATCCACCACCGTGGTCTCGTCATCGAGCAGCGTGTCATTGCGAGTGTGAACACCGGGCGGAGAGCGGTGATTGGGCCAGTTCAACTCGATCACCGCATGGTCGTCAATCCACTTGGCGCCCAACAATGCTGATGCAGCCACACCTGAGACGATCCCCTGCCGATGCGACCACAGCCAGGCGGCCGCTGCCCGCCGCCGCAGCGTCAGCTCGGTCCGCTTGGGCACATACACATCAGGCAGCACCCTGGTGTGGAACGTGCGGAGCTGATACCGAGTGATGGCGCCACCAGCCATCGCCTCGCTGCCCAGAAATACCGCGTCCATGCCGACAGGGTGGCATTTTTCAGTCGAGCGCCACGGAATCCATCCACAGGCGCTCAAGCAATCCACAGGCCACATCGAGCCTGCGATCAGGGCGGGCGAGTGCGAGTAGATTGCGCCGCTGATGCCGCCTCAACGAATTCGCCAAGCCATGAAGTCCACGCGACCCGAAAAGCCCCGTTCAGTCTGCACCTGCGGCGACAAAGATCGAGTGACCCTCGCCTTGGCCGCAGTGCCAAAGAATGGGGGTGCGGAAAGCACGCGGTAGACTCCCCGACAGGTTGGCTCCCAGCCTCACGGAAACGTCACGGCGGCGATCTGGTCCCCGCCGAGTATTCGACGTCAGCCGCCCATCCACATTGTGTTCCCCCCATAAGGGGATTTGTGTCGCAATCATTCCCGGGGTGCCACACTGCGGGCCTCGGCGGACGTGCCTGGCGGGAAACCGACTGTACAGCCGGTACAGTCAACCTGTCTGACATGTCGCGACCCTCGTTCCGATCGGATCGAGAACGCTCTGAAGTGGACCCGAGTAGGTCACGCAGTATCGCGGCCCATCAGCGGCCGACGACAGTCGAACTTCAGCGGCTCGCGCAATACCCCATGGGCCGGCGCAAAGGCTGCGGTCCAGGGGGACACACATCACCGGCGCGTGCGCGCGAACTAGCTAGGGGCTTCCATGAGCCGATTTACCGAAACCATGTACGCCAACGCCCGACGCAGCACCAAGGGCCTGATCACCGGAGAGCCACACACTCCCGTCCGCCATTCGTGGGCTGAGGTGCACGAACGCGCGCGCACAATGGCCGGCGGACTGGCCGCGGCAGGTATCGGACCTGGCGACGCGGTCGCGGTGCTAGCCGGCGCCCCAGTGGAAATCGCGCCGACAGCCCAGGGCATCTGGATGCGCGGCGCCAGCGCGACCATGCTGCACCAGCCCACGCCTCGCACGGACCTGGTGCGCTGGGCTGAGGAGACCACCGCCGTCATCGACATGATCGCGGCGAAGGCCGTCGTCATCTCCGACCCGTTCATGGCTGCCGCGCCGGTGCTGGCCGGACGGGGAATTTCGGTGCTCACCATCGAGGAACTGCTGGCCAGCGATCCGATCGCGCCGCTGGACATCGGCGAGGACGCCGTCGCGCTGATGCAGTTGACGAGCGGTTCCACTGGCTCTCCCAAGGCCGTAAAGATCACCCACGCCAACATCGTCGCCAACGCGGACGCGATGGCCGTCGGGTGCGCCTTCGACGTCGACACCGACGTGATCGTCAGCTGGCTGCCGTGCTTCCACGATATGGGGATGACGGGCTACCTGACGGTGCCGATGTACTACGGCGCCGAACTGGTGAAGATCACTCCGATGGACTTCCTGAACGATATTCTGTTGTGGCCCAAGCTGATCGACAAATACAAGGGCACCATGACGGCCGCGCCGAACTTCGCCTACAACCTGTTGGCCAAACGCCTGCGCCGGCAGGCGACCCCAGGAGAATTCGACCTTTCCTCCGTGCGGTGGGCGCTCTCGGGTGCCGAGCAGGTGGACCCGCTCGACGTTGAGGATCTCTGCGACGCCGGCGCCCCTTTCGGCTTGGCCCCCGGGGCGATCATCCCGGCCTATGGCATGGCGGAGACGACGGTGGCCTTGTCGTTCTCCGAATGCGGCGGAGGCATGGTCGTCGACGAAGTCGACGCCGACCTGCTTGCCTTACTGCACCGCGCAGTACCCGCGACCAAGGGACACACGCGCCGGCTGGTCGTCCTTGGCCAGCCGCTGAACGGCATGGAGCTACGGATCGTCGACGAAGACGGTGCCGAGCTGGACGCCCGCGGCGTCGGCGTCATCGAAGTCCGCGGCGAACCGGTCACCAGGGGCTACACCACAGTCGGCGGATTCATCGCCGCCCAGGACGATCGAGGCTGGTATGACACCGGCGACCTTGGCTACCTCACCGAAACCGGCGACGTGGTGGTGTGCGGGCGCCTCAAGGACGTCATCATCATGGCGGGTCGCAACATCTATCCAACCGACATCGAGCGCGCGGCCGGCCGCGTCAAGGGCGTGCGGCCCGGGTGCGCCGTTGCGGTGCGACTGGACGCGGGACGTTCTCGGGAAACGTTCGCGGTCGCGGTGGAGTGCAAAGACTTCGCCGACGAAACCCAGGTGCGCCGGGTCGAACGGCAGGTCGCCCACGAGGTGTTCGCCGAGGTCGACGTACGGCCCCGCAATGTGGTGGTGCTGGCACCGGGCACCATCCCGAAGACACCGTCGGGCAAGTTGCGGCGAGCGCACGCACTGTCTCTGGTGAGCTGACCGGACACCCTTCAGAGCAACGCAGTGCGGGTAGCGTCTGAGCCAGGATGCCTGATTACGACGCCCAACCCGGCCGGGTCCCCCCGGGGGATTTGTCGCCCGCGCAGCGCGAAGCCGACGAGATCGACTTGACCGCTGGGTTGCGAGGCGTAGCCGGGTTGGTGGCCGGCGCCCGATCCGTGGCCTTGGATGTCCGCTCACGCAAAGCCGTGCGCAAACCTCGCATCGCGCCACCCCTCTGCGCATCCAGCGCCGCGCCGGCAGGGAACTTCCTTTCTGAGGATGTCTCGGGGGCATCATCGCTTGTGGCCGAAAGGAACCGGTCCGGAAGCGCCAACTTGTGGATGGTTCTTAACACCAGAAAGTATTGGCGCACGAGCGAACTACTGGTGTAGGGCAAATCGTACTTGTCGCACACTTGCCGAACCCGCACCGCGATCTGCGCGAGGCGGTTGCTGGGTAGGTCAGGAAACAGGTGGTGCTCGATCTGGTAGCACAGGTTGCCACTCGAGAAAGCCAGCAGGGGGCCGGCCTTGAAGTTGGCGGCACCGAGCATCTGCCGCAGGTACCACTCGCCGCGGCTTTCATTCTCTAGGACATCAGCCGTGAACTTCTCTGCACCGTCTGGGAAGTGCCCGCAGAAGATCACCACATAAGCCCACACGTTCCGCAGCACGTTTGCCGCCGCATTCGCGCCGAGAGTTCTACGCCAGCGGGACCGGCTCAACGCCGGGAAGAGGACATAGTCCTTGGCCGACTGGCGGCCGATCTTGGCGAGGAACGCCCTTCTCGCCTGAGTGACCTTGGCCTCATCGGGTTTTAGTCGATCACGTTCGGAGTGAATGCCGTGCAGGCCGATCCCCCACTCGAAGATGCTGGCCAGCAACAGGTTACGAAGTGGCTGCACCAAGTGTTCAGGTTTCCAGGGCTCGTCTCGGGTCATCCTGATCACACCGAAGCCGAGGTCGTCGTCCACGCCCACCACGTTGCTGAACATATGGTGCCGATAGTTGTGCGAATACCGCCATTGCGACGAGACCCCGACCATGTCCCACTCCCAGGTGCTCGAGTGGATCTCCGGGTCGTTCATCCAGTCCCATTGACCATGGCCGACGTTGTGTGCGATCTCCATGTTCTCCACCGACTTCGCGAAGGCCAGCGCGCAGGTCCCGGCAACCCAGCCGGCCCGCGATCGGCTGTATCCGATCAGCAGCCGCGCCACCACGTCGAGCGTCCTCTGCAGCCTGATAGTGCGCCGGATGTAGGCTGCGTCGTTCGCACCGAGTGACTCCTCCACATCGCGACGGATGGCATCGAGCTCGTCGCCCAACGCCTCGATATCCGCTTCATTCAGATGCGCGTACGCACCGACATCGGCTATCGCCACTGTGCTGTCCTGTCGATCGGTCCGGCTGGGGGTACCTGAGCTCTTGCGGGAACTCGATTGAATGCGGACCACCACCGGTATCGATGACAACGGCAGCTCGTCGGCGTTGTCTTTAGGCTAGTGAGAGCACCGTTCCGCGTCAACGCGTCTGAGCCCGGCCCCGACGTCACTCAAGGGGTAGGGTCGAGAAGTCGGGTCCCACCAGTGGCCCAGAGCGGAGGAGCTGGCGTAATCTCAAGACACGCTGAACCACAATGGCTTTCGCTCGGCATCCCCTGCCCACTCACCCAAATCCGACGAACGCCGATTGCCGATTTACCCGTCGCATTTCAGTAGGATCGACGCACGGATCAGACCGCATATCTTCCTCGAGCACGGATACGGTTCTCAATACGACGCCGCCGCGGCGCGGCTGTCCGATCTGGTCTGTGGATTCAGGACCCAGGACCCTGCACGCCATGGCACTGGCCGAGATCACCGGCAGCTACGGCCGCCGCCTGAGGGCCGCAGTCATCGGCTTCGGCGCAACGGCCCGCGGCGCCGCACACCCCGCACCCGGTCCGCGTCAGGTGATCGACACCAGCTGGTCGACGGCATCCCTGGGAAGGTCGCCGTCGACCAGGGCGGTCACCATGAGCTTATTCAGAGTGATTGCCCCGTTGTGGTTGTCCAGGAACGCGATGTCGGCGGCATCGCGGCCGGTGGCGATGCGCACGAGCGACTGCCTAGGTGCCAGCAGCGTCCCGTCGACCACCCTCCACTGCCCGTCGACGAAAGCCTCGGCAACTGCGTGGAAGTCCATCGGATACAGACCCGGGGCATAGACCGAGACGACGCGGGCGGGCACGTTCACCGCCCGGAGCAGGGCAACCACGAGATGCGCGAAGTCTCGACACACCCCGGCACCCGAAAGCAGGGTATCCACCGCACCGTCGATGGGATCGCTGGAACCCGCGACGTAGTTCAGCCGGGCGCCCACCCAACTGGAGACCTTTTCCAAGAGCGTGGTCGAATCTAGGTAGCTGCCGAATTCGGTTGCAGCAAAGCCGAAGAACTTGTCGGCCTCGGCGTAGCGGCTGGGCCGCAGATACATCGAGAGATCGTATTCGGTCACCGGAGCCGGCATTGTCCGACCTACGATCGTCGCCTCGTAGAGAACGTCAAGAGTGCCTACCGGGGCGTACAGCTGGTGGATTCGGTTACCGTGATCTCCGCAGATCTCCCTGGCATGCAACGGTCTGCCGTTCAACGTGAACGACAGCGACTCGGCGATCTCGGCGCCGGGGTGAGGTGCGACAGCGATCTGGAATTCCAGTGCCGTCGGCGCCGTGATGTCGATTTCGAATGTCGCACCCACGATTCGTTTCATGGTCGCTTCACTGTTCCTGCAGTTCCGCAAGCAGTTCCGACAACGGCACCGTCGCGAAGCCGATGGCCGCGTCGCCGAGCCCGTAGGGCAGTACCAGGGTTCCGGCATGCACGAGTGCCCCGCAGGAGTAGAAGACGTTGGGGACGTAGCCGGTGCGCTGATCGGGATCTGGGCTCGACGGGGGCTCGCGTAATCGGCCGATGATCCTGGTCGGGTCGTCCAGATCGAGCAGAATCGCCCCGATGCGATACGGCCGCATCGGGCCGACGCCGTTTGTGAGGACCAGCCACTCGGCTCCGGTTTCGGTCGGCGGGCCGCAATTGCCGAGCTGCAGCGCTTCCCAAGCCTGAGCCGGGCTTTGGCAGGGCTTCGAGCTAGCCCATCCGGACGGACTATCGCTGTAGGCAATCGAATTCGCCACACGATCGCTTCTGGACACTGCCACGAATCGGCCGCCGATCAGGCGCGGAAACAATGCCGGCCCCCAGTTCGCTGCGGCGCTCCCGACCAACGGCCGCGAGGTGAAGCCCAGGAAATCATCAGTAGCCAGAAGCTGCTGACTGATGGGGGACCCAGCCGCGCGAGTTTACGACGAAACCCTGCCACGTCGAGAAGGGTCGGTACCACCGCGCCGACGGTGGCGAGCGGGGCGGCTACGTCGATTGTGACGCTGCCTGAGGCGTCGACGATGCCCGATCGGAACCCGATGGACGATCGGCGGCCCTCCCCGATGCCGTCGCCGGGCGCTAGGATTCGCCTCAACACCGCACCGACTCGAGAGTCCGCGATATCGAACATTTCCTGGCCGGGCACGAAGAGTTCCCAATGACCCACGACGGATCGGCCACGAGCCGCGCACCGGTCCGGATGACGAGGCTGATTAATGACGAAATCACCGCCGCTCGCCAAGAATGCGTTGCCCGAGACGTACGTAGTCGCCGGCCACGATTCGATGCCCTTCCCCGGGCGCAGGAGACCCCACGTCAAGACGGTGGGCCGGCTCGCGCGCTTCACCCGCAGACCGGTGGGCATGGTCGCTCCGTGAGCAATGACGGCGATCTTTCGACGATCGACGGCGTAGGTCGCGCACAGCCGTTGTTGCGCGACCTCGGACATCGCGACAATTCGGTCCGCCTTGGCAGCAACCGTTCCGAGAATCTGGCGCTGATGTGGCGTCGGGTCCTTGAGAACCGCATGGGTGACAACTATCGAGGGAACCTGCAATTCACCGAGGATGTCGATCACTTCGGCGCCATCGGCACCGCCGTAGACGCTGAAGTCGTGGTGGATAATCGCGACGTCGTTGCCGTTCAGCGAGTCCGCACATGCCCGCACCGAGGATGTCGAGCCGTGCACCAATTCAGCCACCACCGGGCTACTCGACGGCGACAGCCCGTCGGCCACCCGCACAACGCGTACCTCGGATCCCTGCAGGCTCAGCGCCCGGGACAGGCTCGCGCTGAACGTAGCCATTCCGCAACGGGTCGGCGCGTAGGCACCGAGTACGCCGAAGCACACCGTTTTTGGAAACGGCTGTCGTGCAATGGGAGTTGGTGAGGGCAAAAGGGTGGGCACAGCGTTCACGGCATTCCCGACCGTCGGTTGCTACCGGCGTGTCCGATGTGAGCGGTTGCTCGGCGAGAACAGCGGAGAACAGCTCACGCATCCCGGACTGGCTGGGTTCCCAACGGTTTCCAGACTACACCGTGGCGGCCGTAACGCGCTGCTGTCCGTTCACCGGGCCCGGGGAGTAGGCTCAAGGGATCGGGACCGTCCAGGCCCCCGCGATCATCAGGGGCCAGCGATGTCTGACAAATCTCCCCGTCAAGCCATGTCCAAGAAATCCGGAAAGTCACTGAAGGAAAAGCGCGCGGTCAAGAACGCCAAATCCGCTGCCAAGGCCTCCGCCGTCGAGTCGGCAATGTGGGATAAGAAGCGTTAACACAACGCCTTTGGTGTGCGTGCTAATAGCCGTGTGTGCTTATAAGAGCCGTGGATGAAACGGAATGTGGGCCGGCGAGATGAATCCCACCAGCCCACATCACGGGTTAGAACGCCTGCTTAGACGACCGTCACGCCGACCGCCTGAGGCCCCTTGGCGCCCTGCTCGATCTCGAACTGAACGCGTTGGTTTTCCTCGAGCGAGCGGTATCCGCTACCACCGATTTCCGAGTAGTGAACGAACACATCTTCTGCGCCGCCATCGGGGGCGATGAAACCGAAGCCTTTATCGCCGTTGAACCACTTCACAGTTCCCTGTGCCATACTCTTTCAACTTCCGTCATTCTGAATGGATGCCAGACATGACATCCCGGTAGAGGCTAACACGACCGGATGTGCTTACCGAAATCGAACGAAAAATTCGGCAGCACAGCATTTTTCATTCCAACTGAAATTCAGCGGATCACGAAGTGATGGGGTTGCACCACTTTGCGCTTTCGGCCTGGGCGAGTCGCATCAGCACCTTGGCGGTCTCGAAGAGTCGAGCGTCACCAGTCCCTCCCGAGGTCGGTAATCCAGCGGCGGTCCGCAGTACCAGTACCCCGAGCGCTTGTGACGTCATGCTCGGCACCACAATTAGTTTCGCGCTTGCGAGACGACCGACGACCACCATCAGACGAGGTCGACGGGAGACATCGCCCGGCCGCATCAGACGGGAACCGGTCACAATAGATTCCAGGTCGAGCTGTCCTTCGGTCACCGACCAATTGATGCGTATGTCCAGGATCTCGCCGAGCAACCGGTGCAGGGCGCCCACCAATTCAGGCAGCTCGGCAGCCACCGAGCCCGTATGAGGCCACCAGGCTCCATCGATTTCGTGGCCCAACTCTCCGGCGAGGGTGACCCGGACTGGACGGGAAGCGCGGCGGGACCGCGCCAACCCGTTCACTGTGATGGCGAATCAGCAGGTGGGGTTTTCTTCGGCTGGTCAGAGAAGATGGGAGCCTGCACCGGCTCTTGGGATTTCGGGCCAGAGTTGGCGACATAGGGCGCCTGACGGTGAGAAAACAGATCAGACGAATCCATAAGCAACGTCCTTGAGCGGTGCGGAGGGCACCCCGCACTGTGTCCGAGCGAAGAGAATCGCGTCGCGGGCTGAAGCACTTTCACGTCGGTCTGTCTCGCAATGGACTATCGGCGCTAAGTCAGCCTGATTCCGAGCCTACACCTATCCCGCGGCTCAGCCTCGGGTGCACCACCGCAGCACGGTTACTCGGGAGTGGGCGGGACTCGCCGCGATCGAATACGGATCCGGGCGCCGCGGTGCGGCACGAAGATGACGTGCTTGAGGCGCCGCCGCTCCGCCGGAAGCTCAGTCGTGTCCAATTCGACGCGACGCAGAACCTCGCGCAGCACGACCCGGAATTCGACCAACGCGAAGGTCGCGCCCAGACAGCGCCGGTTGCCGCCACCGAACGGCAAGTACTCCGACGGGCTGTGAGTCACCCCGGCCATCCGGTCGGGGTCAAAGCGATCCGCTTGCGGATATACCGCGTCGCTCGCGTGTACGACCACCATGGCCGGCACCACCATGATGCCGGCGGGCAACAGGTGACCGGCCAGTTCGACCGGGGCTTTCAGAATCCGGCCAACATCGAAAACCACCGGGCGGATACGCAGCGTTTCCTTGGCCACCGCGTCGAGGTAGTCGTCGTCGCCGTCCCGAGCGGCCTGAACCGCACGGGCCAGGATCTCTGGATGCCGGGTCAGCCGCTCCAACGCCCACGACAGCCCGGTTGCCGTGGTGTCATGCCCGGCCACCAGCAGGGTCATGAGCTGGTCGCGCAGTTCCCGGTCGGTCATCGGAGCCGCCCCGGCGGCGACATCAGACCCGGTAGCCGCCCCGGCGGCGACATCAGACCCGGCAGCCGCCCCCGCGGCGACATCAGACCCGGCAGCCCGTATCAACATGGCCAACGCATCGGTGCGATTGCCAAGGTCCGGGTCGGCTCGCCGCTCGGTTATTTCGGCGTACAACAGGCGGTCAGCCTCGGCGATCGCCTCGCGAAGCCCGCGCCAGGGTCGCCGCGCCAGCAGTTTCGGGTTCGACAACGCCAACGTCTGCCACGGTCCGACGCTGAGCAGCCGCGGCATCACCTCGCGAAGCGCGGCAAGTCGTGCGGGATCGCTGGCGCCGATCACGGTCCGCAGGATTACCTCCAGGGTGATCTGTGACATCCTCGGCGCGACGGGAAATGTTGTGCCTACCGGCCAGCTCGCGATGTTCTCCGCGGCGATCTCGGCGATCAACGGCGCCTGCCGCGCGACCGCGTCACGCGCGAACGGCGCGAGCATCAACCGTCGGCGATCGCGGTGCACGTCGTCGTCGATCACCAGGACGGAGGTATCACCGAGCAGACCTTTGAGCATCGAATTGGCTTCTCCCGCATGGTAGATGCGTGGATCTCCAGCGAAGACGGCCTTGATGTCGGCAGGGTCGGCGAGGTAGACGACGGTGCCCATCGACGCGATCCGCAGAGTGAAGGCGGGACCGTAGCGCCGACGGCAGGCACCGACGAAGCGGGGCCCGCACCAAAGCATCAGGGCGGACTGAACAATCCGCGGCAGCGGCGGACCGGGCGGCAGGGACCTCGATGTCACCTATTTAGGGTACGAGGCTGACAAGAAGGGGGCCTCATCTGTTTGCGCCGTTGATCACCGGCTTGTCGATCATCCCGCGCTCAACACCCCACATGGTGGCGATAGTGCGGTATTCACCGGTTTCGATCAGATGTTCCAGGGCCTGCCGTAGCGACTCCGCCAAACCCGATCCCTTCCGGACTGGCCAGCCGTAGGGGGCGGAGTCGAAGACGTCGCCCGCGGGAACGAGATCTCCGCGGCTGAGCTTGATCGCGAAGCCTGTCACCGGCGAATCGGCTGACATCGCGTCGACTTCTCCGGCAAGCAGAGCCCTGGTCACCTCGTCCTGACTGGATGCCACCACGATATCCACCGGGGGCTGACCGGCGGCAAGACACTCATCACTCTTGCGGGGCAGCTCCACCGTCTCCTGCAACGTCCCTTGCGCCACACCAACTCTGAGCCCACATGGGGACTTGGGGCTGGCCGGGGTACCCGCTCGTTTGGCCCACTGGGTGCCCGCCTGGAAGTATGTGACGAAGTCCAGGGATGCCTCTCGCTCCTTTGTGTCGGTGAACGAGGATGCCGCGACGTCGATGCTCCCGTCCTGTACCGACGGCAGAATCGAGTCGAAGGAGTTCACCCGGAAGTCCGGAACCAGACCCAGCACCCTTGACACCGCGTCCATCAGCTCAACGTCAAAGCCCACCAGCTGACCGTCGGCGTTCTTGAACTCCATCGGGGCGTACGGCACGTTCACCCCGACCACTAACCGGCCCGTCTCGCGGATGGCCGCGGGGACGGTAGCCGCGATGGACTTCACCGCGCCTTCCGGTAGCGCCTGGGAATCGCCGCCGTCTCGCCAGGGTGCCCACAACCACAGGCCCGCCGCCGCCAAAAGGAGGACCAGCACGGCGGCCCCGGTCGCCGCCAGTGCCTTGGTCGGCCTCTTTCGTTTGGGCCGGGCCGCGTGTCGCGATCCGCTGCCAGTCCGGCGAACCGGCGCATTGAGCGCTCGGCGGGCGGCGGCGGCGAGCTCCCCGGCGCTCTGATAGCGCTTGCCCGGCTTCTTGGCCATGCCTTTTTCGATGACTTCGTCGAATGCCGCCAGCCGCGGATCACTCTCTGACGGCCGCGGCGGCGGGGACACCATGTGCCCGGCGATCTGCTGCTCTAGCGTGTCGGCCGGGTAAGGCCTTGCGCCGGTGAGACATTCGTAAAGAACACAGGTCAGCGCGTAGACGTCGGAGCGGGCGTCGACCTCGCTGGCTTCGAACCGCTCCGGCGCCATATAGGCCATGGTGCCCAGGGTGTTGCCCGCGGTCGTCAAGCCCTTCTCGCCAGCCGTACGGGCCAGCCCGAAGTCGATCAGGTAGGCGAAGTTCTGGTCGGTGATGAGGATGTTGGACGGTTTGACGTCGCGGTGGATCAGCCCGTCGCGGTGTGCGGCGTCCAGTGCGTGCGCGATCTGTTCGACGATCTCGACGGCGAACTCCGGGCCGAGCGGCCGCTCGGATTCCGATAGCATCGTGCCGAGGTTGCGCCCCTCGATGAGCCGCATGTCCAGATACAACCGGCCGTCGATCTCCCCGAATCCATGAATGGGGACTACGTGCGGTTCGCTGATCCCCGCGACCAACTGGGATTCACGACGAAAACGGGCCTGGAAGGTCTTGTCAACAGCCATGTGGTGCGGCAATACCTTGAGCGCGACCACACGGTCGGTCTTGGTGTCGAAGGCCTGATAGACCTCGCCCATCCCGCCCTCACCGATCAGCTTCTGGAGCCGATAGTGCCCGAACGGTGTCGCATTCACCGGTGCTCTCCTCGGCTGCGGCCTGTCGGTTTGTCGATTGAAGCTACATCATGCTGGCCCGCGTTGCCGGATTCGAGCCGATAGACGGCTCCCCATGTGGTCTGAATCAGCCGAGGTTCTACCGTTGTTGCATGACAGCACAATCGGCGGCGATCGACATCTCCCACCCCCCAGAGGCCCTGCTGCGGGTCATCAATCCGGTGTTGCGCCGGGTACTCCCTAAGCGGCTAGGCGCCCGACTGACTGAGTTCATGCTGGTCAGCTTCACCGGACGGAAGACCGGGCGACAATTTACGGTGCCGGTCAGTGCCCACAACCTCGACGGTGTCCTGTTTGCAGTGGTTGAGGCGAACTGGAAGTACAACTTCCGCGACGGCGCCGACGCCGACGTGCAATACCTCGGCAAGCGCACGTCGATGCGCGGCCACCTCATCACCGATCGCTCGACGGTCGCCGACATCACCAACCGCCTGGCCCGGTCTTACGGCGCGAAACGCGCGCAACGCACCATGGGACTCAAATTCCGCAACGAGCAAGTACCCACCGTCGTGGATTGGGAGGACGCCGTAGATCGTCTGGGCATCGCTGCCATCAAGCTGGTGCCAAAGAGCTGAAACTCGACCCGTGCGTCGGGCCAGCCCCTGGTTACCCGAGGGCCTTGCCGGCGGATTCGGCCGCTTCAGCCGAAAAGCACGCTGTCGATCACGTCCCAGGGAATCTGCTGAGCCTGGTCGGTGGTCGGCGCGGTCGGGGGCACACTTTCGCACGGATCGATCAGCGTCAACGGATCCGGGCCACACGGCTGCTGAAGAGGAAAGTCGGTCGACGCCGAAGCCGTCGACGCCGCGATGACACTCCCGACCGCGTACAAAGTGGCTAATGACACCACGGCGATCCGGGCCAAGGCCCGCGGACTCGGGTGTGCCATCAGTTGTACGGGTCCGGCTCGTGGAATCGATTGATGATCGGGATCCGCTCGATGATCCTGTCCCGCAGCCGGGGCTCATCCTCTTGCATTGCAGACGCGGTCGGCAGCTCACCGGCAGGCGGCACCGGAGCGAGCGGTGGCCGTCCAGGAGCCACGTAGCCCGGGGCCGGAGCCGGCGGCAGATAATTCGGTGGCGGCGCCGGAGGGATGTAGGCCGGGGCCGGGGGAATGTAGGCCCGCTCAGGGACCTGCGGCTCTAGGTATTCCGGCAGCGGCGGTAAACCGGCCGCAGGACGCTCGACGATCAGCGCGGCGTCGGGAACCGGAACCGCGACGGCGACAGGCTCGGCAGACGCGGGAGCCTCTGTCGTCGAGGGGGATTTCGGCGGGCGCGGGGCCGCCTCGGCCGTCGCCGGAGTCGCCGATTTCGGGGTGTCAGGGGACGGCTCGGGCAAAAGTATCTCCGAGCGCGCCACTCGAGCCGGTTCGTCGTCGGGAACCAAGGTCATACCCAGCGCCACCGATAGCGAGACGACGAACGTCACCACGGCTGCAGCGAGCACCGTTGCCAGCTTCGTCGTCGGCGACAGATGCGAGTTCTCGGCGGCCGGTTGGGCGTCCAGAACCGCGACCGCCGCCGCCGATGCCAGAGCAGACCCCTTGGCCAGCGCGAGATCCGCCTCGTCGGCCGAGATGACCGGTGACGAACCGCTCTCCTTCAGCGTCGCCACCACACCATCGACGTCACCGGAACCCAGCACGAATACGGCATCGGCAGACAATGCCTCGACATCCCCGGGGGTAACCGCGCCAAGCCTTTCGGCCGTCACACCGTCCGGCGTGACGGCCGTGACGACCGCGGCGCCGGGCTCTACCACGCATACCGCGACCCGCTCGTAGCCCGCAATGTGCGAAATGCCGCAGGCCAGCGCTTCGGCCGCCTCGAGGTCCGAGACCGCGATGATGTTCTCCACAGCACGGTCGGACAGGGCCTGCCACACCGCGCTGGCGATCGCTTCCGCACCGGGGGTCCAAGTCAACCCGATGGCGTGAATCCGCCGGCCTCCGGCCTTGTCGAACAGGGCGCTGATCAGGGCCACCGCGTCGAACGTCGCAACCGTGGACAGTGAACCGCGGTCGATGGTCGCACCCTCGCCGGTGGTGCCCTCGACGAGCACCCAGCGCGCCGATGAAGAGGTCATCGACAAACCGAGTACAAGGTCCACCGAATCCCCCCTCTGGTCCGCGATCAACCGACGACACTACCGCTTGGAGCCGACATCAGTGTCAAGCCGGTGCGCGTGAGCGGGGCTGAGCTCTGACGACTCCTGGTGTGACGTTACGCCGCCCCGTCGCTACGACGGGCGGTTTCGGCTGCGGATATCCAAGTCCGCGGCGGCCCTAGCCAGCGTGTAGATGCCGGCGATCCCGATGCTCGGCCAGCCACTGCCGTTCCACCCGCTTCACCCGCTGGTGTTCGACCGTGACCAGCAGCGCCCCAGCCGTGACCAGGGCTCCCGCGACCAGGCCGAGGATCAACGACAGGGTGCTGTTCCCGTAGGCGGTCGCCGCCACAGTGCAGGCGATCAGCACTGTGCCGACTCCGATCAGGCTCAGCCCCGGCAGCCAGAGCGTGTCGATAAAGGATTCACCGGAATGCGGCAGCGTCGTGCGTGCATGATCAACCGGATCGTGGTGCGCGCCTTTCATCGCATCTCCTTTCTGGGAGAGATATCTCAAGGCTACGCCTTTTGTGAGCATTTGTGAGCTACGTCACTATCGCTGCAGCCCTACGTCCGCTTCCCAGGCGAGAATGCGCGCCGCCAGATCTGGGCCGCAGTCCTCCTGGACGAAGTGGCTGCCGGGCAGGCGGGCGTGTGGTTGGCCCGCCGCGCCCGGGATATGCCGGATCAGCGGCTGATCGGCACGGCCGAGGATCGGATCCCGACCGCCGAACAGGGCCAGAAAGGGCTTGTCCCAGCGGCCCAGCGCCGCCCACGCGGCCCGGTTGGCCGATACCGCGGGATCGTCGGCCGAAGTGGGCACCAATTGCGGAAAGGCCCGGGCCCCCGCCTGATAGCGCTTGTCGGGGAACGGAGCGTCGTATCCGGCGCGCACCGCGGCAGACACCCGGGTCACCGTCCCGGCGCCGACGATGCGGCCGGCGCTCAGCCAGGGCGAATACTTGGCGAAGGCCCGCCATGCCCGAAACGCCAGCGGAGCCGGTCGGTCAGCGGTCGGCAAGAACCCGTTGGCGACCACGACCCGCTCGAACCGCTCACCCTGCTCGGCGACGATCCGCAGGCCGATCAGCGAGCCCCAGTCCTGGACGAACACCGTGACGCCGGCGAGATTCAGAGCCTCGAACCAGGATGTGACCCATTGCACATGGCGTAGATAGGTGTAGTCCTCGGCGTCGGCGGGCTTGTCGGAGCGACCGAAGCCGACCAGATCCGGCGCCAGCACCCGATGGCCGGCCCGGACCAGCGGCGGAATCATGGTGCGGTACAGGTAACTCCAGGTCGGCTCACCGTGCAGCAGTACGATGGGCGCACCGTCTCGAGGCCCTTCGTCCACATAGTGCATCCGCACCGGAGGGCAATCGGGCGCCACTACGTCGACGTAGTTCGGCTCGAACGGGTAGCCGGTCAGGTTTTCGAAGCGGGCGTCGGGAGTGCGCAACAGGTCCATGGCGTCACCGAGGTTAGTCCTCGGCGCGTCGATGTGATTGGGTTTAGAGCCGCCAAGAGCCAGAGCAGAAAGGACGAGTGTCAATCGATGCGTGCAGCCGAACGGCTCGAGCAATGGGAGGCTCGTAGCGAATGGGCGTTGGCCGGGGTCGCGGTGCTCTTCCTGGTGGTGTACTCGATCCAGGTCCTCACCCATCCGGTCCGCGAGGTGGCACATTTCCTCAACGGCGTGATGTCGCTGCTCTATCTGGCTTTCGTGGTCGACTACCTCGTCCGGCTCTGGCTCGCGCCACACCGTCGCCGGTGGTTCTTTCGCCATCTCTTCGACCTTGCCATCGTCGCGCTGCCCTTCCTGCGCCCGCTGCGGCTGCTGCGGTTACTCGTCCTGATCAAGATGCTGCACCGCGTCGGTGGCAACGCCGTCCGGGGCCGGGTCGCCGCCTACACCGCCGCCAGCGCGGCGTTGCTCGTCTACGTCGCGTCCCTGGCGATGCTGCAGACCGAACGCTATGCCGTCGGTTCCACCATCACCGACTTCGGCGACGCCGTGTGGTGGTCGATGACCACCATCACCACCGTTGGCTACGGCGACACCTACCCGGTGACCGGGCCCGGACGGGTTATCGCCGTGCTGCTGATGATCGGCGGGATCAGCCTGCTCGGCGTCATCACCGCCACGGTGGCCTCCTGGATCGTGGAACGGGTTTCCGAGGAAGACTCCGCCAATCGCGCCGCGACGGCCTCCCAGATAGAGGATCTGCGGGACGAGATCCGTCAATTGTCGGTACAGCTGGATCTTCGGGACGGCGTCCGGGAGGACGCCTGGTCGCACCGCTGAGACACAGCCGTCTAGATGGCGGCGGCCCAGGAGTCCGCCGCGCGAATCCCGTCCAGAATCAGTTCCGGGGTGACCTCGAACGGTTCCTTGTGCGCTGTTTCGCCCGGGGCGACGGTGCGTTCGGCCACCACCTGCAGGTCGTCGTCGGAGACGTCGCTCAGACCGATGTCAGCGAGCCGGGTGGGCAACCCCACTTCGCGGCAGAACCCGACGACCTCGCGGAACTCCGCGCTCGGGCGGCCCTCGACCGCCAGCTGGACGAGCAGACCGAATGCCACCTTCTCGCCGTGCAGAAAATCGTGCGTCGGACCCAGCATCGTGAGCCCGTTGTGCACCGAATGGGCGACTGCCAGCCCGGCCGACTCGAATCCGAGGCCCGACAGCAACGTGTTGGCCTCGATCAGCCGTTCCACCGCCGGGGTCACCACTCCCGCCTCGACCGCGGCCAGCGCCGGCGGGCCGTCGGCGAGCAGAGTGTCGTAACAGAGCCGGGACAACGCCATCGCCGACATGCTCGCCGCGGCGCCGAGCTCATTGGGCTTGCACGCTTCCACCACGGTGCGCGCCTCGAACCAGGTGGCGAGTGCATCCCCCATCCCGGCGACCAGAAAGCGGGCCGGACTGTTGGCGATGATCGTGGTGTCGACGAGTACCAACTCGGGGTTACGCGGATGGTGCATGATGCGTTGCACCTCACCGGATTCGGTGTAGACCACCGACACCGCACTGCACGGCGCATCGTTGGACGCCAGCGTCGGACACATCACCATCTTCAGCCCCGCGGCCGCACCGACCGCCCGTCCGGTGTCGAGGGCCTTGCCGCCGCCCACCGCGATGAGGGTGTTCGCACGGACCGCTGTTGCCGCCGCGGCACCCGCGTCGATCTCCTTCTGCGAGCACTCCCCAGCGAACCGGTGGACTGTGAAGTCGATCCCCACGGCACCGAGACTCTGCTGCCACCGGTCGGCCATCTCGCAGCTAATCCTCGCGCTGGCCAGGATTAGGGCCGGACCGCGAAGTCCGACCTGCGCCATCACCGTTCCCAACTCGCGGGTGGCGTCCCGGCCTTGGACATACCGGCCGGGGGCGGCGAACATGGTGAGCATGGTCTGACCCTAACCGATTAATTTGCAAAGCTTTTCGACAATTGCCCCTGCCGGGTAAACCGTCGCCGTCGATCTGTCCGAATACTGACATTCGAGACGAAGGCTAGTCTTCAGCAAACATTAGGAATAGAGTTTGCACAGCCACCGTCGATCGACGAGCAAAGGCGACGCCGGTCTTCGCGGTGTGCCCTCGCGAGGAGGCGACATGGGTATATCAGCAGCCACCGCAAAGACGGACCGCTCCAACGGGTACGCCAGGTATGTCGGACGGGTCGGCGGGCTGGCCTTCGCCCTCGGCGTCGGCGCCGCGATACTTGCCGGTGGCGGAGTCGCCGCGGCAGAGACCTCTGACTCGGCGGGAGGTTCCGCTCAGTCGACGTCTGCGGATACCTCGCCGTCAGCGCAGGCGACCTCCGCGCAGGATGCTGAATCCGGCACCCAAGCGCCGTCGGACTCCGGTTCGGAATCGGATGCCGCGTCCGTTGACACGGCCCCGGAGGACGAGGCGACAGGCCCGATAATCGACGACGAGGCCGGCGACGTCGCCGAGACCGAGCTCGCCCCCGACGAGACAGACGAGGCGGTGTTGGGGACCGGCGAAGCCGCCGAGACCGAGTTAACCACCGGCGAAGCCGACGAGACCGTGTTCACCGCAGCCGACGTCAGCGACGCAGCCGCGCGGACCGCGGATCAGGACACCGCCACAGGGGCGGAGGCCACGGCCGCGGCCACCGCCGAAGCCAGCTTGTTCGAGCGGCTCTTCGACAACGAGACGCCGACCCTGGCCCACGACCCGGCCGAGAACACCGTCATCGAAGGGCGTGTCGAAGGCGACCTGCATCCCGAGGACTCCGATTCAACCCTGTTGACGTACACCGCGACCGCACCCGACCACGGGACCGTCACCATCGGTCCCGACGGCACGTTCGCCTACACGCCGGACGAGAGTTTCGCCGGGCAGGACAGCTTCGTCGTCACCGTCAGCGACGCCCGCAGCGGATTCCACATCCACGGGTTCGCCGGACTTCTCAATCTGATCTCGTTCGGTCTGCTCGGCGCTAGCGGACACCGGTCGACCGAGACCGTCTTCATCGGGTTCGAGCGTGCTGTCGTGGCATCCGGCCTCAACACCCCGGTGGACTTCCGATTCCTGCCGGACGAGCGGATCGTCGTCGCCGAGAAGGGCGGTGCGATCAAGATTGTTGAGAACGGCACCGTGCTGAACCAGCCGCTGATCACTCTTCCGGTGAGCACCCTCGGCGAGCGCGGAATCAGCGGGCTGGCGGTGGACCCGGACTTCGCGGAAAATGGCTACCTTTACGTGGCTTACACAAATGCGGACATCCGAAATCAATTGTCCCGGTTGACGGTCGTAGGCAATGCGGCCGGTTCTGAGCTTGTGCTGCTGGAGTCGGATCAGCAGTCTGCAGTCAACCACCACGGTGGTGCCCTGGGCTTCGGCCCCGATGGCAAACTCTATTGGGGCGTGGGCGACAACGCATTCGGCGCCAATTCGCAGGACCTGACCAACATCCACGGCAAGATCCTGCGCCTGAATCCGGACGGGACAGCACCGTTGGACAACCCGGACCTGGGCGCCGGCGCCCTACCCCACATCTACGCCTATGGGCTACGAAACCCCTTCCGGTTGAACTTCACCCCGGATGGCGGCCTGCTGGTCGCGGATGTGGGCGCGGCCTCCTTCGAGGAGGTCAACCTGGTGACCGCCGGTGGCAACTACGGTTGGCCGGCGGCCGAAGGGGTCTGCGTCAGCTGCACATCGTTGAATCCGATCTACACCTATCCACGGGGCAGTGGGGCTGCCATCACGTCGGTGCTCTTCTACGATGGCGACCAGCTGGGTCCGGCCTATCAGAACAAGGTGTTCATCGCCGACCTGATCCAGGGCTGGATCAAGGTGCTGACATGCAACCCGGAGTTCACCTCCTGCGGCGATCCGCAAGACTTCGACCCGGACGCCGGCACGACTCTCGTGCTGGCTCAAGGGCCGGACGGCAATCTCTACCAGCTGACGTACCAGCCCGGGGTGCTGGTACGGATCGCCCCCGCGGGCTGAGCCAGGGGCCTAGCCGGTTACTTGCCGGGCGGAAGTTGGCGCACACCATCAGGTTCGGGCAGTTCGCGTCCGCTACCGTGACCAGCCTCCAGGGGAACATCCCCTTGGCGGCTCATCACCGCCCCCGCCGGGGCAGGGTGGCCCAGCGCCTCCGCCCCGAACCCGCCCGACACGGCCGGTGACACGCCGGCCGGCTCCGGCTCCTGCACCGGATCGGGGTTGTCCATCGAATGCACCGTCACAGTGTGGGTACGCCGTAGCGACAGGTGGATCTCCTCGACCTCTTCGAAGACCTGACGGGCGGTACGTACCGGGTGGACGGTGGAGTCGATCGCCTTGGCGAGAATGGTCGGCACCAACGGACGGACCCATCGAGCAGCCGAGGTGGTGAGCTCGGGCAGGCTCGGTATCAGCCTAGGCCCACCACGTTCGGCGATCTCGGCCCCGACCGGAGCGGGTAGACGTTCTTCGGAGCGCACAGGCAGCGCCGGGGCCACCCCGCGGGTGCCGGACGAGGTCAGCTGCTTCCGCTCGGACGCGTCCGCGGCGATCTGCGGTGGATCATCGGACTCACCATCGGCGACATTGCCGCTTGCCGCCGCGCTTTCCACCGTGCCATTGACGGCCTGCGCGACCCGACGACGATGCAGGGCGCGGTCGATCTCATGCTGAGCCTCTACCGCAAGCCGCGCGTTGGCCAGTTGCTGTTCCGCCCAAAGTATCTCGGCAGCCCGACGGACATCGGCCCGCTTCACGGCGATCGCCGTGTCGGCTTCCAACTCGGCCAGTTCACGTTCGGCGTCGGCCGCAGCGCGCCGACCCCGCACCGTCTGTCCCCGCAGCAGCGTGAGAATCAGCGGAAGCAGGCTCAGCAGCACGAAGAAGACATCCGTGAGGATTCGAAGAAACAGTGCGCCCGGCTTCGACTGCGTGTAGTCGTTCATCGTTACCCATCGGGCGCCCAGACCGCGATCAGCGGCATCGACAGCCGACGCCCGTGCGGCGTCAAGCATCCGCTCATTGTCACCGACGGCTGCGTCCAATTCGGGTGCCTGACGCTCCCGCGCCGTGACCGCGCTGTCAAGCTCCCGGCGTGCATCGGCGAGAAGCTCGTTGGCGGTGAGGGTTTCAGGTCCGAGGCCCGGCGTCCCGGTAATCCGGGTCAGCGGACACGCTGGCGACGGGTTGTACTCGCACCGGGCGACGATCAACGCTTGATCCAGCCTGGCACGTGACTGATCCACCGCGGCATCGAGTTCGGCTCGCGCGGCCCGGCTACCGTCGAGGTCCGCCGCGGCTTGCGCGACGGCCGGCACGGCGTCGGCAGCTCGTGCCGCCGAGACATCCATAGCACGATCGACAGCACCGGCGAACAGTGCGACAGCCGCCAGTTCACCGACCACGACTCCGAGCGCGACCGCAACTCCGACACGTCCGGTAATTGCCGTCCTACCCCGGATCGGGCCGCTGCCCACGAAAAAGGCCAACCCGGCGACCACCGTGCCGAACGCAAGGGCCGACGGCACGACGGCTAATCGCGGCCAACCTGTTGCGACTGCGAGCACACACCCGGCCGCCAGAGCGGCCGACGCTCCGAAGAACACGGTGACTGCGCGGGTGGCCCAGCGCGATTCGAGCGGCGACGATTCAGCGGCTGCGGATGCGCGCATGCGGACTCCCAACGGACAAACACAACGGACAAAGTGTGGTGGCCCCACGGGCCGGCAGCTACGGAACCATCCGTGCCGTCGCATCGATGCGATTCAGGCATTCTCTCACACCTGGGCATGTGACATCGCCGGGCAATTTGGCGTCGAAGTGAGTTATCTCACTTCGGTATTCATGGCGACGTTGCGGTTTCCGGCAGCTTTTCGAACAGATAGTGAAAGACCATCCATTCGTTACCTGCGCCGTAGCCGAACACCTCCGAGCAGAACAGCAGAAACATTCGCCACCGCTGCAGTGCGACGTCCTCGGTAGTGGGGCCGCCCCGCAGGGCGCGCAGGCACTCGTGGGAGTTCGTGTCCAGCCTCGCCAGCCATGCATCCAACGTTCTGCTGTACTCCCGTCCGTTGATGTCCCACACCGCGGATTGCTTCATATCCGGAGGAAGGAAATGCTCAAGGAGGTCCCTGCTAGGCATGGTGCCGCCGGCAAAGAAATACTTACCCATCCAATCGGTGGTCTTGAAGTCGTAAGCGAATCGACGGTTTCCCAGAATCTGCACCATCATTCGTCCGTCGGGCTGCAACCATGAGCTCAGCTTTTTCAAGATCAGATCGTAGTTCTTCATGTGCTCGAGCATTTCGCAGGACACGATCACATCGAATGCCCCGTGGAACGCCGGATCGTCGAACAAACTCGCGTCGGCCTTGACATTTGTGAATCTGCCTGCGTGTTTTTGGTTTCGGGCCTTGATGAAGTCCTGCTGAGTGGCGCTGTTCGACAGGAACGTGACGTGCACCTCCGGGTCGCCGGGACGGCGGCCATAATTCTCCAGCACGTAACTGCCGTGCGAACCCCAGCCGCAACCCAGGTCGAGCACCCGGATCGAACCACGTTGTACAACAAGCTCACCGAGCTTCAGATGTTCTTCGAAGAAGGCGTGCAGCATGGCAACTTCGGCATCGGCGATGCTCGTCGAGGGGTCCGGGAAGAGACAACACGAATATTTGAGCAGAGGCCCCAACATGAGTTCGAAGAAACGCGTGGGCACTTCGTAATGCTGGATGTTGGCGTCCGCCTGGTGCGTTGCGCCGGCGCTGTTCCGCAACTTCGCAAAGTATTTCTGCTTGTATCGCGCCTGCTTTTCGGTGTCTCCGCCGCATTCGAGGGTCTTGACCCACCTGGAGCACATCCACCGGACAAGCATCCGCAGAACGGGATCCGGGAGAAGACGACGCTCTTTGAGCGCCAGTACCGCGTTGAACAGAGGTTCCACGGTCATCATCCAAGCACAAAGCGGCCGCGGGGACGGTGCTGCTCAGATGCCTATCACGGTGTTTCCGCCCTGGCGTTTGGCCTGATACATGGCCGTGTCCGCTCGCGAGGAGGTATCCACGACGGCCTCGCCGGGGATGGCGAGGGTAGCGCCGATACTCAGGGTCACGCCAAAAGTGTTGCCGGATTGGTGGATGGGTTCCGCGGCTCGGAGTCGGATTTTCTCGGCGATCTGAACCGCTTCACCGATGTTGTGCAGACCGGGAAGGAGAACCAGCAGCTCGTCGCCCCCGGTGCGCCCGACCGTGTCCCCGTGCCGAACGCATTGGCAGACCCGTTCCGCCAGTGTCGCGAGCACGACGTCGCCCGCCGCATGCCCGTAAGTATCGTTGACTGCTTTGAATCGATCGACGTCGCAGAACAGAACCCCTAGATGCTCTCCCGGGGACCGACTGCATTCCAGCGCTGCCTCTAGGCGGGACAACGCCTCGGCCCGATTGACGAGTCCGGTGAGGGAATCGAATCGGGCCAGTCGCTCCAACTCCTGCTGCGCCTCCATCAGGGCGTCGTGCTGACCACGGAGCCGTTGTTCATATTCGTGGCGATCGGTGACATCTCGAATCGCTGCCAGCACTTGCAGGCTCTGCCCGCTGTTCAGCGGGCTCAGACTGATTCCGATCGGGAACTCGGTGCCGTCGCGGCGCAGCCCCCACAACTCCAGACCGGCGCCCATCGTGCGGACCGTCGGGTTGGCGAAATAGTGCATCCGATGACGAACGTGCCTGTCCCGGAGGCGCGGCGGAACAAGCATTTCAACCGGACTGCCGACGAGCTCCTCGCGGGGATATCCGAACATCCGATCGGTTTGGGCGTTGGCCATCGTGATGCGTCCGTCGGCCTCAGCGATCACTAGGGCGTCCGGCGCCGCTTCCAAAAGGGATCCGAGCCATTCGTTCGCGGTTTCGAGATCTGCTCTGGTGCGCGATAACTGCCCCAGCGCACGGTCCGCCGATTCGGTGGTTGCGGCGATGGCGTAAATGGCCGCGAACGCTACGAACAGCAGCGCCTGTTCCTGCGGAGCGGATCCGAAGCCGTCGTGTCCGGCCAGCGCCATCAGGGTGACGGTCGCGGTCATCGCCGCGGCAGTCGGCGCACCCACCGCCCCAAAGGCCAGCGCAAGAATCACCGCAGCCGCCAGCGCGGTCTGTTGGGCCCCCCAGGGGCTTCCGGAGCCGGCGAGGGCACCGGAAACCAGCAGCAGTATCGCCGCTGCGATACCGCTGCAAACCGTGATGGGGGCGGACCGCCGCCGAGCTACCGATCGGGCGGTGTCCCGCAGCAGCAGGCCGATAGGAATGCCCACCAGCAACCCCAGGCTGTCACCGAACCACCAGGTGCGCCAGCCGGTGAAGTAGTCCGCGTCGAAAGTCCACACCGATCCGATGGCGCCGATGGTCGCCGTCAACGCGGGGACAGTGACAGCGGCCAGGATCACGCCCGCGGCTCCGCGCACCGAGAGCAGTCCGATGTTGCCGCGCCCGCCGGCGATGCGAGCGGCGAGAAATAGAACCAGGGTCGCCTCGACCGCGTTCACCACGCCGAAGTAAAGGGCCTGGTGTGGCGCAACGCCCGACGGCAGATCGGCGGTCACCTCGGCAAGCAACCCCGCGGCGTACACGTAAGGCCAATCACGTGTCCGGAACCGCAACAACGCGGTGACGAGTACGGCGTTGGGCAACCACAGCAGCGCAACCCCACCCGTCGCGGTGAACGGGTATAGCAAAGCGACTGCCACGTAGGCGCCGAAGATGGCCAGCAGCCATAGCGTTCCGCGAAACCGCGCACCCTCGGGCCAGAGGGCGGCCCGCCCCCAGCTGTCCGCTGTCGAGTCCCGGGTCTCGGACATCGCCTCGTACCACACGGATGTTGCTCGGGCGCCGATCATGCGACGATCGGCTTCGGCTTCCCGAACAGATATCCCTGCGCGCGATCTGCGCCCAGCTCGGCAAGCCTTTCGAGTACCTCCTGGGACTCGACTCCCTCGGCGATGGTTGTCAAGCCGTAGGTCCGCGCGACGAAGACGATGGTGTTCACCACCCTCTCGTCCTCGCGGTCCTCGAGCATCTTCTGTACGAAACTCAGATCGATTTTCAACGCGGAGAGAGCCAGATGCCGGAGTTCGGTGAATGTTCCGTAGCCGGTCCCGAAGTCGTCTAGGGCCACCCGGCACCCGCGATCCCGCATGCTGACCGAAAATGCTTTGGCGGTCGCGGGAGACGCCAGAGCGGTGGTCTCGGTGATCTCGAATGCGATCTTGTCGGTAACCTGCGGGCCCGCGCTGGTGAGTGCCCCGAGAATGGCCTTCATGGTCGCGACGTCGGCGATCGTCTGGCCGGTGATGTTTACGCTCACATGCCTGCCGCGGCGGGCCAGCTCGATCGCGCGATCCACCATGTATCGGTCGATCACCGGCATCAATCCGTGCCGCTCGCACTGAGGAAGGAAGGCGCTCGGTGGCAACACCTCGTCCGAGCCGACTGCGCGCAGCCGTACCAGCAACTCCTCCTCCACCGGCTCTCGTGTCGCGATGTCTACGATGGGTTGCGAATAGACCAGAAGCCTCCCCTCGCCGATCGCAGCGCGGATGCGCTCTTGCCACTTGGCGCGTTCAGCGGCCTCCCGCTCGATTCTCTTGCGATGGGTGATGTCGGTGCGGATCGCCACCAGCTCGGTAACCACACCGAGGGAGTTGCGCAACGGAAACCGCTGAGTCAACACCGAGATTGTTTGTTGCCCAAGGGTTATCGACTCCTCTTCGACGAAGCTCTCGCCAGCCTGGAGTCGGGCCAACGCGCGTCGCGAGCGTTCCAGGACATCCGGCGGCAGGATTTCGTCCTCCCTTCGGCCGATTACCTCGTCGGGCGATCCCTTCCCGAACAACTCGCAAAAGGCATCGTTGACCATGGTGAAACGATGCTGTGGATCCCGCACGGAGATCGCCGAAGGCGTCCTTCCCACCACCGACTCGAAACGTTCCTTTTCGGCCTGGAGTTGCTGCTGCGCCCGCACTTGTTCGTCGACGACGCGCACGGCGAAAATCATCCCGTCGGTGACGCCGTCGGCGTCGATGTAGGGCTTCCCGCGGGCCTCGGTCCAGCGATAGCCGGCGCCGGCTGTCAGCACCCGGAATCGGACCACGGTCGCATTGCCCCGGCCCACGTCCCGCAGCGCCGATGCCACGCGATCCAGGTCATCCGGGTGTACTAACGGGCTGAAGTCCGCACCAACCCACTGCTCGAGCGGCCAGCCGAATGCCGATTCGGCCGACGGCGAGATCCAGTCCACCCGGGTGCCCCTGACATGAGCGACCACGTCGACGGCGTTGTCTGCCAACAGCCGGAATCGTGTCTCAGCATCCGCGCCCCGACGACCGAGCAGCTCCTTTTCGATCAGCAGTCGCTGCTCGCGTTGGCTGAGGTAGAAGGTGGCCACCCCGATCACGACCGTGCTCACCGAGATCGCATAGACCCATGCCACGTCTTCACGCACACCCAGATATCGGAATCCCTGACGCGCCAGACCGATCAGCAGTGGTGGGCCGGTCAGGATCGCGGCCATCCGAACCAGCGTCCACCCATCTGGCCGAGCCAGCAGCCAGGCCAGTGGATTACGGTCGCGCCGAATCGAGAAGACCGCTAGAACCAACAGCGGTACCGCCAGGGCCGTCGAGATACCCATCCCGGAGGCTCGCGTGATGCCGACCAGAGAAAGCGACTGGAACAAATAGGCGCCGAGGATGACAAGCGGTGGGGCCAAAGCCGCCAGTAGGGTTATCACCCACACTCCGGGTACCCACCGACGGTTGACGTGGGTCAACCCAACTCCCAACGCCAGCAACAGAACCGACAATGCCGTGTCCACGTTGGGGCGACCGGGCCAGGATGATTGCAGCGCGTCCAGCGCGTCAGGAAACCAGAAAGAGTCCAGACCGAACGATGCTCCTACCGCATATTCGGCGAGGAACACCGCGGCCAGCGAACCGCTCACGGCGGCCAGACCGCAGGCAACCCGCACCCTAGCCGGTGACCGGTGCCCCGCCTGCAGCAGGATCGCGAGCCCGAGCATGGCCAGCAGCAGCGCAGTCCACGGTGTCATCTTCGGCCAGGACGCGAAACCCCGCGTCAACGTTTCGATACCGGTGGCCCAGCCGACCCAGTTCGCGGTGGCTACGCCGAGCACGACAACGACGGCGATCCGCACCCACCAGACCAGCACCATCTCCAGTGGGGCGATCGGGCGGTCCTTTGCGGGGGAAGACACGTCAACCCCCTCTCGGAAAACCGCCGACGAGCCGGGGATGCCCGGCGGCGGATCGAGCCTCACCGTTCAAAGTAGCGCGCGGACCCCCGCGAGGTCAGGACAGAACGAAGACGGACGGATCCTGGGCCGGGAAGGTCGGGCACTGGTCGGCGATCGCGTTGGCGTTCGGTTCGGTGGTCACGAACAGTGGCACGAATTGCGGGAACAGCCTTGCCAACTCGTCGACCTCGACCTGTCGATCCGCGGGAGCTTTCTCCAGCAAGAGATTGAGGTGGTGGATGATCGCTGGTTGCAGCCACACCGGTTCCGAGTTGTACCGCTCGATCAGGGCCCCATAGGTGACCGGATCAACCGCCTTGGTCGCGGCCAGCAGCTGATCGAGCGAACAATTGGTGTCGAGCAGGGCGACCGGCACGGCGTCAGGGTCGGCAGGCGGCGGAGGCGGTTGGGCGGCCGCGAAGCCGGCGAAACCGATGGTGGCAGCCGACGCCGCGAAGGCGGCCGTTGCGCGGACAAGTTTGTTGGAGGTCTTCATGACTGCCGACCGTAACTGAGCTTACGAGAATCTGGGTGCGAAATGTCGATTCCCGCAACGTCCGAGTGCAGCCTCCGTCGATGTCAATGTTTGCTGGAAGCTATTGCGGACGCGCCCGAATCGATCGGCCGACCGTCGCTGTCCGGCCCGCCGCGCCGGCGACGCCACGACGTAGCCATCGCGACGATCATCATGAGGGTGCCCGCGTACACCAGCCACTGGAACGGCGTATTCCCGTACTGGGTTTGCGGCGCGTCAACCGGACCCAGCGGAATGTCGGCCACCAGCAGGGCCGGGCCGCCGCGCTCCTCGCCGAAGTCGGTGCTGGCGACCACCCTGCCATTCGGTGCCACCAGCACCGAATCCCACGCGACATCGGCCTTGACCATCCCGACCCTATTCTCGATCGCCCGGAATGTAGTTGAGGCGCTGCGAACATCAGAAATCGAGGCGAAGTCGATACTCGGGGCGAGGATCAGCTGTGCTCCATTGAGCACCTCCCGCCGAGCCGGGCCGTTGGGAAAGTCGATGTCGAAGCAGATGATCATGCCCAGAATGCCGGCGGGAGTCTTCACGGTCGGATAGGACCTGCCCGGTGTGAAGGCCTCCCCCTCGGCCAGGACCCGCTTGGTCTTCAAGTAAACCGCGTCGACCTCACCCTGCGGGCTCCAGAGCAGAGCGGTGTTGGGGGCCGCGCCGTTCGTCGCGTCCGGCGTGAAGCCCATGGCGAGATACACACCCGTTTGCCGCACAAGTTCTGGAATCCACTCGGTGCGCTCAACCCTCGGGTCGTAATTGAGCGTCTCCTCCGGCCACACAACGACCTGCGCACCCTGTTGGGCGGCCTGCCGCGTCATATCGCTCAGCTGGTCGATCTGGTCGGCGATGCGATCGGCTTCGCTGCGTCCTGGTGAGATGTTTCCGGCCGAGATGAGCGTGCCCGGGGTGGCGTTGTCCAGACCGGGTTGCACCGCGGCGACCCGCACATCAGGGCCCATCTTCTCCGACACATCGTTGAAGATGTGCAGACTGAGGGCCAACCAGATAACCACCACCACAACAGAAATCGACGTCGACCACACCAGCACCCGCCGCGGCACCGCGACGTCGGCGAGCTTTGGCCAGCGACGGTCGATGAGGGCAAGCGCCACCAGCGCGATGGCCGAGTTGATCACCAGTAGTAGAAAATTGAGTGCCGGGGTGCCGAGGATGCTGACGGGTTGGACAAGCTGTGGGACGCCGCCCAGCCGGTAACCGATCCATGAATACGTCCCGACAAGCTCGTTGTTCTGGACCAGCAGATCGATGCTCACCCAAATCAACGGAAACTGCACCACGAACCAGCGGTATTGGGTGCGTTCAGCGAACGGTCGTAGGCAGACACCGATGATGAGGCCGAGGAGCCCGGAAACTGCCGCAGCCGCGACGATGACCCACAACGACAACACCGACGTGGACAGCAGCCATAAAGCAAGGTAATAGCCGGCGAACGCGAAACCCACCGGAACCGCACTCCATCGCCGCGGCAACACCCGGTACTGCGCTACATACATCGGCACGAACGCGACAAAGGTTAGCCACCAAAGGTTCCCGAATGACTGCCATATGACCACCAGAAGCACAGCGCTCAGCAACGACAGGGCGAGGCCTCCGAGCAGCCGTCGGCCACCTGCACGTTCGGACTCGCGCGCCTCGTGCTCGGTCGGCACGCTACTGGTCACCACGGCCATCACTATCCTTCGACGGGGGCTGATCCGGACGGATTGAAGGTTGCCACCGCGAACGGCGCCGTGTGGAGAAATCCGAGATCCGGTCGCCCTGGATCGATTGACGGTCGCCTGCCGTCGTAACCTGAACCATCGCACCAAGTCGGCACAAGGCCCCAAAGGGGGCTGCCGGGGGGCAGGATATTGGAGGCGGAAAGCACATGACGACGCGGCGCAAGACCAACATCTGCCTGAACATGATCGTCAAGAACGAAACCACTGTCCTCGACCGGCTGTTCAGTTCGGTCAAGGATTACATCGATTACTACGTGATCGTGGATACCGGGTCGACCGACGGCACCCAGCAGTTGATCAAGACCCGTATGAGCGAGTACGGGATCGAGGGCGAAGTACACGACCGACCGTGGGTGAACTTCGGCGTCAATCGCCAACAGGCGCTCGAGCTGGCGGTCCGCGCAGGTCGTTCGGACTGGCTGTTGTTCATCGATGCCGACGAGGAGCTCGGCGTGTCGAACCCTCGTTTCTACGAGGAGCTGCAGCCCGGCGTCACCTACGACATTGCGAAGCAGCACCAGAACATCCGCTACTTGGTGCCCCACCTGGTGAACGTGCGCGCCACCGAGTGGTGCTGGAAAGGTCCCGTGCACAATTACCTCGAGCACGTGCGCGGCTCCACCCAACGTGCTGCGCGAGACGACGTCTGGATCATTTATCACCAGGGTGAGGGCGCCAAATCACAGGGCGTCACCTCCGAGGAGAAGTATCTCCGCGACGCGCAGCTGCTGGAAGACGAACTCGAACGCAATCCTGGCGACCCACGTAGCCAGTTCTACCTTGGGCAATCCTACAAACATGCCGGGCGGCTCGAGCAAGCGTTCGAGGCTTACAAAGTGCGCAGCAAGCAGGAGGGCTGGGCGGAAGAAACATTCATGGCGCAACTCGAGGCGGGGCGAGTCGCCAAGCTCATGAACAAGACCGAAGGCGAGGTCGTAAGCGAACTCTTGCAGGCCTATCAACTCCGGCCCAGTCGTGCCGAGCCGCTGTACGAGCTGGCCTCCTACTATCGTCCACTCAAGATGTACGCCAAGGCCCATCTCTTCGCCAAGGCGGGCCTGGCCATCGAGTGGCCCGACGACAAGCTCTTCGTGGCGCATGACGTATACAACTGGCGCTTGCTCGACGAGATAGGAGTCTGTGCCTACTGGATGGGCCGGTACGAGGAAGCCCGCGGTGCCTGCGAGGAGGTCTTGCGGCGGGCACGAGGAGGCGTCTCGGTGCCGGAGGCCGATCTGGAGCGAATCAGGCAGAACCTCGGCTTTTCGAAGGCGAAGCTCGCGACGTAAAGTCGCTGCAACCTCAGTGGCCGACCAACTTCAGACCCATCACACAAACGACGATGCCCAGAATCAACAACACTTTGGCAATCGATGCCGACTCGGCCCCGGTGACCATCGCGTACCCGACGGTCAGGCTCGCGCCGATGCCGACCCAGACTGCGTAGCTGGTCCCCACTGGAAGGTCTCGCATCGCGATAGCGAGCCCGGCCATCGAAGCGATAAGGCTGACGCCGAATACCAGCGATGGGCCCAGCCGTCGAAATCCCTCTGATTTGCCGAGAGCCGTGGCCCACACCGCTTCAAGAGCACCCGACAGGAACAAGATCAACCATGCCACCAGGCACCTCCCGAGAACGTGGTGCTATCGCTGATGCCAGACGGTCCGGCCCCAACGGCTAGCTTTCGACGAGAAACATTCGGCTAGATATCGGTAGTGCTGTAGCGCGTCTTCACCGGTGGCGCCGCAAGCAGCGGAGGCAACTCGGTCAGTCGACCTTCACCGGCCCGGAAGGCGCGGTAGGCCTCATCGTGTTCGACGCTGTCCCAAAGTTCGTAAATCAGCCAGTGCGCCTCGTCGGCCTCGTCGACGAGCACATCGGTGGCCAGGTTGCCCTCGAACGCCCGGGTATCTTGCAGTGCCCGGCGCATCACGTCGCGCGCCGCTGCCACAGACTCGGACTTCAGCCTGAGTTCAAGAATCACGGTGACCGGCATCGTCGCCTCCTAGTTCGGGTCATCGCGCCCGCCCATGGTTGGGCGGAGCGGTGGGGGCCAACTTGTCCCGAGCATCCCTAGCCGTGGACCGGAATTGCGACTCTGGTTGCGGACCCGCGAATAGAATCCCTGTCCTTGGCGAGCCACTCACAGTTGGAAGAAGTATGGCTGACCAGCGTGGCAGGTACAGGATTCGAACCTGTGTAGGCGTTAGCCGACGGATTTACAGTCCGCTCCCATTGGCCGCTCGGGCAACCTGCCTGGGTACTGCGTGTGCGCTTGGGCGCGCACAGCAGGATACAACGAGGGCGGGGCACAGGCACAAACCCATGCTGCGAGCGCAGGGGTGGCTTCGCGGTCCAGGTGGCATGCGGCGAAGATGGAGCCCAGCCCAACACATCGAGGGAGGACTTCGTCCAATGGCGGATTCATCGTTTGACATCGTCAGCAAAGTCGACCGCCAGGAGGTGGACAACGCTCTCAATCAGGCGGCCAAGGAGCTGTCCACCCGATTCGACTTCCGCGGCACCGACACGACTATTGCCTGGCAGGGTGAAGAAGGCATCGTGCTGACCTCCTCGACCGAGGAACGGGTGAAGGCCGCCGTCGACGTGTTCAAAGAGAAACTGATCCGGCGCGACATCTCCATGAAGGCGTTCGAAGCCGGTGAGGCGCAGCCCTCGGGCAAGACCTACAAAGTGATCGGCAGCATCAAGCAGGGCATCAGCAGCGAGCAGGCCAAGAAGGTCACCAAGCTCATCCGGGACGAGGGACCCAAGGGTGTCAAGGCGCAAATTCAGGGCGACGAGATCCGGGTCAGCTCCAAGAAGCGGGACGATCTGCAGGCGGTCCAGGCACTTCTGCGAGGTGCCGACCTCGATGTCGCGCTTCAGTTCGTCAACTATCGCTGAGAGCCCACCGACGGCAAGACTCCCGACGCCCAGCACTGAGCTTGCCAAACCCACCCTCGAGCCTTGACCGTCGACCTAATGTGATCGCCATGGCTCCTGCGCAACGCGAACCCAAAGTCGTCGTTCTCGGAGGCGGATCATGGGGAACCACGGTCGCCTCGATCTGCGCTCGTCGAGGCCCGACGCTGCAGTGGGTACGGTCCGAGGAAACCGCCTCCGACATCAACGAGCGTCACCGCAACACCCGGTACCTGGGTGACGAAGTCGAGCTCGCGCACACGCTGAAAGCCACCACCGACTTCTCCGAGGCCGCCGAGTGCGCCGACGTGATCGTGATGGGCGTTCCCTCACACGGCTTCCGCGGGGTCCTCACCGAGCTGGCCAGGGAGTTGCGGCCGTGGGTGCCGGTGGTGTCTCTGGTCAAAGGTCTCGAGCAGGGCACCAACTACCGGATGAGCCAGATCGTCGACGAAGTGCTGCCGGGGCATCCGGCGGGCATCCTGGCCGGGCCCAACATCGCCCGCGAGGTCGCCGAGGGTTACGCCGCCGCTGCCGTGCTAGCGATGCCCGATCAGAATTTGGCCGCCAATCTTGCACAGCTGTTCCGCACCAAGCGTTTTCGGACCTACACCACCGACGACGTGGTGGGCGTCGAAATGGCCGGTGCCTTGAAGAACGTTTACGCGATCGCGGTCGGCATGGGCTATTCGCTGGGCATCGGCGAGAACACCCGCGCGATGGTGATGGCCCGGGCGGTGGCCGAGATGTCCAAGCTGGGCGTGGCGATGGGCGGCAATCGGGACACCTTCGCGGGACTGGCCGGCATGGGCGACTTGATCGTGACCTGCACAAGCCAACGCAGTCGCAACCGTCATGTCGGAGAGCAGCTCGGCGCCGGAAAAACCGTCGAAGAGATCATCGCGGCGATGAACCAGGTGGCCGAGGGAGTCAAGGCTGCCAGCGTGATCATGGAGTTCGCCGAGAAGTACGGCATCTCGATGCCCATCGCCCGGGAGGTCGACGGCGTCGTCAATCACGGGTCGACGGTCGAGCAGGCCTATCACGGGCTGGTGGCTGAGAAGCCCGGGCATGAGGTGCACGGATCGGGCTTCTGACAGGCCGCCTTCCGGCCACTCAGTTGAAGTACGGGTTCGTCCCCTCCGGGCGGACGATCAGCGGGTTGACCGCGTTGAGGATGTAGGAACCAGCCGGACCGACGACGAAGCCGGACTGACTGCGGGCGTCCACGCAGGCGGTCGTCGTGCCGTCCCCTCCGCAGCTGACGGTGCCAAAGCTCAGCCGGGTGTTGGGCGGCAGCGGGTTGACCGGACCGGTGTACAGCGGTGCGTGCGACATCCCGAAGGTAGCCACCCCGCCCGCGCTGCCGCCCACCAGATTCGCCCCTTCCGGGCCGCCGGGCATCGCACCGTTGCAGCCATAGCCGCCGGACCGCTGCAGCATGCAGGTCAGCCCCCCAGACCCGAAGACATAGGCCGATCCGTCATGCACCGCGAAGTCCTGCGGGTTGACCGGCGGAAACGAGTTGATGGCCGGAGCCGGCGGTGGCGCAGGTGGCGGCGGGGGCTGCGCCGCGGCGAGTCCCGATACGGTGAGGCCGCCAAGAATACCCACGCACGCGGTACCGGCGAGAATTCTGCGTAACACAACCACAGCCTAGGTATCGCCGAACCGGTCGGCACTGTTTCATTTTCGCCTTCAATTCGCCGAAACGGCAGTTTGGCAGCGTAAGCACGAGAAGAAGCCTCCCAAAGTGTCTTCTCAGGACGCTGTAAGTACAGGTCAGCTGAGACCGGTACCGGTCAGTAGAGACCCGGACCTCTATAGCCTGGGCCGGCCATCTGCTCCAGCCTGGCGATGCGGTCGGCGATCGGTGGATGGGTGGAGAACAGCTTGCCGATCTTTTCCCCGGCCCGGAACGGGTTGGCGATCATCAGATGCGCCTGATCGGCCAGCTGCGGCTCCGGCGGCAGTGGGGCACGCTGCACGCCGGCGCTGATCTTGCGCAACGCGCTGGCCAGCGCGAGCGGGTCACCGGTCAGCTCGGCGCCGGACTGATCGGCCTGGTACTCGCGCGAACGTGACACCGCCAACCGGATGACCGTCGCCGCGATCGGCCCCAGCAGCGAAACGAGGAGGATTGCAAGCGGATTGGCGCCGCCGTTACGATTTCCGCCGAACATGCTCGCGAAGAACGCCAGGTTGGCCAGCGCGGTGATCACCGAGGCCATCGCACCCGCGACACAGGAAATCAAGATGTCGCGGTTGTACACATGGGACAGCTCATGGCCCAGTACGGCCCTCAATTCGCGGTCATTGAGAATTCCGAGGATGCCCGTCGTGCAGCACACCGCGGCGTTGCGCGGATTACGACCGGTGGCGAATGCGTTCGGCGCCGCGGTGTCGCTGATGTAGAGCCGCGGCATGGGCTGACGCGCCGTCGTGGCCAGTTCACGCACGATCTTGTACATCAGCGGGGCCTGCATCTCGGTCACGGGCTGGGCATGCATGGCGCGCAGGGCCATCTTGTCGCTGTTGAAGTAGACGTACGCGTTCATCCCGATGGCGAACAGCACCGCCAGGAACATGATGTTGCGCCCGAACAATGCGCCCACACCGACGATCAGACCCGAGAACACCACCAGCAACAGGAACGTCTTGACCCTGTTGGCGTGCGGGTGCCAAGTCATCGTGACTCGCCTCCTTTAAGACACTCCAGATACTGAAACCACTGCCGAGAGAAGCTGCCGGGGATATCCCGCCGGTTGGTGAAACCCGAAAGAGTCATCGCCCTAGTCAACGCCCGAGGCATCCACGCAGGTTCCTTGCGCTCTCAGCCATGCCTGGTGATGGTGTAGTTCACCAGGGTGGTCAGCGCCTGGCGTCCGGGCCCCTCGGGCAGCTGAGCGAGCTCGTGTTCGGCCTGACTGGCGTACTCGGCCACGGTCTCCTTGGCCTTCACGATGCCCTGTGAGTTACGCAACAGCATCAACGCCTCGGCCAGATCGTCGTCGTCATCCACCGGACCTGCCAGCAGCGCCCGCAACCGGTCGGCGTCGGGCCCGCTCTCCCGTAGCGCATACAGCACCGGCAGCGTGTGCACCCCTTCGCGCAGATCCGTCCCGGGTACCTTGCCCGACTCGTCGGCGGCACTATCGATGTCGATGATGTCGTCGGAGATCTGAAAGGCCGTACCCACGATGCCGCCCAGCCGGGCCAGCCGCTCGATCTGGTCGCCGTCCGCCCCGGAGAAGGTCGCTCCGAATCGGCCCGAGGCGGCGATCAGACAGGCCGTCTTCTCATGGACGACCTGCAGGTAATGATCCACCGTGTCGACCTGGTCGACAGCGCCGCGCGTCTCCCGCATTTGACCGGTGACCAGCAGTGCGAACGTTTCGGCGATGATCCGCACCGCGTCCGGGCCCAGCCGGGACACCAGCCGTGACGCGGACGCGAACAGATAGTCCCCGGCTAGGATCGCGATGTTGTTGCCCCAGCGAGCGTTGGCGCTGGGGGCGCCACGGCGCATCTGCGCCTCGTCCATCACGTCGTCGTGGTAGAGCGTGGCCAGATGCACCAGCTCGATCACCGAGCCCGCGACGGTCACCTGCCACGCGTCGGGCTCGGGCCCCAGCTGGGCAGATAGCACCGTGAACAAGGGCCGGAAACGCTTCCCGCCGGCCTGGAAGAGATGCTGGACGGCCTCGGCCATCAGGGAGTCCGCCCGGTTCAGTTCCTCGGACATCAGCGCCTCGATGCGGGCCACCCCTTCGCGGACACCCTCGGCGAATCGGGCATCGCCGAAGTCGATTCCCGCCACCACGCTCGCCGGTGTCCTCACCCTGCCAACATACTGGGGAACATGGACATTGCGGCGAGAGGCGGGCTCCCGCCTGCGGGGCAGGGGTCGAGTAGCACCGACGTCGTGGTCATCGGGGCCGGGCCGGCCGGATCGTCCGCGGCGGCGTGGGCCGCCCGCGCCGGCCGCGACGTGCTGGTCGTCGACTCCGCGCGGTTCCCTCGCGACAAGGCTTGCGGAGACGGGTTGACGCCCCGTGCGGTCGCCGAGCTCAGACGGCTGGGGCTGGGTTCCTGGCTCGAGGGCAAAATCGCCCATCGCGGTTTGCGCATGTCGGGTTTCGGCGCCGACGTCGAGGTGGCCTGGCCCGGTCCGTCGTTCCCTCCCAACAGCAGCGCGGTGCCCCGCACCGAACTGGACGAACGCATCCGCCTGGTCGCCGTCGACGAAGGTGCGAAGATGAAGCTCGGCGTCAAAGCAGTTGACGTGCATCATGATTCGCACGGCCGGGTAACGTCGGTGGTTCTCAGTTCCGGCGAGGTGATCCGCTGCGAGCACCTGATCGTCGCCGATGGTGCGCGCTCGACGCTCGGACGGGTTCTGGGCCGGCAATGGCACAAGGAGACCGTCTACGGCATCGCTATCCGCGGGTACATCGCCACTGAACGCAGCAGCGAGCCATGGATCACCTCGCACATGGAACTGCGCTCCCCGGCCGGCGAACTGCTGCCCGGCTACGGCTGGATCTTCCCGCTGGGCAACGGCGAGGTGAACATCGGCGTCGGCGCGCTGGCCACCGTAAAGCGTCCGGCCGACGCGGCGCTGCGGCCACTGATGAACTACTACACCGCGCTGCGCCGCGACGACTGGGGCTTCGAGGGCGAGCCACGAGCCGGACTGTCGGCGTTGTTGCCGATGGGCGGAGCCGTGTCGGGGGTGGCCGGACCCAACTGGATGCTGGTCGGCGATGCCGCGGCATGTGTGAATCCGTTGAACGGCGAGGGTATCGACTACGGGCTGGAGACCGGTCGGCTGGCCGCCGAGTTGCTGGGGCTCGGCGACTATACGCACGCCTGGCCGACTGTCCTGCATGAGCACTATGCGCGCGGCTTCTCGGTCGCGCGCCGGCTAGCTCTGCTGCTGACCTTCCCGCGGTTTCTGCCCTCGGTCGGGCCGTTGGCGATGCGGTCCTCGGCGGTGATGAAGCTGATGGTGCGGGTGATGGGCAACTTTGTGACCGACGAGGACGAGGACCTGGTGGCGAGAGCCTGGCGGACCGCGGGCCGATTGTCGCGGCGGATCGACGACCGCCGCCCGTTCACATGATCCCTGGCCCGTTCGCGCGCCCCGCGAGCCCTCTCCCCGCGAGCGGGCGTGTTTGCACGCCGGCGCGCCGCTGCGGGTGTGCATTTGCGCACCCTCGCGATCAGCGCACTGACTGGGCGAACCCGCTGACATCGCGGAGACTGGCCTCGAACACATCCGGCATCGCGTGACCGAACAGCAGATCACCGGCGTGACAGGTTCCGGCCACCACTCTGCCCACCGCCGGCACACCCGCGCGTAACAGCCGGCGGTAGTACTGCAGACCCTCGTCTCGCAGTGGATCCAACTCGTTTACCGAGATCACATGCGGTGGAAGGTCTTTCAGCTGTTCGTCGGTGGCCCTCGACGCCCAGCAGGTTGCGTCGCCGACGTGCCGGCCGCTGGGATCGTAGAGCGACCCGAGCAGTGCCGCCTGTTCACGGCTGATGAAGTAGCCGTCGTTCTCTTCCAACGAGGGCAGATCCGGGCAGTCGTCGAGCCACCGGTTGGAGATGTAGGGACATTGGGCGTAGAAGCCGGCCAGTTCGTCGATCCAGCCTTCTCGTTTCGCCCTGTGCGCCAACGTCAATGCCAGATTGCCCCCACCTGACTCCCCGGATGCCACCACATGGCTGACACCGAGCTCGTCGCGGTTCGCAGCGATCCACCGCGCTGCCGACGCGCAGTCGTTGAGCCCGGCCGGGAATGGGTGTGGCCCCAATTTCGCACTGGCATTGCGGAATTCGACGCCCACGACGACAAGCCCGGTTGCCGCGAGAAATTCGCGTAGCCGGATATAGCAGAGGTCGCCGGCACTGTTGATGGCCATCGCGCCGCCATGTAGGTGGAGCACGGCAGGTAGCGGGCCGGCAATCTGGCCAGGTCGGCTGATGTAAAGGGGGATGTCGTTGCCGTCGATCCCGGTGATCGTCAGCGTAGTTGTCGTCACCCCGGCCGGCGCCGTCAACTCGTCGGCGATGCTGTCGAAGATCGCGCCCAGTCCCTGCTCGCTCATCTTCGCGAACGCGTGCCGCTGCTCCAGTGGTGAGTCGACGCTCAGCCCGCTTGTGGGTGCCCGGCCCGCCAGGCCAAAGCGGCTGAAGACCGCCACCATGCGCGGGTCTGATCGCGGGTCGGTGCCCAGGGTCGAGTCGGGGTCGGCGTGACGTCCGTAGGCCATGTCGCTGACGGTAGCGCTGCCGGGGGCGCCGATCGCGCATTTCGCGGGCCGCGAACGTGCGCACATGAGCGTTCCTGTCGGCGTGTGCATGGGCAGACGCGCATGGTCTCGCGGGGATGGAATTCAGGTGAGGGGTTTGGTGGCGGCGTGCAGCGCAACGATGCCGCCGGACAGGTTTCGCCACCGCACATCCGTCCAGCCCGTCCCGGCGATGCACAATGCGAGCTCGCGCTGATCCGGCCAAGCCCGGATCGACTCCGCCAAGTAGACGTACGCATCGGGGTTGGACGACACCGCGCGTGCGATCCGCGGGAGCGCCTGCATCAGATACTCCTTGTACACGAAGGCGAAGAGCGGATTGGTAGGCGTGGAGAATTCGCACACCATCAGCCGTCCGCCCGGACGGGTCACCCTTGCCATCTCGCGCAAACCTGCGGCGCGGTCGACCACGTTGCGCAAGCCGAAGCTGATCGTCACGGCATCGAACACTCCGTCGGCGAATGGCAGCCGCGTCGCGTCACCGGCCACCTTCGGCAGGCAGCGGGCCGCCCCCGCTGCCAGCATCCCGACCGAGAAATCCGCAGCCACACACCACGCGCCGGACCCGGCCAGCTCCTCGGTCGACACAGCCGTCCCGGCGGCCAGGTCGAGTACCTTGTCCCCGGGTCCGATGTCCATCGCCGCGCGGGTGGCGCGCCGCCAGAATCGGTCCTGCCCAAGCGATAGCAGGGTGTTCGTCAGGTCGTAGCGGCGCGCGACACCATCGAACATCGACGCTACCTCGTGCGGATCCTTCTCCAACGACGCTCGATTCACGTCGCCGACGCTACCGGTGATTGAGTTCGAGGGGTGGGCAACTTGCGCCGCGGGCAGACGCAAATGTTCCCCGCCGACGGTGTGTCTCGGGACATTTGCGTCTGCTGGCCCGGGGGACTTAAGCCGCCCGCAGGTGACGGGAACCCAGCACGGCCTCGTAGTGGCCGAGCAACTCGTCGCAGATCACCGGCCAGGTGCGGCCGAGAACGGCGCGTCGAGCCGCCACCGAGTAGCGGCGACGTTCAGCCACCAGATGCTCGACCGATTTCGGTAGACGGCGCTCGAAATCGTCGACGGGTAACAACAAACCAGTCCGGTAGGGCGCAACCAGATCCCGCGGTCCGCCGGCATCTGGGGCGATCACCGGCAGTCCGGAGGCCATCGCTTCCTGCACAGCCTGGCAGAAAGTCTCATGTTCGCCCGCGTGCACGAAGACGTCCATGCTGGCGTAGGCAGAGGACAACGCGGTGCCGTACAGCGCCCCGGTGAAAACTGCTGATGGGATGAGCTTTTCAAGCTTGGCCCGGTCGATACCGTCGCCCACGATGACGAGTTGAAGGTCGGCACGGTTGCCGAGCACCGCGAGCCTTTCGACATGTTTTTCCGGGGCAAGTCGCCCGACGAACCCGACGATGGGCTTGTCATCCGGCGACCAGGCTCGCCGCAACCTCTCGTCGCGCGCCGAGGGCGCGAAGCCGGTCACGTCAACTCCACGCGACCAGCAGTGCACACGTGGAATACCTTGCGCTATAAGGCTCTCCATTGCCGAACTGGAGGGGGCCAACGTTCGGTCGGCACGTCTATGTAGGTGCCGGGTCCAGGCCCAAGCCGCGCGGGATGCGACCCCAATGCCGTAGCTGCGGGCGAAGCCGGCGATGTCGGTCTGAAACACCGCCACTGTCGGGACGCCCAGATGCCGTGCAGCGTGAAGTCCGCCGTAGCCGAGCAGCGCCGGGGACGCCAGATGGACCACGTCCGGCTCGAACCCCCGCAGCACGCCGACTATCCGGGGCAGCGGTACACCCAGCGGGAGAGACGTCACCTTCGGGAACATGCGCGACGGCACCCGGTGAACGCGGATTCCGTCGTGAACCTTGTCGGCGGCGGGCTGCCCGCGTGGTGTGTCAGGTGCGATGACGAGCACTTCATGACCCGTACGGCGCAGATGCTCGATCACCCGAAGCACCGAGTTGGTGACGCCGTTGACGTTCGGGAGGAATGACTCCGCGACGATCGCTACCCGCACGAGCCGACGGTGACAGCGACAACTGTCGGTGAGGTTGCGAAAAGGCAGATGTCACGAGAATTAACGGGTACCGAAGACTACTCTTGTGATCATGCGGATTTCCAAGGCGGCGCTGCTTCTCGGAATCCTGGGACTGCTCTTGACGATCGTCGGCTGCTCGCAACAGATCACCGGAATTGCGCTGCCGGACCCTAGTAGGCCGCCGCTCGTCCTCGCCGAGGACGGACACGGGATCGTCGCGGGCTTCGAGGACGCGCCCGTCCGACTCGAAATCTTTACCGAACCGCAGTGCCAGCATTGCCGCGAACTGCAGGCAGACGTCGGTGATCAACTCGCGTACCACATCTCGGCCGGCGATGTCCAGGTCACCTACCGGCCACTGACGTTTATGGACGACGATTACGACGGATATTCGTCAAAGGTGGTCAACGCGATGTTCCTGGCCGCCGAGCCGACCGACGGCGAGGCTGCCTCCGGCGCCCAGTTCCAGCGCTTCGTCAAGGACCTCTGGGTGAACCAGCAGGTCGGCGGTCCGCCCTTTACCGGCAAGGAACTTCGTGCGATGGCTGTCGGCGCCGGCATTCCCGAGGGCGTCGCCGACAACGTCGCGCGTCAAGGAGAAGCGGTCGACGTCGCCGAAATGGAAAGCGCCAACTTCGGATTCCTGCTTGATATCGATCCCATGCAGACCGGAACCCCCACCGTCTACGACCTTGGCGCCGGGGAAAAGATTTCCGTCCATGACGACGACTGGCTGGACAAGCTGGTCAAACCCTGAATCACTGAGTGTTCCGGTCCTGGCGGCGCTCGACGAAGGCGGTCGCAGCCAGCCCGACACCGGCCACCAACCAGCCGACGACCGCGATGGAGCCCGCCGGAATGATTGCCAACGCGGCGTTGCGGCCTTGCACCCGCACCAGGTCCGGGTTGTTGGTGTCGTATTCGACATAGATGCGCATGCCGGTGTCAAGTTCGGACGGGTACAGCACACCCAGCTCGGGGCGATAAGTCACCCGGTCCGGCGTGACGAACTCGATCGTCGACCGCCGCGGGCCTGCGTCCAGAACGTTGGCCTGGGCTACGCCGAGGTGACGTTCGATCTGCCGGTCATTGCGCCACGCGCCGAGCACCAGTAGCACCGACTGCAACGTCACCAGACACGCCGCCACCACGATGCCGATCCGGACCCGCCGCGCGATACGTCCGCTCCGTGTCTCGTCCGGGTGCCCGGAAACATGCGGGATGATGCTGTGCCATATCGCTTTCAACCGACTCGCGCTGTTTTTCAGGGTACTCACAGGCAAGCCTTTATCGATGCGTGCAATGCGCGCAGCGATGACCGGTCTGCCTTGACCTCCAGTACCCGCATGCCGTGGAACGACTCGCCGAGGGCAGCGACGAGGTCGACAACCTCAAGCTGTCGACACTCGACGTGATAGGCCCGGCACAGCGCACCCACGTCGACGTCGTGCGGTGTCCCGAAGATGCGCGAGGATACGTCGCCGAACCGGGGATCTCCCTGCTCAAGGAGCTCGAAAATACCGCCGCCGTTGTCGTTGGACACCACAATGGTGAGCTGACGAGGTGCCGGCTCGGTGGGGCCGATCAGCAGACCGGAACTGTCGTGAACGAACGTCAAGTCACCCATCAAGGCGATTGTGCGCCCGCCGCTTTCGATCTGGTCGAACGCCAGCGCCGCCCCGATCGCGGTCGACACGGTCCCGTCGATACCGGCCACACCGCGGTTGGACTGCACCCTGACCCCGGTTGCATCGAAGCCGACTAGTGCCATGTCGCGGACCGGGTTGGACGCGCCCAGGACCAGCTGATCACCGGGGCGCAGCGCGTCGGCCACGGCAGCCGCGACATGCAGTCCGGTGGCCAGCGAGTGGCTGGCGAGTTGATCGCGGACCGCGGCGATGGCACGCCTGTTGGCCTGAGCACAGCGCTGTAGCCACCCCGTCGCCGGGGTACCGACGACGACGGCGCGGGTGCCGGTGGCCTGTGAGTTCCCCGAGACGTCGGGCCAGCGCGGCCCGGTGGTGAGCGCCAGGGCGGGGATCGCCGGATCGGCCAGCAGAGCCGAGACCGGCCGGTGCAGCGTCGGGCGGCCCAACATGATGACCTGTTTGGGATGCAGCAGCGGCAAAGCAAACGGATGCAACGGGTTTCGCGGCGGCGGTGCCGTCGGCTCGGCCACTGTCGGCAGGTGCGCAAGGTTCCGGTGGAGGCCCGCCCCGTGTCCTGCGATGACCACTGTGTCGGCGGAAACATCGATGTCAAGTGGCTGATCGAACGTCACCGGCGGGGTGTACGTCCAGGGCATTCCGTCCGGCCGGCCCGCCGGGGCATACCTGCTCCCGGACTCTCCTCCGTCATGAGCGTCCGGCACCAGCGGCTCGCGCAGTGGAATGTCGAACTGTACCGGACCAGCGTTAGCCGACCGAGAACCCTTGGCGGCCACCAGCACCCGGCATGTCACGGACCGCCACTGGGCGTTCAGAGCGGCGAGCTCGCCCGGCGTCACCGCACGCAGATCGGGAGCCAGTCCGAGACTCACGTTGGCACGCACCTGGGTCCCGAAATATCCGAGCTGCTCGAATGTCTGATTGGCGCCGGTGCCCAGCAGTTCGTAGGGCCGGTTGGCTGACAGCACGATAAGGGGTACTCGCGCATAGTTGGCTTCCACCACCGCTGGGCCCAGGTTGGCCACGGCGGTGCCCGACGTCATCGCCACACACACCGGGGCGCCCTGCGGCACCGCCAGCCCGATAGCCAGGAACCCCGCCGTCCGCTCGTCGATGCGAACGTGTAGTCGCAGTCGGCCGGCACGATCGGCGTCCTGCAAGGCGAAGGCCAGCGGCGCGTTGCGCGACCCCGGACAGAGGACGACGTCACGAACGCCGCCGCGGATCAGTTCGTCGACGACCACCCGGGACTGTGTCGTCGAAGAGTTCATCGCTCCAGACTATCGGCGAAGAAATTCAGGATCGCGGTGTTGACCACCTGCGGCTTCTCAATGAACCCGAGATGGCCGGTTCCGGGAATCTCCAGGAACCGGCCATTGGGAAGCGCCTGGGCGACCTCGCGGCCCAGATATGACGGCAGTACTACGTCGTCGGCGAACCCGATGACCAACGTCGGCGTGGCCACGTTCTGGTAGGCCGACAGCCTGCTGCTCTGCGGGGCGATCGACAGCTGCGTGCGCATCCCCGGGGTCGGGTACTGCGGCCACAGGGTGAACATGTCGATCCAATCCCGCACCGCGTTGTCGTCGTTCAGGGTCTTAGGCGAAAAGCTCTCCAGCAGACGCACTTTCGCTTCGAACTCGATGGGAAGCCGGATACCTGATTCCGCCAACGCCGACTCACCCGACCAGAAGAAGTCGCGGGCGCGATCGTGGCGCCCACGGGTGGCCATCAACACCGCCGATCGGACCAGCTCGGGCCGCACCACCATCAACTCCTGGGCGATGTACGAGCCCATCGACACACCGACCAGCCGGACCGGGGCGAGGTCGAGTTGCTCGATAAGATCCGCGGTGTCACCGACCATTGTCTCGGTGGTGAAGTCATCGGCGTTCTCGGTCGCTCCAATGCCGCGGTTATCGAACGTGACGCAGCGGTAACCGGCGCGGACGAATACCGGCACCTGGTGCAGGTGCCAGGTACGGCCAGCCCCCCCACGGCCCGCGATGAACAGCACCGGATCCCCTGAACCGCGGTCGTCATATGCCAGATTCACCTGGCCGACGCTACTTGAACGGGCGACTTCGGCGTGGTTATCGCCGCTGACGGTCAGCGGCGACCAGCACGCCGAAATCGCGCAGACCGCAGCGCTGCATCCCACAACAGCGCGGCGCTCGCCGCCAGCGCGGTGGGTTTCACCAGCTCCCGGCCCATCAGCGCGGTGGCCAGAGCCTTGGTCCCCGCCGACGCCTTCGACATATGCCCGGAGTCGAACGGCGGCTGCGGGTCGTACTCCATCGACAGCTGGATCGCCTTGGCCTTGGCTGCACCGCCGATATGGCCCACCAGCCACAAGCCCAGATCGATACCGGCCGACACCCCGGCGCAGGTGACGATCGTGTCATCGGCACGCACGATCCGTTCGTCGGCAACCGGCACGGCACCGAAGGTCCGCAGCAGCGGTACCGCCGCCCAGTGCGAGGTTGCGCGCTTGCCGTCGAGCAGGCCCGCGGCGGCCAAGATCACCGATCCCGAGCAGACCGAGGCCGTCCAGGTCGAGGTCCGGTGGACATTGCGCACCCAGTCGAGCACCTTCGGGTCGCGGGCGTGTTCCATCGTGCTGAACCCGCCGGGAATCAGGACGATGTCAGGGCAAGGAGTTTCGCCGAACGAATGGGTGGCGCCGACCAGCAGCACCGCCGAATCTGCGGCGATCGGCCCCACGTCGTGCCACACGAAGCGGATTTCGGTGTTGGGCAGCCACCGAAGACTCTCGTAGGGACCGATGAAGTCCAGCGCGGTGAATCCCGGGTACAGCATGATCGCGACCTGCATGGTGGTCTGCTTTCCTGTCAGGCGAATGTCCTGCGATACTGATCTGGTGAAACCCCCAGGCGCCGAACAAAATTACGGCGCAGAGTCTCAGCCGAACCGAACCCGCAGCGCGCGGCGATGACCGTCACGGTGTCGTTGCTCTCCTCGAGCTGGCGACGGGCCGCCTCGGTGCGGACCCGCTCGACGTAGGCGCCCGGCGCCTCGCCCACCTCGTCGGTGAACACCCGGGAGAAGTGCCGGGGGCTCATCGCGGCCCGCCGGGCCAGGTCGGCAATGCTGTGGGCTCCGGCCGGATCGGCCTCGATCGCCTCCTGGACATCTCGAATCGGCGTCCTGCGGGCGCGTGGCATCCACACCGGGGCAGCGAACTGGGTTTGCCCGCCCGGCCGCCGCAGGTACATCACCAGGTAGCGGGCGACGGTTTGGGCGCATTCGGTGCCGTAGTCATCCTCGACCAGCGACAGCGCCAGGTCTATGCCCGCCGTAACCCCCGCGGCGGTCCATACCTTCGGCGAGCTGCGGACGAATATCGGATCGGGATCGACTGTCACGGAGGGGAATTCGGCGGCCATTTGGGACGAGAACGCCCAGTGCGTGGTGGCGACACAGCCGTCGAGCAGACCGGCCTGAGCCGCCAGCATGGCCCCGGTGCAGACGCTGACCACACGGCGTGCGCACGGGGCCGCGGCCGCGATCCAGTCGACCAGCAGGCGGTCGCGACGTGCCGTGGCCGTCCCGAACCCGCCCGGCAGTACCAGGGTGTCCACCGGCCGGCCGGGATCCGGCAGTGGGTCGGCGAACAGCGTGAGCCCGGTGCCGGTGCCGACCGGAATGCCGTCGACAGACACCACGCGCACGGTGTATCCCGCATCCAACCCCCGGGCGCTCGCGTACGTCGTCGCGCCGGCGAACACCTCAAAAGGCCCGACTATGTCGAGTGCCTGGACTCCGTCGAAGCCCAGAATGAGCACATCGCGCGCCATGAGCCCAGTCTCGGCCAGACGAACGATGGCGTCCAGGCCATGCATCCCACAAATCAAGACATGGCCACCGATCGTCAGGGCCCAGCACGAAATGCCTCGCACGTACGATCGGATCATGCATCAGGCGGATTCCGCGTGCGCGAGACGATGACGGGCCCGTTTTCGCCATGGCGGCTCTGTGCGTAGCGCCGAGAAGCTCACCTCCTCATTCGCGTACCACGGCGAAGGCCCATTCTGGGACTGGCGTGGTCAGCGTCTCCTATGCATGGATGTGTTCGCCGGCACTGTTGTAGCGGCCGACTCGGTTGGCGACCTCCAGTACTACCCAGTACCAACGAAGGTCACCACGGTCATCCGGAGTCGCAGCGGCGCAGGATTCGTCATCGCTACCGAGAGCGGCCTCATTCTCGCCGATGAAGCACTATCAGAGTTCACCCCTCTTGCCGAGATCATTGACGATCCGTCGCTGCGGACCAACGACGGAAGCTGCGATCCGTTCGGCGCCTTCATTATCGGCACAATGGCATATAGCGAAGAGCCCGGTCGCGGGGCCGTCTATCGCGTGGCACCTGACGGTGAAGTATCAGAAATCCTTGCACCGGTATCGATCTCAAACGGCGTTCAATTTTCCGGGGACCGTGCCCGCGTGTTCTATATCGATACCCCCACCCGGCGCGTCGATGCCTTCGATATCGATCCACGAACTGGCGCCTGGTCGAATCGCCGTACACACATCAACATGGACGGCGCCGGAGGGTTTCCGGATGGAATGGCGATTGACGAGGACGACGGACTCTGGATCGCACTGTGGGGAGGAGGTAGGGTGAACCACTACGACAAGAACGGCCGATTTGTCGAGGCAATCACCGTGCCCGGTGTATCGCAAGTCAGCGCATGCACATTCGGCGGCGCTGAACGAAATCTCCTGTACATCACTACATCCAGATATGGCATGCGCGCCGAAGAAGAGCCATCCGCCGGCGCGGTCTTCGTCACAGAGACTTCGGTGCGAGGCGCCGAAGTCGGAGAGTTCGCCGGCTAGCCACAGCATCACAGCAGCGGGAAGCAGGCTCGGACACGTTCGATCCACCACTGCCTGCGCTCGGGCGGCGCCGCCAGCGCAAGAAGCCGCGCCGGGTCCGGCGTAACCGCTGCCACCGGCAGATATCCGTCCACCGGCATCACCGGCTCAGCAACGTCCTCGACGAATAGTCCCCCGGTGCCCAGGCCGCACGCGTAGCGCAGCTCGGGTAGACAGCCGGCGGCGACCAGGCCGGCCCCGATCCCCACGGCGGAGTCCAGGGCGCTGGATACCACCACCGGGACGGCGATCTGGTCCGCGATGCCCAGCATGGCGCGCATTCCGCCCAGCGGCGCGACCTTTAGCACGGCGATGTCGGCGGCTCCGGAGCGGACCACCAGCAGCGGGTCGTCCGCCTTGCGGATGCTCTCGTCGGCGGCGACGGGGACATCGACGCGACGACGGACCTCGGCGAGCTCGGGAACACTGCTGCAGGGCTGTTCGAGATACTCCAGTGGGCCGTCGGCCGTGAGAGCGTGAGCCGCCATGACGGCATCCTGCACGCTCCAGCCACCGTTGGCGTCCACCCGCACGATCGGCACCAGCGCACGGACCGCATTAACCCGAGCGACGTCATCGACCAGCGATTGGCCCGGTTCGGCGACCTTTACCTTCGCGGTGCACGCACCCGGAAAGCGGCTCAGCACCTCGGCGACGTCGGCCGCCGGCACGGCGGGCACCGTCGCGTTGATCGGGATGCGGTGGCGGCGCACAGCAGGCTGCGGGCGGTAGGCCGCCTCGATGCCGGCCGCCAGCCAGTGCACGGCCTCGCTGGGCGAGTACTCCAGAAAGGCGCCGAACTCCCCCCAGCCCGCGGGCCCGTCGATCAGCGCCACCTCGCGCACCGTGATGCCGCGGAAGCGGACCCGCATCGGCAGGGCCACCACGTGCAGCCGGTCCAGCACGTCGGTCAACTCCACCACCGGTACGGCCCCATCACTTCGCGGACGAGCCGCGGGTTGCGGCCCGCGTCGACCCTAGGCGCATTCGGCAACCGCCGGAGATGTGACCGAGATTTCTCGTCCTCGATGTCCTTTTCGGTCCGGACTGTTCGTCTTACTGATGTGATTCCACCGCGGGATCACATACAACCCAAGGAGAACATCGATGCCTCAGTACGCAGCCCTCACCTACACCGCCGACGTCGACTGGACGGCCCCCGAGCAGGCCAGCGACATGGCCGAGTACATGGAGTTCGGCTCCACCCACGGCGAGTCGATCCGCGGCGGCGCCGCGCTGTACCCGACCGCGACCGCGACTACCGTCCGGGTCAAGGGTGCCCGCGGCGGTGACGTAGTGCTCAGCGACGGACCGTACGCGGAGACCAAAGAAGCGCTGACCGGCTTCTACCTCATCGAGGCCGCCGACCTCGACGAGGCTTTGCGCATCGCCGCGGACATTCCGGCTGCCTGGGGCGGGGCCGTTGAGGTCCGTCCCGTCATCGAGTTCGGGGGGTGAGCTCAGCCGAGAGTCGGTTGGCCGAAACAGTCCGGGCCGAGGGCGCGCGCATCCTGGCCACCCTGGTCCGCGTCTTCGGTGACCTGCACATCGCCGAGGACGCGGTTCAGGAAGCCACTGTTCGCGCGTTGCGTCAGTGGCCGGTCACCGGGATCCCGTCCTCGCCGCGCGCCTGGCTGACAGTCACCGCGCGGCGGGCGGCCATCGATACCCTGCGCCGCGAAGGCGCCAGATCGGCGAAGGAACGTGCCGCAATGGACCTGCACCTCGACGACGACCCGACCGAGGACGCGATCAATGACGACCTGCTTCGGCTGATCTTCACCTGCGCGCACCCCGCCCTCTCGCTGGACGCCCAGGTCACCCTGGCCCTGCGGGTGCTGTGCGGGCTGTCGGCGACGCAGATCGCCGCCGTACTGCTCAGCAGTGAATCCGCGGTCGCCAAGAGGCTGACCCGCACCCGCGCGAAGATCGCGCGCGCCGGTATCCCCTACCGGGTGCCGACCACCGCTGAACTGCCGCAACGCCTTTCGGCGGTCTGCAACGTCGTGTACACGCTCTACACCAGCGCTCACACCGCCGCCGAGGGCCGCGATCTCAGCGACGTCGACGGATCCCGGGAAGGCGTCAGGTTGGCCCGGCTGGTCTACACGCTGATGCCCGATGAGGTGGCACCGATGGCGGTGCTGTCACTGCTGCTGCTCACCGAGGCCCGCCGCGAAGCCCGGATCGACGCCGACGGTAATCCGATCGTGCTGGCCGAGCAGGATCGCACTGTGTGGGATTCGGACGCGATCGAGGAGGGATGTCGGCTGCTGAATGCTTCACTGCGGCGCTCCGGGGGCATCGCCGATCCCTACCAGTTACAGGCCGCGATCGCCGCCACGCACGCCATCGCGCCGTCCTACCGGGAGACAGATTGGGCCGAGATCGTACGGCTATACGACCTGCTGATCGAGGTATACCCCAGTCCGGCTGCGCGTCTGGCCAGAGTTGTTGCCGCGGCGGAGAACTCAGGTGTGGGCAACGGCCTCGCGCAGCTCGCCGACATCGAACCCGACCATCGCTGGCACGCCGTGCGCGCCGAGCTGTTGGCCCGCGACCATCGGTTCGCCGAGGCGATCGACGAGATGAGCGCCTCACTCGCCGGCCCGGGAAGCGTCAGCGAGGCCGAGGCGGGGCATCGGCGGCGCCTGATCGCTCGTTGGACTCAGGGCCTGCAGTAATGCATTACTCGCGGACCGCCCCATCCACCTGAGCCGTGGCAACGAATGCGGTTAAAGACCACGTTCCAGAAAGGGTTACTCGTGCTCAATCGCATCGTCAGGCTGGCGGGTCAGGTGGGCGAATCCGCACTGTCGGTGCTGGGCATTCGCAGCGTGGAGGAGCCGCACCACGTCAAACGCCCGTTGACGCAGGACGTGGAGATCCGCCGGTACGGGCCCCGAATCGCGGCCGAGACCACCGTCGACGGCGACCGGCAGCAGGCACTGTATACCGGCTTTCGCCGGCTGGCCGCCTACATCTTCGGCGGCAATCATCGCGAAATCGAGATCGCGATGACCGCGCCGGTGGTCCAGCAGCCCTCGGGGGGCGAGGACATTGCGATGACGGCACCGGTCTCCCAGAGCGGCGACGCCGAGTCGGGATGGACGATCCGTTTCTACATGCCGTCCAAATGGTCGATGGAGACATTGCCCGTTCCCGACAGCAACGACGTCCGCCTGGTACAGGTGCCCTCGGAAACCGTTGCGGTACTGCGGTTCAGCGGAGACCGCGGACCGCAGGCCGTTGCCGGCCGCATCGATCAGTTGATGAAGACCTTGCGGTACAACGACATCGAGCCGACCGGTCAGGCTGTCTCTTGGTTCTACGACCCACCGTGGACGCTGCCGTTCCGTCGGCGAAACGAGGTCGCGGTCGCCATCTAGGGGCCAGACGGCGCCCCTAGATCGTGGCTCGGTCGCGGCCTTCCCAATGCGGTTTGCGCAGTTCCTTTTTCATTATCTTGCCCGTGGGGTTGCGCGGTAGTTCGTCCATGATGTCCACGGATTTGGGACACTTGTAGGCGGCGAGGCGCTCGCGGGCGAACGCGATCAGTTCGGCCTCACCGATGTCACCCTCGAGTACCACCACCGCTTTGACGACCTCGCCCCATTTCTCGTCGGGCACACCGAAGACCGCCACCTCGACCACCGCCTCGTGTTCGGCCAGCACCCGCTCCACCTCGATGGAGTAGATGTTCTCGCCACCGGAGATGATCATGTCCTTCAGCCGGTCCTCGACGAAGATGTAACCCCCTTCGTCGACCCGACCGATGTCGCCGGTGCGGAACCAGCCGTCCTCGGTGATACATTCGGCGGTCGCCTCGGGCTTGTTGTGGTAGCCCTTCATCAACTGTGGTGAGCGGAACCACAATTCACCCTGTTCGCCGGTGGGGACGTCTTCCAGCGTGTTGGGGTCAACCACCCGCACCTCGGCGTTGGGCACCAACGTGCCCGCGCTGGTCAGCCGCTCCGGATGGTCCTCGGCACGGTGCGCCTCGGGCAGCAGATGGCTGATCACCCCGCACAGCTCGGTCAATCCGTAGGCCTGCATGAAGTCGGTGTTCGGCCAGGCCTTCAGCGCCGCTCGCAGCAGCGGCAGCGGCATCGGCGAGGCGCCGTAAGCGTAGGTCTTCAGCGCACCGAAGAGTTTGACCGCGTCCTCGCCGGACTCAAGCACCTTTGCCAGCACCGCGGGTACCAGGAAGGTGTGGTTGGCGCCCTTGAGGATCGCCCCAGCCAGCGAGGCGCCGTCGGCGTCGCGGGTCATCACGCTCGGGACGCCTTCGTGGATGCCGAACTGCGCGTATGCTGAGCCGCCCACGTGGAACAGCGGCATCGCCACCATGTTCTTATCGCCCTCGTCGAACTCGAAGCCCTCCTGGGCGTTGACGGTGTGGGCGATCAGGTTTGCCTGGGTGAGCTCGACGCCCTTGGGCCGTCCGGTGGTGCCTGAGGAGTACATGATGATGGCGACGTCCCCGGGCTCGACGTCGTCGCCGCGGTCGGCCGGCGTCGCCGCCGCCAGCATGGCCTCGTACTCGTCGCCATCCGAACCCTCCGGGGTGACGGAGATGACGTGCTCGACATGGACCAGCTTGTCGCGGATCCGGTCGATCGCCGGCAGGAATTCCTTCCCGACGATCAGCACCTTGGCGCCCGAGTCGTTGAGGACGTAGTCGAGTTCGTCGGCCGCCAATCGGAAGTTGATGATCGCGTTGGCGGCGCCGAGCGAGGCAGCGGCGAACGTCAGCTCGATACAGGCCGGATGGTTCTTGTCCAGGAAGGCCACCACGTCGCCGCGCCGCACGCCCCGCTCCTTGAGTGCGCCCGCAAGCCGGCTCACCCGGTCATTCCACTGCGCCCAGGTCCACGACCGCCCGAGGTAGTCCACGGCTTCGGCATCCGGAGTGGTGCGGGCCCAGTGGGCGATGCGGTCATCGAGAAATTGGGGTTCGGGCAGATCGGCCATAGCAAAAGCGTGCCACGCCGGTGCACGCTGCTGTCCGATTTCGGGCAATCAGCCGAATGCGATTCGGCAGGCACCTGGCTGACTGGAATTGGAACACGTTCTAGTCTGGAGTCCATGAGCGACTTGCTGCGCCACCCGCTGCACTCCGGCCACCTCACCGTCGGCGCGTTGAAGCGCCACAAAGATCGGCCGGTGCTGTTCCTCGGGGACACCACCATGACCGGCGGTGAGCTCGCCGATCGGATCAGCCAGTACATCCAGGCCTTCGAGGCGCTCGGGGCGGGCACCGGCGCGGCCGTCGCACTGCTTTCCCTCAACCGGCCCGAGGTGCTGATGATCATCGGCGCCGGTCAAACCCAGGGCTACCGGCGTACGGCCCTGCACCCGCTCGGCTCGCTGGACGATCATGCCTACGTGCTGTCCGACGCCGGGATCAGCACGTTGATCATCGACCCGGTCCCGATGTTCGTGGAACGCGCACTGGGCTTGGCCAAGAAGGTGCCTGCGCTGCGGCAGATCCTGACGATCGGCCCGGTACCTCCCGAGCTCAACGACAGCGACATCGCGGCCGTCGACCTGAGCGCCGAAGCGGCCAAGTTCGAGCCCATTCCGCTGGTCGCCGCCGACCTGCCGCCCGATCACATCGGTGGCCTCACCTACACGGGAGGCACCACCGGCAAGCCCAAGGGCGTGATCGGAACGACGCAGTCCATCTCCACGATGACCACGGTGCAACTCGCCGAGTGGGAGTGGCCGGAGCACCCGCGGTTCCTGATGTGCACCCCGCTGTCGCACGCCGGGGCCGCGTTTTTCACCCCGGTGATCGTGAAGGGCGGCGAGCTGATCGTGCTGACGAAGTTCGACCCGGCCGAGGTGCTGCGGGTCATCGAGGAGCAGAAGATCACCGCGACGATGCTGGTGCCGTCGATGATCTACGCGCTGATGGATCATCCGGATTCCCGCACGCGCGATCTCTCATCGCTGGAGACGGTGTACTACGGGGCGTCGGCGATGAATCCGGTCCGGTTGGCCGAGGCGATCAAGCGGTTCGGCCCGATCTTCGCGCAGTATTACGGTCAATCCGAGGCGCCGATGGTGATCACTTACCTGGCCAAGACCGAACACGACGAGAAGCGCTTGACCTCGTGCGGGCGGCCGACCCTGTTCGCCCGCACCGCCCTGCTGGGCGAGGACGGCAAGCCGGTGCCCCAGGGGGAGGTCGGCGAGATCTGCGTATCGGGGCCGCTGCTGTCCGGTGGGTACTGGAATCTGCCCGACGCCACCGCGGAGACCTTTCGGGACGGCTGGATGCACACCGGCGACCTGGCTCGCGAAGATGCCGACGGGTTCTGGTACATCGTCGACCGCACCAAGGACATGATCGTGACGGGCGGGTTCAACGTGTTCCCGCGCGAGGTGGAAGACGTTGTGGCCGAACATCCTTCGATTGCGCAGGTGTGTGTGATCGGTACCCCCGACGAAAAGTGGGGCGAGGCGGTGACAGCCGTGGTGGTACTTCGGCCCGACGTCCCTTCCGACGACGCCGCGGTCGCCGCCATGACCGCCGAGATTCAGGCTTCGGTGAAAGAACGCAAGGGCTCGGTCCAGTCGCCCAAGCAGGTGATCGTCGTCGATTCGGTGCCGGTGACCGCCTTGGGCAAGCCGGACAAGAAGGCGGTGCGGGCGCAGTTCTGGGAGAACGCGGGACGTTCCGTCGGCTGACATTGCTGGGCACCTTCCCCGCTCGCCCGCCCTTCCCCCTCTTCCCCCGCGAGCAGACGCAAATGTTCCCGAAATCCCGGCGTGTCGGGAACATTTGCGTCTGCTTGCGGTGAAGGGAGGTGAGCGCGGCTGGCACGATGTGGGCGTGACCGATATCGAGGCCGTGCTGTTCGACTTCTCCGGCACCCTGTTCCGCCTCGAGGAGGATCAGAGCTGGTTCGCCGGGATGGAACTTGACCTTCGGCCCGACGACGCCCGCGACGACGACACCCGGGCCGTCGACGGTCACGTACAGGCCGAGTTGATGCGCCGACTCACCGCGCCGACGGGCAGATCGGTGGACATGCCACCCGAGGCCCTTGAAGCGTGGATGAAGCGCGACCTGGCGCCGCACCTGCATCGCGAGGCCTATCTACACGTCCTGCGTGAGTCCGGACTGGCTCGTCATCACGCGGAATCCTTATACGCCCGCGTGATCGATCCCGCATCCTGGACGGCCTACCCCGACACCCCCGCGGCGTTGCAGACGCTACGAGGGCGCGGTGTGAAAACCGCGGTGGTGTCGAACATCGCCTTCGATGTACGGCCCGCATTCGAGGAGGTCGGCGACGTCGATGAATTCGTGCTGTCCTTCGAGGTCGGGACGGTCAAACCGGACCCGGCGATCTTCGCGACCGCGCTGGAACGGCTGGGCGTAGCCGCCGAACGCACTCTGATGGTCGGCGACAGCGACGAAGCCGACGGCGGCGCCCGGGCATTGGGCTGCGCTTTCGCGCTCATCGACCCGCTGCCGACCGCACAACGTCCCGACGGTCTAATCGAAGCCCTGCGGCCATACAGTTTCTAGGCTGAAGACATGACCGATCCGACACCGCCGTGGTGGCTCAAGCCGATGAACAAGATCCTGATGGCCGCGATGAGGGTCGGGCTGATAAAGGATGGCCCGATGGTGCTGACGGTGACCGGCCGCTCCTCCGGCCAACCACGCTCGACACCGATCACCCCGTTCGAAGTGGACGGAAGGCGCTATGTGGTGGGCGGATTCCCGGGTGCGGACTGGGTACGCAATGCGCAGGCGAATCCCGAGGCGGTGCTGACCCGCGGCAAGGTCCGAGAACCGGTCAGGATGGTCGAGTTGACCGCCGAGCAGGCCCGCCCGCTGCTGCGGCGCTTCCCCGTCCTGGTGCCCACCGGTGTGGGGTTCATGAAGAACGCCGGACTGGTGACCGGACCCAACCCCGACGAGTTCGAGGCACTAGCCGGACGCTGCTCGGTGTTCCGCTTCGATAGCGTCTGAGCCGTGACCAATCCATTCGACGCCAGTCTGTGGGAGTCGGTGGCCGGCTTCGAGGACCTGACCGACATCACCTACCACCAGCACACCGCCGACGGCGTTCGCAGGCCGACGGTGCGGGTGGCGTTCAACCGGCCGGAGGTGCGCAACGCGTTTCGCCCGCACACCGTCGACGAGCTGTACCGCGTTCTGGACCATGCCCGAATGTCCTCCGACGTCGGCGTGGTGTTGCTGACCGGCAACGGACCCTCACCCAAGGACGGCGGCTGGGCGTTCTGCTCCGGCGGCGACCAACGCATCCGCGGGCGCAGCGGCTACCAGTACGCCTCCGGTGAAACGGCCGACTCGGTGGATCCCGCCCGGGCCGGCCGGCTGCACATTCTGGAAGTTCAGCGCCTCATCCGGTTCATGCCCAAGCCCGTCATCTGCCTGGTCAACGGGTGGGCGGCCGGCGGCGGGCATTCGCTGCATGTGGTGTGCGACCTGACGCTGGCCAGCCGCGAGCATGCCCGGTTCAAGCAGACCGACGCCGATGTCGGCAGCTTCGACGGCGGGTTCGGCAGCGCATACCTGGCCCGCCAGGTCGGGCAGAAGTTCGCCCGCGAGATCTTCTTCCTGGGCCGCGCCCACACCGCTGAGCAGATGCACGCCATGGGCGCGGTCAACGAGGTCGTCGACCATGCCGAACTGGAAAACGTTGCACTGCAATGGGCTTCGGAGATCAACGGAAAATCGCCGCAGGCGATCCGAATGTTGAAGTACGCCTTCAACGCCGTTGACGACGGACTGGTGGGCCAACAGCTGTTCGCCGGGGAGGCCACGCGGCTGGCTTATATGACCGATGAGGCGGTCGAGGGTCGCGATGCGTTCCTGCAGAAGCGCGACCCGGACTGGAGCCCGTTCCCGCGCTACTTCTGAGCGACTTCCGCATGTTTATCTGCGGTCAGCGGCGACAGCACGCCGAAATCGCCGAGGAAATAGACTCGGCGGCTGTGAATAGCAAACCGCTGCGGCGACGGCTGGCCGAAAGAGTCGTGCTGGCCAGCATGCGGCCATCCCGCCTACCGACGCTTTTGCAGTACCGGCGCGAAGCCATCGACCTCAAAGGCAAGCGGGTCCTGCTGACCGGGGCGTCGTCGGGCATCGGTGAGGCCGCCGCGGAAAAACTGGGGGCCGCAGGTGCGAAGGTCGTGGTGGTCGCACGCCGCCGGGATCTGCTCGACGCCGTCGTCGCGCGCATCACGGAGGCCGGCGGAGACGCCCGCGCGCACGCCTGCGACCTGTCCGATCTCGACGCGGTCGACGAACTGGTCGCCAAGGTCGAAACCGAACTGGGCGGTATCGACATACTGGTGAACAACGCCGGGCGATCCATCCGGCGACCGCTGGCCGAATCACTGGAACGCTGGCATGACGTCGAACGCACCATGCAGCTCAACTACTACGCGCCGCTGCGGCTGATCCGGGGACTGGCGCCCGGCATGATCGAGCGCGGCGACGGCCACGTCATCAACGTGTCGACCTGGGGTGTGAAGACCGAATCTCCGCCACTGTTCGGCGTGTACAACGCCTCCAAGGCCGCGCTGTCCTCGATCAGCCGCATCCTGGAAACGGAGTGGAGTGCCAACGGCGTGCACTCCACGACGCTGTACTACCCATTGGTGAAAACCCCGATGATCGCCCCGACCCGCGCCTACGACGGCCTGCCGGGCCTGTCCGCGGACGAGGCGGCGGGCTGGATCATCGACGCGGCACGCTATCGCCCGGTCAGCATCGCGCCGCGGATCGCCGTCACCGCCCACGCGATCAACAGCGTCGCCCCGGCCGCGGTCGACTCACTGATGAAGCGTCAGCGGATGCAACCCAAGGACTGATGGACACCGCCGGAATCGCCGGCCTGGCCGATGTCGTCCGGGCCCGCGGCGCAGATCGACCCGACGCGACGGCACTCGTCATCGGCGAGCAGATCATCACCTACGGCGAACTGGACGCGCGGACCAACCGGGCGGCGCAGGCCTTCGCGCAGGCCGGCATCGGTTTCGGGGACCGGGTCGCGTTCATCGAACGCAACAGTGCCGAGTTCTTCGACGTCGTCCTGGGTCTGGCCAAGCTCGGGGCAGTCGGCGTACCGGTCAACTGGCGGCTGGCCGCACCGGAAATGCGCTACATCATCGAGGATTCCGGGGCCCGGCTGGTGGTGGTCGGTCAGGATTTCTACGGCCACATCGAGTCCATCGAGGACGACATCGACGCCGACGTGGTTGCGATCGGAACGCACGACCGCTGGCCCTGTTTCGCCGACTGGGTGGCCGCCCACGACCCCGTCGACCCCAGCGTCCTCACCGGACCCGAAGACCTGGTGTCGTTGATGTACACGTCGGGGACCACCGGCCTGCCAAAGGGCGTGATGCTGTGCAACGCCAACTACCGATGCAAGTCGGTCGGCGTAGCCCGACCGTGGCGGTTCACCGCCGACAGCGTGAGCCTGGCCGTCATGCCGTTGTTCCACATCGCGGGGTGCGGGTGGGCGTTCGCCGGGTTGTGGGCGGGAGCCACCACCGTGGTGTTGCGCGACGTCGACCCCGAAGCGATCCTCGCCGCAGTTGCCGGCCACCGCATCACCAACCTGCTGCTGGTGCCCGCCGTCATCGCGTCCCTGCTCGACAAACCGGACCCGCGTCCGCGCGGCTTCCCCGACCTGCGGGTCATCGTCTACGGGGCGTCGCCGATCAGCGACGACGTGCTGGTTCGCGGTATCGAACGCTTCGGCGGGGTGTTCACCCAGGTGTACGGCATGACCGAAACCACCGGCTCGATAACCCAACTCGACGAATCCGATCATGTTCCTTACCTACTTCGCTCGTGCGGGAAGCCCTATCCGTGGGTGCAGTTGCGAATCGTCGGCGACGACGGTGTCGACGTCGCACCCGGGACGGTCGGCGAGCTGTGGACCCGCTCCGAGCAGAACATGCTCGGCTACTGGAACAACCCGGACGCGACCGCTGCCACCCTGACCGCCGACGGGTGGCTGCGCACCGGTGACGCCGGATGCGTCGACGCCGACGGCTATGTGTTCCTGCAGGACCGGATCAAGGACATGATCGTCTCCGGCGGCGAGAACGTGTATCCGATCGAGGTCGAAAACGTCTTGATGACCCATCCCGACGTCGCCGACGTGGCCGTCATCGGCGTACCGGACGAAAAGTGGGGCGAGGCGGTCAAAGCCCTCGTCGTACCCGCCGCTTCGCTGCGCGCGGCGGATCTGATCGAGTTCGCGCGTGCGCGACTGGCGGGGTTCAAGCTTCCGAAAACCGTCGACTTCGTCGACTCTTTGCCGCGTACCCCGAGCGGCAAGGTGCTCAAGCGCGAACTGCGCGAGCCGTATTGGGCCGATGTCGGGAGACAGATCGGCTGAGCCGGCGTGATAGACACGCTGTATGGACATCCTGGCCAGCCGGGTGCTGTTCCGGCCGGCGGACTACCAGAGGTCGGTGGCGTTCTACCGCGACGGCATCGGCCTGGCGATCGCCCGGGAGTACCCCGGCGGCACGGTGTTCTACGCCGGGCAGTCGCTGATCGAACTGGCCGGCCATGGCTCCCCGGGCCGTGGCGCGCCGCCGTTTCCGGGGGCGCTGTGGCTTCAGGTGCGCGACTTGTACTCGACGCAGGCAGAGCTGCAGCAGCGTGGGATTGACATCGCCCGCGAGGCCCGCCGGGAGCCGTGGGGGCTGCACGAGATGCATGTCGCCGACCCCGACGGGGTGACGCTGATCTTCGTGCAGGTGCCCGAGGATCACCCGCTGCGCCGCGATACCCGCGACTGAGTTCGTCGTGGGCGCGCGTCGAGATTGCAGACCGCCCAGACTGTGCTCATGGCGGACACGTTCGAGTGAGTCACGCCGCCAGCGCAGCCTCGAAATCCCTAGTGGTGATTCTCTAAACACGGACACTCTATGTAGATGCGTCTTTATGTATTTATGGATGACTGCAAACAATGCGGCGTACATCGGACAGTGAAGCTGACCGACGCTCTTTTTGCGGCAACCGTGATCGAACACGCACTTCCGGTGGTCACCCAGGATGCCGATTTCGACCAGATTGCTCGCGCGTGCCCCACGCTGTCGGTGATCAAGGTGTGAGCCGGATGGGCTCGACCATAGTCGTCGGCGGAGTCTGACGAGCTGGCGTACATATGTTACATACACAATCCGCATACGTGCCGGACATATCGCTGATATGCTCGATAAATGACGCGGACGACGATCGACCTTGACGACGAGTTGCTTGCCAGGGCCGCCAAGGAGCTGGGCACCACCGGCAAGAAAGACACCATTCACGCTGCGCTGCGTGCCGCAGTCCGAAAGAACGCCTCGCAAGCACTGATGGACCGGATGGCGCAAGACTCCGAGGCCGACGAGGATCTCGCCAATGTGATGTGGGACCATTCCCAACCTGCTCCCGTCATGCGGCAGCCGCAGTGAATGTTCGCTACTTGCTAGACAAATCGGCGGCGTACCGTTCACACATCCCGGCCGTGCGTGAGCGGCTGGAACCGCTCATGGACCGCGGACTGTTGCTGCGGTGCGGTATCACCGACTTGGAGGCAGGAATCTCAGCCCGCTCGGCTGAGGACCACACTGACCTCGGACAGTATCGTCGGGACGCACTGGACTACCTGACGACACCGGACTTCGTATGGGACCGGGCTTGGGAGGTGCAACAAGCCCTTGCCGCTGACGGGGCACACCGGACCGTCAAGATCCCGGACCTGATCATCGCGGCGGTCGCCGAGCATCACGGTGTGGCGGTGATCCACTACGACCGTGATTTCGACCGGATCGCGGCACTCACCCGGCAGCAAGTCGAATGGGTAGTTCCTGCCGGGACGGCAGCGTAAGCGGCGCATCAATGCGCGCAATGTAGATGGCCCGATCGCGGCGCAGCGTCCAGAAAGCAACGAGTTCACGTTCTACTGCCTCAACAATTCCCGCAAAACCGCCACCCTCACGGGCCGCGAGCGTGCGCAGTTGTACGCATTGTCGCGGCGTGTTGCGTGCAAACAAGCGCGCTCGCGCAGTATGGGGGGATGCGTAGAGAAGTGGGGGCGGTCGGGGCCGCGGTGATTCTCGTGGTCGCCGCGTTCGTCGTGCCCCACCTCGACCTGAGCATCACCCCATTGATCAACGCCAGCCCCGAACGATTCCGCACCTTCGCCGGCACCGCACCCATCTTCGGCTGGTGGAACGCACATGTCGGTCCCGGCACGGTTCCCGCGATCGCGATCGCGGCCGCGGCCGTGCTGTGGGGACCGTCGCTGGCGCAGCGCGTGGGCTGGAGCTGGCTGCCCTGGGCATCGTGGGCAGTGTCCTGCGGCTGGGCGTTCAGCCTGGCCATGGTTGACGGCTGGCAGCGCGGCTTCGCCGGCCGTCTCACCGCGCGCCACGAGTATCTGCGTCAGGTGCCCACCGTGGACGACATCGGTGAGGCAGTGCGCACATTCGCCGGAAGGATTCTGGACTACCAACCTGATTCGTGGATCACCCATGTCTCCGGGCATCCGCCGGGCGCACTGCTGACGTTCGTCTGGCTGGATCGCATCGGTCTGGGCGGCGGCGCTTGGGCAGGTCTGCTGTGTCTGCTGGCCGGTTCCAGCATCGCGGCCGCGATTGTCGTCACCGTGCGCGCGCTGGCCGACGAACACACCGCTCGGCTGGCGGCACCATTCGCGGCGGTGGCACCGACCGCCATCTGGATCGCGGTCTCTGCCGACGGCTACTTCGCCGGAGTCGCGGCCTGGGGCATCGCGTTGCTGGCCCTAGCGGTCACCCGGACGACACGCCGGCACGTGCTGGCGGCCATAGGTTCCGGACTCCTGTTGGGCTGGGGCATCTTCCTGAACTACGGGTTGGTGCTGATGGCACTACCCGCGCTCGCCGTCCTCCTCAGCGCGACCACCTGGCGTCGCGCCCTGACCGCGTTGGCGCCCGCGCTGCTGGCCGCGCTGTGCGTCGCTGCACTCTTCCTGGCCGCCGGATTCTGGTGGTTCGACGGGTATCTCATGGTGCAAGAACGCTATTGGCAGGGCATCGCCAGCGACCGCCCCTTCCAGTACTGGGGCTGGGCCAATCTCGCATCGACGGTATGCGCGATCGGGCTGGGCAGCGTCGCCGGAATCGCCCGCGCCTTCGACCTGTCGGCGATCCGCCGCCGGTCCGGGTTGCACCTACTGGTGCTGGGCGCGCTGCTGGCCATCCTGTTCGCCGACCTGTCCCGGCTGAGTAAGGCCGAGACCGAAAGGATCTGGCTGCCGTTTACGGTTTGGCTGGTGGCCGCCGCCGCGCTGCTGCCGCGGCGGTCACACCGGTGGTGGTTGGCGCTCAACGTGATCGGCGCCTTGGCTATCAACCACCTGATTCTGACGAACTGGTAACTGTCGCGTGACCAAGTAGTAGAGCGGCACACACGCCCACACCACTGCCAGCGCTATCCACAGCCCCAGCGGGTAGTTACGGTCCAGCACCGTCGGGTTGTCGGGCCGCGCACCGGGACGCGAATAGACCGGAATCGCCAGCACAACCATCACAACGCTGCACAGCGCGGCCACCGAAACCGGCGACCGCCAGCCCGACGGGATGATGCGTCGCCCGGCCAACCCCGCTGCCGCGCACAACGGCGCGAACACGAAGTCATGCACCACCACCCCGACCAACGCCCACGCCATGATTCGCAGCAGCACGGTGAGTGAGTTGTCCCACAGCAGCGTCGCACCGTACGAGCCGATGCCGACCCCGGCCAGCACCAGCAGGACCCGCAGGGCCGTCATTGAATCACCTCGATACGGGTCAACCACTTCGTCTGTAACACACCGGGTCTCGTCGGCGCGATCAGCCGGCATGGGTACCCGTGGTCTAGATCGAGGGTTTCGCCGTTGATTCTCAGTGCGATCAGCGTCATCTCGTCGCGGGTATGGCGGGCCGGAAGCACGGTGCGCGAGTAGGGACCCGGCGGCTCCAGCGAGATCATCCGCGCGTCGGAGTCAGCGCTCGCGCCTACGGTGGCCAGTAGGTCCGCGAGCACCACGCCCGTCCAATGCGCGTCCGCACTCCAACCTTCGACACAAGCGATCGGTAGCCGGAACGTCGCCTGCGGCATCGCCTGCAGATCAGCGACGGAGAAGGTACGGGTCCGGTCGCCGTGAGTGACCGTCAACCGGTACTCGGGGGACCGTGCGGCACGCACCACGCCGGCCGCGATCGCCGAGCGGTTGATCGGCACCCCCTGGGGTCCTTCGCCGGAACGCGGAGCGAGCACCGACACCCGGCGCAGCAGTGGCACCGTCTGCCCGACGGTCACCAGTGTGGCCAGCCCCACCGCCAGCCAGGTGCCACGCAGCACCGTACGACGTGACGGTACCCGCGCAGCCCCCACCGCACCGCCCTGAGCCACCGATTCCAGCGGCCCGCTGAGCGCCCGGCGGATCACCGGCAGCTTGACGCCGATATGCACGATTACGGCGCCAAGAGCCACGTAGGACATCGCGTAGTGGGCTGTGGTGAAGAAAAACTTGAATGCGTACCAATGCGCAATATTCAAGAGACCGGTGCTGAGCTGAAAAAGCATCGAGGCGACCAGCACCAAGATCGACAGCCTCTCGACCTGCCGGACAACCCCGCCAATCAGCGGACGCTCGAACAGTTTCGGCCACACCGACCATAGCTTGACGATGATCAGCGGAATCGCCGCAATACCTGTGGCGACGTGCAGTCCCTGACTGAGCCGATACAGCCAGACCGGACGGGTCGGCCACCAAAACCACGGCTGCGGGTGCTGAATGAAATGACTGATCAGACCGGTGGCGAAACACACCGCGACCGCGATGCCCAGCGCGACGCCCACCCGCGCGGTGATCGCCGTTCCACGCAGCGAAGTCGTCACTTCGCGGCCAGGCTGGCGACCATCCGGCTGCCGATCCGATGGATGCCGGCCACCGCGAGACCGGCCTCGGCGGCTAGAAAGGGGGCCGAGTCAACCCCCACCGAGGCCCACCGGAACCAGGGGCCGATCGTTTGAGACGACTCCAATCGAACCCACCCGATATCGATTCCCGTTGTGGTCGAGTCGAATTCGGCGACGCACCGTCCGCCGCACCGCAGTAACTGTGCCGCCCTGCGCAATACCCTGCGCGGGTCGCCGCCCAGACCGACGTTGCCGTCAGCCAGCAAGACGGTATGCCAGCGTCCGGTACCCGGTAGCGGCTCGAACACGTCGCGGCGCAATGCCGGTGCGCCACTGCGGCGGGCCAGTTTCACCGCGGTCACCGACAGGTCCACCCCCAGGGCCGGGACGCCACGTCGGACCAGATGGGCGACCAGTCGTCCCGGCCCGCATCCCAGGTCGATGGTGGGCCCCTGGCACAGAGCGACGATCGCCTCGTCGAACCGCTCGTCTGCGCCACGCCCACCCAGCCAGCTGCGCACCGGAAGTTTCTTGACGCGCCCGTCATGATGGCGGATCCAGCACCGCTCACCGTCCAGCGCACGGTCATACATCTGGCCGAACATCAGGGGCTGACCTGCGCGGTGGCCCGGCTGAAGCGGGATGCGGATGGGCACGCCCAACGCACCACCTCGATGTCATCGAAGGTGTCGAAATCGGCGAGTTCGTCGAGCAATTCCACGGTCGCCCCGCGGCCCCGCAGTGCCACAAGTGTTTCGGCGCCGGTATCGGACGTCGACATCGGCACCCCGCGCAGGCAGCCCACCACGGCCGCGTCGGCGGCACCCAGTACCCACCAGCCGCCGTCCCGGGCCAGACCGAGCACGGCATCGCTCCCGACGAGCGCTCGCGCACAGCGCCCGATCAACTCCGGGGTCACCTGCGGGGTGTCCATGCCGATCTGCAGCACGGGCAGTCCACCGGTCGCGGCGGCAGCATCCAGGTGGGCGTTGGCGAGCCGGTCGGCGAAGTCCTCACCGCGTTGCGCAATCACGACGAAATCGGCTATTCGGGAACGTATCTCGCGTGAGCTGTGGGCCTGAACGAGGTCTCCGGTCAGCGCGACGACCCGGGCCGCGACCGGGCTGCCAACGACCGCATCGAGGGTGTCCAAGAGGGCCGCCGCGGCGATACCGGCGGCCCGGTCGTCACCCACCGCGGCGGCCAACCGGGTTTTGGCAAGGCCGGGCACCGGCGCCTTGGCGACCACCAGCACGCACACCGGGATCACGAGATCACCCGCCAGAAGTCCCAGGCGGCGGTGGCGCTGCCGCGGACCGAGCCGCTGACCTTGGAGGTGCCCCCGGTGCGGGGCCCGTACACGACGTCCCGTTCGCTCACCGACCAGCCGGCCTGCGCGGCACGCACCAGCAACTCGAGCGGGTAGCCGGAACGCCGGTCTACCACCCCGAGCGATAGCAGCGCGTCCCGGCGGGCCACCCGCATCGGCGCAATGTCGTGCACCTGCAGCCCGTACCGGTGGCGCAGCCGCCAACACACCGCCGCGGTGCCCAGCCGGGCGTGCCACGGCCAGCGCAGGCCGGGCGCCGCCCGTCGGCGCCCGATCGCCAGGTCGGCGCCCGATTCGACGTCATCGACCAACGGGGGAAGATCCGCGGGATCCAACGAGCCGTCGGCGTCCAGAACCGCAACAATCGGCGTCGTCGCCGCCACCACACCGGCGTGCACCGCGGATCCGTAGCCGGGCCTGGGCTCGGCGACAACACGGGCACCGCACCCATCCGCCACCTTTGCGGTGTCGTCGGTGCTGTTGTTGTCGACCACCAGGGCGGTGTACCCGGCAGGCAGCGCCCCCAACACGCCCGGCAGGGAGTCGGCTTCGTCGAGACAGGGCAGCACCACCGTGACGGGACAGGAGGGCACCCCTGCACGCTAGGTGATTTTTCCTGGTGAAGCGAGGTTCCGGGCTGACGAATCCGTGACGTCAGCCCAGGTGGAGGTACCTTGCGGCTAATCTCGGTGTGGTGACCCGGGTTCTGATCGCCGACGACGACGGCGTCGTCCGCGACGTCGTGCGCCGATATCTGGAGCGTGACGGGCTCGAGGTGTCGATCGCGCACAACGGCGCCGAGGCGTTGCGACTCCTGGGCTCTCAGCGCATCGACGTGGCCGTGCTCGACGTAATGATGCCGGGTCCGGACGGATTGTCGTTGTGCCGCAGCCTGCGTCGCGGTGGCGACTACGCCCTGCCGGTGATCCTGCTGACCGCACTCGGCGAGGAGGATGATCGGATCGCCGGACTCGAGGCGGGCGCCGACGACTATCTGACCAAGCCGTTCAGCCCGCGAGAACTCACGTTGCGGGTGCGTTCGGTGTTGCGCCGCTCCCCCACCTCCAGTGCCGTGGCGCCGCTGGAGATCACCGCCGGCGACCTCACGCTGTCCACAGCCTCCCGCACCGCCACTGTCGCGGGCGAGCCGGTCAGCCTGACCAATCGCGAATTCGACCTGCTGCTGTTCTTCCTCACCCACACCGACACCGTTTTTACCCGGGAGGATCTGCTGCGGCAGGTCTGGCACTGGGATTTCGGCGATCTGTCCACGGTGACGGTGCATGTCAAGCGGCTGCGCTCGAAGCTCGGCGAACGGCATCGGATTCAGACGGTGTGGGGCCGCGGCTACCTGTGGGCCTCTGGGACTTCGGATGCCCACGACTGACTTCTGGGAGATAGTCGGCTGGGCGCTGGCCTGCTCGATGCCGGTGGTCCTGGCGGGTGCCTTGGTAATCCGGCTGGCACGGTCGTGGTCGCTGGCGGTGAGCATGGTGGCCCTGGTGCTGATCCCGGTGCTTGCCACGTTCACCGGCGTGCTGGGCGCCAGCGGGTTCATGGTTACTGAGACTTTCGAGCAGACCGCGGTCGTATTGGTGATCGTGGCGATAGTGACGATCCCGGCGGCCGTCATGCTGGGCCGCTACCAGGCCCGGCGCACCGTCTGGGAGGCCGAGATCCGCGACTCCGAGCGCGCCGCCGAACAGTCCCGCCGCCGACTGGTCGCGTTCGTCAGCCACGATCTGCGAACCCCGCTGGCCGGCATCCGGGCCGTGTCGGAGGCTATCGCCGACGGTGTCGTCGCCGAGGACGAGGTGCGGGTTCACGCCAAACACATCGAGCAGGAGTCGATTCGGCTGTCCGAGATGGTCGACGACCTGTTCGAAATGTCGAAGATCAACGCCGGCGCTTTGACCCCGTCGTTCGAGAAGGTGGCGCTCGACGAAGTAGTCGATGACGTGCTCGCGGCGCACCGGATCGCGGCCGAACGAGCCGGGGTTCAGCTGCGGGCCGATCTGCCCGAGCAGCCGGTTCGGGTGGTCGGCAGTGACCGCGCCCTGGTGCGGGTGCTGTCGAACCTGGTGGCCAACGCCATCGCACACACGCCAGTCGGGGGTAGTGTCGAGCTGGCGCTGGGTGCCGACGAGAACAGTGCCTGGGCCCGCGTCGACGACACCGGCGTCGGCATCGACGAGGCCGACCTGCCCAGGGTCTTCGACGTTGCCTACCGCGGCTCCAACAGCCGTGTGCCACGCGATGATTCGTCGCTACCGAGCGGGTCCGGCCTCGGGCTCGCGATCGCTGCCGGCCTGGTTCAGGCCCACCGCGGCACGTTGTCAGCGCACAACCTTGCCACCGGCGCGCGTTTCGAGGTCCGGTTGCCACTGGCTGCCGACTGAGTTCCTGTCACCGAGATATCAATCCGGGTTGCTTCCGGGCGAATTTCGCAGCCCACAGTGATATCTCGCGACCGGCAGCGCCGCTCAGCCGGGCAGCGAGTTGTTCAGCCGCTCCGCCGCAGCCAGGTAGTCCTCGATGAACTCCCGCACCACCTCGCGCGCGGGTTTCACCTTGTTCATCAACCCCACGCCCTGTCCGACGAAATAGGTCGCCAAGGCCTGCGCCCCCTGATGTCCCTGCGAGGCAAGGACATCGATGCGGCGGATCACCGGCTCGCACAACATCGACTGCAGCGGCAGCGGCAGCGGCTGGTGTCCGCCTGCGGTGGGTGCCCAGGCATTGGTCCAATCGGAAACGAGTTGCCGAGAGGGCTTACCCGTGCGACCCGCCGAGCGGACGGTATCCCGCGAGCTGGCGGCCAGCATCTTGGCGACCGTGTGCGGCGCGGTCTCGGCCTCTTCGGTGGTCAACCACACCGAACCGGTCCACGCGCCCGACGCCCCGATCGCCACCATGCCGGCCATCTGCCGGCCGGTCACGATCCCGCCCGCGGCAAGCACCGGAACCGTGCTGCCGGCGGCCGCCACCGCCTCGAGTACCTCGGGGACCACCACCAGCGTGCTGACCTCGCCGCAGTGCCCGCCGGCCTCGGTGCCCTGCGCCACGATCAGGTCGACCCCGGCGGCGACCTGCTTGACCGCGTGCTCCTTGGCTCCGACCAGTGCAGCCACCGGGATACCGCGCTCTTTGCCGGCCTCGATCATGTAGTCCGGCGGAACCCCCAGCGCGTTGGCAATCAGTTTGACCGGGTGGGTCAAGGCCACGTCGAGCAGCTCGCGGCCAGTATTGCCGGACAGTGAAGCGCCGCCGAGTCGCCGCTGTTGCTCGGGTTCGATACCGTGGGCTGCCAGCAACTCGTCGACCAGATCCCGGTAAGCCTGCGGTATCCGCTCGGCCAGATCGGCGCCGGAGAGCCTCTCCCCTTTGCCCTCGAACTTGGCGGGAACGATCAGGTCCACCCCGTAAGGTCGCCCGTTGACCGCGTCGTCGATCCAGGACAGTTCCCGGTCCAGCTGCGCGGGCGTGTAGGCCGTCGCACCCAAGACGCCGAACCCGCCGGCGTTGCTCACCGCGGCCACCACGTCACGGCAGTGACTGAAGGCGAACAGCGGAAAGTCGATGCCGAACTGCTCGCACAATGCTGACGTCATCGGACCAGTATCACCTGACGGGTGTCAAGTTGGTATCAGGACCCTCGTAGCGGCGCAGTGGCAAACTCGCGCAGCCCCTCGACCGGGTCGACGGCGGCCCGAAACCCCAGGACCCGGGCGGCCTTTTCCGGGTCGGCGACGATGTGACGGACGTCCCCGCTTCGGTACTGGCCGGTGAGCACCGGCGAGAGGTCGCCGCGAGCTAGGCACAGTGCGGCAGCCACGTCCAGGATCGAGACCGGGCGGCCCGAACAGACGTTGAATGCGTCGAAGCCCGCATCGCAGGCCTCGACGGCCGCCAGATTCGCCGCCGCGATGTCATCGACGTGAACGAAATCGCGCATCTGCTGGCCGTCCTCGAACACTCTTGGCGCACAACCTGATTCCAGTGAAGAGCGGAAGATCGCCGCAACCCCCGAGTAGGGCGTGTCGCGCGGCATTCCCGGGCCGTAGACATTGTGGTAGCGCAATGCCGTCACCGCGCCGCCGACCGCCTCGCTCCACGCGAGCGAGTAGTGCTCCTGCGCGGCCTTGCTGGCGGCGTAAAGGCTTCGCGGCCGCAGTGGCGCGTGTTCGGTGACCAACTCCCAGCGCACCCCCTCACCACCGATCGGGCAGCGGTGGTCGAACATTCCGCTGTCGAGGTCGTCGCGCCGCCGCGGCAACGGGTCGACCGCACCGTGCTCGGGGCAGGCGTAACGACCCTGACCGTAGACCACCATCGAGGATGCGAGTACCAGTCTCCGGCAGCCCGTGGCGAACATGCCCGCCAGCAACACTGCAGTGCCGAAGTCGTTGTGGGATGCGTAGATCGGGCTATCGGCGGCGTCCACCCCGGCCCCCACCATCGCCGCCTGGTGGCATACCACGTCCACCCCGACGAGTACTTCCGCGACTGCCGCCGTGTCTCGGACGTCGATCAACTGCACATCCACTGGCGTTTCGGCATCGGCTCCGTGCGCAGCGGCCAGCATCGCGTCCACCGCGACGACCTCGTGCCCGGCGGCGGTCAGCCGAGTGCGGACGTGAGTGCCGATGAATCCGGCCGCGCCGGTCAGCAGCACCCTCACGGCAGCTCGAACGGCAAGCTCACACCTTCGTGCGCTTGGCAGTGCGTGCACGCCGAAGTGCCCGACGTGGTCGCCGCGCCTTCGATGGCCTCATGCAGCAGTCGCTTGAACGGGACCAGATTTCGCTCGAACTCGGCGAACACGTCGACGGCCCGCACCCCCTGTCCGGCCTCGATTCCCGCGTCCAGATCAGTAACCAAAGCGACTGCCAGATAGCACATCTCGAGCTCACGCGCCAGCACGGTCTCGGGATAACCGGTCATGTTGATCAGCCGGAATCCTTGGCTCGCATACCATCGGCTCTCCGCCCGCGTCGCGAACCGGGGCCCCTGTATCACCACCATCGTGCCGCCGTCGATCACACCCGGAAGACCGGTCACCGCCGCCCGCAGCGACGGGCAATACGGGTCGGCGAAACCGACGTGAACGCCGCCCGAGTCGAAGTAGGTGTCGGGCCGTCCAGTGGTCCGGTCGACGAGCTGATCGGGTACCACCATGGCTCCGGGGCCTAGTTGCGGGTCCAGACTCCCGACGGCGCAGGGCCCGAAGATGCGTCGCACACCCAGCGAACGCAGTGCCCACATATTGGCCCGGTAGGGCACCGTGTGTGGCGAAAACTGATGGTTCACACCATGTCTGGGCAGGAACGCCACGTCGTGGTCACCGACGGTCCCGACGGTGATCGGCGCGCTCGGCGGTCCGTACGGCGTATCCGGGCTGACCTCGCGCGCATCTGGACCGAAGAAGGAGTAGAAGCCACTACCCCCGATGACTGCGAGCACGCCGAATTACCCTTTGTCCGGCTCGTCTTCGAGTCGGCGCGCCGCCTGCCTAGCGGCGTCGCGAATCTCGAAGACATCGGTGGCCAGTCCCCCGATAGCATTCGCGACATCCCGGACCGCCCCGGTGATGATCGAAACCACCTCACCGACCGTCGACGCGCCGGACCCGACGATCTCCTGTACGGCATCCTTGCGGATCTCGGCCTTGCTCAGATGGTCGTCCATTCGCCCAGTCTGCCACGGTCAGCGCCCGCGGTCGCATGCGAGACTGACCCCCATGGCCAGTTTCGCCCAGTGGATCGAGGGCGCACGACCCCGGACGATGCCCAACGCCGTCGCTCCGGTGGTCGCGGGAACGGGTGCGGCGGCCTGGCTGGGCGCCGCATCGTGGTGGAAGGCAGCGCTGGCACTGCTGGTCTCGCTGGCGATGATCATCGGGGTCAATTACGCCAACGACTACTCCGACGGCATTCGCGGCACCGACGACGTGCGCTCCGGGCCATTGCGACTGGTCGGCTCGAAGCTCGCGACGCCGCGCTCGGTGTTGACCGCGGCGGTGGCGAGCCTGACCCTGGCGGCGGTCGCCGGCTTGGCGCTGGCCTGGTTCAGCGCCCCTTGGCTGATCGCAGTAGGGGGTGCGTGCATTGCGGCGGCCTGGCTCTACACCGGCGGCTCGAGACCGTACGGGTATTCGGGTTTGGGCGAGGTCGCGGTCTTCGTCTTCTTCGGTCTGGTCGCCGTGCTGGGTACCCAGTACACCCAGGCGCTTCGGGTGGACCTGGTGGGGTTCGCGCTTGCGGTCGCGATCGGATGTCTGTCCTCGGCGGTACTGGTGGCCAATAATCTGCGCGACATCCCCACCGACACCAGGGCCGGAAAGGTCACCCTGGCGGTGCGGTTCGGCGATGCCCGGACACGGTTGCTGTTCCAGGTGTTGGTCGTTGTCGCGTTCGGGATGACGGCGGCACTGATGGTGGTTGCGACGCCGTGGTGTGCCGTAGGGCTGGTGGCGCTGCCACTGGCCGCGCGGGCGGTCAAGCCGGTGCGTGGCGGGATGGGTGGCAAGGACCTGATCCCGGTGCTGCGTGATACCGGGCTGGCGATGCTGGTGTGGGCGCTGGCAGTGGCCGCAGCGCTGGCCTGGGGCTGAATCGGCGGGCGGGGCGCGACTTCAGCGTGTTCGCCGCCGCTGAGCGACGGCGCGCACGCCAAAATCCCGTCTATTCGGCTGGGTTGTCGCCGCGCAGCTTGGCCTGCAGTTGCTCGCGGTCGCGGCGCCTGCGCTCGTCGAGCAGGGCGATTCCCTCGGTGGCCCTCCGCCGGAGCGGGGCGAACAACCAGATGCCCAACGGCAGCGCTATCACGATGGCGAACAGTAATGCCACCACCACCGGAAACTCGCGAATTCCAAACACATGCCCGACGCCCAAGATCACCGCCGTGACAACTGCGACGAGCAGCAGTCGGGCCGCGACGTAGCCGAGCACGTCGAGCAGCAGTCGGGAACGGGGCCGTCTTTCAGTCACGGCCAGAGCCTACCCAGGGCGCGTATATTGACAGGAAGGAGGTTTCGAGTGGCGTATTTGCTCCTGATTGTCGTCTTGGCCGCACTGGTCTACGTTGGCTGGCGCGTCAGCCGGATGGCCGCGAATCGGCCGCGCACCCGGGTGATCGGACCTGACGACGATCCGGATTTCCTACGAAAAATCAATCCGCGAGACGACCAGCCGCGGTCCTGACGACGCGCCGATTACCCGGCGACCGGCCCGCCGAGCGAGCGCTGCCGCGTCGCTGACTCGCTGACCCAAAGAACGCTTCTACCTCAGCGGAGCCGAGCTCGCTCGGAGCCAGGCGAACGCCTCCCGTCACCCGGTCAGCCGACGCCGGCGTAGGAGTGCAGTCCCACGGTCACCAAATTGATGAAGAACAGATTGAACACCATGGCGACGAAACCGGCGACGTTGATCCATGCTGCTCTCCGGTCCCGCCAGCCCGCGGTGGACCGGGCGTGTAGATAAGCGGCGTAGATCACCCACGCGATGAAAGACACCGTCTCCTTCGGGTCCCAGCCCCAATACCGGCCCCACGCTTCCTCGGCCCAGATGGCACCGAAGATGACCCCGAAACCGAACACCGGGAAAGCGAAAATTGTTGTGCGGTAAGCGATCCTATCCAAAACCTGTGCGTCGGGAAGCTTGCGTACCAGGCGGGCCAGGAAGTCGCCTCGGCCTGGGTCGGCGGCTCGGGAGGTTTTCAGCAAGAACAGGACGCTCGCCACACCAGCCACCAGGAAAACGCCGGACCCCAGACTGACGACCGAAACGTGGATCGGCAGCCAGTAGGACTGCAGAGCCGGCATCACCGGCGCCGCGTGCGAATACAGCCAGCGACCCGAGACGGTGAGCAGGATCAGCACCGGGACGAGCACGAATACCCACAGCGATCGGTTCTGCGGGCGACGCAGGACCACCGCGGCAGCCACCAGCCCGCAAAAGCAGGTCAGGTTGATGAATTCGTACATGTTGCCCCACGGGACCCGTGAGGTGGACAAGCCGCGCAGCACAATGCATGCGAGTAGTAACGCGATGCCGACGTACACCAGAGCGAGGCCGGCCGCTCCGATGCGCTGGTCGACGGGGCGCTGGGAATCGCCGCGGACGACGCCCGGGATCGCGCTGTCGGCGGCCACCCCGACACGGCCCGGCAGCGCCGCCGAAGCGGCGACGGTCTCGCGGGTTTCGACCTTGCGGCTGCGGGTGTAGGCCAACTCGACGGCAAGTAACAGCAGCGCGACCACCAGCAGTAGCACCGACGAGGTGAACGCCCAGTCGGAATAGCGAGCCAACCCGATGTCGATGGTGTTCATGCCCGATCCGCCTTCTGTTTTCCCTCGCCACCCGAGGTGGAGCCGACTGTCTTGCCTCCGGCGAGTAACCGCGTAGTCAGTCGCTCGAACTCTTCACCCCAGCCCGAATTGTCGGTGCGGGCCAATCCGCCGAACTCGACTCTCACCGTACCCGCGGGACCGGGTGACAACCGCACCCAGACCCGGCGCCGCCGCACGATCAGCGACACCAAAAGCCCGCCCATCATCGTCATCGCGAAGACCAGCACCCAGACCTGCGCCGGGTCGTGCGACACCTGCAGGTTCACGAAGGGCTCGGCGCCGTCGAACCGGACGATCGTGCCATCAGCTAGCCGGACCTCCTCGCCTGCCTGCAGGTTGACCCGTGCGACCTTCGCCAGTCGTCCCTGGTCGATCATCCGGGGGTCGAGGGAGAACAGCGACTGCGGCCGGCCTGTGTCCAGGCCGGTATCACCCCGGTAGACGTCAATGGCGACCGCCGGATCGTTCAGGGCCGGAAAGCTTGACGACAGGAGCGTTCCGTCGAGCTGCCCGGTGGGGGCGAACAAACCTTGAATCGCGATCTGGTTTCGCCGGCGATCGCGCTCCTCGGAGTAGGTACCGCCGGGTGGATCGAATCGCATCGCGCCCGAGGAAAGCAGCGTGATCTGGTCGTCTGGCCGCCACTGCAGGGTTTGGGTACGGGTCTGGCCATCCGGGAAAGTCACCGTGAACGTCGGGGCATAGCCGTGGCCCTGCAGGTAAACCCGGTCGCCCCCGACCCGCAACGGCTCGTTGACCTTGAGCAGATACGGTTTCCAATCCCCGGAGGCCAGGCCGTCACCGGCCTGATAGTCGATGTCGGCCTGGAACGACACCGCTTGCCCGTTGGGCAGATACCTGGCTTGGAAGTCGTTGACTCGGATGCACATTGGGTACAGCGACGTGCCGTCGACGGTATGGCCCGCCCTGAAGGAGTCGAACGCTGCAGGCGAGGCCGAGCAGAATCCGGGCCCTCCGTCCGCGATGACGATGACGTTGCCCTCATAGCTGAACATTTTTCCGGCCGCGATCGCGACCAACAGACCGAGCAGCGAGAAGTGGAAGACGATATTTCCGAACTCGCGCAGATAGCCCTTCTCCGCGGATATCTCGGTCGTTTCCGTCCCGTCGGGGTGCCGGGTAACCCGGCGCCAACGTTGCAGGCCCCCGTTGCAGGCTGCGGCGAGGCTGCTGATTTCTCCGCTGGGCACCTCAGCCGTGTGGTGTTTGGGCAGCCGGCCCAGGTTGCGCGGGGCAGCCACCGGCGCTGCACGCAGGCTGCGGAAATGCTCGAGTAGGCGCGGTGTAAGACATCCCACCAGCGAGACGAACAGCAGCACGTAGATCGCGGTGAACCAGAAACTGGAGAAGACGTCGAACGCCTGCACCCGGTCCAGCCATGGTCCGATGGTCGGGTGTGCGGCGATGTACTCGGCCACCTTGGCCTCGTTGAGGTTCCGCTGCGGCAGCAGGGCTCCGGGTATCGCCGCGAGCGCAAGCAGGAACAGCAACACCAGCGCGGTGCCCATTGACGTCAAGGTCCGCCACGTGTTCCGAATCATCGCCAGCAGACGCAAATGTCCCCGATTAACGGCGTGTCCGCGCCCATTTGTGTCTGCTCGCCCGCCTGAGGAGGGACGCCTGCCTGAGGAGGGACGCCTGCCTGAGGAGGGAGGCCCGCCTGAGGAGGGACCCGGCGACGACGAGGCGCGCATCAGATGGGTAACCGCACGTCGCTGACGAAGGCATCGCGAACCCACCAGATGAAGTCGTTCCACAGCCCGGTGACCAGCGCCATTCCCACCAGTATCAGCATTACCCCGCCTAAAATCTGAATGGTGCGGGTGTGTCGACGCAGCCAGCCCAGCCCGGCCACCGCAAAGGCCGAGCCAAACGCCAGCAGCACGAACGGTATTCCCAGCCCGAGGCAGTAGGCGACCACGAGCAGCACGCCGCGTCCGACGTTGCTGCCCTCGGTCGCCGAGGCGACCGCGATCACGCCGGTCAGCGTCGGCCCCAGGCAGGGTGTCCATCCCAAGGCGAACACCGCACCCAGCAATGGAGCACCTCCCAGCGTGGTCAGCTGCCGCGGGGCGAAACGGGTGTCCCGCTGCAGCACCGGCACCAGGCCGATGAAGACCAGTCCCATCAGGACCGTGATTACGCCACCGATGCGCTGCAACACAAGCTGATTGGTGATCAGAACCGTCGTCATACCCAGTACGGCGACGGTGCCCAAGAGGAACACCGCCGTGAATCCTGCGACGAACAGCGCCGCCGCGCCCGCCACCCGCAGCCGGGCGCCGCGTAACGCGACAACGGCCGACCCGGTGGCGCCCGACGCAGGATCGCCGTCGACCCCGACAACCGCTGCGAGATACGACAGGTAACCGGGAACCAGCGGAATCACACATGGGGAGGCGAACGACACCACCCCCGCAATCGCGCTGACCGACAAGGCCAACAGCAGCGGACCGCTGGCCGTCAGCTCTCCGATGCTCATTTCGGCGCGGGCTCCGCCGCCAGCCGCTCGACCAACGGTTGCAGATCCTCGGCAAGAAGTTCCCGCAGGAACACCGCCGCGACCCGGTGCTCGCGGTCCAGAACGATCGTCGACGGGATGACGGTGGTCGGATAGCGGCCCCCGAAGGCGATCATGGTCCGCATCGCCGGATCGTAGATCGATGGGAACGTCACCCCGCGGTCGACGATGAAGTCCCGTGCCGCATCGATGTTGTTGTCCCGCACGTCAATACCCAGAAAGGCGACTCCCCGGTCCCGGGTGGCCTGGTAAACCTTCTGCAATTGCGTGATCTCGGTGCGGCACGGGGCACACCACTGTCCCCACACGTTGACCACCACGACCTTACCGGCGAAGTCCTCCAGCGAAACCGTCTTTTCGGTGTCCATCAGGTCCGGACCGGCAATGGGGCCCGGCCGGCCGCGGTCGCCCGGCGGATCGTAGAAGATATCGGTCTTACCGCCGGGGGCGACGAACTCGAAGGTGCCGCCCTGGGCCACCGCGTCACTGCCCGTCGAGCATCCACTGAGGGCCAGCACCGCCAGTCCCAGCACCCCCAGCAACGCTCGCCCCACAGCCGTCGGCAGCGTCACTGTCCGGCCAACTCCGCGTACCCCCAGCCGACACATTCGTCGTCGTGGAAGTAGAACGAAGTGACCGAGGCGAGACCGCACATCCGCTTGGTCGGGAAGTGGTGCAAGGGCTTGTTAGTCATCGATCGGCGCAGCGTCTCGACGGGTAGCTGATGGCTTACGCACACTGCTTCGTGACCGGCGGCATCCGCCCGGGCCCGCCCCAGCGCGCGGGTCATCCGGGCGGCGATCTCTTTATAGGGCTCACCCCAGGTGGGGATGCGATGGTTGCGCAGGTACCACCAGTTTCGAGGATTGCGAAGCGCGCCGTCACCGGGCGATACACGCTGTCCCTCAAAGATATTCGCCGACTCGATAAGCTCATCGTCGATATTGATCGGCAGACCGTGCCGGGCCGCGATGGGCTCGGCGGTCTCCTGAGCCCGCTCCAACGGCGAGGCGACCACATGGGTGATTTTTCGGTGAGCCAGCCAGTCGGCTACCGCCCGCGCCTGCGCCCGGCCCCGGTCGGACAGATGGTAGTCGGGCAGGCGACCGTAAAGGATCTTGTCGGGGTTGTGCACCTCACCGTGGCGCATCACGTGCACCACAGTCGGCAGCTTCGCGTCGGTCATGCCGGCTCCGAAGCTCGCGCGGCGGCACCCGCTGCGGCGGGCAACGCCGCAGCGATGCGGTCGAACGCATCGTCATCCAGAGCGGCCGAGACGAACCAGGTTTCGTAGGCGCTCGGCGGCGGATATACCCCCGCGTCAAGCAGACCGTGGAAGAACGCCGGGAATCGCCACGTCTCGGTCTCCCGCGCCGAGGCGAAGTCGGTGACCGGCCGTTCACCGAAGAACACGCTGAACATATTGCCCGCCCGGGAAATCCGGTGCGCAACACCGGCAGCGTTGAGCGCGTCACCGATCAAGCCAACCAACCGATCCGCGTTGGTGTCCAGTGCGGCATACACCGCGTCGTCGGCGGCGCGCAGTGTGGCCAGCCCAGCGGCCACCGCAACCGGGTTCCCGGACAGAGTGCCGGCCTGATAGACCGGTCCCAGTGGCGCCAGTCGGCCCATCACCTCGGCAGTACCTCCGAATGCGGCCGCGGGCAGCCCGCCGCTCATCACCTTGCCGAAGGTGAAAAGGTCGGCGTCCACCGGATCCAGCCCGTACCAGCCCGATGGGCTCACCCGGAAACCGGTCATCACCTCATCGACGATCAGCAACGCTCCATGTGCTGCCGTGATCCGGCGCAGGGCGGAGTTGAAGCCGGGCTGCGGCGGCACGGTCCCCATGTTTCCCGGACTCGCTTCGGTTATGACGCAAGCGATTTCGTCGCCGAAGTGTGTGAAAACGTCCTCAAGAGCAGCAATGTTGTTGTACGGCAGCACGATTGTGTCGGCCGCGGCGGCCCCAGTGACCCCCGGCGAGGACGGTAAACCCAACGTGGCCACACCCGAACCGGCATCAGCGAGCAGCGCATCGCTGTGACCGTGGTAGCAGCCCGCGAACTTGACGATCTTGGCCCGGCCGGTGAATCCGCGGGCCAGCCGGATCGCGCTCATGGTGGCTTCGGTGCCCGAGTTCACCAGCCGTAGCAGCTCGACCGGGGGTACCCGTCCGATGATCTCGCGGGCCAGGTCGGACTCCGACGGGGTGGGCGCACCGAACGACAGGCCGTCGACGGCTGCCCGCTGTACCGCCTCGACGACCGCGGGATGGGCGTGACCCAAGATCATCGGGCCCCAGGAGCACACCAGGTCGACATAACGGTTGCCGTCGGCGTCGGTCAGCCAGCAGCCCTCGGCCGAGGTGATGAACCGTGGCGTGCCACCGACCGAGGAGAACGCGCGCACCGGAGAGTTCACCCCACCGGGGATCACCGAGCACGCGTCGGCGAAGAGCTTCGCGGACAAGTCGGTACTGCTCATGACGACCAGTGTTCCAGTCGCGCGGTCCGCGTCGGCTAGAGGGTGCGCCGGCTATCCGGCCGGTGTCAGCGCGAATACCGGGTGATCGGCATCATCTGGCAACTTGCGCCAGTAGCCCTCGACGACGCGGCCCGCCTTGGGCTTGTAGACGGTCAGGATCGGAGCCCTGTCCTGTACCGGAATCTCGGTGGCCAGGTAGGAGGTGGAACCGAGGGTGACCCGCGGGTCGGCGCGGACGTTCTTCACCCACTCGGATTCGCCCCGGGTGGACACCAGGTATTTGATTCCGCCCACCTCCGGCACGACGACCGGGATGCGCTGCGGTTGCCCGCTGCCGCGCCTCGTCACGGTCAGCGTCTCGCTGTTGCCGACACCGGTGGCCATCGCGAACTTGTTGAACACTTTCGCGACAAACCAGGGGGGCTTGAGATAGGCCATACCAGAGAGTGTGATGGCAGTCATGCAACTCCCGCAATGGCTGGCCCGATTCAACCGTCACGTCACCAACCCGATCCAACGGCTGTGGGCGGGGTGGGCTCCCACGATGGGCATCCTCGAGCACGTCGGTCGCAGATCCGGCAAGCCCTACCGGACACCGCTGACGGTGTTCAGCGCCAGGATCGACGGACACGACGGGGTAGCGATCCTGCTCACCTATGGCCCCGACCGGGACTGGCTGAAGAACCTCACCGCCGCGGGGGGCGGCACGATGAGCCGTTACGGCAAGTCATTCCGGGTCACCGACCCGCAGGTGATGTCCAAGGCCGACGCGGCGTCGTCGGTGACCGGGTTGACGCGCTGGCTCTTCGCCGTGCTGCCGTTCGAGTCCGCGGTGCTGCTGCGGCGCGGCTGACGGCGATTTCGGCGTGGTTGACGCCGCTGACGTGAGCGACGACGCGCACGCCGAAATCACGCGAAGTTGACGCGACGCCGCGCCAGGTGGACCCGGATCGGGCCGCTGGCGATCGTGGTGAACGGTACATCGACGGCGAAGTCGGCATCGACCGAACGGATCTGCAGCGAGCGCACGATCGTCGCCAGGGCAAGGGTGACCTCAAGCCGGGCGAAGTGCTCGCCAATGCATGACCGCGCGCCGCCGGCGAACGGGAGGAAGTGCCAGCGGTCGCGGCGGGCGCAGTTTGCCGGACTGAACCGGTCCGGGTCGAACCTGGACGGATCGGGCCAGATCGCCGGATCCCGGTGCAGGGCATAGATCCCGATGGCCAGCAGGCTGCCCGCTGGAACCCGGTAGCCGCCCACCGCGATGTCCCGCACTGCGACCCGGCCGACCCCGGCTGCCGGTGGGCAGAGTCGCAACGCCTCGTTGAGCACCTGCACGGTGTACTGCAGGCGCGGCACATCATCAGGTGTCAGCTCGCGGTCGCCTAGCCGAGCGGCCTCGGCGGCGACCCGCTCCTGCGCGTCAGGATGGCGCCCCAGCACCCACAGTGCGTAGGTGAGCGCGGTGGCGGTCGTATCGTGCCCGGCGAGCATGAAAATGAGCAGGTCATTGCAGATGTCCTGGTCGGAGAGCGGCTGCCCGGTGTCCGGGTCGGTGGCCGCTGCCAGGGCGTGCACCAACGGTGCGTCCCGGGTGGGGTCGGCCCGGCACGCCGCCAAGATGTCGACGGTGACCTGCCGCATCGCCGAGACCGCTGCGCGGGCGCGGTTGCGGGCCGGGGTCGGCAACCAGTGGGGCGCCCGGATGGGCCGCAGCGCTCGGTCGGCCGTGTAGGACGACGCAACGTGCATGTGGTCGGCGATCACGCCCGCGCGTTCATTGAGATCAACGCCGAGCACCGAACGCCCCAGCGACTGCATGGTGATGCGGCGGCACTCGACATCGAGGTCGAGATAGCAGTCGGCGTCAGGGTCGAGGCGGTGGCGGGTCGACCAGGTGTCGACGAAGCGCTGCGCCGCGCGAGACATGTGGCCGCCGAAAGTCCGGACGTTCTGCCGGGTGAACACTGGCTGCAGTGCGCGTTTGCGCGGCCGCCACGGCTCGTTGGGCAGCACGAACAAGCTGTCTCCGGCGATCTGACGAACTTCGTTGTGGACAATGCACCGCTCGGCGAACGCATCGTTGCGACCCAGGACATCTCGGATGCCATCCGCGGAAAAGACCGCAACCAGCGACGGGAACAGCCCCTTCGGACCGATCTGCACCCGGGTGACGGGGCCACCGGCTGCACGGATCACTTCCTGGCCGGTGTCCAGCGCCCGGACCATTTTCACCAGCTGCTGATAGGGCAGCGGATTCTTCGGAACCAGGGGCAGCGCGGCTGGCGAGTGATCCTCAGACGAGAGGGCGCGGGTCTCGTCGCCGAGGGGTGTCACGACACGTCAGCCTATGCATGCGGGCAACCGCCCGCGACCCCTGCCGAACTCGTCGACTCATCCGTCGATCTTGTCGTGGAACTCCTCGGTCTTTCGGTATTGCACGTCGCCCTCCTCGACCGAGGTCTCGACGTGGCCTTTGTCCTTTTCGTCTACCCAATCGCTGACCGCCGTCCCGGATACCGTGCCGCCACTGCCCGGAAGCGTCGTGGTGGGGCGGTCCTCGACATATTCCCTCGTCATCTGGCGGGCCGATTCCCGGTGCTGATCGGTGACATCAGGCTTCTCACCGCCGGGCCCGCTTCCACCATCTGCCTGGGTTTCTTGGTGTTGGTCCATAGGTTGCGGGTTCCCCGAATGCGGTATCGGCGAAACCCCACGTCACGCCGGTGTCATCCGCAATGCCGCCGGCAGGCTGGGCAGAAAGTGCCGCCGCGCGAAGGCCCGGATGTCCTCCGCGCTCTGCAACGGCTGCGCGCTGGGTAGCAGCAGCGCCATCGCCGCGTAGCGCAGGATGCAGTCGGCTAGTTCGTCGATCGCCTCGGAGCCGACGCGATCGGCGAAACCGGCCGGAAAGATGACCCGCAGGGCTTCGCCGATCCGCGCGATCGCCGCCCGGTGATGACGTGCCGCCAGATCGAGGATCAGGCCCGGATCGTCGGTGATCATCTGATGCAGCACCCGATGCCGGCGAAATCTCAGAATCGAGGACGTGAACGCTTCGACGTAGTAATTCGACTGCGGGCCTGCCTCTTTCAGCTCGGTCGCGATCTCGGCGAAGAGGTTGACGTTCTCCCGTTCGATGACGGCGCCGACAAGTTCGTCCTTGTTGGCAAAACGCCGGTAGATGGTGGTTCGGCTGACCCCGGCGCGCCGGGCGACGTCGTCGAGGGCGACTCGGCGGTAACCGCGCCGCTCGAACTCGACAACCGCGGCGTCCAGGATCTGCTCGGTGGCCAGTTCAGGATCGGGCATAGCCCTTGACCGCGTGGCGACTGTAGCACACCCGCATCGGCAGGCGATCCCAAACCCAGTTCACCGGTCGCGACCGGCACAGCGCTGCGAACCGTTGATAGCTGCGCTCCTGCCGGTCCGTCCAGGGCAGTTCTAGCAAGTCCCGGGCCCGGGGCGGCAGACCGCCGGTGGTCAGAAACGCTGCCAGCGGGTTGAACATCGGCGCGACGAGTCGCCACACCAGTGGATGGACAGCGCTGGGCTTGGGGAATCCCTTGGTCACGTATCCGACGCCATACCGTGCCGACGGGTGCGCGACGACGACTTCACCCATCACTGTGTCCCAGTACCGGACGAAGTCGGCATAGCTGGCCGGCATCGGGCGCTCGCTGACGCCGTAGCGGCGATACCAGGTCTTGGACTCGAGGTAGATCTGTTCCTTCTGGGCGTCGGTCAACCGGGTCACGAAGGTGTCGGCGAAATACAGAATCTGCTCGACGAAGGTCGCGTGCGCCCAGAAGTAGGTGTCCGGGTCCAGGGCGTGATAGCGGGCCCCCGCCACGCCTTCGGGGCCGGGCATGATGCCCTTGACGTGGTGATGGAAGTCGCGGACCGTCAAGCCCGCGTTATCGTCCTCGCTCCCGTAGACGGTATTGAAGATCGGCGGGATGGTCCGTCTGAGCCGCTCAGCGGTGTCGGCGAAGAAGGTCGAATGATCGAAGACTCCCTGCCCCAATTCGGCGAGCATATTCTGCAACACGGCGGGCCGTGGGCCGATCAGGTACATCCGGTTGTCTCCGAAGTATCGCCAGACCAGCGATCCCGGACCGAGTGGCAGGGCGTCATCAAGATGTTCGGCGCGGTGGGCCAACTCGGTCATAAGAAACAGTGTTACAGATTTTGCACTTTGTACCAACTGGTGAATCACCTCATTCGATCACCGCCGGGTTTCTTTCTTAGGCCACGCCTCGGCCGATTTCGGTTCGCCTCGGCGACTAACGCATGGCTGGGCTGTCCCACAGGTTGAGGGATACACCGATGCCCTGAGCCTGCGCCCTGCGGTGAATAACAGTTCCCCAGGCCACGTCCTCCACCGGCATGCCGCCGACGGACATCAGGATGATCTCATCGGAATGACATCGGCCAGGTGCTTCGCCCGCCACGATCCGGCTGATCTCCTCGAGTTGCTCACGCATCATCGTCCCAGCTTCGATCATGTCCATGAACTTGCAACCAAGGATCGAGCAGTAACGGTGGGTAGGCTTCGGCAGCTCTGCTGCCCACGCCTCGTACAGGCCGCTGCAGTCGACTATCTTGCGCACGTCCGCAAGCTGCATCCCTTCATCGATATCGCAAGGTGCGGGCATCACCAGAAACGTTCCAGGCGAGACCCATTCACGCTTGACTATTGGATAAGCACTGGTATCGCCGATCGCTCCCGACGCGCAGTACGTCACGATGTCCGAATCCCGGACCACGTCCTCGACGGTGTCGACCACCGTGACGGTCGTGATCTGCGGAAGTTCCCTACGGACAAAACACTGGAAGTCATCGAGGCTTCTTCTACCTCGGGCCTTGATCTTGACAGTATCGATCCCGGGGCAGGCCACCGCGAAGGCAGCGAGTGCGGTTCTGGCTATGACGCCAGGACCAAGGATGCCGACAACCCTGGAGTCGGCTCTGGCAAGGTGGCGGGCACCGACTCCGGGGACGCCACCGGTCCGGTATGCCGAAAGGAGGTTTGCGGACATGAGCGAAAGAGGGGCGCCGGTGTCGGTGTCGTTCAGCATGAACATGAGAATCGATCGCGGAAGGCCCTTCTCGCGGTTGGCGATATTGGACCCATACCACTTCATGCCGGTTGTGCCGAAGGAGCCACCAAGGTAGGCAGGCATGGCCACGAAGCGCCGGTCGGCAGTCGGCTTTGGCATTGTTGGGAATGAGGATTCCGCGGGAAACGTCATCCGGGCGCCGTGGGAGTGACCGTTGGAACCTGCCATGCGGTAGTCACCAGCATGGATCAACTTGAGCATCTCGGCCATCGTCGCAATACATGCCGCCATGTCGGTGACACCCGCCAGCAACATGTCTGCTTCAGACAAATAGAGAAAGTCGATCGCGGTCGATCGTGGCACCGTAGTCTGCCGCTGCGCCATTTTATGGGCCCACTCTTTGGAATTGGAGCCAAACCTTAAGCCCAGTCGCGTGATTCACACATCGCTGATGCCGATTGGTGCGTGGCGGGCGCGTGGACTCGCCGCGGCTGAGGCTCAAGCTTGTGCTGAGGCCGAGTTGAGCAGTCCAGTGCGGTGTAGTGCCGCCAAAGCTACTGTGCATGCCAGCCCCAGGACGGCCAGCAGTCCCCACAGGAGTTCTGGCAGATGGTGTTGGTGGGCGTATCCAAAGATGGCTCCTGTAGCGAGGTTTCCGGCCAGGATTCCAACCCCGACGATGGTGTTGTACAGCCCGAAATGCGTAGCGACCAGCCGGTTACCCGACAGGCCGACGATAATGTCCATCTCGAACGGATAGATGGCGATGGTGCCGATGGCCAGCAGAGCAGCTGAACCCAGCAACGCAACTATTGCCGTTGGGGTTTCAGTCGGCGACATCATCGGCAGCAGGAAGGCGCCTGCTGTGAGGCCCATTCCCGCTATCAGGCTACGACCAGCACCGAAACGGCGGGATAGCCAGCGAGTGAGATGGACCTGTCCAAGGATTGTGATCGCTGCGGAGATCACGAACATGACTGTCACTAAAGCGGTTTCGGATTGCCGGGTGTCAGTAAGTATTCCTGCCTGCAATGGTAACGCCAGGTAGAACTGAAAAGTTAGCACATAGAAGCCGATCATGGCGACCGCAAACAAAACGAAAGCACGGTTGCACATCACCGATCTCCATTGAGCAAGAATCGGTCGGCCCCCATCCTTCGCGATGTATCCGTCGGTCGGTAACACGAGCAGTTGGGCGATGGCAAGCGCCGCGAACACCGCTGCCGCCACAGCACAGGTACTCCGGAAACTGAAAGCAGCCAACGCCAACCCGGCGACCGGACCACACAAGATCCCTGCCTGGTAAAACACGTTGAACATCGCGAAGCGTCAACGCGCCGCTCGCCGGCGTCAGCAGCCAGGTAAGCGCGCACTGCCGGACTAAACAGTGCCCCGGCGAATCCAATTGCGGCTGAGGCGGTCAGAAGCGCGGGCAGGGAATCGGCCACGGCCAGGATCAAGAATCCTCCTGTCCGGAGCATGCATCCAACGACGATGAGTGGTTTACAGCCCCACCGGTCCGCCAGAGTGCCGCCGATAAGAAACAAGCCTTGGCGAGAGAAGTTCCGCACACCGAGAATCAGGCCCACAGCCCACGCGGCCAGGCCAAGCGGCCCCGTCAGATACCCGGCAAAGTAGGGCATCAGCATGTAGAAGCCGACGTTGATACCGAACTGGTTGACCATCAGTAACTGAGCAGCGCGGTCGAAGGACCGGAACTCCCTGACAGTGGCGATCATTCGGATCCCGTCCAGTGGCAAGTCAACGTTGCTTTCCGGATGACCGAGCAAGAACGGACGGCATCTACAAGTGGCCGCCGATCCGCTGGGCCAAGATCAAGACTAAGGTGAGCCCGGCCGACCTCCGTCTGATCGCCAACCTTCACCCTCGCGCATCGCATCGATCTCCGAACGATGTGCGCGCAACCGGTCATGGACTGTGTTGGCCACCCACTGCTATGCCCAGCTGCCTTTTCGAGGCCGAACCGCTTGCGGCCAGCTGCAGCGACCGGTCGCCTCACGCCAGCCCTAAGGAGATTCACCAAATTCACCGATCCGCCAGTTCGGATTGAATCCATGGCGGGTTCATCCGGTTTTGGCCGAATGTCCGCCGACATCCCCGTGTTTGGCCCTGCTAGCCCTGTATGTCGCTATTCCTCGTTGCTTGCATATGCGACTGACGCCCAGGACGATCAACACCCCGGCCAAAGTTGCGAGCAGCAGCGACAGCGTGAGCAGCGGCGGGTGGTAAACCATCGAGGTCGTCATCGGCTCACCCTCGAGTACCGGGGCCACGGTGACCTCCGAACCGGCGGCGAGCCAGCTCAGCACGCAGGCGACGGCAGCACACCCGGCAAGGAGCAGTTCGATGACAGCCCGCGGTGACTTCACCGCGCCGACTCCGGGGGGATGCGCTCCTCGACAAGGTTGACCAGCGCGGCGCGCAACTTCTGGTGTTTTCGCGCCCACGCCTGCGCCGTGCGGTCGTTGGTCAGTCGCATCCCGATGCCGGTCCGGCCGCGCGGCACCCTGCTCAGCTCACCGAGTGCCCGCGCGGACTGCCACTTGTGCTCCTCCCGGCGGGTTGCTTGCGGATAGATCCGGACGATCTCGTCGGTCCGGATGGTTTCGGCGCCCTGCCGCAGCCAGTCGGCGGTCAACTCGACCGACGTGTGAATCCGGGCGGCTTTGATCTGTATCGCCAGGAACCCGGAGACCAGGAAGAAGAAAAGACCCGGAATGAACCACTGGACGCCGTAGCCGGCCGACAGCTGGATCATCGCCATCGCGACTCCCGCCGCCGGACCCGCCAGCAGCCAAATCCAGCTGGCGCCCGGCTCGGCATAGAGCACCTCGGCCGCCGGGGCGGTTCCGGCAGTCCCCTTGTCCTCGGTCACCGGGCAGCCCCCGGCTCAGGTCGACCGCTCTCGTACCAGATGCGCACCGAGGGAACGGCGAACAGGATGGCTCCGACCAGAATGGGTAGCAGCGACAGCAGGACGAACGGCTGGGCGACACCGATACCTGCCGCCAGCAGCCCCACGACGACCACCGCCGCGAACGAGAGCCCCAGCGTGGCGAGGCGAAACCGGGCGTCGCCCCGCCGGGCCCGGCCTGCGAGGAAAGCGAGGGCTGCCGCAGCCGCCACCGAAACCAGCCCGCTGGACCGATACACGGTGAGGAAGCTGCGCAGCTGATCGTCGGACACCGTGGACCCGATCGAGGAGCGGGCGGCCTCGAAGGTAGCGGTGGCGGCCATCAACCCACCCACGATCATGAGCACCGCGCCGCCGAGGATGCACCAGAAGGCGACGTCGACCAGAACGGGCCGCGTGGGTGGGGTCGGCGCTGAGTTGGGCGCTGGGGGAGACATGGTCGGGTCAGCGTAACCAATCCGAGAACGGTGGACAGATTCTCGGTTGCGCCGGCCCCCACGCCGGAACCGGTGATCAGCGCCGGACCGAAAGCACCTCGGCCGCGGGCCGCCGGGGCGTCGCCGGTGGATGTTCACCCTCGGGCAATGCCTGCCCGACCCTGATCAGCACCTGCGCCAGGCCGGGCTGGCCGGTCAGCTGGCTGATCAACCTGCGACTGGGTGCGATCTCGGTCAGATGGGTCAGCGCGCAGGTCGCCGATCCGGCCACAGCACAGTCGAGCAATACGGTGGACAGCACCTCGCCGCAGCGCAGGACTTCAGACCTGGAGTCCGAGGCAGTCGACAGCACGACGATCTTGGCGTGATCGGGCCCCAACCGAGCGCGGCGCGCGCCGTAACCGGTGGTCGGGAACGATCGTGCGACATCTACCCGGTCGGCCTCCGACACGGAAACCCGAGCGCTCGCGGGGATACCCTGTTCCAGCTCGAATGGCGATGTCCACCAGCGTAATTCCGACTGATAGGTGGGATCTTGGCGGCGGATACTCTCGGTGAGCCGGGAGGCTGCGGCCAACTGTGCGCGGTCGTCGTCGGCCACCACCGCCAACATCACCGCGTCCCCTTCGACCACGGCGCGCAGCGTCGCCTCCAGCGCGGGCCAGTCATGCGGCGCGGCCAGCGGTAGCCGGTCGGTACGACGCCGTGGAATCGCTTCGGCGCGGCGGCACTGGGTGGTGTCGAGGCCGGCGGACGGACTGAATTCGACCACGGCGACGTGGTCGGCGTCGGTGCGGTCGGGAAAGCAGGTCACCTGGGTGTCCCAGCCCGCGGCGGATATCGCAACCCGCAGATGATCGAGTACCGCCCCGCAACTGAGGATCATCTCCCGGCCGGCGCGGTCGATCACGGGAACCAGGCGATCACGGTCGGCGAACAAGTGCAGGACCGAACCGTCGGAAACCCACTTCCAGGGCTGACTGTTGTGCACCGACGGTGCTCGGCAGGCCAGCGCCACCGCTTCCCGGAGCACCGGGTATTCCGGGACTTGCGGCATGCTCTCTGTCATACCGCACCGAGGCGGCTCAATGTTGGAGGATCAACGGGTGGCACATCCCGGAGTACCCTCGGTCGCTGTGACGTCCCTGCTCGATACAACGTCGAAAGCCGGGTTCCGATGACCGCCGCGGCCGCGGTAGCGGTCGCGGCGCTGTTCACCTGGGTCGGGATGGTGCTGGCGATCTCCTTCGTCGAGGCGCCGCTGAAGTTCCGCGCACCCGGGGTGACGCTGCCGATCGGCCTGGGGATAGGACGGCTGGTATTCCGCGCCCTCAACACCATCGAGACCCTCCTGGCGGTACTCATCGTCGCCGCGGCCCTGCTGGGCTCGTTGCCGCCGGGCGCGAACGCCGCGATTGCGGTGGCGGTCGTCGCGCTGCTGGTGCAGTTGGGTGTGGTTCGGCCGCTGTTGGCCCGCCGCTCAGATGCCGTGCTGGCCGACCCGGAGGCCGCGAGTCACAAGCGATCCAGGGTCCACCTCCTCTATGTCGGGCTCGAGCTGGTCAAGCTGGTCGCGCTGATCGCGGCGGGCGTCGTACTGTTAGCCGCTTGATCCGACTGGTGGGTCGCCGGTGAAGAAGTCGTTGACGTCGCGGCGATGCAGTAGGAAGACTCCGCCGGCGATCAACACCGATCCGAAGATGGCGCTGACGGCGAAGCCGACCGCCGCGCCGGTTGGCCGCTCGATGGTGAACAGGCTGGACACGGTGAAGGCGACCGCCGCGATCGCACCGCCGGTCAGACAGGTGCGGGTCCACCGGTAGCCCTGCCGCATCAGGATCAGGAACGTCACCACCACGGCCACCAGAACCACCAGGAAGACCACGTTGAGCACCAGCACCGGCGCCGGCAGGCCGCGCTCGGCGGTGAGCATGTCGATGACGTAGCCGACGACCATCAGCGGGAGAGCAGCCATCCACAACCAGAACCCGGTGTCGAGGTCGACCGGCCGTGTCGCCTTGGGGGTTATCACGACAACCAGCGGGCAACATCGGCCGCCCAGTAGCTCAGCACGATGTCGGCACCGGCGCGCCGTATCCCGGTCAGCGTCTCAAGGACCACGGTGCGCAGGTCGATCCACCCGCGGGCCGCAGCCGCCGCGATCATCGAATACTCGCCCGACACCTGATAGGCGGCAACCGGAACCGGGGCGATGTCGGCGGCGGCGCGCACCACGTCGAGGTAGGCCATCGCCGGTTTGATCATCACGATGTCGGCGCCCTCCTCGATGTCGAGTTCCACCTCGCGCAGCGCCTCTCGCGCGTTGCCGGACTCCTGCTGGTAAGTGCGTCGGTCGCCTTCCAGACTGGAGGACACCGCGAACCGAAACGGGCCGTAGAAGCCCGACGCGAACTTCGCCGCATAGGCCAGAATCGCGGTATCGAAATATCCGGCGGCGTCCAGACTCTCTCTGATCGCGGCGACCTGGCCATCCATCATCCCGCTCGGCGCGACGACGTGTGCCCCCGATTTGGCTTGTGCCACAGCGAGTTCAGCATAGCGCTTGTTGGTAGCGTCGTTGTCGACACGGCCTCGGTCGTCCAGCACTCCGCAGTGACCGTGGTCGGTGAATTCATCCAGACAGGTGTCGGCCATCAGCACCGTGTCATCGCCGAGGTCGGTGGCCAGATCCCGCAACGCGATGTTGAGGATGCCGTCCGGGTCGGTACCGGCGGTGCCCAGCGGGTCCCTGTGTTCGTCGCGCGGAACCCCGAACAACATCAAGCCGCCCACACCGGCTTTCACCGCCTCGGCGGCCGCCACGCGAAGCGATTCCCGGGTGTGCTGCACCACCCCGGGCATAGCAGCTATCGGCCGTGGCTCTGAAATCCCGTCCGCGACGAACAGCGGCAGGACCAAATGTCTTGCCTCCAGCGAGGTTTGCGCGACAAGTCGGCGCATGGCCGGGGTTGACCGCAGCCGTCGGGGGCGATCGGTCGGAAAAGGCATGTGCTGCCGTCCCTTTCAGCTACCGGCGACGGCTCTTCTTTCGCGGCGGTGGCAATGCGCCCTCAGCGCGCAGTCGGGCGGCGTGCTCGGCCAATGCCTCCACCAGTGGCCCCACCGCGGCCACCTCCGGTTGTACGTCTACCCGAAGGCCGAATTCCGCTGCGGTTTCCGCGGTCTTGGGCCCGATACATGCCACGATAGTGCGGGCGTGCGGCTTGCCCGCGATGCCGACCAGGTTTCGCACCGTCGAGCTGGAGGTAAAGCACACCGCGTCGAACCCGCCGGTCTTGATCATCTCCCGGGTGTGTGCTGGCGGGGGCGCAGCCCGCACCGTCCGGTACGCAGTGACATCCTCGATCTCCCAACCACGTTCGCGCAGACCCTCGGCCAGCGTCTCGGTGGCGATGTCGGCCCGCGGCAGCAGCACCCGGTTGACCGGATCGAAAATGTCGTCATAGGGCGGGAACTCGTCGAGCAGGCCAAGCGAACTCTGCTCACCAGCGGGAACCAGCTCCGGATTGATACCGAAGGCCCGTACCCGGTCGGCGGTGGCCTGGCCCACGCAGGCGATCTTGACGCCGGAGAAGGCGCGGGCATCCAGGCCGAATTCGTTGAATTTCTCCCACACCGCGCGGACGGCGTTGGCGGAGGTGAACACCACCCATTGGAAACGGCCGTCCACCAGGCCCTTAACGGCCCGCTCCATCTGGGCCGGGCTGCGCGGTGGTTCCACCGCGATCGTGGGCACCTCAATGGGCATCGCGCCGTGGCCGATCAACCGGTCGCTCATCTCGCCGGCCTGATCCTTGGTGCGCGGCACCAGCACGGTCCAGCCGTAGAGGGCCCGGCTCTCCCACCAGTTCAGCTTTGCCCGGTTGGCGACGGTGCGGCCGATGGTCACGACCAGGGTTCCGGCGTCCGCGGGCGCAGGCCCGACCGCGCTCACGGTCGGCACGCCATCGGGTCCGGCGGCGGTCAGGGTCGCCTTGTCCAGCAGGCCGGCCAGGGTGGTCTCGACCGAACGCTGTTGACATGTGGTGCCGTTGGCCGTCACCACCGCCGGCGTGTTCTCGGCCAGCCCGTACTCGATGAGAATGCGAGCCGCGTCGGGCAGATGGGATGCGGTCGCGTGCAGAATCAGCGGTCCCGGCGCGGCGGCCAGCGCCGCCCAGTCGACGTCGCCGCGTACATCGGCCACCGTGTGCGCCGAGCCCAGCGGCAAACCGGCGTAGGTGGGAACTGCCGTGGTGTCGGGTAGTCCGGGAACGATCTCGAAGCTCAGCTGTGTCCGGGCCAGCGCGTTGACCTCAGTGATCACCGCATCGACCGACAACGGATCACCGGCAACCAGCCGCACCACGTCGACTCCGGTACGGGCCTCGGCGGCCAGCGTCTTGGCCACGTCGGTGGGATCGCCGAGGGCCGGCCGTACGTCGGGACCGCCCGGGATAGCCGAGTCCGGGCCGTCCGCCCCTGCGACGGACGCCTGATCTGCCCCGGGAGGCAGCGGACCGGAAGGCGGCGGCAGCTCGCATCCCACCAGCTCGAGTACCGCGGCGGGCACGTCGGGGTCGGTGAATACCAGAGCGGCGTTGGCCAGCACGGTGCGGGCACGGGTCGTCAACAGGCCCGGATCCCCGGGCCCGGAGCCGACGAACGTGATGCGACCGGGCTTGCCTTTGCGCCCTCTCAGGCTCATCTGGCGAGTCATCTATCTCTCCCGCGTTCGTCCAACAGATCGCGTGCCCCCAGTTCGAACAACTCTGCGGCCACCGAGAGCCCAAGCTCTCGTGCCCGACCGGGTGCCCCGATACCGGACGCACGGATCACATCGGATCCGTCCAGCGTCGCCACGCAGCCGCGCAGCGACAGCTCTTCGAAGACTCGGCCGTCCTCATCGATCGACTCGACCACCTCTGCGATCGCGCCCACCGGTGCGGAACACCCCGCCTCCAGTTCGGCGAGCAGGGCGCGCTCCGCGGTGACCGCGGCTCGGGTGTCGGCGTCGTCCAACTCCGCCAACAGTTCCGCGAGTGCCGTGTCACCGGCGCGGCACTCGACTGCCAGTGCCCCCTGAGCCGGCGCCGGCAACATCTGTACCGGCTCCAGCGTCTCGGTGACGGCGTCGAGGCGACCGATGCGGGCCAATCCCGCCCGGGCCACGACCACGGCGTCGAGATCACCGTTGCTTACCCTGTTCAACCTGGTATCTAGGTTGCCTCTTAGGGGGCGAATTTCCAAACCGAGACCCAGTGCTCTAAGCTGTGCGGCCCGCCGCGGCGACGAAGTCCCGATCATCGATCCGGGCGGCAACTCTCCGAGCACCAGCCCGTCCCGAGCCACCAAGGCGTCCCGGGCGTCGGCGCGCGGCGGGATCGCCGCGATCACGAACCGGGCGTCGTTCGCGGTGGGCAGGTCCTTGTAGGAATGCACGGCCATATCGACATCGCCGTCTGCGATAGCCTCCCGCAGCGCCGCGGTGAACACCCCGACCCCTATGTCGGCGATCGGAGCCTGGGAACGATCGCCCGCCGTCGACACGATGACCAGCTCGACGGAATGGCCACGGTCGATCAGGGCATCCCTGACCGCGCCGGCCTGGGTGGTCGCCAGCAGGCTCCCCCGGGTCCCTATTCGGATCACATGACGGCTTTCATGGAGCTGGGGGCACTCCCGCGGTTTCGCGGGACGGTGCTATTCAGTCTTTTCGAAATCGTTTGTTGCGGAATCGAATTCGGTTACAGCAGGAGCCAGGGGCAACTCGCCGGCGGCCAGGGCGTCGACGGCTTGCTGGTCCAGTTCGAACAACTCGCGCAATGCCTCGGCGTAGCTGTCACCGCCGGGCGAGCTGGCCAGTTGCTTCACCCGCACGGTCGGCGCGTGCAGAAGCTTGTCCACCACCCGGCGCACGGTTCTGGCCACCTCGTCGCGGTGCGTGGAGTCCAGACCGGGCAACCGGTTGTCCAGCCTGAGCAGCTCGGCCTCGACGACGCTTGCCGCTCGCCGACGCAACGCGGTGACGGTCGGGGTCACCTCGGCCATCCGCTGTCCGGCTAGGTAGTGGGCCACCTCCGCGGCGACGATCCCGCGAGCGGCCTCGGCGTCGGAGGCGGCGGCGCGGGCGGCGGGCTCGCGCTGGATGCGGTCCATGTCGATCACGAATACGCCGGGCAGGCCGGCGATCGCGGGATCGACGTCGCGCGGCATCCCGAGATCGCAGATCACCAGCGGACGCCCGCATTCGGCGGCGGGGGCCGACTGCTCGCGAGACGACAGCGCGCGGTGCACGTCGGCCAGCGAGACCACCGGCCGAACCGCGCCGGTACAGGTGACGACGACGTCCGCGTCGACGAGTACCGAGGCGATGTCGTCGAGGGAATGGGCGGCCGAGGCGAGCCCCAGTTCACAGCTGTTGTCGGCCAGCCGGCGCGCACGCGGCAGCGAGCGGTTGATCACGTCCACCCGCCCGACGCCGGCACGCCCGAGGTGTTTGGTCGCCAGGGCGCCCATCGAACCGGCGCCGACCACCACCGCGGTCCGGCCGGCCAGCGATCCCAGCTTCTTCTCGGCCGTCTGCAGCGCCACCGACACCACCGAGGCGCCCGCGGCGTCAATCCCGGTCTCGGCGTGCACCCGCTTGCCCACCGAAAGCGCCCGCTGTGACAGCTCATGCAGGGTGCGGCCCACGGTGCGGTTGGCCTCGGCGGCCGCATAGGCCCGTCTCACCTGGCCGAGGACCTGCTGTTCACCGATGACCGCGGAGTCCAGCCCACTGGTGACGGCGAAGAGATGCTCCACGGCCGCCTCGGCATAGCGGACGTAGGCGTATTGGGTCAGATCGTGCAGTGGCATCCCACTGTGCTCGGAGAGCACCTGCCCGATGGCGGAAAGCCCGCCGTGGAACGCGTCGACAACCGCGTACACCTCGACGCGGTTACAGGTGGACAGCACCATTGCCTCGGTCACCAGCGAGGATTCGAGCACCTGGTCGACGATCTTGGCCTGATCGGACTCGTCGGTGCTCAGTTGTTCCAGGACGGACACCGGCGCGCTGCGGTGCGAAACCCCGAAAAGCAAGATGCTCATGGCTCCCTCACCACGTTTTTCCACGTTAGTCGTCGGCGGCCGGGCCACCAAATTTGCGCAAAGCCGTTCGCCGAACTGTATTCCACCAGGGCACGACCCGGGGCGCAGCTGCCCAAATTACCGCCGCAGATCGGCTCGCAGCCTGACTTCGTCCACCTCCCAGTAGCTGTGCTCGACATCATCGAGCAGCACCACTGGAAGCCGGTCGCCGAACTCGGCGCGCAAGGCGGTGTGGCCCGCGGCCGCGGCCGCGTCGACGTCGGTCACCGTCAGATCGAAGCCCAGCTCGGCGGCCAGCTCGGTCAGTTGCCGCGACGCGGCCAGACACATCGGGCACCCCTCGCGGGTGAGCAATCGCACCTGCCGGTCCATCCCGCCAGTATCGCCGTCGGGTGACTAAAGTCGTCACCGTGTCCGCTACCGGAGAGGGCGAGATCGGCTACCACAACGCCGGCGGCTCAAACACCGACGGCTCCAACACTGACAGCGCTGAGCAGCAACTGGCGGGCGAGGTCAGCGCCGAGGTCGCCGCGAGCGGGCTGTTGGAGCAGGTACCCGCCCCGTCGCCGCCACCCGACCTGACCGCGGCGGCTTTCTTCGACGTGGACAACACGCTGGTACATGGTTCCTCCCTGGTGCACTTCGCCCGGGGCCTGGCCGCCCGCGAGTACTTCACCTACAAGGATTTGGCGCGGTTCGTGTTCGCGCAGGCGAAGTTCCAGCTCACCGGCCGAGAGAACAGCGACGACGTAGCGGCGGGCAGACGTAAGGCGCTGGCCTTCATCGAAGGCCGATCCACGGCGGAGCTCGTCGCGCTCGGCGAGGAGATCTACGACGAGATCATCGCCGACAAGATCTGGCCGGGCACCCGGGTGCTTGCCCAGATGCACCTCGACGCTGGCCAGCAGGTGTGGCTGGTCACCGCGACCCCCCACGAACTCGCGGACACGATCGCCAGGCGCCTGGGGCTGACCGGAGCGCTGGGAACGGTGGCCGAATCGGTCGACGGGGTGTTCACCGGCCGGCTGGTCGGTGACATCCTGCACGGCCCCGGCAAGGCGCACGCGGTCCGCTCGCTGGCCATCCGCGAGGGGCTGAACCTGCGTCGCTGCACCGCGTACTCGGACAGCTTCAACGACGTGCCGATGCTGTCACTGGTCGGCACCCCGGTGGCCATCAATCCCGACGCCGATCTGCGAGATCTGGCCCGCCAGCGAGGCTGGGAGATCCGCGACTTCCGCACCGCCCGCAAGGCGGCCCGGATCGGCGTGCCCTCGGCGCTGGCGCTGGGGGCCGCCGGCGGCGCGCTGGCAGCCGCGGTATCGCACCGCGACAAGCGCAAGTGAGCTGCGCGGGTTCTATGCCTGCGCGCTGATAGGCTCGCGCCGCCAGAGCACCTAAGCCAGGACCGAAGCGGATCGCGCATGAGTATCGCCGAAGACATCATCGGAACCCACTACCGGTATCCGGACTATTTCGAGGTCGACCGCGAGAAGATCCGCGAGTTCGCCCGCGCCGTCAAGGACGACCATCCGGCGCACTTCACCGAGGACGGGGCCGCGGAGTGCGGCTACGACGCGCTGATGGCGTCCCTGACGTTCATTGCGGTGGCCGGACGCCGGGTACAGCTGGAGATCTTCAACCAGTTCGACGTACCCATCAACCTGGAACGGGTGCTGCACCGCGACCAGAAGCTGGTCTTCCATCGGCCCATCCTCGCCGGCGACAAGCTGTGGTTCGACTCCTATCTGGATTCGGTCATCGAATCGCACGGCGCGATTCTCACCGAGGTTCGTGGCGAGGTCACCGATGACGACGGCAACCCGGTGCTGACCAGCATCGTGACGATCCTCGGCGAGGCCGAGCACGAGGGCGAGGCCGACGAGGTCACCGCCCAAATCGCCGCGGCGCGGGATGCAGCCATCGCGAAGATGGTCGCCGGACAACGCAGTGGCTAGGAGCCAGCAGATCCGGCGATGGGCGCGGTAGACAGCCGCCCCGTCTAGGGCGTTGGCGGGCGCAGAATGCCGCATGCGGCTCGCCTGTCAACGCTGGAGTGATCCACATCGCCAACCTCGGGGTGGCGGCTGCTCCGTTCGACGGGGGCGATTGCGCACAGACGATATTCCACAAAGCAACACGTGGCCTGTCGGCAATCGATTCGGCCCTGCTGATCGCTTGACCACCCACGCACGATGAGACACCACTCATCTGGGTCTCCGCAGGCTCTCACGTCGGCGGCCGAAACTGACGTCACGCAAGAGATCCGACACCACAGCAAGGGAGCGAATCATGTCACGACCAGGCGTCTCCAAGGCCTTCGACATCGACGCCACAGCGGTCACGGCGGGCGTTTCGGAGGCCGCGATTGGCGCAGCGAGGCGATCGGGATGAGAGACGTGGTCTTCCTCGACACCGAGTGCACCGGACTCGATCGCAATGCGGATATCTGGGAGTTCGGTGCAGTCCGGCGCCATGTCGATGGATCGCGGAGTCGACTGCACATGTTCGTCGAGCATGATCCCGTCAAAGCAGTCCGATTGCCCGAGCCGTTCCACACTGACTACACCCGGCGCTGCCCGGTGAATCGTGACGACCTGGTGCCGCAGCGCACGGCGGCCATCGAGATTTACGAATTCATCGGAGGCGATCCGATCGTTGTGGGAGCGGTGGTGACCTTTGACAGTCATCGTCTTGCAGTTCTCTTCGGCCGTCACCGGATACCGCAACCTCGCTGGCTATACACCGTGGTCGATGTCTGCGCACTTGCCGCCGGCTACCTGCGTGCTCGTGGCGAACCGGTCGAGTTTCCCGTTCGCCTGGACCAGCTGGGGCAACATCTGGGTATCGATACCAGTAAACATGCGCGACACACGGCCCTGGGTGACGCCGCCTTCGTCGAAGACATTTTCGACCGGTGCAACGTTGGCGGACCAACTCAAACCCCCAACGTGGCCTGAGGCAGAACTGTCTCGTTTCTAGAGACTCGAGACGTCCGGTTGGTCGGCCAGCCAGCTGCATCGTGGCTAACCTCAGGCTTAGCCGAAGAACGTATTGCGGCGATTCGCCAGCAGCTGGTACAGGGTCTGCTGAATGGTCTCGCGCACCTGATCGGTCAACTCGAAGGTGACCATCGGATCCTCGGCCGCCGACTCCTCGTAGCCGCTGGTGTCGATGGGCTCACCGAACTGGATGTGCCACTTGGACGGCAGCGGAACGACGCCCAGCGGACCCGCCAACGGGAACAAGGGCGTGATCGGGAAGTACGGCACGCCCAGAATTCGCGCCAGCAACTTCAGGTCGGCCACCATCGGGTAGATCTCCTCGGACCCGACGATGGAACACGGCACGATCGGCGCCCCCGTCCGCAACGCCGCCGATACGAAGCCACCGCGACCGAAGCGTTGGAGTTTGTAGCGATCCTTGAAGTGCTTGCCCAAGCCCTTGTACCCCTCGGGGAAGACGGCGGTCAGCTCCCCAGCGGCCAGCAGCCGGTGCGCGTCATCGGTACACGCCATGGTGTGGCCCGCCTTGCGGGCGGCCTGACCGATCATCGGCATGTCGAAAACCATGTCGGCGGCCAACAGACGCAGATCGCGGTGCGCCGGATGCTTGTCCCGCACAGCAACGGACGTCATCAGCCCGTCGAACGGAAGAACACCGGCGTGGTTTGCCACCACCAGCGCCGCTCCCGAGTCGGGAAGATTTTCTACGCCGCTGACCTCCACTCGGAACCACGAGTTGAAGAAGACCCTCAGCAAAGGCAGGAAAACAGCGTCATTGAGGTGCGGATCGAAGCCGAACTCGTCGACTTCGTAATCCCCGACCATCCGCTTGCGCACGAATTCGGCGATCGCTGCGATGCGCTTGGCGAGTTCGTTGGGCACCACCTCCTCGGTGGTCCCGTTCCCGGTAAAGCCCCGTCGTTGATCGATTTCGCGCACCACCGCCGCGATCTGATCGGCGGAGGCCTGCTTGCCCGGTTCGGTCAAGAGCGAGGGATGTCGGCGCGTCCGATCGGCACGCTGCGCCGCGGCGCGCCGCGCCGCGCCGCTGCGTCCCGAATTGGAATGCAGCGGAATAACATTCGCTCTCGGCTCACCCGCCACAGGCATTTCCTCTCACCACCGTGCTCTTCGTCAAGGAGTCTAGCGCCCCAATCGCTGCGCTGTCGCGACCGCACGGTCCTCCAAGGACCGTATCCAGCGCGGATCGACTATCGGAGACAACCCGCGCCCACGCACATAATCGTCGAATGCCTCGGCGGTCGTCCACTTGGTGGCATACCCGAGTTCGCTGCGCATCCTGGTCGTGTCCATGACGCGGCCATAGCTCAGATAGTCGAGTTGCTCGCGATCCAGTTCGGTATTGCGAGTGGCTCGCCACAGCGAATCTACGGCCACCAGGGCCGACCGGGGAACCGGGAGGGCAAGCCGGCCGGCCCGGCGAATGGCCTGGCTCATCATGATGATGCCCGATGCCCCCACATTGAAGGTGCCCGCGCGACCGGCGACCGTCGCACGCTCGAGCACGCCCAGCGCGTCCTGCTCGTGCAGCAGCTGGATCCGCGGGTCCTGCCCGATGATCGTGGGCACCACCGGAGCTCCGATGTAGCGGGACAGTGCGGTGTCCATTGCCGGGCCGATCATGTTGGCCAACCGCAGGATCGTCACCGCGATATCGGGCCGGCGTCGGCCCAGGCCACGGGCGTAGCCCTCGATGTCGATGCTGTCCCGGGCGAAACCCTCGCCGGGCGGCCTACGCCTGCTGCTGCTCTCGGTGAACAGCACCGGGTCACGGGAACTGGATCCGTACACCTCCGAGGTCGACTTGAGAATGACGCGGCGTACCGAGGGCGCCTTCTGGCAGGCCGCGAACAGCTGGATGGCGCCCATCACGTTGAGTTCCTTGAGCGTGGCGCGACCGCCCGACCGGGGCGCGTATGACGCGGCGGCCGCGTGCACCACGGTGTCGACGTCTCCGTTGCGGATGACCTTTGCGATGAACGGGTTGCGAATGTCGGCGCGAACGAACTCCGCACGACCCATCCTGCGAAGCAGGTCCTTGCTCGGCGCGATCGCATCCACCGCGATCACGTGATTGATCAACGGATTCTGAGCCAGGCGGGCCACCAAGTAACCGCCCAGGAACCGGCACGCACCGGTGACAAGAACCACCTTGGGATAGTCCAAGGTGGCGCCGACATCCATGCCGTCTGAGTTACCCCCCGAGCGGCCCGCCGAACCCATCGGAACAACCTAGCGATTGGCCGGCGGACCTACTTGCCCAGTTTTCTGCGCTGCACCCGGGTACGACGAAGCAGCTTGCGGTGCTTCTTCTTGGACATGCGCTTACGCCGCTTCTTGATGACAGAACCCATGAACTCCGCTACCTAAAGTTGTCTTGACGACCACGGACACCCCGGGGTGTCGCTGTTGGTCCGGCCGATCTCAACCGGTCACCTTACCGGTGCGGCCCGGGTTCGCGAAAAACGGATGCTGCCGCCACTGGGCGCCCCCGCCGAACACGACTACCCGGCGTCGAAGTACGAGCTTTCGAGCATGTCGTGAACCGCCTTGGCATGCACACGAAACGAACGACCCACCCGTACCGCCGGCAACTCTCCGTTATGCACCAGGCGGTACACCGTCATCTTGCTCACCCGCATCAGGCTGGCCACCTCGGCGACGGTGAGAAATTGAGCTCGAGGCGGTTGGCCCTCGGTCTGTCCGGCTTCACGCGCCGGCTTGCCGCTGGCCGAATCCCGCGCCGACGGCCCGTTCATAGACGTCATCGCAACCCAATCCGTCAGGCGCGGGCAGTTCCAGCGGCTTCCCCACCGCTGGCACGGACCCGTGCTTACCACTGGGAGAATAGCGTGGCAGATGGGGTTACTGCGACGGGTGTGGGTTAATCAGTCAAAAATAATTTGAACTACGCTCGTGTAGTTCCGAGCTGCTCAGAGCGCTCTTTCGCGGCCTGCACCGCGTTGGCCACCGCCGCCCGCAGACCGCCCCGCTCGAGTTCGCGCAGACCAGCCGCGGTGGTGCCGCCGGGTGAGGTAACAGTAGCGCGCAGCTGTGCCGCCGCGGTATCCACCGTCAGTCCCATGCCCCCATCCCCGTCGGGAGCTGCGTTGTCGAGGCGTTCCAGCAGCATCCCGGCCGACCCGGCAATAGTCTTCACCGCCAGCGAGGTGGCCACCGCCCGGGTCAGGCCCGCGTCCACACCGGCATCGACGAGCGCCTCGACCATCAGGAAGAAGTACGCGGGCCCCGACCCCGACACCGCGGTGACGGCGTCGAGCTGAGATTCGGCCACGGTGAGTACCCAGCCGACCGACTCGAAGAGCGCCGAAACCTCCTTGAGATGTTCGGCGGTGGCGAATCGGCCCGGCGCAAGGGCGCTGATCCCCCCGCCGACCAGCATCGGCGCGTTGGGCATGACCCGTACCACCGGCGAACCGGCGGGCAGCTTGTTCTCGTAGTACCCAGTGGTGACACCCGCAGCGACGGACACGAACACCTGCTCTGCCGCGTTGCTCTCCAACTTGGCGGCGGCGTCGGCGATCTCGGCCACCACTGTGCCCACGTCGGTCGGCTTGACCGCGACGACGACGTAGGTGGCGGTGTCCACGGCGTCCCCGGCCGTCGTCACCAGCACCTTGTATCGCTCCGAAAGGTACTTCGCGCGGGCGGCGTCCCGCTCGGCCACGACCAGGTCCTTGACCTGCTTTCCGGCTCCGAGCAGCCCCGCCAACAGCGCCTCGCCGATACTCCCGCCGCCGATGATCGCGATTCTGGCCATGCCGAAGAGCATCGCACGCCCTCCGAGCCCGACGCCGGGCGGCGTCGGAGCGGACTCAGCCGGGAGGGACCATCGCCAGTTGTCGGCTCTGAACCACGATGCGTCCTTCGCAGTCGACCACGAGGTGGTCCTCGTCGAACCAGTCCTGCCCGATCTGAGTCGTGGTACACATCACCCGCAGCCAGCCGTCCGCCGGCCGCGCACGCAGATAGGCGGTCAGTTGTACGGTGGGCGCCCACCCGAATCTGCTCACCCCCCAGGTCACCGGCGCCGAGATGTCCCCACACAGCAGGGCGAACAGCACGTCCGGGGCCATACCCCGGGGACGCACCCAATACTCGATGACCGGCGGGCCGCCATCCGATCGCGGCGTGAAGGACGTCAGCGAAGGCCTGATGTCACAGCCCTGCGCCAGGTGGACGATGTCGGCCATCCGGTGCCCCGGCCCGATCGGCTCCAGACCGGGCGGCGGGTCCGGCGGCATGAGGGCCGGCACGGGATTGGCCGAGAGCAGGGGCGCCGCGTGGTGCTCTGGGGTGCCCATCGTCACGGCGACCCGCACGGCGGTGCGATCACGCTGGTTGAGCTCGACGTCGACGAGGCTGACCCGCCGTCCCCGCTTGCGCACGCTTGCGACGACCTGCATGGGGCCCGGATCCGGAGCCCACAGGAAGCTCCCTGATACCGCGATCGGCTCGGTTCCGTCGGCGGTCTCGCGCCGGGCCGCGTGTGCGCACAATGCCAGCATGGCGCCGCCGTGCACCTTGGGCCCGATGGTCCAGTGCTCGTTCAGCAGGGCCTCGTACACGCCGGGGCCGGCCACGGTCAGGGCCATCGCATCGGCGAACAGGGCGGAAGTCGTCATGGGGTCCTCGGTCGTCAGCGCAGCAGATGGGCCCGGGCGAACTGCAGTGACTCCGAGAGCAGCGCCTCACGCTCGACGCTGCTGCGCGCGCCGGAAGTGGTGATCTCCAGGATCACATGACCGGCGAAGTCCCCGGCGGCCAGGGCCTGGCAGATCTCCACGGTCGGCTGGGTGCCGCGCCCCGGCACAAGATGTTCGTCGGTCGACGCGCCACTGCCGTCGCACAGGTGCAGATGCACCAGGCCGGCGCCCATCCGGGCAGCCATGTCGAGCGCGTCGGTGCCCGCCGTCGCCGTGTGCGACAGATCCAGCGTGTAATGCGCGTGGCCGCCGTCCAGCGGGTCGTAGGAGGGCGCGAACGCCGAGATTCCGGGTCCCGGGTTGCCACCGCGCTTCCGCATCCGCTCGATCGATGTCTGACCGGCTCCGAAGAATCTGTCGGCGCGGAACGGAAACATGTTCTCCACCGCGATCACCACCCCCGCGGTGGCTTCGAGTTCGGCCACCTGATCGGCGAAGCCCTCGGCATAGCGGCGCTGCCAGCGAAAGGGGGGGTGGACCACCACCGTCTGCGCCCCGAGCTGCTCAGCGGCACGCACGCTGCGCTCGAGTTTGGGGATCGGGTTGGCGCCCCACACCCGCTGGGAGATGAGCAGGCAGGGCGCGTGCACCGAGAGGACGGGGACCCGGTAGCGCTTCGAGAGCTGCTCGACGGCCGCGATGTCCTGACTCACCGTTTCTGCCCAGACCATCAGCTCGACCCCGTCATAACCGAGCCGGGCCGCGTACTCGAAGGCGGCCTCAGTCCTCAGCGGATAAACCGAGGCGGTCGACAGACCGACCTTGATGGCGGGGCGCACGGTGCTTTTCCGGCCTCTTCTGGTTAGGGCTGGGCCGATCAGCCCGACTGCAACAACGCCAGCGGGCCGAGGGTGATCAGCGCGCCTACCGCCACCGCGATCAGCGTGCTGCCGATGTCCTCTGTCTTGCGCACCACCCGCACCGCGACGACCAGGCCCAGGATCACCAAGACCGACAAAGCCAGCGCGATGATGTTGTTCCATCGCCACAACTGGTCGAACGCGAAGAACAGACCGGCCCCGAAGACGACCGAGAAGACGCACTGCCCGACCACCCACAAGCCGTGCACGAACCTCGCCATCCGACGAGGTTCGAGGTCACGGGCGTCTTCGCTCTCGTCGAGATCCTGGTCCTGTTCGCCGAGATCGACGTCTTCGGCTGTCGTCGGGAACGTGCCTCGCCGCGCCAAGTCGTCAGCGACCGTCTGACCGCCGAACAGGGGCCCCTGCGTCGAGCGGAGGTAGGACGGCAATTCGACCTCGGGTTCGTCGCCCTCAGGTTCGGCGTCCTCGACCTCGACCTCGGCTTCGGCGTCCTCGAGTTCGGCGACGTCGACCTCGGGTTCGATGTCGACCTCGAGTTCGGCGACGTCGACCTCGGGTTCGATGTCGACCTCGAGTTCGGCGACGTCGACCTCGGGCTCGGCGTCGAGGTCGGGCTCGGCGTCTTCGAGTTCGGCGGCGTCTGGTTCCGTGACATCAGGTTCTGTGACATCAGGTTCTGTGGCGTCAGGTTCCGTGGCGTCGGGCTGCGGCACGTCGGCCGGAACGTCGCAAAGATCGGCGTCCGCTCCGACACCCGGCGGGTCCGGGCTCATGTGCTCGGCATCCCCGGCCTCAGCGACGACCGGATAGGCGGGTGGCCGGGCCCTCTTGCCCGTTAGCCGGCCGAAGCCGAAACGACGCGGTCTTGCCACGACCTCTTCCCGCGCAGGCACCTCCTCTGCGGCCTGAGGCTCGGTGATCTCGATCTCGCCGGTCTCGATCTCGGCGGTCACGATCTCGCCGGTCTCCTGCTCGGCAGTGTCGTGATCGCCGGTCTCAGTGTCCTCGGCAGTGTCCTGGCCGCCGGTCTCAGTGTCCTCCCCCGCGTCGCCCGCGTCGCCCGCGTCGCCCGCGTCCTGGGCGTCCCTCGCGTCGCCCGCGTCCTCCATGGCCGGCTGGGCAGTCTCCTGCTCGGCGGTTTCGATCTCGGCAGCGGGGACGGCGTCGGTGGCGGCCTCTTCGGACTGCTCGACTACCGATCCGATCGCAGCGGACGGATCGGGCTCCTCGACGCGGATGACCGGAATCTCACCGGTGAGCTCAGCGACCGTGACGGCATCGGAGTTGCGTCGACGGCGACGACGCCTGCCGCCGACCGGTGGCGCGCCGATCGTGCCATTCTTGGCGAGCAACTCCGCGACCGAGATCGGCCGGGGGTTGTCGTAGCTGTCATCTGATCCAGTCATCGCCTGTCGCCTTTGAGCTTCGTTGCTTCACCGTCCAGCATCGCGTACGGACATCTTCCGCGAGGAAGATTCTGCGGCTCCGCCACGGGGTCCATGGTCGGCTCCGCCACGGGGTCCATGGTCGGCTCCGCCGACGAGCGCCGTTCCGTCAGCCTCGCTGTCGAGCTTCCGCAGGATCAGTCCTTCGCGCAACGCCCAGGGACAGATGTCCACACTCTCGATACAGAGCGCCTTCATACTCGCCTCCGCGACCAGGGCGCCGGCAACGATCTGCGGAGCCCGGTCGGCGCTCACGCCCTCCAGCTCAGCGCGGTCGGAAGCGGTCATACGGGAGATGAAATTGATGAGTTGTCGAAGACCCGGCGCCGTCAGCGTCCGCTTCACCCGCGGTCCCGCCCCCGACGGTGCCGCCCCGGTCAGCCGGGCCAGCGACCGAAACGTCTTGGAGGTCGCCACCGCCAAATCGGGGCTACCTGCCTCGGCGATCACCAACCCGGCTTCGGACAACTCGTTGGCCAGCCAGTCGCGGAGCATGGCCACCCGCCTGCGGCCGGGCGGATCCTCGGGCAGCCACTCCCGGGTCAGTCGGCCCGCACCCAGCGGCAACGACAACGCGACGTCGGGTTCCTCGTCTACCCCGCTGGACAGTTCCAGCGATCCGCCGCCGATGTCGATGTTGATGATGCGGCCGGCGCTCCACCCGTACCAGCGCCGCACCGCCAGGAACGTCAGCCGCGATTCGTCGACCCCGCTAAGCACCCGAAGCGCGACGCCGGTTTCGGACTTCACCCGGGCCAACACGTCCTCGGAGTTCTTCGCATCTCGCACCGCCGAGGTGGCGAAGGCCATCAACTCCGAACATCCCGAACTGGCAGCGATCTTGGCCAACTCGTCGACGGTGTCCACCAGCTTGTCAGCACCTCGGCGAGTGAGCTTTCCCGAGTTGTCGATCGCCTCGGCGAGCCGCAGCGAGGCCTTGGTGGAACTCATGGGTGTCGGGTGCCCACCACGACGTGCGTCCACCACCAACAGATGGACGGTGTTGCTGCCCACGTCAAGCACGCCTAATCGCACCCACCCAACCTAATGGGTCTACGGTGGATCACCGTGAGTGGATCGCCCGGTGAGGTGGAGCTGGATTTCGCCCGCGAGTGGGTGGAGTTCTACGACCCCGACAATCCCGAGCACCTGATCGCCGCGGATATGACCTGGCTGCTGTCCCGCTGGACATGTGTCTTCGGAACCCCGGCCTGCCAGGGCACCGTCGAGGGTCGGCCGGATGACGGATGCTGTTCCCACGGCGCATTTCTCTCCGACGACGACGACCGCGCCCAGCTCGACGACGCCGTGAAGCTGCTCAGCGACGAGGATTGGCAGTACCGAGAGAAGGGCCTGGGCAAGAAGGGCTACCTCGAAATGGACAGCTACGAGGGCAAACCCAACCTGCGCACGCGAAAGTACAAGGGCGCCTGCATTTTTCTCAATCGTCCGGGCTGGCCGGGTGGAATCGGCTGCGCGTTGCACAGCAAGGCGCTCAAGATCGGCGTCGAACCACTGACCCTCAAACCCGAAGTCTGCTGGCAGTTACCGATCCGGCGCACCCAGGAATGGTTGACCCGGCCCGACGGCTCCGAAGTGCTGAAGACCACGATCACCGAGTACGACCGGCGCGGCTGGGGCGAAGGCGGTGCCGACCTGCACTGGTATTGCACCGGAGACCCGGCAGCCCATGTAGGCGCCAAGCAGGTCTGGCAGACCTACGCGGCCGAACTGACGGAGCTGCTGGGCGACAAGGCCTACTCGGAGCTGGCCGCAATGTGTAAGCGTCGCAGCCGTTTAGGGCTCATCGCGATCCATCCGGCGACTCGCGCCGCCGAAAAATAGCTAGGCCGAACAGACACAAAGTGCCCGCGACACGCCGCGACGGCGGGACATTCGCGTCTGCTCGCGGAAGAAGGCTCAGCCCTCGAGCTTGTAGCCCAGCCCACGCACCGTGACCAGATGCACCGGATTGGCCGGATCCGCCTCGATCTTGCTGCGCAACCGCTTGACGTGGACGTCGAGTGTCTTGGTATCGCCGACATAGTCCGCGCCCCACACCCGGTCGATGAGCTGGCCACGGGTGAGCACCCGTCCGCTATTGCGCATCAAGTACTCCAATAGGTCGAACTCCTTGAGCGGCAGGGTAACCGACACCCCGTTGACGCTGACCACATGGCGCTCGACATCCATCCGCACCGGCCCAGCCTCCAGAACGCCGTCCGACGTCCCGGCGTCGTCGGCATCGGTGCCCCGGCGCAACACCGCACGGATGCGGGCGATCAATTCGCGCGCGGAGTACGGCTTGGTGATGTAGTCGTCCGCGCCCAATTCGAGCCCGACGACCTTGTCTATCTCACTGTCGCGAGCAGTCACCATGATCACCGGGACACTCGACCGCGACCGCAGCTGTTTGCAGACGTCCGTTCCGCTCATCCCGGGCAGCATCAGATCCAAGAGCACGATGTCCGCCCCGGCCCGCTCGAATTCGGCCAGGGCCGAAGGCCCGTCGGTCACCACTGTCGCCTCGAAACCCTCTTTGCGGAGGAGAAAGGCCAGGGGATCGGCCAAGGACTCCTCGTCCTCCACGATCAGCACACTGGTCATCGCCGTTCTAGTCCTCTCGTTGGTGATCGTCATCTGATTCATCTCCATCCTCAGCGTCATCCTCAGCGTCCAGGTAGGCCGGAATCGACAAGGTGAACGTCGATCCGGTGCCGGGCTGGCTCCACAATCGAATGGAGCCGTTGTGATTGGCGGCGACGTGCTTGACGATCGCCAGTCCGAGTCCGGTGCCGCCGGTGGCCCGTGAGCGCGCCTGGTCGACCCGGAAGAATCGCTCGAAGACCCGCTCCTGGTCGGCGCGCGCGATGCCGATCCCGCGGTCGGTGACCGCGATCTCGACGTTGTCGCCGCGTCGCCGCCGACTGATCGACACCGAGGATCCGTTGGGCGAGTAGGCAATTGCGTTGGAGACCAGATTAGCGACCGCGGTGACCAACAACGGCTGGTCGCCGAGTACCCGGAATCCGGTGGGGGCGTCGGTGTGGACCGCGATGTCGGCATTGTCGGCCGCGACCTTATGCCGTGAGAGCGCCTCGGCGACCACGGCGTCCACGTCGACCGCCTCCAGGTCGGGCAGTCTCTCGGCTCCCTGCAACCGGGATAGCTCGATCAGTTCGCCCACCATGTCGGCCAGTCGGTTGGACTCGGTGACCATCTTCTCGGCGAAATGGCGGACCGTTTCCGGATCATCGCCGGAGGCGAGGACAGCCTCGGCAAGCACACCCATCGCACCCACCGGCGTCTTGAGTTCATGACTGACATTGGCCACGAAATCGCGCCGGGTGGCTTCCATCCGGGCGTGCTCGGACTGATCGTCGACGTACACCACAGCGAAACGCCGGTCGTCCTCGGTCAGCAGACGCACGTGGCCGCGCACCGACAGCCCGGATCTGCCGGGGCGGCTTCGCTTGCGCGGGGAGAGGTCCACCTCGCCGTCCTCTCCGGTGGTCAGCGTCCGCTCGGCGGCCAGCCACGCCCGGTCATCGAGGAGCCGATCACGGATCAGACCCAGTTCCTCGGCGCGCTGGTTCCGGTAGACCACGTCCCGGTAGGTGTCCACCACCACGATTCCCACCGGTGACTGCGCCACCACGTGTTCGAGCATCTGAGAGACGGTGATGCCCGCCGGCGGGGCGGAGCGCCGATTCCGGCGCTCGTGGAGGCGGGGTGCCACCAGCGCACCGACCACCACGCCGACCGACAAGGCGAGCAGTGCCACGATCACCGCGAACAGCAGCGCCGATACGACACTCACGCGAAAATCGTACGCATTCGGTGAACGTCATCCCAGCGGCGCGAGACCAAATCGGGACATGTCACAACGTGGGAGAACGATGTTCGAAGTGCCGTCCCCCGATGTTCACCCATTGTTCGTCGACTGCTTGTGTTCGCCGACTACTTGGCGCCCTGGGCTGCCACCGCCGCCGCGCCAGCCGCGGCGGCATCGGGATCGAGGTAGCTCCCCCCGGGCAGAATGGGCTTGAGATCGGCGTCCAGGTCGTAGCGCAGGGGGATGCCGGTCGGGATGTTCAGACCGACCACCTCCTGATCGGACATCCCGTCCAGGTACTTGACCAACGCGCGTAATGAATTGCCGTGTGCTGCGATCAGAACGGTCTTGCCCGCCTTCAGGTCGGGGACGATCACCTCGGTGAAGTAGGGCACGAACCGCTCGACGACGTCCTTGAGGCACTCGGTCAACGGCGGCCCGCCGGCGATGTTCGCGTAGCGCGGGTCGCCGTCCTGGCTGAACTCACTACCGGGCTCGATCGGCGGCGGCGGGGTGTCGTAGCTGCGCCGCCAGGCCATGAACTGCTCCTCGCCGTACTTGGCCTTGGTCTCGGCCTTGTTCAGTCCCTGCAGCGCGCCGTAATGCCGTTCGTTGAGCCGCCAGTCGCGGTGCACCGGAATCCAGTGCCGATCTGCCTTGTCCAGCGCGACGTTGGCGGTGGTGATGGCACGCCGCAGCAGCGAGGTGTAGAGCACATCGGGCTGGCGGTCCTGGGCCTTGATCAACTCGCCCGCGCGGACCGCTTCGGCCATCCCCTTGTCGGTCAGGTCGACGTCGACCCATCCGGTGAACTGGTTGAGCGCATTCCACTCACTTTCGCCGTGGCGTAGCAGAATCAGCGTCGCGGTATCGCCCATGAGCCGAATTCTCTCACGAGCCTGCCTTACTCGTCTTCGATGAGGTGCTCGAAGGCCCGCAGGTTCCGCAGCGATTCTCCCCGCGAAACCCGCCAGTCCCACTCTTTCTGAATGGATGTTCGAAAGCCCAACTCCAGCAACGTATTGAAGTCCGAGTCGACCGCCTCCAGAACCTGGCCGAGTATGCGGTCGATCTCGTCGGCCGTCACCGATGCCAGCGCCATCCGGCCGACCAGGTAGATGTCGCCGGTGTTGTCCAGGGTGTACGCGACGCCGTAGAGCCTTCGGTTCCGCCTGAGCAGAAACCGATACACGCCCACCTGGTTCTCGTCGGGCTTACGACAGACGAACGCCTCGACGCGTACCGAATGCTCGCCGATGGTCAAAATCGTGTTGGTGGTGAGCCTGCGCTCGCCCGGCAAGGCGACGACGATTCCGGGCGGCCCACCACCCGCACCTTCGTGATGGGTGTAGTTCAGCTGGTGCTCCTGCAGCGTGTCCTCGATGACGGCCCGAACGTCCGAAGCGGGCTCAGTCATGCCCGCACGCCCCGGCGAATCGAAAACCGGCGTCCGCTGCGGCGGGCCGAGGAGGGAATCCGACCACGGAACCGGTGATCGGCGATCGCCCGCCCGTAGCTGTCCAGCAACGCGTCGACGGTGTGCTCCCAGGAAAACGACGCAGCGTGTTCGATCGCCTGCTGCCGCATGGTTGCAGGGCTGCCGCGGAACATGTCTCCGAGCGCCTTCGCCCAGTCGTCGATGTCGTGTCCGTCCACCAGCGCACCGCTCATCCCGTCGCGCACCGCCACCGGCAATCCGCCGACCGCGGCCGCAACCACCGGGGTACCGCAAGCCTGGGCCTCCACCGCGACCAGTCCAAAGGACTCCGAATAGCTCGGCACCGCAACGATGTCGGCGGCCCGGTAAACCTGCGCGAGATGGTCACGGGACTGTGGCGGCAGAAACGTCACCCGGTCGGTGATGCCCAATTCTGCGGCCAGGTGCACGAGACCGTCGGGCGCCGACCGATCACCCGTAGCGCGCGGATCCGGGCTCGAGCCGGACGGGCCGCCCGTGATCAGCACATGGACGTCGGGGAGCCGCGCCGCCGCACGGAGCAGCACGTCAGGCGCCTTGAGCGGCTGAATCCGGCCCACGAACGCCACTATCGGTGCCCGCCCGTCCAGACCCAGCGCGGAGCGGGCAGTCTGGCGATCGCCGGGCGTGAATTTCTGCAGGTCGACGCCCGGGTGCACCACATCGATGCGGGATCTGTCGGCGCGGTGCAGGGAAACCAGTTGCCCGGCTTCGTGTTCGGTGTTAACGACGAGCCGGTCGGCCTCGTCTACCACCTGCTGCTCGCCTACGGATCGCAGCGGTGGCTCGGGATGGTCACCGTCGGCCAGCGCGGCGTTCTTCACCGCGGCCAGGGTGTGGGCAGTGTGCACCAGCGGCACCGCCCAGCGGTCCGCGGCCAGCCAGCCGACCTGTCCGGACAGCCAGTAATGAGAGTGCACGACGTCGTAGTAGCCGGGTTCATGGGTGGCCTCCGCGCGGAGCACGCCAGCGGTGAAAGCACACAGCTGGGTCGGCAGGTCGTTCTTGTCCAGGCCCTCGAACGGGCCCGCCACCACATTGCGCACCACCACCCCAGGAGCCACCTCAACGACGGGCGGGTCCTCAGAAGAGGTAGCCCTGGTGAAGATCTCCACGTCGACGCCACGCCGGGCCAGCTCCAGCGCGGTCTGCAGCACGTAGACGTTCATGCCGCCGGCATCGCCGGCACCTGGCTGGGCCAGCGGAGAGGTGTGCACGGACAGCACCGCCACCCGCCGCAGTTCGGGCGATCCGGACGGGCGACCGCGCTGATCGCTGGCTACAGGCACACCGTCATGTTTACACCGCCGCCGAAGTCGCGGCGGGGCAGCCGCCTACTGTTGACGGGATGACGACTCCCTCGGACCCCCGGAAGGTAGCGGTAGTCACCGGTGCCAGCGCCGGAATTGGTGAGGCGACCGCAAGAACCCTCGCCTCGCAGGGATTTCATGTGGTTTGCGTGGCGCGCCGGGAAGGTCCGATCCAGGCCTTGGCCGCGGAGATCGACGGGACCGCAATCGTGTCGGACGTCACCGATGCCGCCGCAGTCACGGCCCTGGCCGGCCGGCTCGACAGGGTGGACTTGCTCGTCAACAATGCCGGCGGAGCGCGTGGAATGGAGTCAGTAGCAGATGCCGACGTCGCTCATTGGCGCTGGATGTGGGAAGCCAACGTGCTGGGCACCCTGCACGTCACCCGGGCGCTACTGGGCAAGCTGATCGACTCGGGCGACGGTCTAATCGTCACCGTCACCTCGACCGCCGCCCTCGAGACCTACGACAACGGCGGCGGTTACACGTCCGCCAAGCACGCTCAGGGCATCCTGCACCGCACCCTGCGCAGCGAGCTGCTCGGAAAGCCGGTACGGCTCACCGAGGTAGCGCCGGGCATGGTCAAGACGGACTTCTCGCTGCGCCGGTTCCACGGCGACGCCGAACGCGCCGAGAAGGTCTATCAAGGTGTGACGCCGCTTATGGCCGAGGACATCGCCGAGGTGATCGGATTCGTCGCCAGCCGGCCTTCGCATGTCGATCTGGATCTCATCGTGATCAGGCCACGCGACCAGGTCGGAGGGGCCGCCGCGCCCCGCTTCAACCGGCGCCCGGTGCGTTGATCCTGCGCTGACGGCTTGGGCCCACTTGAACTTCTCCGCCGCTGATGCAGTGTCAGCGGAGTCAGGGGTCGATGGGTTCAGCGGCCGGGGCGGTCGGCCGGCTGCGGTGCATTCGTCGGCGTGGCGGGTGCTGAACTGGGAATGCGCGCCGAACCCCGCTGTTCGGATAGCGCCGACATCGCCTTCCAGTCGTCCCAGTCCACCGTCCAGTCCCAGATGTCCCCGTCGGCGTAGGACAGCTCGATACGAGTGCCGGTGACCTCGACCGGATCGCCGTAGATCGCGCTGTTGAAGTACTGCTCGGCGTCCTCGATCGACAGGTTGATGCAGCCGTTGGTGACGTTGCTGTTGCCCTGGGCGCCGGAACTGGCCGGGTTGGCGTGGATGAACTCGCCGTTGTTGGATATCCGAACCGCGAATCGCTCCCGCACGTTGGCGTAGCCGGCCGCCGGGTTGGTCATGTAAAAGTCCTCGTAGCGCTCGGTCACGACGTGGATACCGCTGCGAGTCACGTTGCGATCCAGATCCCCTTCGCCGTAGCTGCAGGGAAAGTCCATGATGACGCCGTCGTCGGTGATCACCTGGATTCGATGCGAGGACGCCTCGGCCTTGACCACCTGACGTCGACCGATGGTGAAGTCCAGCGTCGAATCGCCGGCGCCGTACGCCCCGTCGCCGAACGGCACCCCGTAGAGCCTGGCGTCCACATGGACGATGGTGCCGGCCGGGTAGTACTCCCGCGTTCGCCAGTGCACCCGGGAACCACCGACCTCGTCGGGCAGCCATGCCCAACTGCCCTCCACCGGCGGGGTGGTCGTCACCGACAGCGCCTTTTCCACGGCCGCCCGGCTCCCCTCGGGGATGGCGGCGTCGAACTGCATGATGATCGGTGCCGCGATGCCCACCGTCTGGCCGTCGGCGAGCTGGAACTGGCCGCTGACCTGACTGGTCGGCTCGATGGTGGTGAAGGACCCGGAAACGGGAATGGCCTTGCCGTGCGCACCGACGACGGTTCCGTCCCAGGTGTAGGAAACGCCGTAGCCCAGCGGTTCGGCGACCGTGAAGGCGGTGCGGTCACGATTCAAGGTGCCCGCGACCACCTTGCCGTCGGCGTTGGTCAGGCCGATCGACTGAAACCACCCGTTGGTCACGTCGACGCCGATGCGTGCGGTCGGCAGCACACCGACCGATCCGTCGGCTGGTTCGAATTTCAGCGCCGGCTCGACACCCTCGGCGCCCCCCGAGCCCTGGGCGTTCCGGCCGTCCCCGGTCGAGCACGCCGCCAGCGCTGCCGGGGTCACCAGCCCGACGGCGATCGCGGCCAGCGCGCGCCGTCTGGTGACCAGCGGCCCGGAGTTCGCGGAGTTCACGTCGACCAAGGGTACTTAGATTTGGCAGCCGACCAGCACCGGTTCGGGTGTGAGATTGATCCCGAACTCTGACCTGACACCGTCTCGCACCGTCCTGGCCAGCGCGATGATGTCTGCCGCCCGCGCATGGCCCCGATTGGTCAGCGCCAACGCATGTTTAGTGGACAACCGGGCAGGTGCGGACACCCCCGGATATCCCTTGCCGAAACCGGCCCGCTCGACCAGCCAGCCGGCGGCCAGCTTGACCCCGTCGGCGCCCGGATAGTTCGGAATCGGGCCGGCGACGGTCGCCCTGAGATGGTCGAACTCCGCCCGGGTGACCACCGGGTTGGTGAAGAACGACCCAACGCTCCAGGTGTCCCGGTCGTTTTCGTCGAGCACCATGCCCTTTCCGGCACGCAGCGACAGCACCGTTTCCCGGATCCGCGCCGGGTCGGCGCACTGCCCCGGCTCGGCGTCCAGCGCGGCGGCCAGTTCGGCATACCGCAGCGGCGCGGAACGGCCGCTGGGTTCCAGTGCGAACTCGACCTCCAATACCACCGATTCTGTGGAATTCTTCAAAATACTTGTGCGATAACCGAACTGCAGAAAATTCGGTGACACCCAGCGATCATGGCCGGTGCGCCGGTCCAATAGCCGGACCCGCCGGATCATGTCGGCGACCTCGACCCCGTACGCACCGACGTTCTGCACCGGCGTCGCGCCCGCCGACCCGGGTATCCCGGACAGGCATTCCAACCCGCCCAAACCGTGGGCCAGTGAGGCGGCCACGACGTCGTCCCAGACCGCTCCGGCCTCGGCCCGCACTGTCGAGCCCTCCACCAGGATCGCGGTGTTCGCCAGCCGAACCACTGTCAGACCGGTCAGTTCGTCGGCGAGCACCACATTGGATCCGCCGGCCAACACCAACGCATCGGGGCCGAATTCACCCACCGCGGAGACGACCTGATCGGTGCTGGTGCACGTGACAAGCCGGCGGGCGAGCGGTCCGACGCGAAGCGTGGTCAACGGCGCAAGAGGTACGTCCTCCGCGACCGTCGCACCGCCTGTCGACGAAGTGGCCACGGGCGGTAACGGTAGCCTGACCAGCTATGCCGCGTTCATTCGACATGGCCGCCGAATACGAGAGCGCGGTCGAAGCGGTGTACCGGGCGTTCAGCGACGAGAAGTACTGGCTGGTGCGACTGGGCGATTCCGGCTCGGATCACGCCACTCTTGATGAACTCTTGATCGGCGCGGATGGCGGTTTCAAAGTCAGGACAACCCAGACCCTGCGCGCCCACCGGTTGCCCGGGGTGGTCACCCAATTCCACCGCGGCGACCTGAGTTTCGTGCGAGAGGAGACGTGGACCCCGATGGTGGACGGCTGCGCCAGCGCCGTGGTTACCGGGAAGATCCCGGGGGCACCGGCCGGCCTGACCGCCGCGGCGACACTCACCCCTGCCACCGCACGGCCGGGCTCGCGACTGGCGTTTTCGGCAACCGTCGAAGTGCGGGTCCCGCTGGTGGGCGGCAAGATCGAAACGTTCATCGGCAGCCAGCTGGTCAACCTGTTGATCGCGGAGCAGCGATTCACCACGGCGTGGATCAACGATAGCGGCTGGCCGGGCCCGTAAAGTCGGTGCGCATGGCGCAGCGTCCCCGGGCACCGCTCGGCGCGGTCACCCGGGGCACCACCGGACACAACCGGCTACGACGCAGCGACCGCTGGCTGATCAACGAACCGCGGGTGCGCAACGCCTTGCAGTCCTGCACCGATCCGCTCGTCGTCGACCTCGGCTACGGCGCGGCGCCGGTAACCACATTGGAGCTTGCGATGCGGCTGCGCTGGGTGCGCAGCGACATCCACGTCGTAGGACTCGAGATCGAGCCGGAGAGGGTGCGGATCGGACGTGCCGCGGCCACGCCCGGAGTCGAATTCGCGCTCGGCGGTTTCGAATTGGCCGACCGGCGACCGGTGCTGGTCCGAGCGTTCAACGTACTGCGTCAGTATCCGGAGGATGCCGTCGCCGAAGCGTGGACGGCGATGCAGCGGGGACTCGCGCCCGGCGGCGTGATCATCGACGGCACCTGCGACGAGTTTGGCCGGCGGTGCGGCTGGGTGCTCCTGGACGCAACGTCGGCGCTGAGCCTCACCCTGGCCTGCGACCCGTTCGCCATCGAGAGGCCGTCGGACCTGGCCGAGCGACTGCCCAAGGTGCTGATCCACCACAACGTGCCGGGCCAGCCGATCCATGCGCTGCTCCAGGCTGCGGACCGCGCCTGGGCCGGCGTGGCAGGACACGGGGTCTTCGGTCCTCGGGTGCGCTGGCGTGCGATGATGGAAATCCTTGTTGCAGAAGGCATTCCGATGAGCGTCCCGCGCCGCATTTTTCGCGACGGTGTGCTGACGGTACCGTGGACAGTCGTCGCCCCGGTTGGCTGAGCGCGCGCCGTCGGCCGGCCCGCTATGCCGTGCATCGGTTCTGATTCACACCTTCCCGAGGACGACCTATTTGGGGTCGTGAAAGTACTGAAGATGATCGTATAAATATTCGGCACTTATCAGGCCGGGCTCGACCTCAAACACGGCGAGACGACTGTCGATGATCTGCGCCGGCCCGATGATATTCGACACTCCGTGGTAGTGGGGCCTTCCGACATAGTCATCGAATAATACCGTCATCGGCGTCGTTGTCTTCAAACAGCTCGCGATAAAGCTGGCTACCCTAAAGCGACCATCTATCAACACGACGTCCGGCGAGATCGAGTTTTCGGAGCAGTATTGCCAAGCCTTCCGCGGATAATCGGGCCAATTCTCCCATTTGGAATGGTCGGCGGGGAAGCCCCATTCTTTGGTTTCGCCCAGATCGACGTAGATCGGAATGATGTCACCGGGGAGCTTTCTTTCCTTGTAAGCCCCCATCAACTCGAGGAGCCAGGAAGGGTTCGATTCCGTCGTGATGACCGTCTTACCCGCTGCTGCCGCGAACATGGTCGAACCCCCCGAGCCATACTCCAATATGCATGACGCATTTCGGTAATGATCCTTGACATAATCCCGCGCTCCGGCGGTCAAGGTGACTTCAAAGTCTCTGAACACTCCGCGTTCCCCGTCCGTCATCACCTCAGTGGAGATACAGCGCGAATAGCTAAACACGGGCGATCGACGAACGCGATCGACTCGGTGCACGAAAACGTTGTGGCATTGTGGCCGCAGACCTGTGCGATGGGGCAGTGCCGGCGCTGTCCCGCAAGGTGCAGCGGCTCACCGTGCGTCTGAAAGATCCTGTCTCTGAAGATCCTGTCATTGAAGACCTCGCGATCGGCCATACCCGGAAACCGTGACCGGACCCGGATAGTTACCTGCGTTCATCGGAAATCGGTGGTTCGGTCCCTTGCACGTGGCCGTCGCTCGTTTCCCTGCCGTGCGGATCGAGTCGCCCGCGCCGATCCGCCGGGGCCCGTGCCCGATCTCCTAGGGTGATGTGATGAGCTCCGATCTGCGGGTGGCCCTGGCTCAGATCCGCAGCAGCACCGACCCGGCCGCCAACCTCACCCAGGTCGAGGACTTCACCGAGCGTGCCGCCGAGGCCGGCGCGTCACTCGTGCTGTTCCCCGAGGCCACCATGTGCCGCTTCGGGGTTCCGCTCGCACCGGTAGCCCAACCCCTGGACGGCCCGTGGGCATCCGCGGTGCGCGCAGTGGCGGACCGCACCGGCGTGGTCGTCGTCGCGGGCATGTTCGTCCCATCCGGGGACGGCCGCGTCACCAACACCCTGCTCGCGACCGGCCCCGGGGTGGAAGCGCGGTACGACAAGATCTACCTCTACGACGCGTTCGGATTCGCCGAGTCCAAGACGGTCGCGCCCGGCCGCGAACCGGTGGTGATCGACGTCGGCGGCAGCTCAGGACCGGTCGCCGTCGGACTGACCTTGTGCTACGACATCCGCTTTCCGGAGCTCTACCTCGAATTGGCCAAGCGCGGTGCCGAACTGATCACCGCACACGCATCGTGGGGAACCGGGCCTGGCAAGCTCGAACAGTGGACGCTGCTGGCCCGCGCTCGCGCTATCGACACCTCCAGTGTCGTCGCCGCCGTCGGGCAGGCCTATCCCGGCGACGAGATCGCCAAGGTCGGACCGACCGGCGTGGGTGGCAGTCTGGTGGCCTCTGCGGTCGGTGAGGTTCTCGTCTCGGCCGGCGCCGACCCGCAGTTACTGGTCTGCGACATTGACCTCGAAGCGGCCCGCAAGACACGCGAGACGGTGGCGGTGATGAGCAACCGAGCAGAGTTCACTCATACCGGTAGGGCACAATCGCTGGAGTGACCGATCCCTGGGCCCCACCGCCACCACAGCACGCCGGCCCCCCGCCCACCCAGCGCCCCCCGGAGGAGGGTTCCGCGTTGCAGGCGAAGTTCAAGAAGTTCTTCAGCGATCCGCTGTCCATCGCCCTGGTGGTGGTGATCATCCTGGCGCTGACGTTCGCCGGACTACTGGGTGGCGAGCTGTACGCACGTAGCCGCGGTGACTCCGTGGTCACCAAAGTCGTCCAGTGCGTGGTACGCGACGATGCGACCGCTTCGTTCGGGGTGATGCCGCCGTTCCTGCTGCAGCACATGTCGGGCCACTACACGAACATCCACATCGAGACCGCGGGTAACCAGGTGCGCGAAGCGCAGGGGATGAAACTCAACCTGGTGATCAAGGACGTCCGCCTGACCGATACCCCCACCTCCAGTGGATCGGTCGGCTCATTGGTAGCCAACATCAGCTGGTCCGCTGAGGGCATCAAACAGACTATCCAAGAAGCGATTCCGTTGATCGGAAGCTTCGTGACCGGGGTGACGACCAACCAGGCCAGCGGCACGATCGAACTCGAGGGGGCACTGGGAAGCATCACCGCGCGACCCGTCGTCGCCGACGGCGGTATCGCGCTCGAGGTGCAAAACGTGACGGGGCTCGGTTTCACCCTCCCCCGCGAGGTCGTTCAGCCGGCGCTGGACGCCTTCACCACGGAGCTGACCCAGGACTACCCCATGAACATCCGGGCCGACTCCATTCAGGTCACCGACACCGGTGTGGTGAGCCAGTTCTCGACCAGCAATGCGTCGATCCCGAAGCAGAGCGAAGACCCCTGCTTCGGTGGCCTGTAGCACCTCAAAAGGGCTCTTCGGTGCCGCCCGGGTTGCAACCGGCGGCTACCATCTCGTCACCGCCCACCTCCGGACGCCACGGCTCCAGATTCCAACTGGTCTTGCCGGGCTCGAACAGCTCGGCGAACTTCCAATGGCAGATGAACTGTTCCCGCATACCGGGAATCGCCGCGTCGGGCGCGAGCGTGAGCACCTCGGCCCAGGCTTGTTCGGCCTGGGCACCGGTACCCGGCCTACCGGACAGGTCGCGCGCCGAGGCGGTCGGATACACCCGCAGGCTGGAGAGATCACCCCACTTGGCCCAGGCCACATGGTCGACATAGGGCGGCGGGTCGGCGGGCGTGGCCGCGGCGATGGGCGCCACCGTCACACCAGATAACACACTCGCAGCCGCGGCAACGGCCAGGAGCCGCCACACTAGCGCGACTTCCCTTGGATCTCAAGGATCTTGGGCCGCACGTCGACCAGATAAACGCCAGTCGCAACGGCGGCAATCGCCGGCCCCAGCGCGGGACCGAGCACGAGGGCCAACAGCACGCCGAAGCCGAGGATCACCAGCCACACCGGCTTGGTCAGTTTGTCGGCTGCGGTGTAGGCGTCCGGCCGCTGGATCGCCGCATGCACGAACGCGTAGACAGCTGCCACCAAAACAGCGATCTGCAAAGCGAAGAGGACGTAACTCACCAGGCTTTGGAGCTCCACGCTCGACAGCCTATGCGGGTTACGTCCCCTGGTCGACTTCTTCGCGGCGTGAGGCGCGCCCTGCGCGGGCGCGCCTCACGACTGCTACCGCTACTTCTGGGTGACCTTCTTGGCTGGCGCCTTCTTGGCCGGAGCCTTCTTGGCCGCAGCGCTCGAAGAAGTGGCCTTCTTGGCGGGGGCCTTCTTGGCCGCAGCATTCGGCGACGTGGCCTTCTTGGCGACCTTCTTCGCCGGCGCGGCGGCCGACTGGGCCTTCTTGGGCAGCTCGACGCCGACCAGCTTGGCGGCGCGCTCACCGACCGCGCGGGTCTGCGTCGCCACGTTGCCCAGCGCTTCCTGGGTCAACTCGACGGCCTGGTCGGTATACCCCTCGACGCGGCTCGCGGCCTCCTCGAGCGCCGGCTGGTTGCGCAGACGCTCGAGTGCAGCCTCACCCCGCTCGATCAGCTTGTTGTAGGTCGACTGCGCGGTCTCGGCGTAGCTCTCGGCGAACTTGCGCAGCTCCTCCGACGTCAGCCGATCGCGGATGTCTTCGAACTGCGACGGCAGCTCCTCCTGCAGCTTGTTGATCCGGGCACGGCTCTCCTCGACACGGGCACCGGCATCGCTGCGGGCATCGCCAGCGCGGTCACGCAGCGTCGCAACGATCTCGTTGACCCGCTCCAGGGCCAGGTCGGCGGCGCCGACCGCGGCGAGCAGCGGGGCCTTCAGGTCATCGATGTCGATCTGGTTCTTCTCGGCCATGGTTATTCCTTTCAGTGGACGATTGGGTCGTTCGATAGTGATTGGGTCAGTTGCAGACGGCTCTGGTTGCCGCCGTGGACATGTTCAGTCGTCGGCTCCTCATCTGTGTTCAACGGTGCCGCTGCCGCTTCTGCAGCGCCAATAAGAGCGGCCTCGTTCTGTTGACAGAACGACGTGTAGATGTCGAGCAGCGCCTGCTTCTGCCGCTCGTTGATCGCCGTATCGGTGATGACGGCGTCGCGAACCTCGCTGGTCGCGGTTGGCTCGAGAATTCCGGCCCGGATGTAGAGCACCTCGGCCGAGACCCGTAGCGCCTTGGCGATCTGATTGAGCACGTCCGCCGACGGTTTCCGTAACCCCCGCTCGATCTGGCTGAGATAGGGGTTGCTCACGCCGGCCTTCTCGGCCAGTTGGCGCACGGAGAATCGCGCCGCCTCACGTTGGCTCCGGATGAAACCTCCGATGTCCTGCGCCGCGCCGGAAACGACGGCGGCGAGGTTTTCGTCCTGCGGCATCGCTACCCCTTCCGTTGCGTCGGGTTATCCGGTCGTTTGCGTATCCGGTCAATGACGATTCAAACGGTACGGCGGGGTGCTAACTTTTGCAAGCACAAGTTAGCGCAGGTCAGAACAGTAGGTGTGCGATCGTGTAGATGGCCAGCCCTGCCAGGGCGCCGACGACGGTGCCGTTGATCCGGATGAACTGCAGGTCACGACCCACATGAAGTTCGATCCGGCGGCTCGCCTCTTGGGCATCCCAGCGCTCGATGGTTTCGGTGATGATCGCTGTGATCTCCGTCCCATACTCGCCGGCAAGGTGCTTGGCCGCCCGCACGATCCAGTTGTCCACCTTGTCGCGCAGTTCGGCATCGTCGCGTAGGGATTCCCCGATGTGCACCGCCGAATCGGCGATGCGCGCCCGCAATGTGGAGTTCGGATCGTCGACAGACTCCAGCAGGATGCGTTTGGCCGCACTCCAGGCGGTTTCGGCGGCCTTGGTCACCTCGTCGCGGGCCATGATCTGTTCCTTGACGCTCTCCGCGCGCAGGATGGTTGCCTCGTCGTTCTGCAGGTCGGCCGCGAACTCGAACAGGAATCTGGTGGCCGAACGGCGCAGTTCATGGTCGGGGTTGCGACGGACCTTGTCGGTGAAGTCCATCAGTTCACGGTGGATCCGGTCGCCGATCAGGCTGTCGACCCACCGTGGCGACCACGATGGCGAATCGCGTTCGATCACCCGCTCGATGACCTCGCCCGCATTCAGCGACCACTCGAACGCGCGGTCGGCGAGGAGTTGGAGCAGGGCTTCCTGACGGCCGGCCTCGAGCAATGAGGCCAGCACCCGACCGATGGGCGGCCCCCACTGCGGCTCGGCGATCCGCTTGACGATCATTCGGTCCAGCACATGCTGGACGTCCTCGTCACGCAGCATCTCCACCAGCACCCGTAACACCGTCGACGCCTCCGCGGCCACCCGTTCGGCGTGCGCGGGCTGAGCGAGCCAGGCGCCGGCCCGGCCGGCCACCTGCGCGTCGCGCAGCTTTGCGGCGACCACGTCCGGGGACATGAAGTTCTCCCGGACGAAATCGCCCAGCCCCTCGCCGAGCTGATCCTTCTTTCTCTTGATGATCGCCGTGTGTGGGATGGGGATCCCCAGCGGGTGCTTGAACAGGGCGGTTACGGCGAACCAGTCGGCCAGCGCTCCGATCATGCCGGCCTCCGCGGCGGCGCGGACGTAGCCGACCCAGGGCGCGGCGCCGTGGGCCTGAGCCCATGAGCAGATCAGAAAAATCACGGTGGCGCCGAGCAGGAAGCTCAGCGCCACCACCTTCATTCGCCGCAGACCCCGCCTGCGTTCAGCATCGGCCGCCGAGTCCGCCCCGGCAAGCGACTCGGCAAAGCTGCGACGTTTGCCGGAGACCTCAAGACGGTGTGCCACAGGTTCCATCATCGGCGATGCGCGCAACTGTGACTGTCGCGTCCCCGGAATCGGCCCTGCCCGTCGTCCCGGATCCCGCCCCGCCCGCCGTTATCATCTACACGGACTAGGGAATGGAATACCGCGAACGTGGCACATCAATCCCCGCCGGAGGCGGTCAAGACCGATGGTCGAAAGCGACGCTGGCATCAACACAAGGTCGCGCGTCGTAACGAACTCGTAGACGGCACCCTGGAAGCCATCCGGCGCAGCGGCAGCAACGTCAGCATGGACGAGATTGCCGCGGAGATCGGGGTTTCGAAGACTGTGCTGTACCGGTACTTCGTCGACAAGAACGATCTCACCACCGCGGTGATGATGCGCTTCGCCCAGACCACCCTGATTCCCAACATGGCCGCCGCGCTGTCGTCCAACCTGGACGGCTACGACCTCACCCGCGAAATCATCCGGGTCTATGTGGAGACCGTCGCCAACGAGCCCGAGCCCTATCGGTTCGTGATGGCCAACAACTCGGCGAGCAAGAGCAAGGCGGTCGCCGATTCCGAGCAGATCATCGCTCGGATGCTGGCGGTGATGTTCCGGCGCAGGATGGTCGAGGCCGGTATGGACACCGGTGGAATCGGCCCGTGGGCCTATCAGATCGTCGGCGGCGTCCAACTGGCCACGCACTCGTGGATGTCCAATCCCCGAATGACCTCCGACGAGTTGATCGACTATCTGACGATGCTGTCGTGGAGCGCCTTGTGCGGGATCGTGGAAGTCGGCGGCTCCCTGGAGAAGTTCCGCCAGATGCCCCATCCATCCCCCGTGCTCCCGCCCCGGCTGCTTGACTAGCAGCATGAGCGAGCTCTCCGACCTGCCGTCGTTGTGGTCGCATGAACCGCACGTCGAGTTGATGTTCCGCCGGGGCGACCGGGTCGCCGACATCGACGCCGATGCCACTCCCGGATTCCGCGGCAATAAGGCCGATGCGCCCACACTGCAGGAAGAACGCAACATTCGGTTCGCCGAGCTGCAGGAGATGCTCTACGCCAACAGCCGTTCCGGCGACACCAGGTCGGTGCTGTTGGTGTTGCAGGGCATGGACACCGCGGGGAAGGGAGGAATCGTCAAACACGTTGTGGGTGGGGCGAATCCACAGGGGATCAAGTACACGAGTTTCGGTAAGCCGACGGAGGAGGAACTCGCTCATCACTACTTGTGGCGGATTCGCAAGGCCCTGCCCACGGCGGGCCACATCGGCGTGTTCGATCGTTCCCACTACGAGGACGTATTGATCGTCCGAGTGCACAATCTCGTGCCACCGGAGGTGTGGGAACCCCGCTACGACGAGATCAACGCGTTCGAGCGGCAATTGGTCGATGCCGGCATGACGCTGGTGAAGGTGGCGATGTTCGTGTCGCTCGAAGAGCAGAAGAGACGGCTGGCCCAGCGCCTCGAACGTCCGGACAAGTATTGGAAATACAATCCCGGCGACGTCGACGAGCGGTTGAAATGGCCGCAATACCAACTGGCGTACCAAGCCATGCTGGACCGGACGTCAACCGACTATGCGCCGTGGCACATCGTCCCGTGCAACCGGAAGTGGTACAGCAGGCTGGCAGTCACCGAGCTGCTCATCGAAGCCATGAAACGACTCAACATGTCTTGGCCCCCACCGGATTTCGACGTAGCGGCGGAAAAGAGGCGGCTGGCTCAGGCCTAATCGGCCTGATGGCTGGCGCCTAGCCTTTGACGAGGGTGAACTGACCGACGTTGGTGATGCCGCGACGGAAGAAGTCCGCGCAACCGGTCAGGTAGTGCATGTAGCGGTCGTATACCTCTTGCGAGGTGATCTCGATCGCCGCCTCTTTGTTGGCCTCGAGATTGGCCGCCCACATATCCAGGGTCCGAGCGTAATGGGGCCGAAGTAAGTGAGTGCGTTCCAGGGTGAATCCCGAATCGGCAGCGAGTTTCTCGATGTCTTCGACGGCCGGCAGCTGCCCGCCGGGGAAGATCTCGGTGCCGATGAACCGCATGAACTTCAGATCGCTGATGGTGAGCTTGATGCCATTGTCCCGGAAGAACTTCTGGGTGTGCGCCAGGATGGTATGCAGCAGCATCCGGCCGTCGGACGGCAGAATCTGGTAGGCCCGTTCAAAGAAGAGCGGGTAGCGCTCCGCCTTGAAGGCCTCGAATGCGCCGATTGACACGATGCGGTCGACCGGCTCGTTGAACTCTTCCCAGCCCTGCAGCCGGACCTCGGCTGAGCGAGTGGTGGGCAAGCTGGCCAGCATGTTCTTGCTGTATTCGAACTGGTTCCGGCTCAGAGTGATCCCGATGACGTTGACGTCGTATTTCTCGACGGCCAGACGCAGCGCGCCACCCCAACCGCACCCGACGTCCAGTAGCGTCATCCCCGGCTCGAGGTTCAGCTTGCCGAGGGCGAGATCGAACTTCGCGATCTGGGCCTCGTCGAGCGTCATATCCTCGCGTTCGAAGTACGAACACGTGTAGCCCATGGTGGGCCCCAGGAACAAGGCGAAGAACTCGTTGGATACGTCGTAGATCGACTGCGATTCCTCGTAGTACGGCGACAACTCCGGCGTCACACTCGACATAAGCCAACCCCTTGCCATTTCGTCCGCCGATCTGGATCGCGGTCGGATGGCGGTGGGCAGGTCTATGCCGCGCGCCCCGGCTGCGAGCTCAACCGGCATGTCATGCTGGTCACAAGAGGTTAACTAACACCGCGGGCAATTCCAAAGTGACACTCTGACCAGCCCGGATGAGACTTAATACCGGTAGAACCCGGTACCGGACTTTTTGCCGAGTCGTCCGGCCTCGACCATCCGCTGCAGCAACGGCGGCGGACCGTAAAGCGGCTCCTTGAACTCCTCGAACATCTTGTCGGCGATCAGCTTCAGCGTGTCCAGCCCGATCAGGTCGGACAGCCGCAGCGGCCCCATCGGATGAGACAGTCCGGCCACGACCGCGGTATCGATGTCCTCGACGGTGGCCACACCCGCTTCGGCCATCCGGATCGCCGCGAGCAGGTAGGGCACCAGCAGCGCGTTGACCACGAACCCGGACCGGTCGGCGCACCGAACCACCTGCTTGCCCAGTACCTCGCCGGCGAATTTCTCGGCGCGCGCCGCGGCCTCATCGGTGGTGACGAGCGTGCTAACCAGCTCGACCAGGGGCAGCACCGGCACGGGGTTGAAGAAGTGCAGACCCAGCACGCGGCCGGGGTTTCGGGTGGCCGCCGCGATTTTCATGATCGGGATGCTCGAGGTGTTCGACGCCAGCACCGCCGCGGGGTCGGCGATCACCGCGTCCAATTCGGCGAACAACTTCGTCTTGACCGCCTCGTCTTCGACGATTGCCTCGATGACCAGCTGCCGATCGGCCAGATCCGTCAGGTCGGTGGTGACGTCGAGATTCGCCAGGGCCGCGTCGCGCTCGGCGTCCGACAGCTTGCCTTTGGCGGCCGCACGATCCAGCGACGCGGTGATCCGGGCTTGGCCCGCCGCGGCCAACTGCTCGGTGGGCTCGTAGACCCGGACATGCGCCCCCGCGCGGGCGCACACCTCTGCGATGCCGCCACCCATCTGCCCGGCGCCCACAACGCCGACCCGCTCGATCTCTGCCACACTCACAGTTTCTCCTAGCTCATCACCCGGCAGTACTCAGGGCGAGCATTACTCAGGGCGAGCAGACGCAAATGTTCGCTTCGCCTCGGCGTGTCCGGGACATTTGCGTCTGCTCGCCACTGGATCTCGACTGGATTTCGGCGCTGGGTCTAGCGCGCTGGGCCTAGTGGAACTGACCCTCTTCGGTCGAGCCGGCAAGTGCGGTCGTCGACGACGTCGGGTCCACCGTGGTGGCGATCCGGTCGAAGTACCCGGCGCCGACCTCGCGCTGGTGCCTGGTGGCGGTATAGCCCCGCTCCTCCGCGGCGAACTCGCGTTCCTGCAGGTCGACGTAGGCGCTCATCTGGTTGCGGGCGTAGCCGTAGGCCAGATCGAACATCGAGTAGTTCAGGGCGTGGAAGCCGGCCAGCGTGATGAACTGGAACTTGAAGCCCATCGCGCCGAGCTCGTTCTGGAACTTGGCGATGGTCGCGTCGTCGAGGTGCTTGCGCCAGTTGAACGACGGCGAGCAGTTGTAGGCCAGCATCTGATCGGGAAACTCGCTCTTGACGCCCTCGGCGAACTTGCGGGCCAGCTCCAGGTCCGGCGTGCCGGTCTCCATCCAGATCAGGTCGGAGTACGGCGCGTAGGATTTGGCGCGGGCGATGCACGGCTCCAGGCCGCTACGCACCCGGTAAAAGCCCTCTTTGGTGCGCTCACCGGTGATGAAGGGCTGATCGCGCTCGTCGACGTCGGAGGTGATCAGCGTGGCGGCTTCGGCGTCGGTGCGGGCGATCACCACGGTCGGGACGTCGGCGACATCGGCAGCGAGCCGGGCCGAGGTCAGGGTGCGGATGTGCTGCTGGGTCGGGATGAGCACCTTGCCGCCCAGGTGGCCGCACTTCTTCTCCGAGGCCAGCTGGTCTTCCCAGTGCGAACCGGCGACGCCGGCGGCGATCATCGCCTTCTGCAACTCGTAGACGTTGAGCGCACCGCCGAAGCCGGCCTCGCCGTCGGCGACGATCGGGGCGAGCCAGTTCTGTACCGATCGGTCGCCCTCGACCTTGGCGATCTGGTCGGCGCGCAGCAGCGCGTTGTTGATTCGTCGCACCACCTGCGGCACCGAGTTGGCCGGGTAGAGGCTCTGGTCGGGGTAGGTGTGTCCGGACAGATTCGCGTCACCGGCGACCTGCCAGCCCGACAGGTAGATCGCCTTGAGCCCGGCCCGGACCTGCTGTACCGCCTGGTTGCCGGTCAGCGCACCGAGCGCGTTCACGTAGTCCATGTCGTGCAACTGCTCCCACAGCACCTCGGCGCCGCGCCGGGCCAGCGTGCTCTCCTCGACGACGTGGCCCTGCAGGGCGACGACGTCGTTCGGGGTGTAGGTGCGGGTGATGCCCTTCCAGCGCGGGTTGTGGTCCCAGTCGTGCTGGATTTGTTCGGGGCTCTTCGGCGTGCCGACGGTGGACATTGAGCTGCTCCTTAGATTTCTTCACCTTCACTCGCCAGCGTCTTCACCGGCGCGCTAACCAGAGAATGCACCAGCGCGTTACCCCAGGTCCACCCGCTTCACTTGCCAATTTTCGCCAACGCGCGCGACCGATTTGCAAAGATTGCAAAGGTCGTGGGATGTTCGGTTGCGGGGAAGCTACCAGTCAGTAACCTAAATCCGCAGGTCAGTACGCCCGTACTGGTTGGTCGACCTGAGTCAGAGCGCGAACAACGCGGCGACCGCTTTGGTCTCGTCACCGACGGCATATGTGAGCGTTGTAACACTGCGGTCGGCAAGTTCCGGGCCGAACCGATCCGTCGATCCCGGCGGATGGACGTGGGTGATGATCTCCAGTTTGTCGCCGAGCGCCACGGGGAGATCGTGTTCGATTGTCACCCGCAGCGGGCCGGTCAGCAGCTCGGGGTGGCCGGCCAGGTAGTCCTCGACGACGCTCCAGTACACCGAGTTGTTCATATGATCGAAGATGTCGATATCGCTTACCCGCACCGGGTAGGTCCGGACATCCACGGCGTCTTCGCGGCTACCGGCCTTCAGATAGGCCTTCCAGCGCAACCGGTCGACCTCGGTGGTGCGCTGTAGGCCCTCGATGAAGTCGTCGGCTATGCGGGCCGGCCCCTGGGTCTCCCGATTGATGTTGATCCAGAACGCCTCCGATTCCATCAGGCCGCCACCGCGCATCCCGTCGATCCGGACCCGCATCTCGCACCATCGGTTCGACGTTCCCGAGCACCACCGGCGCAGCCGCAGCATGTCTTGGAACTCGATCGGCCTGATCAGATCGATCATGGTTCGCCGCACGATCCACAGCGGGTGGGTCTCCTCGAAGCCCATCTCGCGCAGCTGATCGGAGCCCACGTCCTGGATGTGGCGGGTCGCGGCGTCGAACTTCAGCCGTCCCGCTCGGTCCACGTCGGCCACCCGCAGCGGCCATCGAACGTCGAATACGTCGGGATGCGGGTCCGGTACTGCCATCAGGGCCTTACCCAGGCCGGCCCGGCCGGTGGTACTCACGAACCTCGATATTGCCACACCAGCACCGGTGCCAACGATGCGAAGGATGCCTTCGCAACTTCGCTGGTCCGGGCTACTGTGGCAGACGTGGCCAAGACGTTCGTCGGAGCCCGCGTGCGGCAGCTTCGCAGCGAACGCGGATTCAGCCAGGCCGCCCTGGCGCAGCTGCTGGAGATCTCCCCCAGCTACCTCAACCAGATCGAGCACGACGTCCGGCCCTTGACGGTGGCGGTGCTACTGCGCATCACCGAGGTGTTCGGGGTGGACGCCACCTTCTTCGCCTCGCAGGACGACACCCGGCTGATCGCCGAATTGCGCGAAGTGATGCTGGACCGAGACCTGGATGTCGCGGTCGATCCGACCGAGGTGGCCGACGTGGTCGGCGCCCATCCGGCACTGGCCCGCGCGATGGTCAACCTGCATCGCCGTTACCAGTTGGCCACCACCCGGCTGGCCGCCGCGACCGAGGATCGCTTCAACCCCGGACCGGGTAGCGGCCTGAGCTCCGGATCGGGGTCGATCACGATGCCCCACGAAGAGGTCCGCGACTATTTCTACCAACGCCAGAATTACCTGCACGAACTCGACGCAGCGGCTGAGGGGCTCACCGCGGGCATGCGGATCCAGCGCGGCGACCTGGTCGGCGACCTGGCCGACCGACTGCGAATCGTGCACGGGGTCAGGATCATTCGACGGATGGACCTGGGCCGGGGAATCCTGCACCGCTACGACCCGCAATCGCGGACATTGGAGATCAGCGCCCAACTTTCGGCGGGCCAGACGGTGTTCCGGATGGCAGCCGAGCTGGCCTACCTGGAATGCGGTGACCTGATCGACAGGCTGGTCGCCGACGGCCACTTCGCCGGCTCGGAGTCGCAACGACTGGCGCGGCTCGGACTGGCGAACTACTTCGCCGCCGCCGCCGTCCTGCCGTACGGCCAGTTCCACGAGGTGGCCGAGAACTTCCGCTACGACGTCGAACGGCTCTCGGCGTACTACTCGATCAGCTATGAAACGATCTGTCACCGGCTCTCCACCCTGCAGCGGCCGTCGATGCGCGGCGTACCGTTCTCGTTCGTCCGCGTCGACCGCGCCGGGAATATGTCGAAACGCCAGTCCGCCACCGGGTTTCACTTCTGCTCCAGTGGTGGCACATGTCCACTGTGGAACGTCTACGAAACGTTCGCCAACCCCGGCAAGATATTGGTGCAGCTCGCCGAGATGCCGGACGGTCGCAAATACCTATGGGTGGCCCGGACCGTGGAGCGGCGCGCTTCGCGCTATGGTCAGCCGGGTAAGACGTTCGCGATCGGCTTGGGCTGCGAACTGCGTCACGCACAGCGACTTGTCTACTCGGAGGGACTCGATTTGTCCGGTGACCTCGGTGTGCGGGCCACCCCTATCGGAGCGGGCTGCCGAGTGTGCGAACGGGACAACTGCCCGCAGCGAGCGTTCCCGGCGCTGGGACGAGCGCTGGACATCGATGAACACCGCTCGACGGTGTCCCCCTACCTGGTGAGGCAAACGTGACTGCACCTGCCCGAATCCCGCCCGGCGGCTTCAAGGAGTTGGGACCGCTGAACTGGGCCATCGCGAAGATCGGCGCCCGGGGAATCCGCCGGCCGAGATTCAGCCTGATGAACGTGCTCGGTCAGCATCGGCTGCTGCTGCCGGTCTGGCTCCCGTTGTCGGCATACCTGCTGTACGCCGGGAAGCTCCCGCGGCGCGATGCGGAAACCGTGATCCTCCGGGTGGGCCGACTGCGCGACTGCGAGTACGAACTTCAGCAGCACCGCAGGTTGGCCCGCAGTCGTGGGCTCGATCCCGAGATGCAGGCCAGGATCTTCGAGGGTCCCGACGCCGAAGGACTCACCGACCGGGAACGGGTACTAATCACCGCCACCGACGAGTTCGTCGTCACCCGCGGCGTGTCGCCGCAGACCTGGCAGGCACTCTCCGAGCACTACACCAAGCCGCAGCTCATCGAATTCTGTCTACTGGCGGCGCAATACGACGGGCTGGCGGCGACCATCAGCACCCTGGGGGTGCCGCTGGACTTCCCGGACTGATCGTTCAGAGATAGGTCACGCCCAGCACGGTCAGCGACATCAGCACCGGCGATGCCGTCAGCGTCCACAAGAACACCGCCCATGTTTCGCCCTTGCGTGTCTGGCGTTTCCAATGTCGCCAGCCCAATAGGCCCGCGGCGAGGCCGGCGGCAAACGAGACCGCAGCGATGATCAACACCCAGGTGGAACGGTCCGCCGACGCGATGGCCGCGGATATGCCGGCCAGCCACAGCATGTGGCCGACCACCAACCCGCCGATTCCGGCGACCCAGATCGCTCTCAACTAGAAGTTGATCATGTGGCCGGCCAGCCCGTGGAAGCATTCCTGCAAGGCCTCCGACATCGTCGGGTGGGTGTGAACATTGCGGGCCAGTTCGTTAACGGTCAAATCCCATTTCTGGGCGAGGGTGAGCTCGGGCAGCAGCTCGGAGACGTCGTGCCCGATCAGATGCCCACCGAGCAGCTCACCGTACTTCGCGTCCGCGATCAGCTTCACGAAACCACTGGGATCGCCCATCCCGTGCGCTTTGCCGTTGGCGGTGAACGGGAATTTTGCGACTTTGACCTCGTGGCCCTCGTCACGGGCCTGTTCCTCGGTGAGCCCGAAGCTGGCGACCTGAGGCTGACAGAAGGTGGCTCGCGGCATCATCCGATAGTCACCGAGGGCGAGCGTCTCCGCCCCGGCGATGGTCTCGGCGGCGACCACTCCCATCGCCTCGGCGACGTGCGCCAATTGCAGCTTTGCGGTGACGTCGCCGATCGCATAGATGTGGCCCACGTTGGTGCGCATGTAGTCATCGATGCCGATGGCCTTGCGTTCGGTCAGTTGCACACCCGCCTTGTCCAGGCCGAAGCCCTCGACGTTGGGCGCGAATCCGATGGCCTGCAACACTTTGTCGGCCTTGAGCTCCTCGGACTTCCCGTCCTTGCTCACTTTGACGGTGACCGTCGACCCTTCATCGGTAATCGACTCCACCTTGGTGCCGGTGAGGATCTTCACGCCGAGCTTCTTGTACTGCTTCTCGATCTCCTTGGACACCTCGGCGTCCTCGTTGGGCAGCGCGCGCGGCAGGAACTCGACGATGGTGACGTCGACGCCATAGTTCTTCAGCACATAGGCGAACTCCATCCCGATCGCGCCGGCGCCGGCGATGATTATCGACCCCGGCAGCTCACGGGTGAGGATCTGCTTCTCGTAGGTGACAACGTTCTCCGACAGCGACGTTCCGGGCACCAGCCGGGTACTCGAGCCGGTCGCGATGATGGCATTGCTGAACTCGACGGTCTCGCTTCCCCCGTCGTTGAGTTCCACCTCGATCCTGTTGGGGCCGGTGAACTTCCCGTAACCGTGGAGTTCGGTGATCTTGTTCTTCTTCATCAGGAAGTGCACACCGGCGACCCGGCCCTCGGCGACCTTGCGGCTGCGGTCGAAGGCGGCGCCGAAGTCGAAACTCGCCTCCCCACTGATGCCGAACTGCTTGGCCTCCCTGCTGAAAATCTGCGCGAGCTCGGCGTTGCGCAGCAACGCCTTCGACGGGATGCACCCGACATTGAGGCACACGCCGCCCCAATACTTGGGCTCGACGATGGCTGTGCTCAGCCCAAGTTGGGCGGCGCGGATGGCCGCAACGTATCCGCCAGGGCCGGCTCCGAGAACGACGACGTCATAGTGGGTCACGGTTCCCCACCCTAATAGTCGGGGCGCGGCCGCCCGACAGCATCCGGTCAGTTACCGACTGATCCAGCCGAACACGTAACCGCCGTAGAGGACCGCCGCGGCCGCGGTGGACGCGAACGGTGCCGACATCAGCGCAAGGGCGGTCGCCGAGACCACCGGTCGGTTCTGCACCAGGGCGCTGAGCAGACTCCCGACGACGCAGGACACCAGGTAGACCAACACCACGAAGACCGGCATGGTCTTGTCCAGCGAGTGATACCACCAGTAGTACAAACCCAGGCCGGCCGCCGCGGCGAGAACCCACACGCCCGCCACGACCAGGATGAACCTCCACCGGTTGAGGTATTGATCGGCTGCCGGAACCGCGACCACAGGAAGCGGTGGACCCGCGGACGCAGCAGGTTTGCCGGGGCGCAGTGGCTCCATCAGCCCCTGGGCGGTGAATGCGCCGGTGAACTCCGGCACGAACGGCTGGGTGCGATCTCCAGGCAGGCCCTGCCGATCTTCGTCAGCCACCGGAGGCCACCTGGATCGCGGCCAGGGTGCCGAACCAGCCCGGCCCCATCGCGAGCAGAAAAGTTCCCATCCCGGTGACCCAGCGCCTACCCGAGACCAGGATCGTCAGCAGCCCGACCACCGTCGGCACTCCGATCACCAGGGCGATGACGATGTCGGGCCGGACGGTCGCGGTGACCTGGACGGTGGCCGCGACCGCGGCGACGATGCCGGCGGCAACGCCGATGATCATCGTCCCGGCCAATACCGATGCTCGCGGCAGCGGAATCACGTTCTCGACGATAACGCCGCCCGGCCCGCAAACCCGGGCGGCGCGCCCTACTCGCGGCCTACTTGAATGGGATTGTGCAGGCCTCGCCGGCTTTGGCCACCACGTGGGTTCCGGTCGACGGCGGCCGCGCGCCGCGCTGGTAATCCGTACCGGTCACCGGCGACGACCCGGCCAGCGCGCGATTCTCGTCGTCGGTGAACGCACGCCCACGGGACAGGAAGCGCAATCCTTCGGGAGCCTCCAGGCTGAACCCACCGCCGCGGCCCGGCACCACATCGATCACCAGTTGGGTGTGCTTCCAGGCGTCGAATTGGGGGCCGGAGATCCAGACCGGAACCCCGTCACCGACGTCGAGCACCGCCAGCAGGATGTCGCGGTCGCCGACGATGAAGTCGCCGTCGGGGTAGCACATCGGTGAGGAGCCGTCACAGCAGCCGCCCGACTGATGGAACATCAGCGCTCCGTGGCGCTCCTGCAACCGGTGCAGCAGATCGACAGCCGCCTCAGTGACCAGCGCTCGATTCGGGGTATCCACGTCAACCATTGTGCGCCCGTAACACCGTCGTCGACGTCGTCGTCGGACCGGCCGGGATACCCGCCGCAGGCGGTACGTCGCCCACGCCCGGGGGCGATGCGCAGACTCTGGTGGGCCACAATGTCTGATGTGGCAGACACCGAGCAGCCCGATCCGCACCTGTGGCTCGAGGATATCGCCGGCGACGACGCCCTGAACTGGGTCAGGGAGCGCAACGAATCCGCGGTGGCCGAACTGGGCGGCGCACGGTTCGAACAGATGCGTTCCGACGCCCTGGAGGTACTCGACACCGACGCCCGGATTCCGTATGTGCTGAGGCGGGGTGAATACCTCTACAACTTCTGGCGCGATGCGGACAACCCGCGCGGCCTGTGGCGGCGAACCACGCTGGCGAGCTATCGCACCGAGAAGCCGGACTGGGACGTCATCATCGATGTCGACCGATTGGCGTCCGACGACGACGCCAACTGGGTGTGGGCCGGCGCCGATGTCATCGAACCGGATCACAGCGCGGCGCTGATCAGTCTGTCCCCCGGCGGCTCGGACGCCGCAGTGGTGCGCGAGTTCGACATGGAATCCCGTCGGTTCGTCGACGACGGCTTCCGACTCCCCGAAGCTAAGTCCCACATCACCTGGGAGGACCGGGACACCGTCCTGGTCGGGACCGATTTCGGGGCTGGCTCGCTTACCGAATCGGGGTATCCCCGCCTGGTCAAACGATGGCGCCGCGGGCAGCCGCTCAGCGACGCCGAGACCGTGTTCAGCGGTGCGCCAACCGATGTCATCGTGGCGGCCTCGGTCGATCGCACCGTCGGGTTCGAGCGAACCCTGGTCAGCCGGGCGCTGGACTTCTTCAACGAAGAGGTCTACGAATTGCGCGCCGGCGAGCTGATCCGCCTCGACACCCCGACCGATGCCAGCATCTCGGTGCACCGCGACTGGTTACTGATCGAGTTGCGCACCCCGTGGTGCTACCGCCTCGGGAGCGGCGTGCACGACTACCCCGCCGGGGCCCTGCTAGCCGCCGACTACGATGAATTCCTTTCGGGCACAGCAGAATTGCACGTAGTTTTCGAACCTGACGAACACACCTGCCTGCACCATTATGCGTGGACCCGCGATCGCCTCGCCGTGGTCACCCTCGCCGATGTGGCCAGCCGGGTCGAGGTGTTCACACCCGGCACCTGGACCTCTCAGCCGGTATCGGGCCTGCCGGCGAACACCGAAACCACGATCGTGGCCGCCGACAGCCGGGGCGACGAGATTTTCATGGACTCGGCGGGTTTCGACACTCCCTCGCAGCTACTGTACGGAACTGCCGGGCCGGCTTCGTTCACGCCGATCAAGCGGGCACCGTCCTTCTTCGACGCAGCCGACATCGAGGTGGCGCAGCACTTCACCACCTCGGCCGACGGCACCTCGATTCCCTATTTCGTGGTAGGCCGTCACGGCGGCGCCGCCGGCCCCACTCTGCTCAGTGGCTACGGCGGCTTCGAGGTTCCCCGAACCCCCGGCTACGACGGGGTCCTCGGCCGGCTGTGGCTGGCCCGCGGAAACACCTACGTCCTGGCCAACATTCGCGGCGGCGGCGAGTATGGACCGACCTGGCACACCCAGGCCATGCGCGAAGGTCGACACCTGGTCGCCGAGGATTTCGCCGCGGTCGCCCGAGATCTCGTCGAGCGGGGAATCACCACCGTGTCACAACTCGGCGCTCAGGGCGGCAGCAACGGCGGGTTGCTGATGGGCATCATGCTCACCCAATACCCGGAGTTGTTCGGAGCGCTGGTGTGCAGCGTGCCGCTGCTGGACATGCGGCGGTTCCATCTGCTCTTGGCGGGGGCGTCCTGGGTCGCCGAATACGGCAATCCCGACGATCCCGAGGACTGGGAGTTCATATCGAAATACTCGCCCTACCAGAACATCTCGCCGGATCGGCGTTATCCGCCAATCTTGATCACCACATCGACCCGCGATGACCGGGTTCATCCCGGTCATGCCCGGAAGATGACGGCGGCGCTGGAAGCGGCCGGACAGCCGGTCACGTACTACGAGAACATCGAGGGCGGACACGCGGGTGCGGCGGACAACGCCCAGACCGCGTTCCGCGCGGCGCTCATCTACGAGTTCCTGATCCGAACCCTGAAAGGGAGCTGACATCGTGCGTTCGGATTGCAACCACGCAGCGAATAGTCGAGAACGTGCCTGCCGGAACGCAGTCCCGTCGGCAAGATCCATCCTCGCCGTCATGGTCACCGCCGCGCTGCTGCTGACCGGCTGCTCCCGCGACGTCACCGGGACGGCGGTGTCGGCCGGCCAGGGACCCGGGACGCCGGGTGAGGGTCAGTGCGCGACGGTCGACGCACCACTGGCCGACATCCCGTCGGTCCGCAACAACGAGCCTCGGCTGCGCATCCCCGTTCCATCCGGGTGGAAGCGAAACACCCTGATGGACAGTCCAATCATCCGCTACGCCATCATCGCCGAGGATCTGACCACCGGTGGGTTCACGCCCAACGCCGTGGTCACGCTCGAATCGGTGCCCGGCGCCCGGGACGCGGACGAGGTGTTCGACGAGAACCGGTCCAATCTGGTCGCCATGATGGGTGCTTTCGACCTGTCCACCGAGACCAATACCACGTGCGGATTGCCCTCGGAAACAACCGATTACACCGCGCCGCCAATGGGTCCGGCACCCAGGCGGCCGATCATCATGCACGCGGTCGTTTCCGATGCCGGCGGTACCACATACCTCGCGACGCTGACCATCCAGACTGCCGACGGTTCCAACCCGACCTATCAGCGGGACGCCCGCCAGATCGTCGAGGGGTTTCAGATGCTGCCGCCCCGCAGGTGACACTATTGGTCCGTGACAACTGACTTCGAGACCGTGTTGTATCGGGCGGAATCATCGGTGGCGAGAATCACCCTGAACCGGCCCGAACACCTCAACACCATCGTTCCCCCGATGCCCGACGAAATAGAAGCGGCGATCGGGCTCGCCGAGCGCGACCCGGCGGTGAAGGTCATCGTGCTGCGGGGCGCGGGCCGCGCGTTCTCCGGCGGCTACGACTTTGGGGGCGGCTTCGCGCATTGGGGCGAGTCGATGAACACCGACGGGCGGTGGGATCCGGGTAAGGACTTCGCAATGGTCAGCGCCCGCGAGACCGGCCCCACCCAGAAATTCATGGCGATCTGGCGCGCCTCCAAACCCGTCATCGCCCAGGTGCACGGCTGGTGTGTGGGCGGTGCCAGTGACTACGCCCTGTGTGCCGACCTCGTCATCGCCAGCGACGACGCGGTCATCGGAACCCCGTACGCGCGGATGTGGGGCGCGTACCTGACTGGTATGTGGCTGTATCGGCTGTCCCTGGCCAAGGTCAAGTGGCACTCGCTCACCGGTGAGCCGCTGACCGGAAAAGAAGCCGCCGCGATCGAGTTGATCAACGAGTCGGTGCCGTTCGAGAAGCTCGAGGCGCGGGTCGTCGAGATCGCCGGCCGGCTGGCGAGCATCCCGCTGTCGCAGTTGCAGGCCCAGAAGCTCATCGTCAACCAGGCCTACGAGAACATGGGGCTGGCGTCCACCCAGACCCTCGGGGGCATCCTGGACGGACTGATGCGCAACACACCGGACGCACTGGAGTTCATCCAGACCGCGTCCAGCGAGGGCGTGCGGGCGGCCGTAGAGCGCCGCGACGGCCCGTGGGGCGACTACAGCCAGGCGCCGGCGCACCGTCGGCCCGACCCGTCGCATGTGATCGAACCTTGACCGATGTGCTGGTGGTGGGGGCAGGTCCCACCGGGCTGACGTTGGCCTGCAGCCTGCGACTGCACGGGCTGTCGGTGCGCGTGGTCGACCGCGCCGAGGGCCCGGCGACCACGTCGCGGGCCAACTTTCTGCATGCCCGGGGGTCCGAGGTGCTCGGCAGACTCGGCGCGCTGGGCACCCTGCCCGACGAATCGTTGCGGGCCATGCGAATCACCAACTACCTGGGTGAACGGCCCATGATGACGCTGGAGTTCGGCGACCCGAAGATGCGCACGGCCGCCCCGCCGATGGTCGTCTCACAGGCCAAGGTGGAGGCGACGCTGCGCACCCGCCTCGCCGAATTGGGCGTCTCGCCGCAGTGGCGAAGCGGACTGACCGACCTGCGCCAGGACGACGACGGTGTGGTCGCCGAACTCGGAGACGGGACGGAGCTGCGGGCGCGCTGGGTGGTCGGCTGTGACGGCACGTCGAGCACCACCCGGCAACTGGTCGGAATCGACTTTCCCGGCGTGAAACTCACCGAACGATTCCTGCTTGCCGATCTGCACCTCGGCTGGGACCTCGATCGTTCCGGTACCACCGGATGGGTGCACGCCGACGGACTCATCGGCGTGATGCCCATGCCCGACGATCGGGGACGAAACGACCTGTGGCGGCTGTTCGCCTACGACCCGGGCCATGGTGACCAGCCCAGCCAGGCCGAGATCATGGACCGGGTCGCCGAGATCATTCCAGCGCGTACCGGCCGGAGCCCGGAAATCGGTGCCGCCGAATGGCTTTCGGTATTCACCGTGCACCGTCGGCTGGCCACGACCTACCGGCGCGGGCGGGTACTGATCGCCGGCGACGCCGCGCACGCCCATGCCCCGTTCGGCGGCCAAGGCATGCTCACCGGTATCGGCGACGCGGAGAACCTGGCTTTCAAGCTTGCCCTGGTGATCCGCGGCCTGGCCGACGACACCTTGATAGACACCTACGAAGCCGAGCGCCGGCCGTTGGCGACCGGAGTGCTGCGCGGCACCAGCGCTGTCACCAGGATCAACGTCGCCAACAACCGAATCGCACGTCTGCTGCGCGACCACATCGCCCCCCGCATCTTCAGCCCGGCGCCGGTGCAGCGATGGGTCACCTACACGGCTTCTCAGCTGTGGGTGAGCTACCGCAAGGGTCCGCTCGGCGGCCGGGGCGCCAAGCCGCGTCCCGGTGACCGCATCCCCGACCGGAGCTGCCGGCGGGAGGACGGCGCGGACACGTCGCTGCATCGCGAACTCGGCGGCCGTTGGGCGCTGCTGTTACCCGCCCACCCCGACCACCAGGTCGTCGCGGTGCTCGTGCAACACCACCTGGAGGATCTGGTCACAGTGCTGCGGTACGAAGGGTCCGAAGCGATGCTCGTGCGTCCCGACGGGCACCTGGCCTGGCGCGGTCAACCCAACGACGACGCCGGACTGAGCCGCTGGCTGACCCGAGCGTTGCGTCCCGGGGGCGGCCGCAAGGTCGGACGCCGATGAGTTCCGGTTCGGATGTCATCGAGGTCGCCAACCTGACGTTCAGCTACCCCAAGTCGGGTCGACAAGCGTTGTGCGGGATGGATTTCACGGTCGGACGCGGCGAGATCTTCGGCTTCCTCGGCCCCAGCGGGGCAGGCAAGTCCACCACCCAGAAGCTGCTCATCGGACTGTTGCGCGGGCACGGCGGACAGGCCCTGGTCTGGGGAAGGGACCCGGTCGACTGGGGCCCGGACTACTACCAGCGCATCGGGGTGTCCTTCGAGTTGCCCAACCATTACCTCAAGCTCACCGGCGCCGAGAATCTGCGATTCTTCGCCTCGCTGTACGAGGGGCGGACGCTGGATCCCCGGAACCTGCTGGACGCGGTCGGGTTGGCCGACGCCGCAAACGTCCGAGTGGGGCGGTATTCCAAAGGGATGCAGATGCGCCTGACGTTCGCGCGGTCGCTGCTCAACGAACCCGAGTTGCTGTTTCTCGACGAGCCGACCTCGGGCATGGACCCGGTGAACGCCCGCACTGTGAAGGACATGATCCTCGACCTGAAGGCCCGGGGCCGCACCGTGTTTCTCACCACCCACGACATGGCCACCGCCGAGGAACTCTGCGACCGGGTCGCCTTCGTCGTGGACGGCCGCATCGTGGCACTCGACACGCCCGCCGAACTCAAGATCGCCCGAAGCCAGCGCCTGGTACGGGTGCAATACCGGGGCCCGGAGGGCGTCCTGACGACCACCGAGTTCCCGCTCGACGGGCTGGCCGACGATCCTGCGTTCCACGCCGTTCTTCGCCGGCATCACGTCGAGACCATCCATAGCAGAGAGGCCAGCCTGAACGACGTGTTCGTCGACCTGACCGGTCGGAACCTGGCATGAGCCGCTGGACCAGCGCGCTGCGGCTGGAAGCCACCCTCCAGTGGCGCCAGCGGTTCATCCACGCCGGCGTCATCTCGGGGCTGCTGTGGCTTGCCGTGCTGTTGCCGATGCCGCAACATCTGCGCGACATCGTCGAACCCTACGTGCTGATCGGCGACATCACGATCATCGGCTTCTTCTTCATCGGTGGCTCGGTGTTCTTCGAGAAACAGGAACGAACGCTAGGCGCGGTGGTCTGCAGTCCACTGCGATTCGGTGAGTACCTTTCGGTGAAACTCACTGTGCTCTTGGCGATTTCGTTGCTAGTGGCGGTAGTCGTGGTGACCGCGACGAACGGCACCGATTTCCACCCGGCACCGCTGGTGGCCGGGGTTGTATTGGGAACGCTGGTGATGCTGCTCGCGGGATTCGCGTCCTCGCTGCCGTTCTCCTCTGTCAGCGACTGGTTCCTGTCCACGACGGTGCCGTTGGCGGTGCTGAGCCTGCCGGCGCTGTACCTGATGGGGATCTGGGTCAGCCCGGTTCTGTACCTCATCCCGACACTGGGACCGCTGCTGCTGTTCGGCGCGGTGTTCGACCAGGTGAGCCTGAACGGTTGGCAGATCGGCTACGCGCTGGGCTACCCGCTGCTCTGCGCCGCGGTGCTGTACCGGGTTTCCGCGGTGCTGTTCGAGCGGCATGTGATCGCGAGATCCGGGGCATCATGAAACTCCGCGCCTGGGTCGCGTTCGGCCGCAACGATATCCGCGGCACCTACCGTGATCCGCTGCTGGTCATGCTGGTACTGGCACCGGTGATCTGGACAGTGGGCACCATCGTGTTGGTACCGCCGTTGACCGCAACGCTGTCCCGGCGGTACTCCTTCGACCTGGTGCCCTACTACCCGTTGGTGCTCACCGGGCTGCTGCTGCTGACCAGCGTCGTCATCGCCGGCGGACTTGGCGCGTTCCTCGTACTGGACGAACTGGACGCCGGAACCCTGACCGCGCTGCGGGTCACCCCGGTGTCGCCGGCCGGCTTCCTGGCCTACCGAGCGACTACCGTTGTGGCGGTCACCACGGTCTACGTCGTGGCCACCATGTCGTTCAGCGGCATCCTGCAACCTCGTCTGATCCCCGCCCTGGTCCCTATCGGCATCCTCGCCGGTCTGTCGTCGGTCGTGACACTGCTGCTGATCGTGTCGGTGGCCTCGAACAAGGTTCAGGGGATCGCGATGGTCCGGCTGCTCGGCCTTGTCATCGCCGGATTCCCCTGTCTGGCCTGGTTTGTCGGCGCTCCCTGGCAGCTGGCCTTCGGTCTGTTGCCGCCATATTGGGCCGCCAAGGCGTTCTGGGTGGCCAGCGAGCACGGAACCTGGTGGCCCTATCTGCTGGGCGGCGCCGTGGTGAACCTGGCCTTCACCTTGCCGCTATTGCGACGCTTTGTCGCGAAGAACGATTGAGCCGAGCGCGGCCGAGAGAACACCCAGCACGACCAGACCGAAACCCATCAGCACGGTCATGTTCAGCCAGTGCTGCAGGCTGTGCTCGGCGCTGCCCACCATGACGTCAGCGACGGTCCGGATGTTGCCGGTGGTGCGATCAAGCGCATCGGTGACGTAGCGGCGCCCCACCTCGATGCCGGCCCGCCCGCCCGCACCCACCAGCAGCGCCGAAACACCCAGTGCGGTAACCGCTTTTCCGCGTGAACGAGCCGCAGCGAACGTCAGCAGCGCAAGGACAGCGGCCGCCACGGTCACCACCCCGGCGATCCATGGACCCCAAGTCGCCAGCACCCGAAGCTTTCCGGGCCGCAGTTCCGGCGCGTCCACGGTGATCGGCACCGTCAGAGTCGGCGGCACCTGCAGATCGAGATGTCCCAGGGTGGCGGCGAAGGAGGGATCCGACAACATCGGCGCCACGTCGACAAGCCACTGATCGGTGGAATTCCCGCTCGGGACGGCGCCGGTGAACACCCATCGGTGCGCGATCCGGTTCGCCTGGGCGAACTGGCCGGGGAAACCGCTGTTACGGGTATACGAGTCTGCCGCCATGCGGGCCACCATCGGGTTCAACGGGTAGCCCCGGTTCGCCCCCAGTTCGGTCACCTGAGTGGCGAGCTCGTCGGCCATCGCATCCTGCAGCCGTGGATCCCGGGCGGCATCCGCGGCCAGGGCGGCGTAGCCGTTCTCGTCGACGATGTTCAGCTGCGCCCAGAGGCCCGGCACCGCGGCCGCAAGCGCGATGGTGGTGACCAACCACAGCAGCAACGCGGCCAGGAACCGCATGGGCCGGTTACTTCGCCGAACGCCTGGGGCCGATCAGCGCCAGCTTGGTCATCACCTTGTTCATTCGCTTGAGCGCCTTGAGAGAATTGCTGTAATAGTTCCCACCGGCCCCGACATTGGTGCGCGGCGCCACCACCACCTCCTGCTTGCAGAACTTGCGCAGCCCCTCGGCGCCACCGAAGCGGACACCCATACCCGAGTTCTTCCAGCCACCCATCGGAGCCGTCGTACACATCAGGTTGGAGATCACGTCGTTGATGTTCACCGCACCACAATCCAACCGGACGGCAACGGCTTTCGCGTATTCCACATCACGCGAGAAGACCGCCGCCGACAGGCCGTACTGACTGTCGTTGGCCAGCTGGATCGCTTCGTCGACACTGGCGACCTTCATGATCGGCAACGTGGGACCGAACGTCTCCTCGGTCATACACGCCATCGAGTGGTCCACATCGACCAGCACCGTGGGCGGGTAGAAGTTGCCCGCACCCGGCGGCCGTTCGCCGCCGGTGAGCGCCTTCGCGCCGGCCGCGAGCGCTTCCCGGACGTGCCGCTCGGTCACCGCAACCTGACTCTCGTCGATCAGCGCACCGAATTCGTAACCCTCACCGGCACCCGACTTCAGCTTCTCCACGTCGCGGACCACCGCCGACACGAACTGGTCGTATACGGATTCGAGCACATAGACGCGCTCGACCGAGACGCAGGTCTGTCCGGCATTGAACATCGCCCCCCACACCGCGGCGTGCGCGGCCAGCTCGACGTCTGCGTCCTCAAGCACGATCATCGGGTCTTTGCCGCCCAATTCCAGGCTGACCGGTGTCAGGCGGCGCGCCGCGCGCTCCATCACCTTGACGCCGGTCGCGCTCGATCCGGTGAACTGGACGAAGTCGGAATTGTCGATGACAGCCTCAGACACCTCTCGCGCGCCCTGCGCCAGCGCCAGCACCTCGGGCGCCCCCGAGTCCAACCAGCCGCGCAGCAAGAGCTCGGCGGTCAGCGGCGTGCGTTCGGACGGCTTTAGCAGCACCGCGCAGCCGGCGGCGAGCGCGGCGACGGCGTCCATCAGCGCGTTGGCGACGGGGTAGTTCCACGGCGCGATGATCCCGGTGACCGGGCGGGGCCGGTAGTGCACGGTGATCTTCTTGACCGCCAGGAACGGCAGCGAGGCCGGGCGGGACTCCGGGGCGAGCGCCTTCTCCATCGTCTTGATGTAGTAGGAGGCGATCATGATGATCAGCGGCACTTCCTGGGCCGCGTCCACCGCTGACTTGCCGGTCTCCTCGATCAGCAGCTTCTCGATCTCGGCGCGGTGCTCGCCGAGCCACACCGCGTACCGGGCCAGCACCTTGGCGCGGCCTTTCGCCCCGCGTGCCTCCCACTCCTTCTGCGCGGCGCGCAGGCTCGCCGCGATGTGCGGAACGTCGGCGGGGTCGGTCCAGCGCACCTCCCCGGCAACGGACCCGGTCGCCGGGTTCCTGATGGTGCCGGTCCCGGTGAACGGGCTCGGTAGGTCCAGATCGGGAGTCGCGGTCATGTGTTCATGCTAGCCATTTTCGCGGGCCGGGTCGCGGTCGGGTTGACACCTGTCAAACCCGACGGGTTCAGCCGGCGATCCCCTTGAGGTAGGCCGCTTGACCGAGATGTTGCGCAGCGTCGTCGATGATGCTCACCAAGCGTGCGCTCGCGGTCACCGGCGGGGACCACCGCCGGTCGACGACCCTGCCGAGTTCCTCGGAGGTCACCGACGCGACATACTCGAGCGACACCCGGTGCACTGCGTGGTAGTAGCCCGCCAGCAGTTGCCCTGAAGCACGCACCTTGGCGACGTCCTCGGGGGTGTGGCCGTAGCCGTGGGCGTCGCGCGGCAGATCCAGCGCGAACCGGTCCACCCAGCCGTCGCGGAACCACACCTGGTCGATGCCCGCGATGTCGCACAGTTGCGCATCCTGGATTCGTGCGCTGTGCCAGATCAACCACGCGATGGTGTTGGCACGCGGAGTCGGGCGGAAGTGCGCGACCGGGTCTGTCAGCCCGTCCGTCAGATCGTCGACGTGTTCGATCAGCCGGGTGAACGAGTCCCGCAACAGCTCGCGGGCTGCGTCAATGTCAGTCACCGAAGCCACCGTGAAACTCGGAGGCAGCGTTGTCACCCACGAATCCACCGTACATTCGGGGGATGCAGGATTTCGACCTCGTCATTCGCGGCGGCATCGTCGTCGATGGGCTCGGCGGTGATCCCTTCCCCGCCGATGTGGCGGTGCGCGACGGTGTCATCGTCAAGGTGGGCACGGTGTGCGGGACGGGCGCACGTGAGATCGACGCGGCCGGCCTGCTCGTCACCCCCGGCTTCGTCGACCTGCACACCCATTACGACGGGCAGGCGATCTGGTCGGACCGGTTGACACCGTCGTCGGCGCATGGCGTAACGACGGCGGTGATGGGCAACTGCGGCGTGGGTTTCGCACCCTGCCGGAAAGAGGACCACGACGTACTGGTGGACGTGATGGCCGGCGTCGAGGACATTCCGGGCGTGGTGATGGTCGACGGTTTGCCATGGCATTGGGAAACGTTCCCGGAATTCCTGGACGCGGTTTCCGGTCGCCGGCGGGACATCGACGTGGCGGCATTTCTTCCGCACTCGCCACTGCGGGTATACGTGATGGGGCAGCGCGGCGTTGATCGCGAACCCGCGACACCGGCGGATCTGGCAATGATGCGCCGGCTTGCCGCCGAGGCGGTGCGAGCCGGCGCGCTGGGATTCGCCTCGTCGCGGTTCACCTTGCACAAGACCGAAAGTGGCAGGCCGATACCGAGTTTCGACGCCGACTACGCCGAGATCGAGGCGATCGCCCGGGGCCTGCACGACGCCGGCGGCGGCCTCATCCAGTTCGTGCCCGATCTGGTCGCCGGCGACTACCAGCCGGTGCTCCAGACGGTCTTCGACGTCGCCGCCGCCGTGGGCCTGCCCGTCACCTTCACGCTGGCGATCGGCAACGCCGGCGATCCGATCTTCCTGGATGCACTGAAAATGGTCGAGAAGGCCAATCAGAATGCCGGTACGGACGGGCCGGCCGTCACCGCGCAGATCTTCCCGCGACCGATAGGGCTGGTACTGGGCCTGGAACTGTCCGGCAACCCGTTCGTAATGTATCCGTCGTATCAGGAGATCGCCGGATTGCCGTTGGCCGAACGGGTGGCGCAGATGCGTAAACCGGAAGTGCGGCAACGTATCCTGGCCGACAAGCCGGAATCCGACGGACACCCGCTGATGTTCGCCGCCCAAGCGTGGGACTACATGTTCCCGCTGAGTGAACCCCCGAATTACGAGCCGTCGCCGTCGGATTCGATCGGTGCCCGAGCACGGGTACGCGGCGTGAGCCCGCTGGAGGAGGCGTACGACCGCCTGCTCGAGGACGAGGGCCGGGCGATGCTGCTGGTCACCCTGGCCAACCTGCGCAACGGAACGCTCGATACCGTCGCCGAGCTGATCCGCCGCGACGACGTCGTGCTGGGACTGGGCGACGGCGGCGCGCATTACGGGATGATCTGCGACGCATCGTTCCCCACCTACATGTTGACGCACTGGGTGCGCGACCGGCCCTCCGGCCGACTGTCGGTCGCTAGGGCGGTGCGCGAGCTTACCTCGGTACCGGCCCGTGTGGCCGGACTTGCCGATCGCGGACGAATCGCTTTGGGGTACAAGGCCGATCTGAACGTCGTCGACGCACCGGCGTTACGTCTGCACAAGCCCGTCGTCGTCAACGACCTGCCCGCGGGTGGACGCCGACTCGACCAGACTGCCGATGGGTACGTCGCGACCATCGTCTCCGGCGAGGTCATCGCCGAGCACGGGGTGCCCACCGACGCCCGCCCGGGCGCCCTCGTCAGGGGCCGCCGGCCGGCGCCGGTGGCATGAGCATTCGGGTGGTCATTGCGGGTGAGTTCGGCACGCCGAATAGCATCGCTTCCTCTGAACGGAACGTCATCCATGGCGGCCATGCTCAGCGACGCTGGGGACAACCCCAACGCCCACGCTCGCGCACCGAAAAAGCCCGGCTCGCAAGCGAGCCGGGCTTTCCCGCGTTTAGGTAGGGCGACTTCTAGAAGTCCATCCCGCCCATGCCGCCGGTCGGATCGCCGCCCATGGGTGCGGCGGCCTTCTCCGGCTTGTCGGCCACGACGGCCTCGGTGGTGAGGAACAGCGCCGCGATGGACGCCGCATTCTGCAGCGCCGAGCGGGTGACCTTTACCGGGTCGGCGACGCCGGCCTTGAGCAGGTCTTCGTACTCGCCGGTCGCGGCGTTCAGGCCGTGACCCGCAGGAAGGTTGGACACCTTCTCCGCGACGACACCCGGCTCCAGGCCGCCGTTGAAGGCGATCTGCTTGAGCGGAGCCGACAGCGAGACCCGGACGATGTTGGCACCGGTGGCCTCGTCGCCGGTCAGCTTCAGCTCATCCAGCGCCGGGGCCGACTGCAGCAGGGCGACGCCGCCACCGGCGACGATGCCTTCCTCGACCGCAGCCTTGGCGTTGCGGACAGCGTCCTCGATGCGATGCTTGCGCTCCTTGAGCTCCACCTCGGTGGCAGCTCCGGCCTTGATCACCGCAACGCCGCCGGCCAGCTTGGCCAGCCGCTCCTGCAGCTTCTCGCGGTCGTAATCGGAGTCGCTGTTCTCGATCTCGGCTCGGATCTGGGCCACCCGTCCGGCGATGGCGTCGGAGTCACCGGCGCCCTCGACGATGGTGGTCTCGTCCTTGGTCACCACAACCTTGCGTGCCTTGCCCAGCAGCGAGACGTCGGCGGTCTCCAGAGACAGACCGACCTCTTCGCTGATGACCTGACCGCCGGTGAGGATCGCCATGTCCTGCAGCATCGCCTTGCGACGGTCACCGAAGCCCGGGGCCTTGACCGCGACGGACTTGAAGGTGCCGCGGATCTTGTTGACCACCAGGGTCGACAGAGCCTCGCCCTCGACGTCCTCGGCGATGATCAGCAGCGGCTTGCCGGACTGGATGACCTTCTCCAGCAAGGGCAGCAGATCCTTGACGGTCGACACCTTGGAGCTGACCAGCAGGATATAGGGATCCTCCAGGACGGCTTCCTGACGCTCGGCGTCGGTCACGAAGTAACCGGAGATGTAGCCCTTGTCGAAGCGCATACCCTCGGTGAGCTCCAGCTGCAGGCCGAAGGTGTTGGACTCCTCGACGGTGATGACACCTTCGTTGCCGACCTTGTCCATGGCCTCGGCGATCAGCTCGCCGATCTGGGTGTCGCCGGCCGAGATCGCGGCGGTGGCAGCGATCTGCTCCTTGGTCTCGACCTCCTTGGCCGACTTGAGGAGAACTTCGGTGATCTTTTCGACGGCCTTCTCGATGCCGCGCTTGAGGCCGAGCGGGTTGGCACCGGCCGCCACGTTGCGCAGACCCTCGCGAACGAGTGCCTGGGCGAGCACCGTGGCCGTCGTCGTTCCGTCTCCGGCAACGTCGTCGGTCTTCTTGGCAACTTCCTTGACCAGCTCAGCGCCGATCTTCTCGTACGGATCCTCCAGCTCGATCTCCTTGGCGATGGACACACCGTCGTTGGTGATCGTGGGAGCACCCCACTTCTTCTCCAGAACGACGTTGCGACCCTTGGGTCCCAACGTCACCTTTACCGCGTCGGCGAGGCTGTTCAGGCCCCGCTCCAGGCCGCGGCGGGCCTCTTCGTCATACGCAATTGTCTTGGCCATTGCGAAGTGTTTCCTCCGGATTGGGGATGCACGTCTTGCGGGTCGGGCGCAGTGCCCGCGACGGACGGCCCGGGTGTGCCCCGCGGTTGCGGACCCGAGCCTCACCGTCCCGACCTAGCACTCGCCGGTCGCGAGTGCCAACGACATTCTTAGCACTCGGGGACCGAGAGTGCAAGGTTGGCTCGGGCGTGCGACGACGGGGCCAGACACGCGTGTCCGGACACCCCGGGACACGCCGTTCGACTGTGCTATCGCGGAACTGCCTGCCCTAGACTGCATTCCGGTCACGCCGCCGAAGACGTTTCGCCCAGGGCGAGCGAAGCGACGGGAATATCGCACAGGGCGAGCGAAGCGACGGGAATATCGCACAGGGCGAGCGGAGCGACGGGAGTAATTCCTGACCGGGAGGAGTCATCTGGTGCGGGCTGACGCGGCGCCCAGCACCCAGGCTTTGCGGGGCTGGCAACGACGGGCGCTAGTGAAATATCTTGCCGCCAAGCCCCGCGATTTCCTGGCGGTGGCCACCCCGGGCGCGGGAAAGACCGCCTTCGCGCTGCGCGTCATCGCCGAGCTGCTCGCCGAGGGAGCCGTCGAAACAGTCACGGTCGTCGTGCCCACCGAGCACCTCAAGATCCAGTGGGCGCATTCCGCCGCGCGCGTCGGGATCGCGCTGGACCCGAAGTTCTCCAATTCCAACTCACGCACGTCGGCCGATTACCACGGCGTCGTCGTCACTTACGCCCAGGTCGCCAGTCATCCCACCCGGCACCGGGTGCGCACCGAGAGTCGCAAGACGCTGGTTGTCTTCGATGAAATCCATCACGGCGGCGACGCCAAGAGCTGGGGCGAGGCCATCCGCGAGGCGTTCGACGACGCGACCCGGCGGCTGGCGCTCACCGGGACCCCGTTTCGCAGCGACGACAGCGCGATCCCGTTCGTCACGTACACCCCAGACCGCGACGGGGTGCTGTGCTCACAGGCCGACCACACCTACGGCTACTCCGACGCCCTCGCCGACGGAGTCGTCCGGCCGGTGATCTTCCTGGCTTACTCCGGGGAGGCCCGCTGGCGCGACAGCGCCGGCGAAGAGCATGCCGCCCGGCTCGGCGAACCGCTGACCGCCGAACAGACCGCCAGAGCGTGGAAGACGGCGCTCAACCCGGCCGGCGAATGGATGCCAGCGGTCATCGCCGCGGCCGACACCCGGCTGAGCGGGTTACGCGAACACGTGCCGGACGCCGGCGCGATGATCATCGCCTCGGATCAGACCGCAGCTCGCGCGTACGCCGACCTGTTGCGATCGATCACCGGTGCGGCACCCACCGTGGTGCTTTCCGACGACAAGGGCTCCTCGGACCGCATCTCCGAGTTCGCGGCCGGCACCTCTCGCTGGCTGGTTGCCGTACGGATGGTCTCCGAGGGCGTCGACGTGCCCCGGCTCGCTGTCGGCGTCTACGCCACCAGCGCCTCGACACCGTTGTTCTTCGCGCAGGCGATCGGCCGGTTCGTGCGGTCCCGACGGGCCGGCGAGACCGCGAGCATATTCCTGCCGTCGGTGCCCAACCTGCTGCTGCTGGCTAGCGAAATGGAGGCCCAGCGCAACCACGTGCTGGGAAAACCGCACCGGGAGACCCTCGAGGACCCGCTGGACGCCGAGCTGGCCGAGCAGCGTCGCGACGAACCCGATCTCTCGGAGAAGGCCATCGAGTATCTGGGGGCCGACGCCGAACTCGATCAGGTGATCTTCGACGGTTCGTCATTCGGCACCGCCACCCCGGCAGGCAGCGAGGAGGAAGCCGACTACCTCGGTATCCCGGGCCTATTGGACACCGAGCAGATGCGGGCCCTGCTGCAGAGCAGGCAGGCCCAACAACTGAACAAGCGCGCCGTCGACGGTGTGACACCCCGGCCGTCGACCTACGGACAGCTGCGCGAGCTGCGGCGCGAGCTCAACACACTTGTGTCACTGGCCCATCACCGGACCGGCAAGCCGCACGGATGGATCCACAACGAGTTGCGCCGGCGCTGCGGCGGGCCTCCCATCGCCGGAGCCAATAGCGACCAACTACTGGCCCGGATAGAGGCCGTTCGCGAGCTGTAACCGGATAAGCTGCCCGCATCCGGATACGCACATCGTTCGATACAGGAATGTGGGCTGCCGCATGTCGAAAGTGCTAGTCACGGGTTTCGGACCGTACGCCGATACACCGACGAACCCCGCTCAGCTAGCCGCCGAAGCCATCGACGGCAGGGTCATCGCCGGGGCGTCGGTGGTGTCGCGGATCGTCCCAGGGGCCTACTTCGACTCCATCGCCGCCACCGTGCAGGAGTTAGAAGAAATTCAGCCCGAACTGCTGATCATGCTCGGCGAATTCGGTGGCCGGGCCATGATCACCGTCGAACGGTTGGCCCAGAACCTCAACGATTGCGCGCGTTACGGCGTGGCCGACACGGCGGGCAAGGTGTTGAGCGGCGAGCCCACCGCACCCGACGGACCGGTCGCCTACTGGTCGACGACGCCCAATCGCGCCATGGTGGTGGCGATGCGTCAGGCCGGCGTCCCTGCGGACTTATCCGATGCCGCAGGCACTTTCGTCTGTAATCACCTGATGTACGGGATGCTGCACCACATCGCACGCCACGACCTGCCGATTCGGGCCGGCTGGCTGCACCTGCCGTATCTGCCCGAGGTCGCCGCGCTCGATCGCAACCTGGGCGCCCCCAGCATGTCAGTGGACACCCTGGCGGCTGGCGTGTGTGCCGGTATCGAGGCGGCCCTCACACACGAGGCTGACACCAGCGAACCGTTCCCGTCTCGATTGCAAATCTAGGCAGACCGAAGGTCGGCGACCCGATCGCCAAACAGTTTTGATCGACAACCGTTTTCGCTTCGATGACTGGTCCCGGCTCGGTGATCATCGGCAAATCCGCTCACGGGGCGAGGTGATGGGGGAAGAATCAGAATCCTTGCCACACATTCGAGGAGGGCTCGCATGGGCTCAAAAGATGCAGTCAGGCCAAACATCGCTGACGTCCTTCAAGAACTTGGCGACCCAAGACGGAAAGAGGCCAACCGGCGGGCCAACGCCGAGACCATCAAGCGAATGAAGCAATCCAATCCGATTCTGGTGGGGATCGGAAAGGCCAAGGATGTCATTCCCGGAATGCGCAAGAACCTGATCCTCCATGCGGGACCACCGATCACATGGGGAAGGGCCTCCGGAGCCTTGAAAGGGGCGATCATTGCCGGGTTGATCTTCGAAGGTATGGCGCGGGACAAAGAAGAAGCCGTGCGGTTGATGACGGCAGGTGAGGTCGATTTGGAACCCTGCCACGACCACTGTGCGGTCGGACCGATGGCTGGAATCATCACCCATTCCATGTCGGTCTTCATCGTTGAAGACCAGACTTCGGGTGGAAGAACCTATTCGAATCTCAGCGACGATCTCGGCAACTACCTTTCCGACTCGATTCGATTCGGCGTGTACGAGAAACCCGCGATCGATCATCTGCACTGGATGGAGCAGACCCTTGCGCCCATCCTCGGTCACGCCATCGAGACGGCCGAAGGGGTCGACTTCCTCCCCATAATCGGCAGAAGCCTCCAGATGGGAGACGACTGCCACGTCATCATGAACGCCGCCACACCTCTCTTCCTTCAGGAACTGATGCCGGGCCTGATCAAGGCATGTGACAGCTCGGAGACACTCACTAAGATCGTCAATCTTTTCTACGCCGACGCGCTGTTCGCACTCAATCCCGTGATGGCGACGTGCAAGGCGATCAGTACCGCGGGCAGCGGCGTCGAACACAGCAGCATCGTGACCGTAATGGCCCGCAACGGCACGGAATTCGGGATCAAGGTGTCGGGACTCGGGGATCGCTGGTTCACCGGACTTGCCGATATTGGTCGAGGCTCTCTGGTCCAGGGAGTGTTTCCGTCGGACCTCGGTCGAGACATGGGTGACAGTGCGATCACCGAAACCCTGGGTTTGGGCGGAACCGTGCGATCCCTGTCCGGGTCGATCACGGACGCCACCAAGATCACGTTGCGCATGTACGGAATCACGGAGTCCGAAAGTGACGTCTTCCGGTTACCCACGCTGGATGGTCGCGGAGCGCCCATGGGTTTCGACATCGTGAAGATCGTCAAGAAGAACCGGCGTCCCGAGGTCAATTCCGGACTCGCCCACAAGAAGATGAACCGCGCAGCCGCCGGCGCCGGTTTCACCCATCCGCCCATGCAGGCCTTCGTCGATGCGCTGATCGCATTCGGTGAAGTGGAGTCGTGACGGGCTCGAGAACCGTAAGGTAGGCATCGGATGGATCGTGCCATCGTCGTGATGGTCTTTCACCGGGTATCCGACGTCGCGGGGTTCGCGCAGTGGGTCTCGCAGCTGCGACGAGTCGCACTGGACGCCCCGGGGTGTCGAATCATGCTGGACTCCGTGCACGAGGATCCCATCTTCGACTTCGCGGTGGCGGCGATCTTCTCCGAAGAAGAACTGCTGCACAGGTGGCTCGACAGCTCCGGGCTTGCGGAGGCGCTGCTGGATGGCGAAGCACGCGGCTTCCTGCGCTCGACCCAGGATCTGGTGTTGGTTCCAGACCGCGAGCTGCCCAGTGGCGTCGCCGCTTTCCGCCTCAGCGTCACGCCCGGCAATTACGCGTCGTTCCTGGCGGCGCAGCAACGGATGACGGCGACCGGCGCGACGTTCGCCGGCTATCAGGGGACCGCATTGTTCGCGCCGGAGGCCACCGATGAATGGTTGACGGTGATGCGGTTCCGCACCGACCGGCAGTTAGCCGACTGGCTGTCCTCGCCGCAGCGTGTCGAGGAGCTGCCCGGGCTGCGATCGCTCTTGACACGCGATTTCTCGGAGATGTCCAGCATCAACACTTTTGGCACCACGGTTCGCACGCAGGACAACAAGACGCTGGTGACGCCGAAGTGGAGGTCAACGCTGCTTGTGCTGCTCCTGCTGTATCCGACCGTAATGGTCCTAACGCGGTTCTTCAATCCACTGCTCGACCGCGTCCAGGCACCTCCGTGGCTCGCGGTTTCTGTCGGCCAGATCGTCAGCGTTGCGATATTGACTTGGTTGCTGATGCCGTTCGCGGCGAGCCGATTCCGGCGCTGGTTGGACCCGGTGGACGGCAAGGGATGGCGCATCGGACTCGCTGGCGCCGCCGCCGTCGTCGTCTTGTACATGATCGTCCTGGCGTTGTTCGCCACCGTGCCGTGGCTGCAGTACTGGAATCATCCGGGCTGAACCGACCGTCGTGCCGGGGCTAGCCGGTTCCGCAAGGCGGACCGAGAAAGTCCCGCAGCGCATTCCAGTGCCATCGCGATGTGTCGGGGTGCAGATGTGGACTGTGGCATCGAGAACGGCGGAAAGGGGCGACGTCAGCGCTACAACCCCAGCAACTCCGGCAGATCGGCCACCGAGTCGATGACGTGATTAGGTTGCATCGCGAATTCGTCTGCAGCCCAACGGTCCAACGTGTCCTGGCGGAACTTTCCGGTCCGCACCAGCACCCCTGTCATCCCGACGACCTGGGCGGCGAGCACATCGTTGTTCAGATCGTCGCCGACCATGTACATCTCGTCGGGGTCCACGCCGAGCCGTCCCGCGGCCGAAAGAAAGCCCTCCGGGGCCGGCTTGCCGACCGCGGTGGCCTTGCGCCCGGACGTCTCCTCCATCCCAATCAGGTACATGCCCGTATCGACACGAAGTCCGTCCGCGGTCGTCCATGAGGTGCTGCGGTGCATCGCCACCACCGGAATGCCCTGCGCCATCCAGTCGTATACCCACGACAGCGTCAGGTGGCTGTACTCGGGGCCGGCCCCGCCGAGCAGCACCACATCGGGGGCGTCCGGGGCGCGCTGACTGGTGAAATCGCTGGAGTACACGAGGTCGATGCCGGGCATATCTTCGGCGATCTGTCCGCTGTTCACCAGAAAACAACGGGCATCGGGGTACCGGTTGCGCACGTAGTCGGCAGTCAGCACGGCCGCGGTGACGACCTCGTCGGCGCGGACATTCATCCCCGAGTCGGTCAGCAATTCGGCTATCTGCGCGCGGGTTCGGGTGGTGGTGTTGGTGAGATATGCGCAGGCCACCTGGTTGTCGGCCAACACCGTCAGGGTCTGAGCCGCGCCGGCGATGGGCTGCCACGAGGTCACCAACACGCCATCGATGTCGAAGAGAACCCCACCGATAGCCATGCTGCGACATTAGGCCGCAATCAGATCAGCGCAAGTCGGAATCCTTGTCAGCCAGCGCGTCGCGCGTTCGCAGGACGGCTTCGGCGGCGTCGAGTATTGCCCGCACGGCAGAGGACCTGGCCTCCGGACCCAACTGCGACGAGACCAGTGCGACCGCGTGACCGCATGGCGCATAGACGCGGGCGAAAGATTCGTAAACGCCCTCTCGGAGTTCGACCTTGACAACCCGCCTGTCCTCGATCGTGCGTACGCGCCGAACATAGCCGGAGGCGACAAGGCGGTTGACCAAGGCGGTCACCGATCCCGAGGTGAGATCGAGTCGCGCGCCGATCTCGCCGGCTGTGAGCGGTCCATGCTCGAGCAGGTTCAGTGCGCGCAGGTCAGACCGTCCGATCCCGAGCGAACGCCCTGCGGCCTCGTCGTAACGGTCGAGTGCCACACCCAATTGGCGGATAGCGGCCACCAGGGGGTCGCTAGCGGGGCCATCGTCACCCCCTGATATCTTGATAGTCAAGATTTTTACCCTTATCTCGTTCAAACCTTCGCCGCCGCCGAGGAGATGTCATGACAGGTTCCGTTCCAGGAAAAGTCTCATGGTTCGAAGTCGCGAGCAATGACGTCGAACAAAGTGCCAGGTTCTACGGCGAACTGTTCGGCTGGGTCTTCAACGGCGATCCGGGCGTGTACCTGGCCGTCGACACCGAGGGCGACGGCATCTCGGGCGGGATCATCCCGGCGACACCGAACACAGGGACGTATGCGACGTTCGGCGTGGAAGTAGACGACGTCGATGCGGTCTTCGCGAGCGCGCTGGCGAAAGGCGCGACAGCTGTCGTTCCGCCGACCGACAACCCCGGCGGCGTGCGAAGCGCTTATCTGCGCGACGCCGACGGTTCGCTGTTCGCCGTTTACCGCTTCGTGGCCCCACCGTCGTGACACCGCACCCAGTGCGTATCGGCCAGCCAGCCAGACACATCCGCCGCGATTGACCAGACCACCTCGGCCGGTACGTCGAGGATTTGATAACGCTTGACTCCCGCGGCCGTCGCTGCGACCAGCGTCGCCACCCCGGCCCGCCGCTGAAGCGGTGTTTGGCGGACGGTCCACCCGACGATGCCATCGCTGGCGATGCAGTCGCGCCGTCGTTCGACACTGCCCGCCCGGGCCACCAACCATCCGTTCACCACCCGGTGGCCAAGCGATCGCGCGCGGTCGAACGCCAACAGCGCACAGCACAGCGCGAGCACCGCCCACCCGATCCATCCCCAGCCGGGCAGCAACCCAACGGCTAGCGGTACGGCAAAGACCGACGGCACGGCCAGCGCTCTCGTCCAGCGTCGGCGGGTGGCGGCTGCACCGTGCGCGCGCAACGGTCCGTCGACCGCAGCCCGGTGTCCGATCAGCTCGGCGAGCACCGACTCCGCCGTTCCCCGCGGACATGGCGGCAACAGCTGTGACGCCTCCCCGACGCCGGCGACTCCCGTCATCACGGCGTCCAGCCGGGCACCGCCGAACAGCCGAACCACCAGCGGCTCCCGCAGCGAGCCGCCCCTCAGCCGGCGCATGTCGAACGTGTGCTCTCGTACCCGTAACAGGCCGTGCGACAAATGCAGGAGGTCGGCGTCCCGTCGAAGTTCGAGGTTTGCATAGGTCAGCAGCGACTGCAGCACCGACAACACGACCGAAGCGGTCACAATGACCAGCACCGTGATCAATGCGCTGCCCACCATGTCGGCAGGGTCGGGGATGACACCGGAATCCTGCAGGGTCGCCACCGCTCCGGCCTGGTAAAGCACCCCGAATGCCGCCGCGATCATCAGCAGTCCGTTGAAACTCAGCGCGCTGTAGCGCAGCCACGACGGATGCCAGCGGGCCAGCATTCGGCCCGGCGAACCGGCGGGGCCAGGCGGGGCCAGCGCTTCGGCCAGCAGGGTCGCACGCAGGGCTGGCACCTCCCGTGCGGGCACCGCATCGAGCGCGAACGAGGTATCCGCGCCGGCCTGCTGTCCGGTACTCACTTGCAGAACGGTCAGGCCGAGCAGCCGGTGCAACAGTCGCGCGTCGGTGGAGACCGAACGAATCCGATTGCGCGGCAACGAGAGAACCTTGCGCTGCAAGACCCCGGTGCGTAGTTGCAACTCGTCGGGTCCGATTCGGTAGGCCGTGGTGAACCATCGTGCGAGTCCGTAGCCGACGATCAGGCTGACGCCGCTCAATGCCCAGACCGGGTTGCCGGTCGCCGAGCCCAGCACCAGGGATCCGATCAGCAGCGGAATTTGCCGCAGCACCTCATGAACCGGGTGCACGAGCAGCATCCGCGGGCTGAGGCGCACCCAGTCCGGCCCCTCGGACCGGGTCACGTGGCGTCCTCGGCGCCTAGCGCGGCGATGTCGGTGAGTTGCCCCACCACGCGGTCGGCGACATCGGAGTCCAACGCGACGATGCGCACCGCCCCCGCCGACGATGCCGTCGTCACCGTGACGTTGGCCAGACCGAAGATTCGATCCAGCGGTCCGCGGTAGGTATCGACGGTCTGGACCCGCGAGATGGGGGCGATCCGACGCTCCTGCACCAGCCAACCCGATCGGGTGTACACCGCCGTGCTGTCGACGTCCCAGCGATGAACCCGGTACCGCCATAACGGAACCACCACCACGAACACAACGATGCCCAGCACGGTGCCGACCGCCGCCAGCACATGCAGCCAGATCAGTCGGCGGTCCACCGCCAACCACACCGCCTGCGCCAGCACGGCGCACAGCCACGGCATGGCCGCACCGATCGCCCACACCATGGGCGCCTTGCGGCTCGGCCGGTGCTCCGGTTCGACAAGATCCATTCTTCGAGCATGGCCTAATCCGATCGGCCCGGCCGGAAGTATGTTGATCCCATGCGCTCAGTCGATGAGCATCGCCGGGTGGTCGCCGACCTGATCCGCGCGCGACGACCGATCACCGCGGCGGTGTCCCCTGACACCGCTGCGCTAGGGCTGGCCCTGGCCGCAGAGGTGGTCGCCCCGCTCTCGCTACCCGGCTTCGACAACTCGGCGATGGACGGCTACGCCGTGCTGGCCGACGACATTGCGACGGCGTCTGCGGACACGCCGGTTCGACTGCCCGTCACCGAGGACATCCCGGCCGGACGCACCAACATCCCGACGATCACCGCCGGTACCGCGCACCGGATCATGACCGGCGCACCGCTGCCAATCGGCGCCACCGCGGTAGTACCGGTGGAGGCCACCGACGGAGCGCTGGGCACGGTGACGATCCGGGCCGCTAGCCGACCCGGCCAGCACATTCGCCGAGCGGGTGAAGACGTCACCGCGGGAACCACGGTGCTGCCGGCCGGCAAGGTGATCACCCCCGCGGTGCTGGGCCTGGCAGCCGCACTCGGCCTCGCCGAACTGACGGTGATGCCACGCCAGCGGGTGCTGGTGATGTCGACCGGCACGGAGTTGGTTCCCGCCGGCGCCCCGCTGCAGCCTGGCCAGATCTACGAGTCCAACGGGGTGATGCTGGCCGCCGCGGTACGCGAGGCCGGCGGCGAGGTGGTGGCCGCGCCGATGACCACCGACGACGTCGACGTGTTCCGCGAGACACTGCTCCGCCATCTGCCCGAAACCGATCTGGTCATCACCACCGGCGGAGTCAGCGCCGGCGCCTACGAAGTGGTCAAAGATGCGCTCGGAGATGGGTCCGGCGGTCATGTGGAGTTCGTCAAGGTCGCGATGCAGCCGGGGATGCCGCAGGGCGCGGGCACCGTGAACGATGAAGCCTGGGGCGGGGCCGGGTATGGGACCACCCCCATCGTCACCCTGCCCGGGAACCCGGTCAGCGCCCTGGTGTCGTTCGAGGTGTTCGTCCGGCCGGCGCTGCGGGCCGCGATGGGTCTGCCGAACCCCGACCGGCCGCGACGCACCGCCGTGCTCGCCGAACGTCTCACCTCACCCCGGGGTAAGCGACAGTTCCGGCGCGGCGTCCTGGAAGGCGGCTCAGTCACCGGCTACGGACCGCCGGCATCGCATCACCTGCGCTGGCTGGCCTCGGCCAACTGTCTGCTCGAACTCGACGAAGACACCGTCGAGGTGGCTGCCGGGGAACGTGTTGCGGTGTGGGACCTACGTTAGCGGGTAGCACCCGTAGAATCGCTGGACCATGGCCAGACGCCCCGACCTCAAGACAGGCCCAGCGCGGCTGGTAGCCCTCATTCGTGCCGCCGTTCCCCCTATGCACCCCGAAGGCCTGCCGTTCGTCGGCGTGAGCCTGGCCGTCGCATTGGCCGGCCGTCGCAACCGCTGGCTCCGCCGCGCCGGACTCGCGTCGGCAGCCGCCAATGCCGCCTTCTTCCGGCACCCACCACGGACGCCACCGACCCGCCCCGACCTGGTTGTCGCGCCGGCCGACGGACTCATCTGCCTGATCGACGAGGAGATACCGCCGAGCGAACTCGGTCTTGCCGCAACGCCGTTGCCGCGGATCAGCATTTTTCTGTCCCTGCTGGACGCCCATGTGCAGCGTGCACCGATCGGCGGCGAGGTCGTCGCCGTCGCGCATCGCCCCGGGCAGTTCGTCTCCGCCGATCTCGCTGCCGCGAGTGCGGACAACGAACGCAACAGCATTCTCCTTCGGTCCTCGACCGGGGCCGAGGTGATCGCGGTGCAGATCGCGGGCCTGCTCGCGCGCCGGATCGTCTGCGACGTCACACCCGGCGATACGGTCGGTATCGGCGACACCTACGGATTGATCCGGTATGGCTCCAGGCTGGACACCTACCTGCCTGCCGGGTCCAACATCCTGGTCGAGGTCGGGCAACGGGCGCTGGCCGGCGAAACCGTGATGGCCGAGCTGTCATGATCAAACCCCGCAAACGCCGAATCAAGGCTCCGGTGATGAGCGTTCGCATCCTGCCCAGCGCGATGACGGTGGCTGCCATCTGTTTCGGGCTCAGCGCGGTGAAGTTCGCGCTGGAGAACCGGCCGACCGAGGCGATGGCATTTCTGGCGATCGCTGCCATCATGGACGCGCTCGACGGACGGCTGGCCCGCGCGCTGAAGGCAGAGTCGCGGATGGGTGCCGAGATCGATTCACTTGCCGACGCGGTGAATTTCGGTGTCGCGCCGGCCTTCATCGTGTACGGCACGCTGCTTTCCAACTCCCGGATCGGCTGGATCGTGGTGTTGCTCTACGCGGTCTGCATAGTGCTCCGGCTGGCGCGGTTCAACGCCATGCTCAGCATCGACAAGCCCGAATACGAGAAGAAGTACTTCGTCGGTATGCCCGCGCCCGCCGGGGCGATCGGGGCGATCGGACCACTGGCCGCCAAGATGCAGTTCGGCGAAGGCTGGTGGACCTCGGAGCCTGCCGTGGTGATCTGGATGATCGCCGTCTCGCTGTTGGTGGTGAGCACCCTGCCGATGCGCAAGATCCATACCTTCTCGGTGCCGCCGGCCATGGTCGCGCCGCTACTCGCGCTGCTGGCCATCGCAGTGGCCGCCGCGATTCTGTACGGCTATCTGGTGATCCTGGTCATCATCGTGGCCTACGTCGTGCACATCCCGTTCGCCATCCGGACCCGAAGATTTCTTGCGGCTCACCCGGAGGTGTGGGACGACAAGCCGCGCCAGCAACGCGCGGCCCGGCGAGCCATTCGTCGGTCCCAGCCGCATCGCCGGTCGATGATGCGACTGGGTCTGCGCAAGCCGCCGAGGGGCTGACGTGGCCCCGTCGGCACACCTCACCCTCACTGCCCGGCTGAACACCTCGGCGCTGGACAACCGACGCGGCGTGATCCGCCTCCACCCAGAAGTCCTTGCGGCGCTGGGTATCCGAGAATGGGATGCGGTGTCTTTGACTGGTGGGCGCAGCACCGCCGCGGTGGTCGGGGTGGCGCCCGCCGGGACACCCACCGGCACCGCCCTGCTCGATGACGTGACGCTGTCCAACGCGGGTCTGCGGGAGGACGCGTCGGTACTGGTGGCCCCGGTCATCGTGCACGGCGCCCGCTCGGTCACACTCAGCGGTTCCACGCTGGCGACCCGCTCGATCTCCTCCGCCACCCTGCGACAGGCGCTGTTGGGCAAGGTTATGACGGTCGGCGACACGGTATCGCTGCTGCCCCGCGACCTCGGACCAGGGACGTCGACGTCGGCGGCCAGCGCCGCGCTCGCATCCTCGGTCGGCATCACCTGGACCTCCGAGCTGCTGACCGTCACGAGCGTGGACCCGGCCGGACCGGTGAGCGTGCAGCCCAATTCGTTGGTGAGTTGGGGCGAAGGGGTCGCTTTCCCGCCGAACGTCCATATCGAAGAACCGACTGCAGCCCCGGCCAAGCCGGCGGTGGCATTCGACGATCTCAAGGGCTCTCACGTGCAGGCCGGTCGGCTGACCGAATGGCTCAAGCTGGCACTCGATGAGCCGGAACTCCTCGAAACGTTGGGGGCAACGCCCAACCTCGGTGTTCTGGTTTCGGGTCCGGCCGGCGTAGGCAAGGCGACCATGGTGCGCACCGTGTGTGCGGATCGGCGGCTGATCGAGCTGGACGGCCCCGAGATCGGTTCGCTGACCGCGACCGACAGAGTCTCGGCGGTCGCAAGTGCGGTCGCGGCTGCCGGGGCGGGCAGCCAGCGGGCTACAGACAAGGGCGGCAGCGTACTGCTGATCACCGATATCGACGCTCTGCTGCCGGTCAGTGCCGAACCGGTCGCGGGCCTCCTCCTTGCCGAACTACGCAAAGCGGTGGCCGCCGGCGGGGTGGCCTTCATCGCAACCTCGGCCGTTCCCGACAACCTCGACGTAAGGCTGCGCGCACCGGATCTGTGCGACCGCGAACTCGGACTCAGCCTGCCCGACGGCAGTACCCGCACCCAGCTTCTCGAGGTGCTGCTGCGGGGGGTGCCGTCAAAAGACCTGGCGCTGAACGAGATATCCGATCGCACACCGGGATTCGTGGTCGCCGACCTGGCGGCACTGGTACGGGAGGCCGCGCTGCGGGCCGCCGCCCGGGCCAGCCAGGACGGAGCGCAGCCCGAACTCACCCAGCAAGATCTGGTCGGTGCGCTCGGCGTCATCCGGCCGTTGTCCCGGTCGGCCACCGAAGAGTTGTCCATCGGCTCGGTAACGCTCGAGGACGTCGGGGACATGGCCGACACCAAGCGGGCGCTCACCGAGGCGGTGCTGTGGCCGCTGCAACACCCGGATACGTTCCAACGCCTCGGCGTCGATCCGCCGCGTGGTGTGCTGCTCTACGGCCCGCCCGGCTGCGGCAAGACCTACGTGGTTCGAGCGCTGGCCAGCTCGGGTCGGCTCAGCGTGCACGCGGTCAAGGGCGCCGAGCTGATGGACAAATGGGTCGGTTCCTCGGAGAAGGCGGTACGCGAACTGTTCCGCCGTGCCCGGGATTCAGCGCCCTCTCTGGTGTTCCTCGATGAGATCGACGCGCTGGCGCCCAGGCGCGGGCAGAGCTTCGATTCGGGGGTGACCGACCGGGTCGTCGCCGCGATGTTGACCGAACTCGATGGCATCGAGCCGCTGCGTGATGTGGTCGTATTGGGCGCCACCAACCGCCCCGACCTGATAGACCCGGCGCTGCTGCGACCGGGCCGACTAGAGAAGCTGGTCTTCGTCGAACCGCCGGACGCCGAGGCCCGCGCCCAGATCCTGCGGGCTGCCGCCAAATCGGTGCCATTGGTCTCCGAAGGGCCGCAGGCCGTCGACCTCGACGCGCTGGCCGGTGAGCTGGACGGCTACAGCGCCGCGGACTGCGTGGCGCTGCTGCGGGAGGCGGCGCTGACCGCGATGCGCCGTTCGATCGACGCTGCCGACGTCACCGCCGATGACATCGCCGCGGCGCGCGAGGCGGTCCGCCCCTCCCTCGACCCCGCGCAGGTGCAGGCGCTGCGCGAGTTTTCCGCCTCGCGGTAGCCCTAGCCCGGCTCGCCGTACTCGTCGAACCAGTAGGCGAGCTTGCCGCGTCGGCTCACCGCGCGCAGCCGTCGCTCGGCCGATTCTCGCATCGCGGTGGTGGTCACGATCAGCAGCTCATCACCGGTCTCCAGGCGAGTCACGAGTTGCGGCACGAACGACTGGCCGGCCCGGATGATCAGCGTGATGACGCTGGGCTCGGGCAGCCGCAGCTCCAGCACCGTCACATTGTGCAACCTTGAGCCCGGCATCACCGTCATCGTGATCAGTTCGGCGCCCAGGACGTCCAATGGCGCTGCGTCGATGTGAATTTCGCGTGTGGTATCGCGGGGAATCAGGTCGAGTCGCTGTGCGAGCGGCCGCAGACTGGGACCCTGCACCAGGGTAAACACCACGACGAGGATGAACACGATGTTGAGCAGCCGCCCGCTGTCCGGGACCCCGGCGACGATGGGATAGGTCGCCAACACGATCGGAACCGCACCACGCAGCCCGGCCCAGGACACGAAAACCTGATCCCGCCACGGCATCCGAAAACCGCTGAGCGACAAGACAACCGCTGTCGGGCGGGCAAGCAGCAACAAGACCAGCCCCGCCACCACCGCCGGCACCGCCTCGCCGACCAGTTCGTGCGGTGACACCAGCAGTCCGAGCAGCACGAACAACCCGATTTGGGCCAGCCACCCCGCCCCCTCGGCGAACGACCTGGTCGCCGAGCGATGCGGCAACCCGGAATTGGCCAGCATCACACCGGCCAGATAGGCGGCGATGAATCCGCTGGCGTGTAGGGCGCCGGAGGCCGCGAACGCCAGCATGGCAAGCCCGAAGGTGGCCAGCGGATACAGACCGGCTGCGGGCAAGGCGATGCGGCGCAACACCATCGCCCCCATAAAGCCGCAGCCCAATCCGATCGCCGCACCGACCACCAGCTGATACAACAACGTCCCCACGATCACCGTGGGTTCGTGTTCCAGTGGAATCGTGCTGAACAGCAGTACCAGAATCACCGCCGGAGCGTCGTTGAACCCCGACTCCGCCTCCAGCAGCCCGCTCAGCCGCCGCGGCAGCGGCACCACCCGCAGAACCGAAAACACCGCTGCGGCATCGGTACTGGAGACGATGGCGCCGAGCAGCAGGGCCAGCTGCCAGTTCATCCCGAGCAGCCAGTGCACCGCCGCCGCGGTCACCAGCATGCTCACGCCGACCCCGACGGTCGCCAGCACGGCCGCGGGCGCCAGCACCCGCCGGATGTCACTGAATCGAGTGGCAAGCCCGCCCTCGGCCAGGATGACGCCCAGCGCGGCCGTCCCGAGTCCCTGGGCAAGCTGGGCGTTGTCGAAGTTCAGCCCGATCCCGCTCTCGCCGACGAGCACGCCGACTCCGAGAAACAGCAATAGGCTGGGCAGACCGGCTCCACTGGCCAACCGTGTGGCGATGATGCTGGCCAGCAGCACGAGGCCACCGAAGAACAGGGCCACGTACAGCTCGGGCAGGCTCATCGGAGCAAGTAAAGCAGGAGGCAGTGTGCGGATCGTGATCGCCGGCGCCGGAGCGGTCGGTCGATCCGTCGCGCAGGAACTTGTGGACAACGGTCACAAAGTGCTGCTCATCGAGAAGGACTTCGCCCGATACCGGCCGCCGACGGTGCCGGGTGCAGAGTGGTTCCTCGCCGACGCCTGTGAGGTCTCATCGCTACAGGAGGCCGAAATACACATCTGCGACGTCGCGATCGCCGCCACCGGCGACGACAAGTCCAATCTGGCGATGGCATTCCTCGCCAAGACCGAATTCGGGATCGACCGGGTGGTCGCCCGAATCAACGATTCCCGCAACGATTGGCTCTTCACCCGGGCGTGGGGCATCGACGTCGCGGTTTCCACCCCGATGGCGCTGGTCGCCGCCGTCGAGGGCGCCATCGACGTGGGTCACCTGATCCGCTTGATGGAGCTGGGGAAGGGATCGCGCACCGACCCCGGCTTCGGCCCGGGGGAAGGTTCCCCGAACATCGCGAAGCTCACCCTGCCTCCGGACAGCCGGTTGGTGGGACGACGGGTGCGAGACCTCCCGATGCCGAGTAACAGCGCGCTGGTCACCCTGCAACGGGGCAATCGGCTGATCATCCCGGAGCCCGACGAGATCCTGCGGGCCGGCGACCAGATGCTCTTCATCTCCGGGTCCGCCGACGAGGGTGGAATCACGGCGATGCTGCAGGGACCCTAGACTTGGGCCTCAGCCCCGACGAGACGGAGCCATGCTCGCCATCCTCGCTGCCCACGCAGTAGCCACCCTGCTGGCGCCGTTGCTGGTGTATCGCTGGGGGCGTACGGCGTTCTATCCGTTGGCCCTGGTACCACTCGGATCCCTGGTCTGGGTAGCGCTTAACTGGCCCGGCGCCGATCGACCCCACAGCGCGAACGTGTCCTGGGTGCCCGAGCTGTCGATGGACATCACGCTGCGATTCGACGCGCTCGCGGCAATCATGAGCCTGCTGGTTCTCGGCATCGGCGCACTGGTCCTGTTCTACTGCGCGGGCTATTTCCGCCACCCGGACGGCAGCAGGGAAAAGCGGCTGCCCAGCTTCGCCGCCGAGCTCGTCGCGTTCTCCGGGGCGATGTTCGGGGTGGTGGTCAGCGACAACATGTTGGTGCTCTACGTGTTCTGGGAGATCACGACGGTGTTGTCCTTCCTGCTGGTCGGCCACTACGCCGAACGGGCCACCAGCCGGCGGGCGGCCACCCAGGCTCTGCTGGTCACCACATTCGGTGGGTTGGCGATGCTGGTCGGCATCATCGTGCTGGGCAACATCGGCGGGAGCTTCCTGCTGTCCGAGCTGATCGCCCGACCTCCCACCGGCCCGGCCGCGTCGGTGGCGGTGTTGCTGGTACTGGTCGGAGCTTTGTCCAAGTCGGCGATCGTGCCGCTACACTTCTGGCTGCCCGGCGCGATGGCCGCGCCGACACCGGTGAGCGCCTACCTGCACGCCGCGGCGATGGTCAAAGCCGGTGTCTACCTGATCGCGCGGATGACGCCGGGATTCGCCGACGCACCGGAATGGCGCCCCACCGTGATAACCCTTGGCTTGCTGACCATGGTGCTGGCCGGCTGGCGCGCCATCCGGGAATACGACCTCAAGCTGATTCTGGCCTTCGGCACCGTCAGCCAGCTCGGCCTGATCACCGTCATGGTCGGCGCGGGCGGCAGCGAGATGATGCTGGCCGGGCTGGCAATGCTGGTCGCGCACGCCATGTTCAAGGCGGCGCTGTTCATGGTCGTCGGGATCATCGACCACGCCACCGGAACCCGGGACATTCGCCGGCTCGCCCGGCTCGGGGACCGCAGCCGGCCGCTGTTGATCATCGCGACGGGCGCGACCGCCAGCATGGCTGCGCTGCCGCCGTTCTTCGGGTTCGTGGCCAAGGAAGCCGACCTGGAGACCGTGCTGCACAGCCCCACGCTGGGCGGAGCGGCCCCCGTCGTGCTGGCCGGAATCGTGCTGGGCTCGGTGCTGACCACCGTGTACAGCCTGCGGTTCCTGCTCGGAGCGTTTGGCAGCAAGGGCACGTCGCAGCCCAGCGCCCGCGTCGCCGAGATGCACCGGCCACACCCTGGGTTCCTGTTCGCGCCGGCGGTTCTCTCGGCGGCCGGTCTCTTGTTCGGTCTCTGGCCCTCGGGGCTGGACGGCCTTCTCGCCGACTACGCCGACACCGTGCCCGACCCGGCCGGTTATGTCGCCGACTACCACCTGGCCCTATGGCACGGCTTCAATCTGCCGCTGGCGCTGTCGGCGCTGGTGCTCACCGCCGGAACCGTCATGTATTTCGGTCGCGGCAGACTGCGCCGGGCCCGGCTGGGATATCTGCCGCTGGCCAACGCGGACCGCGTATACGACGCGGTCCTGCGGGGCGCCGACGTGATGTCGGTGCGACTGACCGCGGTCACCCAGCGGGGCTCGATTCCGGCGACGCAGTCGGTCATCCTGGCGACCCTGGTCTTGATGCCGGTCGCGGTGCTGACCCTGGGCACCCGTGACCGTCCCGAGTTCGAATTGTGGGACTCGCCCCCGCAAGTAGTCGTTGGGCTGCTGATGCTGGCCGCCGCCCTGGGGGCGACCGTGATGCGTAATCGCCTGGCCGCTGTGTTGCTGGTCGGCGTAACCGGGTACGGCTGCGGGGCCATCTTCGCGTTCTACGGAGCTCCCGATCTCGCGCTCACCCAATTCCTGGTGGAAACCGTCACGCTGGTCGTCTTCGTGCTGGTGCTGCGAACCCTTCCCGCCGAGACCGGCGCAGCCGATATCGCACGGCTCCGCATTCCCCGGGCCGCTCTCGCGGTGGCGGTCGGGGCGACCGTCGCCGTACTGGCCGCGTTCGCCATGGCAGCCCGGACCGGCGGCTCGGTCGCCGATCTGCTGCCCGACGCTGCCTATCTGCGCGGCCACGGCTACAACACCGTCAACGTGCTGCTCGTCGACATCCGCGCCTGGGACACCATGGGCGAGGTCGCCGTACTGCTGGTCGCCGCGACGGGCGTCGCCTCAATGGTGTTCCGGCACCGGCGATTCGGTTCGGCACCACGAGTCCAGGACGCGCGCCACACCGGATCCCCGGCCGGTTCCGGCGGGCGCGAAATCACCTGGCTGCGCGGCAGCGAGCTCCGCGACCCCCGGAACCGGTCGCTGGTGCTCGAAGTCGCCACCCGACTGATCTTTCCGGTGATGATGGTGTTGTCGGCTTACTTCTTCTTCGCCGGGCACAACACGCCCGGCGGCGGCTTCGCCGGCGGGCTGATGGCGGGGTTGGCGTTGGTCCTGCGCTATCTCGCGGGTGGCCGCTACGAACTGGGCGAGACGCTGCCACTGGACGCAGGCAAGATCCTGGGGGCGGGGCTCACGCTGGTCGCTGGAACTGCTTGCGGTTCCTTGCTTTTCGGGGCACCCGCGCTCTCGTCGGCGTTAATCGAGTTCGACCTTCCGGCGCTGGGCACGGTCAAGTTCGTCACCGCGCTGTTCTTCGACCTCGGCGTTTATCTGATCGTGGTCGGGTTGGTGCTCGACGTGCTTCGCAGCCTGGGCGCCCGCATCGATATGGAGATCAGCGAGCAGGAACACAACACGGCGGTGCGCCAATGACCACCTACCTGTTTCCCTTGGTCATCATCGGCGGCTTGACCGCCGCCGGGGTCTACCTGCTGCTCGAACGAAGCCTGACCCGAATGCTGTTGGGGCTGCTGCTGATCAGCAACGCCATAAACCTGCTGATCCTGACCACCAGCGGGCCCAGGGGCAATCCTCCGGTCCGGGGCCGCATCAGTGCGGGACAGACGACTACCGCGGATCCGCTGGCGCAAGCACTCATTCTGACCGCGATCGTAATCACCATGGGCGTCGCCGCATTCATATTGGCGCTGGCATATCGTTCTTATCGCCTCAACACGATCGAGGAAGTCGGCGACGACCCCGAGGACGCCAGAGTGTCCCAGCTGACCGGCAAGGAATCCGACGAAATCGACGCGCGCCGCGAGCCCGACCTCAGTCGCGACACCGAACTGCCCGACGAACTGGATGCGCTTCCCGGGTACGAGGGCTCTCGATGACCGGGCACAGCCAGCTGGCCACGGTCTTGACGCCGCTGCCCGTGTTGATCCCGATGCTCGCTGCGGCAGTGACTCTGTTCGCCGGCCGCCGGCCCCGGCTGCAGCGGGCCACCACGGTGCTCGCGCTGTCGCTGGTGGTCGTGGTGTCTTCAGCGTTACTGATGCTCGCCGACCGCGACGGCACCATCGCGCTTCAGGTCGGCGGCTGGGGGCCGACCGAGGCCGGTATGGGACCGCTGGGCATCACGCTGGTGGTCGATCGATTGTCGGCCCTGATGCTGGTCGTGTCGTCGATCGTGCTGCTGGCCGTGGTTTCCTACGCCATAGGTCAGGGGATTCGCGATGGCGATGAGCGTCAACCCGTTTCGATCTTCCTGCCCACCTACCTGGTTCTGTCCGCGGGCGTATGTATGGCCTTCCTGGCCGGCGACCTGTTCAATCTGTTCGTCGGCTTCGAGGTGCTGCTGAGTTCAAGCTTCGTCCTGCTCACAATCGGAGCCAGCAAGGAGCGCGTTCGGGCGGGTATCAGCTACGTGATGGTGTCGATGGTTTCCTCGATGGTGTTCCTGCTGGGAATAGGGCTGATATACGCAGCCACCGGCACGCTCAACATGGCCGAACTCTCGGTCCGACTCGGCGCGCTCCCGGACGGTACCCGCACGGCGCTGTTCGCCGTGCTGCTGGTCGCGTTCGGTATCAAGGCGGCGGTGTTCCCGCTGTCGACCTGGTTGCCGGACTCCTATCCGACCGCGCCGGCACCCGTCACCGCCGTGTTCGCCGGACTGCTCACCAAGATCGGCATCTACGCGATCATCCGCTCCCATTCGCTGCTGTTCCCCGGTGGCACGATGGACGGGCTGCTCCTGGTCGCCGGACTGCTGACGATGATCGTGGGAATCCTCGGCGCGATCGCCCAGAGCGACATCAAGCGCCTGCTGTCCTTCACCCTGGTAAGCCACATCGGCTATATGGTGTTCGGCATCGCACTGTCCACCGAACTTGGAATGTCGGGGGCCATCTTCTATGTGGCACACCACATTCTGGTTCAGACGACGCTGTTCCTGGTGGTCGGTCTGATTGAACGCCAGGCGGGCGCATCGGCACTGCAACGCCTCGGCGGACTCGCGGCGGCGAGCCCGCTGCTCGCCTTCGTCTTCGTTGTTCCGGCGCTCAATCTCGGTGGTATACCCCCGTTCTCGGGCTTCATCGGAAAAGTGGCGCTGCTGGAGGCGGGTGCCCAGGTCGGATCGGTCCTGGCCTGGCTCCTGGTGGCCGGCAGTGTGGTCACCAGCCTGCTGACGCTGTACGTGGTAGCCAGGGTATGGACGAAGGCCTTCTGGCGTCCGCGAGAGGACGCGCCGGAGGGCCATCTGTCGGCATCCACTCCCACCGCGCTGGTGGACAACACCGAATTCTCGATGGACATAGCGCATGTCGACCGGGAGGACGTCGGCCGGATGCCGGTCGGCATGCTGCTGCCGACCGGCGCCTTGATCGCGGTGGGCCTTCTGCTCGCGGTGCTGGCCGGCCCGATCTTCGCCTACAGTGAGCGCGCCGCCGACGAGATCATTGATCGCGGCCAGTACATCGGCGCGGTCCTCGGAGCAGCCCGATGAAGACGATCGCACTTCGGGGATGGATTCTGTGTTGGCTGATCCTGGTTTGGGTGCTGCTGTGGGGCAGCTTCTCCGCGGCAAACCTGCTGTCGGGTCTGGCGATCGCCCTGCTGATCACAGTGTGGTTTCCGCTGCCACCCGTACCGGTCGAAGGCCGACTGCGCCCGCTTCCGTTGCTACTCCTGGTGGCGAATGTGGCCTACTCCCTGGTGGTGTCCTCGGTGCAGGTCGCCGCTCTGGCACTGCGCCCGCGGCCACCGCTGTCGGCGGTGTTGCGCGCACACGTGGCACTCAAATCCGACCTGGTACTCGCGCTGGCGGTCAACATCCTCAATCTCACGCCCGGAAACATCGTGCTGGAGATCGATCAGACCCACCGGATGATCTACGTTCATGTGCTCGACGTCAGCTCTGACCGCGAGATGAAGCGTTTCCACCGGCAGTTGGACACCCTGCAGAAGCTGTTGAGAGCGTCATTCGAGGCCCGCTCATGAACTCGGTGTTGGTCATTGCCGGGGGAATGCTGGCGATCGCGGCGATCGTCACCATGGTCCGGATGCTTCGGGGTCCGAGCACGCTGGACCGGCTGGTCGCCCTGGACACCCTGGTGGCGGTGACGATGTGCGCCATCGGGACCTGGGCTGCGTTCAGCCTGGACACCACAGTCACCTACAGCCTGACCGCACTGGCGTTGATCTCGTTCGTCGGCTCGGTCAGCGTCGCGAGGTTCCGGGTGCCAGACGTCGGGAACCCCGCCGCTGCCGAAGGGCGGGACCGATGACTGCTCTCGATATCGTCGCAGCCGTACTCATCCTCGGCGGTTCGGCGTTGGCGCTGACGGCCGCGATCGGCGTCTTGCGCTTTCCGGACACGCTGTCGCGGATGCACGCCGCGACCAAGCCGCAGGTGCTGGGCCTGCTCCTGGTGCTGGCGGGTGCCGCAATCCGGCTGCGCGGGCATTCCGACGTGGGCATGCTGATCCTGACCGGGATGTTCACCCTCATCACCGCCCCGGTGATCGCCAACCGAGTCGGTCAGCTGGCCTACCGGGAGCACAACGTCCGCGACGACCTGTTGACCGCCGACGAGATGGACGAGTCGGCCGCCGATCCGGAGACCGGCGCAGACGGGCCGGCGTGACGGGTGCCGGTCAGATGGCGATGCCGAACACCCAGACCGCAAAGGTGGTGGTGGCGACGCTGATGAGCAGAATCGCCCCCAGGTTGAGCCAGATGCCGGCCTTCATCATCTGGCCGATGCTGACGTAGCCGGACCCGAACACGATCGCGTTGGGCGGGGTGGCCACGGGGAGCATGAACGCCGACGTCGCCGCAAGGGCCACCGGGATGGTGAGCAGCAACGGATCCTGTCCGATCCCTACCGCGATGCCACCGATCACCGGCAGGAACGTGGCCGCCGTCGCGGTGTTGCTCGTCAGCTCGGTCAAGAAGATCACCGCCGTCGTGATCAACACCACCAACAGCAGAATCGACAGGCCCTGCAGACTCGTCGCCTGCCGGCCTATCCACTCGGCCAGCCCCGAGGAGCTGAACTGCGACGAGAGCGCAAGGCCGCCGCCGAACAACAACAGCACACCCCACGGGAGTCGTTTAGCGGTGTCCCAGTCGAGCAGCCGCACACCGAGTTTCGAACCTGCCGGCAGAATGAACAGCAGCAACCCGGCGGCAATCGCGATCCCGGCGTCCGACACCGGTGGCTCCTCCCAGACCAGCGGGAGACAGATCCAGCTAAGGGCGGCCAGCACGAAGATCGCCAACACCCTCCTTTCACCGGTGGAGGTATGGCCGAGCTTGTCGAGTTCGGCGTCGAAAAGCTCCTTACCGCCCGGGATCTCGTCGATCTCCGGCCGGAAGATCACCTTGGCGAGCAGCAGCCAGGTGAGCACCAGGAGGACGGCGGCAAGCGGAACGCCCAACAGCATCCACTGGCCAAAGCCGATAGTGATGTTTTGTTCGTCCTGCAGATAGCCCACCAGCAACGTGTTGGGCGGGGTTCCGATGATCGTCGCCAGAGAACCGACCGAGGCCGCGTAGGCGATGCCCAGCATCAGCGCGGTGCCGAAATTGGAACTCTTCACCTGCTCCTTGGCCTGCTGCTCATCGACGGCCTCGTCCGCGCCCGGCGAAACCGACCCGATCAGCATCAGAACCGAAACGCCGATCGGCACCATCATGACCGCGGTCGCGGTGTTGGAGACCCACATGCTCAGGAAAGCCGTGGCGAGCATGAACCCGGCGATCACCCGGGTCGCTCTGGTTCCCATCGCCCGGACCGTGAGCAACGCGATACGCCGGTGCAGGTTCCAGCGCTGCATCGCCAGAGCGATGAGGAACCCGCCCATAAACAAGAAGATGATGTCGTTGCCGTAGAAGGCACCGACGTCGGAGACCCCGACATCGGCTACCAGAAGCGGAAAAGCCAGCAATGGCACCAAGGCGGTGGCCGCGATCGGGATCGCCTCGGTCATCCACCACAGCGCCATCAGCACGGCGACGGCCGCGGTGGCTTTGGCCGGATGCCCCAGGTCGGCCGGCAGCAGCAGATAGACCAGCGCCGCCAGCAGCGGCCCGGCCCCGAAACCCAGCCAACGCCGGCGTACCGTCGAAACACTTTCGGCCGGTGCGCGTTCCCCTTCCGACCGCTGGTCGACCTCGGCATTCCGGTCGCTGGGCATCGATTCCCTTCCGATCACTCCGACAACTGGAACTCCACCATCGCGATGACTGTGTCGACAGCCTCGGACAGCGCCGCCGCCCGTTCGGCAACAGTCGGGGCCGCCAGCACCGAATACCGGTCGGCCTGCCCAAGTGGAAGCCGAACGGCCAACGCGTACAGCCACAGCGCGGGGTCACCGGATTCGTCCGCACCGGACACGATGTCGCGAGCGTTCACCCGGGCGCCGCGGGCCAGGGCGATTCGCTCGAACAGCGCGACCATCCGGTCCTCGATGTCGCGGATGGCGGCAAGATCGACGGCAGCGCCGGGCTCGTCCGGCCACAACTCGACCGCCGCCCGCGGGAACGGGTCGTCCGGTTGCCATTCCAGCACCCGGAACCGCTCCTTCATAACGCAATTCAGGCGGTAGCGGCCGGCACCCAGGTCGGTGTGTTCGGTGATATGCGCCAAAGTGCCTACATTGCTTCGGGAATCGCCGCCGCCGACTTCGCGTCCAGCCGTGATCAGTACCACCCCGAACACTGGATCAGTTGCTGCCAGACAGGATTGAACCAACGCGGAATATCGCGGTTCGAAGACGTTCAGCGGCAACATCTCACCGGGCAGCATGGCCACCTCGAGCGGAAACATCGGCAGGGTCGGCATGCTCAGATCACCAGTTCGGCGACCAGAGCATCCACGACGCTGCGCAAGTCACCCTCGTGTTCTTCGGCGACCCGGCGCTGCCGCTGGTAGGACGCGCCGGTCCGATGGATTTCCGAGACACGAGTGAGCTCGTCCACGCATGACAGCGATTCCGCTACCGGCACAAGGCGATCGACCACACTGTCCAGATCCTCGGTGACCAGCCTTTCGTTGCTGTCGGCGTCCAGGATGATGATCGCGTCCAGGCCGTAGCGGGCCGCGCGCCACTTGTTCTCCTGTACGTGCCACGGCGGCATCACCGGAAGCGCTTCTCCGGCGTCCAGCCGACGGTCGAGGTCGACGATGAGACAATGGGTCAGCGCGACCAGGGCACCAAGTTCGTGCAGGTTGGAGACACCGTCGAAGATCCTGACCTCCACGGTGCCTAGATGCGGAGAAGGCCTTATGTCCCAGCGAATCTCGTTCATGTGATCGATGATGCCGGTCTTTTTCTGATCTCTGACGAACCCCTCGAACTCCCGCCATTCCTGAAAGTGGAAGGGTAGGCCGGCGGTCGGCAGCTGCTGGAACATCATCGAGCGGTTGCTGGCGTACCCGGTGTCCTCACCGTCCCAGAAGGGCGAGGAAGCGGACAGCGCCAGCAGGTGTGGGTACTGGTTGAGCAGCGAGGTGACGATCGGCATCACCTTGTGCGCCGAGGACACCCCCACATGCACATGCACTCCCCAGATCAGCATCTGCCGGCCCCACCACTGGGTGCGCTTGATCAGTTCGGAGTAGCGCGGGGCGTCGGTGAGTTTCTGGGCCGACCATTTCGCGAACGGGTGGGTGCCCGCACAGAACAGCTCCATGCCACGCTCGCGAACGATCTGCCTTACCGGACGCAGGGTGGACTGCAGGTCGTCCATCGCCTCGCCGGCGTTGCGGCAGACACCGGTGACGATCTCAACGGTGTTGCGCAGCAACTCCTTGTGTATGTGCGGATTCTCGCCGAGCTCGGCGATCACCGAGGCCGCCTCGTTGCTCAGATCCCGGGTTTCGGCGTCGACGAGCGCGAATTCCCACTCGACACCGACAGTGGGCCCGGGGGATCCGGCGAAGTCTATTCGACTGCTAGGACCGGGTGATGACACCGCAAGCCACCCGTGCTCCGGCGTCGCCGGTCGCCAGGGTGGTCTGATCCGGTGGCGGATCACCGTTGACCTGCTGGTAGCGCTCCGGTGGGATGTTGGCGAAGTTGTCGGCCTTCTCGTGGATGATGATCGCCGTCCCGGCACCGTCGAGCAGTTCCTCGGCGGTGAAGGCGTCGGTGGTGGTCACAACCATCGCCGAACCGTCCTCGCGCACCTGCAGTGACGTCAGGTCGCCGCTCATCGGGTACCCGGTGTGCCCCGGGCTCTGGAAGTGCCCGCCGGCCGAGTTGAAATTACCCCGTGCGCCGCCCGCAGGCGCGACGGAGTCGGCCTCGCACTTGCCCACCGAGTGGATGTGCATGCCATGGAAGCCCGGGGCGAGTTCGCCGGGCATCTGGGTTTGCACCGTCACGGTGGCGAAACCGTCGGCGAATTCGATGTCGGCAGTCGCGACGGTGGTGCCGTCGGGCAACTTGAGATCGGCCATCAGCGTCTCCCCGCCGCCCGCCGAACCGCCCGTCCCGGAACCCTCCTCGCCGGGCGGGGCCGACGGCGACGGCGACCCCGTCCAGATCGCCGGTGTGGTGCCGGGCGAGGTGGCGACCGGTTCGTAGGGACTGCAGGCGGCCAACGCGAGTGCGGGCACTGCGAACACGGTTACGGCGGCGACGGTCCTGAGCATGTGCAAGAGCCTAACCGGTCACCGCCACAACCACGCCCGGTGGCTGGTCAATGAGTTCGGGAACGCGCGGCGCCACCGGCGCCTCGAGCAGCCCGCCGACTTCCTCGGCGGCCTGCTGCTCGCCGGGGGCGTCGCTGAAAAATACCGTGGTGACCGTCGTGTCCGGCAGCGTCAGGTTTCCCGTCTCGGTGACGTTCCAGCCGGCATCCCGCAGGCGGTTGGCGGTGGCCTCCGCAACCCCTGCGGTTTCGGAGATGTTGTACACCCGCACGTCCGGCCGGACCGGTTCCGCCGTCGGGCTGGTGGTTGTGGTGGCGTGCGTGCTGGTGGTTGTGGTGGTGGCGATCGCGGAATCGTCGTCATCGTCGCCCGAGCCGCTGCCCATCGCCTGGAATCCGACGAGCAGGAACACCACGCCGAGGAACAGCAACACCATCACCATGGCGCGCAGGGGCAGACCCGAGGACTCTCGCTGGTTCATTGGCGCCTACTGTATCGACTTACCGGGGAGGCCGGGCCTCAGGTGACGTCGAAACCGAGCCGGCGGGCCGCTCGGGCTTTCTGGCGGCTGGCCCGCAACCGCCGCAGTCTCTTGACCAGCATCGGGTCGGCCGCCAGCGCCTCGGGACGGTCTACCAGTGCGTTAAGTACCTGGTAGTAGCGGGTCGCCGACATCGAGAACAACTCCTTGATGGCGTCTTCTTTGGATCCCGCGTACTTCCACCACTGCCGCTCGAAGGCGAGAATGTCATGTTCGCGTCTGGTCAGTCCGTCCGCGAGGGCAGTGTCCCCGCATTGCTCAGCCCGCGCGATGGCGCCGTCCATATCGCTTCCTGGACCCTTCCGACACTCGAAATGACATCGCTGTGGTACGGCGAGTATTCAATCACGGCTCGGTCACCCTGGGCGTTACCGACCGCCGCGAGTCGGCACCCGAACTTCCCGTCGCCCCGCGGCACTAAGCTTGCCGGACATGGCCGTCGTACCCATCCGAATCGTGGGGGATCCCGTCCTGCACACCGCCACCGAACCGGTGCCGGTGGGCGACGACGGCTCGCTGCCCGCCGACCTGGCGGATCTGATCATCGACCTCTTCGACACGATGGACGCGGCCAACGGCGTCGGGCTGGCAGCCAACCAGATCGGCGTCTCCCGACGGGTCTTCGTCTACGACTGCGCCGACGCGCGGGGCAAGGCGACCCGCCGCCGCGGCGTGGTGGTCAACCCGGTACTGGAAACCTCCGAGGTGCCCGAGACGATGCCAGACCCCGAGGAGGACGACGAGGGCTGCCTGTCGGTACCCGGCGAGTCCTTCCCGACCGGCCGGGCGGACTGGGCACGGGTGACCGGACTGGACGGCGACGGGAAACCGATCACGCTGGAGGGAACCGAACTATTCGCCAGAATGCTGCAGCATGAGACCGGTCACCTCGACGGCTATCTCTATCTCGATCGGCTGGTCGGGCGCCACGCCCGCAGCGCCAAGCGGGCGGTCAAGTCTCAGGGCTGGGGCGTTCCCGGACTGTCATGGATGCCGGGCGAGGTCCCCGATCCCTTCGGCCACTGACGAATGACGGAGCTGCCGACGGTCGGCACTCGGGTCAGCCTGCGTTACCGGCTGCCCCGGGGCTCCACACCGCCGCACACCGACGTCGTCGGCCACCTTGTCCAGCTCGTCCCGACCCTGCGGGTCCGCACCAGGCGTGGGGGCGTCGTCGACATCGCGCCCGGCGATGTGCTCGCCGTTCGGGTAGTCCCCGAAATCCCCGTGCGCACCGGCGAGATCCGCAACCTCGAGCACGCCGCCGCCCTCGGCTGGCCGGGCATCGAACAGCACTGGCAGGAAGGCTGGCTGTTTCGCTATGGCCTCGGCAATACTCGTCGCGCCAATTCCGCAGTGCCGCTTCGCTTCACCTCGTATGCCGAGTTATCGGCAGCGGTGGATTGGTATGCGGCCAGGCACCTGCCCGCGTTGATCTCGGCACCCGACCGATTGTTCCGGCTGCCCGCCGGGGTCCCGGTGCAGGCCGAAACCTTGGTTATGGCAGGCGATCTCGACTGCGCTGTTTCGGCAGCGGAGATGACGCTGACCGGTCGGCCCAGCGAAGTCTGGCGGCAGGTGAACACCCGGGAGATTCCGGAGCAAGTCCTGACTGCCGTCGTCGACGGCCAGGTGATGTTCGGCGAACTCGGAGGCCTTGCGGTGGGGCGCGTCGCGATGACGGACTCGCCCGACGGAACCCGTTGGGCCGGCCTTTCGGCGGTGCACGTCCGAGAGCACGCCCGAGGCCGGGGGCTGGCCCGGACTGTGTGCTCGGGTCTGCTGAACTGGGCCCGCGAGGCCGGGGCGACGCGCGGGTACGTTCAGGTGCTGGCCGCCAATGCAGCCGCCCGCGCCCTGTATGAATCGATGGGCTTCGGGGTGCATCACCGCAGCCGCTACGTGCATGCGAACGATCTGTTGAACGGACTTCTCTCGTAAGGTCATTCCATGCGGCTGGCCACCTGGAACGTCAATTCGATCCGCACCAGGGTCGACCGCGTCACCGACTGGCTGCAGCGTGCCGACGTCGACGTGCTGGCGATGCAGGAAACCAAGTGCTCCGATGACCAATTCCCCACGATGCCGTTCGCGGCCATCGGCTACGACGTCGTGCACCACGGTGTCAACCAGTGGAACGGGGTGGCCATCGCATCCCGGGTCGGAGTGGACGACGTCGCTGTGGGTTTCGACAACCAGCCGGCCTGGAGCGCCCAACCCGACGTGTCGGCCGTCGCTGAGGCGCGGGCGCTGGGCGCGACGTGTGGCGGGATCCGGGTCTGGAGCCTGTATGTGCCGAACGGCCGCACCGTGGACTCCGCGCACTATGCCTACAAGCTGCAATGGCTTGCCACTCTTCGGGAAACAGCTGCGAACTGGCTGGCGGCGGAGCCGGCGGCGCCCATCGCACTGGTCGGTGACTGGAACATCGCCCCGACCGATGAGGACGTCTGGGACGTGGAGTTCTATCGGGGCAGCACGCATGTAACCGACGCTGAGCGGGCGGCGTTCGCATCCATCGCGGACGCCGGCTTCACCGATGTGGTGCGGCCGTTCACCCCCGGTCCGGCCGTCTTCACCTATTGGGACTACACCCAGCTGTGCTTCCCGAAAAACCGTGGCATGCGCATCGACTTCATCCTGGGATCACCGGGGCTGGCCGGGCGGGTCAGGCACGCCGAGATCGTTCGCGACGAACGCAAAGGCAAGCAACCCAGTGATCATGCTCCGGTCTTGGTGGAACTCGACGGTCTCACTCTTGGTTGACGGCGGGGTTCGTTCGGGGGTTATCCACAGTTGGGTTTCTATGCTCAGGAGCAGAATCTCCTTCGATGGAGCGATCTCCCCTTGCCTATTATCGAATGTATGTTCGATACATGTTCGGCAGGCGAGCTGCTTGACGTGGCCGGTGATGCTCATCGCCGGGAGTCTGCGCTGGTGGCACGCAAACTGGGTGCGGTGGCAGCGCTCGTGGGGCTCCGCATCGAAGAGGAACTCGTCATCGAGGCCGACGCCCGGTCGATGATCACCGGGTTCGCCCGGGCGGCCGCGGAGGTGGCCGCGACCTTCAACATGACCGCGGCCGCAGCGCGGCACCTGTGCGCCCAGGCCGAGATCCTGGACCGCCGGTTGCCGCGGATCGCGGCGTTGCTCGCCGCCGGGCATCTGGACTGGCCCACCGTGGAGGTCGTGATCGCACGCACCGAGTTGGTCGCCGAGGACACCTGCGCGGCCCTGGACACCGCGCTGGCCGCCGAGATCACCCAATGGCGGTGCTGGTCGCGCAAACGGCTCATCGACGCTATCGACCAACAAGTGCACACCCTGGACGCCGAAGCGGCCAAGCGGCGGCGGGTGGTCGCATTCGACGCACGCGGTGTCCACATCAGCGCCGAGGCCAACGGCACCGCGCGGATGACCGCCCGGCTCAGCGCCTTGGCCGGAACACTGTGCGATAGGCGGCTGTCGGCAATGGCCACCGGGGTGTGCCGCGCCGACCCCCGCGCCCTCAAACAGCGCCGGGCCGACGCCCTGGTCGCTCTTTTCGCCGGCCACACCACACTGCTCTGCCGCTGCGACACCCCCGACTGCCCCAACCCCGAACCCCCCGAGAACCCGGACCAGAATCCGGACCAGCCTCAAACCCAGAACCACCCGCAGACACCCGGCGCGCAGGTCGTGGTCTCAGTGATCGCCACCGCGGCGACCGTTGCCGGACACAGCGAGGCCCCGGGCTATCTGGCCGGTTTCGGGGTCGTCGACGCCGACCAGGTCCGCGAACTGGCCCGCAACGCCGTGCACACCCCGCTTTACCAACCGCCCACCGGCGAGCGCGAAGCGCTGCGCTACCGACCCTCCGCAGCGTTGCAGCGCTGGATCCGGTGCCGGGATCTGACCTGTCGGTTCCCCGGTTGCACCGTGCCCGCCCAGCGCTGCGACATCGACCACACCGAACCGTTCAACCACTCCGACCCCCGCACCGGCGGACCCACCGTGGCCTGGAACCTGGCCTGTTACTGCCGAGAACACCACCGCCTCAAGACCTTCCACAGTGGGCCCGGCGGCTGGCAAGACCGCCAACTAGTAGACGGCACCATTCTGTGGACCGCGCCGACGGGAGCCACCTACTCCACCGCCCCCGGCGGCAGCGCCATGTTCCCTGAACTACGGCAGACGCGACCGGCGCGCCCCGAAGAGCTCACACGCATAGCAGCCGCCCGCGCCCGGTTGGCCGCCCAACGACCTGCCGACCAGTACCACCGCTACCGTAATCGCGCCGCAGCCCAGGAAATCCAGAGCCGCCAGTTCCGCAACCGATTCCGCCGCACCCGCGCCTTGTTCCACGGCGAAACCACCCAAACCAAACCCAGCACCAGCCCCTTCTGCCGCTGGGTGAACGACCCGATCGAACCCGAACAGCTCCCACCCAACTGGCAACCCCCGCCACAAGCTACCCCCGACCCCGACGAACCACCGCCCTTCTGAATCATCGTTCGTTGCGTTAGCGTCGGAGGGTCAACACGGGAGCGCGTGCGAGCGCGCTGAGAGGACGGGTAGGCCCGTCGACCGTACGAACCTGACCGGGTAATGCCGGCGTAGGGAGAAGCACGATGACTGAGCGATTCCTTCCAGTGGCCCCATCAGGCGAGGCGCCGCTTCGGGTGCTGACCATTGCGGGATCGGACTCCGGCGGAGGCGCCGGAATACAGGCCGATATGCGCACGTTTGCGCTGCTCGGAATCCATGGACTCGTCGCGGTCACCGCGGTGACCATTCAGAACTCACTGGGCGTCAACGGATTCCATGAGATCCCGGTTGACGTTATCGCCGGTCAGATCGAGGCGGTTGCCACGGACATCGGATTGCAGGCTGCCAAGACGGGCATGCTCGCATCATCGGAAATCATCGACGCCGTCGCCGATACCTGGGTCGGGCTGGGCCTCGCCGACACAACTCCACTCGTCGTGGATCCGGTGTGTGCGTCGATGCACGGCGATCCGCTGCTGCATCCGAGCGCGCTGACCTCGCTGCGGGAAAAGCTCTTCCCACTCGCCACCCTGGTGACGCCCAACCTCGACGAAGTCCGCCTGCTGACCGGAATCGAGGTCGTCGACGGCGCCACCCAGCGGAAGGCCGCGCGGGAATTGCATGCGCTCGGTCCGCAGTGGGCACTGGTCAAGGGCGGGCACCTACGGTCCTCGGAGCGCAGCCCAGATTTGCTCTTCGATGGCAGCGAATTCCACGAATTCGGCTCCACCCGCATCGACACCGCTCACGACCACGGAGCCGGTGACACGCTGGCCGCCGCCATCACCAGCGCCCTCGCGCACGGCTACCAGGTCCCGGACGCCGTCGCGTTCGGCAAGCGCTGGGTGACCGAATGCCTGCGGGCGGCATACCCGCTGGGGCAGGGCCACGGCCCGGTTTCGGCTCTCTTCCGGCTCGGCTGATGGACCAGATCGGCGGCGTTCTGCACGAACCTACCGGTACCCCCGTCGGTGGGGTGGCTCTTACCCACGGCGCGGGAGGCAGCCGGGAATCACCGATGCTGGTGGCCATCTGCGACGAGTGGGCGCGACGCGGTTGGCTCGCGGTCCGCTACAACCTGCCCTATCGACAGCGTCGCCCCAAGGGACCGCCCTCGGGATCGTCGGCCTCCGACCGGGCCGGCATCCTCGAGTCGGTATCCGCGATTCGCCGGCGGGTGGACGGCCGCCCGGTACTGGCCGGTGGACACTCCTACGGCGGACGCCTGACCTCGATGGCCGTCGCCGACGACGGCCTCGAACTCGACGGCCTCACGCTGTTCTCCTACCCGCTGCACCCGCCCGGCAAGCCCGAACGCGCCCGCACCGAGCACCTGCCGCGGATCACCGTGCCGACGGTCTTCACCCACGGCACCGCCGACTCCTTCGGCACCATCCAGGAGCTCCGCGAAGCCGCTGCCCTGATCCCCGCCGGCACCGAGATCGTCGAGATCACCGGCGCGCGCCACGACCTCGGCTCCAAGAGGTTCGACGTCCCCGCGCTTGCCGTCGATGCGGCGCTTCGACTGCTGGATTAAGCGCTAACTCGGGTACCGTCGTCCCATGACTTCGGAGCACTACGACGCGGTCATCGTCGGGGCCGGCTTCGCCGGTATCGGCGCCGCGATCCAGCTCAAGCGAATGGGCTACGAGAATTTCGTGATCGTGGACCGAGAGGACGACCTGGGCGGCACGTGGCACGTAAACCACTACCCCGGCCTGGCGGTGGATGTTCCTACCACGACCTACTCCTACTTCTTCGAGCCCAACCCGAATTGGTCGCGGTTGTTCTCCACCGGCAGTGAGATCAAGCAGTACGCCGACGACGTCGCCGACAAGTACGACGTGCGCCGCCACATGAGGTTCGGCACCACCGTCGAGGGTGCGCGGTGGGACGAGGAAGCCCGGTTGTGGCGCATCGCCCTGGGCGACGGTGAGTCCATGGACACCAGGTACCTAATCAGCGCCACGGGATTTCTGTCCCAGCCCTACGTCCCCGATATCCCCGGCATCACCGAATTCGACGGCCGGATCATCCACACCACCGACTGGGACGACTCCTACGATCCCACCGGTGACCGGGTCGGCATCATCGGTACCGGCGCCACCGCCGTTCAGTTGATCCCGGAGCTGGCGAAGAAAGCCGCCGACCTCACCGTGTACCAGCGGACGCCGATCTGGGTGGTACCCAAGGTGGATATTCGGTTCTCCGAGCGAACCAAGCGTATTTTCGCCCGAATCCCCCTCACCCAGAGGGCGATTCGGGCGGTTACCGATACCATCTACGAACTGATGGTGTCGGTGGCGGTGCTGCACCATCGGCGGTTCCGCGGCCGGTTCAACATCTCCGCAGGCGACCTCGCCAAGATCCACCGCAACGCATCGATCCGCGACAAGGAACTTCGGCAACGCCTCACCCCGGACTACGAATTCGGATGCAAGCGACCGACCTTTTCCAACAGCTACTACCGCACCTTCACCGAGCCGCACGTCCATCTGCAGGACACCGGGATCGCACGGGTCGAGTCCGATGGCATCATCGCCAACGACGGCACCAAGACCGTCATTGACACCCTGGTACTGGCAACCGGCTTCGACATCTGGGAGGCCAACTTCCCCGCCTTCGAGATTATCGGGCGAAAGGGCAGAAACCTCGGAAAGTGGTGGCGGGAAACACGATTCCAGGCCTATCAGGGCATGACGATGCCGCTTTTTCCCAACTATCTGTCGTTGGCCAGTCCCTACGGGTTCCTCGGGTTGAACTTCTTCAACAACATGGAGTATCAGATGAGGCACATGGACCGGCTCTTCGGTGAACTCAGACGCTGTGACGCAACGATGTTCGAAGTCACCGAGGAAGCCAACAGCCGATACCTGGAGCGTATGACCGAGCTCCTCGGCGACTCGCTGTTCACCAACGGCGATTGCGCCTCGGCACGGTCGTACTACTTCAACCCCAGCGGCGAGGCTTCGTTGCTGCGGCCCATGCCGAGGCGGACGGCGATCAAGGATGCGTCTCGCTTCCCTATCACCGATTACCACTTCAGTTAGGAGCGCCGTGTCTTCGAGCAACGCTGCACCGAAAGAGAATTCGCGCATGGCCACCCTTACCGGGCTAGGTCTCGCGGTGGCAGGTTTGACTCACTTCGTCGCGCCACAGCTGTTTGAGGCACTGACCAGACCGGCATTCCCCGAAGACACCCGTCGACACGTATACATCGACGGCGGCATCGAGACGGCCGTCGGACTGGGGTTGGCTGCGCCGCACACCCGCAAGCTGGCCGCGATCGGCCTGATCGCTTACCTGGTTTATCTGGCCGGCAACGTGATTCGAAGCCAGGGTCGTTGAAATCAATTCAATGAAGGAGCCGGCAGGTCCGGAGTTGCAGCGTCGGCTCGGCACATTCGACACTGTCACCATCGGCCTTGGCTCGATGATCGGAGCCGGCATCTTCGTCGCGCTGCCACCGGCCGCGGCGGCCGCCGGAACCGGCTTGCTGATCAGCCTGGCCATCGCGGCCTTCGTGGCGTTCTGCAATGCGATGTCGACAGCCCGCCTGGCGGCGCGCTACCCGCAGTCGGGCGGCGCCTATGTATACGGCCGCGAGCGCCTCGGCGCATTCTGGGGCCACGCGGCGGGATGGAGTTTCGTCGTCGGAAAGACCGCATCGTGCGCGGCGATGGCACTGACCGTCGGGTACTACGTGTGGCCGGCCCACGCCGCCGCGATCGCGGTGGCGTCGGTGGTGGCGCTGACCGCCTTCGGCTACACCGGAATACAGAAGTCGGCCCTGCTCACCCGGATCATCGTGGCGGTGGTTCTGGCGGTACTCGCGCTGGTCGTGGTCATCGTCCTGGGGTTCGGTGACGTCGAGCGAAGCAGGTTGGTGGTGGCCGATGTCAGCGGAACGGGCATTCTCTCCGCAGCGGGTCTGCTCTTCTTCGCCTTCGCCGGCTACGCCCGCATCGCCACGCTCGGCGAGGAGGTGCGCGATCCCGCGAAAACCATCCCCCGGGCCGTTCCGGTGGCGCTCGGCATCACGCTGGTCGTCTACGCGCTGGTTGCCACAGCGACGCTCGCGCAGCTGGGTAGCGCGCGGCTCGCGTCGACGGACGCACCGCTGGCTGAGGCCGTCCGGGAGGCCGGCTTTGCCATGCTGGTACCGGTGGTCGGCGCCGGCGCCGCGATCGGCGCGCTGGGAGCCCTGCTTGCGCTGCTGCTCGGCGTTTCGCGCACCGCGTTGGCCATGGCTCGGGACGGCCACCTGCCCCGGGCGTTGGCAGCCGTCCACCCCCGCCACCGAACGCCCCACCGTGCCGAACTGGCCGTGGGGATCATCGTCGCGCTGCTTGCCGCCGTCGTGGATGTCCGCGGCGCCATCGGCTTCTCATCGTTCGCGGTACTGCTCTACTACGCGATCGCGAACGCCTCAGCCCTGACCTTGGGCAGCGGCCGCCTGCTCCCTGCGATCGGATTGGCGAGCTGCCTGCTTCTGGCCCTCACCCTGCCCGCCACCGCAGTGATCGCCGGGACGGCGGTGGTGCTGATCGGGATGGCCGGCTACGGGGTGCAGCGGACCAGGCGCGCTAGAGGGTGAACTCGTCGAACCTCACCGGCCGGGCCGACGGGTCGGCCATGTCCACGTACCAGCTGGTGACCTTTCCGGTGCCGGTGTGCAACGCCTGGAAAACGACGAGATCGTTGTCGGCGATGAATGGCAGCTCCCGGCCGGCGGAATTGCGCAGCGGGGCCAGAGTGGGCACGACCGGATCGAGGCCCCCGGGATTACCCTGCGGGAGATAGTTGTCGGCGTTCCACGGGTCCGGGGGGACCGGTCGGCGCTCACCTGACAGCGAGTCGAAAGCCCCATAACTGTTTCCGGTGTTGGAGGCCTCCAGATAGTTCACACCCCTGCCGGATACGAACCGGTTCCAGAGGTGATTGTGGCCGCTGTAGACGAGATCGGCGCCGGCGTCCTCGAGTAGTGGCAGCACGTCGCGCAGCAGGATGTTCTCGGTCGCGGGGTACTCGTACCGAATTCCACGGACGGCGCCGTCGTCGTCGATCTCCGCTATCCGCTCGGGTTCGGTGAACGGCGGCATCGCGTTGTCCCCCAGACTCTGCGAACTCTCGTGCAGCAACACCACCGTGAGCTTGGCGTCGCGGAACTCCGAGGAGTTCAGTTCGTCGACCAGCCAGGCGCGCTGATCGGAGCCTACGGCGAGGTCTTCGAAAATGAACTCCCCGTATCCCTGTGCCAGGGAATCCGCCAGGACGCCACGGGCCTCCTGATAGCGGCTGGATTCGGTGCGTGCGGCCGGATCCGGGTCGGCCTGCGTGGAGCGATAGACGCGGGTCGCGAACAGCGCCACCAGGCGCACGTCGCCGACGGTGACGGCGTAGTACCGCTCGCCGCCGGTGTCGGACTCGGGCAGCGAAAAGATCTCCTCATAGGTCGTGGTCGAAAACGAATTGTCCTCGATCCATTGATGTTTCACCGCCGGGTCGCCGGCCGGGTTGACCGCATCGGACACTTTCAGGTACTCGGCCTCGGCCACCGCACGCGGGACGGCGTTGTGATACGAGTCGACGAGCGAGGAGTGCCCCTCGATCCGGCCCTGCACCTCGTGGTTACCGATCGCCGGAAAGAGCACGGCGTTCTGGATGATCTCCGCGCCACGATAGATCTTGCCGTCGCTGCCCTGTCGCCCAGCGTTGCCCTGCAGCGTCGGGAAGAAGGCCGAGCCCCGCTGATCGTCAAACCAGTCCGACGCTCGATCGGCGACGTTGACCAGGTCGCCCGGCATGAACACGGCGTCGATCGGCCCCAGCTCATCGGTGATGGTTCGGGCTGCCAGTTCAAGGTTGGCCGCGGTATTGATCTGCAGCTGAAGATCGGAAGTGAGCATGACCACCGCGGGTTCACCGGGTTCCAGGGCGCCGCGCAGCCGGAACGTGCCCGAACCTGCCAGCTGATCGCCACTGGTGCTGACGACACGGTAGGGCAGATGGTCAGCGCCCGAGACGTTGCCTGGGAGATTCACGGTGGCCTGGTGCCGGAAGATTCGGCGAGCCTCGATACCGGCGGCCGGTTTCACCTCGGCCGGCAGCTGTGACCCCGAATCCTCTGCGACACGGGAGAGTTGCATAGATGCGGCCGGGAACACCACGACACCAGGGGCTCCGGCTCGGGCAGCCGCGTCACGCAGGTCGACCTCGGATAGCGCGGCGACGTTCTCGCCTACCAATACCTGATGGGCATCGCCGGGAAACTCGGTGAACCAGACCACTTCGACCGAGTTGGGTTTCGGCAGCTGGAGAAACGGATCGGTCAGCAACTCCAGGGAACCGACCGGCTCCGAGGAACCCGGGGTCGCCGACGGACGGGCGGCGTCCCGGCCGCACGCCTGCAGGAAGCCCAGCACGAGCAGAACGGCCACGGTGGTCGCGGCCGACCGACGCAGCACTGACATGAGCTACACGCTAGTGGCGCGTCGATCCGGTGTTACGCAACGCAGTGTTGTCGTCCTCGAGATCGAGAATTCGGACTATCCCGGCGATGTTGACTCCGGCCGATACCAGCGCCATGATCCGGGCGATTCTGGCCAGGTCGTCGTCGCTGTAGCGGCGGGTGCCGCCCTCGGTCCGCACCGGGGTGAGCAGGCCGTGACGCTCCCACAACCGAATCGACTGGATAGGCGCACCGGAGAGTTCCGCGGCCACCGAGATGCCATACACGCCGCGGTCAGGCGCGGGTACCCGGTCGGGTTGCCCCTCGTCGGTCATGCTCCTCGTTTCATTGAGAAAATTTGATGTTCGGGCTTGCCTTTAACTTTGGCGGCTGCTATATCAAATGTATGCCTGTTGCCACAGGTTTAAGACATTCTGACACAGCGATGACGTTGGAGGTGGCGACATGTTGATACGACCGACGTTGATGAGAACCGACCCGTTCCGCGACCACGATCGCTTCGCCCAGCAGGTGCTGGGCACCGCGGCCCGTCCGACCGTGATGCCGATGGACGCCTGGCGTGAGGGCGAGGAGATCTTCGTCGAATTCGACCTTCCCGGAATCAGCCAGGATTCGCTAGATCTGGACATCGAACGCAACGTGGTGACCGTACGCGCCGAGCGTCCCGACGTCGATCCCAGCCGGGATATGCTGGCCGCCGAACGCCCCCGGGGAGTATTCAGCCGCCAGTTGGTGCTGGGCGAGAATCTGGACACCGACAAGATCGACGCCTCCTACGACGGCGGAATCCTGCGACTGCGAATCCCGGTGGCCGAGCGAGCCAAGCCGCGCAAGATCAAGATCGGCCACGGCGATTCCCACCAGGTCATCAACGCCTGATCGACTGGCGAGCGAACGAAAGGGAGGTGATGTAGTAAGCAGCACTCGCATAACCGAGCGGCCCGCACCCCCGGCCCCGTTCGGCCTCCGACACTCCCCCCTACAGGTGTCTGAGGCGTGTAGCGGTTGCGACCGGGGGCGGGCAGCCCGGAAACTTCCAGCGTGCGACTCACTTGGAAATTCGTAGACTCACAGTCCGATCCCGATTTCATCGTCGCGCCCGGCGAAAGACTGAGCTGGCCGCGCACGCTGGGCCTGGGAGCCCAGCATGTGGTTGCCATGTTCGGCGCCACGTTCCTGGTTCCGGTCCTCACCGGGTTTCCGCCGGCCACCACCCTGTTGTTTTCCGGTGTGGGGACCGTCGTATTCCTGGTGATCACCGGTAACCGGCTGCCCAGCTATCTGGGATCGAGCTTCTCGGTCGTCGCCCCGGTCACCGCCGCCGTCGCGGCGCAGGGCACCGGTAGCGCACTCGGTGGCATCGTGGCGGTCGGCGTGCTGCTGATGGTGGTCGGGGCGGTGGTGCAGCTGGGCGGCACGCGGTGGCTGGACACCGCCCTGCCCCCCGTCGTCACGGGCGCGATCGTCGCCCTCATCGGATTCAGCCTGGCACCGTCGGCCAAGACCAACTTCGACGACGGCCCACTGCTCGGTTCGGTCACCTTGGTGCTGCTGGTCGCCGTCTTGGCGTTTTTCCGCGGAATGATCGGCCGGCTGGCGATATTCCTCGCGGTAGCAACGGGATACGGGCTTGCGCTGCTGCTGGGCGAGGTCGATACCACCGGCATCGCCAAGGCGGCGTGGATCGGACTCCCGGACTTCCAAACACCGGCTTTCGATCTCGCGGTACTGCCGATGTTCCTACCCGCGGTGATCGCGCTGGTCGCCGAGAACATCGGCCACGTCAAGTCGGTCGGCCAGATGACCCGGACCGATATGAATCCGCTGATGGGCCGCGCGCTTGCCGCCGACGGGTTCGCGACCGCGCTGGCCGGCTTCGGCGGCGGGTCAGCGACCACGACCTACGCCGAGAACATCGGGGTGATGGCGGCCACCCGGGTCTACTCGACGGCCGCGTACTGGGTCGCGGCCGCGGTTGCGATCACGCTGTCGTTGTGCCCGAAGGTGGGTGCGGTCATCTCGGCGGTGCCGCCCGGGGTGCTCGGCGGCGCGACCGTCGTGCTCTACGGACTTGTCGGAATCCTCGGCGTGCGGATCTGGTTGACCAATCGGGTGGATTTCTCAACGCCGGTCAATCAGCTCACCGCCGCTATTCCGCTGATCATCGGAATCGCCGACTTCACCTGGCATGCGGGTGGTCTGACATTCACCGGCATCGCGCTGGGATCGATCGCCGCGCTGCTGGTGTATCACGGCATGCGGTTCCTCTCGGTCCGCGGCGGTACCCCGTTGACCCCCTCGATGGAATCGGCGTAGCTGCCCACCGCGAAGGCAACCGTCGCGGCCATGATCCCCAGTGCCTGGCGGTCGACGTTGTCGATCGTGTCGCCGGCGGTCTGGTAGTTCGGATCGAAGGCAACACCGGCCCGCCCACCCCAAAGACGGGCCTGCACTTCGGTTTTGCGCTGCGACGACCCGGCGGTCAGTCCACCGATCGGAACCCCGGCAGCTTGAAACGGCGCGTAGTCGGTGTCGCGGCCCAGCGGCAGGTCCGCCGGGCGCACGCCGGCCAGGTTGAGGTGGCCGGCCAGCATGCGTTCTATCCCGGCACTGCCTTTCGACGCCGTGGCTGGCCCGGGACCGGCCTGCGCGGACTGGTCGCCGTCATCGGTGAAGTAGCCGGGGTTCGGCGAGGCGATCATGTCGACGTTGAGGTAGAGCGCGATCTCATCGAGTTGATCGGCGCTCAGCGAGCGGACGTAATCGGAGGCGCCCGTGGTCGCGATCTCGCCCGCTCCCCAGAACGCGAACCGAACGGCGTTCGCTCCGCGGGACTGGGCGCCGAGTTGCAGAGCGGTTTCCAGCACGGCGGCCACTCCGGAGCCGTTGTTATTGATCCCCGGTCCGGACCGTGCGCTGTCCAGGTGCGCGCCGACGGTGACGACGTTTTGGGTGTCCCCGGACTTGGTCTGGGCGACCACGTTTCGGGACTTGGTCAGTACCGGTTCGTTGTCGAGCACCAAGGTCACGGGTGCATCGGTTCGGCGCAGCGCCGCATCGGCAACCGGATCGATGACACCGGCCGGAATGGTCAGCTTGCGGTAGTAGCCCGGGGTGAACAAGCCGGGCGCCGCGCCGACCGGGTTGCTCGGGGTCGCCTTGCTGACCACGAGCAGACCGACGGCTCCCTGCGCCAGCGCGATGTTCTGCTTGTCGACGATCGAGCAGCCGCTGTCATCGACCACCGAGATGGCGTCCTTGACCGAGACGCCGGCATAGTCTGCCGCAGCGCAACCGGCGGGCCGGCGGGGCCGGAAACTGAGGGCCCGCAAGCCTCCCCGCGGCGTTGTGAGTAGTAGCGACGCCTGTACCACGTCATAATTCCGTCCGGCCACGGTGAGCGCCGGATCACCGCCCCGAGAACCGGAAAGCCGCTCGAACTCGGGCGTCTGTACCTCGAACCCGCTGTCGCGCAGGCGTTGTGCAACGTAGTCCACGCTGGCCTGATAACCGGGCGAACCATCGGCCCGGTTGCCATCGTTGGCGTCAGCGATCCGCTGCAGCTCCAGCAGGTGGGCGTAAACGCCGTCCACCGTCACCTTCTCGGCCAGCTCCGGCCCGAGGGCCGGGGTCGGTGGCGGGGGAGCCGAGCACGACACCGCGCCGGTGGTAGCCAGGATCGCGACGACCCCTGAATGCACCAGGGCCCTGGCCCATCTGGCCCTCATGATTCGGTCAACTGATGACGGGTGCGATCTTCGCGTAACGGTATCCCGTTGCGACCGCGCTGATCCTGCGAGTACAGGCCTACCGCGTAACCCACGCCGCTGCCATGGATCTGCAGGGCGGCCCGATCGACGTTCTCGAGGGTGTCGGTGTCTTTGTGGTAGTTGGGATCGAAAGGTTCGTCGGCCAGACCTCCCCACAGCTCGGCCTGCTGCCTGGTCTTCTTGTCCCCGGCGCCCGCGAACAAGCCCCCGGCGGGCACCCCGGATGACGTAAAGGGGTCGTAGTCGGAGCGCCCGTCGAACGAGGAGTCCTCGGCGGGCTTTCCCGCGCTGTCGAGGTAGGCGACCAAGGTGCGTTCGATACCCGCCGCGCCCTCGGGTACCCGCGGGATCCCCTGCTGTGAGTCCGGCTTGGCCGACTGGTCGCCGTCGAGGGTGAAATATCCCGGGTTGGGCGAGCCGAGCATGTCGAAGTTGAGGTACAACGCGATGTCCTTGAGCGCCTCGACGTCCAGGGACTCGACGTAGTTCGCCGAACCGAGCAGTCCGTCCTCCTCGGCCCCCCAGAACCCGAACCGGACGGCATTGCGGACCGAGGGCGAATTTCCCAGCTGCAGTGCGGTTTCCAGAACAGCCGCCACTCCGGTGGCGTTGTCGTTGATGCCCGGCCCGTCGGCCACGCTGTCCAGATGCGCGCCGACCATCACGATATCGGTGGTCGAACCGGTCGCGGTCTGCGCGATGACGTTGCGGGTCGTCTCGACGCGGACACCGGCGTTCAGCTTGATCAGCACCGGGGCCCCCGGTCGTCCCCGCAACTGTTCGCCGGCGGCTTTGGTCACGCTGATCACCGGGACCTTGACCTCGGTGTCCTCCCCCAGGGTTCCACCCATCTGGTCCCCGTCCTCGTTGTTGGCGACGATGACCGCCACCGCGCCGCGTTCGGCGGCAACGGCCTGCTTCGCACCGAACGGGCACGATCCGCGATCGACCAGCACCACCGCCCCCTCCACAGGTAGACCGTCGTAATCATCGGCCGTGCACCCGGGTGTGTCCTCCGCCCGGGCGGGCACCAGGGGTCCGGTGACCCCGTCCGACCCGGTGCCGATCGTGTACTCCAACGGCCTGGCCACAACGGAGTCGCCTGCCACGGTCAGCGAGGGCTCGTCCGTCCACGGCAGCCGTACCTCGAATTCCGGTGTCTGGACGTCGAAACCCTTGTCCCGCAGCGCATTGACGACGTAGTCGAGGCTCGCGTCGTACCCCGGGGTGCCCAGCGAGCGGTTGCCGCCGTTGGCGTCGGCGATCTCCTGGAACTCCTCGAGGTGGGCCACCAGTGCATCTATCGCCACTCGCCGGGCGAGCAGGTCGGCGAATTCGGTCGCGGCCGCCGGATGCGCCGACGGCAGTGGCGCGGGGCGTGTCACCACACCGCAACCGCCCAGCCCGGACACGGCCAGCGCCAACACAGCCATCACCCGAAGTGTGCGCACCACGGCACCACGTTAGCGTGGGTCCAGACAGTCAGCTCAAGTAGTCAGCTGAGGTAGTCAGCTGAGGTAGTCCAGGACGGCATCGGCGGTCACCCGCGGTTCTTCGATCTGCAGGAAGTGACCGGCCGACGGAATGCTCAGCACCCTGCTGCGGGGAGGGAGCACCGCCGCGATCCCGTCGGCATACCCCGCCAGCATGGCGCCGTCCTGAGCGCCGTGCAGGTGCATGATCGGGGTGCGAGGCACTTCGAAGCGCCACCTGTTCAGCTCGGCATACCGCCTGCCCGGGGGCCTTCGGTGAACCAGCGCGCGGTAGTACCCCAGTGCCGCCCGGCGATGCGGCGGGCTCGGCAGGGCCGCCAACGCCCGTTCCAGTTCGGCGTCCCACGAGGAGCCGGGCGGCCCCCAGTCGCGCCAAAGCCTGGGGATGACGCGGGTCAGCAGCCGCTCGGGCAGCATGGGTAGCTGAAAGAACAGGACGTACCAGCTGTTGCGGAGCTGGCGCGGCAGCAGCCGTACCTGGCGAGCGATCGGGATGCCGGCGCGACGTATCGCTCCCACCGGGGGGACCGCCATTGAGATATGTGCGGCGAACGGCGAGTCCGGCCGGGCTGCGATGGCGGCAGTGGTGAACGCGCCCCAGTCGTGACCGATGAGCACCGCATCCGCTGGTGCACCGAGCGCGTTGTGCACCGCCAGGGCGTCATACATCAGGGCGCCGATGTGATAGTCGCCGTCGGCGGACGGTCCGGTGGGTGCGTATCCACGGGAGAACGGGGCGACCACCCGCAGACCCCGCCCGGCGAGGATCGGCGCCATCCTCCCCCAGCCCCACGCGCTGTCTGGGAAGCCGTGCAGGCAGAGAACGAGCCGGCCATCATCGGGACCCCAGGACAGCGCCGTCACGTCCAGGTGCGGCAGCTTCAGCACGATGGTCCGCGGCGCGTCAGGCATCACGGAGATTCACCACCAGCACCGCCGCGACGAACACGACGGCGACGACGAGGGCGAAGTAGCCCAGCGAGCCCAGCGGTCCCCAAGGTGCGGTGAAGTTCGGAAACAGCCACTGCACGTCGAGGAATCTGAGCACGTTGGCGAACGGAAGATAGGGTCCAATCTGCCCGGCCGTGCGGGGAAGATTGCCCAGCAGCGGTTCCACCAGCAATGGCCACAGCAGCAGCACAGTCACCGCACCGGCGGTGTGGCGCAACAGTGCGGCGGCACCGACACCGAGTACGGCCGCCAGTGCGGCGTAGATCGCGACCGCACCGGTGCTGCGCCACCCGCCGGCATCGATGTCCAGCCGCGCCACGACGATCGCACCGAGGACGATGAGCGCCGCGAAGATCGAGGAGAAAAGCGCCGCGACAACTGCTTTCGCGCACAGAACCAGGGTCCGGTCAGGTACGGCCAGGAACGTCGTGCGCGCCATGGCGGTGCGGTACTCCCCGGTCACGGTGGTCGCCGCGACGACCATCAGCACTGGTACCCCGAACACCGCGATACCGAGGGCCGGACCGGGCACCGTCTGCAATGCAGCGGTGCCCAGGCTGAGCGCCGCCGCCCCGAGTGCCGCCCACCACGGGGAACGCACCGTCGTCAATTTGATCCGCTCGGCATCGATGGCGGCCGCCACCCGGGCGAACCGGATCACCGGGACCCTGCCCGATACTCGGCGACGTTATCGGTCGACGTCAGATAGGCCCGCTCCAGCGAGCCGGCCTCGGCGCTCAATTCATGCAGCGTTATCGAATGCCGGGCCGCCAGCTCACCGACCGAATCCGTCGTGGTGGCCGCCACCGTCAGCGCGCCGGGCTGATCCTGTACCGCGAGCCCGGCACCAGCGAGGACATCCCGCAGGGCCCGCAGTTGCGGGCTTCGCACCCGTACGGTCGACTCGCCACACCGTCCGACGAACTCGCTCACCGTGGTTGCCGCGATCAGCTTGCCCCTTCCGATGACGAGCAGACGATCGGCGGTGTTCGCCATCTCGGAAAGCAGATGACTGGAGACCAGGACGGTGCGCCCTTCCCCCGCCAAGGCGCGCATCAGAGTTCGCACCCACACGATGCCCTCCGGGTCCAGACCGTTGACCGGTTCGTCGAACAACAGCACCGGTGGGTCGCCGATCAGGGCGGCAGCGATGCCCAAGCGCTGGCTCATGCCCAGCGACAGCGTGCCCGCCCGCGAACCTGCGACCGCCGTGAGGCCTACCAGTTCCAGCACGTCGTCGGCCCGGCCTGCCGGAATGCGATTGCTGGCCGCGATCCAGCGCAGGTGATTGCGAACCGATCGGTTGGGGTGGACCTGCCGGGCGTCCAGCAGTGCACCCACCGAACGCAGCGGGTCGCCGAGCTTCCGGTACGACTTGCCGCCAATGGTGGCGGTGCCCGACGTCGGGTGGTCGAGGCCGAGAATCATCCGCATGGTGGTGGTCTTTCCGGCGCCGTTCGGGCCGAGGAATCCGGTCACCGCGCCGGGCTCGATAGTGCAGGTCAGTCCGTCGACTGCCCGGTGAGAGCCGTAACTCTTTGTCAGAGAGCATAACTCGATCATCGGATGTCCGGGTTCGATACGGTCGCGAGCACCAGATCGGCGACCGCGCGCATACCCCGGGCATTAGGGTGCAGCGGTGCCGGACGGCCGGGGACGGGAAAACCGAACCGAGTGGTCCACGGATCTGCCGACCAAGCGTGGTTCCTGCGACTGGCTTCACCGGCCCGCACCAGAGCGCAACCGGTCACCGCGGCCGCCTCGGCGGTGTAGCGCTCCAGGGTGGCAGCGATCCGCCGGCCCAGTGCGGCGTCGGTGTCGCTCAGCGGAGGGGCCGAGATGCCGGCCGGCGGCAACAACGTCAGGTAGTCCACGAACAGCACTGTCGCATCCGGAGATCGCCGGCGCACGATGCGTCCCACCTCCGCGAGCGCGGCACCCACTTCGGCGAGTGCATGCTCGCGCTCGTTCGCGTCGAGGAGCCCGCGAAGTCGCCCGCCCAGGACCGGCAGCCACCTGGTGAACCGGGGTAGTCCGGCCGCGAACAGCATGGGCACATAACCGACGTCGTTGCCGCCGATCGTGACCGTGACCAGCTTCTCGGTGCCGTCGAGGACATCTACCTGCGGCGGCGACCCGAACTGGGATTCGTGCAGGACGTGCGCCGTCCTCGCCCCGGAGAACGTGACGTCGACGAGGTCGACGCCCAGCGACTGGGCGACGAGATGCGGATAGTTCCGTGCCGACCGTCCGGCGGCCCTAGGCGAACCCGGTGCGCGCGGCGCAATCCCGGGACCGGCAACCATCGAACTACCCAGGGCGACATAGCGTTTCACAGTTATCGGTTCTTCGCGCAAGCGCTCATCACAGTTATCGGTTCTTCGCGCAAGCGCTCATCACAACGGCGGGCTGGAGGCTCGGGCCCAGAACCGTTTCGGGATTCGTCCGGCATGGCGGGCCAGGTAGCCGGCCTTCACCGCGGCCGCCATCGCGGCCGCCATCGCCGGTGGGTCGGCGGCCCGGGTGACCGCGCTGGCCAGCAGCACGGCGTCGCAGCCGAGCTCCATCGCCAGCGCGGCGTCGCTGGCGGTGCCGATTCCGGCGTCCAGGATCACAGGTACCGAGGCCTGCTCGACGATCATCTCGATGTTGTGCGGATTCGCGATGCCCAGCCCGGTACCGATCGGCGATCCGAGCGGCATTACCGCGGCGCAGCCGGCGTCCTCCAGACGGCGGGCCAGTACCGGATCGTCATTGGTATAGGGCAGTACCACGAACCCATCGTCCACCAATTGCTCTGCGGCCCTGACTAATTCCACGGCATCCGGCAACAGCGTCCGCTCGTCGGCGATGACCTCGAGTTTCACCCAGTTGGTCTGCAGCGCTTCGCGGGCCAGTCGGGCGGTCAGCATCGCTTCGGCCGCCCCGCGGCAGCCGGCGGTGTTCGGCAGCGGCGTGATGCCGATGCGCGCCAGCAGCTCGAGCACGCCGGTGCCGCCTTCGGCGTCGACCCGGCGCATCGCGACGGTGGTGAGCTCGGTCTCGGCCGCGATCAGTGCCGCCTCAAGCACCTTTAGGTTGCCCGCCCCGCCGGTTCCGAGGATCAACCGCGAGCCGAACTCGCGGCCTGCGATGCTCAGCTTGCCCGCGTCGGTCGGTGAAGACGCCTCAGCCACCCTGCACCGCCGCCACCACCTCCACTTTGGCCCCTTCGGTGAGCGCAGTGTGCCATTGCGACCGCGGGATCACCGTCCAGTCCACCGCGACGGCGATACCCTTCTGCTGAAAACCCAGTTTCTCCAGCAGATCGGCAACCGTCATCTGCTCCTGGACCTCCACCGCCTCATCGTTGACGGTCACCCTCATCGGGCCAACACCCCTCTCAGCTCCCGGGCGATCGCCTCGGCGGTCCACGGGGCCAGCAGAAAGCCCGACCGTCCATGCCCGGCGGCCACCAGGGTGCGCTCATCGAGTCTGCCGACGACCGGGAGATTGTCGGCGGTGGCCGGGCGCAGACCCGCCGCACATTCGGCGAATTCGTACTCGCCCAGCGCGGGCAGCACCGCGCAGGCATCGTCGAGCAATTCGCGCACCCCGGTCACCGCGGGCGCGGTGTCCCGGCCCTGTTCGTACTGCGTCGCGCCGACCACCACACCGTCGCGCCTGGGAACCAGGTACACCTGACGGCCGTGCACCCGCGCTCGAATGACCCGTTGCGGCACCGGCATACACCCTCGGCGCCAACGCAACCGGAGAACCTCACCCTTCACCGGACGGATCGAGAGGCCGGGCCAAAATGCCGGCGCGTCGATGCCGTTGGCGATCACCACGGTCTCGGCCCCGGCCGCGGCGTCGGCCAGATCAGCCACCGGATTCGCCCATCGGACGCCGAGCTGCTCGCAATGCGCGGCGAGCGCCTCCAGTACTGCCCGATTGTCCACCGCCAATTCGGTCTCGGCCCGGAAGCCGTGACGGATACCTTGGGCGAGAAGGGGTTCGACGTCACGGGCGGAGCTGGTGAAGGTGACCGGATGCCCCTGAGCGGACAGCCACTCGCCGACGGTCCTGAGGTCTGCGACGTCGGCCGGGTCAACGGCGACCACCAGCGATCCCCGGGCGCTGACCACCTCGGCCGGCAGCCCCTCCAGGAACCCCCGATTCCACAACTCGAGCGACTCCAGCCCGAGGCGCAGCAGCTCCTCTTCGCCCGGCCAGCCCTCGCTGTGCGGTGCCAGCATCCCGCCGGCCACCCAGGACGCTCCCGGATCGCCGCGGTGCACGCGAACCGTCAGACCGTCCTGGGCTGCGCGGCGCGCGACGGAGAGACCGATGACGCCGCCGCCGACGACCGCCAGATCGGTTCTGGCCCCGTTGGTCCTCGACATCGCCCACTCCCTTCGGCTACCACCCTACGTCGGCAGCGGGTTACCGTTCGCGGCGTGACTGACACCACCCTGGGCGCCAGGCTGGGATCGGCGCGGCTCTATCTGTGCACCGACGCGCGGCGCGAGCGTGGCGACCTGGCCGAGTTCGCCGACGCCGCTCTGGCCGGCGGCGTGGACATCATCCAGCTCAGGGATAAGGGCTCGCCGGGCGAGCAGCGATTCGGCCCGCTGGAGGCCCGCGGCGAGCTGGACGCCTTGGCGGTGCTCGGGGACGCCGCCCGCGGGCACGGTGCGCTGCTCGCCGTCAACGACCGTGCCGACATCGCGGTAGCAGCTGCCGCCGACGTGTTACACCTGGGCCAGAACGACCTGCCGCTGCCGGTTGCGCGCCGAATCGTCGGGGACGCGATTGTGGGCCGTTCCACCCACGATCTCGACCAGGTGCAGGCCGCGCTCGTTCCGGGTCCGGACGGCCCGGATTACTTCTGTGTCGGACCGTGCTGGCCGACCCCCACCAAGCCGGGGCGTCCGGCGCCGGGCCTGGATCTGGTGGGTGCCGCACGGTCGGTCGCGGACGCCGCCGGATCGGATAAGCCCTGGTTCGCCATCGGCGGAATCGACCTCGATCGACTGCCCGACGTCCTGGCGGCCGGTGCCCGCCGGATCGTGGTCGTCCGCGCGATCACCGCGGCCGACGACCCGAAGGCGGCCGCCGAAAGGCTGCGCCAGCTGCTCAGTCGCCACGGCTGATCGACAGCGGGAACGATGCCGCCAGACTGCGCAACCGCGCCCAGCTCGCGGCGAAGCCCGGGTGCAGCGGCAGGTCGGCGACGTCGTCCTCGGCTACCCAGCGCAACTCCGAGCTCTCCCGGTTCGGCACGGTGGCCAGCAACGCCCTGGCGTCGGCGATCACAGTGGTGTAAGTCCAGCCGCACACCTGCGCGGTGACCACCGTGGTGCGCACGATGAACTGATCGGGCGGCAACCCGGCCTCCTCGTGCGCTTCGCGCACCGCCGCCTGTTCGGGTGTTTCGTGGCTGTCTCGGGCACCGCCGGGAAGGCCCCAGGTCCCGCCCTGATGGCTCCACGGCGCGCGATGCTGGAGCAGCACCGAAATTCCGTCCGCGCGGGGCGCCCGCAGCAGCAGACCGGCCGCGCCGTGCCTGCCCCAGTACGCGACCCCGTCGGCCGAAACCACCCAGCCGTCACCATCCCCGCGCACCCGTCCAGGATAGGGAACAGCGGCAGGACGCCTCCTAATCAGGGAAGCATCGAGGCCGTATCAGGGAAGTATCAGACACCGGGAAGTCACCGCGGCCGAATCCGCACAGCAAAGCCCGGAAGCTCTTAGACTTCTTTTATAGAGTGTGCGTCCGTCGAAACGACAGTCGGAGACATCGAAACCATATGAGGCCCACGCAAACGTGACCGTGGAGTTGGCGCATCCTTCGACCGAACCCCTCGCGTCCCGGTCACCCACCACGCCGGCGCATCCGCGCTGGTGGTTTCTGTGGACCACGCCCGGCCGGATCATGACCATCGGGTTCGTCCTGGCCGCGCTGGTGGCCGGCAGCGCGTTCGCGACCTCGACGACGATCAACGACCGGCAGCAGGCCCTGACCACCGTGCTGGATCACACCGAGCCGCTGTCCTTCGCGGCCGGACAGCTCTACACCACCCTGTCAGTCGCCGACGCCGCCGCGGCCACGGCGTTCATCGCCGGCGCCGAACCCCGTGAAGTCCGGCAACGCTATGAGCAGGCGATCACCGACGCCGCGTTCGCCGCGACCCGGGCTTCGAGCGGCCTGACCGATGAGCCGATGGTGGAGCTACTGGGCCGGATCAATGCCAGGTTGGCCGTCTACACCGGGCTGATCGAGACGGCACGCACCAACAACCGGGCCGGCAACCCGGTCGGATCGTCGTACCTGTCCGAAGCCTCGTCGATGATGCAACAGCTGATCCTGCCGGACGCCCAGCGGCTATACCAGGAGACCTCGGCGCGGGTGGACGCCGAAACCAGCGCCTCCACACGGATCCCGATCCCGGTGATCCTGGTGGTGCTGTCCACCCTGTTGTTCGGTGTGTTCGCCAATCGCTGGATGGCCAAGCGCACCCGCCGGCGCGTCAACATCGGATTCGTGGCCGGCGGGCTGGCGGTGCTGATCATGTTGATGTGGGTCGGCACCGCCCTGGTGATCTCTACGGTCGACAGTCGCAGCGCAAAGGACACCGCGGCCGATTCGCTGAAAACGGTGACCACCCTGGCAATCACCGCGCAACAGGCCCGGGCCGACGAGACGCTGTCCCTGATCCGCCGCGGCGACGAAAACGTCCGCAAGCAGTCCTACTACCAGCGGATCGAACTGATGAAGCAACAGCTGGCGCACTACCTGGCGCAGGAGGATTCCATCGACAAGAGCGGACTTGCCGATGGCAACCAGCTGCTCGAACGGTGGCGGGCCGCCGACGACCGGATCACCGCCTACATCGCGGTCGGCAACTACCAGGCCGCCACCCAGATCGCGCTGGGCGGCGGTGAGGAAGACGCGACCCCGGCGTTCGACAAACTGGAGGCGGCGCTGACCGAGGGTATCGCGCAGAGCCGCAGCCAGCTGCGCAGCGAGATCGTCAACGCCCGCCGGGTGCTCTCGGGCGCGACGGTGGGAGCCGCCACGCTGAGCGTGGTGGCGGCCATCGCGGTGGCGCTGGGGATCTGGCCAAGGCTGAGCGAGTACCGGTGATGAGCGCTTGCGCGAAGAACAGAGGGCGCTGATGAGCACTAGGAACCTGGGCATCGCGCTGGCGGCGGCGCTGCTGCTGGCAAGCGGCTGCGCGCAACCCGAACCGCTGGAACCGGTGCCCAGCATCACGCTGGCCCCGCCGACACCGTCGGGGATGCAGGAAATGCCGCCCGAGCCGGCGCACCCCATGGCAGACGAGGATTGTGATCTGACCGCCAGCCTGCGCCCATTCGACACCGAAGCCGAGGCCGACGCGGCGGTCGCCAAGATCCGGGAGCGCGGCCGGCTGATCGTCGGATTGGACATCGGCAGCAACCTGTTCAGCTTCCGCGACCCGATCACCGGGGAGATCACCGGATTCGACGTCGACATCGCCGCCGAGATATCCCGGGACATCTTCGGCACCCCGTCACAGGTGGAGTATCGGATTCTGTCGTCGCAGGATCGCATCAAGGCGTTGGAGAACAACCAGGTCGACGTGGTGGTCAAGACGATGACCATGACCTGTGAACGGAAGAAGCTGGTCAACTTCTCGACGGTCTATCTGATGGCCAACCAGCGAATCCTGGTTCCGCGGGATTCGGGGATCAGCGGGCCGGCCGACCTGTCCGGCAAGCGCATCTGCGTGGTCAAGGGCACCACCTCGCTGGAGCGCATGCAGGAGATCACCCCGCCACCGATCATCGTCGGTGTGATCACCTGGGCCGATTGTCTGGTCGCGCTGCAGCAACGCCAGGTGGACGCGGTGAGTACGGACGACGCGATCCTGGCCGGGCTGGTCTCCCAGGACCCTTATCTGAGGATCGTGGGGCCTTCGCTGAACCAGGAGCCGTACGGGATCGGAGTCAACCTGCAGAACACCGACCTGGTGCGGTTCGTCAACGGGACGCTGGAACGCCTCCGCCGGGACGGCACCTGGAACACCCTGTACCGAAAATGGCTGACGGTGCTGGGGCCGGCGCCGTCCCCGCCGATACCGAGGTATTCGGACTGATGGCCGACCTCGACGACGATCCCGGAACCCAGCCGGCCAGCGCGGTCGACCTGGGGATGGACTCGATGTCCACGATGCGCCCGATGTCCACCCAGGCGGTGTTCCGGCCCAACTTCGACGACGACGACGAGGATGACGGCGGGGGTGAGCAGACCGGCGACTCCGAACCGCAAGAGCACACCACTGCGATGACCCGCACCCTGTCGCCGACCCGGCGGCTCGGGGGCGGCCTGGTGGAGATCCCACGAGTGCCCGAGGTGGACCCTCTGGCTGCGCTGATGACCGACCCCGTCGTCGCCGAGTCGAAGCGGTTCTGCTGGAACTGCGGGCGTGCGGTCGGCCGATCCTCTCCCGACGGGCAGGCGCTGTCGGAGGGCTGGTGCCCGCACTGCGGCAGCGCGTATTCCTTTCTGCCCCAACTGTCGGCCGGTGACATCGTGGCCGATCAGTACGAGATCAAGGGCTGCATCGCGCACGGCGGTCTGGGCTGGGTGTACCTGGCGTTCGACAAGAACGTCAACGACCGCCCGGTGGTACTCAAGGGCCTGGTGCACTCCGGGGACGCGGAGGCACAGGCGATCGCGATGGCCGAACGCCAGTTCCTGGCCGAGGTGACCCACCCGGGGATCGTGAAGATTTTCAACTTCGTCGAACACGACGACAAACACGGGAATCCGATCGGCTACATCGTCATGGAGTATGTCGGCGGATCCTCGCTGAAACAGGCGACCCGGCTCAAGCAGAGCGCGGGCTCGCGACTGAAGGTTGCCGAGGCGATCGGCTTCATGCTCGAGATCCTTCCCGCGCTGGGCTACTTACACGCGAACGGGCTGGTGTACAACGATCTCAAGCCCGAAAACATCATGGTGACCGAGGATCAGCTCAAGCTGATCGACCTCGGCGCGGTCTCCACCATCAACTCGTTCGGCTATCTGTACGGGACGCCGGGCTATCAGGCACCCGAGATAGTACGGACCGGCCCCACCGTCGCGACCGACATCTACACGGTGGGCCGCACCCTGGCGGCGCTGACGCTGCACCTGCCGACCCGAAAAGGCCGCTACGTCGACGGGCTTCCGGACGACGATCCGGTGCTGGCCACCTACGACTCCTTCGGCCGGCTGCTGCGACGGGCTATCGATCCCGATCCGCGGCGTCGTTTCCAGAGCGCGGAGGAGATGACCGGCCAGTTGATGGGGGTGCTGCGGGAGGTCGTGGCGCGCGACACCGGGGTGCCGCGCCCCGGTTTGTCCACGGTGTTCAGCCCGTCCCGATCGACCTTCGGGGTGGATCTGCTGGTCGCACACACCGATGTCTACCTCGACGGCCAGGTCCACTCGGAGAAGCTCACCGCCCAGGAGATCGTCAAGGCGCTCCAGGTTCCGTTGGTGGACCCGACCGACATCGGTGCGACGGTGTTGTCGGCGACGGTGCTCAGCGAGCCGGTGCAGACCCTGGATTCATTGCGGGCGGCCCGGCACGGAGCACTGGATTCCGAAGGCCTCGATCTGTCCCAGTCCGTCGAGCTTCCACTGATGGAAGTTCGGGCGCTGCTGGACCTCGGCGATGTCGCCAAGGCCACCCGCAAGCTCAACGACCTCGCCGACCGGGTCGGCTGGCGCTGGCGGCTGGTCTGGTTCCGCGCCGTCTCCGAACTTCTGACCGCCGATTATGACTCGGCCACAGAGCATTTCACCGAAGTGTTGAACACGCTTCCGGGGGAGCTGGCGCCCAAGATGGCGCTGGCGGCCACCGCCGAACTCGCCGGCGTCACCGATGGGCACAAGTTCTACGACACCGTGTGGTCCACCGACCGCGGTGTCATCTCGGCGAGTTTCGGCCTGGCCCGGACGTTGTCCGCCGAGGGCCTACGTGACGACGCCGTCCGCACGCTGGACGAAGTGCCGGCCACCTCAAGGCATTTCACCACCGCCCGATTGACCAGCGCGGTGACTCTGCTGTCCGGGCGGTCCGCCAGTGAAATCACCGAGCAGCACATCCGCAGCGCCGCCCGGCGGGTCGAGGCACTGCCCGAAACCGAGCCCCGGGTGCTACAGATCCGGGCGCTGGTGCTGGGGACCGCGATGGATTGGCTCGCCGACAACACCGCGAGCACAAACCACATTCTGGGCTTCCCGTTCACCGAACACGGTCTGCAACTCGGTGTCGAAGCGGCACTGCGCAACCTCGCCAGAGTCGCGCCCACCCAGGCGCACCGCTACGCGTTGGTCGACCTGGCTAACAGCGTGCGCCCGATGTCCACGTTCTGAGCAACTACGGAATCAGTTGCCAGTGCGTCAAATCTTGATCGAAAACTACCCCGGACGACTGGAAAAACTTGACTTGATCAGGAAACCCGCAGTTCGGAACATCGAAATCCTGGTGCACCACGGCTATGGTCACACCACTGATTTCGTAGTATGGTTGACCGACTGGCCGATGCGACGGAGGCCGCAATGTCAATCTTCGAACCCCTGCCTGCGCCTAGTACGCAGCGAGTGTTTCGCCCGGACCCACGGTCATTCGAGTTGCGCGAAGAACACCATCGCGCGACCTTCTCCGCCTGCCCGCTGCCCGCCGCCAAGGTGCTGGTGACGATCCACGGCGAGATCGACGCCTCCACCGGTCCGGCACTGGCCGACTACGTCGAACGGCGCATCGCCGGGTCGCGCCGGCTGGTCCTTGACCTGCAGACGGTGGAGTTCTTCGCCGCATCGGGGTTCGCCGCGCTCTTTCACATCAACGTGGTGTGCGCCCGAGCGGGGGTCCGGTGGTCACTGCTGGCCGGCGCGCACGTGCGGCGGCTGCTGGAGATCTGCGATCCGGCGGGCGAGTTGCCAGTGTCGCACGAGCCGTCAGGGACCAAGTACCTGCGCACACTCGCGGGCGATCGCCAACTCCTCATTGGTGGGAACAACCAGCACCGTCGTCGGTGAGCCCGCTGCCGAGATGCGTCTGGCAGCGCCGGCCGGGCCGTCGTTGAGGTGCTCGTCGAGCTCGATACCGAACGTCGCCATCCCGCGCAATGCGTCCCGGCGCACCATCGAATCGTTCTCGCCGACACCCGCGGTGAAGGTGATGACATCGGCCCCGCCCAGCACCGCCAGGTAGCCGCCGATGTACTTGCGCAGTCGGTGGATGTAAACGTCGTATGCCAATTGCGCTGCGGCGCGCTCGGTTTCGGTTCCCGATTCGATCCGCCGGTGTAGCTCGCGGAAGTCGACGTCGCCGGACAGGCCGAACACACCCGATCGCCGATTGAGCATCGACTCTATCTCTTCGACGCCCATTCCGGCGGTCCGCCGGAGATAGCCGATCAGCCCCGGATCCACATCGCCTGAGCGGGTCCCCATCACCAGGCCCTCCATCGGGGTCAATCCCATCGAGGTCTCCACCGGTCGGCCGCCGAGGATGGCCGCTGCCGAGGCCCCGTTGCCGAGGTGCAGAACGATCTGCCTCAGCGATTCGAGCCGAGCGCCGAGGAAGCGCGCCACCTGCTCACTGACATACCGGTGTGACGTCCCGTGGAAACCGTACCTCCTGATCTGCCAACGGCCGGCGAGCTCGTGGTCGATGGCATACGTTGCCGCGGCCGCCGGCAAGTCGTGGAAGAACGCGGTGTCGAAGACCGCGATATGCGGCAGCCCCGGCAGCGCCTCACGAGCCACCCTGATGCCCAGGATGGCCGGCGGATTGTGCAGCGGCGCAAGCGCCGACAGCTCCTCGAGCCGTGCGACCAGCGCATCGTCGATGACGGTCGGCCGATACAGGTCCGGGCCACCGTGAACCACCCGATGCCCGACCGCCACCAATCCGAGGTGCTCGAGGGAATCCCGGCCTCCGGCCAAGGCATCGAAAACCACCCGCAACGCCGCCGCGTGGTCGGCCACCGCCGGGTCCTGTCCGCTGCCGGGCGTGACCCGCTCACCGATCCTTTCGACGATCCCGTCGGCTATCCTGACACCCGATTCCGGCTGCACCACTGAGTATTTCACCGTCGATGAGCCCGAATTGAGGACTAGGACCGACGGTTTCGCCGTTACCGTCACCGTTGCCCCTGAGCCTGGATCGCGGTGATGGCCACAGTGTTGACGATGTCGGCGACCAGTGCGCCCCGAGACAGGTCGTTCACCGGCTTCCGCAGACCTTGCAGTACCGGTCCGATCGCGATGGCCCCGGCGCTGCGCTGGACCGCCTTGTAGGTGTTGTTGCCAGTATTGAGGTCGGGGAAGATCAACACGGTGGCGTGCCCGGCGACCGCCGATCCCGGCATCTTGGTTTCGGCGACCGAAGGCTCGACGGCGGCGTCGTACTGAATCGGCCCGTCGACCGGTAGCTGTGGATCCCGGACCCGGACCAATTCGGTGGCCTTTCTAACCTTTTCGACATCGGCCCCGGTCCCCGACGTACCCGTCGAATAAGACAGCATCGCCACCCGGGGGGTGATCCCGAACTGCGCGGCCGTCCGGGCCGAGGAGATCGCAATATCGGCGAGCTGCTCGGCGGTCGGATCCGGCACGATCGCGCAGTCGCCGTAGGCAAGCACCTCATCGGCCAGACACATCAGAAAGATGCTGGAGACGGTCGAGAAGCCGTCGGCGGTCCGGATGATCTCGAACGCCGGCCGGATGGTGTGCGCCGTGGTGTGCCTGGCGCCCGACACCATGCCATCGACCATGTCGTTGAACACCAGCATGGTGCCGAAATAGGAGACGTCGTGCATCATCTCGCGGGCGCGTTCGAGCGTGACACCCTTGTCGCTTCGCAGTTCCGCGTACTGCTGCGCGAACCGGTCGCATAACTCGCTTGACCGCGGATCGAGCACCACCGCACGGGACAGATCGACGCCGAGTTCGGCGGCTCGGGCACGCACGGCCGGTTCTTCGCCCAGGATCGTCAGATCGGCGACACTGCGCTGCAGCAGCCTGCCGGCCGCCTTGAGGATCCGGTCGTCGTCGCCTTCGGGCAGCACGATTCGCTTGCGATCCGAACGCGCCCGGTCCAGCAGCCGGTGGGTGAACATCTGCGGAGTCACCACCTCGGGCATTGCAATAGCCAACTGCGCCAACAGGTCCGGCGTGTCGACATGGGCGTCCATCAGCGCCAGCGCGGTGTCGATCTTCGCGTGCGACTGGGCGGTCATCCGGCCGCGGGTGGCGGCCACCCGACCGGCCGTCTCGTAGGTTCCGAACCTGGTCTCGACGATGGGCAGTCCAAGACCCAGCCCGGACACCAGCGCGGCCACCGAGGGATTCAGGGCTAGGCCGCCATTGAGGATGACGCAGCACAACGACGGAAACCCGGCCGCGGCGTGGGCACTGAGCACTGCCAGCACGACGTCGGACCGGTCACCGGAGGTGATGACGGCCGCTCCTTCGGACAGCCGCTCCAATACATGTTCTACGGTCATCCCGGCGACCAGTACCTCCAGGGCCGCACGCGTCAGCAGGGCCGGATCGCCCTGCAGCAGGGCGCCGGCGACCGCGCTCATCAGTTCGGCGACCGACGGTGCGACCAGTAGTGGGTCCTCCGGCAGCGCGTACACCTTCGGGCTCGCCGTGCCGGCAACCTCGATGTCCCGCAGGGCAGCCACCACGTCAGCCATGTTCGCCGGATCGCACCGGTTGGCCACGACCGCGGCGGTGTGCGCGTGCTGAGCAGCGATCTCGTCGATACAGACCTCCACCACCTTGCGCACCTGATCGGGCCGGCGCCCCTTGGCCCGCACGGCGAGGACCACCGGAGCGCCGAGGTTAGCGGCGATCCGGGCGTTCATGGACAGTTCGCTGGGAGCCGCGACTTCGGTGTAGTCGCTGCCCACGACCAGAACGACATCGCACTGGTCGGCGATCCGGTGGAATCGTTCGACGATGTCGGCCAGCGCTGCGTCGGCGTCATCGTGCAACTGCTGATAGTTGACGCCGACGCAGTCCTGGTACGGCAGCCCGGCGGTGGCATGTTCCAGCAGCAGTTCCAGGATGTGGTCGCTGTCGCCGCGGGTGATCGGCCGGAACACCCCCACCTTGGCGACCGTCGCGGCAAGCCGGTGCACAATGCCCAGCGCGATCGTCGACTTTCCGGTGTCACCCTCGGGTGCGGCCACGTAGATGGCGGGGCAGATGGAAGACATCGGGTCAGGCCAGCCGCCGCAGCCTCGGCTCCAGATCGCGCCGGAAGAGTTCCAGGAACCGCCGTTGGTCATGCCCGGGGGCATGGAAGACCAGGTGGTTGAGGCCCCAGTCGAGATAGTCCTTGACCTTCGCGACGGCTTCGTCCGGGTCCGAGGCCACAATCCAGCGCTTGGCCACCTGCTCGATCGGCAGCGCGTCGGCGGCCTTCTCCATCTCGATAGGATCGTCGATGCTGTGTTTCTGCTCGGCGGTCAGCGACAGCGGCGCCCAGAACCGGGTGTTCTGCAAAGCCAGCTCCGGGTCGGTGTCGTAGGAGATCTTGATCTCGATCATGCGATCGATGTCTTCGAGGTTTCGGCCGGCCGCCGCGGCGCCCGCCGACACCGCGGGGATGAGCTTGTCCTCGTACAGTTCGGCGCCCTTACCCGAGGTACAGATGAAGCCGTCGCCGGCCCGTCCCGCGTACTTGGCGACGACGGGACCGCCCGCCGCGATATAGACCGGGACGCCGCCCTCGGGCACGTCGTAGATGGAGGCTCCGGTGAGCCGGTAGTACTCACCGTCGAAGTCGACGCGATCGCCGCGCCACAGTTCGCGCATCAACGCGACCGACTCGCGCAGGCGGGCGAAGCGTTCCTTGAACTCCGGCCACTGGCCGATGTAACCGGTGGCGATCTCGTTGAGCGCTTCGCCGGTTCCCACCCCGAGGAAAACACGGTTCGGGTAGAGGCATGCCATGGTGGCGAAGGCCTGCGCGATGACCGCGGGGTTGTACCGGAAAGTCGGTGTGAGTACCGAGGTCCCCAGGATCAGGCGTTGGGTCCGTTCGCCGACCGCGGTCATCCACGCCAGCGAGAACGGCGCGTGGCCGCCAACGTGGCGCCAGGGCTGAAAGTGGTCACTGACCGTGGCGCTGTCCATCCCGTGCTCCTCGGCGGCGACGGCCAACTCGACGAGTTCACGCGGGGCGAACTGCTCCGCCGATGCCTTGTAGCCCAGTTTCAGTTCAGCCATGAGTTCTTTCTACACTCGCCTGATGGCACCGGTGGTCACGCCCGTCACCGACCGCGTCCACTTCGTACAGACCGACCTCGTCAACTGGACCGTGGTGGTGGCGGAAGAGTCGGTGATGCTCGTCGACGCCGGTTTCCCCGGTAGCCGCGAAGATGTTCTCGACTCGCTCGCTCAGCTTGGCTTCGCCCCGGCCGACGTTCGGGCAATCCTGTTGACCCACGCGCACATCGACCACTTCGGGTCGGCCATCTGGTTCGCCCGAGAACACGGCACGCCGGTCTACTGCCACGCCGACGAGGTTGGGCACGCCAAGCGCGAGTACCTCGAACAGGCGTCCCCGGGGGCCGTCGCAGCGCATGTCTGGCAGCCCAAATGGCTGAAGTGGTCGGTGTCGATCATCGCCAAGGGTGCCCTGACCCGTGGCGGTATCCCGACCGCCGCGCCACTGACCGAGCAAATCGCGGCGCGGCTGCCGGGTGCCCCGAAAGCGATCCCGACCCCCGGTCATACCGGGGGTCACTGTTCCTACTTGGTGGACGGGATACTGATCGGCGGCGACGCGTTGATCACCGGTCACCCGTTGGCGTCCCGGCCGGGGCCGCAGCTGCTGCCGGCGATGTTCAACCACGATCACGACGGCTGCCGGCGCAGCCTGGCCGCGCTGGCCATGCTGGACTCCCAGGTGCTGGTGCCGGGTCACGGACCGTTATGGCGAGAGCCGATCACTGCGGCGGTGGCGCGAGCCCAGGCCAGGCTGACGTCGGAACTATAGTCGTAGGGATGCATTGACCTGGCACGAAGCTCAGCAGCTGTAAGGAGATTCCAGCGAAGTGAGTTCGCTTCTTCCCCCGGTCGGTGATCTCACTCCGGCCCAACGAGAGGTGTACGACACCCTGCCGATCGGCCTGACCCGAGGGCTGCTGATGACCCGTTCCAGCGCTATTCCCTATCTGTCACTTGGCCGTTCATTTCATGACGGCCGGCTGTCAGCGCAGCTTCGCGAGCTGATCATCCTCCGGGTGGCCACGAGGACACGCAGCGAATACGAGCTCTTCTACCATGTCCCACAAGCGCGGACATGCGGCTTGCCGGACGAAGTCATCGATCGGGTACTCGCAGGATCGGACACCATCGGCACCGCTGACCTCGACGCAGTGGTGGCCCTGGTCGATCAACTCGTCGGCAATTCGCACGACATTCCCCAATACGTCGAAATCGTTGCGCGCCACTACTCGAACAACGAAATCGCGGAGATGACCCTGCTTGTGGGTCACTACCTGATGACATCACTGTTCGTGAAGGCATTGGGAATTCAACCCGAGGAGACCGCGGGGGAATCGACCGAGCAATTCGACCAGAACCTGCCGCAACAGCAACGTCCGGACGAAAGGTAGTGCAATGCGCCAATTTCCGACGACATTGCCGTTCATCAAGGGTTTGGCAGAACTTCGCGACGGAGTGTACGCATACCAATCCGGCAGTACCGACTTCGGGTTGTCCAATGCGGGCGCCGTGGTCGACGATGGTGAAGCACTCATCGTCGACACCTTGTACGACCTGAACCACGCACAGGAGTTTCTCGACGCGATCGACCCCGTCACCGCCTGCGCACCGGTCAAGTACGTGTTCAACACCCATAGTGACGGCGACCATATTTTCGGCAACCAACTGTTCCCGGACGACGCCGAGGTGGTCGCCACCGTGGCGGCCAATGCTGCGATGACCCAGGAACAGGCCGACCTGACCGCATCCGCATTCGACGACAGCCGGCGCCCGGACTCTCCGTTGCACGGCCTCGCCGACTTCGGGCGGCCCTTCGACTTCCATCCGGTGCGGGTTCGACCGGCTGATGTCGTCTTCTCGGGCGAGAAGGCGCTGCGAGTCGGCCGACTCGACGTCGAACTACACGAACTTGGCCCGGCGCATACGGTGGGCGATTCGATCGCCTATGTCCCTTCGAAAAAGGTGTTGTTCGCCGGTGATCTGCTCACCCGCGACATCGTCAAAGTCGTCTGGTCGGGATCGGTCGCAAATTGGGTCAAGGCGCTGGAGAGAATCCGCACATTCGACGCCGAGGTCGTCGTCGCAGGGCACGGACCGGTACTCAGCGGCGGCGAGATCGGCGCGGCGTTAGAGCTCGGCATAGCGTTCTGGTCGTATCTGTACGAAACCGCCGGAGCGTTGTTTGAACAAGGCGTACCAGCAGACGAGGCAGCGGCCAGAATCGACGTCGACACGTTCCCCGACGCTGCCTTGACGTTGCCCACGATCATCACCGCGATCTACCACGACATGGATCCTGACGTGGCGTTCAAACCGGTCCCGGAGACCCTGGAGTTCATGGCATCCAAGATCACGCAGCTGAGCCGCTCCTGCCCGGAATCCGCCACCAGCGCCGACCCCTGATCCGGACGCCATCCCGGGCGAGACCAGCAGGCTCAGGCCAGATTGTCGTAACCGAGCAGGAACAGCGCGGTCAGGCAGAGCCCGCAGCCGATCACGATCGCCGGCATCAGGATCATCGTGTCGAGCTCGTCGTCGTCGAGTACGTCGTCCTCGAAGCGCCCGAAGAGCACGAAGGCGATTCCGGTCCGGCGGAAGGTGTGCACGATGCGACGGACCGCGCTACTGGCGCGCCGGCGACCGACGAACACCCGGGATAGGCCGCCGAGCAGGAATGTCAGTGCGGCAGCGAACAACATCAACCAGCCAACGGTCGCCTCGGACACATTGACCAGCCTATGGCGTTATTGGATCCAAGGCTCGACGAGCTGTGGCATCACGACCGGCGCACCGGAGCCCGACGCATCAGAGGAGCCCGAGTCGTCTTCGGTGGTTACCGTCGACTCGGGATCGGTGAAGGCGGTGGGGGGTTGCCCCTGCGGGTCTTCCAGTGTGGTGACCGCGGTGGGGCCGCCGCTGATGTTGATGCCGAGACTGGCCGGCAGCGGACGGATGTTGCCCACCGTCACCCGGCTTGCCGGACTCGACGGGGCGTCATCGGGGTCGGAGTTGCCCAGCATGCTGCCTGGCAGCCCCTTCAGCGATTGGGCTCCGGTCGCGTTGCTGGTGACGCCCACCCCCCGGGCATCGGTGGTCGCCGGGGGCGGCGACTCGATGAGGGTGAGGTCGAAGGCGTAGGCGCCCTGAGCGTCCAGCGCCCCGGCGTAGATATCGGGAACAAGGAACGGATCGGGCAGGCTGGGCTGAGCCGAGGCGGTCGACGGCAGAGCCAGCCCCATGGCGACGGCCGGGGTCGTGAGAGCCACAGCGCGTAACACGGTGCGCATTGCCGTGCGCCTGATAGGCCGCTTCCTCAACGACATGCTCTCTCCCCTCGTCTCAGATCTTGATCGGATCGCCGTAGATGGCGAATTGGGTGTGCGCGGCCTCGGTGGATATCCGCAGATAGCCGTAGGACCGGATGGTGACGTCTCCGCCACAGGCATCGGCCTTTACGTGAATGTTGTCCAGGTCGATCATCGCCCGGCCGTCCTCGTTGAGGGCCATGTTCGACAGCGGCAGGTCGACGATCACACCCGGCTGCAGCACCGTCTGAATGTACCCCGACAGGCCCCCGGCGACGCCGATGTCCAACAGTCCGAGGTCCGCAATCGGTGAGAGGCCCCCGGCGCCGCCCAACTGAACACCGGTCGACACGTCGGTCTGACAGCCCAGCTGGTATCCCACGATGAAGAGGCTGTCGGTGATCGCACTCGAGCCTCCGGTGGCGGTCGCGGTCGCGGACAAGGTCACGAAGCCTTCCCGGGACTCCCTGGCGTTGGCCAGGTTGGGGATCGAGTTGACGAACTCCCGCTCCAGCAGGATGTTCAGGTTCCAACCGTCCCGGGTCTGCTTGTCATAGGACTTCGAGGCCATGGCGATCGGCTCGGCCGTCGCCATGGCCGGCATTCCGACAGCTGCGAGGACAGCCGCGACACACGCCGCGGCGCGGGCGATGGCTACCGATTTCACGTGCACCCCTAGCGTTCAGCGAGCGCCGGATGTAGTGGGGCTCGGGATTGGAGCTCCATCGACATCCGACGATGTTTTGGTCAGGACCGCCGGAAGTCGAGTCAGTCCCAAATACCCGCGCAGCATAAAACAACCGTGACCGATCCGCACCCCGTTCGTCACCGAGAAGTTGCCATCGCCTTACCTCCAAAAACTTGACAGGTGTAAAGTTCGCCCATATGGACAACATCCGCGGCAGGACCATCGCCATCACCGGCGCGGCACGGGGCATCGGCTACGCCACCGCAGAGGCCCTCTTGGCACGTGGCGCGCAGGTCGTCATAGGTGACCGCGAAGTGGCCCTGCAGGAGTCGGCGGTGGCGCGGCTGAGCGCACGCGGACAGGTGTCGGGTCATCCGCTGGACGTCACCGACCGAGCGTCGTTTGCCACGTTCCTCGACAAGGCCCGCACCGACGGGCACGGCCGCATCGACGTCCTGATCAACAATGCCGGCGTGATGCCGGTCGGTCCGTTCCTCGAACAATCCGAGCAGACGATCCGCTCGGCCGTCGAGGTGAACCTCTACGGGGTCCTCACCGGGTGTCAGCTCGTCCTACCGGAGATGGTGGCCCGCCGAAGCGGCCACATCGTCAACATCGCCTCACTGGCCGGCATGCTCGCGCTGCCCGGCCAGGTGGTGTACGCGGGAACGAAGTTCGCGGTGGTCGGCCTGAGCACCGCGATGGCCGACGAGTTCGCCCCACAGGGGGTCGAGGTCAGCTGTGTGATGCCGACGTTCACCAACACCGACCTGATCAAGGGGACGCACACCAGCGCAGCCCAGAAGCCGGTCGAGCCCGCCGATATCGCGGCGGCGATCGTCAAGGTGCTCGACAAACCGACCACGTTGGTGTCGGTCCCCGCCGCGCTGCGGTTCGTCAGCGCGATCACCCCGACGCTGGCGCCGAAGGCCAGGCGCTGGCTCTCCCACAAGACCGGCAACGACACCGTGTTCCTGGACTTCGACCGCGCCGCCCGCGACGGCTACGAACGACGCGCCGGGTCCGCGCTGGGGGTTGTCGAACCCGACTAGGCGCGGTAGACGGCGCTGCCCTCCTTGATGGTCTCGAGCACCGTGATGTCTTTGATCGCCATCGGGTCCACCTTCAGCGGATTGGCGTCCAGCACCACCAGATCGGCGAGCTTGCCGACCTCGAGCGAGCCCTTCTGATGGGCCTCGCGGTACTGCGCGGCGGCGTTGATGGTGATCGCCTGCAGCGCCTCGGCCGGGGTGATGCGCTGATCGGAACCGATGACCGCGCCGCTGCGCGAGACCCGGTTCACCGCCGTCCAGACCAGGAACATCTGATCCAGGGGTGTGACGACGAAATCGGTGTGGTTGGTGGGTCGCAGCCCTAGATCGATCGCTGTCCGCATCGGCGAGAGGAAGTCGGCCTGCTCGCGACCCCGCAGCGTCACGTGGGCATCCCCGAAGTAGTAGGCGTGTTCGGTGAAGAAGGACGGGATGATCTTGTACTCGACATAGCGATCGAGTTGATCCCGCCGGACGAACTGGGAGTGCACCATGACGGTGAGCCGGTCCCGATCCAGGTCACCGGCAGCGGCGAACCGGTGCGCGGCCAGTGCGACGTCGATGGCCGCGTCCCCGTTGGCGTGGATGTCCAGCGGCAGTCCGAGGTCATAGACCCGTTTGAACCATCCGTTGACGGTGTCCTGGGTGAACGGCAACTCGCCACACCAATTCGTTTGTCCGTCCGGCCCGTCCACCAGATAGGGAGTGGTGAAGTATGCCGTCCGCCCCTGGGGCGACCCGTCCAGCGTGACCTTCACACCGCCCAGCTTGAGACGGTTGACGTAGCTGCCGAACGTGGCGGGCGGGTTGGCCGCCAGGATGTCGTCGAGGTCCAGAATGAAGGGGTAGGCGACGACGTCGATAAGCGTCGCGCCGCCGGCCGCGGCGCGCTGCATGAGCTCGATGTCGGTGGCGTGCGAGGCGCCTTCGTGCGCAGTGGTGATTCCGGCGGCGGCGTAGAGCAGCTGTCCGGCCCTGCTCCACTGGACTTCCTGTGCGGCCGTGGGCTTGGGCATCGCCGCGAATATCGGAAGGAACGCGGTCTCCATCACCAGACCGTCAGGCTCGTTGGAGCCCTGCTTGCGGACGATCACACCACCCGGCGGCGTGACGGTCTCGGCGGTGATGCCGAACTTCCGCAGCGCCGCGCTGTTGAGGACCGCGCCGTGCATCGACACATGTCCCACCAGGACCGGGAGGTCGGGAAAATCCGCGTCCAGATCGTCCTTGCCCAGAGTGCGCCCGTTGGGCATCAGGGTGTCGTCATAGCCGTAGGCGACCAGCATCCCGCCCGTCGGCACCGGATGCTCAGCACGAAAATCCCTGAGTGCCTTGACGATGGCGTCGACATCGGCCCCCGGGCCGGCCGGTGGCGCGAACACGTTGACCTGGTTGGCGACGCTCAGCGAGTTGATGTAGTGGCTGTGCGGATCGATGAAGCCGGGCAGCAGCGTCGCACCCCGCAAATCGACCACGTCGGTCGCCGGACCGCGTTGGGCGGCAACGATGTTCGTGCGATCTCCGACCGCGGTGATTCGTCCGCCGCGCACCGCCAGTGCCTCGGCGCTGGGGTTCGCCGGGTCCATCGTGACGACGTCCGCCCCGACGTAGATGACGTCCGCCGGATCAGCCATGCACCGAGCTTAGGCGAACACCGGCGGTGGATCGCCGATTCGGTAGGCCTCGACGACGTTAATGTGGTCGAACAGTTCCTCGAGATTGAACTGGTAGTCGTCGTCGCTACCGACGAACACCACGTGGGCGATCTCGCCGCCCTCGGCTTCGATGAGCGCTACGACGGTTGCGGTGGCTAGCTCAGCATCGTCCACCTCGGCATACGAGGGCGGCCAGAACCAGATCACTCCCGCCTCTGCATCGACTTCTGCGTTGGAGACCCACCCTCGCTCAGTAAGTTTCGCGTCGAAATTCTCTAGTTCAGCTATGATTTCGGCGACCCGCTGTTCGGCGTCGGGCTCGTGCACCGGGTCCGGAATCCAAGTCGCGCCTCGGACCGCCTGCCGCTTGCGGCGGCGCGCCTTCTTCGCGTCTGAACGCTTGGACACCTACATCCACCTAGGCCAGTGCCCGGTCCAGGTCGGCGATCAGGTCCTCGGTGCCTTCCAGGCCGACCGAGATCCGTACCACCGCATCGCCCAGGCCGATCGCGGCCCGGCCCTCGGGCCCCATCGCCCGGTGCGTGGTCGTCGCCGGATGGGTAATCAGGGATTTGGAGTCGCCGAGGTTGTTGGAGATGTCGATGATCCGCAGCTTGTCCAGCACCTCGAAGGCGCGTTCCTTGGCGCGGCCTTCGGGAGCCTTGAGCTCGAAGGTCACCACGGTGCCACCACCGGTCATCTGCCGCTTGGCCAGGTCGTACTGCGGGTGCGACTCCAGGAACGGGTAACGCACCCACCGCACGGCCGCGTTGGCCTCGAGGAACTCCGCGATCCGGTGTGCCGACGAATTCTGGTACTGCACACGCAATTCCAATGTCTCCAGGCCCTTGAGCAGGGTCCACGCGTTGAACGGGCTCAGCGCCGGCCCGGTGTGCCGCATCAGCTTCTGCACGGGTTCGTCGATGTACTGTTGGCCACCCAGGATCGCCCCACCCAGCACCCGGCCCTGGCCGTCGATGTGCTTGGTACCCGAGTACACGACGACGTCGGCGCCCAGCGGAAAACCCTGTTGCAGAATCGGTGTCGCAAAAACGTTGTCCAGCACCACTTTCGCGCCGGCAGCGTGGGCGAGGTCGCAGACCGCGGCGATGTCCACCAGCTGCTGCATAGGGTTGGACGGCGTCTCGAAGAACACCGCCTGGGTCGGCTCGGAGAGCGCTTCCTCCCACTGGGACAGGTCGTCGCCGTCAACGAAGACCGTCTGCACCCCCCACCGCGGCAGGATCTCATTGCACACCACGAAGCACGACCCGAACAGGCTGCGGGCTGCGACCAACCGGTCCCCGGCGCCCAGCAGCGCCCCCAGCGAGGTGAACACGGCCGCCATCCCCGTCGCCGTCGCAAAGCAGGCCGGCGCCCCCTCCAGCAGCCGAAGCCGCTCCTCGAACATCGAGATGGTCGGGTTGCCGTAGCGAGAATAGACATAACGGTCGATCTCGCCGGTGAACGCCTTCTCGGCGTCGGCGGCGCTGGGATAGACGTAACCCGAGGTCAGGTACATCGCCTCGGCGGTTTCCTCGAAGCCCGAACGCAACAGCCCACCGCGCACACCGATGGTCGCCTGGCTGACACCCTCGGGCAACGCGGCCGGCTTCCGCACCGACCGCACCGCCGGATCCTGGGCACTCACGACTGTCTCCACGGAAGTCCGATGGCCCGCCACCCGGTGACACCTCGATGCCCGTGCTCGTCGAGGTTGCCCTCGAAGCCGTCCAGCACGTTGTAGGACGGGGCGATGCCGGCGGCGGTGGCCGCTTCGGCGGCCGGAATGGAGCGGTTGCCCGAGCGGCACAGGAACACCACCGGGGAATCGCCCGGCCTGACCCCGGACGCCAATAGATCGTCCACGAAGCGCTCGTTGCGGGTCCCGTCGCTGCGATTCCACTCGACGTAGACCACGTCGCGGTCCAAGCCGGAGAGATCGGCCACCCCGACGAACCGCCATTCGGCCTCGGTACGGCAGTCGACCAGCACGGCATCGGGGTTCTCGCTGAGCAGTTTCCAAGCCTGCGACGGGGTGACATCTCCGGCATAACTCACGGTCGTGAGTGTCCCACAGCTATTCGGGGCCGGTCGAACAGACCTTCCAGGTGCCGTCCTGGCGCACGAACGTCATCTTGACGGTCTCCTTGGCGTCTGGATCGCTGGCAAAGTGGTAGGTGACCTCGGCGGTGGCCCGGTCACCGTCGACGGCCACGACTGTCGTTCCGTCGACGAACCGCTCACCGCGTTTGGCTACCGAATCCCGCTGCCCGGCAACTATTTCCGACTCGGCACCGTGCAGTTCCGGACAGGTGTACGCCCGGAAGTCGGCGTAGTCCTGGCGTTGCAACGCATCGTTCTGGGCAACCACGGACAGCCCGATCTGCTGATCGTCGACGAACTCGTCGCTGGAGAAGGCGTTGAGCAACCAGACTCCGATCACGACCGCGACGATGATCACCAGCGCTCCCAGAAACGGGCCGGCGGTCGAGCGTCCCGAGGATGATGCGGCAGGTTCGGTCATCGGTTGTCCACCCTGCCAGATCCGTCCGACCTGAATGCCACCATCGCATCGATGAGCGCACCGAACACCCGATGGGCGGCGACGAGGTCGCTGTCGGACAGCCCGGCGAGCGCCGCGCTGGTGTGCGCGGCCAGCGGCGCGAAGAATTCGCCGGCGACGTCCATGCCGTGCTCGGCGACCCGCAGCATGACCTTGCGGCGATCCGCGGGATCGGAGTCCCGCAGTAGGTGTCCCGAGGTCTCCATACGTTCGACCAGGTAGGTGATCCCCGCTCCGGACAGCCCCATTCGCCTGCCCAGCTCGCCCGCGGTGAGCGGCTCCCCGGCGGTTTCGGCGACCATGACGTGCAGCAGCGCGCGGAAGTCGTTGGCGGTGAGCGCGTGCAGACCTGCGAAGTCGTGTCCTATCCGGTCGGACTCGGCGGTCAGCGCACGCACGTCACCGGCGATCAACGCCTCCAGTTCCGCCCGGGCCTCCTGCTGCACCGGTCGACCATATCTGAAAATTTCAATTGCTTAATTATTAATTTTCTGAAATATTCAGCGGATGTTCGGTCGGGTGTCCTGGATCCTTGCGCTCGTCATCGCGGCCGCTTCCGGGGCGCTACTGGGCCTGCTCGGCGGCGGCGATTCCGCCGAACAATCCCCGGTTCCGGTACCCGCGGGCGCGGAATCCTCCCGCGCCGACGCCGCGCGCGCCCAGTTTCCCGGCGGCGATCGCGTGCCGGTGATCCTGGTGGTCAGTGGCAGCGATGGAGCCACCCTGTCCCCTGCCGATCTCGACGCCACCGAACAGGCCCGCCAGCGCATGCTCGCGGCCTCGGATTCCACGCCGGGCACCGCCGCATCGAACACCGCCGGTCCGCCGATCCAGGTGTCCGAGGACCGCAAGGCCGCGATCGCGGTGGTGCCACTGCCGGCCGATCTGTCCGGGTTCGCGCTCAGCGATGCGGTGAAAGCCCTGCGCGCAGCCGCATCCGACGGGCTGCCCAGCGGGCTGCGAGCCGAGGTGACCGGCGGGCCGGCCTTCGGCGCGGATATCGCCGACTCGTTCTCCGGCGCGAACGTCACGCTGCTGATGGTCACGGCGGCTGTGGTTGCCCTGCTGCTGATCATCACCTACCGGTCCCCGGTGCTGTGGCTGGCGCCGCTGTTGGTGATCGGCTTCGCCGACCGGGTGGGCAGCGTCGTCGGGGCGGCCGTCGCCGAGGCCATCGGAATGACGCCGGACGGGTCGACCGCGGGGATCACCAGCGTGCTGGTCTTCGGCGCCGGCACCAACTATGCGTTGCTGCTGATCTCGCGCTACCGCGAGGAGTTGGCGCGTTTCCAGTCCCATCGGGAGGCCCTGGACACCGCGGTCCGGCGCGCCGGTCCGGCCATCATCGCCAGCAACGCCACCGTGGTGCTGGCGCTGCTGACGCTGTTGTTGGCATCCTCGCCCAGCACCCGGAGCCTGGGCGTACAGGCAGCCGCCGGACTGGTGGTCGCGGCGGTGTTCGTGCTGCTGGTGCTGCCCCCGGTGCTCGATGTCTTCGGCCGCCGGCTGTTCTGGCCGTTCATCCCCAGGGTCGGGAACAAATCCCTGACCGACAGCGGGATCTGGCATCGGGTTGCCGCCGCGGTTGCCCGTCGACCCGTTCCGGTCGCGATCGTGTCGATCGGTGGGCTCGCGTTGCTGTGCACCGGACTGCTCAGCACACCGCTCGGGCTTTCGCAAACCGAACAGTTCCGCGTACAGGCCGAGTCGGTCAATGGCTACCAGACCCTTGCCGCACATTTCCCGAGCGGACTCACCGATCCCGCCCGAGTGATCGCCGCCAGCGGCCAAGCCGCGGAGGTACAGCGCGCCATCGAGGAAACCCCGGGCGTCGTGTCGGCGACGCCGGCGGGTGCCACGGCGACCGGCCTGAGTCAGTGGTCGGTCGTCCTGTCCGCCGCCCCTGCGTCCGACCAGGCCTTCAACACCATTGACGCGCTGCGCGATTCGGTTCACCGGGTAGATCCCGAAGCCCTCGTCGGCGGGTCGGATGCCACCGCACGAGATGCAGCGGCCGCCGCCGAACGGGACCGCGCGGTGGTGATGCCGGCCATCCTCGCGGTGGTCCTGCTGGTGCTCTACATGTTGCTGCGGTCGGTGTTGGCTCCATTGATCCTGGTCGCGGTCACCGTGCTGAGCGCACTGGCCGCCCTCGGGCTGGGCGGTTGGGCCAGCGTGCAATTGTTCGGCTTCCCAGCGCTGGACAACACCGCACCGCTGTTCGCGTTCCTGTTCCTGGTCGCACTCGGGGTGGACTACACGATCTTCCTAGTGACGCGGGCCCGTGAGGAGACCCCCGAGCACGGTACCCGTGACGGCATCGTCAGGGCGGTGTCGGCCACCGGCGTGGTGATCAGCAGCGCCGGCGTTGTGCTGGCGGCGGTGTTCTGCGTGTTGGGCGTGCTTCCGCTGATCGTGCTCACCCAGGTGGGGATCATCGTCGGACTCGGCATCCTGCTGGACACCTTCGTGGTGCGCACGGTGATCATCCCGGCGCTGTTCACGCTGATCGGTCCACGCATCTGGTGGCCGACGATGCCGAGCGCCGACCAGGGTGTTCGTACCGGCGGCCGGCACCGCGCGTAGCCTCGACTGGCACAGGAGGTGAAAGACCGATGAAAGTCTCAGCGGATCGCGAACAGTGCATCCAGGTCGGCAACTGCATGCTGGTGGCCGGCGAGGTCTTCGATCAGGACGCCGACGGCATTGTCGTCGTGCTCACCGACGAAGTCTCCGGCGAGCAGGTCGACCGGGTGCAGGAGGCCGTCAATCTGTGTCCGGCGGCGGCGTTGAGTCTGACCGAGGACTAAGGCCTGACCGCAATATCTGCACGCTGACGACGAGCACCCAGACCGGGAACGCCATTGTCATCCACAATGTCGTGTCGCTGGCCGCCAACAGGCCCAGCGCCAGAACGTAGGACACCAGGACCAGCCAGCGGGGCATCAGCGCGGTCCGTAGCCAGATGGTGGCCAGCGACATCATGAACACCGCCGCCATCCGCAGCGCGTAGGTATTGCTCAACGCGGTGAGCAGGCCGTGCCCGAACGCCGCGACCTCGGTGCGCTGCCCGCCCTCGACGAGAAACCTCTTGCTCGCGAGCAAGCCTGCGCCCACCGCGGTGGAGACGAAGATCATCCCCAGGAACAGCAGCCCGCTGCCGATGAACACCGTTGAGAAGAACTTGTCCTCGAACGTGCCCAAGCCATCGCGGAGCACACCGATGAACCAGAGAAACGCAATGCCCGCGAACGGCATGACGACAATGGCCACCCGCAGCCGCCCGCCCGAACCATCGGTCAACTGCGAGCCGACCTCACCACCGGCCGGCAGCGCGGTCCGGATCAGCACCAGCACCGTCCCGAACAGCAGGGCGAACAGCACGCCGGCGAACGCGGCGGCCCGCGGCGTGGTGAGGCGATGGAGTTGGGAGCCGGTGGGGTGTGTCACCGGCTCATCGTGGCACGCTCGTCGGCTCAGGCGTCGGTACAGAAGACGGTGTTGCGGCCGGCGTGTTTGGCTTTATACATGGCCCCATCCGCGCGTGCCATCACCGCGGTCGGGGATTCACCGGGGTCAGCCAGCGTGGCGCCGATACTCAGGGTGACCCGCAGGGTGACGCCGTCGTGCAGAATCGGTTCGGCGGTACGGCACCGGATCTTCTCGGCGATATCCCGGACCTGCTCGAGGCTCTTCAGGCCGGGCAACAAGACCAGCATCTCGTCGCCGCCGGTACGACCCAGCGTGTCGTCGCCGCGGATGCAGTCACGGATCCGGACCGCAGTCTGGGACAGCACCACATCACCGACCAGATGGCCCCAGGTGTCGTTGACTTCTTTGAAGTGGTCGAGGTCGCAGAACAGCAGACCAAGTTTGGGTCCGGGGGATCTCCGGTTGGCCAGCGCTGCCTCCAGGCGAACCATGCACTCGCGATGATTGAGCACCCCGGTCAAGGCGTCCAGTCGTGCCAATCGCTCAAGTTGGTTCTCCGTCTCGACCTGCTTATCGATGATGCGGGCGGCGAAGACCACCCCATCGGTGTTGCCGTCCGCGTCAACCGACGGCTTCCCGCGGGCTTCGACCCAGCGATAACTTCCGTCGGCCGAGACGAACCTGGCGCGGGCCGTCGCCGGCTTCCCCTCGGCGATCCGCGCGAGGGCGGCTTCCATCGTGGTGAAGTCCTCGGGGTGCATGCGGGCGGTGAAGTCGGTGCCGATCCACTGCTGCGGCGACCACCCCAGCGCTGCCCTTACCGACGGGGACACCCAGATCACCTCGGTGCCCCGGACGTAGGAAATGATGTCGACGGCGTTTTCGGCGATGAGTCGATACAGCGCCTCGGCTTCGTTGCGCTGGCGACGCAGCTCTTCCCTTTCGGCGAGCAGCCGCTGCTCACGGTAGCCGAAGAAGAACACCACAATACCGACGAAAACGGTGCCCGTAAGCAGGGATAGCACCCGCTCGGCCCCAGGGGGCACCCCTAGCTGCAGCAACACCGCCCGCACCAGACCCACCACGATCGGGAGAAATGCGATGGCGGCGACGACCCGCGCCAGGGTCGCGTGCTGCGGACGCTCCAGCAGCCATGCCACCGGATAGCGGTCCGGACGCGTCAGCAGCACTGCGACAACGAGCAGCAACAGGCCCACGGCCGCGGGGACCGCCTGGGTCAACAAAGCATTCGCCGCGAACAGATAGGCCAGCCCCGTCACGATCGGCACCGCCACCGCTGCGGCGAGGCACACCGACCACATCACTCGGGACCACCGCCGATCCAGGTGGGTCAGCCCAATCGCAATGGACAGGAACAGCACCGACCACCCCGACTGCAGGCTGGGGCGACGGCCTGGAAACGTCGCCGGAAGATCGCGCACTTCCTCGCCGAGCAGCAGCCGGCTCAGGCCCAGCGACGCACCGGTGGCGTACTCGGCGAGGAAAACCACCCCGAACACCCCGGCCAGCACTGCCAGACCGCACGCTGCCCACACTCGTGCCGGTGACGGACGTCCGGACTGCAGCAGGATCGCCACCCCCAACACCGCGAGCAACAACGCAGTCCAAGGCGTCATCTGAGGCCAGTCGGAAAATCCGCGGGTCAACTCGCCGATGCCGCTCAGCCAGCCCAGCCAGTCCAGCCCGGCCAGAACCAACACCACCGCCGCGGCGACCCGCGCCCACTGGACGAGCGCACTGCGTTGGCGGTCAGCTAATTTGGGTTCGCTCATCGATCCCCGATCCCCGAACCATCAGCGGAGTTAGTCCGCCCTATCGCCGGCTGTGGGTCGAAGAAAGGGAAGAGTTCAGCAACTACGCTAACACGGTCGGACAGACCGCGACGTCACTCGGAAGCCAGGACATCTCGCCTGACGATCGTCTGGTCGCGGCCCGGTCCGACCCCGATGCATGACACATGGGCTCCGGCAAGCTCTTCGAGCCGGAGCACGTAGTCGCGCGCCTTGGCCGGCAGTTCGTCGAACGTGCGGCACCCGCTGATGTCCTCCCACCAACCGGGAAGCTCCTCGTAGATCGGTTCGGCTCGGGCGATGTCGCTCTGCGTCATTGGCATCTCGTCGGTGCGCGAACCGTTCACCGTGTAACCCACACAGATCGGCACGGTCTGCAGGCTGGAGAGCACATCGAGCTTGGTCAGGAAGTAGTCGGTGATGCCGTTGACTCTGGTCGCGTAACGCGCGATCACCGCGTCGAACCAGCCGCAACGACGCCGCCGCCCGGTGGTCACGCCGATCTCGCCGCCGGTCTTGGCCAGATACTCGCCGTCGGCGTCGAACAACTCGGTGGGGAACGGCCCGGAACCGACCCGGGTGGTGTATGCCTTGAGGATTCCCAGCACCGCGGCGATCCGGGTGGGTCCGATCCCCGAACCGACGGACGCACCCCCCGCGGTCGGATTCGATGATGTGACAAAGGGATACGTGCCATGGTCCACGTCGAGCAGGGTGCCCTGCGAACCCTCCAGCAAGACCGTTTCGCCACGCTCCAGCGCGTCGTTGAGCAGCAGCCGGGTGTCGGCGATGCGGTGCCGGAACCCCTGCGCCTGCGCCAGCAGCGCCTCGACCACCTCGCCGGCGTCCAGGGCCTTGCGATTGTAGACCTTCGCCAGCACCTGATTCTTGAATTCCAGTGCGCCCTCGATCTTTTCGGCCAGCAGCCGAGGCTCGAGCACATCGGCGACCCGAATGCCGATTCGGGCGATCTTGTCCTGGTAGCAGGGGCCGATGCCGCGACCGGTGGTGCCGATCTTCTTGCTGCCCGCATAGCGTTCGACGACCTTGTCGATCGCCACGTGGTAAGGCATCAGCAGGTGGGCGTCGGCCGAGATAAGCAATCGCTCGGTGTCCACACCGCGGGCCTGTAAACCCTCCAGCTCGGTGAGCAGCACCCCGGGATCGACCACCACCCCGTTGCCGATCACATTGGTGACGCCGGGGGTCAGGATGCCGGACGGAATCAGGTGCAACGCGAAGTTCTCGCCGGTCGGCAGCACCACCGTGTGGCCGGCGTTGTTGCCGCCCTGGTATCGGACCACCCACTGGACGCGACCACCGAGAAGATCGGTGGCCTTACCTTTGCCCTCGTCACCCCATTGGGCGCCGATGAGGACGATTGCCGGCATGGCAGTATCTCCCGCATCCTTGGCTCTTCGTGCTGGTACCGCGTCAAATACGGTGCAGCCGGAGAGCCACCCTATCCGATCGCAGGGAGCGAGATTGGACACGGCGCAAGTCGCGGTCATGCTGTTCGGCGGGCGGCGGGCTCCCCGGGCGCTGCGAGGGCTCACCGTCCTGGACGCCGGCGCAGCGCAGGATTCGTTCGGCGACTACCGCCGGATCGTCGTCGTCGGATCGACCGCCGACCTGGCCGTGGTGCTGACCCGGCTGCTGCGCGCCGATCGCCTCGACATCGAGGTCGCCCACGTCACCCGGCCCTGGCAGGGGCGCCGGGCCCGCGCCGGCCTGGCCCGGCGGGTTCCGCTCATCCGCGACGAGACCGGCAGCGTCATCGTGCGCGCGGCCCGCTGGCTGCCGTCGCCGGGCGCGGCCACGATTCGCGGCGAGGCGGTCGTCGACGACACCGTGCTGTTCGACGGCGAAGTGAGCGCGGTGCGGATAGAACCGACCCGGGCATTGCCGGGCCTTCGGGCCCGAACCGAGTCCGGCCGGCTCCGGCTCGGAAGCTGGGTGACCGGACGGGCCGCCCAGCTGGGAACCACCGGCGCGGTGGTGGACCGGGACGGGACCACCGCGCCGCGGCCGGTGCGGCGCTCCACGTTCTACCGCCATACCGAGGGCTGGCTGCGGGTCGGCGGCTAGCCTCATCGGCGTGAGCGTCCGCCCGCTGCACCGACCGGTGCGACCGAGCCCGGTCTTCCTGGCCATCGTCGCTCTCGCCGCGGCCGGCGCGGCAATGGCCTGGACCTCGGCGCAGCGCGTCGCACCGCTGGCCTACCTCGGCGTCTTCGTGTTCGTCATCTTCGGCTGGCTGGTCACGCTGTGCCTGCACGAGTTCGCCCACGCCTACAGCGCATGGCGGTTCGGCGACCGCGATGTCGCGGTCCGCGGGTACCTCACCCTCAACCCGCTGAAGTACTCGCACCCGCTGCTGTCCCTGGGCCTGCCGGTGCTGTTCATCGCACTCGGAGGCATCGGACTGCCGGGCGGTGCGGTGTACGTCCAGACCGCGTCGATGACGAGGCGGCAGCAAACGTTGGTCAGCCTGGCCGGCCCGGCGGTCAACCTCGGCTTCGCCGTGCTGCTGCTCGCGGTCATCCGGCTGATGTATGACCCGGCGCGGGCGATCTTCTGGGCGGGGATGGCGTTCCTGGCTTTCCTGCAGATCACCGCATTCCTGCTGAACATCCTGCCTATTCCCGGTCTGGACGGCTACGGCGCGCTCGAGCCGCACCTGAGCGCCCAGACCCGCCGCGCCGTGCAGCCCGCCAAACAGTGGGGTTTCCTCATCCTGCTGATCCTGCTGATCTCGCCGCCGCTGAACCAGTGGTTTTTCGGCGCTGTCTACTGGCTGTTCGAATCCTCCGGGGTGCCCCCGGCGCTGTCGGGCCTGGGGAGCCAGCTGACCCGATTCTGGTCGGCCTGGGTGTAGCCGGCTTGCCATATATGCGTATTTGCGCATATATTTCCCTGCATGGGTGCGGGACACGATCACGGGAACGCCGACGCTCGGGTTTCCCGGATGCTCATCGCGGCGGGCATCCTGTCGGTCTTCTTCGTCGTCGAACTGACCACGGCGCTGGCGATCAACTCGATCGCGCTGCTCGCCGACGCCGGTCACATGCTGACCGACTTGGTGGCCATGTTCATGGGACTGACCGCGGTGCTGCTGGCCCGGCACGGCAGCGCGTCACCGGCCCGCACCTATGGATGGCACCGCGCCGAGGTTTTCACCGCGGTGGCCAATGCGGTGCTGCTGCTCGGGGTGGCGGTCTTCATTCTGTACGAGGCCCTCGAACGGCTGGGGGATGCCCCCGATGTGCCCGGCGTCCCCATGATCGTGGTAGCGCTACTGGGACTGCTGGCCAACGCGGTAGTCGTGCTGCTGCTGCGGTCGCACTCGAAGACCAGCCTCGCGGTCAAGGGCGCCTACATGGAAGTGGTGGCCGATACGGTTGGCAGCATCGGGGTGCTGATCGCAGGGATCGTCACCGTCACCACGCGCTGGCCCTACGCCGACGTCGTCGTCGCGGTGCTGGTGGCGCTGTGGGTGCTGCCCCGTGCCATCTCACTAGCGCGGGCCGCGCTGCGCATCCTGTCGGAGACGTCACCCAGCCACATCGACGTCGACGAGCTGCGCACTGCGCTCGGCAGAGTGGAGGGGGTTACCGAGGTGCACGACCTGCACGTGTGGACGCTGGTGCCGGGCAGGGACATGGTCACCGCGCACCTGACCAGTACCCGGAACTCCGCGCTGGTGCTCGACGAGGCACGCGCGGTGCTTACCGCACGCGGTCTGGACCACGCCACGGTTCAGGTTGAACCACCCGAGTCGGCCTCCGACTGCGAGTGCGACACCGACAGTCGCTAGCCCGCCTCGTCAGCTCAGACCGAGCTGCCCGCGCGCGGCCGGATCGCAGTCGTCGAGCAGGTCCAGGCAACGGTGGTACTCCTCGGCCTCCCCGATCGCATCGGCGGCGCGGGCCAGCGCCGCCACACAGCGCAGGAAGCCCCGATTAGGCGGGTGATGGAACGGGACCGGACCGAAACCCTTCCAGCCGTTGCGCCGCAGCGCATCGAGCCCGCGGTGATAGCCGGTACGCGCGTAGGCGTAGGCAGTGACCGCCCGGTCATCAGCCAGCGCCGCCTCGGCCAGCGCGGCCCAGGCGACCGAGGCCGCTGGATGGGCCGCCGCCACGATCGCCGGATCGCCCCCGTCGTTCAGTTCGGCCTCGGCGGCGGGGTCACCGGGCAGCAACACCGGACCGGGTCCAAGGAGATCGCCCATCTGCATCATGGGGCCATTGTGCCCTGCGTGCCCTGCCGCTTGTGCAGTGCGGCCGCGGGCGCCGCTCACCGCGGATGGCTAAGCTTCGCCAGTACCGTCTGTCAGGGAAGGATCTAAGCAGGGATGTCGAACCCCACAGGGCCCGACCGGCCGGACGAGAACACCGACGAGGTCCCCGCGCAGACATCCGAGCCGGCGACCGAAGCCCACCCGGTCACCGAAGGTGAGCCGGCCACCGAGGCCGGGGAGCGGCGGTTCACCGCCCCGTCCGGATTCGACGCCGGGTCCACCCAGATCATCGACCGGCCGGTGGACCCGGCGACCGAGGTGATGGCGGCGCAGAAACCCGTTGAGCCGCAGATGATCCCGCCCCGGGACGATGCTGCACAGCCACCGAGGAAAAAGCGTGGCTGGGGCTGGGTGGCGGCGATCGTGCTGATCGTCGTGGGCCTGGCGGGCATCGCGATCCTGGGCACCATCCTGCTGACCCGCACCGCCACGCCGGCGGTGTCCCAGGAGGACCTGGTGCGGGCCACCATCCAGGACTTCGACGTCGCGGTGCAGAACGGCGACCTGGTGATGCTGCGCAGCATCACCTGCGGGGCGACCCGGGACAGCTACGTCCGCTACGACGAGAAGGCCTGGGCCGAAACGCACTCTCGGGTGGCCGCGGCCAAGCAGTACCCGGTGGTCGCCAGCATCGACCAGGTCGTGGTGAACGGGGATCATGCCGAGGCCAATGTCACGACCTTCATGGCCTACGCCCCGCAGACCCGCTCGACGCGAAGCTTCGACCTGGAGTTCCGCGACGACCAGTGGAAGATCTGCCAGGCGCCGGCCGGCTAGCCGATCAGGCTGCTCAGCCGGTCAAGCTGCGGCCCGCGCTATGCAGGTCGTTGCAGGCCTCGACCACCCGCTCGGCCATGCCGGCCTCGGCCTTCTTCAGGTAGCTGCGCGGGTCGTAGGTCTTCTTGTTGCCGACCTCGCCGTCCACTTTGAGCACGCCGTCATAGTTGGTGAAGAAGTGGCCGGCGATCTGGCGGCTGAACGCGTACTGCATATCGGTATCGACGTTCATCTTCACGACGCCATATTTCAGCGAGTCCTCGATCTCGGACTTCAGCGAGCCCGATCCGCCGTGAAAGACGAAGTCGAAGGGCTGCGATCCGTCCGGCAGGCCCAGCTTCGCCGAGGCAACCTTCTGCCCCTCGGCCAGCACCTCCGGCCGCAGCACCACGTTGCCCGGCTTGTAGACGCCATGCACGTTGCCGAAGGTCGCAGCCAGCAGGTACTTGCCGTGTTCACCGGCTCCCAGCGCGTCGATGGTCTTCTCGAAGTCCTCCGCGCTGGTGTAGAGCTTCTCGTTGATCTCCGCCTCGACGCCGTCCTCCTCGCCGCCGACCACTCCGATCTCGATCTCCAGAATGATCTTGGCAGCCGCTGACTGCTTGAGCAGTTCCCGCGCGATCGAGAGGTTCTCGTCGATCGGCACCGCCGAACCGTCCCACATGTGCGACTGGAACAGCGGGTTGCGGCCCTTCTCGACCCGTGCAGCCGAGATCGCCAGCAGCGGCCGGACGTAGGTGTCGAGCTTGTCCTTGGGGCAGTGGTCGGTGTGCAGCGCGACGGTGATCGGGTATTTCTCCGCGACGATGTGGGCGAATTCGGCCAGCGCCACCGCGCCGGTGACCATGTCTTTGACGCCCAGGCCGGAACCGAATTCGGCGCCACCGGTGGAGAACTGGATGATGCCGTCGCTTCCGGCGTCGGCGAAGCCCTTGAGCGCCGCGTTGATGGTCTCCGAGGACGTGCAGTTGACCGCCGGGTACGCGAACGAGTGCTCCTTGGCACGGCCCAGCATCTCGGCGTAGACCTCGGGCGTGGCGATGGGCATGAATGTGCTTCCTCTCGGCTGTCCTTGCTGTATCGGCGCTGTACCGGCAGTATCTCAAGAACGACCCGTCCGCACACGGACAACGCCGGATGGGAGCCGGATGGGGATACGCCGGTACCCTTGGGTTCCGTGGTCGTCGACAACCTCGCGCTGATGCCCGATTTCCTGGACCCGATCAACCTGCTGGGCTATTTCGGCACCTGGGCGTTGATCGGGCTGCTGCTGGTGGTGTTTGTCGAATCCGGTGTGCTGTTTCCGATACTGCCCGGCGATTCGCTGCTGTTCGTGGCCGGAATGCTGGCTGCCGGCACCGCGTCGGCGGCTGAGCAGGGCACCGTCGACGCCAACTTCGCGCTCTGGCAGTTGGTGGTGTTCATTCCGATCGCCGCGGTACTGGGTGGCCAGGTGGGCTACTGGATCGGACGCAACGTCGGCACCGCGATGTTCAAACCCAACGCGCGTTTCCTCAAACAGCGATACCTCGACGAGGCCCACTTGTTCTTCGAACAGCGAGGCCCGTTCGCGATCGTCATCGCCCGGTTCGTGCCGATCGTGCGCACCCTGGCCCCCATCACGGCCGGCGCGGCCCGAATGAACTACGGGGTGTTCACCCTGTACAACGCCGTCGGCGCGGTGGTGTGGGGCGTCGGTCTGACGGTGCTCGGGTACTGGCTCGGCCGCTTCGAGATCATCCAGAAGCTGCTCGAACCGATCGTCATCGGGATCGTGGTGCTCTCGGTGCTGCCGATGGTCTTCGAGTGGTACAAGCGTCGCAAGGCCGCCAAACAGCCCGGTGGCGCCGCCGAACCGGAGCCGACCGCTTAACCCACGTCAGCCGCGCGCCCGCTCCAGGGCACGGATCAGGCTGGCGGCATCCCAGGGCCCATGGTGCCGTCTGTCGTTGACGAACAACGTCGGGGTGGCGCTGAGCCCCATCGCGTCGGCGTCCTCCGCGTCGTCGGTCACCCGGTGCAGCACCGTGGACGAGTGCACCCGCACGTCCCGGTCGAACTGCTCGACTTCACACCCCGCGGCCACCGCATGGCGGTAGATGTCCGGCCACTCCAGGTCATCCTGATGCTCGAAGAGTTCATGCGCCATTTCCCAGAATCTGCCCTGCAGCGCAGCCGCCTCACTGGCCAGGGCCGAATCGAAGGCTCGCGGATGCGCGCGCTCAAGCGGAAAATGCCGCCAGACGTAACGCAACTCCGCCCCGAAATGCTCAAGCACCTCGTCGATCGCGCCGGTGGCCCGACTGCAGAACGGGCACTCGAAATCGCCGTACTCGACCAGCGTCAGCGCGGCGTCGGGTTCACCGCGAATGTGATCGCGGTCGGGGTCGACCGGTCGTAGCAGGGTGAAACCCACCGGTTCGGGCGGACTTAACCGGTCGGTGACCCGGAAGAACGCCCAGCCCAACACGAAGGCGATCAACGAGGCCCCCAGCACGCCGATGCGCGCCTGATCCTGTCGGTCCGGTTCGGCTATCGCGATGTCGACGATGAACAGCGAGATGGTGAACCCTATCCCGGACAGCGCCGCGCCTCCGGCGATGCGGCGCAGCGTTAGTCCCGGCGCGAGCCGACCCCATCCGGTGCGACGGATCAACCAGGTGGAACCGGTGATTCCGGCGAACTTACCGATGACCAGACCGGCCACGATCCCCCAGGTCAGCGGTGACCGCAGCGCCGCCGCAAGGCTCGCTGCGTTCAATCGCACCCCGGCGTTGACCAGCGCGAAAAGCGGCAGAATCACGAACGAGACCGTTGGCCCCACCGCGGTCTGCAGTCGTTCATTGATCGAAATCGACTCTCGCAGAGAGCGACTCGCGGCCCGGGCGTATTCCGAGTTCGGTGACTGACGAAACGCTCGGATCTGCTCGACGGCCCGTTCGACCGGGCGACGCTCCGGGGTGAATACCGGAATCGCCAGCGCCACCGCCACCCCGGCCAGGGTCGGGTGGATGCCGGCCAGATACAGCGCGATCCACAGCGCCACACCCAGCACGGCGTAGCCGGGACCCCGCACGCCGGCAGGCAGAAAGCGCACCAGTGCCAAAGCGGCGATCAACGCGACGGCGGCGAGCAGCGGTCCGACTTGGATGCTTTCGGAGTAGAACAATGCGATCGCGCACAGCGCCCCCACGTCGTCCACCACCGCGAGGGTGAGCAGGAAGATCCGGACCCGGGCCGGGAACTTGGGTTTGATCACCGCCAGCGCACCGACCAGGAACGCGGTGTCGGTGGAGATCACCACACCCCAGGCATGAGCGTCCGCACCGGAGGGGTTGAACAGCAGGAACACCACCGCCGGCACCAGCAGTCCGGCCGCGGCCGCGACCACCGGCACCGCCGCCCGGGAGCGATCGGTGAGTTCGCCGATGGTGAACTCCCGGGTCACCTCCAGCCCGACGATGACGAAGAAGAAGGTCATCAGCGCCTCGTTGACGAGATGCTTGACCGTCATCTCCAGGTGCCGGCTACCGAAGGTCAGCCCCACATTTGTGTCCAGAAACGCCGAATAACTTTGCGCCCATGGCGAATTGGCCCACACGATGGCTACGACGGTGGCCAGCAGTAGCAGAGCCGCAGCGGTGTTGTCGGTTCCCCTGGTGGCCTCGCTGCCGCGGGACAACCGGGACGGGCGCAGCGGAAAGCCGCGCTGGCCCACCGCTTCGGTCACTGCTCGTCGTACGTCGTGACGGGGGCGGCGACATGAGCGGCCTCCATCAACATCCAGCCCGCCAACTGCACCGACAGATCCCGCTCGGGTATCTCGGAGGAGTTGACCGCGCCATCAATGAACTGCGCTTCTGTGGTACCGGCCGTCGGCAGCTCGGCATCGCGGTCCCAGAACGCGCCGAACAACGGCAGGTCGGCCACGGTCTGGCGATGCTCCCAGGCGGCTTGGGCGGAGCCGAGCACCAGCGACCGCGCGGTGTGACGGGCTTTGTCGTCCCCGGGTCCGCGCAGCGGAAGCGCGGTGGCCGCCAACGCCAGATAGCGCGCCAGGATCCCGTTGAACAGGCCACCGTCGCCGCCGCCGGCGCCCTTGATCACACCATCGGGCGCCATGTGGGCGGCGACCGCGGCAACCAGCCGGTGTACCCGTTCGGCATGCCTGGGATCCTCGCTGCGCGCGGCGAGTTCGGTCTCCAAACCCAGCACCACGCCCTGGCAGTAGGTGTACTGGGCGCGCACCAGCGAACCGCCCTTGATCCCGTCGAAGACCAGGTGGGTCTCGGGGTCGATCAGCGTCTCGTCGATCCAGTCGGCCATCTGCTGTGCCCGCCGCAACCGCTCCTCGTGTCGGGCCAAAAAGATGCCGGCCGGACCGTTGGCCGGGGCGTTGAAGAACTGATCCTGCTTGCGCCAGGGGATGCCGCCGCCGTCCTCTGGGACCCAGGCTGTGAGGAACTGCCCGGCCAGCTTGGCCTCGGCCTTCGGACGATGCACGCCAGTCAACCGTCCGGCCCGTTCCAGTGCCAGCGCGAGCCAGGCCATGTCGTCGTAGTAGTCGTTGACCCAGGAGCCCAGGTTGCGGAGGCTATGCCCGCGGATCTGGCGGGCGATCGACTTCAGCCGCTCGGGTTGAGGGTCCCGCACCTGCGCGTCGACCAGGTTGTCCAGGAGGTGGGCCTGCCACCAGTAGTGCCAGGTCCCGAACCGGCGGTACCGCGGTGCGGCCGGCCACGCGACCACCCCGAGTTGCGTCCCCGGTATCCCCCACAGCCGCTTGAGGTGCCGCTTGACGACCGCGGCCTCCGCACTGGCGGCGCGGTTGGCCCACAACTGATCCATGTCGTTGATCCTGCCCTAACGGCGCGCATAGGGGATAGGCCGACAAACATCGGTGATACAGCTTTGTCTCATATGAGTTATAGTCGTCTCATGTCGATTGCCCGCGATCAGCTGCTGCGCGCAGCGGCTGACTTCCTCGGGCGGCGCCCGAACGCCACCCAGGACGAGGTCGCGGCCGCTGTCGGTGTCAGTCGGGCGACCCTGCACCGGCAATTCGCCGGCCGGCCCGCCCTGATGGAAGCGTTGGAAAACCTCGCCATCGAAGAGATGCGCACGGTGCTGAAAACCGCTCGATTGCATGAGGATTCTGCACCCGAGGCTCTGCAGCGGCTGGTCTCGGCATGTCAGCCGGTGTCCCCGTACCTGGCGCTGCTGTACAGCCAGAGCCAGGAATTCGATCTGGACAACACAATCCAGGCGTGGCGGGAAATCGACGAAGAGATCACCTCGTTCTTCCAGCGAGGGCAGAGCGACGGAGACTTCCGGCCCGACCTCACGGCCTATTGGCTCACCGAAGCGTTTTACAGCCTGGTCGGCGGCATGGCCTGGGCCATCCGGGCAGGCCGCGTCGCCGAGCGCGACTTCGACCGGCTCATCATCGAACTGCTGCTGCACGGGGCCCGTAGCCCGCACGGGGCCCGGGCCCGATGAACCACCGCTGGCTGGCGCTGTCCGTCCTGACCATGTCGGTGCTGTTGATCGGCGTCGACGGGACGGTCCTAGCCTTGGCGACGCCGTTCATCAGCGCGGACCTCGCCACCACCGGGACCCAGATTCTGTGGATCGGCGACATCTACTCGTTCGTGCTGGCCGCCCTACTAATCAGCATGGGCAGCCTCGGTGACCGCATCGGACACAAGAGGCTACTTCTCTGCGGCGCAACGGCTTTCGCCGTCATCTCGGTCATCACCGCATACTCGTCGACGCCCGGGATGCTGATCCTGACCCGCGCGCTGCTGGGCGTGGCCGGCGCCACCTTGACACCGGCCACGCTCGCCCTGATCCGGGGCCTGTTCCCCGACCCGCGCGAACGCAGCATCGCCGTCGGCATCTGGGCGTCGGCCTTCTCGGCGGGGGCGGCACTGGGCCCCGTGGTCGGCGGTGTACTGCTCGAGCACTTCTGGTGGGGATCGGTCTTCCTGATCAACATCCCGGTGATGCTGGTCCTGGTGCTCGGCGGCGTCGTCCTGCTGCCCGAACACCGCAATCCGGATCCGGGCCCGTGGGATCTGCCCAGCGTGGCGCTCTCCATGCTGGGGATGCTCGGTGTGGTGTACGCGATCAAAGAAGGATTCACCGGACTCGCGCACGGTATTCGGTTCGACGCAGCGGTGGCGGCCGGCATCGGGGCGACCGCGCTGACGTTGTTCGTGCGGCGCCAACTGCGGCTGTCGGCGCCGCTGATCGACGTCCGGTTGTTCCGCAACCCGGTGTTCTCCGGCGTGGTGTCGGCCAACCTGCTTTCGGTGCTGGGCCTTTCCGGGTTGGTGTTCTTCCTGTCGCAGTACTTCCAGCTCGTGCACGGTTACGGCCCGCTCAAGGCGGGCCTGGCAGAATTGCCCGCGGCGGTGATGGCGACGGTGTTCGGGGTGCTCGCCGGGGTCGCCGTGCGCCACGTCTCACATCGGGTGGTGCTCACCACCGGCCTGGCCCTCGTCGGTGTCGCCATGGCGTCGCTGGTGGTGTCGCTGAAGGTGTTCACCCCACTGACGCCGTACCCTCCGCTGGGAGTCGCACTGTTCGTCGTCGGTGTCGGTCTCGGTCTCGCGTTCACTGTCGCCAGCGACGTCATCCTCGCCAGCGTGCCCAAAGAACGCGCCGGCTCGGCGGCCGCGGTTTCCGAAACCGCCTACGAGCTCGGCATGGCGCTGGGCATCGCCACCCTGGGCTCGATCCTCACCGCTGTGTATCGCACCATCGACATTGCCCCGGGCGTCCCCGCCGAAGTGGCCGCCGAGGCGCGGGACTCGCTGCCCGCAGCCGCGCAGGCCGCGACGCGGCTATCGGCCGGCCAGGGCGCGGAGTTGCTCGCGGCGGCCAAGTCGGCGTTCACCACGGGCCTGGCCGTCGCCTCCGGGTTCGGCGCGGCGCTGCTGCTGGCCTCGGCGGTCGCGGTCTGGCTGCTGCTGCGGCCGCGTTCCGATGTCGCCGGGGCGCCGTCACCAGGCGCGGTCAAGATCGGCGTGCTGGCGGATCCAGGTGTGCATGGCGATGCCGGCCGCGACCGCGGCGTTGATGCTGCGGGTGGATCCGAACTGGGCGATCGACACGGTCGAACGGGCGCCGGCCATCGCCTCCGCGGTGATACCGGGCCCCTCCTGGCCGAACACCAGCAGGCAGTCCCGCGGCAGCAGAACGTCCTCGATGCGCTCGGAGCCGGGAATGTTGTCGACCGCGACGACGGCCAGCCCGGCCTGCGCCGCGAAGGTCAGCAGATCGGCGGTGGTGTCATGATGGCGCAGCCGCTGATACCGGTCGGTGACCATGGCGCCGCGCCGGTTCCAGCGCCGACGACCCACGATGTGCACCGTGTCGACGGCGAAGGCGTTCGCGGTCCGCACCACCGCGCCGATGTTTGCGTCATTCCCGAAGTTCTCGATGGCCACGTGTAGCCGGTGTCTGCGCTTGTCGATGTCGGCGACTATGGCTTCCCGAGTCCAATAGCGATACGCGTCAACGACATTGCGGGTATCACCGGTCGCCAACAACTGCGGATCGTACCTGGCGTCCGCCGGTGGTGGACCCGGCCAGGGGCCTACCCCGTGACCGTCGGCATGTCCGTCACCCCACTCGGTGGGACCGATGGGATCCGGGTCAGCCATCTGCCTCAGCTGCGGCCGCGACCCTTGGCCGCGACCTTGTTCAACGCTCGAACCACACTTCGCGGCACCAGCCGCCCGCCGGTGGTCAATGCCTTGTATTGCAGCCCCGGAATGATCACCACCTTGCCCTTGGCCACATCCGCCAGCGTCTCCCGGACCACGTCGTCGACCTCGAGCCACAGCAGCGAAGAGGTGCCCGCCATGTCGATGCCGGCCCGCTGATGAAACTCGGTGTGCACGAACCCCGGACACAACGCGTGCACTCCAACCCCGGTCCCGTCCAGCCCGTTGGACAATCCCTCGGAGAAGGACACCACCCATGCCTTGGAAGCCGAATAGGTGGACCCCCGTCCCGGCAGCAGCCCGGCCACGCTGGCAACATTGAGCACCGTTCCCGCGCCGGCGGCCAGCATGGACGGCAGGGCGGCGTGGGTGAGCTGCATGACGGCGGTGACGTTGATGTCGAGCTGAGCCTGCAGCCGGTCGAAGTCGGTCTCCCAGAACTCCCCCGCGGTCGCGATTCCGGCGTTGTTCACCAGAACCCGCACCCCGGCCCGGAGCCGGCCGGCGACTTTGCCTCGATCGGCGGCTTCGGCAAGGTCGGCCGGTAACACCTCGACCTCGACACCGGACCCGGCGCGCAACTCGGCGGCCAGCCGCTCGAGTCGTTCGACGTCGCGGGCCACCAAAACCAGGTCGTAGCCGTCGGCGGCGTAGCGACGGGCGAAACCTTCACCTAGCCCCGAGGTCGGGCCGGTGATCAGAGCGACTGGGCGCGGCATGCCCCAGAGAATACTTACCGCTGGTAGTTGGGCGACTGCCGGCTGTTGGCCGACGGCGGTTGGGGGCCACGCCGCGTCGGGTCCGGCGCGGCCGGGGCGGCAACCTCGGGCCGAGCCGGGTCGGGTGGGGGCGCCTCTGGGCGGGCCGTCTCTGGCCGGGCCGTCTCTGGCCGGGCGGCGTAGCGGCTCACGTCGGCCTCGCCCTGGGGCTGGTCGGTCATCCCGGGCGGCAACTCAGCCGGTGCGGGGCGGAGCGGTCGGCCGGGCGCCCCGCTGCGCCGCGGCGCGGGCTGACCCGCAGCCACCGCGGGCACCGGCGGCAACACCCTGAGCAGGTCGTTGAACTGGCGCACGGCACGCAGACCCTCGTCCCACTGGGCGCGGCCACTGGTCACCGGCATGCTGACCAATGTCCAGTTCGGTTCGTTCCACATGATCTCCGCGCAGTCCGGCGCGGTGTGCGCGAACGTCACCATCCTGCGGTCGCAGGCGCGCCGGGCCGCGTCGAGGTTGGTGGAGTAGACCATCCGGGGTCCGATGGCGCCGAGCAGCCAGATGTCGCTCTCGCGCGGTTCCTTGACGCCTTTGAGCCGCATGTCGACGACCACGTTGGTGCCGACCTTGCGGTGCAGCGCGATCACTGTCGCAACGTCGTCGAGATCGAAAATGAAGACGGCCTCGCCACGGATCTGCCCGAGAACCACATTGCGCGCAGTGACGTCGCCGACCGTCGACATCACGCCACGCTTCCAACGTTTCAAGATGTCGCTGGATTCGTGCTCGTAGTCGAAACCGTGCGACTTCGCCCATGACTTGCGCCGACGACCCAGACCGCGACGCCTGTCGATGTCGACGTACAGCAGCACCGCCGCACCTACGAAGCAGAGTGCGGACAGCGTGAACCAGAGCGGAACCATTGGGTCAAGAGTATCCGCTGCCGACAGCGCTGACCGAACCCGAATGGGTCACAACCCGGTCTCGGACTCCGTTTTCGGCCGAAAAGCCTCTGGTGTGCGTCCAGATCGCCGATGCGGCCGGATTCTCGCCCTGACCGCACACTAGGCAGATGCGGGCCCCCAGTCCGTCCGGCCCCCCCAGGGCATCCGGCGAGCAGGGCATCCGGCGAGCAGGGCATCCGGCGAGCAGACGCAAATGCACCCGAAATGCGGCGTGTCCGGGAACATTTGCGTCTGCTCGCCCGGGGAGGGGGCTCAGCCCAGGACCAGGGACTCTCCGTCGGCACTGAGGTTGACCGGCACCACGTCGCCGTCGTGCACGTTGCCGGCCAGTAGCAGCTTCGCCAGCTGGTCACCGATGGCCTGCTGAACAAGCCGGCGCAGCGGCCGCGCCCCGTACAGCGGATCGAACCCGCGCTCTGCCAGCCATTTCTTGGCGGGCAGCGAAACCTCGAGGGTGAGGCGACGCTGCGCGAGCCGCTTGTCCAGCTGGGCGAGTTGGATGTCGACGATGGCCACCAGCTGCTCGGGGTCCAGCGCGTCGAAGATGATCACGTCGTCCAGGCGGTTGATGAACTCCGGCTTGAACGCCGCCCGCACCGCCGCCATCACCTGCTCCTCGCTGCCGCCGGCACCGAGGTTGGAGGTCAGGATCAGGATGGTGTTGCGGAAGTCGACGGTGCGGCCCTGCCCGTCGGTCAACCTGCCTTCGTCGAGCACCTGCAACAGCACGTCAAACACGTCCGGGTGGGCCTTCTCGATTTCGTCGAACAGGATGACCGTGTAGGGGCGCCGACGCACCGCCTCGGTGAGCTGCCCACCTTGGTCGTAGCCGATGTAGCCGGGGGGCGCACCGACCAGGCGGGCCACTGAGTGCTTCTCGCCGTACTCGCTCATGTCGATCCGGACCATCGCGCGTTCGTCGTCGAACAGGAACTCGGCCAGCGCCTTGGCCAGCTCGGTCTTGCCGACGCCGGTGGGGCCCAGGAACATGAACGAGCCGGTCGGCCGGTTCGGGTCGGCGACACCGGCCCGGCTCCTGCGCACCGCATCCGAGACAGCCTGCACGGCTTTGGTCTGCCCGACGACGCGGCGGCCCAGAGCCTCTTCCATCCGCAGCAGCTTGGCAGTCTCGCCCTCGAGCATCCGCCCGGCCGGAATCCCGGTCCACGCGGACACCACGTCGGCGATGTCGTCGGGTCCGACGTCCTCCTTGAGCATGACGTTCTCCCGAGCCTCGGCGGCGGGCACCGCTGCGTCGAGCTTCTTCTCGATCTCGGGGATGCGTCCGTAGCGCAACTCGGCGGCCTTGGCCAAGTCTCCGTCGCGTTCGGCCCGGTCGGCCTCGCCTCGTAGCCTGTCCAGCTGCTCGGTGAGATCGCGGACGACGTCGATCGCGCCCTTCTCGTTCTGCCACCGGGTGGTCAGTTCGGCCAGCTTCTCCTTATGGTCGGCCAGCTCCGCGCGCAGCTTCTCCAAACGGTCCTTGGAGGCCTCGTCTTCTTCCTTGGCCAGCGCCATCTCCTCGATCTCGAGGCGCCGCACCAGGCGTTCGACCTCGTCGATCTCGACCGGCCGCGAGTCGATCTCCATGCGTAGCCGCGACGCGGCCTCGTCGACCAGATCGATGGCCTTGTCCGGCAGGAACCGGCTGGTGATGTAACGGTCGGACAGCGTCGCCGCCGCCACCAGCGCGGAGTCGGTGATCCGGACGCCGTGGTGCACCTCGTACCGGTCCTTGAGCCCGCGCAGGATTCCGACGGTGTCCTCGACCGACGGCTCGCCGACCAGCACCTGCTGGAAACGACGTTCCAGCGCGGCGTCCTTCTCGATGTACTTGCGGTACTCGTCCAGGGTGGTGGCTCCGACCAGCCGCAATTCGCCGCGGGCCAGCATCGGCTTGATCATGTTGCCCGCATCCATCGCCGATTCGCCGGTCGCGCCGGCGCCGACGATGGTGTGCAGCTCATCGATGAACGTGATGATCTGGCCTGCCGAGTTCTTGATGTCATCGAGGACGGCCTTGAGCCGCTCCTCGAACTCGCCGCGGTATTTGGCCCCTGCCACCATCGATCCCAAGTCGAGGGAGATAACGGTCTTGTCGCGCAGGCTTTCCGGGACGTCGCCTGCGACGATCCGCTGCGCCAAGCCCTCCACGATCGCGGTTTTGCCAACGCCAGGCTCACCGATGAGCACCGGGTTGTTCTTGGTGCGCCGGCTCAACACCTGGACGACGCGACGGATCTCGTGGTCCCGCCCGATTACCGGGTCGAGCTTGCCCTCCTTGGCCGCCGCGGTGAGATCGGTGGAGTACTTCTCCAGCGCCTGATAGCTGCCCTCGGGATCGGGGTTGGTCACCCGGGCACTGCCGCGCACCTTGACGAAGGCCTCCCGCAACGCCTGCGGCGAGGCGCCCTGGCCGGTCAGCAGCTTCGCCACGTCGCTGTCGCCGGCCGCGGAACGACCCAACCCTCCGGCCAGGCCCACCAGCAGATGCTCGGTCGAGACGTACTCGTCGTCCATTTCGGTGGCCAGCTGCTGGGCGGCGGTGATCGCCGCGAGCGACTGGGGTGAGAGCTGCGGCTGAGATGACGAGCCGGTCGCAGTGGGCAGCCGGTCCAGCAGCCGCTGGGTCTCGGCGCGGACGGTCCCGGGATCGACGCCGACGGCCTCCAGCAGCGGCGCGGCGATACCGTCGTTCTGGGTCAGCAGTGCCATCAGCAAGTGGGCTGGCGCAATCTGCGGGTTTCCCGCCGCTGTCGCTGCCTGCAACGCCGAAGTCAACGCTGCCTGGGTCTTGGTCGTCGGATTGAACGAGTCCACGACACCCCCTCTTTCTGTACTGAGCTTTCGCTACAGGCCTGCAACCGGCCCACTAAATGCTTGTCGGGTTGTGTAACGCCGTCAAGGTTGAGTCTGTTCCACTCAAGTCTTAATTTCTTGACCGATTTTGGCTGCCTATTCGCGAGTGCCGGGCGGCTTGCTAGGTTGAGCCGGTGTCGGCTAACTGGGGATCGACCCTCACCGAGCTCATTCCGCTGGGCCTGGTGGTCGCATTCTCCCCGCTGTCGATCATCCCCGCCGTATTGGTGCTGCACGCCCCGCGGCCCAAACCCACCGGGCTGGCTTTCATGGCCGGCTGGCTCGTCGGCCTGGCGGTGTTGACAGGTATTTTCCTGATGGCCTCTGATCTGGCCGGTGGGGTTGGAAAAAGCCCGCCGAGCTGGGCGTCGTGGCTTCGCATCGTCGTCGGGCTCGCCCTGATCACGTTCGGCGCCTACCGCTGGTTTACTCGCAAGAAGTCGGAGCATATGCCCGGCTGGATGACCCGGATGAGCACGCTGACCCCCGGCAAAGCCGCAGTCACCGGCGCGGTGCTGACGGTCGCCAACGTGAAAGTCCTGTTCATCTGCGCGGCAGCGGGTTTGGCGATCGGATCGGCGGGTTTGGGGTCGACCAACGTCTGGTTCGCCGCCCTCTGGTACGTCGCGGTAGCGGGTTCCTCGGTGGCGCTGCCGATTCTGGGTTACGCGGTATCGGGCGATCGGCTGGATCCGGCGCTGAACGCACTCAAGGACTGGATGCAGCGCCAGCACGCCGTGCTGGTGGCGGCGATCCTGGTGGTGATCGGTCTTCTGGTGCTGTACAAGGGAATTCACGGACTCTGACACCCGCGGCTGGCGGCGATTAGGATCGCTGAGCGTGGGGCTCGAAGACCAGGACTCGATACGCATCCTCAGAGACGTCCTCGACCCCGACCGCGGTTCGCACGATCTGGTGGCGCAGTTCTACAGCCGATGGTTCGCCGTCGACCTCACCGCGCGTGACCTTTTCCCGCCGGACATGGCCAACCAGCGCAGGGTCTTCGGTCAGGCGCTGTGCTGGCTGTGCGACGAGATCATCGCCCAGCGGGCCGACGAGCCCGTCGCGTTTCTCGCCCAGCTCGGTCGAGACCACCGCAAGTACGGTGTCACCGACCAGCATTACGCCACCCTTCAGGATGCATTGCTACACACCTTGCGATCCCACTTCGAGCAGAGTTGGGACCAACGGCTCAGCGAGGCCGTTCACGACGTGGTGGCACTGGCCGTCGGCATGATGAGCGGTGCAGCCACCGCCGAAACCAGTCCGCCGTTCAGCGACGGCACCGTGCTCGAACACCTGCGACCCACCCGGGACGTCTCGGTGATCCGGCTGAAGATGGACCACCCGTTGAGCTACCTACCCGGACAGTACGTTCCCGTCCAGGTGCCGCAATGGCCGCGGCGCTGGCGGTACCTCAGTCCGGCGATCCCGGCCGACTCGCAAGGCTACGTCGAGTTCCACGTCCGATCCGTCCCAGGTGGGATGGTCAGCACGGCGATCGTCGGCGAATCCCGCCCCGGCGATCGCTGGCGGCTGGCCAACCCGCACGGTGGGTTGCACGTCGATCGCGACGACGCCGACGTGCTCATGGTCGCGGGCTCGACCGGACTGGCCCCGCTGCGGGCGCTGATCATGGATCTGGCCAGGTTCGCGGCAAACCCGCGGGTGCACCTGTTCTTCGGAGCCCGGTTCCCGTGCGAGCTCTATGACCTACCAACCCTGTGGGAGATCGCGTCGATGAATTCATGGCTGTCGGTGACCCCGGTCGCCGAGCACAAGACCGACCCGCCGTGGGCCGCCGACTATCCGGACCCCACGCCGCCACGAGGCCTGCACGTACGGCAAATCGGTGTGCTGGCCGACGTCGTGACCCGCTACGGCGGCTGGGGAGACCGGCAGATCCTGCTGTGCGGCAAACCGGCGATGGTGCTTGCCACCAAGGCGGCCCTGATCGCCAAAGGCGCACCTGCCGAACGAATTCGCCACGATCCGTTGGCCAGCTGAACCCGCATGGCAGGATCGAGCACCATGGACGATTTTGAAACCGTGACGCTGCGCGATCCGTCGTCCGGGCTGACCGCCACCTATGTTCCCGTCGCCGGCATGGTCGCCACCTCGCTGTCCGATGACGGTGTGGAACTGCTGGGGCAGCGCCGCGGCCTGCAGGGCTATGTGTCCAACCACAAGACGATGGGAATCCCTATCCTCTATCCCTGGGCCAACCGGCTGAGCAGCAACGGCTACGGCGTCGACGGAGCGGTCGTCACACTCACACCCGGAACCGGCGGCGTGCGCACCGATCAGCACGGTGTGCCGATCCACGGGACGCTGGCCGCCTACCGGGACTGGAACGTCACCACGCTGCTGGAATCTCAGCTGACCGCCGAACTGGATTTCGCTGCCCGCCCGGGTCTGCTCGCGACCTTCCCGTTCCCGCACCTGCTGACGCTGGACATCACGCTGCGCGAGCGAACCCTCACGGTGCGAACCACCGTAACGGCCACCACCGGGTCCCGGGTGCCGATGTGCTTCGGCTTCCACCCCTACCTTCAGCTGCCCGGCGTTCCCCGGGCGCAGTGGCGGATGGAGACACCGGCGATGCGCTACCAGCCGGTCAACGCGTGGGGCATCCCCACCGGCAGGGTGGAGCAAAGGCCGGCGGCATCGGAAATACTCGGCGACAAGTTCGTCGACGCCGGGTACGACGAAGTCGCGCCGGGTTCGGTCTTCGCCCTGTCCGGTGGCGACCGACGCATAGAGGTGCATTTCGATCGCGGCTTCACCGCGGCGCAGGTGTATGCACCCGGCGACGACGACGTGGTGTGCTTCGAGCCGATGGCCGCCCCCACCGACGCCCTGCGACGCGGGGGGTACCACGAGGTGCAGCCCGGCCAGTCCGAGACCGCGCAATTCCGGATCGTGGTGGGCTGACGTCCTGGGCGCCGAGACTGAAGAAGATCGCGAAAAATTCGAGAAATGACGCGAATAAGTTCAGTTTCGGCGGCAAACGGGGTGTGGGCTAGCGCTGGTTGCGCGGCTTCCACACCACTAGCGCGGTGCTCTTCTGGCGCGGTTGGGACCGCAGGTACTCGACCTCGCCGGTCAGTTCTCGCACCCGGGCCTGGAGCGCCTCAACCTGATTGGTCAGCTCGATGATCCGCTTGATGCCTGCGAGGTTGACCCCTTCGTCCTGGGACAGCCGTTGCACTTCCCGGAGCAGGTCGACGTCGCGCTCGGAATAGCGCCGTCCGCCCCCGGAACTACGTTGCGGACTGACCAGGCCGAGCCGGTCGTAGGTGCGCAAGGTCTGCGCATGCATTCCGGCCAACTCGGCCGCCACCGAGATCAGAAAGGTCCGGGCCTCGCCACGGCGCTTGGCACTCACCACACACCGGCCCTACCCACGCTCACAGCGCACCCGCCCAACCGGCCCGGGGGTCGAATCCGCTGGCGCGCTCGGCTTTTGCATAAGCCTCCAACGCGTCGGCAGCCTCGCCCTCCAGGTTCGGCGGAACCGCCACCTTGACGGTGACCAAGAGATCGCCGTGCCCGCCGGAGCGCTTGGGCACACCACGGCCACGCACCCGAAGGATGCGGCCATCCGAGGTGCCCTTGGGCACCCGCACCCCGACCTTGCCTTCTAGCGTCGGGACGGAAAGAGTTGTGCCCAAGGCCAATTCGTGGAAACTAACCGGAACCGCAACCGTCAGGTCGTCGCCGCTACGGCCGAACACCTTGTCCGGCTTGACGTGGACGGTGACGTACAGGTCCCCCGACGGCGCCCCGCGCAGTCCGGCTTCGCCCTGGCCGGCCAGCCGAATCCGTTGACCGTCCTCCACACCCGGCGGTATCCGCACGTTGATGGTGCGGGTACGGGTGGCCACGCCGGTGCCCTTGCACTCGTCGCAGGGGTTCTCGATGATCGAGCCGCTGCCCCGACATTCGGTGCACGGCTCGGAGAACCCGAACGCGCCCTGATTGCGGTTGACCACCCCGGCGCCGTTGCAGTTCGCACAGACCTTTGGACTGGTCCCCGGACGCGCGCCACTGCCATGGCAATTCGTGCACGGAGCCGGGCTGGTCAGCCGCAGCGGCATCGCGACACCCTTGGTGGCCTCCAAAAAGCTTAGCTCGGTGTCGGTTTCGAGGTCATTGCCCCGGCGCGGGCGAGACGGGCGGGGCTGCTGGGCGCCCCGGCCGAACAACCCACCGAACAGATCGCCGATGTTCGCGCCGCCGTTCTGACCAGCGGCATCGAACAGGTCGTTCAGGTTGAACTCCTGACCGTCCCCGCCGGTGCTGAAGCCACCGAAACCACCGCCTCCGCCGAAGCGGCCGCGGCCGAAGCCGCCGCCGGCGAACAACCGGCGGGTCTCGTCGTACTCCTTGCGCTTCGCCGGGTCGGTGAGCACTTCCTTGGCTTCCGAGGCGGCCTTGTACCGTTCCTCGGCCGCGGCGTTGCCCGGGTTCCGGTCGGGGTGGTTCTCCGAGAGAATCTTGCGGGCCGCCCGCTTGATCTCCTTCTCGTCGGCGTCGGAGGTGACGCCGAGCTCCTTGTAGAAGTCCTTCTCAACCCACTCACGCTGGGCCATACCGCGTCACCTCCTCCTGCGCTCGTACCTGCTCGGTCGTGTTGTCGGTCAATGCTTACGATTCTGCGGGCTGTTGCGCCGCCGCGTCGGCATTATCGGCTGCCGACGCGTCGGGCACCGTGTCGACGACGCCCACCATGGCGTGCCGAACGACGTGGTCACCGACCTTGTAGCCGCGCCGCAGGACGCTGCCGATCACCGAGTGGGACCCGTCGCCCTCGTGCTGGACGGCCTCGTGCAGCGCGGGATCGAACTCCTCCCCCTCGCTGCCGAAGGCGGTCAGCCCCAGGCCCTCGAGCACCCCCACCAGCTTGTCGGCGACCGCCTTTATCGGGGCCGACTCGAGGTCGCCGTGTTCACGTGCCCGGTCGAGATCGTCGAGCACCGGTAACAACTGGGAGACCACGTGGGCCTTGGCCCGCTGGGTCGCCAGCTGCTGATCGCGCAGCGCACGCTTGCGGTAGTTGGTGAAGTCGGCCTGCACGCGCTGCAGGTCGGCGATCAACTCCGCTGCCTCACTCTGGGTTTCGTCGGACACGGCGGGCGGCTCCGGTTCCGGCCCGCGGGGGGCCGGACCGGAGTCTGGGTCACGCACCTCACCCGTCACCGGGTCGACCCGGCGCTTGTCGGTGACGGTGACCGGCTCGCCGTGTTCGGCGGAACGATCGTGCTCGCTACTCACTTGCGCTCCTGGTCGTCCTCAACGACTTCGGCGTCGACGACGTCGTCAGCGGAGCCCGCGCTGCCCGAGGGCTGTTCACCACCGGACGCGGCTTGCTCGGCCTGAGTGGCCTCGTAGATCGCCTGACCCAAGCCCTGCGCCTGCACACCGAGTTTCTCCATCGCCGACTTGATGGCCGCGATATCGGTGCCCTCGAGCGCCGACTTGGCTTCAGCGACAGCGGAGTCCACTTTGTCGAGGGTGTCGGCGGGAACCTTTGAGCCGCCTTGCTGCTCGCGTTGTTCCTTGACGATCTTCTCGGTCTGGTACACCAGCGACTCGGCCTGATTGCGGACGTCGGCCTCTTCGCGACGCTTGCGATCCTCGTCCGCGTGCGCTTCGGCGTCCTTGATCATCCGGTCGATCTCCTCCTGGGACAGGCCGGAGCCCTCCTGGATGCGGATCGTGTTCTCCTTGCCGGTGCCCTTGTCCTTGGCGGTGACGTGCACGATGCCGTTGGCGTCGATGTCGAAGGTGACCTCGATCTGAGGCACCCCGCGCGGGGCCGGCGGGATACCGGTCAGCTCGAAGGAGCCGAGCAGCTTGTTGTGCGAGGCGATCTCGCGCTCACCCTGGAACACCTGGATCTGAACCGACGGCTGATTGTCGTCGGCGGTGGTGAAGGTCTCCGACCGTTTTGTCGGGATGGTGGTGTTGCGCTCGATCAGCTTCGTCATCACCCCGCCCTTGGTCTCGATGCCCAGGCTCAGCGGCGTGACATCAAGCAGCAGAACGTCTTTCACCTCACCCTTGAGCACGCCGGCCTGCAGCGCGGCGCCCACGGCAACCACCTCGTCGGGGTTGACCCCCTTGTTGGGCTCCTTGCCGGTCATCTCCTTGACCAGTTCGGAAACCGCGGGCATGCGGGTGGACCCACCGACCAGAACCACGTGGTCGATATCGCCGACCGCGATCCCGGCATCCTTGATCACCTGCTGAAACGGGGTGCGGGTGCGGTCCAGCAGATCCTGGGTGATCTTCTGGAACTCCGACCGGGTCAACTGCTCGTCCAGGAACAACGGGTTCTTGTCGGCGTCGACGGTGATGTAGGGCAGGTTGATCGAGGTCGATTGGCTCGAGCTCAGCTCGATCTTCGCCTTCTCGGCCGCCTCACGCAGCCGCTGCATCGCCATCTTGTCCTTGGTCAGGTCGATACCCGCACTCGCCTTGAACTTGTCGACGAGCCATTCGACGATCCGGTCGTCCCAGTCGTCGCCGCCGAGGTGGTTGTCGCCGGAGGTGGCGCGCACCTCGACGACGCCCTCGCCGATCTCCAACAGCGACACGTCGAACGTGCCGCCGCCGAGGTCGAACACCAGGATGGTCTGCTCCTTCTCGCCCTTGTCCAACCCGTAGGCCAGCGCGGCCGCGGTGGGCTCGTTGACGATGCGCAGCACGTTGAGGCCGGCGATCTGGCCGGCCTCCTTGGTGGCCTGGCGCTGCGCATCGTTGAAGTAGGCGGGGACGGTGATCACCGCATCGGCGATGTCCTCGCCCAGGTAGGACTCGGCGTCCCGCTTGAGTTTCATCAGCACGCGGGCGCTGATCTCCTGCGGGGTGTATTTCTTGCCGTCGATCTCCACCGACCAGTCGGTGCCGATTTCGCGCTTCACCGAACGGATGGTGCGGTCGACGTTGGTCACCGCCTGGTTCTTGGCGGGCTGGCCGACCAGCACCTCGCCGTTGCGCGCGAACGCGACGACCGACGGGGTGGTCCGGGAGCCCTCAGAGTTCGCGACGACGACGGGGTCGCCACCCTCCAGCACTGCGACGACGGAGTTGGTGGTCCCGAGGTCGATTCCGACCGCACGAGCCATAGTTACTGCCTCCTGAATAGACGAATCATTTGTGAGTGCACCGCGCTCAAGACTGCCCGTGCCGACTATCGGCTGTCAACCAGAGTTGAGTTGGTTACGCTCAAGTTATCGAACGAGTCAACCAGGACGGTCGCGGATTTGTTCCCCAGCCGGGCGCTAGGTCGGACCTCCATGAATCCGACGTGTACGATACGTGTATGGCGAAGGTGCGCACGAATATCGAGATCGAAGACACCTACGTTGAGGCGATAAAAGACCGTTACGGGGTTCGCACCAAGACCGAAGCAGTCGATCTTGCACTTCGACACCTGGCCGGCCAGCCGATGACGCGCGCGCAGGCGCTCGCCATGCGGGGGGCGCGCGCGATGAACGATCTCCCGGCCGATACCGGGCCCCGCGGGGCTGCGTGATCCTGGCTGACACCTCCGCCTGGGTCGAGTACGACCGGGCCACGGGTAGCCCTGCAGACGACCGCATTACCGAGTTGATCAGCAGCGACGGACCGCTGATGTTCAGCGAGCCGGTCCTGATGGAGGTGTTGGCGGGCGCCCGTAACGACGCACGCGAAGAGGATCTGCGGCGATTGCTGCTGCGATTCCGTTTGGCGCACTTCGATTCGGTCACCGATTTCGATGCCGCGACGAGAATCTACCGTCGATGCCGGCAAGCCGGCGTCACCCCGCGCGGGATGGTCGACTGCATGATTGCGGCGGTTGCACACCGCCATGCCCTCGCGCTGCTGGCCTGGGACATCGACATGTTCCGGGTCGCGCGGACGATCGGAATCGACCTCGACGAGGCATCGCTGCGGGCCTGATCGGCCGCGCCGGGCCGCCGGTAACCGCGGCGCTGTAGGTTCGAAAGAACCGAGCTGGCACCGAGCCGGCACCACGCAGCCGGCCCCAACCACCTGAGGAGCAGCATGAGCTGGTCAACCACGGACATCCCGGATCTGCACGGCAAGGTGGCGGTGGTCACCGGGGCCAACGGCGGGCTCGGTCTCGCCTCGGCCAAGGCGCTCGCCGGCAAGGGGGCACACGTGGTGATGGCGGTCCGCAACCAGGCCAAAGCCGCCGACGCGCACGCCGAGATCCTGGCCGCCCACCCGGATGCCTCCCTGGAAATCGTGGAGCTCGATCTCGGCTCGTTGGCCTCGGTCGCGGCAGCCGCCAAGCAGATTGCCGAGAAGCACGATCACATCGACATCTTGATGTGCAATGCCGGAGTGATGGCCATGCCACAGGGAAACACCGAGGACGGCTTCGACACCCAGATGGGCATCAACGTGCTCGGCCACTGGGCGCTGATCTCGGACCTGTTGCCCATCCTCGTCAGGACACCCGGCGCTCGAGTGGTGACGCTGTCGAGTACCGCCCAGCACATGGGCCGCGCGATCGACCCCGCCGACCCGCACATGCGGAAGAACTTCGAAGAATGGCGAATGTACGGCCAGACCAAACTGGCCATGCGCCACCTGGCTGTGGGCCTGCAGCAGCAGTTCGACCGCACCGGCGTCGACGCAAAGGCGCTGTCCGCGCAGCCGGGAATGACGAACTCCGACCTGCAGACCACCACGGCCCAAGCGCACGGCGGGGGCGCCCGTCTCGGCAACTTCTTCGAGCGGTGGACCAAAGCCGCGGGCATGTCGACCGATCGCGGTGCGCTCAGCCAGTTGCGCGCGGCCGTCGATCCTAAGGCACCCGGCGGCGGCTTCTATGGTCCGCTGTTCGTGACCAACGGTCCGCCGGTGCTCAAGCCGCTGGTGCGGCCGGGTAGCGACGCCGCGGTCCGGGCGCTGTGGGAGGTCGGCGAGCGTGAGACCGGAAAACGAATCGACGTGCAGGCCGCCGTGAAATCAGCCAACCCGTAGCGGGGCGGGCCAGGGCTGCGGGACCGGTCGCGGACGGACCGCCTGCGGCCACCAGAACCACCTTCCGAGCAGCGCGGCGATGGACGGCGTCATGAACGCCCGAACCACCAGCGTGTCGAACAACAAGCCCAGGCCGATGGTGGTTCCGACCTGTGCGAGCACCCTCAACTCACTGACCGCAAAAGAGGTCATGGTGAAGGCGAACACCAAACCCGCCGCCGTCACCACCGATCCGCTGCCACCCATCGCGCGGATGATGCCGGTGTTGATTCCGGCATGCAGTTCTTCTTTGAGACGGGCGACCAGCAACAGGTTGTAGTCGGCCCCGACGGCCAACAGGATGATGACCGCCATCGCCAGCACCATCCAGTGCAGTTCGATTCCGAGCAGGTGCTGCCAGATGAGCACCGAAAGACCGAACGAAGCTCCCAGCGAAAGCACCACCGTTCCAACGATGACCGCTGCCGCGACGATACTTCGAGTGATGACCAGCATGATGCCGAAAATCAATGTGAGAGCAGCTATTCCGGCGATCAGCAGGTCGTAGTTGTTGCCGGTGGACATGTCCTTGAACAGCGCTGCCGTGCCACCGATATAGATCGTGGACCCTTCTAGCGGTGTGCCTTTGATCGCCTGTTTGGCGGCGTTCTTGATCGCATCGATGTGCGCGATACCCTCGGGTGACAGCGGATCGCCCTCATGGGAGATGATGAAGCGCACCGCGTGGCCGTCGGGGGACAGGAACTGTTCCATGCCGCGCTTGAAGTCGGGATTCTCGAACACCTCCGGGGGCAAGTAGAACGAGTCGTCGTTCATCGACGCGTCGAACGCCTCCCCCATCGCCGCGGCGTCCGCCTGCATGGCGGCCTGCTGATCCTGCATGCCCTTCTGAGTCGAATACATGCCCAGCATCATGGCTTTCATGTTTTTCATGTTCTGGATCATGGCGGGCATCATCGCCGTCATTTGCGGCATCAGGGCGTCGAGACGTTCCATCAGCGGGAGCAGGCTCTTGAAGTCGTCGGTCATGATGTTGATGCCGTCCAGACTGTCGAACACCGAGCGCAGCGCCCAGCAGACCGGGATGTCGAAACAGTGCGGCTCCCAATAGAAATAGTTGCGGATCGGGCGGAAGAAGTCGTCGAAATTGGCGATGCTGTCCCGCAATTCCTCGATGTCGACGACCATCCCCTTCATCTGAGCGACCATGCTGTGGGTGACGTCGGCCATCTGCTGGGTAATGCTGTGCATCCGCTCCATCTGGTCGATGGTGATCTGCATATCCTGCGCCTGTTGCATCGTCTTGGCGGTGAGATCCTGGTTGTACTTCTCGGTGAGCTTCTGGCTGGTGCCCTGCATGCTGATCAGGAACGGAATCGAGGTGTGCTGGATCGGTAATCCGTCCGGGCGGGTGATGGCCTGCACCCGCGCGACTCCGTCCACCGCGAAAATCGCCTTGGCGATCTTGTTGATCACCAGGAAGTCGGCCGGGTTGCGCAGGTCGTGATCGGACTCGATCATCAGCACCTCCGGGTTCAGCCGGGCCTGGGAGAAGTGCCGTTCGGCCGCCGCGTACCCCTCATTGGCCGGGAGGTCAGCCGGCATGTAGCTCCGGTCGTTGTAGTTGGTCTGGTACCCGGGCAGGGTGAGCAGACCGACCAGCGCCAAAGCAGTGGTCGCGATCAGGATGGGTCCGGGCCAGCGCACCACCGCGGCGCCGATCTTGCGCCAGAAACGCACTCGCATAGCGCGTTTGGGCTCCAGTAGTCCGAACCGGCTGGCCACAGTTACGATCGCGCTGCCGAGCGTGAGCGCGGTGACGACCACCACCACCATCCCGATCGCCAGCGGGACCCCCAGTGTCTGAAAGTACGGCAGCCGGGTGAAGCTCAGGCAGAAGGTCGCCCCCGCAATAGTCAGACCGGAGCCCAGCACCACGTGGGCGGTACCACCGAACATGGTGTAGTACGCCGATTCTCGGTCCTCGCCTGCCCCGCGCGCCTCCTGATATCGGCCGATCAAGAAGATCGCATAGTCCGTCGCGGCGGCGATCGCGAGAATCACCAGCAGGCTGGTCGCAAAAGTGGACAGCCCGATGATCTGGTGGTACCCCAGAAAAGCGACGGTGCCGCGGGCGGCGGATAGCGACAACACCACCCAGGCGAGCACCAGCAGCAGCGTGACAATCGATCGATAGACCAGCAGCAGCATCACGATGATCACCGCGAACGTGGTCATCTCGGTAACCCGCAAGCTCCGATCACCGGCGATCTGCTGGTCGGCCACCAGCGCGGCGGCTCCGGTCACATAGACCTTGACGCCATCCGGTGGCTGCAGGGAGCCGACGATGTCGTAAACCGCTTGCACCGACTCGTTGGCCAGCGCCTCACCCTGATTGCCGGCCAGCTTGACCTGGACGTAGGCGGCCTTGCCGTCGTTGCTCTGGGCGCCCGACGAGGTGAGCGGGTCACCCCAGAAGTCCTGGATCGACTCCACGTGGACGGTGTCGGCCTCCAGCTTGGCGATCATCTGGTCGTAGAAGTCGTGCGCCGCCGCACCCAGCGGTTGTTCGCCCTCCAGCACGATCATCGCCGAGCTGTCCGAAGTGCCCTCCTGGAAGACCTCGCCCATTCGCTTCATCGCGATCAAAGAGGGCGCGTCGTTGGGGCTCATCGACACCGCCTGCATCTGCCCGACCGTTTCAAGCTGCGGCACAACGACGTTCAGGACGACGATGAGGGCGACCCAGGCCAGGATGATGGGTACCGCAAGGGTTCGGATGGCCCGGGCAAACCGCGGTCGGGAGGTGCGGTTGGGGGGCGGGGACGCGGCGGCCGGCACGTCCGTCGTCGGCGCGCTCACGCGGACCTCAGAAAGCAGAAGGTGAGGGCATCCACCCCGGTGGCGGTCCGCTCGTCTTTAACCTCGCCGTCGACCAGGATACGGCAACTGATCGAATTGCCGTCACCCTGGGCGATGATGTTGGGTGCAGCCGACGGCGCGGTCGTCTCCAGGGTCAGCACCCACGGCAGTGCCGCACCGTCTACGCGCTGCGGCCTGGCGTCCAGGTCCAGATAGTTGATATTCGCGTAGCCTCCCGATCCGGAGACCTCGTATTTGACCACCTTCGGGTCGAACGATTCCGGATCGTCGGCGAAAACCTTCGGCGTCACGATCGCGCCGTCGGAACCGAAGAACGTGCGGATCCGGCTCACCGTGAAACCGGCGATCACCGTCACCACGACCAGGACCAGCGGCAGCCACGCGCGCTTGAAAAGGGTCATGATGGCACCTTTATACAGACCGCAGCGTTGTGTCTCGGCAGGCGAGTCTCGTCGCGGTCGCATTCGGGTCCCCAGACCTGCACGACGCTCACCCGTGTCACGGTAATCGGACGATACGGCTCTCGCCGGGTCCTTGCCGACGGGGCGCCCAATATACCGTGAGCGTGATATCGCGATGTTGATATACTATGCGCCGTGTCAGACCAATACGGCCGATCCTGGCACATCGAGCTGAGCGAAGAAGTGGACGAATGGCTCCAGGCGTTACCCATAAAAGCCAAGGCACAAGCGATTCGGGCCTTGGACATGCTCGCACTGCGCGGCACGTTGCTGCGGATGCCACACAGCCGCAAACTTGACGAAGGCCTCTGGGAGTTGCGATTCCGGTGCGGGCAAGTCAGCCAGCGCATCACCTACACCGTGGAGCCCAAGCGTCGGGTAATCACACTCACTACGTTTCGCAAACGAAGCAACAACGAAAGCAAGGAAGTGCGGCGCGCGCGCAACGTACTGCGTCGCCGCCAGCAGAAAGGAGCAACATGATGCGCGACTACAGCGCCCGTCGCGAGCAGATCCTCGCCGAACTCAGCCCCGGAGACCGAGCCGTATTCGAAGAGGCTTATGCCACAGCGGGCCTAGCGATGGAACTTGCCGAGACCGCCTACCGCGCGCGTGAGGTCGCCGGACTTACCCAAGCAGAACTCGCCAGCAAGATGGGCACCACCCAATCCGCGATTGCGGCTATCGAATCTGGCGCCCGAACCCCGACGGTCGAACTACTGGAAAGGCTCGCCCGCGCCTGCGGTCAACGACTCACCATCCGCATCGACGCCGCCTGAATCAGTTGCAGCCACCTGCACTGACCCAGCGGCCGTTATAGCTGACACAGCCGCTCACATCCGGGGGCGGCGGAGCGTCGTACGGCATCGGCGCATAATAGGCCGGCGGCGGAACGTAGGGGGCGACGACGTCGGCGAGGTTCGCGCATCCGCTCACCGACACCCGGCGCCCGACGCTCGCGCAGACGTCGGCGTTGGCAACGCCCGCCTGGGACAGCACCACCGCCGCAGGTACCACCCCGAACGCCGACGCGGCCACCAACACCGCGGTCCACGATCGCGTCCAGTGACTCATGCTGTGGATCCTCCTCATTTACCGAACCGACCTATCGGGCGACGTTTACGGCGCCGGTTCCACCGCGTCGCAGCGAGTTCTCAAGTCCTTGAGCGGCTGACGGATCGCGTTGATCTCGGACTCGACCATCGGGTTGGCATTCATGTAGGTCTGCACCGCGCCGCGAATCTCGTCGTCCGGCTTGCCGCGCAGACCAGTGAAGAAGTTGTTGACGTCCGGGTGGGTGAATAAGTAGATGCCCATCGCGGTTCCGACACTGCCGGACACCTGAGCAAGGTCGGCCGCCGTGCAGTTGGGGGGCGGCGGGGCGGGTGCGGGTTGGGCAAGCGCCGGCGACGCACCGCCGAGCAGCATCGCTGAGCCCACCGCCGCGCTACCGATCAATCCAGCCACCACGCGCCGACCGGCACGTCCTGAAAGCACCATCTACGCACTCCTCGGTTCGACCCGGCCGATGGGCGACCGGGTGTGTCGAAAGCCAATCACATCGAGCGGGAAAAGCGGAATCACCAATTCCCACGGCGGCCCCGCAATCGGCGCCAGGTGTCACACCGGTACCACTCACCAAGAGTCGTAAGCTGGACGCGATGAAGACGGTGCCAGCTGCGATGGGTGCTGTGGCCGCTGTTTTCACGATGGTGTTCGCCGGCTGCCAATCCACCATCACCGGTACCGCCACCAGAGTGCCGGACTCACATATCGAGCCGAATTTCCCCACACCGCGGCCCAGCCGGCCCACCGCGGCGCCGCCGTCCGAGCCGGCTCCTTCGGTCACCGCGCCGGGCGGCGAGGTCCTGCAATCCCAGAACGGGTTCGTCTTTATCCAGACCAAGACGGGCAAGACCCGTTGCCAACTCAACGAGCAGGAGGTGGGCTGCGAAGCCGAGTTCACCAACGCTCCCGAGATCGACGGCACGCCGGCCAACGGGGTGCGGCTGAATTCCAGTGGTCAAATCGATTGGGTGCTGGGCAACCTCGGCGACATTCCCGCCGTCACCCTGGACTACCGGACTTATTCGGCGGTGGGCTGGACGATCGACGCCAGCGCGGAGGGCACCCGATTCACCAACGACGGCACCGGGCGCGGGATGCTTATCAGCATCGAGGGTGTCGAAACCTTCTGAGCTTCGCTGACCGGCTCGCACCTAGCGGCACACAAATTTCGTACTGACAATTGTCACGATATTTCCACCTAAATGCAGCTACCGCCGTTGTCTCCGCAACGTCCGCAGTCCGATAAATCAGTGGCGGCACGAGCGGGGGTGCCCCTGCTGATAGAACACGCAGTCGAGAGCTTTGCATGATTCTCGATCGGCAACTCCGGTCGGCTGCTATAACTCTGTTCAAGATCTATCGCGATTGACCCCGGCAAACCACCGGGGTCTCCGCCAAGCGGCTCGGAATGGTTGTTCGGCAACGGAGCTGGAAACCGGGAGGAAGCAATGAACACATCGGTAGTCGCCGGGCGGGTCGCGGGGTTGGCGGTGGCACTCGGGCTGGGTGCCGCCGCATTCAACGGGTCGGGGGCGGCGTGGGCCGACGTCGATTCGGGCGCTGCATCAGGTTCGGTGTCCGAGTCCACGTCGAGTTCATCGACCGAAGACCCAAGACCCCAGGATTCCGAATCGAGCGCTGAATCTGATGCCGGCACCGGTGACACGGTCGGTTCTTCTGATAAGGCCGACGAGGCCAGCGACATCGACGTCTCGGCGGACGTCGACGACGCAGAACCCGCAGAGGAGTCGGACGAGACCAGCGCACCGGCCCTCGACGAGGAACCGGTCGTCGTGTCCGTGGCCACGCCCGATGCAGCCGACTTCGCGGATGACGTTCCCGCGACTCCAACGGACTCACCCGCCGAATGGGCGATGCTCGCCTCCGCACGCAGGGAAATTTCGACCGAGCCGACCTCCATTCAGACAGCGGCTGCGGTTGGCGTCGAACAGGCCGTGCCCGCAGGCATATTCAGCAACCCGATCACCGTCGACCCGGTCGTACCGCAGCTGGTCAACGGTGTCATCGACGGCGCCATCGTCGCGCAAAGCGCGCGGGGATACGACGTCACCTACCGCGTCCTCAAGCAGCCGAATTTCGGCGGAAAAGTACTGCTCACCGCCCTGGCCACCACGCCTAATCAGCCATTGGTTCTCAGCCGCCCCGCCCGCTACGCGGATTCCGGCGAATTCGCCTACCTCCCGGACCGTGCGGTGGTACTGGCAGGCGCGTCCGAACAGTTCAGCGTATTGATCAGCGAGGTGACGCCGTTTGCCACCTTCCTGAAGGGTCTACCCGTGGTGGGCACGTTCATGCCGGATGTCATCGAGTTCCTGCAACGGGTGCCGATCGTCAGAAATCTGCTGGCCCCGATCATCGGATATACCCTCACCCAAGACGTCACCGTCGACGTCGGCGCCCTAGCTCCGGTCGGAACGCCCCTGGCGTTCACCGTCGACGTGCATTCCTTCGACGACACCCGCATCAGCATGAACTACTACCCGGTATCGGGCATGGCTGAGGGCGACCCGCCGGCGCCCACGGTGCTCAACGGCCCCTTCCTGGGCGCCGCCGGGAACATCGCGCCGTTCAACGAGTGGGAGCTGCAGGGGCTCGTCCCGGGCATCCCAACGATTCGCGAGGCGGGCTACAACTTCGTCTCCTGGGACCCGCCCGGAGAGCACGCCTCCCGCGGTCCCCGTGACATCGTGGAACTGGACAGCCCCTTCTTCGGCGGCCGCGACGTGCGGGCCATCATCGACTATCTCGTCGACGGCAAACTGGTCGAAGTGGACGAGAACAACGATCCGGTGATCGGCATGATCGGCGGCTCCTACGGCGGCGGAATCCAACTCACCACCTCGGCCGTCGACCCCCGCATGGACGTCATTGTTCCCGCCATTACCTGGAACTCACTGAACGAAGCCCTCTACCCCTTCCCGGAGAACGCGTTCAAGACCGGATGGGCCAACCTGCTCATCGAGGCCCTGGAATTGACCGGCGCAAAGATCCCCCCGAACATCCGGAACGCCATCCGGGTAGGCAACCTGACCGGCTGGATGAGCCAGGATAATCAGGACGTGCTGGCCGACAGCGGCCCGACGGTGCTGGTGAACGCGATCACCGCGCCGACGCTGTTGCTCCAGGGCACCGTCGACGGGCTGTTCGTACTGGACCAATCCATCCAGAACGCCAAGCTCCTGACCAACAACAGGATCCCGGTCAACATGATCTGGTTCTGCGGCGGTCACGGAATCTGCCTGGATCCGATCAACCCGGACCAAGCCGACATCATTCGCCGGGACACCCTGGCCTGGCTGGACCACAGCCTCAAGGACGCCCCACCCCCGGAGGCCCCCAACTTCCAGTGGTTCGATCAGCGCGGGGACTACTTCTCCTCCGAACTCCTGCCGTTCGAAGATGGGTTCATCGGCGGTCTCCTCACCGCCAAGAGCGACGGCGGCTCCCTGGCCCTCAATCCCCGCTGGGGCGGTTCGGGACCGTCGCACGATCCCGTCGTGCCCAAGGCGGAACGGATCACGGTGGCGACCAAGGCGAGCAACGCGCTGAACATCACGGTGGAGGCTCCGTTGGAGAGGGTTCAGGTGGTGGGCGCACCGGAGGTGACCTTCACCTATTCCGGCTTCGGCAACAGCCGTCTGCTCTACGGCCAAATCGTCGACGACACCACCGGCCGGGTACTCGGCAACCTGGTCAAAGCCATTCCCATCACGCTTGACGGACGGACCCACACGGTGACCGCGAAGCTGGAGAACATCGTGTACACGATGAATCCCGGCGACTCGGTGACAATGCAGCTGACGAGTTCGGCGTCGCCGTACAAGCTCCCGCTGTGGGCCGGCTGGGGCGGGATCAATGTCTCCGACATCGAGCTGACGCTGCCCACCGTGGCCGACGGGGTGGCAACCCCCTAATCCGACCCGCCACTACTATCGGAGGCCGTGACCGACCGGGACGCGCAAGACGAGACAGCCCACGTCCCGTGGCACAACCGCACCTCGACGCTGCTGGGCGCCAGTGTGGCGGGCCTGGTTGCGATCATCGTCCTGATTGCCTCGGTCTTTTATCTGGCGGACGGATTCGGCGAGCCGGAGCAGGCACCGATCGACTACGTCGGCCCCATCTCGTCGCCCACCACCACCCGCTCTACGGGGCCGACCACGACGGCGACGATCACCACCGCCACCACCCGGCCGCCGGTCACCACCGATATCGACCCGGGCGAGACGTCCTCCAGCAGTGAAACGCCCGAGGCGTCCACCCGCAACCCGGAGACCACCACCAGCCGGAACCCGAATTACCGCCCGCCCCGGACCCGCGACGAGAACGCCTTCGAGGAGGAGGCCACGCGCGGCGAGCCAAGTTCCGACACCCCGTAGCAGCCAGCGCCTACCATCGGATTTCGTGGCGCGCTACGGATCTCCCGACGACCCGAACAACTACTCGGACGACGAGCCGACTCAACTCACCAACTACGGCTCCTACGACGAACCACCGCCGGGTGATGTGCCGTGGTACCGCAAGCCGGTGGCACTTGTGGCGTCCGGTGCGATCGGCGCAGTTCTGGTCGCCCTGATTGTCTACGGGTTGGCCAAGGCCATCACCGGCGACTCGACCTCGGACAGCGTGACGACGACCTCGTTGACCCCGCTGACCACCGCGGAGTCGGTGGCGCCGAAGACGGTGACCGAAACAGTGACACCGACCACGACCGCTGCAACGACCACTCCCACTACGACACCAACGACCACGACTACGACTACGACCACCACTGAGCCGACGACCACCACTGCGACGACGACAAGCCCGACCACATCGGTGAGTACCAGCACCGTCACCGAGACCGAAACGGTGACCGAGCCGACGCAGCCGATGCCGGGCCTCGACGAGCCCTAACCCGCCCTATACCGCCGGACTACCCGCTGCGCGCGTACTCCGCCACCAACGCCTCCGCGCTACGCACCGCCGCCCGGCAGGCCCGCGTGGTGAACGGATCGTTGAGTGGATGCTCGGCCCGCCGACGCCAGCGCTGGGCCGCGGCGAACGCGGCCCGCGGGCCGTCGTCCAGCGTCTCCGGCCGCAGACCCAGCCGGCTGGCCGCATCGGCACCCGACCCGCCGATCAGACGGCGTAACGATGCCATCTCATCCTCGTTGAAACTGGTTGTCTGAGAACGCAATTGGCCGAGTAGCCGAAGTTCTTCGAATGCGTGGGTATCGGCCAGTAGCGGATCGACATCCGCCAGAATTTGAGGCGTCGCGTACACCGGATTGCGTTGCACGAACTGCCGCAGCGACACCAGGGCGGTATGCGCCTTCAGCAGGTCGGAGCGCTGAGCGAATTGCTGATCGATCACCTCGCGAAGCGCGACCAGGCCGCTGCGTTCCAGAAGTTCCGCCGCCAGCGCCACCGAATCGCCCACCCCCGCATGCAGCAGTGCGACCGCCATCCGGATGCCGAAGATACCTAACCGGTCCAGCAACTCCGCGCGCGTCACGGCATCAAGGGGCAGCGAGTCGTCCTCGCGCACGAAACGGTCGACCGACAGCATCGCCTTCGCCAACGCGGCGGGCTCGACTCCGGCCAGCTTCTGCAACGCCACGAACTCCCGCTGCCGCAAAGTCCGCGCGGTCAGCGCCAATAGACCCGACACCGGAACAACGGACTGACAGATCCCGGTGCGCTCCAATTCGGTGGTGAACCGCTGGGCGACGTCGCGTGCCGACATCATCGCGTCGATCCGGCCGGCTCCGATCTCGTCGGCGCGGGAGGCCACCCCGATCACACCCAGCGCGCCGGACGCCCCGCCCACCAGCTGGCCGATCTGTTTGAGAAGCGCGATGTCGGCCGCGTTGAGCGTCCGCAGCAGGAAGACGACGGCGTCCACGCGGGGCACGCCGTCCTCGGGCACCAGCAGCCGCAGCGTGCGCGCCGACACGTCAGCCGACAGCGACGACGTCCCAGGGGTGTCGATGATCGTGGCGTCGGCGAGTTCGGCGGCCGGCCATTCGACGTCGAGGTCGATGACATCGTCGGGGTCCAGCGTCGCGAAGTCGAACGTCAGACCCTGCTGGTCGATGGGACCGTGCGAACTGCGGGCGATCGGTACGTTGGACCGGCGTCCACCGCGGTGATTGGCCGTCACCTTCGGGGTCGGGCCGTGCCGGAACCAGGTGACTATCCGGGTGGCTTCGGTGGCGTCGGTGGGCGCGATCGCCTCCCCGACCAGGGCGTTGACCAGCGTGGACTTACCCGCCTTCAGGGTGCCGGCCAGCGCGACGCGGATCGGCTGGTTCAGCCGGCGCGTGATGCGGTCGAGTTCGGCGTGCACATCGGGGCGGTGCCGGTAGACCGGGTCGGCTCGGTAGGCCGCGACGGTGCCGTCGAGGATTGCCCGCACCCGCTCACTGGTGTTCAGGGCGCATCCAGTCTCTCGACGTGCTCGACGACCTGACGCAGGATATTGAGCTGTCGCTCGACCTCCTTGACACGAGAATTGCGCTCGTTCTCCGCTAATTTGGCCGCCGCCAGGGTGACCTGCAACGACTCGTTGAGCGAGCGGGTGGCTTGGTTGGCGATCTCGCGGTAGTGGTCGCGCAGTTGCCGCTGAATCCCTTTGAGCCGGTCCCGGGATTCCTTGCTGACCACGAACGCGACGTCGTCGACGAACCGCCGGACGCTGGTCTTTGCGTCGGCCCGGATCCGCAGCAGCCGGTTCTCCATGTCTTCCTTGTAGGCCTTGCGGCCCAGCACGAAACCGGCGCCCAGCGACAGCGGGTTGAACATGCCCAACCCGGCGAAGGAGGTCAGCATGCCGAACATCAGAACCCCGCCATAGGAGCCGCGCAAACCGGTGACGACCTTGTGGCCCATCTTCAGCGGCGTTGCCTCCAGCTGGGCCAGCGATCTGAACTCGCCGAACCCGGCGCCCATCTCCCGGGCATCGATGGCGGGCATCCGAACCGCTTCCAGGCCGGCCTGGATGAAGGTGCGGGCCACCTCGGCGGCCAGCGACTCAGCGCGCTGATAGGCCCATACGAAGTTGTCGCCGACGGCCGTCGCGACCGCGTCCTCGAGTTCGGCGCCGATCTCGGCCCAGTGCAGGGTGGGGTCGCCGGCATCGATGATCCGCTCGGTGCGAAATGTGATGTTGCGGAACCGCTGCCGCAGATCGTGCTCGACGTCGGCGGTCAGGTCAGCGATGCCATCGGTGAGAACCTGCTGCCACAGCGCGGTCTGCTGCAGAGCGTCCTGGGCCTCCTGCTTGCGCCGGTCCAGATCGGCGGCCAGCCCGTCACCGCACTGCGGATCGTGCAGCGCCGAAAACTCCGACTCGACAGCCACCAACAGATGTTCGGCGGCGGCGCGCACCTCGGTGAGCACTTGACCGCGCACCCGGTCGTTCTGACGCGCGAGGACGGTCTCGGAGAGGAAATTCACGACCGCGGGGAAGTTGGACTCTTCGTTCAACTCTTTATCGTTGAGCTGCACGGCGTGGCTGCGCAGCGTCGACGACGCCGGGATCAGCGGGACGCTGATGCCGGCCCGGCGCAGATGGGCCGCGTTGGCGTCGACCACCTTTCGCCAGTGCGGGTACAGATCGGTCTTGGTGGCGACGATGGCTGCGACCGGGCAGACCTCCAGGGCCTGCCGGATGAACGTCATCTCGGGTTCGATGAACTCCTGGCTGGTGTCGCTGACCATCAACACCGCGTCGGCGTCGGGTAGCAGACCCAGGGTCGCCGACAGATGCGGCTGGCCGTGACCACCGACGCCGGGGGTGTCGATAAACGCAAGCCCGCTCTTGAGCAGCGGGCTGGGGGCGGTGACCTCGACGCGCAGCACCTGCCGGCCCCCTGCCTGCGGGGCGCGTCGCAGGTCGGTGCCCAACTCGGCGGCGGGGATCACGATCAACTCGGGTTCCGCACCGCCGGGCCGGGCCACCACCAGCCGCGCCGAGGCCTGCTCGCCGTAGGACACCACGGTGGCCAGCACCGTCGATTCGTCGTCGCCGACCCGGGCAACCGGCATGTTGAGCAGCGAGTTCAGTAGCTGACTCTTGCCCTGCTTGAGCTGACCGGCGATCACCACCCGGATCTGCGGATCGACGATCCGGCGTTTGGCCCAGGCCAGCCGCTCGACCAGGTCACCGCGGTCATTTGTCTCCGCGATCTTGGTGGTGTGGTCGATGAGCTCGGCGATCACCCGGACCTTGCGGGGGTCATCCGACTGCGTCATCGTCGCCCCTTTCTGGTGATCGACGGTCACTCGACGGTAGTGCGGACTAGAACGCGTCCATACCTACGGCAACGGGGTTGTTCGATGCGAGATCGGTCTCGAAGCCGGTGTCGTTACCGGAGAACAGACCGAAGTCGGTCTCGTTGCCCGAGGCGAAGTTCGACGAACTGTCCTCGATCGAGGTCTCGGTCTCGGTCACGGTCTCGTGCTGCATAACCGTCTCCACCGAGTCAACCTTGTCGTAGTCTCCATCGATCCGGGTGCCGGTGTTGACGTCGCTGTCGGTGATGACGATGCCGCCACCGCTGCCTGCGTCGCCGCCGGCCGCGTTGCCGCTGCCGATTCCGATCAGGCTGTCGCCACCGGCCGCACCGCCGCCGTTACCACCACTGGTGTCGACCTCGTTGAGCACCGGTGCGTCGTTGTCGGCGATGAGGTCCTCGCCGGCGGTCTGAGAGTTGTCCTCGACCTCGTTGTCCGTGCCGACCACGACGTTCGAGCCGGCGCCGGCCAGGATGTCTCCGTTGTTCATCGTGTTTCCATCGCCCAGCGCCGCGCCGTCACCGCTGACGATGTCACCGTCGTTGTCGCCGTCAACCACCACTCCGCCGTCGGTGGCGGTGTTGCTGGTCTTATTGCCGAGTGTGATGTCACCGAAGCCCAGGTTGAACGCGCCGTTCTGGGCGTTGGCGCCGCCGGCTTGATCGGGGCTCAGAAACTCGGCGTTGGTGTTGTTGCGACTGCCCAGTTCGGTGTTGGTGTCCGGGGCGAAGGTCGTCTGCGGTGAGAACGGCGAGACGAAGTTCGAGGCCAGATTGTGGTGGTCGGCGACCGCCCGCTGCAGACCCACGACGGGATCCCCGCCGCCGAGCGCGTAACCGGCCGGAGCGGCCGTCGCCGCAACCGAGGCCAGCTGCGCGGCAGTCACGTTCGGTAACCCGGCATCCCGCAGCGCGCCGTCCGGGTCGATGACGAAGTTCGCCGCCGCGGCCGGGCTGCGAAACAGGTCCAGGATGAAGTCGATGATGGCGTTCATTGGGATGCCTTTCGTGGTCTACCCGCCGGTACCTCCGGCGATCTGGTGCCCACGCTATGGACGTCGGGAAGCCCCGAAAACGGGGGGCGCTCCCATCCCCCGACGGGCTTGACTCGGGATTTGGGAACGTATTCGTTAGGGGATTAGGGGGACTATGGGGCTAGGGACGCCGCCCTATCGACATCTGCGGTGCGGTCGACGCGAAAAGTCAGTCCGACGGCCGGAAGCATGTTCACCAGAGCGTCCAGGCTGAACTTGTCGATCTTGCCGGTCATCAAGTCGGAGACCCGCGGCTGACTCACCCCAAGAGCCTGAGCGGCCTTCGCCTGCGTCCAACCGATCTCACTGATCCGTTCTCCAATGGCGATCATCAGGAGACTCCGTGCAGTGAGGTTGGTTGCCTCCTCGGCGCTATCAGCGATGTCATGAAACACGCTCTTAGCCATCACGCTTCGCCTCCCTATACCGCTTCTTCGCTAGGTCTATATCGGACTTTGGTGTTTTCTGGGACTTCTTCGTGAAGACGTGGAGGACGTTGACCCGGTCTCCAAATTTCGCCACGTACATCAGTCGCGCTATCCCGTCGTCGTCCTTTACCCGTATCTCGTAGGTTCCCGCACCAACGGCAGGCATTGGCTTGTAGTTGTCAGGCATAAGCCCGAGTTGGACTCGGTGCAACTGGTGGCCAAGCTGGTCTCGGATAGCCGTCCTTTGCGCGCGGATGTCATCTTGAGTCGTCCCCCACCATCTGACTGGCTTCAACTCCACTAGCGGGTTATATCAGAATCAGTATACCTGTGTAGAGGTATATGGTGATCGGCAATGACCAACGACAACCGCGATAATGTGCGGCCGGCGCCGGAGATCTGCTTGCACGACGGAACCGTCTTCGAGGGCATCGACCTGAACGAAACGAAGGTGATCGTCGACGGTGAATGCCTCACCGAAGAACGCGCCGACGAAATCACCGCCGATGTATTGGCAAAGGCCCGCGCCCGCAATGCAGGTTTGGTCCCCGGAGGCAAGTCGCTTTCTGGCGAGGGGAAGCACTCCCCGGTGGCCCAGGTAGCCGACAAGTAGCGCCCCGTCATTCGAAGACGTCGAAACCCGGGGCTGGATCAACCGGGTGAGGTTCGCCGACGGGCGGAACCCAGTCCTCGTGACCAGCATCGACAGCAGGCTCGACCACCAGCTCATCAACCTGCGACGCCGACACCAGACCCGCGGCGAGCACCTCGATGTCGCCAACGACTTCGGTCACGACGGGCGTCATCACCGGCAGGACGTCCACCGCCGTGGGCACCGGCAGGTCGAACGCGTCGAGCGCCGCAGTGGCCGCCCCGCTGGTCCACACATCCACCGTCGACTCTGCACCAAAAACGACTGAGCCGGCGGCAGGCATCGGCAGCGACTCCGCCACCACGGGTATCAGGTTCTGCACATCGGCAATGGTCACCTCGGTGAGGCCGGCATCAGCAAGAGCCTGCGAGGGGTCCGCGTCAAAGCGGGCGGCGGCCTCGGGATCGCGGAGCAGTGAAATCACGAAGTCGAGGAGTGCATTCGCCACCACCGCACCTCCGCCCACGAATAGTTCCGGCTGTCTGTCGACGATGGTATCCACACCCGTGGCGCCAAGGATCGGTGTGAATGCCACCCCTGCGAAGGCGCCGTTAGGGGATGGCCCACTAGGGATGGGCGACACCCCGGTGCATCCGGCCCCTCGCAGCGTCCTCTCAGTAAGGTTGGTGGCGGCCGGGACAGGAGAGGCGCCACATGAGTGAACCCCTTGGGTTGTCGATCGGTACGACGAACCTGGTGGCGGCCCGTATCGGTCGTGCACCGATGCTGCGCCGGTCGATTCTCACCGTCTTCACAGACCGGGCTCCCGAAGTCGGCGTGCCCGTGAATCCGGGGTCGGGTGTCGTTCTGGGCGGCTTCGTGGAGCGCGTGGGCGATCCGGTTCCGCTAGTCGCTGCCGATAGCTCGGTGCACCGCGGCGAGCAGGTGCTTGCCTCGGCGCTGGACGCGATCGCGCGATTGGTCGGCGGGGGTTCACCGATCGCCATCGCCGTACCGGCGCACTGGGGGCCGGGTGCCATCGGCGCGCTGCGAGGTGCACTGCGTACGGTTCCCGGTCTGGCGCCCGGTGGCGTGCCGGCCACCTTGATCCCCGACTCGATGGCTGCCCTGGCCGCGCTGCAGGCCGCGCCGGGACTTCCCGACCGTGGCGTGATCGTCTTGGTCGACCTGGGCGGCAGCGGCTCCAGCATCACGCTGGCAGATGCCGGCGCGAATCTCGATGCCATCGGCCAAACCGTGCGCTATCCGGAGTTCTCCGGCGACGGTATCGACCAGACGTTGCTTAATCATGTGCTGGCGGGCATCGCCGACGCGAGCGACGCGGACACGGCCGGGACCGCCGCCTACGAGTCGCTGACCCAATTACGCGACGAATGCCGTACGGCCAAGGAGCGGCTCTCCGCCGAAACCGCCGCGGTGGTGCCGGTCGAGCTGCCGCGCTTCCGGTCCGACGTGCGGGTGACCCGCCCCGAGTTCGACCAGCTGATCTCCCAGCCCCTCGGCGGGCTGCTCACCGCGGTCGAGGACACGCTGCAACGCAACGGGATCCCGCTGGCCAACGTGTCGGCGGTGGCCACCGTCGGCGGCGGCGCCGCGATCCCGCTGGTCACCCAGCAGCTTTCCGAACGCCTGCGCGCACCAGTGGTGACGACCCCGCAGTCGCAGCTCAACGTGGCCGCCGGTGCCGCTCTGGTCGCCAATCAGGGTCTGGAAACCGACGCGCCTACCGCGATGGGGTCCGCGGCGTGGGCCGCCGGCGCGGCGGGGCTGGCCGCCGGGGAATCGGCGGTCGACGGCGCCGCATCGGCGACCTTCCGGGCGCTGGCCTGGTCGCAGGACGACTCGGCCGGGGATCCGCTGCCGTACACCGGCGACGACTACACCGTGCCGGCCGGCTACCCCGACCAGGGCGCGACGGCGGCCCGGCCACCGGTGGCGTTCGCGCCGCCGGAGGACGGCTACCCAGGCCAGGTAGACGGCGAACCGGCGCCGCTGCCCTGGTACAAACGTCCCCCGGTGCTCTTCGGGGCGGCAGCCGCGGCCGCACTGCTTGCCGCCGGTGGCCTTGCGATTACGTTGACCAGCTCGATGGGCGACTCAACCACGGTGACCGAAACCGAGACCCCGACACCGAACGCGACCTCACCGGAGTTGCCACCGCCGGTCACCACGGTCACGGTGGGACCCGACGGTGTGGCCACCACCACGGTCAGCCAGCCGCCGCCACCCCCGCCGTCGTCCACCACGGCGACCACCACGACAACACCGACGACCAGCACGACGCAGCCGACCACCACAACCACCACCACCACCACCACGACGTCGACCACAACAACCACCACTACGACGCAGCCCACAACGACGACCCGCACCACCACGACGCAACCGACAACCACGCAACCCACCACGACGCAACCCACCACGACGCGGCCGCCTACCACCACGGTGCAGCCGGATCCGACGACGGAGGATCCTCCAGATCCGATCACGACGACGTTGATCCCCGACGACGGCGCGTGACCACGGAGCTTCCCTCCGCCGCCCGAGAGGCGGTCGCGGCCGTCGAGGCCGATCCCGCCGCGGCGACCCGACTGCTCGTCACCGGGGGTATCGGCACCGGCAAGACGGCGACGATCGCGGCGGTGCGGGCGGCCTTCCTGGGGTCCGGCCGTCCGGTACTGTCCCGACCGCCACGGGACCCGGAGGCCGACAACTTCGCGATCGTCATCGACGACGTGGACCTGCTCGACGACGACGACCTGAACCGGCTGACCGACCTCGTCGCCGAGCCCGACGCGACGGTGGTGATCGCCACCCAACCCCTTGCCCACCATCCGGCGCTGCGTCGCCTGACGGTCGCGCTGCACCGGGAGAACCCGACGGTCCTTCTCGGCGGGCTGGCGCCGGTCGAGGTGGAGCAGGCCGTTGCCGCGAGGCTCGGCAGTGCACCTGCACCGGAACTGGTACGGCTGCTCGTCTCCGCGACGGCTGGCCTGCCGTTCCTGCTGCCAGGCGCGTTGGCGGCCGTCGCCGAGGGCACTGCCACCGACCTACGGGCCGGACGCGCCGGGGGCGCTGCCGCCGACACGCGGGCCGCCGTCGCGCGGGCCGCCGATTTCGCGCTGATCGAGCGGCTCCGCGGACTGGAAGCGGATCTCCTCGACACGCTGCTCGTCTGCTCACTCAGCCTGGACCTCGGACCCGACGATGTGGCCGCAGCGCTGGGGATGTCCGGCGGGCAGTCGCTGAACAACGTCGACCGGGCGCGGTCCAGCGGCCTGATCGAGCCGTCGCACCCACCGAGCTTCATGCGCAAGGTGCACACCGGGGTCGCCCAGGTCGTCGGCACCGCCCGACATCACGAGGTGGAGCTGGCGGTGTTGCAATCGCAACTCGAGCTGTCTACGTTGACCGCCGAACTCGCTTTGCGGATGGCCGAACACGGCCTGCGTGACCAGCGGTTGGCCGCCGCGCTGACCGACCTGGCGTCGCGCACCCAAGACCCGGCCCCCGCCATGCGGCTGTACCGGGCGGCCGCCGAAGCGGGCGCCTCCCCGAGCGCCAAACTGGCCGACGCGCTCGCGCTCGCCGGAGACTGCGCGGCGGCGGGCCGGATCGCCGATGCGCTGCTCACGTCCGAAGATCCGCGCGAGCGCACTGCGGCGGTCCGGATCGCGGCGAGTATTGCGCTGCACGACGGAAGAGCCGGCCAGGCCAATGACCTGTTCGGCTGGCTCGGCCCGCCGCAGGATGCGGTCGCGAGTGCCGCGGCGACCATCTCGGCGTTAGCCGCCGGTGACGGGGGGGTGGCCAGCTCGACGGTGGCCAGCTCGACGGTGGCCGAGCAGAGCGCCGGTCCCCCCACCTCGGCGGCGCGCGCCGCACGTGCCCTCACCGAAGGTCTGCTGCTGACGTTCGATCGGCCGTATCGCGTGGCGGTGGCCGAGTTGAGTCAGAGCCTCGGTACCGACCTCGGGCGGGAACAGTTGCTGCCCGACACCCCGGCCGCTCTGGTGACATTGACCGCGCTACACGGCGGCGATCCGGTCCGGGCGCACAGCGTGCCTGAGGGTCGCAACGTCCTGGCGGGTTTGGTGCGTGACGCGAATGTCGACGGATCCGAGCCGACCGATGCGAACGTCGTCACCCCTCGGCGGCGGCTGCTGCTGGGCTGGGCGTATATGCAAGATGGACAGCTGGCGGCGGCGGGTGCCGCCGTTGCTTCGGTGAAGTCGCCGTTGAACCGGCGCGATGCACTGTGGGCCGCGGCGCTGCGGACGGCGATCGCGCGGCGCACCGGCGACAGCGGCGCCATGAGACAGCACTGGCAGTCCGGGAGCGAGGTGCTGGACGAATATTCCCCGGACCTCTTCACGCTGCTGCCGCTGGGCGAACTCTGGGTGGCCGCGGCGCGGCTGCGCACGGTCGATCGATTGCAGTTGGCGCTGGAACAGGCTTTGGGCCTACTCGCCGCTCTGGGTGACCCGGTGCTGTGGTCGGTGCCGCTGCAGTGGGCCGGAGTGCAGGCCGGCATCCTGTCCAACTCACCGGACGCGGTCGCCCCGCACGGCCAGGCGCTCGCGGCGGCCGCGTCCCAAAGCCCCTTCGCGGCCGCGCTGGCCACCGCGGGGCGCACGTGGCTTCGGGTGCTCGCCAACCGGGTCGACGTCGACGACGTCACCGTCGCCGCCCGGGGACTGGCACAGTACGGCCACACCTGGGACGCCACCCGGTTAGCCGGTCAGGCCGCCCTGCAGACCCCCGATCAGCGGGTGTCCCAAGCGATGTTGCAGCTCGCCCGCGACCTCAAACAGTCGGTCGACGCTCCGGAACCGGTCGTCGCACCGAGCGGCGGTAGCGACGGCGCCCCGGCCGCCACCGGTAATGCCGCCGCAGGCCCCCGTCGCACCGCGCGGCTGTCCGACCGCGAGTACGAGGTCGCCGAACTCCTGGTACAGGGCATGCCGTACCGGGACATCGGCGCCCAATTGTTCATCTCGGCGAAAACCGTCGAGCACCACGTCGCACGCATCCGCCGACGGCTGGGAGCACAGTCCCGCTCGGAGATGCTGTCGATGCTTCGCGCGACGCTCGCATCATCCGGATGACGTTTCAGTTAGGTCAGCCTTCGTAGCGCCGATTTTCCCAGGATGAAACTATGAACAGGCACCCAGCCAAAGTTACCCGCTGGTAACCAGCTCTAAGTTACCTGCCGGTAGCCTCATACCGGAGGTTGTGCGTGGAAACGCAGATGCTGATAAGGCTCGTCGCCGGGGTACTGATGGTCGCCGTCGTCGGCGTGTTCGCCGTCAAGCGGGTGCTGTGGCTGACCAAGCTGATCCGGTCCGGCCAACCGATGAGCCCGGCGAATAATCGCAAAGACCACATGCGCACCCGCATCACCACGCAACTCGAAGAGGTCTTCGCCCAGACCCGAATGCTGCGCTGGTCGATCCCCGGCATCGCCCATTTCTTCACCATGTGGGGCTTCTTCATCCTGGCCTCGGTGTACCTGGAAGCGTTCGGCCTGCTCGTCGTCCGTGATTTTCACATTCCGATCATCGGCAGATGGGATGCGCTGGGCTTCCTGCAGGACTTCTTCGCCGTCGCGGTGCTGCTGGGCATCATCACCTTCGCGATCATCCGGCTGCGCACCGAGCCTAAACAGCACGGCCGCAGCTCGCGCTTCTACGGCTCGCACACCGGCGGCGCCTGGCTGATCCTGTTCATGATCTTCAACGTCATCTGGACCTATGCCCTGGTCCGCGGCGCAGCGGTGAACAATGGCACGCTGCCCTACGGCGACGGCGCCTTCTTCTCGCATCTGATGGGCGCGATCATGCACCCGCTCGGGCACACCGCCAACGAGTGGATCGAGACCCTCGCGCTGCTCGCGCACATTGCGATCATGCTGATATTCCTGCTGATCGTGCTGCACTCCAAGCACCTGCACATCGGCCTGGCCCCGCTCAACGTGACGTTCAAGCGGCTGCCCAACGGCCTGGGCCCGCTGCTGCCGGTGGAGTCCAAGGGCGAGGTGGTCAACTTCGAGGATCCCGCCGAGGACGCGGTGCTGGGTCGCGGCAAGATCGAGGACTTCACCTGGAAGGCCTACCTGGATTTCACCACCTGCACCGAATGCGGTCGCTGCCAGTCGCAGTGCCCGGCGTGGAACACCGGCAAGCCGCTGTCACCCAAGCTCGTGATCATGAACCTGCGCGACCACATGTTCGCCAAGGCGCCGTACTTCCTGGACGGCAAGCAGGTCCCCGGCGAGGAGTCCGTCGCCAAGGAGCTCGAATCCACCGCAGGTGGCTTCATCGAGACCAAACACGACGACGCCCACCACGTCCCGGAGTCCGGCTTCGAACGCATCCCGTTCGACTCCCCGCTGCAGGCGACGAGACCCATGGTCGGCACCCTGGAGCAGGGCGGCGTCATCGACCCGGACGTGTTGTGGTCGTGCACGACCTGCGGAGCCTGCGTCGAGCAGTGCCCGGTGGACATCGAGCACATCGACCACATCGTCGACATGCGCCGCTACCAGGTGATGATGGAATCCGAGTTCCCCGGTGAACTGGGCGTGCTGTTCAAGAACCTGGAGAACAAGGGCAACCCGTGGGGGCAGAACTCCAAGGACCGCACCAACTGGATCGACGAGGTCGACTTCGACGTGCCGGTCTACGGCAAGGACGTCGAATCGTTCGAGGGCTACGAGTACCTGTTCTGGGTGGGTTGCGCCGGGGCGTACGAGGACCGCGCCAAGAAGACCACCAAGGCGGTTGCCGAGCTGTTGTCGGCGGCTGGGGTGAAGTTTCTGGTGTTGGGCGAAGGCGAGACCTGCAACGGCGACTCCGCCCGGCGCTCCGGCAACGAATTCCTGTTCCAGCAGCTGGCTGCGCAGAACGTGGAAACCCTCAACGAGATGTTCTCCGGCGTCGAGCGGGTGGACCGCAAGGTCGTCGTCACCTGCCCGCACTGCTTCAACACCCTGGGGCGCGAGTACCCGCAACTCGGCGGCAACTACACCGTGCTGCACCACACCCAGCTGCTGAACCGGCTGATCCGGGACAAGAAGCTGGTGCCGGTGAAGTCCGTGGGGTCCAACGGGCAAGGTGCCGACATCACGTACCACGACCCCTGTTACCTGGGCCGGCACAACAAGGTTTACGACGCCCCCCGCGAACTGATCGGCGCGTCCGGCGCGAAGCTGATTGAAATGCCCCGGCACGCCGACCGCGGCTTGTGTTGCGGGGCCGGCGGTGCCCGGATGTGGATGGAAGAGCACATCGGCAAGCGGGTCAACCAGGAACGTGTCGAGGAGGCGATGGATACCGGAGCGTCCACCATCGCGACCGGCTGCCCGTTCTGCCGGGTGATGATCACCGACGGCGTCGACGACGTCTCCGCAGCCAGGGACGTGGCCAAGGCCGAGGTTCTCGACGTGGCGCAGCTGCTGCTGGAATCGTTGGACAAAAGCACCTTCACGCTGCCCGAAAAGGGCGCTGCCGCAAAGGAAGCCGAGAAACGCGCCGCACGCGAACCGGCGGCAACGACAGCCGCCACTGAAGCCCCTGAGGCACCCTCGGCGCCCACGGCGCCCACGTCGGCCGACGCGGGGTCCGCGGCGCCGGCCCAACCCAAGGCCGACACCGTCGGCGAAGCCGCGCCGGCAGCCCCGGTCAAAGGCCTGGGCATCGCCGGTGGCGCCAGACGCCCCGGGGCGAAGAAGGCCGCTGCGCCTGCGGCAGCTGCCGCTCCTGCCGCGCCTGCCGCGCCGGCGGCGCCGGCAACAACGGCAGCGCCGGTCAAGGGGTTGGGCATCGCCGGTGGCGCGAAGCGTCCCGGAGCGAAGAAGGCCGCTTCCTCCCAGCCCCGTCCGGCATCGACCCAGGCTGCCGGTGAGCCGACCGCGACGACCGCCGAGGCGGACGCGACCGCCCCGGCGGCGCCGGCGGCGCCGGTCAAGGGGCTCGGCATCGCGGCGGGTGCGCGCCGCCCGGGTGCGAAAAAGAGCCCCACCGGGCCTGCGGCGGCGCCGAAAGCCGTGCCCGATCAGCCCGAGAAGCCACAGGCACCGGATACGCCCCAGGCGCAATCTCCGGAGGAGCCCGACGGGTCCCAGGCGAAAACCCCCGAGCAGCCCGTCAAAGGCCTCGGCATCGCCAAAGGCGCGCGTCCCCCCGGAAAGCGTTAGGGGCAATGGTCGGGATGAAGCTCGGATCGGTCATCGCCGCCTGCGGTTTGCTGCTGGTGGCATGCGGATCGGCCGAGCCGGTGCAGGCGCCCCTGGCCGACGACTCGGACGCGGCGGTGAACAGAGCCATCGATTCCATCACCACCTTCCCCACCGAGCTCGACCCGCGGATCTGGGACGGGATGACGATCAAACCCGAAATCCGCGACGCGATCCAAAAGGTGGTGGACCGCAATGTCCGGGAATCGGGAATAGAGGGGCTGACGGTCGACGGGGTGGACCTGTTCGGCAGCAATGCCTCCTACGAGTACGACGACAAGTCCGATGTCAGCGTGCACGTGTTCACTCACAAATCGGGAATGACCCCCGAGGAGCTCAGCCCCTTTATGAAGCTGCTGACCAAACAGTTGGACGCCAGGCAGGAAGGGCGCATCCTGCTCAACGGGGCACCGCTGGAGGTGGTCTTTCACTCCGACCGGTCCGACAACTACGGCGCCGCACCGGGAATCGGCCAGTACTCGATCACCGAAGGGCGCTGGTTGGAGAAGCCCATTCAGCAGCCCGACAATTTCGACCGCGACCAGATGAAGACCGACGCCAAGCGGTTCATCGGCGAGTACAACACCCTGGTGCGCGAGTACGAGGCGAACAAGAAGGGCTTCGACTGTTCCCGTTTCGACGCACTCGACGACGAGTTGGGTGACTACCGCAGCGAAGGCTTCGACCAGAACCTCGGGAGCCGCTCGACGCAGAACCTGACCTATCGGGCGTTGCGGCGGCTCAACGTGTCGGTGACGTCGATGATCGGCACGCTCGACGACGAATGCACATTCCTCAACGAGTCGGTCGGTTAAGCGGGCGCGTGTCGCCCGGCCGGCCGTACGGTTCGGGTCTCACCCGCGGCTGATGATCTTCACGTTATGCCGGTTGGCTCCGGGGTGGCGCCAGAACATGTCGTCGTCGTAGCGGTGGAACAACTGCGGGGGCAGGATGGTCTGCCGGGGGATGAACTCCACCTTGCGGCGGATGGCGTGCAGCCCCGGCGCGCCCAAGGCCAGATCGAACTCTCCGGGGTCGTACTCGACATTGTCGAAGTCATGGTCAAACCACGGTTCGGCGATGAAGTCGTAGACCATTCGCATTGCCCGATTGGGATTGGTGACCAGCGCCTCGTACTCCAGCAAGATCATCGCGGGGGCCTGTTCACCGAAGAAGCCGTCCTTGAGCGCATCCAGGGCGTAGCCGACCAGCCCGTCCGAGGTCGCCACCGCACCGATGCGAGAGAACACTGTGCCCCCTGACTCGTAACCGAACATGCCGGACGGCTCGAACGCGTTACGCCGCACCAGGCGTTCGATGGAATCCATGATCCAGTTCACATCCCGCACGCAACAGATCACCTTGGCGGTCGGGAACAGCTGCGTGATGGCCGGCAGCTTGGCACACCACATCCGGTTGGTGTCGAACACCACCTTGTCGGCCTGAACCTCGTCGTAGTAGTTGGTGAACAGACCGGCCAAAATATCGCGGCGCTGCTTGGTGTCGATGAACACCGCGGTTTCGTTGCGCCGGCTCATCGACTGCTCCAACGCCCGATACATCGACCCGACCGGGCTGGTCATACCGGCATGAAACCGCGGGTTCTGCCGCAGGATGCCGGCCAACAACGTCGAACCCGACCGCGGCAAGCCCGAAATGAAGTGAATTCCTTGACGCATACCGGTCTCCAGTCGACGCACCTAACGGGCAAGCACCGAGGCACACGCTAATACGGCGCCACGAGCCCGAACGGACCACCTGGCCGATCAAGCCGCCCCAGCGCCCGCCGCACAGCCCAATGCCAGCCCACACCCCGACACCCCTCCCCGAGACTCGATGGCCTACGTTTATCACCGACATTCACCGAAAACGAGGGAGAACACACATGCGGGTGCTCGCGTTCGCCGCAGCGCTCAGCGCAATGGAGGAGGACGCCGGCGGGGTCACCGCCAAGGGCTTCCCGATGACCAGCTGCCAAGTGAACAATTTCCCCGCGCACATCACGGTGCCCATGGTTTTGGCCGTCTGCGCCCAGGGCGGCACCGACTACGACCCGGTTCGCTACATCATCGCCACTTCACCTAGCGGCGAACGGGTCGGCGCACTCAAATTCAGCTGGCACTGGCCCGACAACCCGCCCACGCCGATCAAGTACCGCGTGTTCACCCAGTACCTCCCGATGCGGGTGGAAGCTGCCGGGGTCTACGCCATCGGCCTCTACGAGAGCATGGAAGACGGCGAGGAAACCGAACATATCTTCCCGCTACCGGTGCTCAAGGCGAACCCGCTGATCCCGTAGCCCGGACCGGTTCGCGCCGACAACGGGGAAGTCCGCGCCGCGTGTGGAGCGCGCGGTAGGGAAAAACGCCTGGACAGCCGTGGGAGACTGTTGGGCGTGACCACCCACCAGCTGCCGTGGCATTCCACCGGCCACCACGACCGGCAGCGCGTTTTCACGCAGTCGAGCAAGCTGCAGGACGTCCTCTACGAGATCCGCGGCCCCGTCCACGAGCACGCGTCCCGCCTGGAGGCCGAGGGACACCGGATCCTCAAGCTCAACATCGGCAACCCGGCGCCGTTCGGCTTCGAGGCGCCCGACGTGATCATGCGCGACATCATCGCCGCGCTCCCCTACGCGCAGGGCTATTCGGATTCCAAGGGCATCGTCAGTGCCCGCCGCGCGGTGTTCACCCGCTACGAGCTGGTCGACGGTTTCCCGCGGTTCGATATCGACGACGTGTTCCTGGGCAACGGCTGCTCGGAACTGATCACGATGACCCTGCAAGCCCTGCTCGACAACGGCGACCAGGTGTTGATCCCGGCTCCGGACTACCCGCTGTGGACGGCGTCGACGTCGCTGGCCGGCGGCACCCCGGTGCACTATCTGTGCGACGAGACGCAGGGTTGGCAGCCCGACATCGCCGATATGGAATCCAAGATCACCGACCGCACCAAGGCGATCGTGGTGATCAACCCGAACAACCCCACCGGCGCGGTGTACTCCCGCGAGGCGCTGACCAAGATCGCCGACCTGGCGCGCAAGCACCAGCTCATGCTGCTCGCTGACGAGATCTACGACAAGATCCTCTACGACGACGCCGAACACATCGCGTTGGCATCGGTGGCGCCCGACGTCCTCACGCTGACCTTCAACGGTCTGTCCAAGGCTTACCGGGTCGCCGGATACCGGTCCGGATGGCTGGTCATCACCGGCCCGAAGGAACACGCAACCAGTTTCATCGAAGGCATCAGCCTGCTGGCCAACATGCGGCTGTGCCCGAATGTTCCTGCACAACATGCGATTCAGGTTGCTCTCGGCGGTCATCAGAGCATCGAGGACCTGGTGCTGCCCGGCGGCCGGCTGCTGGAGCAACGCGATGTGGCGTGGGCCCAGCTCAACGAGATCCCCGGCGTGTCATGTGTGAAACCCGAAGGCGCACTGTATGCGTTCCCGCGGCTGGACCCCGAGGTCTACGACATCGTCGACGACGAACAACTCGTTCTCGACCTGCTGCTGCAGGAGAAGATCCTGGTGACCCAGGGCACCGGATTCAATTGGCCGACACCGGATCATCTGCGCATCGTGACGCTGCCGTGGGCGCGCGACCTGGCGAACGCGATCGAGCGCCTCGGCAACTTCCTGGTCAGCTACCGGCAGTGATTTCGCCGACCTGATCAAGGATTCCAAGCTCACGCAAACGTGACGACCATGGTCCTGTCACGGCACTGATGTCTCGGTTGAAGATGGACCATCTTTCCTGATGGCCGAACCATTCCCGCAGTGTGCCCGCATACTGCCTCAATGTCTCGATGTCGTCAGTCGCGGCGAGATAGCAACACGTCTTCTCGTACTGGATCAGCAGGTTGTTGGCCACCGCATACCTCACCAGCGCACCCGTCGAGTCGATCCTCTCGACCCCCTCGATGACCTTGGCCAGGCCCGCACGCAGCTCGGCGGCGAAAGCCGTCATGTCGGTGTCGCGACGGAAGCGCAATTCGTAGGGCAGTTCGGGAACCAGCGTCTCCCAGCGCCGGTCCAGCAGATGGCCTTTCCGCGGATGGTAAACGCCGTCATGCCCCGGACAGGCGGCATCGACATCCACCGATCCAACGCCGACGTTGACAAAGAACCCGTGCCACGGCGTGACACCGTTGTGCCAGTTCCCCTGGAAGCCGATCATGTCGTACAGCGGCCCGCGCCGTCTTCTGAATGTACTGCCCGACTTGGTGAATCCGTACTCAGCGAGAAAGGGGCCGACATCGCCGGTGAGCATCGAGTCGTAGGTCCGCTTCAACAGTGATTGATTTGCCAATTGTCTGCTCATGGTGGTGCCAGACTAAATCGTCCCCGGAGGGCCTCCGCGCACCAATATTCCGGCCGCCCGAACCTATTCCGGCCGCCCGAACCGCCCCGCCCGCTTTGTCGGCGCCCCTCTACCCTGTCGAGGTGGCGCACTCACACTCACACTCGCACTCGCTGACCGGTCCGTCGCCAATGGGGCCGCTGGCCGCCAAGATCGTCATCGCGCTCCTGGTCGCCTGTGGTGTCGCGACCTTGGTCGGCGCCGCACTGCTCTGGCCCAGCGGCCAGCGCGCCGACATCCCGCTGCCGTTCCAGAACGCCGCCGGTGGCGCGGTGACGACCGAGTCCGGCCGGGTGCTCTCCAGTGCGACCGCGCCCTGCGGCAACCCGGCGGCCGGCACGGTACTCACCGCCGAACCGCCACAGGCCCACGGCGATACCGGGCAGTGCGTCCAGACCCTGGTGGCGATCGGCTCCGGACCCAACCGCGGCGCCAACACTCTGCTGGAGTTCCGCAGCGGCCCCGGTCAGCCTGATCTGGCCGTCGGCGACGACATCCGGGTCAGCCGGCAGGTGGACGACGCAGGCACCACTACCTATGCGTTCTACGACTACGAGCGAACGTGGCCGCTGGCGGCCCTGGCCGCGGTGTTCGCGCTGGTGATCATCGCGGTGGCGCGATGGCGTGGCCTGCGGGCACTGGTCGGTATCGGGATCGCGTTCGGGGTACTGGTGGTCTTCCTGCTTCCGGCGTTGCGGGACGGCGCGCCCGCGGTTCCGGTCGCCGTGGTGGCTTCGGCGGCAATCCTGTACGCGGTGATCTACCTGGCCCACGGAGTGAGCCTGCGGACCAGCGCGGCCCTGCTGGGTACGCTGGCGTCGCTACTGCTTGCCGCGGTGTTATCTTGGGCGGCAATAGAATTGGCGCACCTGACCGGACTGTCCGAAGACCAGAACAACGAGGTAGCGGCCTATCTGGGCAACGTGTCGATCACCGGCCTGCTGCTGGCCGGATTCATCATCGGGTCGCTGGGCGTACTCAACGATGTGACGGTGACCCAGGCCTCGACCGCGTTCGAACTGGCCGCCCTCGGTGACGGAGCCTCGCGACGGGAGGTATTCCTTGGCGCGATGCGGGTGGGCCGCGACCATATCGCCAGCACGGTCTACACGCTGGTACTCGCCTACGCGGGCAGTGCGCTGCCACTGTTGTTGCTGTTCAGCGTGGCCAACCGGTCCCTTACCGACGTACTGACCAGTGAGAGTGTGGCCATCGAGATCGCCCGTTCCGCGGTCGGCGGGATCGCCTTGGCGCTGTCGGTACCCCTGACGACGGGCATCGCCGCACTGCTGGCGACCGGGGCTCGGGGGCCGGTTAACGCTCCAGCAACTCCAGCAGATACGCCCCGTAGCCGGACTTGAGCAGCGACTGCGCCCGAGCGGCCAGCGCGTCGTCGTCGATGAAGCCGACCCGCCACGCGACCTCCTCGGGCACGCTGATCTTCAGTCCCTGCCGTCGTTCGATGGTCCGCACGTAATCGCTGGCGTCCAGCAGCGAGTCGAAGGTGCCGGTGTCCAGCCATGCGGTGCCGCGCGCGAGCACCTCCACCGACAGCCGACCCTGGTCGAGGTAGGTCTGGTTGATTTCGGTGATCTCGTACTCGCCGCGAGCCGACTTGCGCAGCGCGCGGGCGATGTCCACAACGTCGTTGTCGTAGAAGTACAGGCCAGGAACCGCATAGTGCGATTTCGGAGCGGCCGGCTTCTCCTCCAACGAGGACGCGGTGCCGTCGGCGTCGAATTCGATGACACCGTAGGCCGACGGGTTGGCCACCCAGTAGGCGAATATCGCTGCACCGCTGACATTTTGGAATCTCGATAGGCTGATTCCCAGACCGGGTCCGTAAAAAATGTTGTCGCCCAACACCAAAGCCACCGAGTCGCTGCCGATATGATCGGCTCCGATCACGAACGCCTGCGCAAGACCGTCAGGTTGATCCTGCTGTGCATAGCTCAGGTTGATGCCGAAATCCGATCCGTCGCCGAGTAACCGGTGAAAAGCGGACGCGTCCTGCCCGGTGGTGATGACCAGAATGTCCCTGATCCCGGCCATGATCAGGGTGGACAGCGGGTAGTAGATCAGCGGCTTGTCGTAGACCGGCACCAATTGCTTGCTGACGCCCATGGTTATCGGGTAAAGCCGGGTGCCCGAGCCGCCGGCCAGAATGATCCCGCGCATCAACCGGTCAAGTCCGCTTCGGTCAGGCCGGTCGCGGCCAGCGCGGCATCGAGATCGTCGTGCCGGAAAACTCCGGTGACGTGGTCGTGCACCACCCGGAAGGCCGACGCCGACGTGCCGACCTCACCGGTCACCGAGACGATGCGTTGTTCGACGACGACCACCCCGTCGTTGACGTAGATCCGACCGGGCTCTGCCTTGGCGTCCAGGTCGCGCGCCCAGTTCAGCAGGGCGGCCTGCCCCTGGCGGGCGCCGTGCGCGTCGCCGATCTCGACGTCGTCAGTGGACAGCGAGAGCAGGGTGTCGAAGTCGCCGGCGTTGAGTGCGTCGTGCCAGGCGAGGACGGTGGCCATCTCCGAAGTGGTCATGCTGGCGAAGCATAGGCGGTTCGAACCACTGGCAAGGTAGGAGCCACCAAGAAGTGCCACCCCCAAGGAGTTTCAGGGCAGCCTCACTCAGTACGGCGTGCGCTCCAGCCAGGTTTCCCAGACGGCGGTGTCGCCGAATACCTCCAGTCCGGCCTCGGCCGCGGTCCTGCGGCGCACGGCCGCCAGCAGCAGTTCCTTGGCGGGGCCGCGCAGTGCGACGGTGCCCTTGTCGTGGGTGTGCGACCATGACACCCCGTCCTCGCCGTGGACGATGCTCCATTCGCCGGTGGGCCCCAATCGCTCGTCGGTGGCGTGCAGATGAAGGGACTGTCCGCGGTCCAGTGGCGCCGCATGCCGGGTGTCCACGCAGGCGTGATCGATCCATTCGGTGAGCGCATCGGCAGCCAGTTCCGGCGACAGCTCGAACTCGGCGCCTAGTGCCACGGCGGCATCCGCACGGTGGACCGTCGTCTCGTGCAGCCGGCGGCGAATCCACCACCCTGCCGGGCGGGCGCCGAGAAACGTCCACACCCGAGCGTCGGATCCGACGCGATCGACGGCGTCGATGACCGCGTGCGCCCCAGCGTTGAGCCACTCGGTGGCCGCCTGTGGGTCATCCGGTGGCCTGCCGCCACTGACATCGCGGGGGTCGAGGGGCTGGCTGCGACGTTCGCTGATCATCTGGGCAGCCCAAAGGTTTCCGCGGCCGACGTGGCGAAACAGCTGCCGTACGGTCCAGTCTCCGCAGGTGGGTACAGGTGTCGCCGGGTCCGCCGATCGAATTGCATCGCCGAACGCTCGGGTCTGCTCAAGAAGTGCTGCCCGGAAGTCCACGTCACGAACCTAACGCCGCTGGAGCCTTGCCCAATGTGACCGGCAAGGTTGACCAGCCCCGCAGCACCCGGGTGTCCCGTCGGCTGCCCGCTCCGGCCAGCCGGGCGCCCGGATAGCGCTCGAAGAAGGTACGCAGCCCCACCTCACCCTCGGCACGGGCCAGCGCCGCGCCCAGGCAGAAGTGCCGGCCTGCCGAGAACGACAGGTGCTTGCCGGCGTTGGCGCGCTCGATGTCGAAACGGTGCGGATCGTCGAACACTTTGGGGTCGCGGTTGGCGCCGGCCAGGAAGATCACCACGATCTCGCCGCGCTTGATCCCGGTTCCGGCGACTTCGACGTCTTTGGCGGCGATCCGTGCGCTCAGCTGTACCGGCGACTCGAGCCGCAGAATCTCCTCCACGGCGTTTGGCCACAAATCCGGGTTGGCCGCCAAGGTCTGCAGGTGTTCGGGATGATCCAGCAGCATACGGATGCCGTTGCCGAGCAGGTTCACCGTGGTCTCGAAGCCGGCCGCCAATACGAGACCCGCGGTCGCCTGCAGCTCCCGCTGCGAAAGCCGGGCCCCTTCGGCGGCATCCCGGCTGGCCATGATCAGCTGGCTCATCAGATCGTCGCCCGGATCGCGGGCCAGCCGGTCGAGATGGTTTGCCAGCCAGCTGTTGAAGCCGGCGATGCCGTGGTGCACCTGCAGGTATTGCGGCCAGGACAACCCGATGTCCAGGCTGGGTGCGGCCAGCTCGCCGAAGCGCAGGATCTGTTGCCGATCGCGCTCCGGCACCCCGAGGATGTCGCTGATCACCGCGACCGGCAGCTGCGAACAGTAACGGCTGACCGCGTCGACCGTGCCCGACTCCCCGTCGAGCTCGTCGAGCAGCTGATCGGCGGTCTGCTGGACGCCGTCGCGGAGCGCAGCCACGGCCCGGGAGGTGAACACCGAGGACACCAGCTTGCGCAGCCGGGTGTGATCCGGCGGTTCGATGGACAGCAGGGACGGCGGCTCGATGGGGTGCAGCAGCCCGGGGTGGGTCTTGCGGTTGACCCAGCGCAGTGGGGCCGGCAGACCGGCGCCCAGCGAGGAGACCCGGAAATCCTCGGAGCGCAGCACCTCGCTGGCCACCTGATGGTCGACAGTCATCAGGACCGCCCGGCACCGGATAACCGGGCCGCGATCACGAATCTCGTCGGCGAAGGCGCCCGGATCGGCCCGCACGACGGGATCGGACATCAGCCTGGCCTGCGGGTCGACGTTGCGGCGAGCGCCCACCCGCGACAGCGCGCGGATGACCCCGTGCAGAGCCACCCAGCGGATTCGGTGCTGCAGATCGACCGCCATCACTCGAGTTTAAGCAGCGGGCGAAGATCGTCCAACCGGTCGAACAGGTGCCACACGTAGGACGAGGTCCCGCGGACCCGGTGGGCGTGCAGATCGACGAGTTCGGGGTCTTTGCAGTAGCTGTCGAACGCCTCCTTGGAGTCCCACTCAACCAGGATCAAGACCCGGCGGGGCGCGATGTCGCCGGTGACGGATTCGCGAAACCGCCCCAGGGCGACCACCCGCCCGCCATGTTTGGCGACCTCCCGCGGAGAACGCTTCGAATACGCCAGGTACTCGTCGTCGTCGGCCAGATCGAACAGGTTCAGCGCGTAGATCGTCACGGCCGCGACGCTACGCCGGGTCCGTCAGGCCCGGCCGAGCGCATACAGCTGCCACCCGGCCTGTCGCCACAGTTCGCGGTCCAGGCAGTTGCGGCCGTCGACCACGACTTTCGCGTTCACCAGTGGCGCGAGCGTCTCGGGTCGCAGTTCCAGGAACTCGCTCCACTCGGTGAGTACCAGTACTGCATCGGCCCGATCACAGGCGTCCACCACCGACGTCGAATAGTTCAGGGTGGGAAAGATGCGTCTCGAGTTCTCCATTGCGGCGGGGTCGTAGACGTTGACGGTGGCGCCGTTGAGTTGGAGCATTCCGGCCACGTTGAGCGCGGGCGAGTCGCGCACATCGTCGGACTCGGGCTTGAACGCCGCGCCCAGGACGGCCACATTGGCACCCAGCAACGTGCCGCCGCAGGCTCTGGTCGCCAACTCCACCATCCTGGTGCGACGCCGCATGTTGATGCTGTCTACCTCCCGCAGGAAGGTCAACGCATGGTTGGCTCCCACTTCGCCGGCGCGAGCCATGAACGCGCGGATGTCCTTGGGCAGGCAGCCGCCGCCGAAGCCCAGTCCGGCGTTGAGAAATCGCCGTCCGATCCGGGCGTCGTAGCCGAGCGCGTCGGCAAGTAGAGTGACGTCGGCGTCGACCGCTTCGCAGACCTCGGAGATCGCGTTGATGAACGAGATCTTGGTCGCCAGAAATGCATTGGCCGACACCTTGACCAACTCCGCAGTCTGCAAGTCGGTCAGCAGGAAAGGCACCTGCTTCTCGAGCATGGGCGAATACAATTCGCGGACCGCTTCTTCAGCCCGCTTCGAATCCCGTTGCACCCCAAGAACAATACGATCGGGATGCAGAGTGTCCTGCACGGCAAAGCCCTCGCGCAGGAATTCCGGATTCCACGCTACTTCGACCGTCACACCGTCGGCGGCCAGATTCGCTGCACGCACGCACAATTCGGCCGCTGTACCCACCGGAACCGTGGACTTGCCCACAATCAGGGCGGAACGCCGCAACAACGGCACCAATGTATCGATGACGGCGTATACATGCCGTAGATCGGCCGCGTTCTCGCCTTTGCGCTGCGGGGTGCCGACGCTGAGGAAGTGTAGATCGGAAAACTCCGCCGCTTCGGCGTAGTCGGTGCTGAAGCGTAACCGGCCGTTGTCTAGGTTGCGCCGGAGCATAGCCCGCAGCCCGGGTTCGTAGAACGGCACACTCCCACCGGCGAGCTTTGCCACCTTCCCCGAATCGGTGTCGACACCGATGACGTGATGGCCCAGTTCCGCCATTCCCACCGCGTGGGTCGCGCCGAGGTAGCCGGTGCCCAAGACCGTGCATCGCATACTGCAACCTTAGGGGGACCCGGGCTCAGCTCACCGCCCGGCGACACCGAGCGTAAGGCGAACGGCAGGTGACGAAACGCTGTCCGCTACGAGCAGAAGATCAGGAAGCAGCTGTCCCCGCCGGAACTGCCGCTACTCCCGGAACCGCCGCGGCCGCCGGGGGAACCACCCGTGCTCGGCGACCCACCCGTGCTTGACCCACCCGAGCTCGACCCGCCCGGATATCCGGGCACCACGGAGCCGCCGGATGTACTCACGCTGGATTCCCCGCCCTGGCTCGACCCACCCGGACTCGAACTGCCGGAGCCGGAACTCGCGCCCTGGCCACCGGGGGCTGAGCCTGGAGTGCCGGAACCGGCTCCCGAACCCGGCGCCGAGCCGACCCCCGAACCGCCCGAGCCAGTACCCACGGGGCCCGACCCCGAACCCGGCCCTGTTGGACTCGAACCGGAGCCAGAACCCTGCCCCGCCGACCCGGAACCAGAACCCTGCCCCGCCGACCCGGAACCTGACCCGTGACCGGCCGAACCCGACCCGCCCGAACCGGACCCTTCCCCGGCCGAGCCGGATCCGGAGCCGCCGGCCCCAGAGCCCGAGCCCGGTGCATAAGGCGACTGCGGGTATTGGGAACCCGGCGACTCGTTCGACGGCCACAGCGAATTGACCGGCGGCGTCCACTGAGTCCAGTCCGGCCACTGCCATTGCGGTTGCGGCGGCACGATCACCGGCGGCGGCACGATCACCGGCGGAGCGACAACCGGCGGCAGCACGACCGGTGGAGCCGCGGGGGGCGGCGCCGGCGGAGCCGCGGGGGGCGGCGCCGGAGCGGGTGCGGCCGGCGCGGGTGCCTCCACGAACACGGTTCGCGGCGCTTGAACCGGAGCCTCCTGCACCACCGGTATCGGGGGCTTGATGGTCTCGGCCGGCGGCGGTTCCACCGGCTGCTGCGCCTCTTGGACCGGCTTGGCCGCCTGACTGCTCGGCACGATGATGTTCTCGGCGGGACTGGGCCGCTGCTCGGCGGTCGGCCGAATGTTCACCGCCAACGAAATCGCCAACGCCACAACACCAATCACAAAGACCGACGTCAACGCACTGCCGACCAGCAGGAACGGTTTACGCTCCTGCTCCACCCGCCTCGCCTGGGTCTGGGCATACTCGTCGACCACCTCGTCGGCGAGCGGAACAGCCGACGCCTGCCCGATGCCGGCCGGTACCGATCCGGCGGTGGCGCCGTCCGGGTCCTGGGAGTAGGCCAGGCCCGCCGTGGAAGCCTCGAAGATGGGCGCCGCGGCCGATGCCAGCGCCGCCCCGCGGGCCAACGCCAACTCGGCGTCCTCGGGCGCGCTGACCGGCAGTGACACCAACTGCTCGAGGTGAGCTTTCACCGCGCCGATGTCGACGCCGGAGCCGACCACGAACATGCCCTGCGGCGGTGTTTCCTGTCCGGCTACGGCCATCTCGATCTGCGTGGCCATCGCGGCCAGCACGCCCATCGCATCGGCGCTGTGCAGCGATCGGCTTAGCACCTTGACCACCGAGCCGTCGTCGGTCTTTACCACCGACAGGGTCGCGGCGTCGCGATCGGCGAACAGCAGCGCGGTGGTCTCGTATCCGACCGCCCGACCGACGGCCTGCGCGAGGGCGGCCGCCGCGTGCCCCTCGGGAACCAGCATGACGTCGTCGATCCCGTCGGCTGCCAGCGCATCGCGAAGCGCGGCCGCATCGGCGTGATCACTCCAGGTGACCCCGATCGATTTGAGGTGATGACCCCCGGCCGCCGCGCTTTCCCTGGTGCCCAGCACTGCCGAGACAACCTGACCGGCAGCGTTTGCTGCAGGCCCATCGCCGGTCACCTCGAAGACATCGTGATCGACCGTGACCCCGTCCGCGCTTTCGCCCTCGACCAGCACCATACGGACTGTCTTGGGCGTCATGGACACACCGAGTACGATGTCCACAAACCCCTCCAGATATGTTTGCTGTCAGCGATCTGTCAGCGGCTCGCTTTCGGTCATGACAAACCGCCGACTCGATCATTCATCGTCCCCACCAGCAATGCCGTTACATCAGAGGCGTTAGCTGGCCGACCCGATTTCGACAGTACTCTCGTCGTCCCGATCAGAGTCCGAGCCGACCCCCGGTCACGTGCCGGTGCCCGGAATCCCGGGGCGGCGCGACGGCAGATGACCGTGCACACCCTCGGCGTACGCGGTTTCCGCGTGCTGGGTGAAGTCGACGCCGGTGGTCTCGTCCTCGGGGCTGACCCGGAACCCCAGCACCCGGTCGATAAGTTTGGCCAGAAGGTAGGAGACGCCGAACGCGTACAGTGCGACGACCACCGCGGCGAGTACCTGCTTGCCGAGCTGGACGACGCTACCGCCGTAGAAAATGCCCTCCGGGCCCGCGGTCATCACCTCGGTGGCCAGCATCCCGATCAGCAGCACGCCGACCACGCCACCGACGAAGTGCACACCCACTACGTCCAGCGAATCGTCGTAGTTCCAGCGGAATTTCAGGCCCACCGCGAACGCGCACACGACGCCGGCCACGAAACCGACGACCAGCGCGCCGAGGGGATCCACTGTCCCGCAGGACGGCGTGATCGCCACCAGCCCGGCAACCACGCCGGAGGCAGCACCAAAAGTCGTCGGGCGACCATCCCGGAACTGCTCCACCGCCAGCCAGCCCAGCATGCCCAAACAGCCCGCGATGAGCGTGTTCAAGAAAATGGCCGCCGCTGCTCCATTAGCGGCCAGCGCCGAGCCGGCATTGAAGCCGAACCAGCCGAACCAGAGCAGACCGACGCCCAGGAGAACAAAGGGCAGATTGTGCGGACGCATGCTGTCGGACTTGAAACCGATCCGGGGGCCGAGCACCAATGCGAGCGCCAAAGCGGAAGCGCCGGATACGATTTCGACGACCAGACCACCGGCGTAGTCGAGCACTCCCAGTTCGGAAAGCCAGCCGCCCGGTCCCCATACCCAGTGCGCCACCACGGCATACACCACGATCGACCAGATCGGGACGAAGACCATCCAGGCCGCGAACTTGGCGCGGTCCGCGATGGCTCCGCTTACCAGCGCGGCAGTCAGGATGACGAAGCTCAGCTGAAAGGTCACGAAGAGCAGCTCGGGGATCGCACTGCGCGCGGTGGTCGGGTCGATGCCGAGCATCCCGAAGTGCGACAGGTTGCCGATCAATCCAGCCCCGGCGTCCTCCGAAAACGCCAGCGTGTAACCCACCAGCAGCCAGGCCACCGTGCACAACGGGATGGCGATGAAGCTCATCATGATCATGTTGAGCACGCCGGTGGCGCGGACCATGCCTCCGTAGAAAATGGCCAGGCCCGGGGTCATGAGAAGGACGAGCGCAGTGCTGGCCAGCAGCCATGCGGTGGCGGCAGGATCGATCTCTGACAATTCGGGCCCCCTAAACGGTCCCGCAGAGCATAGGCGGGCCCTCGGTGGGCCTCTCAGCCGGTCGTCTCAGCCGGTCTTGATGAAGTTCTGATAGGAGCGCGACGGTGTCGGGCCCCGCTGCCCCTGGTACTTCGAACCGGCCTTATCGCTTCCGTAGGGATGTTCGGCGGGGCTGGTCAGACGGAGCAGGCAGAGTTGGCCGATCTTCATCCCGGGCCACAGTGTGATCGGCAGGTTCGCGACGTTCGACAGCTCGAGGGTGATGTGCCCAGAGAACCCCGGATCGATGAATCCGGCGGTCGAGTGCGTGAGCAGGCCGAGCCTGCCCAGCGAGGACTTGCCTTCCAACCGCCCGGCCAGATCGTCGGGCAGGGTACATCGCTCCAGTGTCGCGCCGAGCACGAACTCGCCGGGGTGCAGCACGAACGGCTCGTCCACCTTCGGCTCGACCAGTGTGGTCAGGTCGTCCTGCCGCATAGCGGGGTCGATGTGGGTGTACCGGGTGTTGTTGAAGACCCGGAACAGATTGTCCAGCCGGACGTCGACGCTGGACGGCTGGATCAGGCTGTCGTCGAATGGATCGACACCGAGCCTGCCGGCGTGGATCTCGGCGCGAATATCGCGGTCGGAGAGCAGCACGGCACGAGCGTAACCGTCGCCCCTGCGCAATGCGCGGGTGGCGGGCTTGCGCGCGGACACCGCCTGGAATGTGCGTGACCTGTCGGGTGAAGGCATCACCGCAGGGTGCTAGCCTTTGTCGCACTAAAGTGCCGATGTAGTTCAATGGCAGAACATCAGCTTCCCAAGCTGAATACGCGGGTTCGATTCCCGTCATCGGCTCCACTATCTCGGCTGATCAGTGTGCTTGCACCGGCCCGAATGTGCGTTTGAATGGCCGTCCGCAACCCCTAAACGACCCCAACTAGGTGTGCGCTCGACGGCCCGGACGCCGTTCAGATTCGCGTGAGAATCGTCGTGGTGTGTTTTGGCGGCGGTCGGGGGCTTGCAGGCCCTGCGGGATCAGGCCGAGCGTGCCACCACCTTTGGAGTTACCGAGGAAATAGACGACGTCGTACATCTGGAACAGCGACAGCCCAGTGTTGAGGTAGTACTGATCTGTGGGGGCCGACCCCTGCGAAGTCGCTGTGTTCTGCACAGCCACCCGGCCGCCATCTGTGCTCTCGGCTGTCCCGAATTCAAAGAAGGTCACCGGTGTTCCGTCGGTGGTGATACCGCTCAGGAAGAAGGTCAGACCGGGGTACAACTTGCCCTTTGTCGGCTTCTCCGTCCAATCGATCAGATCATCCTTGTACCGCTTTGGGCTCGGCGGCGGGCTCCACTGGGTATTGTGCAGGGTAGTGCCCGCACCGGTGTCCGGCAGGATGGGAGTGCCGGGATCGTTGATCACCGACTTACCGTCCTCGTCGAGAATGTTGATCGTGGCGTCGAAGGGTTGCAAGGCGTAGTAGTCCGCGCCGCTGTTGGGAACTCTCGCACCTGGGGGTGCCAGCGAGTCGGGGACCATCGCGAAGTACATCCCGTCAGATTGGTGCAGATCCTTTCTGGTAAGCCCGATCTGCACCCAGGCCTCGCCCGTGATGGGATCCGCGTGGACCCGGAATCCCGGCCGCACACCCCAGCCGTACGTCAGCTGCGAGATGACGTTCATCACGTCGTCGGGCTGGTAGGTGAGCGCCATACCGAAGTCTCCGTAGAACGCCCCGTCGATCGGGGGCTCACCCGTACTAGACCCGGCCGGGCTCCAGAATGCGTCGGGTTCCGTCGCCGTACCGATCTGATCCATCTGGCCCACGGTGACCTTGCCGGTGTTGACCAGCGCCGCGCAGCTGTACTGCGAACCAAACAGCGACACCGCGGTCGAAACAGAGTTGCCTTGATACACCAGCCCGCTGTCGAAGGAGACCCCAATATTCTTCTGCTGCGGCGTGAAGTTGCTTCCCCACCAGGGCGAGTCGTCGGGCACCGCGGAGGCGTAGGCCGCATAGAGACCGGCGCTTCCGGTGTCGAACTCGAAGAGTTGAGGAGTCGTGGAACCAGCGGCGGCCAACCAGATTCCGAGCTTGGGTTCACCGGAACTGGTGGTTGTCGGCGTGTAAAACAGCGGCACTTTGACCGGGGTCGTGATCACGCCGACGCTCGCCGGGAACAGAGTGCGGCGGACCAGATACAGGGCCCCCTCAAGAAAGCTGGTGAACGGCCGGTCGGGAAGGGCGGCGAGCCGATTCGCGGCCTCGGTGAGGAATCGGTCGAGCGTCACACTGATCGATGCGATGAACGTGGCTGGTCTGTCACACTCGCACCATGACTGAGTCGGCGCGCTCAGCGGCTTCGTCGTGAGTGTCGCCAGGTTCGTCGGCATCGCCACGTTTTTCGCCGTGTTTGTCCCCGAATCTTGCGACTCCATGTGCGACTCATCCACAATCGCGGTGGCGTCTTCCTCCTCGGTGGCGGTCGCCTCGTCAGTGTCTTGTTCGGCATCTTGTTCTGCGCTTGGGGCATCCACCGAATTCCGGTCAATTTCGGAAATCCGATCCGCATTTGGTGCGGTCGCATCCGAGTTGTCGTCTTCCTCGAATGCTTCATAGGCGTTCGCGTCCGCTATCGACCCCGCTTCCGCCTGAGGGTCGACGGGTGTCACCGCCTCCTCGGCAATCTCCTCCCGGTCGTGATCGGCGATCTCGTCGCCCCGATCTTCGCCGGTGGCGGCACTATCGGGGTCCACCCTTGACTGGTCTGCATTCTCGGTCGTCGCGGAATCCACGTCGCCACCAGCTGACCGCGAGGCCGTCGGTCCGCGCGAAGGACCGGTCGCCGTCGCACCGGGACTGTCGTCCGCCGCGGCAATCCCCGGCCCTGCCGCCAGCGCGAGCCCGATTCCCGCCGCGGCCCCGCCCAGCTGGAACCATCTGACTACCGGCAACGTCCGCCGGTGTGCTGTAGCGAACATTGATCCTCCAACGGCAAGCACAAATACTGATCGAAGTGATAGCACGGCGGAACACCAATTCGGCGCAAAATCGGAGTTGATATTTCGGTGGGGCGACACGCTTCGCCAGGTGGGCGACCGCATCGGTCAACCCCGCGGTCACGCTGAAACCGGCCACGATCACCGCCGGGAGCCGTCGCGGCGGGGACATCGATTGCCCACAGTGTGCAGGCGGCAACAACAAGCAACGCACCTCAGATCTACGAACTGGACGAAATGGACGCCGAATTTGACAGCTTGGTCCAAGGGCGGCCGCGTCCGACCACGCCAACTGCGAGATGCTCTGTATCCCAGTCCGCCCATCGATGCCCGTCGTGGTCGGTCAGCGGGCCGTCGGTGTGCAGATGATGACGCCGGAAGAGGATCGCTCAAGACCTCAAGACAAGGAATCACTCGGAATTGGGCCGCTTCGGGTGTTTCATGAAAACGATGACGCCGCGGGAGAACGACAGCCTCGGTCCGGCTCCGCCCGATGCCGGCATTTTCTGTGCTGCGGCCGACAAATTTCCCCGCCAGCCACAGCGATGGCCGCGACCGTGACCGTTAGCGTGTTCGACCTGTTCTCCGTCGGAATCGGGCCGTCGAGCTCCCACACCGTCGGACCGATGCGCGCGGCGGCAAGGTTCGCCGCCGAGTTGAAGAGGCTCGGAGTCATCGAGGGAGTCGGGGCGGTCCGCGTCGACGTGTACGGGTCACTGGCCGCCACCGGCGCCGGTCACGGCACCCTTCCCGCCATCCTGCTCGGCCTGGAGGGGTTTCGGCCCGAGACCATCGACCCTGCCGACAAGGACCGCCGGCTAGCTGAGATGCGCGACGAAGGCACCATTCGACTGGCGGGCCTGACCGAGATCCCGCTAGCCGAAGGCGATATGAATCTGCAGCCGCGAACCGTCCTTCCCTATCATCCCAACGCGATGACCTTGACCGCGACGTCGACCGCCGGGTCCGATGTGCTTTCTGAGACCTACTTCTCGATCGGCGGCGGCTTCGTCGTCACCGAATCGGATCCGATGCAGGAATCCATGTCGACGGCGGGCGCCTGGTCATTCGGGTCCGCACAACGGCTTCTCGAACTGACCACGCGACATCGGCTCCCGATCAGCGCAGTGATGCTCGCGCACGAATGCGAAACACGGACCGCAGACGAGGTGCGCGCGCGACTGCTGCACATCCGCGACGTGATGGTTGCGTGCCAGCAGCGCGGAATCACCCGCACCGGTTACCTTCCCGGCGGCCTGCGGGTACGCCGCCGCGCCCACACCTGGTATGAGGATCTCAACCAGGAGGACCCCGAACGGGACCCGGCCCATGCTGAGGACTGGGTGAACCTGGTCGCACTCGCGGTGAACGAAGAGAACGCGTCGGGCGGCCGCATCGTCACCGCTCCCACCAATGGGGCCGCCGGAATCATCCCCGCGGTCCTGCACTACGCCCTGCAGTACACCGCTGCGGGGCGCGACGATCCGGACGACGCCACCATCCGGTTCCTGCTGACAGCCGGTGCAATCGGTTCGCTGTACAAAGAGCGCGCTTCGATCTCAGGCGCCGAAGTCGGCTGCCAGGGCGAGGTCGGATCGGCAGCCTCGATGGCTGCCGGCGGCCTTGTCGAAATCCTCGGCGGAACACCGGAACAGGCCGAGAACGCCGCGGAGATCGCCATGGAGCACAGCCTTGGCCTAACCTGCGACCCGATCGGTGGGCTCGTCCAGATTCCGTGCATCGAACGTAACGCCATCTCGGCCGGCAAGGCCATAAACGCCGCAAGGATGGCTCTGCGTGGCGACGGCACTCACCGGGTCAGCCTCGACCAGGTCATCGAAACCATGAGGGCCACCGGAAAGGATATGAGCTCCAAGTACAAGGAGACCTCCGCCGGCGGGCTCGCGGTCAACGTCACAGTTAATTTCGTCGAATGCTGAATTCTCAGGCAGAATGCGGTTACCCGGTAAATCAACCGATCTCGAGGTCGTGCCGAATTCAGCATTAACGGTAAGCGGGGCATTTAGACCCTTCCGGTGGACAGCTGTCGGTGGTGAGGTTTGAAACATCCACCCGCAACTCATGGAGGTCCAGATGGCCCGAAACGCCGGGGAACGATTCGAGTGCAAGGAATGCGGCGCGGTACTCGTTTACGAGAAGCCTTGTCCTTGCCCGCCCGAGATGGAACACCGCGAGATCTGTTGTGAGAAACAGATGGCGCAAGCGACGGCGACGTAGTCGGCGCTGCCCGCCTAGCCATTACAAGCTCGGCTTGGTCGTCGTTCTCTTCGCAGCGCTGTGTCTGTTCGCACCGGCGACTACCCCGACAGAGTCGCTCGCGGCCCCAGGGGATGAGATCACGCTGTACTTCTTCTGGGGAGAAGGCTGTCCGCACTGCGCCGCCGCCAAGCCGATGTTGACGCAACTTGAAGAGCGATACCCCCAGTTGCAGGTGCGATCTCTCGAGGTGTGGGGAAGCGCTGAAAACCAGCGACTTTTCTCCAGCATGATCGCAAAGTTCGAGATCACCCGAATCGGAGTGCCGGCCTTCTTCTTGGGCCATAGGTACTGGGTGGGCTATCTCGGTTCGACAACCCCGCAACAACTCGAGGCGGCAATCCAGCAGTGTCTAAACACCGGCTGCCCGGACGCCGGCGCTGGTGTTTTCACCCCCGCAGCCGAACCGATCACCCCGGCAGCGACGGCGCCCCACAGGGATGCAATCGAGCTGCCGTTCTTCGGCGAGGTCGACGCCGGAAGTGGATCGCTGATGTTGACCACCGTGCTGATCGCTGCGGTGGACGGTGTGAATCCCTGCTCGCTGTGGGTATTGTCCATCCTGCTCGCGCTCACCTTACGGACGGGTTCCCGGCGCACGATCGCCATCATCGGGCTGGTCTTCATCTCCGTGACGGCGCTGGTGTATGCGTTGTTCATCGCCGGGATGTTCTCGATCCTCTCGATAATCAGCTTTGCTCCTTGGGTGCGGGTCATAGTCGCCCTGATCGCGGCGGGCTTCGGCGCCATCAATATCAAGGACTTCTTTTGGTTCAAAAGAGGCGTGTCGCTGACTATCCCGGAGGGCCGAAAGCCCGGCATCTACAAGCGCATGCGCCATGTCCTCGCCGTCGCCGACTCCCGGCCCACCTTGATTGCGGCCACGGCACTGCTGGCGGCAGGAGTCTCATTTGTCGAACTCGCTTGCACCGCAGGATTTCCCGTCCTGTGGACAAACATCATCGCATCCAGGGATGTCGGTCCGACGTTCTTCGTGCTGCTGCTCATCGTTTACATGCTGGTATACCAACTCGACGAACTCGTCATCTTCGGCGGTGCGGTCGTAACAATGCGGGCCACCAAACTTCAAGAGAAGCAGGGCCGTCTGCTGAAACTGGCCGGCGGCATCGTGATGCTAAGCCTCGCAGGCGTTATGCTGATCAACCCAGCACTGATGACCGAGGTACGGACATCACTATTGGTATTCGGCGCAGCGGGGTCTGCAACACTGTTGGTTATGGCAATTGAACGCGGCGCGCGGCTTAGGCGAAACGCCGCAACACATTTGACACCGTCCGAGGACTGAAGTCGTGCCGGTCGTCCTCCGGAACTTCCCCGCAGATACACCGTTGCCCGGGTGGGACGCGCTTCATCACATCATCGATGTGTTGGCCGCAACCCGCCCAGCCGGTCTTGCCACATTTCGAACACCGCTCGGGGTAGCACATAAATCATTCCTCTCGTTAGCCGCTGAAGTCGTAACACGTTGAAGCCCAACGCCGGACTACGGTCGGACCTGACGCCTAATCGCAGAGTCAATCTCTTCGGCAGAGATCTTCTTGGTGCAGAAGAACCAGTCTTCGCACTCGATATCCTCGGCGCGACCCTCCACCCGGTCCTTCGCCGTGCCGCACGAACCCGCCGGAGGCACGATCACCGCCTCACCGGGCCGCCAGTCTGCTGGGGTAGCCACATCGAAGTGGTCGGCCGTCTGCAGAGCCTTCACCACCCGGAGTAATTCGTCAAAGTTCCGGCCCAAGCTGAGCGGATAGTAGATTACAGCTCGGATAACCCCTTTGGGGTCGATGACGAAGACCGCGCGCACCGCCTTGGTCGAGTCTTCACCGGGCATGATCATCCCGTACTTCCGGGCAACCTCCATTGAGACATCCTCGATCAGCGGGAAGGTGACCTCCACGTCGCTCATGCCACGAAATGCGATCTTGTCCTTGATCGTGCGCAGCCAGGCGATGTGGCTGTAGAGGCCATCGACAGACAGCCCCACCAAGGCGGTGCGGTATGCCGCGAACTGCTCGGCCATCGATGCGAAGGTCATGAATTCGGTGGTACACACCGGGGTGAAATCCGCCGGGTGGGAAAAGAGGATGACCCACTCGCCTGCATAGTCGGCGGGGAAGTTGATTTCCCCCTGCGTGGTGGCAGCGGTGAACGACGGGGCCGGATCGCCGATGCGGGGCATGCCTACAGCAGGGGCAGGAGCGTCGGGGACATTGACGGTCATGGTGGAGATCCCTCCTTCTCTCGGATGACAGGGCGGCAGTGGGTGACACCACCTTCGAACATATACCCCACTGGGTATATTCCGCGACGGAATCTGCGGGAGCGTATAGGTTCAGCCGCAACGGCAGCGGACGAGCGGGCGCGGAGTCCCATCTCGTCCCAGGGCCACAGCAGCGCCGCCAACCCTGCGCGCTGGGGCTGGTAACGCCCAGCCGTCGGCCCGCTGAAATATGCACCGTCAATGCCACCAGCCGCAAGTGTGTACATTGATGTGTATGGCTCGGCTGAATGTGTATGTACCGGACGATCTAGCGGCACGAGCCCGGGCGCGAGGATTGAACGTCTCGGCGCTGACTCAGGCCGCTATCACTGCCGAGTTGGAGAGCTCTGAAACCGACGCATGGCTTGACACGCTGGCGGCCGGAAGCACCGAGGCTCGTCACAGGGACGTCCTCGATGCCGTCGACGCCGCCCGTGACGAGTTCGGAGCATGAGTTCACCCACCGCTGCGAAACATGTGGTCGTCGACGCCAGTGCGATGGTCGATCTGCTCGCCCGGACAGCGGATCGCCACCGGGCGATACGTACGCGGTTAGCGCATACTGTCATGCACGCGCCGGCGCACTTCGATGCCGAAGTGCTGTCAGCCCTTGGCCGCATGCATCGTTCCGGCGTGCTCACCGCTGCCGAGGCCGATGCCGCGGTAGAGGCTCTCGTTCAGGCACCCGTGACCCGGCACGATCTCACGCCACTGCTTGCCGGAGCATGGTCGCTTCGCGACAGCCTCCGCGTCACCGACGCCTTTTACGCAGAGCTCGCCCGCCAGACCGGTCTGGTATTGCTGACAACGGATCAGCGTTTGGCTCGCGCATGGCCCGCTGCCGAGGCGATCGCCTAGGCCACCCCGATCTAGCTCTGCGTCGGTTCGGCCGCACGCGCACGTGCGGACGTGGAGACGTCGCGGGCCAGGGTGCGGCCGAGGAAGTAATCGGGGCTTCGGAACCGCATCACCATCATCAGGACCGCGCCGATCATCAGCACTCCGAAGCCCAGATAGAAGACCAGGCCGATACCGCCGATCGCACCTCCGCTGGCGTTCTCCGGGTCCATGCTCTCCTGCACCGAAATCACGAAGACCGCAGCCAGAATGGCTCCGCCAAGGAGCGGGAACAGGAATTTGAAGAACACGTTGTGCACGCTGGTGAACAGCTCGTTGCGGAAGTACCAGATACAGGCAAACGCGGTGATGCCGTAGTAGAAGGAGATCATGATCCCCAGGGCGGCAATGGTATCGAGCAGCACGGCCTCCGAGAGCATACTGACAAATACGTAGAAGATGCCCGTCACGATGCCGGCCACGACCGTGCTGTAGGTCGGCACCAGGAACCGCGGATTGACGGAGGCGAACTTCGCCGGGAACGCTCCATAGGCGCCCATCGCCAGCATCGCCCGTGCGGCGGGCAGGAACGTCGTCTGCAGGCTCGCAATCGCGGACGCGAACACCGCAAGAAACAGCAGCAGCCCCGCCCAGGGACCGAGAACCGGTGTGGCCAAAGCCCCGAACACGTTCTCGGCATTCACCTCGTTACCAAGACCGAGACCCTCGGTACCGATACCCGCGTACATCATCACAGCCACCGAGACCAGCAGATACGTCGCCAGGATGGAGACCACACACAGCAGCCCGGCCCGCCCGGGCGTCCTGGTGGGGTCCTTGGATTCCTCACCGAGAGTCAGGCAGGTGTCCCAACCCCAGAAGGCGAAGATCGATCCGGTGACACCGATCACGAAGGCACCCAACGCAAGTCCGCTGAACGGGTCGAACCACATCAGGTCGAAACTCAACCCCGCCGGAGCGTTGCCGAGACCGACGTGCACCAGGGCCGTCACGGCGAATCCCAGCAGTACCGTCATCTGGAAGCCGACCAGGATGTACTGGACGCGCTCACTGGTGGTGATGCCGCGGCTCGCGATCGCGGTGGCCAACGCCAGGAACGTCAGCGTCGTCACGATGTTGATGATCCGGTTGTGAGCAAGGTCGGCGATGCCCGGGTTGTTGACGACACGTGAGATGAAGAGGTAGAAGAACTCCACGGCGATGGCGGCAAGGTTGGACAGCACGATGATGGTGGCGATCACCATGCCCCACCCGCACATCCACCCGACGTAGGGACCAAATGCCTTGGTGGACCATGTGAATGAGGCTCCGCAGTCCGGCGCCCGGGAGTTCAGCTCGCGGTAGGCGTAGGCGGTGAGGAACATCGGCACGAACCCGGCGATGAAGATCGCCGGCATCTTCAGACCAACGGCAGCCACGATGAGCCCGATGCTCGCGGTCAGCGTATAGCCCGGCGCGACACACGAAATGCCCAGGATCGCGCCGGAGAACACACCCACCCTGCCGGTGGCCAGGCCCTTCGAGTGCAGGCCGCTGGATTCCTCGGCGGCGCTGAGTTCGGTTGCGGCACGGTCGTCGGTCACGACTTACCCTCCTCTGCCTCGGCATCTGACACGGCTTCAGGCCGCGGAATCACGATCATCGGCACTTCGAGCACCCGCAGCATCTTTGCCGCGGTAGAACCCAGGAACAATCGTCGGGGTGGCGCCAGCCGGCTGGAACCGACCACGATCATATCGCCGTCGTGCCATTCCAGCTTGCTGACCGCTTCCTCGATGGTGGGGCCATCCGTGATCATCGACGTGACCGGAAAGCCTTCCGGCAGAACCGCTTTTGCCGCATCCAACATCAATTGCGCATGCGCGTAGGCGCGGTCACGGACGGAACCGTCATCACCGGGGATGCTGCCGAAAATCGGATCCACCGCGACTAGCGATACCAGTCGCAGCGGCGTCCCGGCCGCACGGCTGGCCAGCACCGAGGTGTCGAGCGCCAGCCCGTCACCGGGCCGGGTACCGACGGCCAGGGTGACGTCGCGCACTCGTTCCACCGTGGAGTCCCGCAACCCCCGCGGCGCCAGGGCCAGCGGTATCGGTGAGGAATGCAACAACTCGCCGGTCACCGATCCGATTGAGTGCCGGCCGATCACCCCGTCACCGGCCGCCCCGACGACGATCAACTCGGCCTCCAACCGCTGCGCCTCCGCGATGAGGCCCTCGGCGAACGACTCGTCGAAGACGATGTGGGTCGTCGTCTTGATGTCCTCCGGCACGGTGGCCGCGGCCTGCGCCAACCACTCGCCGGCCTGCTCGGCGAGAATCTCCTCGTATCCGCCGATCGGCACCATGCCGGGTAACACCCGATCGGGCGGCAGGACGATGACGATGTCGAGCTCAGCGCCGACCGTCCGGGCGAGCCGCACCCCGAGCGCCAGGCCGTCGTCGCCGCTGGGCGTGGCCAAGTAACCGACTACCAATCGCATCTGCGACCACCTTTTCCCAGACGGTTGATTACCGAGCAACGGATTCAGCTTTCCCCCTCGGCAACCGGTTGTCCTGCGATTCGACGGTTACGCCCCGTTTCGCGTGAAACTCAGCGAATCCGACGTACCTTGGTGACCCACTGAGGTTGCGTCACGCTCCACATCCCCATCCGCGGGCCGTCGGTTTCGATGCGAAGATCAACCTCCTCGCAGCGCTCCCGTAGGGTCTTGGCCGCAGCCTCGAACTTCTGGGTACCCGGCACGTCGGTCAGCACCCCGATGTTCGACAGCGCCAAGAGATCGGCCAGCGTGTTCCCGTACATCCGACTCGGCTGCCGGATTGACTCCACTTCGACTGCCATCCCCATCGCCTCGACGGCCTCGGTCAAGCCCCCGCCTCCCTCGGCAGGCGGGGCGAGCAACCTTCGGCGTTCATCGACGGCAGCCAGACACAGGTCATTGTTCCCGGTGTCGCCGCCGTCCTCGATGAAGACCCGCAGCACCGAGCCCACGTAGGCCGCCGCCTCGTCGGTGACGACGTTGAAGAAGACGCCGCCGGGTTTGACCAGCTGCAGCATCACCTCGAGGGTGCCCAGAGCATCGGTGGCGAAGTACATCATGTGCATACCCAGGGCGAGGTCGACGCTGCCGGGTTCGCCGAGTTCGGCAGCGTCGCGCCCAAGTTCGTCGAGGGCAGCCGATACTGCAGCCCCCGGCCGGATATGGGGTTGGCGCTCCAGGAAGGCCTGATAGGCAGCCAGGTACACCGGATTCGGCTCTTCGAGCGAGACGGTCGTACCCGCCGGCACCGCGTCGGCGACGTGAGCGAAGGTCTGGCCGTCGCCGGCGCCGAAGTCGAAAATGTGTCCACCGGTTGGCACATGATCCACCACGGCCTGCCGTAGCAATGGGATAAACAGATCGCGCTGGTCGGTTCCCAGCATTACTACCCGCCCGAGCGGATCGGGCTTGAGCACCCTTGAGAAGGCGTTCACATATTGGCGGTGCGGGTCCAGCCCGTCGAATTCGTTGCAGACGATCTCCAGCGCCTCGTCCAGGCGCGGCGAAAGCTCCCGCGCGGCCGCCGGATCGATTTGCAAAGGCATGGTCATCTGCTCCACCTCGGCATTATGCGGTCAACCGCCGGGCGAACCGGTGGAAATGCGCGAAGGGCACGCGAACAGATCAGGCCGCGACCGTCGTCGCACCCGGCTGCCGGGTCCGGGTGATCCAGCCCCGAACACCCTTGACAGAAGCCCGGTTCAGCAGCTCCTGATACAGCTCGTCGGACACGATGGCGCTGCGGCTGAGCAGGAAGCCGCTGAAGCCGGTGGGATCGCTGACGATGGCCCACCCGTTGGGGCCGTCGTAGTCGGGAGAGAGGTCGACGATCCAGTAGTTGCCCGGCGGGCGATCCGAAGCCGGGCCGAAGAATCGCACGTTGAGCTTGTTGTTGGTCGGATCGACCGGGAGCGCCGCACCGACGATTTCGACCTCCGGTCCGTTGTTGAAGAAATAGTTGCCGGAGTTCTCCACCCGGATCGAGCCGTCGGTGTTGAGGCTGTAAACCGCTTTGGTGTTCACCAGGCCGATCGAGAAGAACTGCTTGACGCTGCCCACCTCGTACCAGGTGCCGAGGTATCGGTCCACGTCGACGACCGGCGGTGGTCCCAGCACCACGGCTGCGGTATCCCCCATCACGATGTACTGATCGGGCAGGCCGTAGATGCCGTTGCCGTCGACCGGGCCCAGACCCTGATACATGTCGTTGATCCAGCCGGTGGCCAGCGTGTGGGTGGCCGCAGTGTTACCGGGCGGCGAGAATTTCGTCACCAGCTGGGCGAAGAAGTCGATGATCGGGATGCCGCCCAACAACGAGTCGGCGTGCGAGCCCCCCGCCAGCGTAACCCCGACGAAACGGCCCGGGCGGGCATCGACCAGCTCAGTCGTGGTAGACCCGAACGCATTCCACAGTTGGGGCGGCGCGGCCACCTGGTACACCGGGATGTAGGGGTCGTCCAGGCTGTGCAGGGCGTCGGTCAGGACGCCGCCGATCGCCACGCCGTCGAACATGACCACACCACGCAGGCTGCCGTCGCTGCCGGGGTCGGAGGCGTAGTAGCCGCCAACTACGGTGGCGAATCCCCCGCCGGCAGACTGACCGGACAGCACGAAGGACTGCGGAAGCGTGCCGACGTAGCCCGCCGCGGTCGCGCTGGAGTTCAGCTCCGCTCGATCCCCGAGGAACATGGTGGCCACAGCCTGCCGCAGCTCGGCGCCGTTGAGCCAGCAGCCCGCGCAGCGCCACGGGAAGGATGCCACGTTGGGCGCCACCACGATGCTGTTGGTCTGTTGCGACAGCGTCGCGGCGAGGGCGGAGACAAACGACTTCCGGTTCAGGAAGCCGTGCTGCAGCCAGATCACACCGTCTGCAGCTACCGACCCGTCGGCCAGTGTGGGCAGGTACCAATCCGCTTGTGTGGTGTAACCGTTCCCCAGCGGAATGGTCAGCTTCGAATGCCCGGTCTTGACGCCGGTGACCGTATCGGAGCTTGCCAGCGCTGCTGCTTGCGCATCGCGAGGGCCATCGTGGGCGGCGACGGGCGATTCAGCTGCGTTAGCGGCGGCGCGGGCGCCTTCGCGATTCTGCTCGGCTTCTCGGTCCTGGTCGGCCGGGGCCACCGGTGCCGTGGACCGAGCGGACGGCACCGCGCCGGCATCCGCTGTGGGCTCCGCCAGTGCGCTGACCGGCCCGCCATTTTGGTCTTCGTCGAGCGTGGTCTCGACATGGGGCGGGTCGTCTTTGGCGGTGGCGCCTATTGTGCGGTCATCTGCGTCACCCGCGTCGGTGTCATCTGCGTCGGTGTCATCTGCGCCGCCCGCGGCGGTCTCATCTGCGCCGCTCGCGGCGGTTGCCCGCGCCGTCTCGATCCGCGCGGACGCCGGGACCGTCCCTGGACCCGCGTCGGCTGCCTGGGCAGGCTCCGCTCGCGATGCCCTCGGGTCATCGGCAGATGATTCGCCCTCTGCCGTGCCGCCGAGCGAACTGCTCGACCCCGGGTCAGAGGAGTCGGTGTCGGCTGCGGCGAGTCCCGCTCCGGTTAACAGCGCGGCACCGAAGCCGACGAACACCAGCCCCGCGCCCCACCACACGCGCTGCTCGCACACCGGATCCACCTCCTGGGAACTCGCCGCACACGGTAGCCGACCGGCGGGGGTATCGCCGACCCGAGTGCGGCTTTCACCGAAGCCGTAAGGAACCCGTCAGCACTTCGAGTCCGTGACGGCGGACCTGCGCAGGCGCAAAAGCACTATCTCGGCGGCAACAAAGACCAGCAGGGAAACGACCACGGTGGCGATGACGACCGGATAGCGGCCGTCCAGCCCGTCAGATGACGTCTGCCGGATCAGGATGCCGACGAAGGCCCAGATGAGCACCAATCCGTACGCCAGATCCCGGTTTCGCAGCGTCGTCACCGTCCCGATCGCCATGGCGACGAGAACGACGATCACGGCCCAGGTGGCCTCGGACCAGCCGAAGCCGTCCCAGTTCAGGTAGACCAGCAGCACGGTAACGTTCGCCACGGTCGCGACCGTCGTCCAGCCGAAGTAGACGCTGAAGGGCACCCCGACGAACCATCGTTCGCGCGCAGACAAGTCTGCGACGCGCACCGCGTTGGCGATCAGGATCAAGCACACCAGAATCACGACGATGAGTACCGCCGACAGCGGAATCAACCCGTAATGCCAGGCGAACACCCACGCCGTGTTGGCGACCGAGGATGTCGCGAACAACAGACCTATCCGGTTGAGCAGCGCGGTGCGTTCACTTCCAGGTTGCCGGCCGTGGAAAAAGCCGAGCTGGTAGAGCACATGAATGCCAAGCAGCAGGTAGATCACGCTCCAGATGGAGAACGTCAGGCCTGCGGGAGTGAACAAGTTCTGGTATTCCTGCGATACCTCGCCTGTGCGTCTGCCATTCAGCGGGAGCGCGTTGGCCAGGACGTTCATCACCACCATCGCCAGGTAGGTCAGCGCCACCAACGCACTGACCGGCCGGCGCCCGACTGCCGCTGCACTCATGCCGTCCCCTCTCGCTCGTTGAATCTTGCCACCCACGTCACATCGATGGCCCCCGTCGAATCCCCACCCGTCGAATCCCCACCCGTCGAATCTGAAGTTGTTCGCGAGATCCAGGCACAGAAGTCGCCAACAAGTTCAGATTCGCGGCGGGGCGGGCAGGCTTGGGGGACTACTCGTAGCGCATCCAGGTGCGATCGCCGAGGTATCGCCGCGACAACTCGGCGGTGCAGGCAGCGAAGCCGTCGGTGAAAGCAAGCGCTGCATCGGCGTCGGCGTGCGAGGCGACCCACGCGGTCAGCATCAGCCGGCGCAGCATCACGAAGGTCGGGATCATGCCCAGGTGGCTGGCTGGGAGATCGCGCACTTCGCGGTAACCCCGAAGCCAACCGACGATCATCTGTTCGGCTTCCGGGGCGTGCTCGATGAAGGAAACCACGGCCCCGAGATCGGCGAGATGCCAGGACCACCCGCAATCGTCGAAGTCGATGACGGTGATCGCCGAATTGCTTTGCGCGCCAGCAGGGTTCACCATAAGATTGGCCATTCGCAGGTCGGCATGAATCAATCCGAACCGGTCCGGCGCCTGCCCGAATTCATTCAATCGCACCGCGACCTGCGCCGCCGCGCGCTCGACGGCGGCCAGATCGTCGCCAGTCAAGCCGGGGGCCGCGCGCCAATCGCCCCATCGGGCCTGCGGTCCCAACGTCGCGTCGACGTCCCAGCGGAACCGGGTGAAGAATCCGGGTGGAGGCCACCGCCCCGCGTGATCGTGCATGTGTGCACTGAGCCTGCCCAGCTCGTCGAAGCCGACGGCGGTCGGCGCCTGCTCGGCGGTGCAGCCATTGATGAAGGTCACGGCGTCCACGTGCAACCGGGTGCCGTCTACGACCGCCGAGACCACGTCATCGCCCCCGACGGTGCGGATCAGTTCCGGCGTGGCGACCGGCGTCTCCGCGCGCAACGCGGCCATCCAGGTCAGTTCGGAGCGGATCCCTGCCAGCGAGTGGTAACCCGGGCGATGCACCCGCAGCACCATCGGATCACCACCATTCACCAGGTAGGTGGCGTTCTCGGACAGGCTGAGCAGGTGAAGCGGAGTGTCAGGGTCGCGGCCGTAGGCAGGCAACGCCGCGCGGGCAAAGCGTTGGTGGTCGCGCGGCAATCCGGACATCCCGATCAGTGTGGCTCACACTCTCGGCAGCCCGATAGGATTCGGTCGCCTCCAGCGTCACTGGCAACGCCTGTTGGCCACGGGTCGGAGAACAACGTTCGAGGGGAACCAGCCAATGGACCGCGCCGCGGAAACCTATGCCGCCAAATTGACCACCGCGGAGCGTGCGGCGGCGCTGATCCGCACCGGCGAGACAGTGTCCTGCGGAATGGCTGTGGGTCAACCGCCCGCGCTGCTGGCCGCCACCGCGGACCACTTGCGATCCGGAGCCCTGGGGCCGATCACGCTCTATTACAAGATGGCGATGGAGCCGCTGGGCTCCACATTGCTCTCCGACGACGTGATCGAGAAGGTCGACGCCCGAAGCTTTTTCATGGGACCACCCGATCGCGGGATCATCCGGCGTCAGATCAAGTCGGGAGTCAAGCTGGTGAGCTTCGTTCCCGCACATTTCAGTCAGATTCCACGGCTGTTCGAAGAAGTCATCGAGCTTGACACGTTCATGGTCACGGTCTCTCCGATGGACAAGGGCGGCTACTTTTCGCTGGGCACCAACAACGACTTCGCCTCGATCGCGGCCCGGCGTGCCAAACGACTTCTCGTCGAGGTCAACCAGAACATGCCGCGCGTCTTCGGCCAGTCGCAGATCCATGTCAGCGAGGTGGCGGCCATCGTGGAGAACCATGTGCCGTTGTTGGAGGGTGGCGTCGCCGAACCGTCACCCGAAGGCATAGCGATCGGCGAGCTGGTGGCCCCGATGGTGCCCGACGGAGCGACGATCCAGATCGGCATCGGCAAGATCGCGTCCGGCGTGGCTATTGCGTTGTCGAATCACTCCGACCTCGGCGTGCATTCCGAATTGTTCTCGCCCGCTTTGGCCGACCTCATCAACAAGGGTGCGGTCACCGGCGCGTGCAAGAACCTGAACCCGCGCAAGCATGTCTTCACCGTGGCCATCGGCGACCGAGCCACCTATGACCTTATGGACGACAATCCGGCATTCGAGAGCTACCCCGCGTCCTACGTCAATGACATTCGCACGATCGCCGCGAACGACAACCTCATCTCGGTCAACACCACCCTGGAGATCGATCTCTACGGGCAGGTGGATGCAGAGTTTCTCAACGAGCACGAATATGGCGGCTCCGGAGGGCAATACGATTTCGTGAAAGGTGCGTCGCTGTCTCCGGGCGGGAAGTCGATCATCGCCTTGCAGTCAACCGCGAAGGGCGGCAAGGTTTCCACCATCGTCCCCCGAGTGGAAATGGTGACAGACACCCGGATGGACGTCGAGTGGGTGGTCACCGAATACGGAGCTGTGAATCTGCGTGGTAAATCAACCAAACAACGCGCGGAGGCCCTGATATCCATCGCCCATCCGGATTTCCGCGCCGAACTGGCCGCCGCCGCGGCCAACGTCACGTTGATCTGAGGAGTCGCTGTGGCACTGATCGAGACAACCCTCGAGGACCGCATCGGCACCATCGCATTCAATCGAGACTCGCAGCGCAATGCGCTCAGCACCGCTCTGATCGACGAATTCCTCACTGCTCTAGAGGATTTTAAGACCGAGAAGGTCCGTGTCGTCGTGCTGCGCAGCGCATCCGGCGGGAAAGTCTGGTCGGCTGGCCACGACGTACACGAGTTGCCCAAAGCCGACGTGGATCCACTCCCCTACGACGACCCGCTGATGCGGCTGCTGCGTGCGGTGAAGGCGTTTCCCGCGCCGGTTATCGCCATGGTGCACGGTTCGGTCTGGGGCGGCGCGTGCGATCTGGTGATTGCCTGCGATCTGGTGTACTGCGACGAGACAGCGACTTTCGCCATCACCCCGACCAAACTGGGTCTGCCGTACAACGTGGCGGGCTTGTTGAACTTCCTGAGCCGGTTGCCCTTGAACGTGGTCAAGGAGATGTTCTTCTCAGCCGAGCCGATCACCGCTGACCGCGCCGCCCAGGTGAACATCGTCAACGAGATCGTGCCGGAGCAACAGTTGGAGCAGACGGTGCACGCAATGGCCCGGTTGATCGCATCCCGTTCGGTCGCCGCGATCACGGCGACCAAGGAGTCGATCCGGGTCCTGAGCGAATCCGCCGCGATCAATCCGACGACTTTCGAATACCTGAACGGTCTGCGGCGAGAGGTCTACTTCGGCCCCGACTACCGGGAGGGGCTGCGCGCCTTCATGGAAAAGCGTGCGCCGAGATTCTGACCGGCGCGCGGTCGACCGGTGAGCGGGGGCGCGGGCAGGTTCGCGCCGAGCCCGTCGGCGGATCTGCATATCGGCAATCTCCGCACCGCCGTGTTGGCCTGGCTGTTCGCCCGTTCCAGCGCACGCCGGTTCCTGATGCGCGTCGAGGACCTCGATGACCGCACGCACGCCGACATCGCCGACCGGCAACTCGAGGACCTCGCCGCGTTGGGTCTGTCCTGGGATGGACCCGCCACCCGGCAAACCGAGCATCAGCAGCGCTACCAGGCCGTCGTCGACGAACTGGACGCACGTGGACTTCTGTATGAATGCTATTGCACACGTAGGGATATCGCCGCAGCGCCAAGGGCCCCCCATGCGCCCGAAGGGGCGTACCCCGGAACGTGCCGCGACCTGACCAACACCCAACGCGACCTGCGCAGAAAGGAGTTCGGGCGCGCCCCGGCGTTGCGGCTTAGAAGCGACACCTTCACCTACACCGTGCACGACGTACGACATGGCGACTACACCGGGGTGGTCGATGACTTCGTGGTGCGCCGCGGCGACGGCGTACCCGCCTACAACCTGGCCGTGGTCGTCGACGACGCCGCCTCCGGCGTCGACCAGGTGGTGCGCGGGGATGACTTGCTGCCCTCGTCGCCACGGCAGGCGTACCTGGCGGGACTGCTCGGCTACCCGGAGCCGCAATATGCCCACGTGCCACTGGTGCTCAACGCGGACGGGGCCCGGCTGGCGAAGCGCGACGGCGCGGTGACGCTTCGGGAGATCGGCGTCCCACGCACAGTGAGACAGATCGCCGAGTCACTGGGTTACACCGCTTCGACCGTCGCGGGAATGCTCGCCGAGTTCGACCCGATTCGGCTGCCGAGGGCGCCGTGGATCTACCGACCCTGATGAGCGGGTGATGGCGCACCGGATTGGGCACAGTTGGTGGTGCGGATTCGCTGCCCGCGGCGGAGGTGTCGTGAGACAGTGTCGGTCATGTCAACTCCACGAAGCCATGAGGCGGACGTCATCATCGTCGGTGCCGGAATCTCCGGGCTGATCGCCGCGCGCACGTTGCTCGCCGCCGGTCTCACTCCGCTGATCCTGGAAGCCGACGAGCGCGTCGGAGGGCGCATCCTGACCGAGGAAGCGCTGCCCGGGGTGCCGCTCGAGCTCGGCGCCCAATGGATCGGCGACACCCATCACCGGATGTTCGCGCTGGCCGCCGAACTGGGCGTGGAGACCTACCCACAGTATGACGAGGGCGAGACGTCCTATGACCTCGTCGGCTCGGGTGTGCTGCGGGAGAGCGAGTTTCATGCCCGCTTCAAAGACGAACTGAGCGAATTGGATCGCGTGTTCAAGCTGCTCGACGAGCTGGCGGCCGAGGTCCCGCCCGAGGCGCCCTGGCTGGCGCCGCGCGCCGCCGAATGGGACGCCATCACCGCCGGCGCCTGGTACGACGCACAGGGCCTGGCGCCGGTCGCCCGGACCCTGCTGGAGATCTGCACCGTCGGTATCCTGGCGGTCCCGACGGTCGAGGTGTCGTTCCTGCATCTGTTGTTCACCATCCAGACCTGTGGCGTCACCTCCGAACTTTTCGCCGAGTCCGAGGGCGGCGCTCAAACCACCCGGTTCGTCGGCGGTACCAGTGAGATCCCGAAACGACTGGCCGCCATGGTGTCCGAGCACATCGTGCTGAGAAGCCCGGTGCAGACGATCGAACATGGCGCCGACGGCGTCACCGTGCACTGCCGCGGGGGCGTGATCGCCCGCGGACGTCGGGTGATCGTGGCGATCTCACCTACCTTGGCCGGTCGGATCATGTATGACCCGCCACTGCCGGGGGTCCGTGATCAGCTGACGCAGCGGATGCCCAATGGGTCGTCGATGAAGGCATTCTTCGTCTACGACGAACCCTTCTGGCGCGCCGACGGACTCAACGGGCAGCTGATCTCGGATGTCGGCCCGGCCAGAATGTCCAACGACACCTGCATGCCCGGCGACGACCGCGGGGTCATTCTGATGTTCCTGGAGGGTGAGCAGGCCCGCACTTACGGGGAGCTGCCGCAGGAGGATCGGCGTGCGGCGCTGACCGCCGAGTTGGTGCGCCATTACGGCGACAAGGCGGCCAAACCGGTGTATTACGTCGACGGCGAGTGGGGAAGCCGGCAATGGACCCGCGGCTGCTACAACGCCAACATGGGTCCCCTGGTGTGGACCACCTACGGTCCGGCGCTGGCGCCGCCGATCGGTGCGATCCACTGGGCCTCGACGGACACCTCCACCTTCTGGAGCGCCTACATGGAGGGGGCGGTGGAGGCGGGCGAGCGTGCCGCGCAAGAGGTCATCGACGCGATCGCGAAGTAGTCGCTAGCTGCGCGGGCCGCTCAACGCAATCGGCAGCGAGGACATCCCACGCAATGTGACGTTTTCCTTGTAGGTCGGAATGTCCGCCAGCGCCGCGTGCGGGAATCGCGCCGTCAACGCCGTCAACGCGACGGTAGCCTCCAGCCGCGCCAGCGGAGCCCCGACGCAGAAGTGTGGGCCCTTGCCGAACGCCAAATGTCGTGTCGTGGCGCGGTCGGGATCGAAGCGGTCCGGATTATCGAAAGCATCCGGGTCGCGGTGCGCAGCGGCCAACAGCAACAGCATGTTGTCCCCCTTCGGAATGGTCAGACTCTCGATCGCCATGTCCGCACCGGCGATCCTTCGCAACAGCTGCACCGGCGGGTCGTAGCGCAGCGTCTCTTCGATCACCGCGGATGCCCTCGCCGGGTCCGCCGCCAGCTTCGCCCATTGCTCCGGGTCGCGCAGCAGCGCCAGAATCGCGTTCGAAATCAGGCCGACCGTCGTCTCGTGCCCGGCGATCAGCAACAGATTGCAGGTGGCGACGATCTCTTCTTCGGTGAGATGGTCACCGGACTCCTCTACGTGAATCAGCCCCGACATCAGGTCGTCGCCCGGATCGCGACGACGTCGCGCAATCAGCTCACGGAGGTAGTCACGCAGCCACAGACCAGCCTGCTGGCGCTTCTCGAATCCGCCGTCGGCAGCCCCGGCCACTGAGATACCCGTCGCTGAGATGAACGGATCGAGTGATTGGGCGAGCAGTGCCGAGGCCGCGCTGAACTCCGGTTCATCCGCCAACGGGACACCCAGGAGACGGCAGATCACCGCGACCGGTAGCGGGTACGCGAGCCCTGAGATCGCTTCGAAGGGCTCCGAGGTGCTTTCGGCGTCCCGTAGCAACCCGTCGACGAGCGCCGCAATGTCCGGTTCGAGCGCCTTGACCACTTTTGGGACGAACGCCTTGTTCACCAACCGCCGCAGTCTGGTGTGGTCCGGCGGGTCGAGGAAAAGGAACGATGGCGGTCCGAAGATCATCCGCTGCCCGACGGTGGACTTGATCCGGTCGCTGGAGGCGGACGGATGGCGGAGCACCTCCTCGCAGTGAACAAAGGACGAGAACAGCGTGAGGTTGTTCTCGGGCATGGACACCGGGCCCAGCTCACGAATCTTCCGGTACACCGGATACGGATCGGCCCGGTGGGCGGGATCGATCAATTGCGCGAGCAGAGACCGCGGGTCCCCGGAGGAGGTCGTCATCAACGTATTGTGCACAGTCTCCAGACCGTGCGGTTCAAGATCGCGCGGCGTAGTAGCGGCCGAGGACGTGTTCGCGCAGCTCGTCGAATGTGCCGGTACCAATCGACTCCCGGATGTCGTCGACCAGCCGGACGATGAACCGCTGGTTGTGGATCGTGCACAGGGTGGCCGCCAGGATCTCTTTGGCCTTGAACAAATGGTGCAGGTAAGCGCGGGTGTAGTTGGCGCAGGTGTAGCAGTCGCACTCGGCGTCCAGGGCGGTGAAGTCGCGGCGATAGCGCGAGCCGGTGATGTTGTACCGGCCCGTCACCGAATACACCGCCGCATTCCGGGCCACCCGGGACGGCGATACGCAGTCGAAGGTGTCCGCGCCCGCCTCCACAGCCGCGAACAGATCGTCGGGTTCACTGATGCCCAGCAGATGACGTGGCTTCTCCTCGGGAAGCTCGCTGCACACCCAGCCGACAATGGTGGCCAGGTTCTGCTTCTCCAGCGCTCCCCCGATTCCGTACCCGTCGAAGCTCAGCCCCTCCGCAGGCCCGGGCGAATCGCCGATCGTCCGCAAACCACGGGCGGCCCGTCGGCGCAGGTCTTCGTACTGCGCCCCCTGCACCACCCCGAACAGCGCCTGCGGTGGCCGGCCGGAGCGCAGCGCCGACAATCGATGATGCTCGGCAAGGCATCGCACCGCCCACGCGTGCGTGCGTTGCACCGAGCGTTCCTGGTAGCCCCGGGTGTTGACCAGGGTGGTCAGCTCGTCGAAGGCGAAGATGATGTCCGCACCGAGTTTGTGCTGGATGCCGATCGACACCTCGGGGGTGAATCGGTGGACAGAGCCGTTGAGATGCGAGCGGAACGTCACCCCGTCGTCGTCGACCTCGGCGAGCCGCTCTTTGCCCTCGGCGATGACGTCATCGGTTTGCACCCGTTCGGCGTCCATAGACAGCACCTTGCGGAAACCGGCGCCCAGTGACAGCACCTGGAACCCCCCGCTGTCGGTGAAGGTCGGCCCCTGCCAGTTCATGAAGGCGCCCAGGCCACCGGCTTCGGCGACGATATCCGGGCCCGGCTGCAGATACAGGTGGTAGGCGTTCGCGAGCACTGCCTGGGCGCCGAGCTCCTTCATTGTCTCGGGAAGGACCGCTTTGACCGTGCCTGCTGTGCCGACCGCGACGAACGCCGGGGTGCGGATTTCACCGTGCGGAGTACGCAGAACGCCCGCCCGGCCGCGCCGCCCGGGAAGTTCGGCTTCGACGCGAAAGCTCGGAACACTGAAAAACGGGTCGCTCACGTCGTAGATTCTGCACTGTGATCACACGATGGGCCCTCACCGCTCTGGTCGCCGCAACCACTCTCACCGTCGCCGGGTGCTCCTCAGCACCTGACGAGTACCAGCCACCGCCGGGCGGCCTGGCCGCGGGGACGGCGCAGATGACGGTCAACGGCGCGGACGCCGGCACCACCAAGTCGGTGCAGTGCCGCACCATCGGACCGATGACCATGATCGAAACCGGATCGCAGGACGCCGGGATGTTCGCCATGATCTGGGCCGAGGACAAGCAGGTCGTCCGGATCGTGCGGATCCAGGATCTGAGCGGTTACACCGGCAGTTACAACACCGGTCTGGGTGGCGAGGCGAGCGTGACGATGCAGGACCGGACCTTCGATATCAGCGGGACGGCCGACGGCTTCGAAACCGCTAACCCCAGCTTCCGCGCGCCGGGCTCGTTCCAGCTGAAGGTCTCCTGCTAACCGGCCCAACTGCGGATTTTCTTTGATTCGGCACGTCCGCTTCCGGACCGCCGACCATACTGCTGGAGATGGTTCGTCGCTCTCGGCGGACCACACAACAGCAGGACCACACAACAACAAAAGGAGAACCGTGGTGAATCGTGGAATCGTGGTAGCCATCGGCGGTGCGGCGATCGTCATCGCCGGCCTGTCGGGCTGTTCGTCGAACAAGGGCTCCGATACGTCGGGACCCACCACGGCGGTCGCCGAGGCCGACGGTAAGGCCACCGTCAAGATCGACGGCCAGGACCAAGAGGTTCAAGGCACCGTCGTCTGCGGCGAAATGGGCGGCAACACCAACATCGCCATCGGCGATGCCACCACGGGTATCGGTGTCGTGGTCAGCAGCGGCGACGATCCCACTGTTCAGTCGGTCGGTCTGGGCAACGTCAACGGTGTCACGCTTGGCTATCAGAGCGGCTCCGGCCAGGGCGAAGCCAAGGCCGAGAAGGACGGCAAGCGTTACAAGATCACCGGAACCGCGACGGGCGTCGACATGGCCAACCCGATGCAGCCGGTGAACAAGCCCTTCGAGATCGAGGTGTCCTGCCCCTAGCGGCGACGAACCGGCTACGGGTGGAGGCGATTTCCCACCCGTTGCCGGTTTTCACCCGGTGCCGGGGTTAACCCTCAGGCGGGTTTGTAGCCGGCTGCCGACTGCCGCAGCTGCCAGATCTGCTCCGGGCACAGCTCCTCGGCGGCCTGGCTGATCAGGTACCCAGCCAAGAATTCGTTGGTCTGGAGTTCGGCCCTGACCTGGCCGATCAGTTCGGCGTAGCTCATTTTGGTCTCCACCCGGGTGCAGATGGACCGGCCATAAGCCAGCGTGGTGTCGGCGTTCGGGAACGGGAACGCATTCATCTGGAAGACGTTCACCAGGAAACCCAGATCGTCGGCGCCGGCGGACTGTGCCCCGACCAGACCTCCCACCGACACCAGGCCCGACATCAATCCCGCGGACAACACCCTTACCAGCGCCTTCATGACATGAGACCATACGTCCTTGCGGCGCGGGCGGGGGCCGATTGTCCGATCAAGCATCCAACAACACACGCTCCGCCCGCGGGTGCGCGCGAACTCCACGATGCGGCTTTGCCTGGCGTCGGAATCCGCGACCGAACTTCTCGGTTAATCGTTACCGCTGGTGAGGATCGTCTTGATCTCCTCGGTCGTTCGAGCCTCGCGCAGCCGCGCGACGTGTTCGGCTTTCAGGAAGACCTGGGCGATCTTGGTCAAAAGCGCCATGTGGTCCTTGCCAGCCCCAGCAATGCCGACGACGAACTCGGCGGGCTTGCCGTTCCAGTCGATCGGCTCGGGGTAGCGGACAAATGACAGCCCGGTCCGGCGGATGGTGTCCTTGGCGTCGTTCGTACCGTGCGGGATCGCCAGCCCGTTTCCCATGTAGGTGGAGATGGACTGCTCCCGCGCATGCATGGCATCGACGTAGGCCGGCTCGACCGCTCCGGCGCTGACCAGCAACCGACCGGCTTCGTTGATTGCCTCTGACACCGTGCGCGCTGCGCCATTCAGCACGATCGATTCCAGCGCCAACACGTCTGCGGCGGTGGCTTTCTCGGCGGGCGCATCACCGACGGGCGTCTCTTCCGGTGACGGTACGACACCGTCGCCGTTTATCAAAGCAAGCTGCTCGACGATCTCGTCGTAACGAGGGCTGGTCATAAAATCGTCGACGGATACATGGGCCGCCGACGGCGTCTTCTGCCGGGCGCGGTCGGTCAAATCACGGTGGGAGACAACAAGATCGTAGGTGTCGCTCAAGTTGGAGATCGCCGAGTTGGTGACCTTGACCTGGCCGAAGCCTGCCTTCTGGATCTTTCGGCGCAACACTGATGCACCCATCGCCGACGATCCCATACCGGCATCGCAGGCGAACACGATGGTTTTGATTGTCCTGGTTGCGTTTCCCACGCCGGTTCCGCCCTGCCCCACCAATGTCGAAGCGACACTGGACTTCTTACCTTTGAGCGCCTCCATCCCGGCAGTGGCCGCGGCAAGGTCCGGTTCGTCGGTGGCTCGATCGGTCTTCAGCAGCAGCGAGGCAACCACGAACGACACCGCGGCCGCACCAAACACCGACAACGTCACCCCGATATAGCTGCCACTGGCGGTCTGCGCGTAGACCGCGATGATGGATCCAGGTGCGGCGGGCGCTCGCAGTCCCGACCCGAACAGCACGTTGACAAAAACTCCGGTCATCCCGCCGAGGATGGTGGCGAGGATCAACTTGGGCTTCATCAGGACGTAGGGGAAGTAGATCTCGTGGATGCCGCCGAAGAACTGGATCACGGCCGCGCCCGGTGCCGATGCACGAGCGATGCCTCGGCCGAACACCATGTAGGCCAACAGGAGTCCGAGACCAGGACCGGGGTTGGCCTCCAACAGGAACAGGATCGACTTGCCCGTCTCCAACGCCTGCGTGGTGCCCAGCGGTGTGAGCACCCCGTGGTTGATCGCATTGTTGAGGAAGAGCACCTTGGCCGGTTCGATCAGGATCGAGGTGAGCGGGAGAAGGTTGTTGGCCACCAGGAAGTCCACCGCGTTGCCGGCCAGTCGGGTGAACGACGAGACGATCGGACCGATGCCGAAGAAGCCGAAAATGGCAAGGAACACCCCCAGGATCCCCGCCGAAAAGTTGTCGATCAACATCTCGAAGCCGGGACGGATCTTGCCCTCCCACAGCGCGTCGAGCTTCTTCATGCACCAGCCGCCTAGCGGACCCATGATCATGGCGCCCATGAACATCGGTACATCGGCCCCGGTGACCACGCCTATTGTGGCGATCGCACCCACCACGGCGCCACGATTGCCGTGGACCATCCGGCCGCCGGTGTAACCGATCAGGATCGGCAACAGGTAGGTGATCATCGGGCCGACGATGCCGGCGCCCTCGTACGCCCCCCAGCCGCCGATCTTTGCCACCCAACCGTCGGGATCCTGCAAGCCGGCGAACAGGGCCTGCAGCCAGCCCTCCTTGATGAACAGCGCGGTGATCAGGCCCCAGGCGATGAACGCGCCGATGTTGGGCATCACCATGTTCGACAGCGCGGTGCCCAGCTTCTGCACACGCAATCGCACCCCTGCCCGCGGCGGCGAATCCTGCGGAACGGCTGGTGCTGACATCTTGAGTCCTCGATTCTCACGGGTCGGCGTCTGTGACAGCGGTCACAACTGTCATTTAACCGCATAAACGGGCATAATCACAAGTAATTAGTCATATTCGGTCAGCACTTGGTGTGGTTTTATGCCCGTATAGCGGTTAGAGTGCCACCAGGAGCACCAGCGGACTCGAGAGGATCACCCACATGAAGGCATTGCGGTTCTATGCACCCGAGGATGTCCGGCTGGAGGATGTGCCCGAGCCCGCCTGCGCCCCCGACGAGGTCAAACTGCGGGTCCGCAACTGCTCGACCTGCGGCACCGACGTGAAGATCTTCTACAACGGCCACCAGAACCTCACCCCGCCCCGCACGATCGGCCACGAGATCGCAGGCGAAATCGTCGAGGTCGGGGCAGAGGTGAATTCCACCTACGGCAGTGACTGGCAGGTGGGCGACCGCGTCCAGGTCATCGCCGCGGTGCCCTGCGGGGACTGCTACGAATGCCGCAAGGGCTGGATGGCGGTATGCCAGAACCAGACGTCAATGGGGTATCAGTACGACGGCGGCTTCGCCGAATACATGATCGTTCCGCGGCAGGTTCTCAAAGTCGATGGCCTGAACCGCATTCCGGACAACGTCGGCTACGACGAGGCGTCCGCCGCCGAGCCGTTCGCCTGCGCCATCAATGCCCAGGAGTTGCTGGGCATTGAGGAGGGCGACACCGTCGTGGTATTCGGCGCAGGCCCGATCGGCTGCATGCACATCCGGATCGCCCGCGGGGTGCACCGCTGCGGCCCCGTCTACCTGGTGGACGTCAACGGCCCTCGGCTGCAGATGTCCGCCGACGCAGTCGCACCTGATGAGATCATCAACGGCGCCGAGGTCGACGTGGTCGAGAAGATCATGGAGCTGACCGGGGGCCGAGGCGCGGATGTGGTGATCACCGCCACCGCTGCCAACGTCGCTCAGGAGCAGGCCATCGCGATGGCGGCGCGCAACGGTCGCATCTCGTTCTTCGGCGGCCTACCCAAGACCGATCCCACCATCACCTGTGACTCGAACCTCGTGCACTACCGCCAGTTGCATATCCACGGCGCCAACGGCTCGGCGCCAGAGCACAACAAGCGTGCGCTGGAGTACATCTCCACCGGCCAGGTTCCGGTCAAGGACCTGATAACGCGCCAAATCCCCCTCGACGAGGTGCTGGACGCCTTCCAGATCGTCAAGTCCGGCGAGGCGATCAAGGTCACCGTGGAGCCTCGTCGAAACTGAGCATTCCGGCGAGATTTTCGCCTTCGGACGCGCAAATCCTCAGTCTCGACGGCTCTGGAATCAGTCTCGGGACGCTTGGCGGTGGCGGAGGGATTTGAACCCTCGGACGGGGGTTACCCGTCACACGCTTTCGAGGCGTGCTCCTTAGGCCGCTCGGACACGCCACCGGGAGGCAGCCTACCGACCCCGAGGGCGACAACCCAAACCGTCAGCGCTGACGGACGAAGAACTCCTCCAGCAGGCCGGCGCATTCGGAAGCCAGCACTCCCCCGCGAACCTGCGGCCGATGCGTCAGCCGCCGGTCGCGCACCACGTCCCATAACGAACCAACGGCGCCGGTCTTCGGCTCCCACGCCCCGAACACCACCCGCGCCACCCGGGCCATCACCAATGCGCCCGCGCACATCGTGCAGGGCTCCACCGTCACTGCCAGCGTGGCCCCCTCCAGCCGCCAGCCATCGCCCACCGCCCGAGCCGCCGCGCGTAACGCCAGGATTTCGGCATGCGCGGTGGGATCGCCGAGTTCTTCACGGGCGTTGGCGGTGCGGGCCAGCTCTGTCCCGTCGGCGGCGACGACGACCGCGCCGATCGGCACGTCACGGGGTCCCGCCTCGCGAGCGGCGGACAGGGCCCGCCGGATCAGATCTTCGTCGATCACCGTCCCAGACGATCGAGCACCGCCGCCAACTCGTCGGCGAAACCCATCTCCCGGGCAATCCGGCCGATCTGCTCGTCGGCGTAGAGGTCATCGCTTTCATCGAGGATTATCGCCAGCACCGCCTCGGGCAGCCCGATGTCGGCCAATACACCCAGGTCGCCTTCCTCGAACGGGTCCGCGCGTTCCAGTTCCTCGTCATCGATATCGGCATCCAGCTTCTCCAGAACCTCGGCCGCGATGTCGTAGTCCAGCGCCGCGGTGGCGTCGGACAGCAGCAACCGGGCTCCCGACGGTGCCGGCCGAACGATCACAAAGAATTCGTCGTCGATATCCAAAAGTCCGAAAACCGCTCCTGCACTGCGCAACTCGCGCAACTCGCTCTCGGCGGCAGCAAGACTGGTCAGGGCCGCCGCCTGCATCGGAGCGCACCGCCACTTGCCTTCCTCGCGCACCACGGCGACGCCGAAGCCGTCGGGCTTGTTCCCCGCCCGCTTGTTCGGCTGTGCACTCTGCGCTCCCATGAGCGTTCACGGTAGTCCCCCGCAATGGGCTTGACCAGCAAGTCCAGCCAGACCCCGCAACCTGGGCGGAGGTCGATGTGCCAACCTTGGGAGGTGGTGAAGACACCGGTGTGTGTGCTCGGGCTCGGCCTGATCGGCGGCTCGGTCATGCGCGCCGCCGCGGCGGCCGGTAGGGAGGTCTTCGGCTACAACCGATCCTCGGACCCAGTGCAGGCTGCGCGGTCGGACGGTTTCGACGCCACCGCCGAGCTCGAACAGGCACTGTCCCGGGCGGCGGCCACCGAGGCGCTTATCGTGCTGGCGGTGCCGATGCCAGCGCTGGCGTCGATGCTGAGGCAGGTCGGCGACCGCGCACCGCAGTGCCCGTTGACCGACGTGGTCAGCGTCAAGGCCGCCGTTCTCGCGGAGGTCTCCAGGGCCGGGCTGCTGGCTCAATTTGTGGGCGGGCATCCGATGGCCGGTACCGCACATTCGGGGTGGACCGCCGGGTCCGGCCGGCTATTCGTGGACGCGCCGTGGGTGGTGAGCGTCGACGATCACGTCGATCCCAAGGTGTGGATCGAAGTGATGAACCTGGCTCTGGACTGCGGGGCGGTCGTCGTTCCGGCACGCTCCGACGAGCACGACGCGGCCGTGGCGGCCATCTCGCACCTGCCGCATATGCTCGCCGAAGCACTAGCGGTCATTGCCGACGACGTCCCACTGGCGCTCCCGCTGGCGGCCGGATCTTTCCGCGACGGTACGAGGGTGGCGGCGACGAAACCGGACCTGGTTCGGGCGATGTGCGAAGCAAACTCAGCGCATCTGGTGACGGCGCTCGGGGAGACCCTGCAACTGCTCGGTGACGCCCGGGACCGCCTTGCCGCGAGCGGGTCGGTGGCAGAACTTGTCGAGGCCGGCTATGCCGCTCGCGGCCGATACGACAACCTGAGCCGCCCCGACATCCTTTCGACGGTCGTCGGCGCCGATGGTTGGCGCGAGGAACTGGCCACCGCCGGCCGTTCGGGCGGCGTGATCAGATCCGCTCTGCCAACCCGGGATAGTCGAGGATGAAGCCTTCGGAGTCGACCTGCACGGTCGTCTGAGCCACCGGTGAGTTCAACGCGATACCGTCTGTCGTCGAGGTGTAGCTGATAGTCGCGACCTCGTACGCCAGTTCGGGCACGCGGAGGTAGATGACCGGCACGGTGACCGAGCCGGCGTTCTCCCGGTAGATACCGGTGCGACGGATCGGCAGCGCATTGAAGAACGGGCTGAAGATCACGTCGACGTCGAGCGCACCGTCGAACGCGGACCTGCTGCTCTGGCCGGTCCGCTCCTGAACCAGCCACATGTTCTCCTCGTCGCGCGCGATCGAGATTTGACGCTCACGCTCGGCAAGGGTGACGGTCAGCGACAGCCGCTTGGTCGCTCCGGCCTCGTCGGTGATCAAGTCGTAGGAGGCGCTGAATGCCGGGTGTGACGGCGTGTGGGCCGCCACGATCCTGCCGTACGCCTTCACTCGACCACCGGCGACTTGTACCCGCGCGGACTCCATGCGTGGTTCGTCGTGCGCGCGCCACGTCAGGATGGCCGGCCAAGGGCCCTTCGGCTCGGCGGGTGCGCTGGGACTGCTCGCGTCAGCGCGATCGGCTTCACTCACTCCTCTACCGTAGGGGAACGGTCACCCCGATCGAAACGGGCTCGGCCACTCGAGAGCGAATTGTGTTGTCCGCTCTTTAGGGAACCCGATTCGAGCGCAACCTCGTCGCCGAGCAGCGGCTGCGGTATCCGACGGACCTTACGCAGACGACCGCTTCCCGGCACCGAGGCCCACACGGCGAACGCCAGTGCCGCGTCCAGAATCAGTGCCAGCGCAGTCACCATCAGCGCCCCCACCAGAGCGATGTGGAACTGCCGCACCTTGATGCCGTCGATGAGGTAACGGCCAAGCCCGCCCAGGCTGGCGTACGCGGCGACGGTAGCCGTCGCGACTATCTGCAGGGAGGCGGTGCGCAACCCGCCCAGAACCAGGGGCAGCGCGTTGGGCGTCTCGACCCGGAGCAGAATCCGGGCTTCGGTCATCCCCATCGCCCGGGCGGCATCCACCACGGCCCGATCGACGTTTGCGATTCCGGAATAGGTGCCGGCCAACAGTGGCGGGATCCCCAGCAGCATCAGCGCCACGGTCGGGGGGACCAGGCCGAGCCCCCACAGCAGCACACCGAGCAGCAGCACGCCGAGCGTAGGCAGCGCACGCAGCGCGTTCACCCCGGTGACGACGATGAACGTGCCGCGTCCGGTATGGCCGATCAGCATCCCGACCGGGACGGCGATCAGCACCGAGAAAAACACCGCGATGACCGTGTACTGAAGGTGTTCGGCGATACGTGCACCCAGGCCCGAAGGGCCCGCCCAATTAGTCGCGGTGAAAATGAACGACAGCGCCTGTTGAAGAAAATTCATCCGGAAGCCCCCAGCAGCCGGCGAGAAGCGCGCGGAGTCCGCGTCTGCGCTCTGGCCCACGGCGTCATTGCCTTGCCCACCAACATGATCAGCGTGTCCACCACGACGGCCAGCACGAAGATCGCAATGATTCCTGCGACGATCTGACCGCTCTTGTCGGATTGGTAGCCCTCGGTGAACCAGGTTCCCAATCCGCCGATACCGATCACCGAGCCGACCGAAACCATCGAGATGTTGGTCACCGCAACCACTCGCACGCCGGCCACCAGAACGGGAACAGACAGCGGCAGATCGACTTTGAGCATCCTTGTCAGCGGACGGTAGCCCACAGCCGTGGCGGCATCGCGCACCGGCTCCGGAACCGCGTCCAGCGCCTCGGGCACCGCACGTACCAAAAGCGCGGTGGTGTACAGCGTCAACGCGACGATGACGTTGGCCTCGTCCAGAATGCGGGTCGGAATGATCAACGGCAGCACCACGAACAACGCAAGCGACGGAATCGTGAAGACGATGCTCGCGGTTACGGTCGTCAGCCTGCGGGCCAGCGTCGTCCGCTGCACCAGCGCACCCAGGGGCACCGCGATCAGCAACCCAAGCAGCACCGGGATCAGGGACAGTCGAATATGGATAAGGGTCAGCGCCCAAGCCGCGTCGAGATTGTTCAGCAGGTACGTCATCGGGTTGACCGCTGGCTCTTCAGCGCGTCGAGCACGTCATCGGCCAGCACCCCGCCGATCGGTTTGCCGTCGGCTGCGACCGCGACGCCGAGCCCGGACGGCGACGACAATGCCGCGTCCAGCGCCTGGCGCAGCGAGTCGTCCGGGCGAAAGAGTGAACCCCCGGCAGTAGTGCTGTCGTACAGCGCATTTCCCGAGCGGTGCAGATCAACCCCCGCGGCATCGATCCAACCGTAGGGAGTGCCGTCGGGCTTGGTCACCAGCGCCCACTCACCGCCGCCCAGTTGCAGGGCGTCGATCTCGCGCTCGGCCACCGTCCGGAGGTCGTGCATCGGGAGGCCGGTGGCGTGCCGGAACTGCAAACCCCGGTAGCCGCGGTCTGCGCCGATGAAGCCTGCCACGAAATCGTTTGCCGGATTGGACAGTAATCGCTTGGGCTCGTCGTACTGCTGCAGCACCCCGCCTCGTCCGAAAACGGCAACCCGGTCACCGATCTTGATCGCCTCGTCGATGTCATGCGTCACGAAGACGATGGTCTTATGCAGATCGTTTTGCAGACGCAGGATTTCGGTCTGCAACTCCTCGCGTACCACCGGGTCGACGGCACTGAACGGCTCGTCCATCAGCAGTATCGGCGGATCGGCGGCCAGCGCGCGGGCCACTCCGACTCGCTGCTGTTGCCCGCCCGAGAGTTGGGCCGGGTAGCGGTCGGCCAGCTTAGGGTCCAGCCCCACCCGTTCCAGTACTTCAAGCGCCGACTTACGGGCCGCCCGCCGCGACTGGCCCTTCAGCACAGGAACTGTCGCGACGTTGTCGACCACTCGCTGGTGCGGCATCAAGCCGGCGCTCTGGATGACATAGCCGATCCCCAGCCGCAACTTCACCGCATCGACCTCGGTAACGTCCTCCCCGTTGACCGTCAGTATTCCCGACGTCGGCTCGATCATCCGGTTGATCATCCGCATCGACGTCGTCTTGCCGCAGCCGGATGGGCCGACGAACACAACCAGGGTTCCCTCCGGTACGGACAGGTCGAGGTCATCGACGGCGACCGTGCCATCCGGATACTTCTTTGTGATGCTGGCGAATTCGATCATCGCGACCCCGTTCTGCTCACGATGCCCGTTCACGGCTTCTGCTCACGGCTTGACTGGCTTGTCGAAGCCGTTGTCCCGTACCCAGTTCCGTGCAGCCTCATCGGGATTGACACCGGAGTTGCCGGTCGTTTCGGTATTCAGCCTGATCAGGTCCTCGGTGGTGAGTTCGGCAGATACGGCATCCAGCACCGTCTTCAATTCGTCGGACTTCTTCTGCGAGCTGACCAACGGAATCACGTTGGCCGCCAGGAAGTTGTTCTTCGGATCCCCAAGCACCACCAGGTCGTTCTGGGCGATTGCCGGCGATGTGCTGAAAATGTTGGCGGCTGTCACCGTACCGTCGGTCAACGCGCGCACCGTAGCCGGGCCGCCGCCGTCACTGATCGCGACGAAATTCTTTTCCGGCACGTCCAGTCCATACTTCTCTTTCAGGCCCGGCATCCCCTCGGCCCTGTTCAAAAACTCGGATGGCGCACCGAATTTGACATCGGCCGAATGCGCTGCCAGATCGCCGATAGTGGTCAGGTTCCACCGGTGGGCCGTCTCCTGGGTGACGGCAACGGTGTCCTTGTCCTCCGCCGGCGACGGGTTCAGAATCGACAGGTCACCGGGCAGCACCCGAAACAGCGCCAGCAGAACATCGTTGGGGGTAGTCGCTGTCGACTCTGAGTCGAAGTACTGGAGCAGATTTCCGGTGTATTCGGGAATCAGGTCGATCGAGTGATCCTGCACTGCAGGGACGTAGGTTTCGCGGCTGCCGATCCCGTACTGCCGGCCCACGGTGAAACCGTTGGCCTCCAAGGCCTGCGCATAAATCTCGGCGATGATCTTCGATTCCGGGAAATCCGCGGACCCCACCACGATCGACTTCAGATCGCCGGAAACCTCGCCACCACCCAGCGGGTTCGCACTGCCACAGGCTGAGATAGCCAACGCGAACAACAGCAGCAGAACAGCGCGCACGGCACCGTTTCGGGTTCGCAGGGTCCGCCGGGGGCTGGGCACGCGAATGTCCTTTCCTTAGACGAATCTGGGAAGAGGGTTGAGGTGACCCTATCGTGACCGGCGCGGTGGTTTCATTCAACTGACGAAAGGGGAATTATCTACATATGAACAGCGATCGATCCGGGACGCCAGATCTGCCCTCGACGTCCGAATCGCCTAACCCGCCCGGGGGGACATCGCGCGCGGGTAAGCCGCCCACCGGAACCAAGCAGCCCGAGTCGGCGGTGACGTTCACCCGGGCCGCAGCACTATGGGTATCGCTCGTCGCGGGATTCCTCATCCTGATCGTGCTGCTGATCTTCATCGCGCAGAACACCGAGTCGACCCAGTTCGAGTTCCTGGGCTGGCACTGGTCGTTGCCATTGGGGGTTGCCATTTTGGCCGCCGCGGTGGCCGGCGGGCTGTTGACCGTCGCAGTCGGTGCGGTGCGCATCTTCCAGCTGCGACGCGCGGCGAAGAGGAACTTCCAGGCCGGGCTTACCCGTCCACCGACGCAGCCCTCGCGCGGGTGAAGCTCCTGGGCTTGACCCGCCCGGCATTGAACCGCCAGGGCTAACCTTCCGGGGCAGTCGCGGGCTTGACCCTGTGGGCAGGTGGGGCGCTAGTCAGGACAGCTCGGCCAGCCCCGCCGCGATCAACGGCGCGAGAGCGTCCGCCAGCCTGTCGGCAGCCTCGGCCCCGCCGCCCTCCCGTGCCCGGTAGGCGATGCCCGCGCCGATGATTGCCAGTTTGAAATAGGCGAGCGCCATGTAGAAATCCCAGTGGTCCAGTGACTGGCCGGCAGCCAGTGAATACTTATGGGCCAGCTCGTCGGCGGCCGGAATCAACTCGCAGGCCCAGGCGGCGTCCGAATTCACCAGGCGGAAGGTCGGGTGACGGTACACACACATCAGCGCGGCATCACTGAGCGGGTCACCCAGGGTGGACAACTCCCAGTCCAACACCGCGACCACCTTCGCGGGGTCTTCCTCGTGCAGGATGGTGTTGTCGATCCGATAGTCACCGTGCACGATCGCGGTGCGACTCTGCGGCGGAACCGCCTCCGCGAGCTTCGCGTGCAACCTGGCCACGTCGGCGTCGCACGCGTCGTCGGCGCGCTTGACCAGATCCCATTGCGAGCCCCAGCGCCGCACCTGACGCTCGAGATAGCCGTTGGGCTTGCCGAAATCACCGAGCCCGACCGAGTCCGGGTGCACCGAGTGCAGTTCGGCGAGGACCTTGATGAGCTCATCGACACAGGCCTCGATGGTGGCCCGGTCGCCGAGCGCCGCGAGCTCCCTGCTGGTTCGAATCACCCGTCCCGGTACGTATTCCACCATCTGGAACGGCGCACCCAGCACCGAGTCGTCATTGCTCATCGTCACCGCGGGGGCGACCGGCACCGACGTGCCGGCGAGTGCTGCCACCACCCGATATTCCCGAGCCATATCGTGCGCCGACGGGGTCAGACCGTGCAGCGGTGGACGGCGTAGCACCCAGCGGGACGCGTCATCGGATACCGCGAACGTCAGATTGGACCGTCCACCGGAGATGAGTTCGGCCCGCAACTCGCCGGTCCGCGGAATACCGGCCTCGCGCAGGTGTCGATCCAGCGCGATCAGGTCGAGGCCCTCGAGGTCAGTCACGGGACCTGTTTACCATCTGGTTCCGGGGCAACAGATCCCACACATGCTCGGTCGCGTTGACGCCTGCCACCGCCAGCTTTCCGGTGCGCGACGACAGCAGCCGGGTCACCGACGCATAGTCGACATGGAACGACAGCAGCCGGCGGGTACCCAGAATTCGGTGCAGCGCGACGTTGATCACCCCGCCGTGGCTGAAGACCGCGACGGTGTCTTCGTGGTTGGCCGCTGCCACCAGATCGTCGACGGCGTCGGTGACCCGCGCGAGGAACTCGCCTTCGTCGACCCCGCTGGGAAGGTGGCCATCGATCAGGCGCTTCATCTCCTCGGGATTCTCCGTCGCGATCTGCTCGATTGGGATGTATTGCGAAAGGTGACGGTCATACTCGGCGAACCTGTCATCGACCTCGACCGCGATGCCCAATGCGTCGGCGACCGGTTGCGCGGTCTGGATGGCGCGCGCCTGCGGACTGCTCACCACACGCCGGATCGGGAACCTCGCCAGCGCTATGGGCAGTCTGGCTGCCTGCTCGAGGCCCTCAGCGGACAGGCTGGGGTCCGAACCCTGCCCGAGTTCGCTGCGAAACGGCAACGCATGCCGGACCATGAGTAGCTGCACCGTGCCACCCTATGTCCCACCTCCCTTCCCGCGAGCCGCCCACCCTTCCCGCGCGCCGCCCACCCTTCCCGCGCCGAAACTGAAGTTATTGGCGAAAAAAGCGTGGATCGTCACGGAAATCTTCAGTCTCGCGCGTCGGCGCGGACGTCAGGGAGTGACGATGTTGAACCCGGGGTCTGGCTGATCGAGTACCCCCACCAAGGCGCTGAGCACCGCTGCATCCCCGGTGATCTCCACACCCGGCGAGGCATTGTCGCCCGCGGCCAGTGTCAGCAGTCGCGACTTGGAAACCAGCGTGACGGTGGCCTGCGCCGTGCCGGGCTCCGGGGCGACCTTGCGATACACCAGCACACCGTTGCGCAGCGTCAGCCGGTAGTTGGTCGCAACGTCGGAGAACGTGACGTCGATCGCGATATCCAGCTCCCAGGCCTTCGGGCCGTTCACGCTGATCGCCAGCACGTCGAACATCTGCTCCGGCGTCAACTGGGCTGCCATAGTTGTCGACGCGGTCTGTGTCGGCGTGCCGAAGTTGCCGTCGCGCAGCTCGGTCGCGCCGGCCAGGAAGAAGTTGCGCCAGGTGGCGGTCTCCGAACCGTAGGCCAGCTGCTCGAGCGTGTCGGCATACAGCTGCCGAGCGCCGGAGTGGTTCTCATCGGTGAAGATCGCGTGATCGAGTAATGTTGCTGCCCAACGGAAATCACCATCGTCGAAAGCCGCCTGAGCAAGCTCGACGACGCGGTCGAGGCCCCCCATCGCCGCCACGTAACGCGGGCCGATCGCCTCCGGCGGATGTGGCCAGAGGCGCCCGGGGTTGCCATCGAACCACCCCATGTAGCGCTGGTAGACGGCCTTGACGTTGTGGCTCACCGAACCGTAGTAACCGCGGGCGTGCCAGGCATTCTCCAGCGCGGGGGGCAGCGAGAACCTCTCGGCGATCTCGACGCCGGTGTAGCCCTGGTTGAGCTGGCGAAGCGTCTGATCATGTAGGTAGGCGTACAGATCCCGTTGCAGCGAAAGGAATTCGACGATCCTTTCCTTACCCCAGGTGGGCCAGTGGTGCGAGGCGAACACCACGTCTGCGCGATCGGCGAAGGTGTCAATGGCCTCGGTCAGATAACCTGCCCAGCCGTGCGGATCCCGAACCAGGGCACCGCGCAGGGTCAGTAGGTTGTGCAGATTGTGGGTGGCGTTCTCGGCCATGCAGAGCGCGCGGAAGCGGGGAAAATAGAAGTGCATCTCCGCAGGCGCCTCGGTACCCGGCGCCATCTGGAACTCGATCACGACACCGTCGATCGTGTGGCTCTCGCCGGTTGTACGGATGTCGACGGTCGGCACGATGATGGCCACTTCGCCGGACGACGGGGTCTGCCCGAGCCCACAACCCACCTGGCCGTGCGGCCCACGCTCCAGGACGGCCCCGTACATGTAGCCGGCCCGGCGCGCCATCGCCGTCCCGGCGTAGACGTTCTCCTGAACCGCGTGCTCGGTGAAGCCCTCGGGCGCAAGTACCGCGACCCTTCCTGCGTCGACGTCGGCCTGTGTCGTCACCCCGAGTACGCCGCCGAAATGGTCGACGTGGCTGTGGGTGTAAATGACAGCAGCGACGGCACGATTTCCCCGATGCTGCCGGTACAGCGCCAGCGCGGCAGCCGCCGTCTCGGTGGACACCAGCGGATCGATCACGATGATCCCGGTATCCCCTTCGACGAAGGTGACGTTGGACAGATCGAATCCCCGCACCTGATAGATACCCTCGACCACCTCGTAGAGGCCCTGTTTGGCGACCAATTGCGACTGCCGCCACAGACTGGGATGCACGGTGGGCGGAGCGTCTGCGGCCAGAAACCCGTAGACGTCGTTATCCCAGACGACGCGCCCATCGGCAGCCTTGATCACGCATGGCTGCATGGCCGCGATGAATCCACGGTCGGCGTCCTCGAAATCTCTGGTGTCGTCGAAGGGAAGGGCACCCAGGCACGCGCGGTGTGCGCTCTCGATCGTCTCGGTCGGCGGCTTGTTCTCCATGTGGAGAAGATTGCCACGCCGACGGCGCCGCCGATGGCCGACTGATGCAACCCCCGGTACCAGTCTGGCCGGGCGGCGGCATTCATCAGTATCCGGGAACCCGGATAACAGCCAGCTCCGACAGCTTGGCGTAGCAGTCGATCGCCATCGTCAGGTCGGCCTCTGCGAGAAGCGCCCGAACAACATGGGCGGCCCCTTCGCGTCCGCCGATCGCCAGCCCGTACACATACGGGCGGCCGATCCCTACCGCGGTCGCGCCGAGTGCCACCGCCCGCAGAATGTCCACGCCATCACGGATGCCGGAGTCAAACGTGACCGGGAGTCCGTCCACCGCGTCCACGATGGCGGCCAGATGCTCGATGGCCGGAATGCCGCCGTTGGCCTGACGACCTCCATGGTTGGAGCACGCGATCACATCGACGCCGGCATCTTTCGCCCGCCGCGCGTCCTCCGGATCGCAGATGCCCTTCAGAACAATGGGCAATGACGTCATTTCCCGGATGTGCGCGACATTGTCCCAGGTGAAGTGCGGATCGGAGAACAACGTCGACCACACTCGTCCGGCCCGCAGCGCGCCGAGGTCGTCTTTCGACGTAACTCCGGCTAGCTCGAGGAACCTGGGATCGGAGGTGTAGTTGGCAAGGCAGGTGCCCCGCCTCATCGGGGTGAACCCGTGACTGAGGTCGCGCGGGCGATAGCCCAGACTGCCTGCGTCGAGAGTCACCGCGAGCCCGTCGAATCCCGCGGCCTCAGCCCGTCGTACAAAGCTATCGGTGAGCTCCCGATCGCTGGATGGATAGAGCTGGAAAATCCCCAGTGAATCGCCCCTGGCTTCGGCGATTTCCTCGATCGTGGCCTCGGACAGGGTGGAGTACATGCCTGCGATGCCAAGGTCGGCACACATTTGGGCGATCTCCAGGTCACCCTTCGGATAGACCGCGCCCAACACCCCTACCGGACAGATGAAGATCGGCGCCTGCAGGCGACGGCCCAGCAGCTCGGTCGAGAGGTCACGGTTCGCCCGATCTCGCAGCGTCCGCGGCACCAGACCATAGGCCCGCAGTCCAGCGACGTTACGGCCCTGGGTGGTCTCATCTCCCGCGCCGCCCCGGACATAGCCAAATATCAACGGGTTCATCGCATTCTCCGCCCGCTGCTCGAGTTCAGCGAACGTGAATGGGTAGCGGCTCGTCTCGTTGTAGGCGCCCTTGGCATAGAAATCGTCTTGCCACGCCCCGAACTTCTGCATCGCTGAATCATAGTGGTATCGGAAATCGCATTGTGTCGGAACAGAATTCAGCAAATCTTCCTGCCTGCGGGAGCGGCGGAATGAATGCGTCGGGCTCTCGACTGGGCGAGGCAGCCGCGATTCACCTGGCAGTCGACGGCATTCGATGGCAGCATTGAGACGTGGCCGAGGTGAACTTCGAGGCGCTGGCAAGCCTGCTCTATGCGACATTGGCTCAGGTCGGTGAGTCACTGGACGACAGCCACCCATGGACCACACGGATAAACACAGTCGTGGATGTCTTCGAATGCGCCGTGCGAATGCACGCGGGTGATGAGGCCCTGGTCGCGGTTGCCCTGGCCGGGCTGAGCCAAGTGGAAGACATCGTGGACAGCGAAGCATTCCTGCAGAAATAGGCTCGACAAGGCGATTCTTGTCGCACCTCGGCGATATGATTCGAACATGTGTACGAACGACGCGTTGGACGCCTTGGACTCGGCAGTCACCGCGCTGACGGTGGACGATGTGCGGGCGCTGAGCGTGGCCGACCGGCTGCATGCCCTGGACCGGCTGGAGACCGCCCGGCGACGCCAGGTCGCGGCCTTCCACACCATTGTCAAAAGCCTCGACGACGACGGGCCGCCGTTGCTGCACAACGCCGTCGCCGACGTGACCCGCATCAGTCTGGGTGAGGCCCGCCGCCGAGTCCGCAACGCCGAACAGCTGGCACCCCGCACAACCCTCATTGGCCTGCCGCTGCCACCCGCGCTGCCCGCAACAGCCAAAGCATGGCAAGCCGGAATCCTCGGCGAGGAACACCTCATCGTGATCCAGAAATTCCTGCGCGACCTACCCGGACACATCGCCCCCGACGTGATAGCCCACTGCGAGGAATTCCTCGCCGAACAAGCCGCCCAGCTACGCCCCGACCAGTTGGAGAAAGTCGCCGCCCAATTAGCGATACGGGTCAACCCTGACGGCACCTTCAACGACGACGACCGCGCCCGCGCACGCGGCTTCACCTGGTGCGGCGGACAACGTCCCGACGGCACCAGCATCGGCAAACTCATCGCCACACCCCAACTCCGCGCCGAACTCGACGCCTGGTTCGCCAAATTCGCCGCACCCGGAATGTGCAACCCCGCCGACCAAACCCCCACACTGGGCGACCAGCCTCTCGCCGACCCCGCCAACCCGGCTGCCCAACGCGATCTCCGCAGCCGAGGCCAACGCCAACACGACGCCCTGAGCGCAGGGCTACGCCGACAACTCGGCGACCCTAAACTCGGCACCCACAACGGGCTACCGGTCACCGTGATCGCCACCGCCAGCATCCAGGACCTGCAGACCAAAACCGGCCACGCCATCACCGCCGCCGGAACCCGACTGCCGATCACCGAGCTGATCCGGATGGCCACCCACGCCTACCACTACCTCACGCTGTTCGACGGGACGACCGGGCGGCCGCTGTGGCTGGGCCGCACCAAACGCGTCGCCAGCGCCGATCAACGCATAGTCCTACACGCCACCGACCGCGGCTGCAGCCACCCCGACTGCGACATACCCGGATATCTCTGCGAAGTTCATCATGTCGATGACTGGGCCAACGACGGCCCCACCAACATCGACAACCTCACCTTCGCCTGCCCCGCACACCACAAACTCATCGACCAAGGCTGGAAAACGAAGAAACTCGCCAACAGCCAAACCCAATGGATCCCGCCGCCCCAACTCCCATTACCAGCCGGCACCAACAACTTTCACCACCCCGAACGACTCCTACACAACTGGGACAACGACGCCGCATAATTCTCGAGTGGTGGTCGAGCCGTTCGATTGTGATTTTCGAACTGCCGCAGGCCCGCAGGTGTGCCATTGTGGACGGCTCAGGGATCGCTCGAGGAGGGAGCTGGATTTCCAGTGACGGGGCTGCCAGCGACGGGTTCGTCAGGAACGGCGTTTCCGGTGACTCGGCGGCGCGTCGCCTCGGCCCCAGCGCTGCTCTTGGTCATGACGTTGATCCTGGCCGGCGTTGCCGCTTGCACCCCGGCACCCTCGACCCCACCCGGAATGTTCAGCGTCTATCTCGGAGAGCCGCAACGTCCGCTGGTCCCCGGCAACACCACCGAGAGCGAGGGCGCGAAGGTCATCGGGGCGGTGTGGACGCCGCTCGTGACTTTCGACAAAGACACCAGGGCCGTCACCTATGACGGCGCCGCAGAATCGGTGAGCTCCCCCGACAACGTCCATTGGACCATCAAGCTCAAGGCCGGCTGGACCTTCCACGACGGCACTCCGGTGACCGCGCAATCCTATGTGCGCGCCTGGAACTACACCGCCCTGAGCACCAGCGCCCAGGGTGCCTCGTACTTTTTCTCGAACGTCGTCGGCTATGACGAATTGCAGGCGCAAGACGGCGCAGAGCCCGTGGCCACCGAGATGACCGGACTCTGGGCGGTGGATCCGACCACGATCAAGGTGACTCTCGCCGAGCCGTTCGCCATCTATCCGCTCACCCTCGGCTACCACGCATTCGACCCCCTGCCCGAGGCGTTCTACACCGACCCGGCAGCCTTCGGGAAGAGGCCGGTCGGCAACGGTCCATTCCGGGCCGACACCGAATGGGTGCCCGGCCGTGGGATCACCCTGAGCCGCTACGACGACTACATCGGCCCCGACAAGGCGCAGTCACGGGGGGTGGTCCTGCGGGTCTACACCGAACTTTCCACCGCCTACACCGATGTTCTCGCCGGCAACCTGGACATTCTGCGGACGCTGCCGCCGGACGCCTATGTCAATGCCAAGGACGTCTTCGGGGACCGCTACCTCGAGTACCCCAGCCCAGACATCACCAGCCTGGGCTTTCCGCTCTATGACCCGCGCTACGCCGACGTGCGGGTGCGCCGCGCGCTGTCGATGGCGATCGACCGCAAGGCGATCGTCGACGCGATATTCCTGGGTACCAGGGTGCCGGCCGATTCCTTCGCCCCGCCAACGGTTATCGGGTACCGGGCCGGCGCATGCGGCCAGTGGTGCGAATACAACCCCGATGAGTCCAAGCGCCTGCTTGCCGAAGCCGGTTTCGACATGGCCGCACCGGTGGAGATCTGGTTCAACGCCGGTGCTGGTCACGACGGCTGGATGACCGCGGTGGGCAACATGTTTCGCAAGATTGGGCTTAGCTACCGGCTGCGCGGCAACCTGCAGTTCAACGAGTTCCTGTCCAAGCGCGACGCCAAGGAGATGACCGGACCGTTCCGGCTGGCCTGGATCATGGACTATCCCTCGATCGAGAACTTTCTGGCTCCGCAGTTCGCCACGGCCGCCCTGGCGCCGGCAGGCTCGAACACCACCTTTTACAGCAACCCGGCGTTCGACGCGGCACTGGCCGCCGGCAACCGGGCGCCCACGATCGATGCCGCCAGCGTCGCCTACGAGCAAGCTGAAGACATCCTCGTCGAGGATCTGCCGGCCGCTCCGCTGTTCCACGGCCTGGACCAAACAGTCTGGACCAAACGGGTGTCCAACGTCGGATTCGACATCGTCGGCGAGATCGTACTGCAGGACGTCCGGGTCGCCGGCGACAACGCCGACGAGGCTTCGTGATCCCATGACCCACTTCATCTTTCGTCGCCTGCTCCTGACCATTCCGATTCTCATCGGCGCCTCTCTGCTGATCTACGCCATGGTCTACGCGCTGCCGGGGGATCCAGTCCGCGCCCTTGCCGGGGACCGGCCGCTCAGTCCGGCGGTGCAGGCACAGATCCGCGCGGACTACAACCTCGACGACTCCTTCGCCGTCCAGTACGCCAAGTACCTGTGGGCGCTGCTGCACGGCGACTTCGGCAGCGACTTCTCCGGCCGCCCCGTCCTCGAGACGATCAGCCAACGACTCCCGGTGACCGTGAAGCTGACAATCGTCGCGGTCGCATTCGAGGCCGTGTTCGGCATAGCCGCCGGCATCCTGGCCTCGCTGCGACGAAACTCCTTCTTCGACAACCTGGTTCTGGTGTCCACCACCATGCTGGTCTCGATCCCGGTGTTCGTACTTGGCTTCCTCGCGCAGTACGCCTTCGGCTTCAAACTCGGCTGGTTTCCGATCGCCGGGGTGGCCGATGGCTGGATCAGCTATCTGCTTCCCGGTCTGGTATTGGCCTCGCTGTCGATGGCGTACGTCGCCCGGCTCACCAGATCGGCCATGCTGGAGGCATTTTCGGCGGACTACATCCGCACCGCGCGAGCCAAGGGCGTCGGACGCAACCGGATCATCCTCCGACATGCTTTCCGCAACAGCCTGATACCGGTGGTTACCTTCATCGGGGCGGACATCGGCTCATTGCTGGGCGGGGCAATCGTCACCGAGTCGGTGTTCAACCTGCCGGGCCTGGGCCGAGCCATCTTCGATGCGGTTCGCTCGCAGCAGGGCCCGGTCGTGGTCGGCATCGTCACCTTGATGGTGTTCTTCTACATCTTCTTCAACCTGGTGGTGGACGTGCTCTACGCGGTGATCGATCCAAGGATCCGATATGACTGATCCGAATGCCACTACGCCAGAACCACTGGTAACCCAGACCAGCGTTTGGGGCAACGCCTGGCGGTATCTGCGCACTAACCCGTTGTTCCTGACCGGTTTTGCCGTCATGACGGTGATGGTGTCGATGGCGCTCTTCCCGGCGCTCTACGCACGGGGCATCGACCCCACCGACTGCGACCTGTCACTGTCCCGGCAGCCGCCGAGCTCGGCTCACTGGTTCGGGATGGACCTGCAGGGCTGCGACTACTACGCCAACGTGGTGTACGGCGCCCGAACCTCGGTCTCCATCGGGGTGCTGACCATCATCGGTGTGCTGATCATCGGCGTACTGGTTGGGTCGCTGGCCGGCTACTTCGGTGGCTGGGCGGACTCGGTGCTAGCCCGAGTCACCGACGTGTTCTTCGGCATCCCGTTGTTCCTGGGTGCGCTGATCTTGCTGACCGTCTCCGCCGAGCGGTCGGTGTGGACGGTCGCGCTGGCCCTGGTGGCGTTCGGCTGGATGACGGCAATGCGCCTGGTGCGCTCTTCGGTGGTATCGATCCGCGGAACCGACTACGTGTTGGCCGCACAGGCGATGGGCGCATCGTCGGGACGGATCCTGCTCCGTCACATCCTGCCCAATGCGCTTACCCCGGTACTGATTTACGCGACCATCGCGGTCGGTACCTTCATCTCCGCAGAGGCGGCCCTGACGTATCTCGGCATCGGCCTACAGGCTCCCGAGATCTCCTGGGGTCTGCAGATCAATGTGGCGCAATCCCTCATCGGCAGCTCGCCGCATCTGCTGTTCTTTCCCGCCCTGTTCCTCTCGGCGACGGTGCTGGGATTCATCCTGCTCGGCGACGCGTTGCGCGACGCCCTCGACCCGAAGCGGCGGTGAGCATGACCGTCGCGCGAACGCTGCTCGAGATCCGCGATCTACAGGTCGATTTCGCCGTTGACAAGACCTGGGTACCCGCGGTGCGCGGGGTTGACCTCGACCTGGCACCCGGTGAAGTGCTGGCCCTGGTCGGCGAGTCGGGTTCGGGCAAGTCCACGCTGGCCATGGCCGTTCCGGGACTCTTGGCAGACAACGCCCGGCTATCAGGCAGTATCCGACTGGACGGTTCCGAACTGGTGAACGCCGACGAGCGAACCCTCACCGCGGTCCGGGGCGGGCAGGTCGGCGTGGTGTTTCAGGAGCCGATGACGGCTTTCAACCCCGTGTACACCATCGGCTGGCAGATCATCGAGGCGATTCGAATGCATCGCGACGTGTCGTCGAAGGTGGCCCGCACCCGTGCGGTGGAGTTGCTCGAACTGGTGGAGATGCCCGAACCGGACAAGCGGATCCACTACTACCCGCATCAGCTGTCCGGCGGACAGCGTCAGCGCGCGATGATCGCGCAGGCGCTGGCCTGTGACCCGGCGCTGCTCATCGCCGACGAACCGACGACGGCCCTCGACGTCACGGTTCAGGCCGAGATCCTGGATCTGCTCCGAGACCTTCGGGCGCGCGTCGACGCGGCGATCCTGCTGATCACCCACGACATGGGGGTGGTCGCCGACCTGGCCGACCGCATCATGGTGATGAAGGACGGCGCAGTGGTGGAGTCCGCTGCGTCGTTGACCTTGTTCAGCGATCCGCAGCACCCCTACACGCGTTCGCTGCTCGCCGCGGTGCCGCACCTGGGGGCCGGCCGCGTGCAGGTGGACGGACCCGCTCCCGCCCCGGAACCGGCACCAGAACCCGCGCCGGTGCCCGCACTGTCGCTGTGTGCAGCCACCATCGAGTTCAAGTCCGGACGGAAAGGCACCTTTCGGGCCGTCGACGGGGTCGACCTCGACGTCGGTTCGGGCGAGGTGGTGGGGCTGGTCGGCGAATCGGGCTCGGGCAAGTCGACGCTGGGCAAGGCCGCGATCGGCCTGGTGCGGCTGACCTCGGGATCGGTCCGGCTGGCTGGCACCGATATCACCAGGCTTTCCCAACGCGGGCTGCGTGAGCCACGCCGAATGGTCGGCGTGGTCTTTCAGGATCCGGGTTCTTCGTTGAACCCACGCTGGCCTGTCGGGCAGGCGATCGCCGAACCGCTGGCGCTACATACCGGGCTCTCTAAAGCGGGACGGGCGGCCCGGGTCGAGGAACTTCTGGACCAGGTTCACCTGTCGCGTTCGCTGCGCAATCGCTACCCGCATCAGCTATCGGGCGGACAGCGGCAGCGGGTCGGCATCGCCCGCGCGCTGGCCCTCAGCCCGGCACTCGTCATCGCCGATGAGCCCACTTCAGCGCTCGATGTGTCAGTCCAGGCCCGGGTCCTGAAACTGCTGCGCGAACTGCAGGCCGAACACGGCTTCGCCTGCCTGTTCATCAGCCACGACCTCGCCGTCGTCGAAGAACTCGCCGACCGCATCGCGGTGATGCAGAACGGCCGACTAGTCGAGTCCGGTCCCGCCGAGGCGGTGCTGAGGAGCCCCACGGCGTCCTACACGGCGCGGCTGATCGCGTCGGTGCCGGTGCCGGACCCGCCGGAACAGGCCCGCCGTCGGGAAGCTCGTCTGGCGGCAGGCGGCCCGCACTCCTAGACGGTGTGAGGGCGTGGCCGATCAGTCGTTGGACCCGTAGTAATCAGTCGTTCGACCCGTAGTAGTAAGAGCCGTAATACGTGTCGTAGGGGGAACCGAACCCGATGTATCCCCACTGCGCCGTACGATGCCGCGGGGCGGTCCACAGCAGGGTGCTGCCGGTGGTCTCGGTGCGGATCAGGCTCGCTCCTCCGTTACTGTCTCTGTTGGTGGTCTCAGCGGCGGCGGTTCCGGCACCGACCAGACTCATGCCGGCGATGGCGGCTCCGACGATGAGGGTTTTCCAGCTGACGGAATTCTTCATTGGTTGCTCCTTGGCTTTGTTGCCGCGTGTTTCGGCTACCTACAGATTCCCGGGCGCGGGTGAGAGCAAGCGGAGACGAAGATGAGCGATTTCTCATCTGGCCCGTCCGCGACTGACAGCAGTCTTTGGCACACTTGTCGAAGCAACTCTCTGACCGATTCCCGGCTTTCCGCGTCAATCCAAGTGGCCATTGTGGAGAATCTTTTATTTCGATCTTGATTCCCGGAAGAAATGATCTTGAGTCCGACGAAAAAATGGCGGGCGGTTCAACGTATTCTCGTGAAATCGGTCACAAAAGATGGCAATCGCACGTATTGTCCGATTCTACGATTCGGCCGTCCAAGCAGGCCAGACAGGTCGAATTAGCTCAGCCACCCATAGTGCAATGGCATCGACTGGGAGGTGCGGATGGCAATGGGTGTGGTGCCGCCCGGCCCGCCGCCGAAATTCACCCGCCTTACCGGAGAGGCGCTCTGGCGGGAAGTGCTTAATCGGTACGAACTTGAGCAACACGAACTTCTGCTATTGCGCGAGATCGTGCGTTGCGTGGACGACCTCGATCGGCTGGCGAACGTCGCTGGGAGACAGGGAGCGATCAGCGCCGGCGGCGATGTTCATCCCGCTGTTTCGGAAGCGCGACAAATGCGAATGACGCTGGCCACCCTCATCTCGGCGCTCAAACTGCCCACGGAGAACGAGGACGACCAGGCTCACCTACGCCGGCCGCAGCGGTACCCCGTCGTGCGACGTGTCGATCCTCCACCCTCGCAACGGGAACCTCGCGCAGTGGCCGGTCGCGAGAACGCGGCGAAGACGCCGCAGGGTCCTCGTGCCGTCGTCGGCAGGATCGACGTACCGCCGCCGGCCAGGCAGAGACGGGTCACCGCCAACCGACCCGCGGCTTCCAACCAGATTTCGGTGGCCGAGCTGATGAAGAGGGTGCAGAACGAACGATCGCCTGCAGCCGGAGGGAGCCGCGGCTCTACGTAGTGTTCACGATCAACACGTCGGCCTTGGCGCGGCGGGCCACATCGGCGGGCACCGAACCCAGCAGGCGTCCGGCGATCGTGTTGAGGCCTACGTTTCCGACAACCACGAGATCGGCACCGACCTCCACGGCGAGATCGACGAGAGCCTCCGCCGGGGTGCCGACGATCGCGCGTTCCTCGACGGTAGTCGCGCCTGCGGCCTTCGCCCGGTCGGCCGCGCCCCGCAGCATCTGAAAGATCGGGGCGTTTCCGGCGTCCTCGTCAGCCGAGTCCTCACCCGCCTCGGGCGCGATCAAGTCCACCTGCAAAGGTGAGTACGCGGTCGCCACAATGACTCTCGCATCCATACCGCAGGCGAGTTCCCCCGCCCGGTCCACCGCACGAAGCGACGAGTCCGAGCCGTCAGTGCCGACGACCACGGTCCGGTAACCGCCCATCTGTACCCTCCAGGTATCTCGTTCGGCCGTTCAATTTGGTCCAGCCGGGCATCCACTCCAGCGCCAACGGGAACGTTAGCCTCTCGGCATCGCAATAAGTTGCGATTCCTCGCAGGTCGCAGGGGTCCTGCAGGTCGCGGCGGTTACCTGCGCCTGGCGATGAACGCACCCCCGGACATCACCGAGAGCGCAGTGGCAGAGCGCACCTGTCAGAGCGCGCCCGAAGGGATTCGAACCCCTAACCTTCTGATCCGTAGTCAGCCCAGACCCGATCACCGCGGCCCATTGCGGTACACAGAGATACAGCCGACATACGGAGTTACCGGCTCTGACGGGCATTTTCCGGTTGTAGGCGTTTGGAGCGGTACAGAGCCGTCTGCTGGCGAGTTGTCGAGGAGTTGTGACACCGTCGTGACACCGACTCACGCGGTGGGCAGAGCTTCACACCCAAGCAGCCGGGCTAGCCAGTGGAACTCGGCCGGTTCCCACACCGCTGAGCACGACGAGCACTCGCACCCGGCCTCGGACACCTTTAGCGCATCGGCTCTGATTTGTTCGCCGCCTTTGGTGCGCCTATACGAGAACCTGGCACCACAACTCGGGCACGGCAACCGCAAAGCCACCGACACCGCCGCATCACCGACCAGCTTCCCGGCGTCGATCGTCCAGCGTTCCAGCCGCGTCGAAATGTCATCCATGACGCAGGTGTCCGGCGGGCGCCAACCCCGGCCCGCCAAACGGTGCAGCTTGTCTGTGGCGTCGCCTTTGCCTGGTTCCAGTCGCTCGACATAGCAGTCGATCGCCACCACAAGATCTAGCGCCGCCACGCTGCACGGTGCCCTAGATCCGCCACCAGGCGCACACCGCCGCCAGCCCTACGGCCGCGCAGCGCGCCCCGCAGGCGCGCGTACAGGCTGTCCGACCACCGGCACACGCCGTGCGACCACAGCGGGATCGGGTCGGCCAGCGCGTGCAAGGCGTCGTCGGTCCGCTGCTGGCTCGGCATCAGCGGACCGTCTTCGCTTTCCGGTATCGCCACCGTAAGAATGATCGCATACTTCTAGCACGAGCGTACCAATCGCTATCTGATGGTGCTCCGGCCGGAAAATCTGCCGTTTTGCCGATGTGCGCTAACCCGCCCGGTTGAACAGCACTCACTCATCACCCAACGGCGGGTCCGTTCGTCGTTCGCGGTTGGCGGGCCGACTGCATTTGCGAACTCCGCTGAACGGTTTGGCCCAACATAGCTAGCATCTCGCTATGACCCCTCTAGTGGTGGCCTTTGTGAACGTTCTGGCACTGGTCGTCGCAGTCGTGCTCGTTGCGCGGTGCGGGGGCGCTCCATCTGTTCGCGTGAAGTGTGGAAGTTGCGGGGGGGCCCAGACCCTGACGGCAAGCGCAAGCCGGAAGGAAACATTCAAGTGCAAGAACTGCAAGAACACGTTCCCGCGTCGGTTCGCCGAATCGCCAGAAGGCTAGACTCCCAAAGGAGTTGGCGGGAGTTTGCACCGACATCGCGCCTGCTAGACGAGGAGCGCATGGGAACGTGCCTGTCACTTATTTCCGGTGCCGTCCCCCTGCTGTCTGCAGCACAGGCCTTCTATAGCTCGTCGAGTCGGCGCGCCACTTCGGGTGACCAATAGGTGCAGAAGCGGTGTATGCCAGCCGACGCGGCAATTCCTTGTCGCATGGCTTGCACTTGAATGTTTCCCGCCCTACCGCCCACGGCCGCACCGGGGCATCACAAAACCCGCACCTCACAGTTGCAGAACCCCAAAGGCCCGTCAGAAAAAAGTTACCCATGGGGAAAAAGTTAGGCGTGGGAAATCTCTACGGGGTGGATTGACAGGCTACAACTTCGTCACGAAAGCCTCACGACAGCGGCGGTTGGGTGGCACCGGGTGCGCGACTCAACCGGTCGAAAGGCCGCGCTGCGGCCGGGATGAAGAAGGTGCCTCGTGTCCGCCGCGAGATGGATACCTACACGCCCGACGAGATCCGAAAGGTACTGCGGACCGCCGACGAGGATCGCAACGGGCACCTCTGGTATCTGGCACTTGCCGGGCTGCGCCGCGGCGAGATCGCGGGCCTGCGTTGGGAGGACGTCGACTTCGAGGACGGCACGGTGACAATCGCCCGAAATCGGGTCCAGGTCGGCGCGAAGGCTGTCACCGAAAACGATCCGAAGACCGCATCGTCACGGCGGACACTTCCTCTCGATGAAGGCCTGCTGGCCGTTCTGAAACGGACCCGGACCGCCCAGTCTGCCGAAAGGTTGCGCCTGGGCGCGGCCTACAAGGATTCGGGATACGTCGCTGTGAACGAGGCGGGGCCGCCCTACACGCCCGGGGCGCTCACGAACATGTGGCACCGGATGACGAAGGCGGCGAAGGTCCGGCCGATCAGGCTCCACGATGCCAGGCATACAGCGGGTGTTGACGACGGTTGAAAACCCGGCCAGTCGCGACGGTTGAAAAGTAGGCCACCCAATCAGATTGGATGGGTGATCTCCTTGGAAGACTGGGCGTTGATCCGGCACCTGCACCGCAGCGAGGGCTT
>JBFXJE010000001.1:0-413539 GCA_050175175.1 Mycolicibacterium sp. | reverse complement strand
CGTTGTACACCGGAGACGGCCCATCAAACCGATCGATAAACCACAACCGCTGCTGAGCAAACGACACCGGAACCACCAACGGCCGCACCCCCGCCACCAACGGCTCCAACCGCCCCCCACCACCAACCCGCACCGCCAACCCGCTCACCGCTTCGCCACCAGGGTTCGTACCGACAGTCCGCTGTCCAGACCGGCGCTGAAAGCACCGACCACCCTCATCGCTGAGAGCGAATCCCCGCCCAGGTCGAAGAACGAATCCTCAACCCCGACCCGCTCCAGCCCCAACACCTGAGCGAAAACCCCAGCCAAAACCTCCTCGCGCTCGAGACCGCGTCTGCTCTTTGCGATAGTCCCCAAGATTGTCGTCCCCCCGATTTTCGTCCCCCCGAGCCTCCCGTGACTGACGGAGTGGATCGCCACCGAAGAAGACTGAACGCCAGCCGCGGTGCGGGAGTCTGATTCCAGAACCATACTGTTGGACAAACGATCGATGATGTCGAGTGGTATCAGAGAATTCACAGCATTGCTCGCCACAACGCAGTCCGGTCCATCGGACCGGGACCTCCCCTGAGCGGCATTGGCAACGAGACGCGTTCCGACGTGTCGCGCCGCCCTGATTGACCGCATACCGGGCAGACCCACGGACTTCAACAACACTGCTGCCAGGAGCACGCATGCCGCCGTGGCGAACACCACTGCATAGGCATTCGAAAGGTCACCTGTCATCAATGCCGAGCGCTCTGGGGACCCTGCTTCCGGCAACGTTGACACTCCGGGCGACGCCCAATCCGGGACGCTGTCACTACGGCTCACCTGATGTGCCAGAAGTGTCGACATCACCGCGATCCCGATTGAACTGGCTACCTGCTCATTGACACTGATCAGGGTGGCGCCACGCGCCATTTGATGGCCTTTGAGGACCGATTGAGCCGACGCGACCAACGGCATGGCTGCGCAGCCCACCCCAGCGCCCATAACCAACAGACCGGTCAATAGAACCGGGAAGTAGGGCAGTTGCTGCCAAACTCCGTAGGCGAATACTGCCAGGCCGACTGCGACCACCGTGAGGCCAACCTGAATCACCAAGCCTGAGCCAAACCGCTCCATGGCACGGCCCGCGAACAGCATCACCAACAATGTTCCCAAGCTCTGCGGGATGAGATGCATCCCCGATTGCATCGGAGTCAATCCGAGATGCTGCTGAAAGTAGTTGGGAAATAACACAACTGATCCAATGAGCACGACCACGTACACGAGGATCATCAGGTTTGCCGTGCGGAACACGGCGTTGCGAAATAGTCGAAGGTCGATAAGCGGATACCGAGTTCCGAACAGCGCATGCAGAACGAAGCCGAGCACCAGCGCCACTCCGATCAACGCCGGCATCCACACCCGGGAGTCGGTGAGGCTTGGGCTCAGGGGAATTGAGGATACGCCGTAGAGGAAGGCAGCCAGACCCGGCGAAAGTAACAGCATGCCCACAAAGTCAAAGGGATGTGTCGACGCCGGCTCGTCGCGCGGCAGCGTCCCGGCAGCCGTCACGAGTGCGACGGCAGCGATCGGAAGATTGATCAGGAAGATCCACTCCCAGCTCAGAGAGTCGAGGAGCCATCCCCCCAGAATCGGACCGCACATCGGACCCAGCATCATCGGCACACCCAAAATGGTCAGCATTCTCCCCAACCGCTGCGGTCCCGCCTCCCGACAGAGAATGATGAAAGCCAACGTGGTGACAGCCCCACCGCCCACGGCCTGCAATACTCGGAACGCGATCAGCAAGTGGATGCTCGTGGCCGTCGCACACAGTAACGAGGCCGTGGCAAAAAGTGCCAACGACCACAGGAAAAGTCGCTTGGTTCCGAATCGTTCAGCAGCCCAACCCATCAGCGGAATGACGGCGGCCATCGCCAACGCGTAGCCAGTCAAGGTCCATGTCACGACGGTCGGGGTCGAACCGAACTCTTGAACGAAGGTCTGCTGTGCGCTGATGACCACGGTGGCGTCGAGGTTCGCCATCAGCGAGGCGAGCAGACAGACACCGCCGACACCCCACAATCGCGAATCACTCCGCTCCCGGCTGTCGGCCGCACTAACGTCATCAGATCCCATCGCAGCGCAAGTCGCCGTCTCCCCCGACGCTGAAGCGCAGTTGCCATCGCCAAGACGGAGGCTGCGTTGCCGAGGGCGCCTGATCATGTGATTCGCTCCCCTCTCCTACCCGAAGGTGTGGCTTTGCCCCTCGGGGTGAGGTTTGAGCCGTTTCTGCCAGCCGCATTTCTTCGATGTGGAATCAGGTTCGCCGCCGAAGGTGATAGCCGCAGGAGGCCCGGATGAACGAACTCTCATGAATGGGGTGCGGCGGCCGGCGGGCCCAGCGGGGCAGCCTCGCTGAGATGAGAAGCCGCTCATTGTGGTTTTCGGTTGTCCTCACCATCGAGGCCGATTCTGGGAGACGCCCCAGAACGCGACGGTGACGAAACCGGAAAGGAACGATGAACAGTGACCAGGTTCCCGCGGCGAGCCACTACCCCCGAGTGCTCATTTCCCGCACGGCAAGACCGGGCACCCCACCTACGAGACATCTCGGCGGACCCGGCGGGCCGAACCACCGCCGATCAGCAACGCGGCGACCTGACCACCTTCGGGTACCTTCGATACATGTTTAACTGTTCACATGTTCACTAATTGTGCTAGTTTGGCATAGCGGGCCGGCCGTACGACTCGATGCAGCACATCGTCCGACTTCCTCCACCGAATGTTGGCGGTACGGCGGGCCCGCGTCACCGACTACCGTAGCCCCGGCGCCAAGGCCAGTTGCTCGGAAATACCTGCAGCCCAGATGAATTGCGACTCGAGCGAGTTACTTCAATGCGCCGACGGGGACCTCGTCGTCGCCATCGGCTGGGTCCTCGAGGTCGATGATGACACCCTCGTCGGTCGCCGGTTCGGCCCCGCCGCCACTCGCGCGCCGCCGGAGGGATAGCGCCCCTTCCAGCGCGAGCACCAAGAGCAGTGATGCGCTGAACACCGGATAGAACACACCGAGCGCCACCGCGGCCACGGAAACCGCAACCACCGCCCGTCTCGGGGTAGCCGCACGGGTGGCCGCGCTGGTCGGTGCGGGCAGACCGGTACGACCGGCGGGCCGACGCTTCCACCACATCATCAGCCCGGTGACAACGCTGGTCAGCACTCCGAGACAGGCCACCGTGGCCAGGATTCGGGTGAGCACGCCGAACTGGTTACCCATGTGCATCGCGATTCCGAAGCTGGTCGCTCTGGACAGAGCCCCGTCCTGGGCGGAGGTGGCATTGGCCACCGTCGCCCCGGTGAATTGATTGAGGTAGAGGGTGCGCTGCTCCGACAGTCGTTGGGGCCATGCGTTGACCACCGCGTAGCTGCCGTAAACCATTTCGCCGTCCACCGCGGAATCCGTCGGCGGAATGATGGCGTAACCGGGCACCATGCCCTCGTCCTTGGCTATCCGGTCGATGTCGGCGTACGACAGCGGCGCGGCCATCGGCCCATCCGGCTGGGAGGCGTACACCGGGTCGTCTGTCACTGCCCAGGCGATACGCCGGCCCAGTCGGTCGTAGTCGCCCATCATGGCCGGCGTCGACGGGGCATCTATTCCGATCGAGGGTGCGGCGGTGGACGAGAACGCCCGCCAGTTCTCCCCCCAGTACCGCGACCAGGTCAGACCGGAGATCACGTAGCCGATCAGTATGACCGCGAGCACGACCCCGGTCAGGGCGTGCAGGTCCCGCCATCGGATCCGGCCACCCCGGCCCCACCGCACCGTCAGCAGAGGTTTCGCACTTTCGATCGCCCGGGGCCACCACAGGTAGATGCCGCTGGCCGCCAGCACCAGAATCCAGACCGCCGTCAGTTCCATCCACAAGTTGCCCACCCCGACAGGGATGGTGGCATCGGGAAACTCCGACGGGTTGATGAGATGGCCGAGCGAGGGCAACTGGACCTTCGGCCCGTCGTTACCGAACATTCGGTGCACCTGGTTGGCGAACCCCACCAGACCCGACAATGCGTTGCGCTGCCCGAGGTACTGCCCGGTGTAGGGATCCACAAAAACCTGAGTCAAGTTGCTTTCACCAGCCGGGTACTCGGGCGCAACCGGGGCCAGAAAGTCGACCCGAGTCGATCTGCCGGGACCGGCCGGCGGCGTAACGGCGTCCAACGTGAAGTCGGCACCCACGTGTTCGCGGGCCTCCTCCACTTGATCGTCCAGCGGAACGGTCTGCGGTCCTTCGGTGACAATGAACAAATTTCGATTCAGCAATGAGTCCAGCGGCTGGCTGTAGAGGATGACCAGCCCCGAGAACGCCAGGACCACCAGCGCGGGCGCGGCAAACAGCGCCACCCAGAAGTGGAGTCGAAAGATCCGGCGCAGCACGGCGGCCCCACCGCGACGCGTCTGATTTACAGTCGTGCTCATGTGACCCCTCGGGATAGGCGCAGCGCTCCAGGACGAGCAGCCGATGCGCGTTCACCGCATTAGTCGCGACACAGGTCGTCGTGGTTCCCGGGAGCTGAGAAATACAACATTTTCGCGGTCGGAGGGAACAATGCTGCCGGCGTCGGCGACTATAGAAATGTGGAGTGTGAGGTAGCCCGCGAAGCTCTGTCGGCCCGGTTCGACGGTGAGCGTGAGCCGGTGCCAGCCGCACGCGTGGACGAACACCTCGATGGATGCGCTGACTGCCGCAGCTGGCTGGCCAACATGAAGGTTCAAGCCGAGGACCTGCGCCGGCTGGCTCAGCGACCGGTGGCACTGCGCGCCGATGCCCGACGACCGGCCATTGCATCGCCTCAGATGCGGGTAGCCTGGCCGCGCTGGGCACTGCTCGGCGTGGGGGTTCTACAGGTCTTCGTCGGGGCGGCACAGGCCCTCGGGATGAATCTCGGGTTGAGCCATGGGTTGAGTCATGGTCATGGAATGGAATCCGCCGGACATCTGCTCAACGAGTCCACCGCATGGTCGATCACGCTCGGGGTCGTGATGATCGGTGCGGCCGCCTGGCCCGCTACCGCAGCCGGCCTGGCGACCGTGTTGAGCGTCTTTGTGGCCGTACTGACCACCTACGTCGTCGCCGACGTGATAGCCGGAGCGGTAACCGCCACGCGGGTGCTGAGCCACCTGCCGGTCGTTCTCGGCGCAGTGCTGGCAATTCTGTTGTGGCGCACAAGTACCGGGCCTCGCACCGAACCGCGCGCCACCTCTCCCGAACCCGACATCGTGTTACCGCCGGAGGCGTCCCGGGGTAGAAGACGCGGCCATCTGTGGCCCACCGACGGGTCGGCTGCTTGACGCGCTTCTTAGACCATCACCGCGAACATGATCGCCATACCGGCAGCCATCATCGCCTGGCACAGCATGCCGACGAAGCGGTGTGCGGGCACGGTCGAATCCGCGCGTCGCCGTTGGGAGATCCGAAAGAGCCAGCAGAGTGCGGCGATCGCGAATCCGACTGCGAACAGCCAGTTGAGCCCGACGACCAGAGGTGGCTCCAAGGCAGTAATCGCGGCGGCGTCCCCGCCGGCCGCCGATGCGTGGTGCCCCGCGTGTCCGCCGTGCCCGCCTAGCCCGCCGCCGTGTGTCGGCTCTGGCAGGAGGTGCCCGCCCATCACCGCGTACATCCACGCCATCGCGAGCATCATTGCGGCGTGATACGCGTTCATCGCCCGATGTCCCTGTTGGGCGAGGGCGCCAACAGCGAACCAGGCCGTCGCCAGCAGGAAAAAAATCATCGGCCCGGTCGCTGGGAGCTCCGCGCCGCTCGGCCACGCCATCACCGTCATCGCGATCGCCATGACGACATGCAGCAATCGGCCGATCACGAGCGTCCAGGACCGCCGACCCGCGGCCATCACGTAGACACATTCGGCTGCGCTCAGGACGAACAGCGCCGTGACGATCCAGCGAAGAAACAGGTCCTGGATCACAGGTCTCCTTCGTCAATCAGGTTGCATCTGTGTGCAATGGTCGCAGCCGGTGATTTGAAAGTTCCATGCCCGTTCCGATGCCCGCGAGTCGACTTCGACGGCGGTCGTAGTCTGTATCTATCGCAATCGGGTGAGGTGAAAGGTCGCTAACCACGTGCAGCACACCGAGAGGCCGGCGCTGTTGACGGTCGCCAGCCGGGTGCGGCTGCTCGCAGCCGGCTACCTACTGGCAGTTGCCGGCCTGGCCGGGTATGCCCTGGCCACGGGGGAAGAAGTGGCCAGATCGAAAGGCGTGTCCTATCCCAGCACCCTCACCGCGGCCGCCGAACCAGTGGGGTACTTCACCGCCACCCTGGCCGGTGCGCTGTCGTTCGGCGGGTTGCTCATCGTCGTCATCACCGCACGTCCCGACGCACGCGGGGTGATCGACCCACAGGCGTTCCGCACACACAGGGCGGTGGAGCGGATAGCTGTGGCCTGGGCGCTGGCCGCGGCGGCGATGGTGGTGATCCAAGCTGCCAATGATGCGGGTGTATCGGTGCCGCGGTTGGCCGGAAGCGGTGTGCTCACCGACGCCGTCCTGGCCTCCGAGATGGCGAGGGCCTGGGTTGTGGTCGTAGTGGTCGCACTCGCTGTAGCAGTCGCATGCCGACTCTCGGTGCGATGGATCACCCATGTCGTCCTGTTGGTTCCCGCCCTGGTCGGGATTCTGGCCGTGCCGGTCAGCGGAAATGCCGGGCAGGGTCCCAACCACGACTACGCGACCAGCTCCGCCATCGTGTTCTTCATCGCGCTCGCAACACTGGCCGGAATCAAGGTGGCCACCACAATCACCGAACCTTCGGCGGACTTGATGAATCGGCTCCTGATCGCCGAAGTGACCGCTGGTGCAGTCGTTCTCGGCTATGGAACCATACTGTTGATGCTGTTGTCCGGGCCGGCCGGGCTGACTACGACGGCATACGGCCGCGCCAGCGGGATCGCCGCCGGCTTGCTACTAGCCCTGTGGGCGGGAGATCTCGCTGCGGTCAGGGCCTGCCGCCGCAGCGCGAGGTACCCGTGCAGTACGCAACGGTTGGCCGGGGCGGTGACGATGATCGCCGTACTCGCGTTGGTCGCCGCCATGGCGACCCAGCCGGCGCCAAGGCTGCTTGCCCACGAATTCACCACCTGGGACATCTTTCTCGGCTACGCGCTGCCGGATCCGCCGAGCCTGTGGACGATTCTCACGGTGTGGCGCTTCGACACGTTCATCGGGATCGGCGCCCTGATGCTGGCCGGGACGTACCTGCTGGGGTACACCCGGCTGCGGAGGCGCGGAGACCGGTGGCCGGCGGGCCGGCTGGTCGCGTGGCTGACGGGCTGCCTCATACTGCTGTTCGCCAGCAGTTCCGGGGTGAAGGCTTACGGTTCCGCAATGTTCAGCGTGCACATGGCCGAACACATGACCCTAAACATGTTCGTTCCGGTGCTTCTCGTGCTGGGCGGGCCAGTCACCCTGGCGCTGCGGGCTCTGCCCGCCGCCGGGGCAGGTCAGCCGCCCGGGCCACGGGAATGGCTGCTGTGGCTGGTGCATTCCAAGGCGACGGCCTTCCTCTCACATCCGGTGACCGCATTCATCCTTTTCGTGGCATCGCTTTATGCGGTGTACTTCACTCCGCTGTTCGACACCCTGGTTCGCTATCACTGGGGGCACGAACTGATGAGCCTGCACTTCCTGCTAGTCGGGTACCTCTTCTACTGGGGCATCATCGGCATCGACCCGGGCCCCCGAAAGCTTCCGTTTCTGGGTCGGCTCGGACTTCTTTTCGCCGTCATGCCGTTTCACGCGTTTTTCGGCATCGCGACGATGACGATGACTACGCCGATCGGCGGCCAGTTCTATCGTCTGGTCGACCTTCCGTGGTTGTCGAGCCTGCAGAGCGACCAGAACCTCGGCGGTGCCATCGCCTGGGGCTCCAGTGAGCTGCCGGTCATCCTGGTGGTCGTCGCGCTCGTGGCGCAGTGGGCGCGACAAGACCGACGTGCCGCCTCTCGCTCCGACCGGCATGCCGAGTCCACCTACGCCGACGACGAACTCGACGCCTACAACGCGATGCTCGCTGAATTGGCGCGTAATCGCCGATAAGGGCGGGGCCCTCTCGTCCCGCCGCTGTGCTTAACTTGTCGCGACCAGAGCATCCGTGGCAGAGAGGCGGCGCACGTCATGCACATCGAACCGGGAATCGTCGAGGGTCCCAAGATCATCCTCAGTTACGTGACCGCCAGTGGCGCGGGCGCGTACGCCCTTTATCTCGCGGGCCAACTGATCAAAGACCGTGGGTTCGGCGCAATGCTGGGCCGCACGGTGGCGACGACCGGCTTGGTCTTCGTGTTCTTTCAGGTGTTTCCGCATTACCCGGTCGGGGTTTCGGAGGTCCACCTGATTCTGGGCTCAACCCTTTTCCTGATCTTCGGCGCCGCACCGGCCGCATTCGGCCTGGCGGGCGGCCTGCTACTGCAGGGGCTGTTCTTCGCGCCCTTCGACCTTCCGCAGTACGGCATGAACGTGACCACGCTGCTGGTCCCGCTGTTCGCGCTGCAGTTCGTCGCCCACAAGGTGATCGCACCGGAAACCCCCTATGTGCAGCTGAAGTACCGTCAGGCGCTGGCCCTTTCGACGACCTACCAAGCGGGCATCGTCTCCTGGGTGGCGTTCTGGGCGCTCTACGGTCAGGGATTCGCCGGCCACACAGTCGCATCCATCGCAACCTTCGGGGTGGCCTACATGTTGGTGATCGTTATCGAGCCGTTGGCTGACCTCGGCGTGCTCGCCGCGGCAAAAGGCGCGCATCGCCTACAGAACAGCCCCATCCTCGAGCGCAGAATGTTCAATCCGGCCTGACTCACCCGGCCGCTCCGACACACCCCGGCCGCGCCGCACTCCGAAGCTACGCAGCCGCAAGCTGTTGGAGACCACGAAGAACGACGAGAACGCCATCGCCGCACCGGCGATCAACGGGTTGAGAAGTCCAAGCGCGGCGATCGGGATGGCGGCGACGTTGTAGCCGAAGGCCCACACCATGTTGACCCTGATGGTGCGCATCGTGGCCGCGGCCAGGTCGAGGGCCAGCGGGACGGAGTTCAGGTCGTCTCGGACCAGGATGATGTCCGCGGCTCCGATCGCGACGTCGGTACCGCGACCGATCGCCATACCCAGATCGGCACAGGCTAGCGCCGGCCCGTCGTTGATCCCGTCACCGACCATGGCCACGACTCGGCCGTGATCGCGGAGTTGCTCAATGATGTCCACCTTGCCATCGGGCAGCACATCCGCGATGACCTCATCGATGCCGACCTGCGCGGCAACCGCGGCCGCGGACTCGGGGTTGTCTCCGGTCAGCAACACAGTGCGCAGCCCCCGTGCGTGCAGGGCGCCGACCGCTGCGGCAGCGGAATCCTTGACAGTGTCCGACACCGCGATCACACCGCAGGGCTCGCCATCGACCTCGACAACAACCACCGTCTCCCCGCGCCGCTCGGCATGCCGGCGAGCGCTCACCAGCGTCGCAGACTGCAACGAAGGCGCAATCCAGGAGGGTTTGCCCACCCGCACCACGCGGCCCGCCACCGTGCCGATGACGCCGCGGCCCGGTACCGCGCGGAAATCGAGGACGCGGGAATCGAGAACGTTGTCGTGAACATCCGACGCCGCGGTGATGGCGATGCCGACGGCGTGTTCGGAGGCCGACTCGACGGCTGCGGCGATCCGGAGGACATCATCGGACTGCCATCCGGGCGTCACCACCACCGCACTCACCGTCAAACGCCCCGTGGTGAGGGTGCCGGTCTTGTCGAACACCACGGTGTCGACGGCGCGGGTCGCCTCCAGCGACCGGTACCCCTTGATGAAGATGCCGAGTTGCGCGCCGCGGCCCGATGCCACCATCATCGCGGTCGGGGTGGCCAGGCCCAACGCACACGGGCAGGCAATGACCAAAACGGCCAACGCGGCCGGGAACGCCCGGTCGGCTCCCCCGCCGGCGATCAGCCACGCCACGGCAGTCATCGCCGCCAGGGCAAACACACAGGGTACGAACACCGCAGCGATCCGGTCGGCCAGCCGCTGAGCATCCGCCTTCTGCGTCTGCGCCTCCTCCACCAGGCGAACCATCCCGGCGAATTGGGTGTCGGCGCCTACCGCGGCGGCCTCCACCAGGAGTCTGCCGTCGAGCACCATTGTGCCCCCCACGACGCTGCCACCCGGGTCTACGCGTTGCGGCTTGGCTTCGCCGGTCATGGCGCTCATGTCGACCGCTGCGGAACCTTCGAGGACTAGGCCGTCAGCGGCGATGGTTTGGCCAGGTCGCACCACGAATCGATGCTGTTCCTTGAGTTCATCGACTGGGATCACCATTTCCGAGCCGTTGCCGAGCACGATCGCGACGTCTTTGGCGCTCAGTGCGGCCAGTGCGCGCAGCGCCCCACCCGCCTTCGATTTGGCCTTGGCCTCGAAGTACCGACCTGCCAGGACAAACACCGTCACGCCCGCCGCGACCTCGAAGTAGATGTCGTCGCTGCCCAGCAGTGCCTGCCAGATCCCGCCGCCGGTGCTCGCATGGTGGTCGACGAAGACTGTGTGCAGCGACCAGATGGAAGCCGCCGTGATGCCGACCGAGATGAGCGTCTCCATCGAGGCGGTGCCGCGGCGGGCCTGCCGCAGTGCGACCCGATGGAACGGCCACGCCGCCCAGGTAACCACCGGCAGGGCCAGGGCGGTCAGTACCCACTCCCACCCGGTGAAACGGGTGCTGGGGACGACGGCGAACATCACTGATAAGTCGGCCAGTGGCACGAACAGGACGGCTGCAACCGCCAGCCTGACCAGTAGGTACCGCGCGTGATCGGCATCGGGATCCTCGTCGCGGCCGAGGATTGCCTGCCGCGGACGGGCCTGATAACCCAGTTGCTCGATGGCATCGCACAGTTCGGGCGCGGACGCGTCTGCAGCGTCTACGGTCGCAATCCGGGTGGCGAAGTTGACCGACGCCCGCACACCGGGAAGTTTGTTGAGCGCCGATTCCACCCGGCCCGCACAGCCGGCGCACGACATCCCGGCAACTTCGAGCTGGACTCGCTGGTTCTCGGCCGTGCCGTCATCGGTCAGCGTGGACATCGTCGCACTCACCTCCTACGTAGCCGGGACACTGCTGCCATGCGCATCAGACGAAGCAACGATGCCCTGTGAAGGACAGTCGTCACAAGGCGGCGGCGAGTTCCAGGCTGCGATGCCTTACGCTTCATAGCCGTGGCGACCGGTGGCGACGATGACCAAGTTACCCACCTCGCCAAATCCGCGGGCCGGGGAGATCGGGCAGCACTCACCCAATTCATCCAGGCTACCCAGCGCGATGTCTGGCGGACCGTGGCCTATCTCGCGGACCCCGCCAGTGCCGATGACCTCACGCAGGAGACCTTCTTGCGGGCGATCAAGTCGCTGCCTCGTTTCACCGGCCGGTCCACGGCTAAGACCTGGCTGCTGTCCATCGCCCGCCGTGTGGTCGTCGACCAGATCCGATACAACACAAGTCGCCCGCGGCCGGCCTATGTGCTCGATCTGGACGACGCTTCAGGGGAAGGTCGGGCTGGCAACCGGATCGAGCAGATGGTCGAGATCCGGATGCTGCTCGACGGCTTGGATGAAGACCGCCGCGAAGCGTTGGTACTGACCCAGATCCTCGGGCTGACGTACGCCGAAGCCGCCGATATCTGCGGGTGTCCGATCGGCACCATCCGCTCCAGGGTCGCCCGCGCCCGAGACGACCTCCTACAGGCCGGCAACGAAGAAGGCTGCACGGGATAACAACGGGGCACGGAAAATCTCGTTCTGGGAACTTTTTGGTAACGGGTTCGACTAATTCCGTGACACCCCAACCAGACAGGCCATCCCGATGTGGACAGATTCAACACCGAGTAGCCGCGTGGCTATGCTCTGCGGCACCGCTCTAGTTGCTGCCGCCCTATTCGTCTGCGCTCCGATCGGCACCGCCGGTGCGCATCCCGGGCACGACCACGGAAGCGGCGGTTCAGATTCCGGATCCAGCGGCAGCGGTTCCAACAGTGGCGGGTCAAACGACAGTGGTGCCAGCGGTACCGGCTCGAGCTCTGGCGGAAGCTCGAGTTCCAGCGACTCGAGCAGCAACGGTTCGACTTCCGCCAACGGCACCAGCAGCAGTGGCTCGAGCTCCGGCGCAGGAACGGGCAGGGGCGGCTCGAGGGCCGCAAATGATCCTGCCCCCAACAACCCTGCGGCGTGCGTGGAAGCCCTTGCCGACCCCCTGACCCCTTGCGGCGAATGACCTGCTACGCAAGCTAACCCACATCTCCACCAGCACTCGCCATCGATGAGCATCAAATGACTAGAAAGGTGTTGTCAGCATGACCATGAACGCGAATAAGAGCCGACCGTTGGCGCGGCCAACCATCGTCCTGGGTGGCCTCGTCGCCGGCACGATGCTGATGCTGTCGGCCCCGGGAGCGGGAATCGCGCAGGCCCACGAGGGAAATCCCACCGACAGTGGCCAGGCGGTCGGGAGGGATGGATTCGACAATCCGGCGCCCGGCGTTCGCCTCACCCAGGCATTCGGTGACAACCTGTTCAACGAGAGGACACCGTTCAACAAGGCGCTGAACGAATCACCAATGGGCCAGAGTTACCACCGGCTCTACGGGACTCCGAACTATGAAGACCACATCCACGGCAGCAATGGCACGCGAGTGGGCCTGTTGAACAGCCCCGGCTTCAGGGAGCTTTACGACGGGCTGCAGGATTCCGGTTGGCGCCTACCCGGCGAAGCCGACCTGCCGGGAACAGCGGTCAGGCGGGTGAGCGGCGTGAAGCCCGGGACCGGCAGCGGTCATGGCCACGGCCACGGCGAGGAGGACGACGCAGATGACCACGGCGTCCACGCGCTGGCCGACGAGGACACCTCGATGTCCGCTTCAGGCGAATGTGCAGGCGATAGCCTTCAGAAGGCAGCCCTTTCGGCGGACTCCGGCTGCGATCCGAATGGTCATTGACCCCAACGGTTGAGCGATCTCCCGGTCGGCCGAGCAGAGTCCGCCGTACTCTTTCGGCATGCCCGCAACGGATCTGGAGACGCAGATCGTCGAAATCCAGACCGCGCTACTGAACCGAAGTGACGAACTCGGCGTCATCGTGGCCGACACGGTGTGGCGAGAAGTCGACTATTACGCGGATACCGGCCAGATCAGTCGTGACGACCTCATCGCCAATTGCATCGAAAGCCTGCGGCTGATCTTCGACGTGCTGGACGCCGCAGCCACCTTCGACACCGCCTTGGCGGCGCGCACCGGTGTCGCGCGTGCGCGTGCCGGAATCCCGTTGCCGGAGATCATGGATGCCTATCGCATCGGTTGTCGGCTGACCTGGGAGGAAATCGTCACCCTGGCGGCGACTCGTCCACATATCAGCCGGGAAGCCCTGATCCGGGCCAGCGCTCGGATCTGGCTCGCTCAGGATGTCTACACCCACGCGATGGCCAGCGCGTACCGCGAGACCATGACCAACCGGGTGCTGACCCAGGCTGCCGAACAGGCCGCTCTGGTCGAGGCGCTGATCGACGGCAGGATCGTCGAGCAGGCCAACCTGTGGGAAATCGCCGCCATGCTTCGGTTACCCGCCCGGGGCCCGTACGTGGTCGTCGCGGCCGAATGCGCATCGCTCGGCAGGTCCGCGCTGCCCGGAATCGAAGCCAAGTTGAGCGACGTCGGGATCGCCTCCGCGTGGCGGCTGTTGCCCGATGTTCAACTCGGGCTCGCACACGTAGGTAGCGATGCCCAGTTCGAAACGCTGAAGCAGACGTTGACGCGAATCGCGGCCACTCCGATCGGAGTCAGCTCGCGGTTCGACGACCTCAGTCAAACCCCCCAGGGCGTCACCTACGCCAGAATCGCCCTCTCGGCCAAGCGGTCCGACAGTTCACTGCTGAGCGTGTTCGAGGCCGAACCGCTGGCCGTCGCCGCGGTCAGTGCCCCTCCCCGGGTGATGAAGCAGATCTCGAACACAGTGTTCGCCGGTTTCGCAGACCTCGAGGAGCGCGATCGCGAAACCCTCTTCACCACGTTCCGGATGTGGCTGAATGTCGACGGTTCTATCACCGACGCGGCGGACCGTCTGTACTGCCACCCCAACACCGTGCGCCATCGCCTGCGGCGGATCGAGGAACGAACCGGCCGGTCGCTTTCTCGTCCTCGGGACCTGGCGGAGCTATGCCTGGCCTTCGAGATCGATCTCCGGTTGCCCTGAGTCGGCTACCCGAACCGGGATACCCCGGTCACTTCGCCGGAAGTGGTTCTCCGCCAGCAAGGTTCATCTGCCTCAACTTCTTGCGGTCGGTCTTGCCGATCGGGGTCAGCGGAAGCTCGTCGACGAACAGGACCTCCTGGGGAACCTTGTACCCCGACAGATGCTCCTTGCAGAAATCCCTGACCTCGTCTGCCGTCAACTGTTCCCCGGCCTTCACCACCACCGCAACCTTCAGGCTTTCTCCCCGTTTCGGATCGGGGACACCGAATGAGCAGGCGTTCAGCACTTTCGGGTGGGTATACATGAGTTCGTCGATCTCCCGGGGGTAGACGTTGAAGCCACTGGAGAGCACCATGTCCTTCTTGCGGTCGACGATGAAGATGTGGCCGTCGTCATCCATATAGCCGATGTCGCCGGTCAGCAGCCAGCCATCGCGAAATACCTTCGCCGTTTCCTCGGGATTGTTCCAGTACTCGCTCATGATGGTCGGACCCTTGGCGATGATCTCGCCGGGCTCGTTGAGTGGCATGTCGGTTTCGCCTGTCTCGAGGTCGACGATCCGGACGTCGTTATCCGGGAACGGCAACCCGACGCTGCCGGGTTTGCGCACCGTTCGGGTCGGGTTGGAGGTGAGGATGTTCGAGGTCTCCGACATTCCGTACCCCTCGGTGATCACCGCACCCGAGAGTTCCTCGAACCTGCGCATCGCCTCCAGCGGCAGCGGCGCGGACCCACAGACGACACCCTTCATCGAGCCGATCTTCGAGGTGCTGATGTCGGGATGCTGATTCAAGCCGATCAGCATGGTGGGCACCGCCGGAAACAGATTGGGTTCGTGCAGGTTGATCGCGGCCAGAATGTTGTCCGTCGTCGGCTTGGGGACCAAAATGATTGTCCCGCCGTGCACATGGTTGATGTTGATGCTCATGTTGAACCCGTAGATGTGGTACTGCGGTGCGGCGGCCAGCACCCGCAGTTCCTCGCCGTAGGGAAGCAGCGGGGACATCCAGTAACTCTCCTGGTAAGCGATCGCGACCAGGTTGGCGTTGGACAGCACACACCCTTTCGACAGTCCGGTGGTACCGCCGGTGTACTGGAGCATGAGAGTGTCGGCGGGCCTTATGTCGACGTCGGGCTCGGCATCGGCGCCGGTGGCCGCCAGCTCGGTGAGATCGAGGATTCCGGGGCCGCTCTCCACGTCGACGTGATTGCCGTCGAGTTGGAACGTGATGACGTTTTTCAACCGAGTGTCGTTGGCCTTCAAAACCTCGAGCGGACCCTTCGCGACGGCGGCCATCACGATGGCGGCCACCGCCCCGCTGTCCCTGAAGTAGTGGTGCACCTCGGTCGGTGTGGCCAACGGGTTGATCGGGACGACGATCGCGCCGAGCTTCGCGCACGCCTCGAACGCGATGGCGTACTGGGGGACGTTGGCGGCCATGATGGCAACCGGGTCGCCTTTCGAAACGCCCAGGGATGCAAGACCGTTTGCGATCTTGCGCGCCATCAGATTGACCAATCCGTAGGACAGCCTGGTTTCGTTGATGATCAGGTAGTCCCGGTCGGGGTGCGCCTCAGCGCGATCGTTGAACATCTGCTTGATCGACAGTGGCGGGTAGATGACCGAGTACGGAACCCCTTTGTCGTAGAGCTTGAACCAGGGCTTGGTTGTATCGATCACGTCACGCTCCTCTAGACGACTGGGGAGGCCCGATCGAGCTCCCGGGTATACGATGCCTCACCCCGTCGGCATGCGGGGCGTTCGGCGAAAACACGGTAACCCGGAAGCCCCTTCGCCCACGTGTCGGATCGGGGGCGAAGGGGTCCGGAGACTTCGGGTGGTTATTCACTCACCGTAGGGCACGTATGCGCGCACCGTATCGGCCAAGCGCATCACGGCACGCTTCTTGCCGGGACGGGCGGCGCCGAGTTTCGGCCACGGCGCGAAGACGCTGGTTTCCAGATCGCCGATGGCCGGCTGAAGTTCCGGATAGTGCCGCAGCAGAACGTCCTTCATCGTGGTGTTGTACACCCAGTCATATCCGACCTGGGTGTACACCTCCGGGCGCAGGTCGTTGGTGAAGAAGCGATCGCTCTTGAGTCTGCGCGCTGCCATCAGCACGAAGATCCTTGTCGCCGTGTCGGAGAAACCGTTGCCCTTGATCGGCTTTTCGGCCTGCAGGCCGATCTGCAGGTCGACGGCATCGACGTCGCCGTTGTAGACCTCGTTGATCTCCCTGGCCCATTCGGCATTGGGGGTGATTTCCTCGATGGTCTTGCGCCGGGGCATCCGCAGAGCTTCGCGGAAGTCGTTGTAACGCGGCACGCCGCGCTCCCGGTCGCGCACGATGTCGAGGGTCGCCAGATCGGTGATCTGACCGTCTATCCGCTCCAGTTGCCGGAGCGCGTTCGGGTAGTTGTGCAGGCAGACCGCGCCGGCGCTGGCCAGACCGAACGAGTACCACATATCCGCCATCTCCATCTTGTCCATGAAGTCGCGGGTGTGACGCCCCTGTAGCTCGGTGAAACTTCGATTCAACAGATGCTCACCGCTTTCCAGCGAGAAGAAGTTCCAGTCGTCCGGAATGAGCGGGTGCATGCGGTATACCGAGACGAACTCCTCGGTCAACGAGAACGGGCTGGAGTAATGGTCGGTCTGCGACCCGGCGGTGCCCGACAACGTTTCGTTGTGACCCACCCGCCCCAGCTTGGCCTGGAACTTCTCCCCCAGCAGGCCGTACCAGGTCGCGTTGAGGCCGACCACCAGGGCGGGATGCCGCAAGATGTTCGGCGTCCATTCGACACCGTGAATCTTGGCGATCAGCGCCGACACCGTTAGCACACCGAGTTCGAAGAGCCGCTGATCGTCAAAAGACGGGTAGGCCTTCTTCAGCGCGTCGCACACCGCGTTGTGCTCCCGGCCGAACAGGGTGTGCAGCAGGCTCACGCCGACCCAGTAGTTCTCCCGCATACCGGTGAGGTCGACACCGGGGATGTCGCTCTGCGGCAGCCGGCCGTCGTCATTGACCTTGATCTTGCCGTCGACGAAGGTGCGGATCTCGGACTGGCGCTCCTTGCCGCTGCCGTAGACCTGAGACGCATCCCACCAATGGGTTTCGGAGTTCTGGAATACCGGCGCCGGGCACCCGTGCCGAATCTCCCCATGCAGGGGAATCGTGGAGCGGATCCGCATCGGATTCTCGGGGAAATGGTCGTCGGGTTTCAGCGGGATGTCGATCGTCTTCTCGGGGACGCCGTCGCCGTGGAAGAACCAGTTGTGATTCTCGAATTGGATCCACGCCGCCGAGATCGCGCTGAGAATTCCTGCCGGCTTGAAGAAATCCCGCGCCATCAACCGCCGGCTAATGGTCCGTGGGTCCGGCTTGAGCAGGCGCTTGGTGTCGGTGACCGTCATCGACAGCGGCACGTTCCGGCCGAATCCGGTTCCCTTGGCGCCTAGCCAGGGCTCGCTGAGATCGTTGAACGACCCATCGGGGGTTCGCGCCCGCTTGGTTTCCTCGGTCACGTCGCCGAGCCCGTTCTCCGGCCGGATTCCCTCCGCCTCGAACAGGTTCAAGTTGCGCAGATCCTCCCGAATCTTGAGCAACGCCTTTTCCTGCAGAACCAGAGTCGGTTCCTCATTCCACTCCCGAGTCACCCTGACTACCTTTCTTTTTGTCGGAGGCTGCAATGTCTGTGTTGAATGGGGGTTCCACGTCAGCCGGCCATCCGGAGCGCGAAATATCCTATGTTGCTGTACTTTTCGGAGCCCGAGCGGTAAAGAATCTTGCCGAAGAAGACGCCGTCGACGAGTTCCACCAGTTCGTCCCGGATGCTGCGAATGAGCAACCGTGGGTTCTTCTCGATGTTGGCGTAGTCGATCACCATCACCTGCCGGTCGGGGTCGTCCTTGCCGGCCTCCACGTAGGTCTGGAAGTCGAATGCCAGTTTGCCTTGCTCGGCGTCGCGCATCGAATACAGCGGCCATAACAGCTTGGAGACGACCGTGCTGCTCTTGGTCATTCTGTTCTCGCCGCTGGCATCATCAGAATGAAAGCGCTTGCCCTGCCACGGCATCCACAATCCGGCCACCGCGCGAACCGCGGCATCCATCGCCGGGTTCGTCGTCGTCATCACCAGCATGCCGTCGGTGGGACCGTCCAGCCCGGTCGGCGGCACACCGAGGCGGAACAACTCGTTGCACTCCGCATCGGCTGCTGCCGCGTCGGTTTTGGCACGTTTGGCAAGCTCGGCGATCCAGGCCCAGGCTGATTCGGCGCTGGCGACCGGCCGCGTCTTCGCGGTCTCCCGTAGACGCTCCAGCCGTCCCGCCGCTCCACCGGTCGTTGCTACCGAGTCGCTCGTCATCAATTGCCTCCAGCGCAGTCCCGCGGCACCGCGCCGCGTTTGGTTCCATACCTAGTGCCATTAGTAGGCGACTGGAGGTCGAAACTGCAATGGGCACAGCAATTTACCGACCGGTACTGTCAAGCGGAATAGTTTAGGCGGCACTACCGCTGTCGGATTGTGACGCTCGACAACGAAAAGGCCGACCCGTTGTCGATGCGCCTCCGCGGTCAGCCGGCAGGACAACTCTGCGCCGCGTCGCGCAACACCGCGGCCGAGGGCGCATCGACGGGAAGTCGATACCCGCGCAGCACCGCGATGAACTGCATCGCGTACTGGCAGTGGAACGCACTGTTGGGAGGCATCCACTCAGCCGGCTCTTTGTCTCCCTTGTCCTGATTCGTCGGCCCGTCCACCGCCAACAGATTGGCCGGATCGTTGGCGAACCGGATCCGCATCTCCTCGGTCCAGTCCCGCGCACCGAGGTCCCACGCCAGCGCCAACGGCACTATGTGGTCGATCTGCACCGCAGCACCCACCCGATTGCCGCGGGTGAACGGCACCAATCGGCTGGTGTAGGGGTCCAGCAGGGTTCCGGAACCAACGGCGTTGGGACAGCGCTTGATCGACACGTAGGCCTTGTCCAGCAGATCGCGGTCGAGGATGTCGTTTCGGGTATCGCAACCGTTGTACCCGCCGGGCGCGGTGGTCTCGTCGGTCCACGCCTCCCCGAACGCGTCCCGCCGATAGTCGTACCCGCGAATGCGCGCCGGAATCTCGGCGACACCGGCGAGCACGTCGACACCGGGCGCGACCGTGGGCACGTCGGCCTGCGCGACATTGCGAGAGGGGCTCTCGGAATCAGATGTCACCTGAACGGCGACGACCACCGCGAGGATGGCCGCGATCGCCAACCACAAAATGCGCTTGCGGCTCATGACTTGTCCAGGAACTCGACGCGGTCGGTATCGGTGAACGGTGCCGACAACGCCGTCATGCCCGGGTCATGCGGATCGCTGTCGTAGACCGCCTCGCAAAGCTGTCTGGCCGCGACGATGATGTCGTAATGTCTGGCCAGGGAAAGGAATCGCAGGGTGATCGCGCGGCCGGACTGGCTCAAACCCAGAACGTCTCCCTCGCTGCGTTCCCACAGATCGAGATCTGCGAGCTTGAAGCCGTCCAATGTCCCGGCGACCGCCGTAAGCCGTTGTCCTGCTTTGGATTCCTCGGGCAACTTGGTCGCCAGTAGGCACAGGCTAGGATGCTCTCCGCGACCGATCCGCCCACGAAGCTGGTGAAGCTGGCTGATCCCGAACCGGTCGGCGTCCATCACCACCATGACCGTCGCGTTGGGCACGTCGACGCCGACCTCGATGACCGTCGTGCAGACCAGAACGTCGACATCGCCGGCGCGGAACGCCGCCATCACGGCATCCTTCTCTTCGGCGGGGAGACGCCCGTGCATCAGTCCTAGCCGCAGACCGGCGAACGGCCCGCGCTGCAGCCGGGCGAACAGTTCGACGACGGTGACCGGCGGCGGGCCGGATTCCCTTTTGTCAGAGCCTTTTCCGGTGGCTCTACCGCTGCCCGCCCTGGCTTCCTTGTGCGGCGCGTTACCAGCGGCCCCGTCGCCCTCATCGATCCGGGACGCGACGACGTAGGCCTGACGTCCGGCTCGTACCTCCTCCACAATTCGAGCCCACGCGCGGTCCAGCCACGCCGGCTTCTGGCTGATGAAGATGGTGTTCGTCGTGATGGGCTGACGGCCGCGGGGCAGCTCGCGCAGTGTCGACGTCTCCAGGTCGCCGTAGACGGTCAAGGCCACCGTTCTGGGGATCGGCGTCGCGGTCATCACCAACAGATGCGGAGTGATGCCGTCCGGGGCCTTGGCGCGCAACCGGTCTCGCTGCTCGACTCCGAATCGGTGCTGCTCGTCGACGACAACCAACCCGAGACGGTGGAACTCCACCGCGTCCTGCAGCAACGCATGTGTGCCGATGACGATTCCGGCACCGCCGCAGGCGACTTCGTCACGCACCTCCCGCTTTTGCTGCGCCGACATCGAACCGGTCAGCAACGCGACCCTGGTGGCGTCCTCGGCCCCACCGAGTTGCCCGGCCATTCCCAGCGGTCCGAGCATGGCCCGGATCGATGACGCATGCTGTGCGGCAAGGACTTCCGTGGGAGCCAGCAGGGCGCACTGATATCCGGCGTCGATCATCTGCAACATCGCCAGTACCGACACCACAGTCTTGCCCGACCCGACCTCGCCCTGCAACATGCGGTTCATCGGCCGGACTCCGGCAATCTCCGCCGAGATCACGCCGAGTACCTCGCGCTGCCCATCGGTCAACTCGAACGGCAGTTGCGACGTCATCGCGGCCACCAGTCCGTTGTCACGGCACGGCGCGGCGGGGCCCGAGTCACTCAGCTGGCCGTGCCTGCGCACCACCAGCCCCCACTGCAGCCCGATCGCCTCGTCGTAGGTCAGCCGCTCGATGGCGCGGGCTCGATCGCCCTCGTCCTCCGCGAGGTGGACCTTGCGTAGCGCTTGGTCCTCGGACATCAGACCGTGTTCGCGGACAAACCACTTCGGAATGGTCTCGGCGACCGGATCCAGAACGGCGAGCACCTGGCGAACGCAGGCGTAGATGTCCCAGGTCTGCACCTTGGAGTTGGCGGCATAGATCGGAAAGAAGTCTTTCTCGAACTCGGCGAGCAATTCGTCACCGGACGCCGTCGAGGCCGAGGCGATGGCCTTCAGGGACTTGCTGCCCTTCCCCGAGCCCAGGACCAGAAACGCCGGGTGGGTCAGCTGCATGGTGCCCTTGAAATAGCCCACTTCTCCGGACAACATCACCCGGGTCCCAGCGACCAGAGACTTCTTGAGGTACTTGACGTTGAAGAACGTCGCGGTCACCTTCGGGCGCCGATGACCGAGGGTGATCACCAGATACTCACGTTTGGGTTGACGGTTGGTCCATCTGGGCTCTGCCTTGGTGATCTCGTCGACGAACGTGACGTGCTCACCCTCCTCCAGGTCCAGCTCCTCCCCCGCCCCGCGGGTCGTCATCGCGTCGCTGTACTTGCGCGGGAAATAGCGCACCAGGTCGTTGACGGTGTGGATGCCGAAGTTCTCCGCCAGCTGGTCCGCGGCCTTGTCGCCGATCAGAAAGGGCAGTCGATCGTCCAGTGCGGCCATGTCACTCGACACCGATCAGCAACGCGTCGCCCCGGTGACCGGTGTGATAGGTGACCATCTCCGCCCCGAGATGATGACGATGGACGTAGTCGATCAGTGCCTGGGCGACAGCCGGCTGCACCCCCGCACCGGTCAGCATGGTCACGAGCTCGCCGCCAGCGGCCAACAGCAGGTCTACCAGTCCGGATGCCGCCTCGACCAGAGTTTCCGCGACGATGACCACCTCATCACCCGCGATCGCGAGCCCGTCCCCGGGCTTACAGGTCCCCGCCCAGGTGAGGGCCTCTCCGGCAGCCGTCCGGACCGCCCCGTGCCGGGCACCAGCCGCGGCCCTGGCCATGGTGTAGCCGTCGTCCACGGCGCGGCTGTGGGGATCGTGGACTGCCATCGCGGCCAGTCCCTGCACCATCGATGCGGCCGGCACCGGCACGGCGTCGATTCCCAAATCCGATGCGATGGCGCACCCCGCGACGATCTCCTCCGCGGCCAGGTAGCCGTTCGGGAGCAGAATCACCTGCGCGGCACCGGTGTTGACCAGCGCATGCAGCAATTGCTGGGCGCTGACGGGCACGTCGGCCTCGGGCCGCAGAATTTGGGCACCCTCGCCGAGGAAGAGATTTTCCGCGCCGTCGCCGTCCACCACCGCGAGCACCGCGCGCTCCCGGCTCCAACCCCCCTCAGGGTGTCGACGGGCGCCCCCGACCAGCGAGGTCACCGTGATCCGGCTGGGCCGCCCCACGGCGAGTGCGGCCTCCACGGCTGCGCCGGCGTCGTCGACATGAACGTGCACCGAATAATGCCCAGCACTACGCCCAGCGCCGGGCGGACCCGGGTCTGCGCCGATGCCCGAAGCGGCGATCGCGACCGATTCCCCGAGTTCGTCCAAGCGGGCCCGTAACGTGTGCACGCCGTCGGCATCGCAGTCGGCGAGCAGGTACATCACCTCGAACTCGGGAGTCGACGGTGCAATGGCCGCCGGGCTCTGCCCCGCCGGTGAACGCAGGTACTCACCGCGCTGCGGGTGCGACCCGGTCAGGGTGGCGGTCAGGGCGTCGAGCAACACCAGCAGGCCCCGGCCACCGGCATCCACGACACCGGCCCGGGCCAATACGTCGAGCTGACTCGGCGTGCGATCCAGCGCCAGCGCCGCCGCGTGCGCACTCACCGCCACCACCTCGGCCGGTTCGGCGCCGTCGGCGGCTGACCGCTCGGCCGCGCCGGCGGCGGCCTGTAACACCGACAGCATCGTTCCCGGTACCGCCTCGCCCATAGACGCGATGACCAGCGTGGCAGCGTGCCGTAGCGACGCACCGTAAAGGGTGGCGTCGATCTCAACCAGCCGGGCCCGGCCAGTCGGGCCGTCGCTTGCCGCCGCGGCAGCTTCGGCGATGCCACGCAGTATCTGGGACAGGATCACCCCGGAATTGCCCCGCGCGCCGCGCAACGCACCAGCCGCCAGCGCAGCAGCGACCTCGGCTGCATCGGCGACCTCGGCCAGCGCGTCGGCCTGCGCCCACGCTGCGCGCATGGTGAAGAGCATGTTGGTGCCGGTGTCGGCGTCCGCCACCGGAAAGACATTGAGCAGGTTGATCTCGTCAGTGTGACCGATGAGGTCGGCGACAGCGGTATGTGCCCAGGTCCGCAAGGCAGGCGCATCAAGCCGCCGAGCCGACTTTTGCATCTCCAACGCAACCTCCACCCCGCCGTCGGCGCCAGCCTAATGGGAGGTAGGGACAGCGCCGACGAAAGCGTGGTACCCCTGGGGATGGGTTCTGCGGTGACATTCTCGGTTGGCCTGTATCGGCGACCCATTTCTGCGACCTTTTTGGCGATACCTTTGGGTGCCGGTATCCTTAATCGGTCGTCGGTCGAACCGCGGCCGCTCTCCGGCCGGAAGCAGACCCCCGACCGAGACCCCCAAGTACTGATCCGAGGAGTTCTACATATGGCTGCCGTGTGCGATATCTGCGGGAAGGGCCCCGGCTTCGGCAAGTCGGTGTCGCACTCCCATCGCCGTACCAGCCGCCGCTGGAACCCGAACATCCAGCCGGTGCGCGCTGTGACGCGCCCGGGCGGCAACAAGCAGCGAGTCAACGTCTGCACGTCCTGCCTGAAGGCCGGCAAGGTCTCGCGGGGCTGAGTCCGTCGCGGCGACGCCTAACCGTCGCCCGAACTGCCCGAGGTGACCGTCACTCCGGTTCCCCGAGCTCTGCCGCTAGGGCAACCGCCAGTCCACCGGCTCGGCACCCATTTTCTCCAGCAGTTCGTTGGCACGGCTGAACGGCCGTGAGCCGAAGAACCCGCGCGCCGCGGACAACGGCGAAGGATGCGGCGACTCGATGGTCGCGATGTCCCCCAGCATGGGCTTCAGCGTGGCCGCGTCGCGTCCCCACAGCACCGCGACCAGCGGCTGTCGACGGCCCACCAACGCGCGGATAGCACATTCGGTGACGGCCTCCCAGCCCCTGCCGCGGTGCGATGCGGGAGTTCCGGGCCGGACCGTGAGGACTCTGTTGAGCAGCATCACACCCTGCTGCGCCCACGGAGTCAGGTCGCCGTTGGACGGTTCGGGAGCACCGAGGTCGTCACGGTACTCGGTGAAGATGTTGGTCAGGCTGCGGGGTAACGGACGCACATCCGCCCCGACCGAGAAGCTCAGCCCCACCGCGTGGCCGGGGGTCGGGTACGGGTCCTGGCCGACGATCAGCACCCGAACGCGATCGAATGGAAAAGTAAACGCACGCAACACATTCGGTCCGGCCGGCAGGTATCGATGCCCTTCGGCCAATTCGGCGCGCAGGAAGTCGCCCATCTGTGCGACCTGGGCTTCGACCGGAGCCAGTGCACGGGCCCAATCCTGTTCGACCAACTCACTGAGCGGGCGTCCGGTCACGAGAAGCCAACATAGCGGGCGGTGCGGGTCAAAACGAGGACCAGCCCGACGCGCCATCCCAGAGGTCGCCGTCCAGCGTCACCGGTGAGCATGCATCACCGGTGACGACGGCGTCGACGACCGTTCCGATCGAACGCCATCCCGGTGGCAGAGTCGCCGGGAACGTCGCCACCAACGCGTGGTCCTCCCCGCCCCCCAGCACCCACTGCCAGGGGTCAGCACCCACCGCGGCCGCCGCCGGGGCCAGAGCGGCGACGTCGCCCCGCAACCCAGACCGGGACAGGTCGATACGGACGCCCGAAGCCGACGCGATGTGTCCCACATCGGCAACTAACCCGTCGGAGACATCGATCATCGAGGTCGCGCCGGCACGAGCCGCGACGACACCCTGCCCGTAGGGCGGTTCGGGCACCAGATGGCGGCGGCGCAGTGCCGGCGCATCATCGCATTCATCGACCGGTTCGCCAAAAGCGTTGTCCCGCATGCCGCTGCGCCACAACGCGAATCCGGCCGCCGAACGGCCGAGATCACCGGTGACCGCCACCGTGTCGCCCAGTTTGGCTCCGCTGCGGCACACAGCGTCCAGACCACCGAGGTCCCCGAGCGCCGCCACCGAGATGACCCACTGCGGGGCCGCCACCATGTCTCCACCGACGATGCCCGCACCCATCAACCCCGCCTCGTGCCACATCCCGTCGGCAAGCTGGACGGCCTGCGCCGTCGCGGTGTCACCGGGGGCTCCGAACGCGACCACGAACGCCGTGGCGCGAGCCCCCATCGCCTCGATGTCGGCGGCATTCTGCGCGATGGCCTTTCGACCGACGTCGAAAGGCTTGGACCAGTCCAGCCGGAAGTGACGATCTTGCACCAACATGTCGGTGCAGACCACGGTTCGGCCGTCCACGGCGGCGACCACCGCCGCGTCATCGCCGGGACCCAGCAGTACCAACGGCGGCTGCGGCCGTCCAGACGTAAGCCGGTCGATGACGGCGAACTCACCCAACCCGGCCAGTGACTCGTCGAGGTGATCGCCTGCCATGTCAGATCCTCTCGCCATCCTGCCGGCACCGTCGCGCAACTGAACTCGCGGCGGACCTGCGGTACGTTTGGTCCCTGCGGCGTGGAGTCTATGCATCCGGACGGAGGAATTGCGGCGTGGTCGAAGCTTTCGTTCGGATGCAGACGGGCGTTGCACGTTGACCTGCCCCGTCGCCGAGCCGTAACGCGCGTGAACAGCCAGACCCCCGACAGCCCGCCGCGGCCGATGTTGATCGCAGCGTTGGTGGTGGCGGTCGCCGCCGCGCTGGCCGTGCTGGTGGTCGCCGCACTCGTACAGCGCCCGTCCGCGCCGGCGCCGATTGCGATCGCCTCCGCACCCGCGCCGAACGCCGATAGTCCCGACTGCGACGCGCTAATCGCAGCGCTACCCGAGCGGCTCGGGGACTACACCCGCGCACCGGTCAGGCAGCCGGCCCCGGCGGGAACCGCCGCGTGGCAGGCCGAGGACCGCGAAGGGGCGATCATCCTGCGCTGTGGGCTCGACCGCCCCCTTGAGTTCGTTGTCGGCGCGCCGCTGCAGGTGGTCGACGCGGTTCAGTGGTTCCGGGTGACCGATCAGGCATCCGAAGGCCGCAGCACCTGGTTCGCCGTCGACCGGCCCGTCTATGTGGCGCTGACCCTGCCGACGGGTTCGGGCCCGACCCCGATCCAGGCGATCTCCGAGGCGGTTTCTGCGAGCCTGCCAGCCGGCCCACTCGATCCCGCACCGGCACGGTAGCCCGGCAGACGGGCTACCGGAGGCCAGTGCCGCGGGCGATGGCGGTGTCGATCATCGTCGCGAGCAGTGTCGGGTAATCCACGCCGCTGGCCGCCCACATCCGCGGGTACATCGAGATCGTGGTGAAGCCCGGCATCGTGTTGATCTCGTTGACGACCGGCCCGTCGTCCGTCAGGAAGAAGTCCACCCGCGCCAGCCCCTGGCAGTCGATGGCTCGGAAGGCGCGGATCGCCAGCCCGCGGACCCGCTCGGCGACGGCGTCTTCCACCGTGGCCGGCACGTCGAGCTCGGCCCCGTCCTCGAGGTACTTGGTCTCGAAGTCGTAGAACCCGTCCTCGCGGCCGCGGACACCGGCAACCCGGATCTCGCCCAGGGTGCTTGCTTCGACCCGGCCATCGGGAAATTCCAAGACTCCGCATTCCAGTTCACGCCCGGGCATCGCGGCTTCGACGATGACTTTGGGGTCGTGCCGGCGGGCGACTCGGATCGCGTCCGCGAGCTCGTCCCAGCCGGTAACCCGGCTGACGCCGATGGACGAGCCACCGCGGGCGGGCTTGACGAACACCGGCAGCCCGATGCGTTCCCGCTCGTCCAGTGACAAGGTGGCCTGGCGCGGACGCAACACCACGTGATCGCCAATCGGCAGCCCGTCGGCCGCCAGCAGTTTCTTGGTGAACTCCTTGTCCATTCCCGCAGCGCTGGCGAGGACGCCCGCCCCCACGTAGGGAACACCGGCGAGTTCAAGCAGACCCTGGATGGTGCCGTCCTCACCGTACGGCCCGTGCAGCACCGGGAAGACCACGTCGACCGTTGTGAGCAGTTCCGGGGCGCTCTCACCCAGCGAAAGCAGGTGGCCCGGCTTGGCCGGGTCGGCACTCAACGCCAATGCGCTGCCTGAGGATTCGCGCACCGCCGGCAGGGTGCCGTCGGTGATGGCCAGGGTCTCCGGCCGCCCATCGGTGAGCACCCACGAACCCGCCGGGGTGATTCCCACCGCGACCACCTCGAAACGGGCGGGATCCAAGTTGCGAAGAATGCTTCCTGCGGAAACGCACGAGATCGCGTGTTCGGAACTGCGTCCCCCGTAGACCACGGCGACGCGGATGCGGGCAGTCACAACCTGAAGACGCTACCGTCTGTTCAGCACAGGGCTTGCTCGATGTCGCCAAGCAGGTCGTCGGTGTCCTCGATGCCCAGTGAAAGCCTGGCGAAACCGGCCGGGACCGGGTCGCCCCACCGTGCCCGCCGGTCCACCGAGGAGTGGATTCCGCCGAAGCTCGTCGCTCCCACCAGCAGCGCGCTCCGACCGACCAAATCGTGCACAGCCGCCGCGCTCGCCAACTCGATGGCGACGACACCGCCGAACCGGCGCATCTGTGTCGAGGCGACGGCGTGGGACGGATCCCCGGGAAGTCCGGGGTAGCGGACCGACCGTACCGCCGGGTGCGAGCGCAGTGTGAGCGCCACCGCCGCCGCATTCTGGCACTGGCGTTCGAAACGAAGTCCGAAACTTCCCAGGCTGCGCAACACGAGCCAGGCTTCGAACGCACCAAGGACGGCGCCGGCGAGCAGGCGCTCGCGCTCCACCCGTTGCATCACCTCCGGGTGGCTGCCCGCGACGTAGCCGGCCAGCACGTCGTGGTGGCCGGCGAGTGCCTTGGTTGCGCTGGCAACCACCAGATCGGCTCCCAGCGACAGCGGTTGCTGACCCAGCGGAGTCGCGGTGGTGTTGTCGACCACCAGCGTTGCACCGCGCGCACGGCACACCATTCCGAGCCGGTGCAGATCGACGACGTCGAGCCCGGGGTTCGACGGCGACTCGGCGAGCACCACGTCGCCCGGGCCGACATCTTCAGCGACATCGCATATCTGGGCACAACGTGCGGGAGTCACGGTGACCCCCCGCGGGGCGAGAAACTCTGCGGCATAGGCGCGCACCTGGTAGTAACCATCGGCCGGGACGACAACCTTACGGCCGGGTTCGGCGAGGGTGCGCAGCACCGCGGTGAGTGCGGCCATTCCGGAGCCGAAGATCAGCGCGCCCGCCGCACCCTCAAGCTGAGCGAGCGCTGATTCCAGTTGGCGCCACGTCGGATTCGACCTTCGGCCGTAGCTGTCCAGCGAATCGTCCTCATCAAACGGTATATGATAGGCAGCCGCCGGCACCGGCGGTGGCGCAATCGGAGCTCCCGGAACATATTCTGAGGCAACAGCTTTGACGCTGCGAGTGGAATCGCCGTAACTTCCGGTCATATCTATTCCGGCTTGGTGCTCCGGCCGAGCAGCAGCGCGACCGCCTCGTTGACAGATAGGCCCCGGTGACAGACCCGGTGCACCGCCTCGGTGAGCGGCATCTCGACGTCATAGCTGGATGCCAGCGCCAGGACCGATTCGCACGACGTCACGCCTTCGGCCACATGACCGCCTGATGCGGCAAGCGCGGCGGCCATGGTGCCCCCGCTGCCCAGCCGTTCGCCGAAGGAACGATTCCGCGAGTGCGGCGACATGCACGTTGCGACGAGATCGCCGATGCCCGCGAGTCCGGCCAGGGTGGCGGGCTTGGCCCCCAATGCGATTCCCAGTCGCATGATCTCGGCCAGGCCGCGGGTGATAATCGCCGCCGCGGTGTTCTCCCCCAGGCCGCAGCCCGCCGCCATGCCGCACGCCAGGGCGATCACGTTCTTGCAGGCACCGCCAACTTCGGCGCCGATCACGTCGGAATTGGTGTAGGGGCGGAAGTACCCGGTGGCCAGCGCCCGCTGAAGCGCCACCGCCCGCCCGGAGTCAGTGCACGCGACAACCGTCGCGGCGGGTTGACCCTGCGCGATCTCGCTGGCCAAATTCGGGCCGCTGACCACCGCGACCCGGGAGGGGTCCACACCGGCCACCTGGACGATGACCTGGCTCATCCGCATCAGGGTGCCCAGCTCGATCCCCTTAGCCAGGCTCACCAGGGTGGTATCGGTCCCGATCGAGTCCTTCCACTGAGTGAGGTTGGCGCGCAGCGTTTGCGAGGGCACGGCCAGCAATACCGTGCAGGCGCCGCCGAGCGCTTCGGCGTGGTCGCTGGTGGCCTGGATCGCGTCGGGTAGCCGACCGTCCAGATACCCCGCGTTGCGGTGCGTGCGGTTGATCTCGTCGGCCAGTTCGGGCCGGCGCGACCACAACCGGACGCTGTTGCCGGCATCCGCCAGCACTTTGGCCAATGCGGTGCCCCACGCCCCGGCACCCATAATCGCCGCCTCGACCACGGCTCCAAGACTAGCCGCGACGACGATGGGGCGACGAGGCACCAGCCGCGCTGAGAAGTCCGGCTGGCAGGATGGCACCGGTGAGCGGCATCACCACCCCCACAGGTGACATCGGCCTGGTGATCGCAGTGAAGCGGCTCACGGCTGCCAAGACGCGGTTGGCGCCGGCTTTTTCGACGGCCAGTCGTGAGGACGTCGTGCTCGCCATGCTGATCGACACGATCGAGGCGGCCTCGGCAGTGCCGGCACTGCGGTCGGTGATCGTTGTCACCCCCGATAAGGTGGCGGCAGCCGCCGCCGAAAGGCTGGGTGCTCTGGTGCTCGACGACCCGACACCCGCAGACCATCGCGATCCGCTGAACCAGGCCCTGCTGGCCGCAGAAGCGACGGCGCGGACATGCTGCGCGAACGTCGTTGCGTTGCAAGGAGACCTACCGGCGCTGAAGACCCGGGAACTTGCCGAGGCGATAGCCGAGGCGCGTGCGCTGCCACGCACATTCGTCGCCGATCGACACGGCACCGGCACCGCAGCGCTGTTCTCCTTCGGGGTGGCGCTCGACCCGCGGTTCGGCGTCGACTCCGCGCAACGCCATCGCAGTTCGGGAGCGGTGGAGTTGACCGGCGCCTGGCCGGGGCTGCGCTGCGATATCGACACGCCGGACGACCTGTTGGCAGCCCGGCAACTGGGCGTCGGCGACGCCACGATGCGGGCACTCGGCTAACAAATGATGTCCAACATGTGACGGGACCAGCCGATGCCGCGACTCTCTGGCAGGAGTACCCGTCGATAAGGAATCATCTCTGGCATGACCGAAGCCCAGACCCGGCCCGACCGCTCGGACACCTCGGAGACGGTGGGCGTTGCGCCGGTGACGGCCGCCTCGGCCGACTCCGCGCCCGAGGCGCCGCCAGCGGCGACGTCGCCCACGATCGAGGATCCGCTACCCGAAGACCGCTACCTCAACCGCGAGTTGAGCTGGCTCGACTTCAACGCCCGCGTGCTGGCTTTGGCGGCCGATCCGTCGCTGGCTCTGCTGGAGCGGGCCAAGTTCCTCGCGATATTCGCGTCGAACCTCGACGAGTTCTACATGGTGCGCGTCGCCGGCCTCAAGCGGCGCGACGAGATGGGACTTTCCGTCCGCTCGGCGGACGGGCTGTCTCCCCGCGAGCAGTTGCGACGGATCAGTGAACTCACCCAGCACATCGCCAGCCGGCATGCGCGGGTGTTCCTCGACTCGGTCCGACCCGCCTTGGCAGACCAGGGCGTCGTCATCGTCACCTGGGCCGAACTCGAACAGGACGAACGGCGGCGGTTGTCGACCTACTTCCACGAACAGGTGTTTCCGGTCCTGACACCGTTGGCGGTCGACCCGGCACATCCGTTCCCCTTCGTCAGTGGGCTGAGCCTGAACCTGGCCATCACCGTCAAACACCCCGACGACGGCGGCCAGCATTTCGCCCGAATCAAGGTGCCCGACAACGTCGACCGCTTCGTGGAGCTATCCAGCCGCGAGGGCACACCGAACGTCGTGCGCTTCCTGCCGATGGAGGAGCTGATCGCCGCGTTCCTGCCGGTGCTCTTCCCGGGCCTGGAGATCGTCGAGCACCATGCGTTTCGGATCACCCGAAATGCGGACTTCGAAGTCGAGGAGGACCGCGACGAGGACCTGCTGCAGGCGCTCGAACGCGAGTTGGCCCGTCGACGGTTCGGCTCCCCGGTGCGGTTGGAGGTCTCCGACGACATGACCGAGGGAATGCTCGAACTGCTGTTGCGCGAACTCGACGTCGCGCCTGGCGATGTCGTCGAGGTACCCGGTTTGTTGGACCTCTCGGCGCTCTGGCAGATCTACGGTGTCGACCGGCCCGCACTCAAGGATCCGCCGTTCGTACCTGCCACACCACCGGCATTCGGCGAACGCGAGACGCCCAAGAGCATTTTCGCGACCCTTCGCGACGGCGACGTACTGGTCCACCATCCGTACGACTCGTTCTCGACGACGGTGCAGCGATTCATCGAGCAAGCCGCCGCAGATCCCAACGTACTGGCGATAAAGCAGACCCTTTACCGGACCTCTGGCGACTCACCGATCGTCAACGCGCTCATCGATGCGGCCGAAGCCGGCAAGCAGGTCGTCGCACTCGTCGAGATCAAGGCCAGGTTCGATGAGCAGGCCAACATCAAATGGGCACGTGCCCTGGAACAGGCGGGCGTGCACGTGGTCTACGGGCTCGTCGGTCTGAAGACGCATTGCAAGACCTGCCTGGTGGTTCGCCGGGAAGGCTCGATGATCCGGCGCTACTGCCACATCGGTACGGGGAACTACAACCCGAAGACCGCACGCCTGTACGAAGATATCGGGCTACTGACGGCTGCTCCCGAAATCGGCGCCGACCTGACCGATCTCTTCAACTCTCTGACGGGCTATTCCCGCAAGGAGTCCTACCGCAATCTCCTGGTGGCGCCCTACGGTGTGCGAAAGGGCATTATCGAGCGGATCGAACGCGAGATCGCGGCCACCCGTGACGGCGCCGAAGGCCGAATCCGGATGAAAGCCAATGCGTTGGTCGACGAGCAGGTGATCGACTCGCTGTATCGGGCATCGCAGGCCGGCGTGAAGGTGGAGGTGGTGGTGCGGGGCATCTGCGCGCTGCGCCCGGGCGCGCCCGACTTTTCGGAGAACATCAAGGTGCGTTCCATTCTCGGTCGCTTCTTGGAGCATTCGCGAATAATCCATTTCCGCGCCCTCGACGAATATTGGATCGGTAGCGCCGACATGATGCACCGTAATCTGGACCGGCGGGTGGAAGTGATGGCACAAGTGAAGGATCCGAGACTCACGGCGCAATTGAACGACGTGTTCGATTCGGCCACCGACCCGAAGACGCGATGCTGGGAGCTAGGTCCCGACGGGCACTGGACGGCGTCGCCCCGGGAGGGTGAAACGGTGCGCGACCACCAGATGTCGTTGATGCAACGCCATCGCCATCGATAAGACCCCGAGCATCCCGGACACGATCAGCCGCGACGACCCGCAGGAGTTGAGGTGCCCAAGGAGAACCCGCCGGGATCGCCTGCGGTAAAAAGGCCGATTCACGCAGCCGGCGCTGTGTTGTGGCGGCCCGGCGATGTGGACGGAACTCCGGCAATCGCACTCATCCACCGTCCCAGATACGACGACTGGTCGCTCCCGAAGGGCAAGGTCGATCCCGGCGAGACCGAACCTGTCACCGCGGTACGCGAGATCGAGGAGGAAACCGGGTTTCGTGCCCATCTCGGCCGTCGCCTGCTGACAGTGAGCTATCCGGTGGATCAGGCCGTCAAGACGGTTCGGTATTGGGCGGCGCGTTGCGTCAGCGGGAACTTCAAGGTCAACGACGAGGTGGATGACCTGCGTTGGCTGCCGACGGCCGACGCGCTGAGCGTGTTGACGCATCCACTCGATCGCAAAGTCCTGCGGCGGTTCTCGGAATCGCCCGCCGACACTCAGACGGTGATGATCGTCCGCCATGCCACCGCGGGAAGCAAGGCCCGGTACAAAGGCGACGACCGAAACCGTCCGCTGGATAAGCACGGTCGTGCGCAGGCGGAGTCCCTGGTCGGTCAGCTCCTCTCCTTCGGCGCATGCGAACTGTACGCAGCCGACCGCACACGGTGCCGGCAGACGCTTGATCCACTCGCCGAAGAACTCGCCACGGTGATCCGCGACGAGCCAGAGCTGACCGAAGAAGCGTACGCGGACAACCGCAAGGCAGCCCGCCAGCGGGTGCTCGAGATCGCGGCAACGTCGCCCAATCCGGTGATCTGCACTCAGGGGAAAGTGATTCCGGACCTCATCGGGTGGTGGTGTGCGCGCGATGGAGTGCGGCCCGACAAGTCACAAAATCGCAAGGGAAGCACATGGGTCATGTCCCTGTGCAACGGTCGGCTCATCGCCGCCGACCACATCGGGAGCCCACTGGCCCCGAAGGAGTTAGACCGCAAACGAATTCAGTAGGCCGGACGGCTTTCTTGCGCGAGCAGTCACAAATGTCCCCCTAAGCCCGGCGTGTCGGGGACATTTGTGTCTGCTCGGCCATCTACAGCTGCGGCGTCATCCCCAGAATGTGAGGCCTCAATCGGTCCGGACAGGCGAACGCGCCGCGGGGCGAATTCGACCCGCGGCGCGTTCGATCCGCTGACTACCTGCGGCCGCGCTTGGCCGGAGCCTTCTTGGCTGGGGCCTTCTTGGCTGGGGCCTTCTTGGCCGGAGCCTTCTTGGCCGGAGCCTTCTTGGCCGGAGCCTTCTTGGCCGGAGCCTTCTTGGCCGGAGCCTTCTTGGCCGGAGCCTTCTTGGCCGGAGCCTTCTTGGCCGGAGCCTTCTTGGCCGGAGCCTTCTTCGCCGGAGCCTTCTTGGCCGGAGCCTTCTTGGCCGGAGCCTTCTTCGCCGGAGCCTTCTTGGCCGCCTTCTTCGCCACAGCCTTCTTAGCCGGAGCCTTCTTCGCGGCCTTACGGGCGGTGCCGCCAGCCGTCACACCCCGCTTCACAGCCGGGCCATCAGCCGGGAGGCGCTGTGCGCCAGACACAACGGCCTTGAACTGAGCGCCCGGACGAAATGCCGGAACGGAGGTTGGTTTGACCTTCACCGTCTCACCGGTGCGCGGGTTACGTGCCACCCGGGCGGCGCGGCGGCGTTGTTCGAAAACGCCGAAGCCGGTGATCGTGACACTCTCACCCCGGTGAACCGCACGCACGATGGTGTCGACGACATTCTCAACCGCCGCAGTAGCCTGTCGGCGATCCGAGCCCAATTTCTCCGTGAGTACGTCGATGAGCTCTGCTTTGTTCATGCAAAACCTCCGAATACCAGTGGTCCTCTTTGAACCGACTAGAGGACACGGTAAACCCAATGCCCGCTGATTTCCAAGAGCCACGCGCAATTTCAGGCCGTGCCGACCGACTATTTTCAATCTGCTTGCCCCCCTTGGCCTCCTGCCGACACCTCCGAAATCCGGATTGAAGCAGTGCGATTTGGGGCGGCGTGGCACCCGATCAGGCTGGCAAAGTGCGCGGTTTCCACCCCGGCCTTCGACTCTCATATTCCTCGATCTGCGCCTGTTTGCGCAGCGTAAGGCCTATATCGTCGAGCCCCTCGAGTAGCCGCCATGCGGTGTAGTCGTCAATGTCGAACGGCACCATGACTGTTCCGGCGGTGACCGTCCGATCCTGAAGATTCACAGTGATTTCCATACCAGGTTGCTGCTCGATCAGCTTCCACAGCAATTCCACGTCGTCTTGTGCGACTTGCGCCGCCAGCAGTCCCGCCTTGCCGGCGTTGCCGCGAAAGATGTCGGCGAACCGCGAGGAGATGACCACTCGGAAGCCGAAGTCCATCAGCGCCCAGACCGCGTGTTCCCTCGACGACCCGGTGCCGAAATCGGGTCCGGCGACCAACACGGAGCCTCGGTCGAAGGGGGCCTGGTTGAGGATGAAGGCGGGATCGGCGCGCCATGCCGCGAAAAGGCCGTCCTCGAATCCCGTTCGGGTGACCCGCTTCAAATACATGGCGGGGATTATCTGATCGGTATCTACATTGGAACGGCGCAGTGGCACGCCCACCCCGGTGTGAGCGGTGAAAGCTTCCATCACGGTTTCCTGTCCGCTTGAGGTGTTCGGTTCACGGGATCATCCGGTCGGCAGATCCGCCGGTGAGGAGAGCTTGCCGCGCACGGCCGTCGCCGCGGCAACCGCCGGCGACACCAGGTGAGTGCGTCCACCCTTGCCCTGCCTGCCCTCGAAATTCCGGTTAGACGTCGACGCACACCGCTGGCCCGGCGAGAGTTGGTCCGGGTTCATACCCAAGCACATCGAACAACCGGCTTGCCGCCATTGCGCGCCTGCAGCCGCGAAGATCTCGCCCAAGCCTTCGGATTCGGCCTGCGCGCGCACCCGCATGGAGCCGGGGACGATGAGCATCCGGACGCTGCTGGAAACCTTGCGGCCCCGCAGAATATCGGCGACGACGCGCAGATCCTCGATCCGCCCGTTGGTGCAGGAGCCGACGAATACCGTATCGACCGCAATGTCGCGCATCGGGGTTCCGGGACGAAGGTCCATGTAGGCCAACGCCTTTTCAGCGGCGAGGCGCTCGCCCTCGTCGAAGATCGACTCGGGGTCTGGGACCGAATCGGCCAGCCGCACGCCCTGCCCAGGATTGGTTCCCCAGGTGACGAAAGGGCTCAGTGTCGAAGCATCGATGAAAACCTCGGTGTCGAATTCGGCACCCTGGTCGCTGCTCAGCCGGCTCCACGCGGCCACGGCCGCATCCCAGTCGGCCCCTTTGGGGGCATGGGGCCGACCGCGCAGGAACTCGAACGTGGTTTCGTCGGGAGCGACCATTCCGGCTCGGGCCCCAGCTTCGATACTCATGTTGCAGATGGTCATCCGGCCCTCCATGGAGAGGGCTTCGATGGCACTGCCGCGGTACTCGATGACATGTCCCTGGCCGCCTCCGGTTCCGATCTTGGCGATCACGGCAAGGATGATGTCCTTGGCGCTGACTCCGGCCGGCAGCACGCCGTCGACGTTGACGGCCATCGTCTTGAACGGCCGCAGCGACAGCGTCTGAGTGGCGAGCACATGCTCCACCTCCGAGGTACCGATGCCCATCGCCAACGCCCCGAACGCGCCGTGAGTGGAGGTGTGGCTGTCCCCGCAGACGACGGTCATACCGGGCTGGGTAAGACCGAGTTGCGGGCCGATGATGTGCACGATGCCCTGCTCGATGTCGCCCATCGGGTGCAGTCTGATACCGAACTCCGCGCAATTGCGGCGAAGGGTCTCGACCTGGGTACGAGAAATCGGATCGGCAATCGGCAGGCCTATGTCCATCGTCGGCACATTGTGGTCCTCGGTCGCGATCGTCAGATCCGGCCGATGCACCTGCCGGCCGGCCAACCGCAGACCGTCGAACGCCTGCGGGCTGGTCACCTCGTGCACAAGGTGCAGATCGATGTAGATCAGATCCGGTTCGCGTGCGGCGCCCTCGCCTTCCCCGGGAACGACGACATGATCGCTCCACACCTTTTCGGCGAGAGTTCGCGGCTGGTTCGCGATGGCCATATGACAGCTATCTCACAATCTGGGAAGCTAGTATCTCCTTGTGAGACAGGATAGCGGTATCGGGGTTCTGGACAAAGCCGTAGGCGTGCTGCACGCGGTGGCCCAGTCCCCATGCGGCCTGGCGGATCTGTGCGAACGCACCGACCTGCCAAGGGCCACTGCCCACCGACTGGCCGTCGGCCTGGAAGTACACCGACTGCTAGCCCGTGATGGCGATGGGCAATGGCGGCTCGGCCCCGCAATCACCGAACTCGCCGGACATATCCGAGATCCGCTGCTAGCCGCGGGTGCCGTAGTGTTGCCCCGATTGCGAGAACTCACCGGCGAAAGCGTGCAACTCTACCGGCGTGAGGGCACCGAGCGAGTTTGCGTCGCCGCCCTGGAACCGACTGCGGGACTTCGCGATACAGTCCCCGTTGGATCGCGGCTACCGATGAGTGCCGGATCCGGCGCGAAAGTGCTTCTCGCCTATGCCGATACCGCGACCCAGCAGGCTGTGTTGTCGGCGGCGGCGTTTACCGACCGAACGCTAGCCGAGACGCGCAAGCGGGGATGGGCGCAGAGCGTAGCCGAACGCGAACCCGGCGTGGCCAGCGTGTCGGCGCCGGTTCGCGACGGACGCGGCACGGTGATCGCGGCGGTGTCGGTCTCCGGGCCGATCGACCGGATGGGCCGGCATCCCGGTGCAAAATGGGCCGCGGACCTGATAGCGGCGGCCGACGGGCTGACAGGCCGGCTCGGGTAGCGGCCGGAAGTGTGTGGTACCCCCGATGGGATTCGAACCCACGCTACCGCCGTGAGAGGGCGGCGTCCTAGGCCGCTAGACGACGGGGGCTAGAACTATTTCGGTTGGCCAGCATAACGCAGGCTGCAAAGCTGACCTAATTGCCGATGCTGCTGGGGTACCAGGACTCGAACCTAGAATGGCGGTACCAGAAACCGCTGTGTTGCCAATTACACCATACCCCACTGGCGACCCGTAAACGCAGGTCACAGGCCTTTTTGGACCCGAAGGCGGTGCGGTCGGGCCGCATTCCGCCTTCTTGCGGGCCGACGTGCACAGTATCAAACGTTTGACGTTGCGTGCCTCACGGCTCGGTCGAGCCGGCCGCAGCGCGATCACGTCCGGCCCGTAACCGGATCAGACTGCGGTCGCGGCCGAGCAGCTCCAAGGACTCGAACAGCGGTGGACTCACCGACGAGCCGGTGGCGGCCACCCGGACCGGGCCGAAGGCTTTGCGGGGTTTGAGTGCAAGCCCATCGATCAGCGCCGCCTTGAGCTCCTCCTCGATCGCCGCGGTCACCCAGTTCTCGACACCTTGCAGCGCCGTCACCGCGGCGTCGAGCACCGGGGCAGCGTCCGGGCGCAACTCCTTGGCCGCCGCCTTCTCGTCGACCTCGAACTGCGATTCGTCGAGAAACTTGAGCAGATCCCACGCGTCACCGAGCACCACGATCCGAGTCTGAACCAGCCGCGCGGCCTCGGCGAACTGTGCGTCGTCCAGGCCGGTGCGATGGCCGTGGACACCGAAGAAATCGGCCAGCCGCCGGGCGAATTCCTGCTCGCTCAGCAACCGAATGTGCTCGGCGTTGATCGCGTCAGCCTTTTTCTGGTCGAAACGCGCCGGATTGGAGTTGACATCGACGACGTCGAAGGCGGCGACCATGTCGTCGAGGCTGAACACGTCACGGTCTTCGGCGATCCCCCAGCCCAGCAGCGCCAAATAGTTCAACAGTCCTTCCGGAAGAAAGCCCCGATCACGGTGCAGGAAAAGGTTGGACTGTGGATCCCGCTTGGACAACTTCTTGTTGCCATCCCCCAATACGCTTGGCAGGTGAGCGAATTGGGGCACCTGATCAGCCACTCCAATTCGGATCAGCGCCTGGTACAAAGCGATCTGACGCGGGGTGGAGGGCATGATGTCCTCGCCGCGCAGTACATGGGTGATCCTCATCAGTGCATCGTCGACGGGATTGACCAAGGTGTACAACGGATCTCCGCTCCCGCGAGTCAACGCGAAGTCCGGAACCGAGCCCGCCGGAAACGTCGTCGGGCCGCGCACCAGGTCGTTCCAGGTCAGATCGCAATCGGGCATCCGCAGGCGCAACACCGGCTTACGGCCCGCGCGCCGGAACTCTGCCCGCTGCTGCTCGGTCAGGTCGCGATCGAAGTTGTCGTAGCCGAGCTTGGGGTTGCGGCCTGCGGCAAGGTGCCGGGCCTCAACCTCTTCGGCGGTCGAATACGCTTCGTACACCTCGCCCGCGGTCACCAGCCGATCGAGCACGTCGCGGTAGATCGACGAACGTTGCGACTGACGGTACGGCTCGTAAGGTCCGCCGACCTCAGGTCCTTCGTCCCAGTCCAGCCCCAGCCAACGGAGCGCGTCGAGGATCGCCGCATAGCTGTCCGCACTGTCGCGCCGGGCGTCGGTGTCCTCGATGCGAAAGACGAATGTTCCTCCCGTGTGCCGGGCGTACGCCCAGTTGAACAGGGCGGTCCGCACCAGACCCACATGCGGGGTGCCGGTGGGCGAGGGACAAAATCTGACCCGGACATCGGACTCGGTCATTGCGACCCCTTGATCTTCTTACGCACCACGGGGTTGGTGAGCGTCCCAATTCCGGAGACGGTGACGCTGACGGTGTCGCCGTCCTCGATCGGACCCACCCCTTCAGGGGTTCCGGTGAGGATCAGATCGCCGGGAAGCAGGGTCATTACCGCCGAGACCCACTCCACGATCGCGCCGACATCGTGAATCATCAACGCGGTGTTGGAATGCTGCCGCGTTTGACCGTTTACTTCGGTGCGTATGTCCAGTTCGCCGGGCTCCAGATCGGTGACGATCCACGGCCCGACCGGACAGAAGGTGTCGTGGCCCTTGGCCCTCATCCACTGTCCGTCCTTGCGCTGTTGATCCCGCGCCGAGACGTCGTTGGCGATGGTGTAGCCGAGGATGTTCTCGGCGGCCCGAGATGCCGGCACATCCTTACAGGGCCGGCCGATCACTACGGCCAACTCGCCCTCGTGGTGCACCGGATGGGCATCGGCGGGCAACTGTATCGGCGTATTCGGCCCGATGATCGCGGTGTTGGGCTTGAGGAAGATCACCGGATCCGCGGGGGCGGCCCCGCCCATCTCGGCGGCGTGCGCGGCGTAGTTCTTTCCCATGCAGACTATCTTGCTGGCCAGGATGGGGGCCAGCAGACGGACGTCGGCCAGCGGCCAGCTCCGGCCGGTGAACGTCGGATTGCCGAACGGGTGTTCCGCGATTTCTTTGCAGATCGCCTCGCTCCCGTCGCCTTCGATGGCGACGAAAGCCACACCGTCGGGACTGGCGATTCGGCCGAGACGCATTGCCTCAGCGTAGTGCCCGGCTATGCGACGATGGCGCCGTGTCCGTCATCCCCGTCAGCCGTCGCCGACGATGGTCGATGCTGCTGATCGCGTTGGCGGCGACTCTGAGCGCGAACGTCTTCATCAACGGGGTGGCGTTCCTTATCCCCACATTGGGCAGCGAGCGGGGGCTCGACCTGGCCCAAGCCGGCCTGGTATCGGCCATGCCGAGCCTCGGAATGGTGGTAACGCTGATCGCCTGGGGGTACGTCGTGGACCGGATAGGCGAGCGGATCGTATTGGCGCTGGGCTCGGCGCTCACCGCTGCCGCCGCCTTCGCCGCCGCGTCGGCGCATTCGTTGTTTGCCGTCAGTGCGTTCTTGTTCCTGGGCGGGATGGCGGCCGCGAGTAGCAACAGTGCCAGCGGCCGACTAGTCGTCGGCTGGTTCGCCGCCGAGCAGCGCGGGCTGGTAATGGGTGTACGACAAACCGCCCAGCCGCTGGGGGTGGGCGTCGGGGCGTTGGTCATCCCGCGGGTGGCCGAATACCAAGGGGTTTCGGCGGCTCTGCTCTTTCCCGCAATCGTGTGTACGGTCTCGGCATTGGTCTGCGCGATAGCCGTGATCGATCCGCCCCGCCCCGCCCGCGCGGAGGCGGCCGAAGCCGATCTCGCCAACCCCTATCGCAACTCTCGTCTGTTGTTCCGCATTCACCTGGTCTCTGTTCTGTTGGTGGTGCCTCAGGTCCTGGTCTGGACTTTCACCCTGGTATGGATGATCAGCGAGCATGAATGGTCGCCGGGATCGGCCGGGCTGCTGGTGACATCCGCGCAAATCCTCGGTGCGGGTGGGCGAATCGCAGCGGGGCGTTGGTCGGACTGGCTTCTCAAGCGCACCGGCGACGCCCTCGGCGCGCGTCTGAGGCCCATCCGGATCATCGCGTTGGCCGCGGCCGCGTCGATGGCCTTCCTGTCCATCACCGACTGGCTGGACTCTTCGGTGAGCATCGCGTTGATCGTCGCGGCATCGGTAGTTACCGTGTCGGACAACGGTTTGGCGTTCACCGCGATCGCCGAGATCGCCGGCCCGTTCTGGAGTGGCCGGGCCTTGGGCACCCAAAACACCAGCCAATTGTTCACCGCCGGAATCGTTCCGCCGTTGTTCGGCGGCCTGATCGGCCTTGCCGGCTACCCGATCGCCTTCGCCGCGTGTGCGTTCTTCCCGCTCATGGCGATTCCGGCGGTCCCGCGCTCCCCCGCGCCGGCGTCACCGCGTTGCGAGTGAGCTTGCGGGGCATGACCATCACCGCTGCGGCGAGAAAGCACAGCGCCCCGAGGAAGGTGCCCAGATTCGCCAACCGCTCGTCGGCGGTGATGCCGGAAACCCGGACGAATGCGGCGACAGCCGACACTCCGAATGCCACGCATCCGATCAGATTGATCGCACCCGCCAGCCAGTCCCGGGATCGCACTGCAAAGAGGCCTGCGGTAGTGCTCACGGCAACCACGCCGAGAACTCCGCTGAGCAGAAACGCGGCCGAGCCGGTCAGGTCGGGGGCCCACACATAGCGGCGTTCGGCGGTCACGGCGTGCGCCCAGACCGCCGCTCCGGTACTGAGGTTGAACAATAGGGTACCCGCGAACTGGATTGCGGCCGCGGACCGCTCGGCGGCAAATGACGGGCTGGACGACACGAGTTGCATCCATGCGGCGGTGGTGAAAAACCAGGAGCCGACGAAACACATGAGGTTGGCCGGACCGGCACCGGCCCAGGCCGGAAACCCCGGTAGGGTCGCCGCCGCGAACAGCAGCGAGCCGATCGCAAACAACCAGCACTGTCGCTGCAGTGTGGCAATCCTGCCCGCGATCGCTATAGCTTTCCCAGAATCCGCTCGCCCACAGCGGATGTCGACAACGGTGCGTCACCGCGAGTCGCGAGGTGCTCCTCGACCGCCCTGTCGATCCGGGCCGCGGCACTGAGTTCACCGAGATGCGCCAGTAGCAGCGCGACCGACATCACGGCTGCCGTCGGATCGGCGACACCCCGGCCCGCGATGTCCGGGGCGCTGCCGTGCACCGGTTCGAACATCGACGGATTGGTAAAGGTGGCATCGATGTTGCCGCTGGCCGCCAACCCGATCCCGCCGCACACCGCCGCTGCCAGATCGGTGATGATGTCGCCGAAGAGATTGTCGGTAACGATGACATCGAACCTGCCGGGATCGGTGACCAAATGGATCGTGGCGGCATCGACGTGCAGGTAGGCCACCTCGACGTCGGGATACTCGAGAGCCACTGTCTGAACGGTGCGCCACCACAGCGACCCCGCATGGGTGAGCACGTTGTTCTTGTGCACCAGGGTCAGGTGCTTGCGCCGTTGTTGAGCTCGGCCGAACGCGTCCTGCACCACCCGGCGCACCCCGTACGCGGTATTCACGCTCACCTCGGTCGCAATCTCGTGCGGTGTGTCCACCCGGATCGCGCCGCCATTACCGGTGTAGGGACCTTCGGTGCCCTCCCGGACCACAACGAAGTCGATCTCCGGGTTACCCGCGAGTGGACTCTGCACGCCCGGAAACAGTCGGCTGGGTCGCAAATTGATGTAGTGATCCAGCTCGAACCTGGTGCGCAGCAGCAGGCCACGTTCCAGCAGGCCGCTGGGCACCGAGGGATCACCGATCGCACCGAGCAGGATCGCGTCGTGCGCCTTCAACTCCTCGAGGACCGAATCGGGCAGCACCTCACCGGTCGCGTGATACTGCCTGGCTCCCAGCGGGTACTCGGTCTTATCGACACCAGGCAGCACGGCGTCCAGCACCTGAAGTGCCTGACCGATGACCTCCGGGCCGATGCCATCGCCGGCGATCACCGCCAGCTTCACGACAGATCCACCAGCTCGAGCTTCACCGCGTCTACATCACGGCCGATGGCCGACAGCACGTCTTTGGGAACCACACGATCGACGCGGAGCATGATCGTCGCCCCCTCCCCGTCGGCATCCTGACTCAGTTGGGCGGCCAAAATGTTGACCCCGGCGGCTCCCAGCAGCGTGCCGATCTTGCCGAGCGCTCCGGGTTGGTCGTCGTAGTTGATGATCAGGTTTACGCCCTCGGCACGCAGATCGAGGTTGCGGCCATTGATCTGAACGATCTTCTCGACCAGCTGTGGCCCCGACAGCGTGCCGGCCACGTTCACCGTGGAGCCGTCTGATCCCACCGCACGAACGTCGACCACGCTGCGGTGGTTCGGGCTTTCCGACGCGGTGGCGATCGAAGCCTCGACTCCGCGCTCGGCGGCCAGCGCCGGCGCGTTGACGAATGTGACGCGCGTCGCGGAGCTTGCGGAGCCAGCGCCATCGGGGATGTCCTCGATCACCGCCGAGAACAGCCCGCGCAGTGCCGAGAGCTTGAGTACCTCGGTTTCTTCGCTGGCCAGCTCACCGCGCACCTGCACCGACAGCGACACCGGCAGCTCGGCGGACAGCACCCCGGCCAGCAGCCCCAGCTTGCGAACCAGGTCGAGCCACGGTGCCACCTCCTCGCCGACGACACCGCCGCCGACGTTCACCGCGTCCGGAACGAACTCCCCTGCCAGGGCCAGCTTGACGCTGGCCGCGACATCGGTGCCCGCCCGGTCTTGCGCCTCGGCGGTGGAAGCGCCCAGGTGCGGTGTGACCACAACCTGCGGCAGCTCGAACAGCGGACTGTCGGTACACGGTTCGGTCGCGAACACGTCTAAGCCCGCGCCGCGGACATGCCCGCTCGTGATGGCCTCAGCCAGCGCCGCCTCGTCGATCAGCCCACCCCGGGCGGCGTTGACGATGATGGCGCCGGGCTTGACCTTGGCCAGGGCTTCCTTGCCGATAAGCCCCGCCGTCTCCTTGGTCTTGGGCAGATGCACCGAGATGAAGTCCGCGCGGGCCATCAGTTCGTCGAGCGTAAGCAGCTCGATGCCCAACTGCGCGGCACGAGCATGCGACACATAGGGGTCGTACGCGGTGATGTGCGCGCCGAACGCAGCCAGGCGCGCAGCTACCAGCTGGCCGATGCGGCCCAGGCCCACCACCCCGACGGTCTTCCCGAAAATCTCGGTGCCGGAGAACGACGACCGTTTCCAGGTGTGGTCGCGCAAGGTGGCGTCGGCGGCCGGAATCTGCCGCGCGGTGGATAGCAGCAGCGCCAGCGCGTGCTCGGCCGCGCTGTGAATGTTCGACGTCGGAGCGTTGACGACCAGGACACCGTGCGCAGTTGCGGCGTCGACGTCGACGTTGTCGAGGCCGACACCTGCGCGGGCCACGATCTTCAGCTTGGACCCGGCAGCGAGGACGTCGGCGTCCACGGTGGTGGCCGAGCGGACCAGCAGCGCATCGGCATCGACGACCGCTTCCAGCAGCTTCTCTCGATCCGGACCGTCAACCCAACGGACTTCGACCTGGTCGCCAAGGGCTTCCACGGTCGATTCGGCCAGCTTGTCGGCTATCAGTACAACGGGCAAACTCACGCGGACAGCCTAATAGCCCCTCTGACACGGGCGGTGGGCGGGAGATGTCCGGGCGCCCGCCGGGGGAGAATGGCGAGCGTGGACATCACCGTCGTCGGTAGCGGGCCCAACGGCTTGGCAGCCGCCGTCATCTGCGCCCGGGCAGGACTATCGGTTCGGGTGATCGAGGCCGAACCCACTGCGGGAGGGGGTGCGCGCACCCGCCCGGACCCGGAATTCGGTGGGGTTTCACATGACATCTGCTCGGCTGTGCACCCACTGGCCCTGGCATCGCCGTTTTTCGCCGCCTTCGACCTGCCCGCGCGCGGGGTACAGCTCGCGGTGCCGGAGGTGTCCTACGGAAACCCGCTGCCGGACCGTTCGGCGGCGATCGGCTACCTCGACATCGAACGCACCTGCGCCGAGCTGGACCACGGCGGGTCGTGGCGTCGTCTGCTTGGTTCGCTCGCACAGGCCTGCGACGGCGTGGTCGGGCTGTTTCTCGGCGACAAGCGCTCGATTCCGCCGAACATCCCGGCCGCACTTCGAGTCGCGCCCCGCCTGCTCGCACAAGGCTCACCGGCCTGGCGGACACTGGTCGGCGAGGATGCCCGTGCGCTGTTCACCGGCGTTGCGGCACACACGATTTCACCGATGCCCTCATTGGTGGCCGCGGGTGCCGGCCTGATGCTGGCTACGTTGGGACATGCGACCGGATGGCCTGTTCCGGTGGGAGGATCGCAAGCCATCGCCGATGCGCTACTCGCCGATCTGCAGTCCCATGGCGGAGAATTGGTGCTCGACGAACACGTCACCGACCCACCTCCGGGCGTGGTGCTCTATGACACCGCACCGACCGCGCTGCTACACATCTATGGCGAGCGGCTGCCCAACCGCTATGCCGACATCCTCCGCCGCTATCGCTACGGACCAGGCGTGGCGAAGGTCGACTTCGTATTATCCGGAGAAATCCCGTGGCGGGACCCGCGCCTGAAGCATGTTCCGACCCTGCATCTGGGCGGTGACCGAACCACGATGGCGAGGGCCGAACACGAAGTGGCCCATGGCCGCCATCCCGAGTGGCCAATGGTGCTGGCCGCGCTCCCCCACCTGGCCGACCCGGGGCGGATCGATTCGCAATGCCGTCGACCGCTGTGGACCTATGCCCATGTTCCGCACGGCTCACCACGCGACATGGGCGACACCGTGGCCGGCATCATCGAACTGTTCGCCCCCGGTTTCCGCGACCTGGTGGTCGGCGTGCGCAGCGTGCCCGCTGCGCATCTGGCGGACCACAACGCCAACCTGGTCGGCGGTGACATCGGGGTCGGCGGCAACAACATGCTCAGTGCGCTCACCGGGCCGGCGCTGCGGTGGAACCCGTGGTCAACCCCGGTTCCCAAGGCGTATCTGTGTTCGTCGGCCACCCCACCGGGCGCCGGGGTGCACGGTATGGCCGGCTTCTATGCGGCCCGAACCGTGCTGCGCCGGGAATTCGGCATAACGGAGTTGCCACCGCTCGCCCCCTAGCGATTTCGGTGTAGTTGGTGCCGCCCCGCGTGACCAACTACACCGAAATCGCACAGAGTTAAGCGGTTTCGGTGATTGGGCGGTCCACCCAGCTCATCAGGTCGCGCAGCTTCTTGCCGGTCACCTCAATCGGGTGCTCGGCGTTCTCCTTGCGCAGCTTCTCGAGCTCCTGATTGCCGCCCTCGACATTGGCCACCAGCCGCTTGACGAACGAGCCGTCCTGAATGTCGCCCAGAATCTGCTTCATCCGATTCTTGGTGTCAGCGTCGATAACTCGGGGACCTGACAGATAGCCACCGAACTCTGCGGTGTCGGACACCGAGTAGTTCATCCGCGCGATACCGCCCTCGTACATCAGGTCGACGATGAGCTTGAGCTCATGCAGGACCTCGAAGTAGGCGAGCTCGGGCGCGTAGCCGGCCTCGACCATGACCTCAAACCCGGTCTTGACGAGTTCCTCTGTGCCACCGCACAATACGGCCTGTTCACCGAACAGATCGGTTTCGGTTTCGTCCTTGAAGGTGGTCTTGATGACACCCGCGCGGGCACCGCCGATGCCTTTGGCGTACGACAGCGCGAGCGCAAGGCCGTCCCCTTTCGGATCCTGATCTACTGCGATCAGGCACGGCACGCCCTTGCCGTCGACAAACTGCCGGCGCACCAGGTGACCGGGACCCTTCGGTGCGACCATCCCGATCGTCACGTTGGCCGGGGGCTTGATCAGGCCGAAGTGGATGTTCAGGCCGTGACCGAAGAACAGCGCGTCGCCATCGTTCAGGTTCGGTTCGATGGCGTTGGCGAAGATTTCTGCCTGCGCGGTGTCGGGCGCAAGCAGCATGATCAGGTCGGCCCACTTGGCGACCTCCGCGGGGGTATCCACGTCCAGCCCCTGCTCGATGACCTTTTCGCGGGACTTCGATCCCTCTTTGAGGCCGACCTTCACCTGAACGCCGGAGTCGCGCAGGCTCAGTGAGTGCGCGTGTCCCTGACTGCCGTAACCGATGACGCCGACTTTGCGGCCCTGAATGATCGACAGGTCCGCGTCGTCGTCGTAGAACATCTCAACTGCCATATCCTTGAATCTTCTTTCTTTCGTTCGCTTTTCAGGGCCTTACTTGGACGTGCCGATACCGCGCGGCCCGCGGGCCAGCGATACCACACCGGATTGCACGATCTCCCGAATCCCGAAAGGGTCCAGAACACGCAGCAGCGCTTCGAGTTTCTCCGGCGTTCCGGTGGCCTCCACGGTCACCGACTCGTTGGAGACATCGACGACCTTGGCCCGGAACAGGTTCACCGCCTCGATCACCTGGCTTCGGGTGGCGGCCTCGGCGCGCACCTTGATCAGCGCGATCTCCCTGGAGACGGAGTTGTTCTCATCCTGCTCGACGATCTTGATCACATTGATCAGCTTGTTGAGTTGCTTGGTGATCTGCTCGAGTGGCGAGTCTTCGACATCGACCACGATCGTCATTCGGGACAGATCCTTCTGTTCGGTCGCGCCGACCGCCAGCGAGTGGATGTTGTAGCCGCGCCGGGCGAACAACGCCGCCACCCGCGCCAGCACACCGGGCTTGTCCTCGACGAGCACCGACAACGTATGGGTGCGGGGCCGCTGAGCGCTCATGCGTGTCCCTCCTCCGGATCGCCGAACAGCGGACGAATTCCGCGCGCCGCCTGGATCTCATCGTTACTGGTGCCCGCCGCAACCATCGGCCATACCTGGGCGTCGGCCCCGACGACGAAGTCGATCACCACCGGGCGGTCGTTGATCGCGCGGGCCTGAGCGATGACCTCAGCGACGTCTTGTTCCCGTTCGCACCGCAAGCCCACACATCCCAACGCCTCGGCCAGCTTCACGAAGTCCGGGATTCGATGCGAGTGGGTGGCCAGATCCGTTTGGCTGTACCGCTCTTCGTAGAAGAGGGTCTGCCACTGCCGCACCATGCCCAGGTTGCCGTTGTTGATCACCGCGACCTTGATCGGCACCCCCTCGACCGCGCAGGTGGCCAGCTCCTGACAGGTCATCTGGAAGCAGCCGTCCCCGTCGATCGCCCACACCTCGGCTTCCGGACGTCCCATCTTGGCGCCCATCGCCGCCGGGACTGCGAAACCCATGGTTCCCAGCCCGCCCGAGTTGATCCATGTCTTGGGGTTCTCGTACGAGATGAACTGGGCCGCCCACATCTGGTGCTGGCCCACGCCGGCGACGTACACCGCGTCCGACCCGGCGATCTTGCCGAGCGTCTCGATCACATACTCGGGCGACAGGCTGCCGTCGCTCTGCGGTCCGTAGCTCAGCGGATACGTCGACTGGACGCCACGCAGGTACTCCCACCAGTTGTCGATGTTGATCGAACCGATTGCTCCGTCGCGGCGCAGCGCCTCGATCAGATCCGCGATGACGGCCTTGACATCTCCCACGATCGGCACGTCGGCGTGCCGGTTCTTGCCGATCTCGGCGGGGTCGATGTCGGCGTGGATCACCTTCGCGTCGGGGGCAAACGAGTCCAGCTTCCCGGTCACCCGATCGTCGAAGCGGGTGCCCAACGCGATGAGCAGGTCGCTTCGCTGCAATCCGGCGACCGCGGCCACCGTCCCGTGCATTCCGGGCATCCCCAGGTTCTGGGGGTGGCTGTCCGGAAAGGCTCCGCGAGCCATCAGTGTTGTGACGACCGGGATGCCCGTCAGCTCGGCCAGGTCGAGCAGTTGGTCGGTGGCCTCGCCGCGGATGACGCCGCCGCCGACATAGAGCACCGGCCTGCGCGCCTCGGCAATCAGCTTTCCTGCCTCGCGCACCTGCCGACTGTGCGGCTTGGTGTTGGGTTTGTAGCCGGGAAGTTCAAACTGCGGCGGCCAACTGAACGTGCATTGGCCCTGCAGCACGTCCTTGGGGATATCAACGAGGACCGGCCCCGGCCGCCCGCTCGCCGCGATATGGAAGGCCTCGGCGATCACCCGCGCGATGTCGTCGCCGTCGCGGACCAAGAAGTTGTGTTTGGTGATCGGCATCGTGATGCCTGAGATGTCGGCCTCCTGGAACGCGTCAGTGCCGATCAACCCCCGCCCGACCTGGCCGGTGATCGCGACCATCGGGATCGAATCCATATAGGCGTCGGCCAGCGGGGTCACCAGGTTGGTCGCGCCCGGGCCCGAGGTCGCCATGCAGACCCCCACCCGGCCGGTCGCATGGGCGTAGCCGCTTGCGGCATGTCCGCCGCCCTGTTCGTGACGGACCAGCACATGCCGCAGTTTCTCGGAGTCGAACAACGGGTCGTAGACCGGCAGGACGGCGCCCCCCGGGATGCCGAAGATCACCTCGACATCGAGTTCCTCCAGCGCCCGAATCACCGCCTGAGCGCCGGTGAGCTGATGAGGCGCAATCCTTTTCGGCTGTGCGGGCTCCGCGATCGGTGCGGTGTAATTCCCGTTGGCCGTCGCCGGCTGCCCGGGTGGCCGCGTGGTGGGTGCGCTCACTGTGGGTTCCTCTGGTTCTCGACTGGGTGTTGGGGCAAGTCGGTGTTGGGCAAGAAAAAACCCCCGACAGCTCAGTGGCTGTACGAGGGTTGCGCGTCGATGCTGCGGTGCTATGCCCGGCTCAGGGCTAGCGCGGCATCAACGCGCAACCCGATTACTACGCCAGATGTCGGCGCCGAAGCACCTCCAGCGTCCGATGTCGGCGCCAAAGCACCTCCAACGAGCAATCCCGGGGCCTGCATAACCAACGACGGTAGCCGCCGAACTGGCCAAAGGTCAAATTTCCGGGCCGATCACAGGTGACGCATTATGGTTCCGGGCAGATCGGCATCCGATGACATCAATGGTGGCTCATCATTGTGGCTATCCCGAGACCCGGCTACTCAACCGCGATGAACAGGAACAGGTCCGATGAGAATCGAGTTACCAGGTATCGGAAGCGGAGCGATCGCGCTGGTGGCGGTGGGCCTGGTGGCGGCGCCCGCGGCATCGGCCGACCCGGCAACGCTGGTCCTGATCGAGCGGGCCAGCACTGATCAGGTCATCGACATCGGCGCACCGGGCGACAGCACCGGGGACGTCCTGACGTTCGCCAACGAGGTCTTCGACGCGGCAAACGAGAACCGGGTCGGGAGCGACCAAGGGGCCTGCACCCGGATACTTCCCGGCGTTTCCTGGGACTGCCGATGGACCCTGAGCCTCTCAGACGGCCAGATCATGGTGCAGGGACCGTTCTTCGATCACGCCGACTCGGTGCTGGCAATCGTGGGGGGAACCGGCCGGTATGCGGATGCGCGGGGGGAAATGCAGCTCACTCACATCGTTCCCGATGACAGTAGTTATCGGTTCACCTATCGCGTCATCTGAGAGTTCTTATCAATGGCTTCCCCTGCGCCCTCGGCGCTGATCAGAATCTCTCCGATGGCCCACCTGGCTGTCGGCCTCCTGACGATCGGACTGCTTTCGCTGGTATTCGCCGGACCGGCATGGTTCACCTTGCTGCTCGTCATCCCGGTCCTGCTGTCGCTGGCGATCGTGCGATATCGGACAACCGCGGACCGAGAAAGCGTGACCGCACGGACCCTGGTGGGCAGCAGGACGATCCGGTGGGACGAGATCGCGGGACTACGGTTCGGTCGACAGCCCTGGGCGCGTGCCCGACTGCGTGACGGCGGCGAACTGCCGCTCCCCGCGGTCACCTTTGCGACATTGCCGCAGCTGGCGGCCGCCAGTGGCGGTCGGGTGCCCAACCCCTACGATTCGGCGCCGGACGGGGATTGAAGCCAGATCGGAACGGCCTCGAATCAGCTGCGGATCGAACCGGCTGAGGCGCGACTCAGGCCAACGGGTTGGCACCGTTGAGCAGAACCCAGATCGCGACACCTGCGCCGACACCGAGGATCAACGCCGCGATGGAACCGATGAAGGGGCGACGGGCCCAGCCGCGCCCGGCGTCCAGTCCGTAGCGGCCCGGACCGACCAGCACCATCGCCGCCACCACGCACAGCAGCACGACCTCGTACTCGTGTCCGTCGCTGAGGAATGCCGACAGTCGGGCTTCGTTGCGCGCGTCCATCACCTCGGCCAGCAGGGCCGGGACCAGATAGGCCAGCGTCCCGGCGGCCGCGACGGGAGTGAACAATCCGAGTATCAGGAACACACCGGCAGCGATCAAGCCGCCCGCGCCGGCATAGCTCAACACGTCGGCGTGGCGGAAACCCAGATCGGTCAGATACTCCCGGAATGCACCGAGGCCTTCGCCACCGAACCAGCCGAACATCTTCTGCAGACCGTTACCGATCAGCAGTCCGCCAACGGCGACCCGCAGCAACAGGAGCCCGAGATCCTGGGTGCCTCGGCGGTCCGGGTCGCCGGGCCGGTCGCTTTCGCCGATCATGACCTCGGCCGGGGTGGCCGGCGAGCCGTACGCACCGGCCGCGAGGCCGGTGCCGGCCTGCACGTACGGCAACGGTTCCGGGTCGCTCACCAGCCCGAACGAGTGCTCGGGGACCGGTTTTGCGGCGTCGTAACGCGGGATTGCGGTGGTCACGAACTCACCGCCGTAGTTCGTTGACGGGACGTCGTCCTCGGGATCCACCAGGCTTGCCGACGCGGGCCGCCCGCCCGCCTCGTCGGGCCGCTGCCAGGGCCGTGGGTCATCGGGACTCGTCACGAATGCCAGGGTAAGTGCAACTCGGCCGCGAGCGGGGAATTGGCTCGGCGCGTTGAGCCTAATTGGTGCGGCGCGTCGAGCCTGATGAGCCGGTTGCGCCGGGCGCTCGGGGAGCGCGTGGCGCGCACCGGCCAACGATCCGTAACCTGGCCTGCATGAGTCAGCGTCGGCCGCTCGCACCCGTCCTGGTGGTGCTGTGCGCGGCATTGCTTGCCGGTGTCGGCTGCGCCCGGTTCGATTCAGCGCAATCACAGCCGTTCACCTCGGTGCCCGAGCTTGCACCGGGGCCAACCACCACACCCACGCCACCGCCTCCGCTGCCCGCCAAACCCTTTCCCAAGGAATGTCCCGCGCCCGGAGTCATGCAGGGCTGCCTGGAGAGCACCAGTGGCCTGATCATGCTGCCCGACAGTCAGTCCGCATTGGTGGCTGAACGCACCACCGGGGCGGTCAAGCAAGTGGCCGTCCGGGCCGAACCATTCGTCAAGACGGTGATCCCGGTCGATCCGGCCGGCGACGGCGGGCTGATGGACATCATCCTGTCTCCGACGTACGCACAGGACCGGCTGATGTACGCCTATATCAGCACCCCGACCGACAACCGGGTGGTCCGGATAGCCGATGGGGATGTCCCCAAGCCGATCCTGACCGGCATCCCCAAGGGCGCCACCGGGAACACCGGATCGCTGATCTTCACCAGCCCGACCACGCTGGTGGTTCAGACGGGCGACGCCGGCAATCCCGGGCTGGCCGCCGATCCGGCCTCGATGGCCGGCAAGTTGCTGCGGATCGAGCAGCCGACCACGGTCGACCAGGCACCCACCACCACCGCGCTGTCCGGGCTGGGCCCGGCCGGCGGTATGTGCGTCGATCCGTCCGACGACGCGCTCTACGTGACCGACCGGACCCCGACCGCAGATCGGCTGCAACGCATCAGCAAGGATTCGACCGTGACGACGGTGTGGACCTGGCCGGACCGTCCCGGTGTGGCCGGCTGCGCGGCTCTGGACGGCACCGTGCTGGTGAACCTGGTCAACACCAAGCAGACCGTCGCGGTGCGGATGGCGCCCGACACCGGCGCGGTGACCGGAGACCCCGAGGTCGTCCGCCAGGATCAACACGGCCACGCGTGGGCGCTGCAAGTCGCCCCGGACGGCAACGTCTGGGGGGCGACCGTCAACAAGACCTCCGGCGACGCCGAAAAACTCGACGACGTGGTGTTTCCGCTGTTCCCGCAGGGCGGCGGCTTCCCGCGCACCGACGCCGACAAGACCTGATCAGGAACCGCGCAGCCGCAGCACCAGCCGGGTGCCGCCGAGCGGGCTGACCTCGAGTGCCGCACTACCACCGTGGATCTCCGCCTGCTGGGCCACCAGCGCCAGCCCGAGGCCGGACCCTGATCTCGAGGCCGTGCTGCCACGATGGAACCGCTCGAAGACCGCGACGCGTTCCTGCTCGGGCACTCCGGACCCATTGTCGTCCACGGCGATCTCGACACCTGCCGACGAACTGACCACACTGAGCCGAACCTTTGTCGCCCCACCATGTTTGACGGCGTTGGCAATGGCGTTGTCGATGACCAGACGAAGCCCCGCGGGCATTCCGAGCATCAGTACGGTCGTCGACGATGCCAACGACACCTCGAGCCCGGGATAGTTGTGCATCGCGTCGTGGGCTGCGCGATCGAGCAACTCGGCGACATCGACGGGAACGAAGTCGTCCACCGTGGTGAGTTCCCCCTGCGCCAGTCGCTCCAGCGCGGACAGCGTCGCCTCAATCCGGCTCTGCGTGCGCATCACGTCGCTGATCACTTCGTTGCGCTGTTCGGCGGCCAGGTCGAGGGTCAACAGCACCTCCAGGTTGGTGCGCATCGCCGTGAGCGGGGTGCGCAACTCGTGGGAGGCGACCGCGGCGAAGTCGCGCGCCGACTCGAGCGCCGCCCGGGTGCGTTGCTGCTCGGCGCCGATTCGAGCGAGCATGCCCTCCACCGCCTCGGAGATCTCGACCGCCTCCCACACCCCGCGCACCTGCAGTTCATCGGGATTGGACTGTGCGTTGATGGCGCGGGCCTGCTGGGCGAGCAGTCGGAAGGGGTTGACCATGATCAGTGCGATCACCCAGCCGACGAGCAGGGTGCCCACGATCACCCCGGCGCAGATCCAGAATACCCTCCAGTGCAGCGCATCGATCCGCGCGTGGGTGTCGGCCAGCGGCGCCCCGAGCGCGATGGACGCGCTGCCGGTGGTGATCGTGCGGACGCGATACTCGACGCCCTCGATCGAGACGTCGGCGTATCCGGCCGCCAGTTCGGGCAGCACGATGTCGGCGGGGATGGACACCGTCGTGTTCCCGATCCGGGCGGTCCGCACCAGTCCACCCTCGGTCGGCTCGGGCCCGACGCCGTCCTGTGCGCTGCGGAGCAGGGTGTTGACGTCGCCGAGGCTCGACAACGAGTCCAGGCGCTGGTCGAGCTGGTCGTACTGGTCATTGGTGACGCCCACCCACACCCACACGCCGAGGATCAGCACCAGGACGATGACGCCGAGTTGAGCGAGGATGACGATGGACCGCAGCGACAGCAGCCGCAGCGGGTGCTGCAAGATTCGGAATAGCAGATCCTGGAGGCGGCTCATCGGTCAGCTACACGCGGCCATGACCAGCTCGCGCACCCGCGCAGCGTCGGCCTGACCCCTGGTGGCCTTCATCACCGCGCCGACGATCGCCCCGGCGGCTTGCACCTTGCCGCCGCGGATCTTCTCGGCGACGTCCGGGTTGGCCGCTAACGCCTCCTCGACGGCGGCCCGGATCAGGGTCTCGTCGCGCACCACGACCAGCCCCCGGTCGACCATCACCTGCTCAGGGTCGCCCTCGCCCGCCAGCACCCCCTCGACCACCTGCCGGGCCAGCTTGTTGGATAGCTTGCCGTCCTCGACGAGCTTGACCACCGCGGCGACCTGCGCGGGGCTGATCGCCAGATCCGGCAACGCCACCCCGGCCTCGTTGGCCTTCTGCACCAGAAAGCTGCCCCACCACGCTTTCGCGGCGTCGCTGGACGCGCCGTGCTCGACGGTCGCGGCGATCAGGTCGATGGCGCCGATGTTGACAAGATCGCGCATCACCTCGTCGGAGATTCCCCATTCCCGCTGAATTCGCTTGCGGGTCAACCACGGAAGCTCAGGGATCGTGTGTCGCAGCCGCTCGACATACTCATCGCTGGGCGCTATCGGCTCCAGATCGGGCTCGGGGAAATAGCGATAGTCCTGAGCTGTCTCCTTGCTCCGACCCGGCGAGGTGTAGCCGTCCTCGTGGAAATGACGGGTCTCCTGAAGGACCGAACCTCCCGACTCCAGAATTGCTGCCTGCCTTCGCATCTCGTAGCGGACCGCCACCTCCACACTCTTGAGTGAGTTGACGTTCTTCGTCTCGGTGCGGGTACCGAACTCGGCTTGACCGATCGGTTTGAGCGAGACGTTCGCATCGCAGCGCATCGAGCCCTGGTCCATCCGGACGTCGGAGACATCCAATGCGCGCAGCAGATCCCGAAGCGCGGTCACGTAGGCACGGGCGATCTCGGGGGCCCGCGCGCCTGCGCCCTCGATCGGTCTGGTGACGATCTCGATCAGCGGGACCCCGGAGCGGTTGTAGTCAAGCAGTGAGGTGGTGGCCCCGGCGATCCGGCCGGTATCGCTACCCAGGTGGGTGAGCTTGCCGGTGTCCTCCTCCATGTGGGCGCGCTCGATCTCCACCCGCCAGGTGGTCCCGTCGTCCAGAGGCACCTCCAGGTAGCCGTTGATGGCGATCGGCTCGTCGTATTGCGAGATCTGGTAGTTCTTCGGCATGTCCGGATAGAAGTAGTTCTTCCGGGCGAACCGGCACCACGGCACGATCTCGCAGTTCAGCGCCAGGCCTATCCGGACCGCGGACTCGACGGCGACCTGGTTGAGTACCGGCAGCGAACCAGGCAGGCCCAGGCACACCGGGCACACCTGGGTATTGGGCTCACTCCCGAAGCTGTTGGCGCAACCGCAGAACATCTTGGTCCGCGTCGACAATTCGACGTGCACCTCCATTCCGAGCACGGGCTCGTATTTGGCGATGACCTCGTCGTAGCCGAGCAGTTCCCCGGTTGCCGCAACACTCATGATCGGAATCCTATTCGTGTTTGAATGATCAGATGCCGTTGGACCGGCGCACGTTCCTGCGGGCGGGCTCAATCGGTGCCCTCGCCGGTGGTGCGTTGCTGACGGCGTGCTCGCGTCCGGGCCAGCCCGCGCCGGCCACCATCACCGCCGCCGCAGCCGACATCGATCTCGGCGCCGGCATCGTGGTATCAACCTGGGCGTGGGATCGCCAGGTGCCCGCCAACGAGATCCGCTTGTCACGCGGGCAGACATTGAACATCACGCTGTCCAACGAACTTCCCGAACCGTCGACGATCCACTGGCACGGTCTGGCCATACCCAACGATATGGACGGGGTGCCAATCCTGACCCAGCAGGCGGTGGCTCCGGGTGAGACGTACCGCTACCAGTTCGTCGTTCCGGACGCCGGAACGTACTGGGCACATCCACATTTCGGCTCGCAGCTGGACCGCGGGCTGTATGCGCCGGTAATCATCGAAGATCCGGCTGACGGGGCCGACTACGACGACGAACTCACCGTCGTCATCGACGATTGGCTGGACGGCACCGGCACCAATCCGAACGCGGTGTTCGAGAATCTGCGCCGCACCGGCATGAAACCCATGGAACCGGGCGGGCCCGGGGTGTCTCCAACGATGCCGCTGGGTAAAGACGGCGGTGACGTCAGCTACCCGTACTTCCTGATAAACGGCCGGGTGCCGACCGACCCGAGGGCTTTCGACTATCCGCCCGGACGGCGGATCAGGTTGCGGATCATCAACGCCGGCGGCGACACCGCGTTCCGGGTCGGCATCCCGGGTGTCCCACTGCTGGTAACCCACACCGACGGTTTCCCCGTGATTCCCCGACAGACCGATTCGGTGCTGCTCGGCATGGGAGAACGCGCCGACGCGATCATCACTTTGGCAGATTCTTCGGTACCGGTGGTGGCGGCACCCTACGGCAAAGACGGTTATGCGCAGCTGAATCTGCGGGTGAACAACGCGCCGACCGCCGGCGCCGCCGACGTGCAGCGATTCGTGGCGTCGCTGAATAATCAAGTCCCGCTGGACACCGCAACGCTGCAGCCCACCGACACGGACACCTTGGCGCCGGCGCCCCCCAGCCAGACCCTGGACCTCAGACTGGGAGGGCCGTTGGCCCCCTACACCTGGGTGATCAACGACGCGGTCTACGACCCGCTAGCGCCCGGACTCCCGGTGAGCCCCGGCCAACGGACCAGGATTCGCTATATCAACGAGTCGATGATGTTTCATCCGATGCACCTGCATGGGCACACCTTTGAGGTGCAAGGTCCTGATGGTCCACGTGCTCGCAAGGACACCGTGCTCGTTCCACCGCTTGCAACCGTGGTGGCAGACTTCGACACGGACAACCCGGGAAAGTGGATTACCCACTGTCACAACGAATATCACCTGGAGGCCGGGATGGCGACCTACCTCCAGTACACAGCCTGACGAGCCGGCACCCCCCGTTATCGCGCGGTGGGCAGCGGACCGCGGGCGGCCTCGTATGCAGCGCCCACCCGGTACAGCCGGTCATCGGCCAGCGCCGGCGCCATGATCTGCAGACCGACCGGCAGGTTGTCGTCCGCCGAGAGCCCCGAAGGCACCGACATTCCGCAGTGACCGGCCAGGTTGAGCGGCAATGTGCACAGGTCGAACAGGTACATCGACAAGGGGTCTTCGACCTTCTCCCCGATGCGGAACGCCGTCGAGGGGGTGGTAGGGGTGACGAGCACGTCGACGTTTCGGTAGGCCTCGTCGAGGTCGCGGGCGATCAGCGTCCGTACCTTCTGGGCCTGGTTGTAGTAGGCGTCGTAGTAGCCGGCAGACAATGCGTACGCGCCGATCATGATTCGCCGCTTGACCTCCGCCCCGAAACCGGCCGCCCGGGTCAGCGCCATCACCTCTTCGGCGCTGTGGGTGCCGTCGTCCCCGACTCGCAGTCCATACCGCATCCCGTCGAACTTGGCCAGGTTCGACGACACCTCCGAGGGCAGGATGAGGTAGTAGGCCGGCAGCGAGTAGTCGATGTACGGGCAGTCCACCTCGCTGACGATCGCGCCGAGGTCGGTCAGTTGATCGACCGCCGTGGCGAACGAGTCCAGTACCCCCGGCTGGTAACCTGCACCGCTGCTCAGCTGCTTGATCACACCAACCCGCAGTCCGGTCAGATCGCCGGTCGCGCCGGCCCGGGCCGCCGCGACGACATCGGGTACCGCGACGTCGATCGACGTTGAATCGCATGGGTCATGTCCGGCGATGACAGCGTGCAGGAGCGCGGTGTCATAAACGTTGCGTGCGCAGGGACCCCCCTGATCCAGCGATGACGCACAAGCAACCAGCCCGTATCGGGACACAGTTCCGTAAGTGGGCTTAACCCCGACGGTGGCGGTCAGCGCGGCCGGCTGGCGGATCGAGCCGCCGGTATCGGATCCAATCGCCAGCGGCGCCTGGAACGCCGCCAATGCGGCGGCGCTGCCGCCGCCCGATCCCCCGGGCACCCGTTCGACGTCCCAGGGGTTGCGGGTGGGCCCGAACGCCGAGTTCTCGGTCGAGGAACCCATCGCGAACTCGTCCATGTTGGTCTTGCCGAGGATCGGGATGCCGGCTGAGCGCAACCGTGCGGTGACCGTCGCGTCGTACGGCGATAGCCAGCCCTCGAGGATTTTCGAACCACAGGTCGTGGGCATATCGGTGGTGGTGAAGACGTCCTTGAGCGCCAACGGGACCCCGGCCAGCGGCGATGGCAACCGCTCACCGGCGGCCACCGCGGCGTCCACGGCCGCCGCGGATTCCAGCGCGCTGCCCGCGGCGACGTGCAGAAAGGCGTTGTAGTCGCCGTCGGTGGCGGCGATCTGGTCCAGGCAGGCCTGGGTCAGCTCGGTCGAGGAAACCTCACCGGAACCGATCTTGGCGCCCAGTGTCGCGGCGTCGAGCCTGGTCAGCTCACTCACTCCGGTTCTCCCAGGATTCGCGGAACGGCAAAACGGTCATCGGCCGACTTCGGGGCCGCGGCCAGCGCCTCGTCCCGGGTCAGGGATCTCCGGACCTCGTCCGGCCGGAAGACGTTCACGACTCCACTGATTTCCCCGGGTCGCGTCGCTCCTGCCCGCCGAGTCAAGGGGCTGTCGGTGGCTTCGACCCCGGCAACATCGACCGCTTGAATCCTGCTGACGTGATCGAGAATCGCGTCCAGCTGACCGGCGAAGGCGTCCAGCTCGCGGTCGGTCAGCGCCAGCCGGGAGAGTCGCGCCAGGTGGGCAATGTCGTCTCGAGAGATCTGGGACACGACCCCGAAGCCTAATGGGAGTGGATCTGCGGCGGGCCGCCGGCCGCACCAGGCGTGACTCACGCCCGAGTCGCCTGCTGGCGTACTCCGTGAAACAGTGTTGCCCGTGCCTTCATACCTGCTGCGGGTCCAGATCGAGGACAGGCCGGGCAGCCTCGGATCACTGGCGGTGGCACTGGGCTCGGCAGGCGCCGACATCTTGTCGCTCGACGTGGTCGAACGGGGCGCCGGCTATGCCGTTGACGACCTGGTGGTCGACCTGCCCGCGGGAGCCATGCCGGACATGCTCATCACCGCAGCCGAAAAGCTGCACGGTGTTTACGTGGACAGCATCCGGCCGCACACCGGACTGCTCGAAGCCCACCGGGAACTGGAACTGATCGATCACGTCGCCGCGGCCGTTGGTACGCCCGAGCGGCTGCAGGTGCTCGTCGATGAGGCCCCGAGGGTGCTGCGTGTCGGGTGGTGCACGGTGGCGCGGCTGACCGAGGCCGGAACACGGCGTGTGGTCGGCAGCGCGGGGGCCCCCGAAACTCAGGCCGCGATCACACCGTGGCTACCGATCAGTTACGCCGAGGCCCTGGACGCGACCGCCGACTGGGTGCCGCAAGTGTGGCGCGATATGAACACCACCCTGGCGGCCGCGCCGCTGGGCGATGCGCGCACCGCGATGGTCCTCGGCCGTCCCGGAGGTCCCGAGTTCCGGCCCAGCGAGGTGGCCCGCCTCGGCTATCTGGCCGGAATCATCGCTACCATCCTGCGCTGAACCCGGCCGGGTGGCGGGCACCGAGCGCCGCAGCGTGCAGCCGACGGCGACGAGGGCAGCGACCGATCCCACCGCCAGCGCCGCGCGGGGGCCGGCCAGATCGGCGATACCGCCGACGATCGGTGCACCGATCGGGACCCCGCCGAGGAGCACCATGGCGAACAGCGCCATCACCCGTCCGCGCATGGACGGTGCGCAGCTCTGCTGCAGCAGTGCGGCCGCGGCCGTGATGAACAGCAGTGCGGTGGCGCCCGCGGCGAAGCTGGCGACCGCGCCGAGGGCCAGGTTGGGCGAGATCGCGAGACACCCATTCGCCACGGCAAAAGCGATGACGGCCCGGGTCAGGAAACCTGGTCCTATCTGATCACAACGCGCCACCGACAGGGCACCGAGGACGGAGCCGGCGCTGATTGCGGTGTACAGCACCGTATATGCGCCGACACCGCCACCAAACGTTTGGGCGGCCAGCAACGGGATCACCACCTGGTGGTTGAAACCGAAGGTTGCGACCACACCGGTGAGCGACAGCGCGACCCGCAGTTGGGGCACCCGCCACGCGTAGCGCAGCCCTGCCCGAACCGCCCCCGGTGTTCTCTCCGGCCGGGTCAGACGTAGCGCGGATCGCTTGATCGGCAACAGCACGATGAGCGCCAGCAGGTAGCTCAACCCGTTGGCGATGAAGCACCATCCGATCCCGGCGGTGGCGATCAGCGCGCCGGCACACAGCGGGCCGATCACCCGGCCGACGGCCGCTATCACATTGGCCAAGCTCACCGCGCGCGGAATCTGCTCCTGCTCAACGAGTTCCGCCACGATCGCGCGACGGACCGGGGCCTCGATCGCGTGAATCACACCGTAGCCCAGCGTCATGGCGTAGATCCAGGTCAGACTGTCTAGTCCGGACAGCACGAGCGCACCGAGCATCAGGGCCTGGGCGACCATGAGCGCCTGGGACAAGACCAGCAACCGTTGCTTGTCCACCCGATCGGTGAGCGCCCCGGTCCACGGGCCGAGTACCAGCAACGGCCCGAAGGTGGCGACGGCTATCCAGCCCAGCGTCGCTCCGCTGCCGGTCAAGCCGTTGGCCAGCCACGCCATTGCGACGAATTGCAGCCAGGTGCCGCATTGCGACGCCATCTGGCTGGCCAGGAAAAGCCGGAAGTTGTATCGTCGCCCGCGGTGTAAAGCCAGTTGCTGCGCCGTGTTCGCCCCGGTGGTCATGTACTACCGTTCCTGTACCGGGAGGGGCAGATAGAGGAAGTACCCGTCGAGGGACCTCCCGTGGCGCCGCGCATAGTCGGGCATCACACCGTATTGAATGAAGCCGAAGGACTTCCACAACTTCAGCGGACCATCCGCGGCGACATCGCAGGTAACGACTTCGGCACCGATGGCAATCGACTTCTGGATCGCGGTCTCCACCATCAGCGGGAAGAACGTTCCTCGCGACCGCCGAGCGACCACCGCACGTTTGGCGGCGAGAGTATGTTGGCGCGCCTGCGAGGTATACGGCTGCAAGACCAAACTCCCGACGATGCCCTCCGAATCGCGAGCCAGCAGCATCATAATCTGTCCCGAGGCCAGCGACTCGGCCTCGGAGTCGACTATCCGCTGTCCAACCTCGTTGGCGATCGTCCCGGTGAATCCGTGGGTAGCCTCATTCCGGGCCACCTCGTCGTACAAGAACAGCAATTCGCGCTGCTCAGCCTCGGATAGCGCTGTAGGCCAGTAGAATTCGTACTCACGCCCGCCAACCGACACACTGGTGACGGTGGCCTCTCCGTCTGCCGGGCTGGGGTCGAGGCGATCGAGCTGTGGTGCGGTCGCAACGTTCATCGGGACTGGTCCTCCTGGATTGTTCGGCATCTGATCTGTCGTCATGCTGCAAACCGCTGATGAGAGTGCGGTGAGCAGAAGATGAAGGACCGCTCATCGATCGACGGAGTTCCCGGCGAGCAGACAATTCCGATGAGAGGTCATTCATTCTTCCTTCACACCAAGCTAATTCGTCAGACAAAGACTCATCTCAGTCGCCCGGTCTACCAGCTGGCAGTCGCTAGTAGCCCACCCCCACGGTGAGGCGAACGAACAGGCGACCTGAGAAAGGAAAGTTTCGATGACCGTCATATCCGCCCCCCATGCCTTCAACCAAGACGATCTTTACGTCAATCTGAACTCGATCTTCGAGAAGCCGTTGTACCTCAAGTGCGAGGGAGTCAACCTGGCCGGATCAGTCAAACTCAAGCCGGCCACCGAGATGGTGGAAGCCGCTGAACGCGACGGTGTACTGTCGCCGAATTCGATCTTGGTGGAATCCTCGTCCGGCAACCTGGGTGTGGCACTGAGCATGGTCGCTGCCAGTAAGGGTTACCGATTCGTCTGCGTGACGGACTCACGGTGCAATGCGGCGACCAAGCGGCTGATGGAGGCGCTGGGCGCCGAGGTACACACCGTCACCACACCATCGTCGGATGGCGGGTTTCTCGGTGCGCGTTTGGATTTCATTCGCAACTTGTGCGAGTCCGACAACCGGTATGTCTGGCTCGACCAATACGCAAATCAGAAGAATTGGCAGTCCCACTACAACAACACCGCGCCCTCGATTCTGCGCGAGTTCCCGGACCTGGACGTGCTCTTCGTCGGCGCGGGCACAACGGGCACCTTGATGGGGTGTGCTCGATACCTGCGGGAATATCACCCGCAGGTGCGAGTGGTAGCCATCGACGCCGTCGGCTCGGCATCGTTTGGTCGACCGTTGGGACGCCGGATGATACCGGGCCTCGGAATGGGGATGCGCCCACCAATGCTGGACGAAAGCTACGTCGACGATGTGGTATTCGTCGAGGAGGCGGACGCGATACGCACCTGTCACCGGCTCGCCAGCCGCGGCTTCCTCTTCGGCGGCTCCACCGGAACGGTGGTAACCGGCGCGCTGCACTGGCTCGCGGGGCAAGGCGACAGCGCCCTCACCACCGTGGCCATCGCACCCGACTTCGGCGAGCGATACCTCGACACCATCTACAACCAGAACTGGCTCAACGAACACTTCCCGGACGACATGCTGGGTTCAGACCCCCGGCTACGCCCGGGCAGACCGTTTGCGGTCCAGCGGCGCGTCAAGAGGACCGCCTGACGAGGCCGGTTCAGGTGCCCATGATGGCCAGTCCCCACTCCAGATGGCCATGCCACACGCTGGCGATTCGGCCGCCCTGGACCGCCGGTTTCGGATCCGAGATCGGGCCCCCGCCTGCGCGGACGGTGGCGACGGTCTTTTCAAGATCGGGGGACCACAGCGCGAGACCGATCAGCGCCGGCTCCGCGTCGACGGTGACCAATTCGATGAACGCCTCGCCCACCCGGAAGAACGCCATCTCCGGTCCGCTCGGCCCGCGTGGATGGAATCGCCGGCGCGGGGGGACGCCCAGTACCGCGGATAGCGCCCCGACTGCTAGATCCAGGTCGGGTGCGGTGTACACCACGTGGTCCACCCGGGTTACCCCATTAGGATGCGCAACGCTCTTCGCCGCAGGATGGCCGACTGTGTGGACCCCCAGAGTCGCTGGATCGGAACAGATTTCAGCGAATCCCCAGCCCCTGTCCTGGGTTAGTGCACAATGCACGTGACCGATCTGAACCGCACGATCGCGAACACTGAACCCCAGCACACGCCACGCTTCCGCGGCGCCCGGGACACCAAGCCAGGTAAGAGTCGCCACTAGCCGCTCAACCTAGCCGAACCAAAATCCGGCCGACAGCACGGCGCTCGCGAATCATCCTGCGGCACATCCCGAGAGAAACAACTCGGCGGGTATCGTGGCGTCCACAGGGGCTGTCGTGGTGGTGGGCATTGTTCCGCACACTTTCGCCTTGTCCTGCAAGATCCAAAATTGGCCCTCCTGCTCAAAGACGAACGAGGTGGGTGCGCCGACGTTGGGATCACTCTTGTTCGCGAGGATTCCAGCGGTGACCGCCCATCCGTCAGCGCACATCAGTTGGTCGATTGTGTACACGTTGTCCTCGCCCAACGCCTGCGCCGCACCCGTTGCCGCCGGGGCAAGTTCGGCTTTGGTGCAGCTGGTCATACCGCCAACGGGCGAAGGGCCGTCAGAGGTCACCAACGACGGATGCACCGCCTCCGCGGAGTTGCCCGATTGAACCGTCTCGTTCGGATCTGCAGTGCACGCGGCCGAACCGATTGCCGCCAGACCGATAAGGGCCACTGCGAGGCTAGAGCTGTCGCGGTTCATGAATCCTGCTGCCGGTCGGTAGCATCCCGGTCGTCCTCGAAGATCGCCACCGCCCGTGTCCAACCGGCCGATGCTGCGTGCACCTTTACCGGGAAGCAGGCGATCTGAAAGCCCTGGGCGGGAAGGGATTCCAGATTGTGCAGTTTCTCGATATGCGAATAGCCGATGGTCCGTCCCGCTCGGTGGCCCTCCCAGATGATGGACGCGTCGTGATCGCGCGCGTAACGCTTTGCCGTGTAGGCAAACGGCGCATCCCAGCTCCAGGCGTCGGTGCCGGTCAAGCGAACCCCCCTTTCCAGCAAGTACAGGGTGGCCTCGCGACCCATCCCGCACCCCTTGCCGACATAGTCGTCGTGCCCGTAGCGGACGCCGGCGCTGGTATTGACGACGACGATCTCCAACGGCGCCAGCGTGTGCCCGATCCGCTGCAACTCCTGCTCGACATCGGCGGCCGTCGCGACATAGCCGTCCGGTAGGTGACGGAAGTCCAATTTGACCGCCGGTTGCAGGCACCACTCCAGCGGTATCTCGTCGATGGTGATTGCACGCTTGCCGCCGTCCATCGTGGATGCGTAGTGATATGGCGCATCGACATGGGTGCCGTTGTGCGTGGTGACCCGGACGCGCTCGATCGCCCATCCCTCGCGGTCGGGTAGGTCGTCTACGGTGGCGCCGGGGAAGAACGACACCACTTCCGCAGCGGTTTGCCGATGGTCGTAGTAATCGATCTCCGGCAGGTGACCCGGAGGGTCCGAGGCGATCCCCGCCTGCAACGGGACCGAGATATCGATGAACCTACGCATCCGAACCTCCTTCTTCTCGGCTGATGACGGCCCGATGCGGGAGCTACCCGCCGCACTCGGTGTCGTGTGCCGGTGCCTCACCCGTGAGCAGATAGCGATCGACGAGGGCGGCGACACAGGAAGAGACCGGCGGGTAGACCGCATGGACGTCGGTGTCCACCTCGATCAGCACCGCCGATGTCAGCTGACTTGCCAGGCTCCGCGACCATTCGATGGGTGTTGCGGCGTCCCGCAGGGCGCCGATGACCAGGATCGGCGGCGCGCTCGGAGCGGACACCCGCCGCGGACCTATCTGGGAATGATCGGGAAAGACGTTGCACCGCAGACCGCCCCACGCATTCGGCGCCCCGAAGATGGGTGAGTCCTGGTTCCATGCGACGGCAAGTTGTGCGGTACCGACAGCGTCCGGGGTGGGAGGCGAATCGAAACAGTTGATGGCATACAAGGCATTCAGGAAGTTGCTCGGTTCGTCGGGACTCTGCTCGCCATAGTTGCCGCCGATCTCCTGCAGCGGGTGGCCGTCGCCATTCATCCCCGCGGTCAATGCAGAGGCCAGTTTGCCGAAGTATTCTCCGGGGTTATACATCGCGGTACTCAACGCCATCATCGCGTCCGCCTGTGTCAGGGTATCCGGGGCGGCGCGTTGCACCGGCAGGGATACCAGGAAGTTCTTCAGCGCGGCGGTCGCGGCGTCCCTCCCCTGCGGCAGCGGGCAACCGTCGGCCGCTGCGCAGTAGTCGAAGAACCGTCGCAGCGCAGCTTCCAGCGCAGCCGACTGCCCCTTGTTGAACTCCACCAGATTCAGGGCCGGATCGATTGCACTGTCAAGCACCATTCGACCGACGCGATGCGGGAACATGTCGGCGTAGATCGCACCCAGTTTGGTGCCGTACGACCAACCCAGGTAATTCAGCCGCTCCTCGCCCAGTGCTGCGCGGATCAGGTCGAGATCTGCTGCGGCATAGCGGGTACCGATTCGCCGCAGAAGTTCGGGGTTGTCGGCCGCACAGCCCTGTCCGAAGCTGGTCGCCGTCTTGGCGAAGGCCGTCACTGGTGTGGCGAAAGGGTCTACCGACCAACCGATCTCGGCGAGTTGGTCGAGGTACTGATTCATCTGCTCCTCGGTGAAGCACCACAGCGGATCACTGCGCCCCACCCCGCGCGGATCGAATCCGACGATGTCGTAGCGGGCCGCGACCTCGGGGGTGGATAGTGCGTTACCCGCGAACACTTCTTCAACCCCGGACAACCCCGGACCTCCGGGTTCGATCAGCAAAGAGCCGATCCGGGCAGCGGGATCGGTGGCGGGCCGGCGGGCCAGAGCCAACGAAATCTGCCCCAACTCCGGGGCCGCTGGATCGAGTGGGACAAACACTTCCGTGCATTCCACCTCATCCTGACCCGGGCACGGCCGCCACTGCAGCGCAGGGGCCGCCGGCGCGCTGTCAACGGTGGGCGCGGTCGCCGCGCAACCGGACACGAACAACACCATTACGGCTCCGAGCATCGAAAGCCGGCGACCCGGCCGGCGCGCCGAAGGAACGTTCATCCACGGGAGGATACGCACTTGGGCGCCGTAACTCGGCCAGATCAATGAGGTGTTCTGCCGCGCTCTGAGTCGAGCGAAGCGATCGTGCGGCGACACCGCCGGGGAACCTGCGCCGCCACTGCGGGGGAAACCCGGCGCAATCCCGACCGGCATCCTTCATGATGATCTCCGACGAGACCCAGAACACTCCGCGTGAGACAGTTCACGCTGGGACGAGACGCTGCCCGGGCAGATCGACGATGGAGGTAGTGGTGACGGTTGCCGAGGAAGCGGGGCGGGGCACGACACGGAGCCGCCGGGGCGTCGTGGTGTTCGCCCTCGGGCTCCTGGTTATGGTTGCCATGATCGGCGGAAGCTTGGGTATGTACCTTCCGACTCGGGCCACCATCGATAAGACGACCTACTGGGGCGACGTCGACAATCCGGACAGGGTCGATATCAGCGTCTGGATCACCAAGGTCGATCCCGCCAGCGCAACCTTGACGGTCACCGTCGACGTCACCGGCCCTTCCGGTTCGCTCTCTGACGACCAGGGTTTCTTCCTCGACGATGCCACCCTGTACACGCTGACATCGCTGCAGAACATGACGACACAGATGGACAAGGACGACTACCCGCCGGTTGTCGAACAACGGTTCGCGTTGAGCGGCATGGAGACCGACTATCCGTTTGATCACTACAGCGCGCTGCTGGAATATCACGTCATCGGCGGACCGGACGGCGACGAACTCCCCCTGGTGCTCACCTTGTACAGCACTGACCCTTTCTTCGCCGTTGATTCGTCGCAAGTCGCAACCCAGGACGGCGGCGTGGCCGTGGATCTCAAGCTGCGCCGCAGCACACCCACCCTGGTCTACGCGAGCTTCGCGATGGTCCTGATGCTCGGGTTGGCGATCGCTTCGATCACAGCTTCGTATTACCTAATCAAGTGGAAGAAAGGTCTGCTGTTCCCGGCCTGCGGAATGCTCGCCACAATCCTGTTCGCCCTGATTCCGTTACGCAACGCGATGCCCGGTAGTCCGCCGATCGGATCGGTAATCGACTTCGCATCCTTCTTTATTGCCGTTATCACGATTTCGATTGGGCTTATTGCGGTAGTGATAATCGGCTATCGCAGCCAATTGCGGAATGACCGCAAGGACGCCCACGCCCGTCAGTTGTCCATCGCGGCCTATGCGAGGATCGCGGAATCGTCAGTCGCCACCCCTCCTAGTGAGACAGGGGACGCCACTACTGAGGCAGTGGACGCGCCGCGAGACGGGTGACCGCGTCGTCGACCATCCCGGTCGTCACAGGCCGTCGGGCCCGTCTGCCAACAACGCTCGGAAACCGTCCTCGTCAAGAACCGGTACTCCCAGTTCAATCGCTTTGTCGTACTTGGACCCCGGCGCGTCACCGGCGACCACGAAGGCCGTCTTCTTCGACACCGAACCGGCTGCCTTTCCGCCCCGGCCGATGATCGCTTCCTTGGCCTCATCGCGGGAGAAGCCGGCCAATGAGCCGGTCACCACGATGGATAGCCCCTCCAGCGTGCGAACCAGATTGGAGTCGCGCTGATCGGCCATCCGCACCCCGGCTTCGCGCCACTTATCGACGATCGCACGGTGCCAATCAACGGCGAACCAGTCGATGATCGCCGCAGCGATCGTCGGACCCACCCCTTCCGTCGCGGCGAGCTCTTCTTCGGTTGCCGCGGCGATCGCGTCAAGGCTGCCGAACTCAGTCGCCAGCGCCCGTGCAGCAGTCGGACCGACGTGCCGAATCGACAACGCCACCAACACTCGCCACAGCGGCTGCGATCTGGCCCTGGCCAGGTTGGCGAGGAGCCGTTTTCCATTGGCCGAGACCTCCCCGGCTTTCGTGGTGAACAGTTCGGTCCGCAGTAGGTCGTCGGCGCCAATTGTGAAGAGATCACCTTCGTCGGTGATGACCCCGGCCTGCAGCAGAGCCGCGGCCGCTTCATAACCGAGGCCCTCGATGTCGAATGCGCCGCGGCCCGCGACGTGGAACACTCTCTCCCGCAACTGAGCAGGGCAACTGCGGGAATTAGGGCAGCGAATGTCGGCGTCTCCCTCCTTGGCCGGCGCGAGTTCGGTTCCGCATTCCGGACAGTGGGTAGGCATCACGAAGGCGCGCTCTGAGCCGTCCCGCAGGTCGACCACCGGACCGAGCACCTCGGGGATGACGTCTCCTGCCTTCCGAATCACCACGGTGTCGCCGATCAGGACACCCTTGCGTTCGACCTCCGAGGCGTTGTGCAGCGTCGCCAACCCGACCGTCGACCCCGCAACCCGGACCGGCTGCATATGGGCGAATGGCGTCACCCGTCCGGTTCTGCCCACATTGACGCGGATGTCGAGAAGTTTCGTGGTGGCCTCCTCGGGCGGATACTTGTACGCCACCGCCCAGCGGGGCGCCCGAGAGGTCGCGCCGAGCCGACGCTGCAGCGCCACCTCGTCGACTTTGACCACCACCCCGTCGATCTCGTGGTCGACCTCGTGCCGGTGCTCACCCCAGTAGGCGATTCGCTCGGTGACCGCATCCAACCCTTTGACCGCAGCGGTGTGTTCGGAGACCGGCAGTCCCCAGGCCGCCAGCGCTCGGTAGGCGTCGTGTAGCGATTTGAAGGGAAAACCCGCGGGGCCTTCCACGCGTCCCAGACCATGGCAGATCATCCGCAGCCTGCGCCGCGCGGTGACCGCGGGATTCTTCTGCCTCAGCGACCCGGCTGCACTGTTGCGCGGGTTGGCGAACGGCGGCTTGCCCTCGGCAACCAGACCCGCGTTCAGATCTTCGAAATCGGCGACCCTGAAGTACACCTCGCCGCGAACCTCGAGTACCGAAGGAAGCTCGAACTCCGCTGTACCGGTGAGCTTCTCGGGGATGTCTTCGATAGTGCGCGCGTTGAGCGTGACGTCCTCTCCGGTCCGCCCGTCGCCGCGGGTAGCCGCCCTGACCAGCCGTCCGTTGCGGTACACGAGCGAGAGCGCGACGCCATCGATCTTCAGCTCGCACAAATAATGGGCGTCCGAACCGATCTCGGCGCTGATGCGCGCGGTCCAGGCTTCCAGTTCGTCGGGCGTGAACACGTTGTCCAGACTCAACATCCGCTCCAAGTGTTCGGCGGAGGTGAAGTCGGTGGCGAAGCCCGCGCCACCGACCAGTTGGGTGGGCGAATCGGGAGTGCGCAGTTCGGGGTGCTGGTCTTCGAGAGTCTGCAGCTCGCGCAGCAGAGAGTCGAACTCGGCGTCGGAGACCACCGGTGCGTCGCGCACGTAATAGCGGAACTGATGGTCTCGCACTTCGTCCGCGAGGTCCTGCCAGCGGCGCCGCAGGCCGGCGTCTGGCGCATCGTCGGCCTGCTCGGCCAACAACGCCTCGGGATCCGGGGTCGCCTCGGGACTCACCATAGGAAGGTTAGGCGAATCCGCCGCACCCGCGTACCCGCCGGGTCGTCCCGCGCGCCCGATCCGCTGGGTAGCCTGGCGCCATGCCGCATCCGATCATGTTCAGTGAGGGCGACATGGGACTGGCTGAGGTTCGCAGGATCGCGCTCGCCTTCCCGGGGGCGTCCGAGAAGGTCTCCTGGGGCCGGCCGGTGTTCTGCGCGCCCAAGATGTTCGCCATCTATGGCGGAAGCGTCAAGGGCGACGCCAAGGGCGAGTACCTGCAGTACCCGCACTCGGTCCTGATCAAGGTCGACGACAGCGACCGCGAAGCGCTCCAGCAGGACAACCGGTTCTTCTACCCGGCCTACCTGGGGCCATTCGGTTGGTTGGGGCTGGACTTCGCCGCCGGGGAGGTGGATTGGGCCGAGGTCGCGGAGTTGGTGGATTCGTCGTTCCGCCTGGTGGCTCCCAAGAGATCGATCAAACAGCTCGACGAGCGCTGACCGCCGGGCGCCGAACCTGCCGCGTGCGTGCGCCGGTCATGGTTCGATCAGTCCATGAGCTTCGCGAGCCCCTTCCCCGAAGTCGACATCCCCAGCGCCAGCGTCTATGACTACTTGTTCGGTCGCTTGTCCGACGCCGACGCGGACCGCGTCGCGCTGATCGACGCGAAATCGGGCAGAACGACCACCTATCGCGAGATGGTCGCACGGGTACGCACGTTCGCCGGAGCACTGGCCGCACGCGGTATCGGTGTCGGCGACGTGGTCGGACTGCTCGCCCCCAACGGTGCCGCTTTCGCGGTCGCATTCCATGGCATCCTGCGGGCCGGTGCGACGGCGACGACGATCAATGCGCTGTTCACCGCCAAGGACATTGCCAAGCAGCTGATCGACTCAGATGCCAAGATGCTCGTGACCGTCACCGGGCTGCTCCCCCAAGCCAAAGAGGGAGCGGCGGCCGCCGGCATTTCGGATGAGAACCTGGTCGTGCTCGACGGGGCTGGCCGCGAGACCGACGGACATCCCAATGCCGCCGACCTGCTCGCCGCGGGAGCGCCTGCTCCAACGGTGAACTTCGCACCGTCCGCCCATCTCGCGGTGCTTCCGTACAGCTCGGGAACCACCGGAAATCCCAAGGGAGTGATGCTCACCCACCGCAACCTGGTGGCCAACGTCGCCCAGATCCGTCCCCTGCACGGAATGGTGTCCGATGACGTGGTTCTGGCGGTTCTGCCGTTCTTTCACATCTACGGCATGACGGTGCTGCTGAACGCCGCACTGCACGCCCGCGCCCGGTTGGTGATCATGCCGAGCTTCGACCTCGCCGATTTTCTCGGCAACATCGCCGAACACAAGTGCACCATCGCTTTCATCGCGCCACCGGTGGCGGTGGCGCTGGCCAAGCACCCCTTAGTGGACTCCTATGACCTGACCTCGCTCAAGGTGGTGATGTCGGGTGCGGCCCCGCTGGACGCCGAGCTGGGGCAGTCGGTGGCCGAGCGCCTCGACTGCAAGGTTGTCCAGGGTTACGGGATGAGCGAACTGAGCCCGGTCAGCCACATCACCCCGTTCGACGGCGGGCGGCACAACATGCGTGCCGATGCCCCGTTGAGTTCGGTCGGCTGGACGGTATCCAATGCAGCGTCCAAGATCGTCGATCCCGAAACCGGCAAGGAAATCGGTTTGCCCGCAGAGGGTTTGAGCAAGACCGGCGAGCTGTGGTTCAAGGGGCCCAATGTGATGGCCGGTTACCTCAACAACGACGACGCCACCCGGGCCACCATCGACGACGACGGCTGGCTGCACACCGGCGATCTCGCCCAGGTCGACGCCGCGGGGTGTGTCTACATCGTCGACCGGCTCAAGGAACTGATCAAGTACAAGGGCTACCAGGTGCCTCCCGCGGAGTTGGAGGCTGTGTTGCTGGCACACCCGCAGATTGCCGACGCCGCGGTGGTCGGCGTTCGCGACCAGGAGGGCGAGGAAGTTCCGAAGGCCTTCGTGGTCAAGCTCCCGGGGGCCGATCTCACCGAGGCCGAGGTGATGGAGTTCGTCGCCGCCCAGGTAGCCCCCTACAAGAAGGTGCGGCAGGTCGAGTTCATCGACGCGGTCCCCAAATCCGCGTCCGGGAAGATCCTGCGGAAGGACCTGCGCACCAGGACTTAGCTGTCGGCCGGCGGGGGTAGCGTCCGTTTCATGATCGAAAATTTGTTCGAAATCGATTCGGATGCCGGCGAAGCCGAGTTGCGAGCCAGGGTCGAACGGCTCGAACGCCTGAAATCAGCGGCTGCCGCGGCCCAGGCCCGCGTGACGGCATTGTGGGCGGCCAAGCGGCGGGCTGCTGAGCAAGCCGCCGGAGTGCCGGCGGCCACGCGGGGTCGGGGCTTGAGTTCCGAGGTTGCGCTGGCGCGCCGTGACGCCCCAGCCCGTGGCAATCAACACCTCGGCTTTGCGAAGGCTCTGGTGCACGAGATGCCGCACACGCTCGCGGCGCTGGAATGCGGGGCGCTCTCCGAATGGCGAGCCACCCTGATCGTCAAGGAGTCGGCCTGCCTGGCTGTCGAGCATCGTCGTGAACTCGATGCCGAACTGTGTGCCGACATCTCACGTCTGAACGGTTGGGGAAACGCACGCGTGCAGGCCGAGGCCAAGAAAATCGCCGTTCGCCTCGATGTTGAGGCGGTGCTGGATCGCACCTCCATGGCCACCGACGACCGACGCGTGTGGATCCGGCCCGCTCCCGACACGATGACCTATGTGACGGCACTCCTACCGGTCGCCCAAGGCGTCGCGGTCTACGCCGCGCTCAAACGGGCATCCGACACTACTTTCGACGGGCGCAACCGTGGCCAGATCATGGCCGACACCCTGGTAAACCGCGTGACCGGCCGGCCTGCGGATCAACCGGTTTCGGTGGCGCTGAACCTGGTGATGGCCGACACCACGCTGGCCGGAGATGACGACGCCCCGGCATGGCTGGACGGTTACGGTCCCATCCCCGCCGGCTTCGCGCGCAAACTCACCGGCGACGCGGTGGCCGACAACGCGGCCAAAGCAACACTTCGGCGGCTTTACCGTCACCCGGAGAGCGGACAGCTGATCGCGATGGAGTCGCGATCGCGGAAGTTCCCAAAACCCCTAGCGCACTTCATCGGGATCCGGGACCAGACGTGTCGCACGCCCTACTGCGACGCTCCGATCCGGCACCGTGACCACGCCGTGCCCAAACGCCAGGACGGGCCGACCAGTGCGCTGAACGGCCTGGGTGAATGCGAAGCCTGCAACTACGCCAAGGAAGCCCCCGGCTGGTCGGTCACCACGACGGACGGCGACGGCGAACACGCCGCGGAGTTCGCCACTCCCACCGGCGCGGTCTACCGTTCCACCGCCCCTGCACTCCCCGGACCACCCGTCCGACGACGCTTAAGCATCCTGGAAGGCCGGCTCAGCGTCGACCTCGTTACCTTCGACGCCGCCTGATTTCTCAGGGCGAGGGCTCAAACAGCCTCGGGATCTTCGGCCAACACGTCGGCCGCTCGCTGCGCCAGCTCAATCGCGGTGCGCGCCCACGCGGGCGTTGTGCCGGCGAGTCCGCAAGCCGGGGTGACACCGATCCGGTTGCGCAGCACCTCACGTCCGAAGCCGAGCCGGTCGGTCACATCTGCCACCGCCTTCGCTATCTGCGCTGACGACGGCCGGGATGCGGGCGTCACCGCCGGTACCGCGCCCAGCAGCACCGTGCGTCCCGATTCGATGAATTCGCCGAGACCATCCAAGTCCGCCGCCGTCAGTGCCTGCGCATCGACCGAGACCGCACTGATTATGCTGCGCTGCAACACCTTCCAGGGGACATCTGCGGAACAGCAGTGTAGCGCGACCTCGCCGCCGACCAGCGCTGCGCACTCGTCGAGCAATGCGGTGGCCACTGACTCATCCACCGGGTGCACCGCCGAAAGGCCGGTCACGCCGGCCAGCCGACCGGCCAGCGCGGCCGGCAGTGACGGTTCGTCGAACTGCACGACCACCTCGGCATCAAGGCGACGCATCAGCCGGGACCGCAACGCCGCCACCCCCTCGGCCAGCGATCCGGTCAGATCCCGCAGCGCACCGCGGTCGGTGATCGCCCGGTGCCCGCCGGGCAGTTCAAGGTTGGCCGCCAGCGTCACCGGCCCCGGAGCCTGCGCCTTCACCGCGCGGGTGCCGTCGCGCAAACCCGCCTTCTCCCAAGCCTCTTCCAGCGCATCGATGTCCTCCTCGAGGAGGCTGACCGCCCGCCGGGTGACCGACCTGCGGCCGGAGGCGAGGCGGTATCCGCGGGGAACGGTGTCGATCGCGATGTCCACCAGCAGCGCACCGGCACGTCCGATCAGGTCGGCGCCCACACCTCGAGCGGGCAACTCGACGAGGTGGGGCAGGTGGTGCAGTTCGCCGACGATCACCTCCGCGGCGTCACCAGCGGATACGCCGGGCCACGAGCCGATTCCGGTTGCAGTGGCGAAGAGATTCACTCGGTCGACAACATTCGACCGGCCGCGCGGATCGTCGCGCTCCCCAACACCTCGTCACCTTCGGAATCAGAACGGTATAGCACCAGGGTCTGGCCGGGTGCCACCCCGCGCAACGGCTTTCGCAGCTCGACCATGAGAGTGTCCCCGCGCAGTTCGGCAAGCCCATCGGCGATGCCACCATGAGCCCGCACCTGCACGGAACACTCCAGCGGTCCGGTCGGTGCGACGCCCGAGGTGAAGACCGGGGCGTCACCCTCCAGCCTGGTGATCTCGAGGTCGGTAAGGTCGCCGACCTGAACGGTGCCGCTTTCGGCGTCGATACCCGTCACATATCTGGGATTTCCGCCAGGGCCGGGACCGGCGATGCCGAGGCCCTTACGCTGGCCGATGGTGAAGCCGTGCACTCCGTCGTGTTCGGCCAACACGGTACCGGCGGCATCGACCACCGCGCCGGGCCGCACGCCGATTCGCGCTCCCAGGAATGCCCGGGTATCCCCTGAGGGAATGAAGCAGATGTCGTGGCTGTCGGCCTTCTGCGCCACCGGCAACCCGCGGCGCGCGGCTTCCTCACGAATCTGCGCCTTGGGAGTGTCGCCGATCGGAAACACCGCATGCCGCAGCTGCTCGGCGGTCAGCACCGCCAGTACGTAGGACTGGTCTTTGTCGCGGTCGACCGCCCTTCGCAGCCGACCAGCCGACAACCTGGCGTAATGGCCGGTCGCCAGCGCGTCGAAACCCAGAGCCAACGCCCGGGAAGCCAACGCGGAGAACTTGATCCGCTCGTTGCATCGCACGCAAGGGTTAGGGGTTTCGCCCCGGGCGTAGGAGTCCACGAAATCGTCGATCACGTCCTCTTGGAAACGGTCTGCGAAATCCCAGACGTAGAAGGGTATGTCGAGTAGATCGGCGACCCGGCGGGCGTCACCGGCGTCTTCCTTCGAACAGCATCCGCGCGAACCGGTGCGCAGCGTCCCGGGCGCCGATGACAGCGCCAAGTGCACACCGACGACATCGTGTCCGGCGTCGACCATCCGGGCTGCTGCCACCGAGGAGTCCACACCACCGCTCATCGCCACCAGAACCCGCATATCAGCGCCCCGAACTGGCCAAAGCCGCCTGCCGGGCTCGTTCGACAACTCCCGGCAGCACCTCGAGCACGGTGTCGACGTCGGATTCAGTGCTGATATGCCCCAACGACAACCGCAGCGATCCACGAGCGCTGGCCGGGTCGGCCCCCATCGCGGTCAACACGTGCGACGGCTGCGCCACTCCGGCAGTGCAGGCTGAGCCGGTCGAGCACTCGATTCCCCTCGCGTCCAACAACATCAGCAGGGAGTCACCCTCACAACCGCGGAAGGTGAAGTGCGCGTTGCCAGGAAGACGATCGGCACCAGTCAACGGCGCACCATTGAGGAAGACGTCGTCGATACGGCCCAGGACACTGTCGACCAGCCGGTCGCGCAGCCTCCGCAGCCGAGCGCTGGTCTCCTCCAAGGTCTCGACAGCACCCTGGGCAGCGGCCGCCATCCCCACCGCACCAGCCACATCCTGCGTTCCGGAACGTACGTCTCGCTCCTGTCCACCGCCGTGCAACTGCGGCATGCATGCCGTGTCGCGGCGCAGCAGCAACGCACCCATGCCGGTCGGACCGCCGAACTTGTGCGCGGCCACGCTCATCGCCGACAGGCCGCTGGCGGAGAAGTCAACGGGGATCTGGCCGATGGCCTGGATCGCATCGCTGTGCATGGGAATTTCGAACTCGGCTGCCACCGAAGCCAATTCGGTGATCGGCATGATGGTGCCGACCTCATTGTTGGCCCACATCACCGAAATGACCGCGACGTCATTCGGATCGCCAATGGCAGTGCGCAGGGCGCCGGGGCTCACCGAGCCGAATCGGTCGACCGGCAGCCACGTCACCTCGGCCCCTTCGTGCTCGACCAGCCACTGCACGGCGTCCAGGACCGCGTGATGCTCGACGGGGGTCGTGACGATCCGGTGCCGCGCCGGCGACGATTCGCGCCGCGCCCAGAAGATGCCCTTGACGGCGAGATTGTCGCTTTCGGTGCCGCCCGCGGTGAAGATCACCTCGGACGGGCGGGCACCCAGGAGCTTGGCCAACGTCTCCCGCGACTCCTCCAACCTGCGACGGGCCAGCCGACCGGAGCCGTGCAGCGATGAAGCGTTGCCGACGGTCGCCAGTTCTGCGGTCATCGCCTCGATCGCCTCGGGACGCATCGGGGTGGTGGCGGCGTGGTCGAAGTACACCAGCCTGGGAGGGGGTGCCGACGCAGACATAACCGTTCCACAATAGCCGTCGCGAAAGAATAGCCGTCCCGAAGGCCGTCGCCGACTTGGCGAGCCACACCGCTCACCCGGCCAGTGCGTGACCCCCGCCGCAACTGGACCGTCTCACCGCCGGCGGCCTCGATGCGCCGACTCGCACGGCGGCCTCGCAGCGGGCGGCCAGTTCGCGCCGATCCTCGCCGGGCAACTGCAGTGACTCGACGGAGACATGACAGATGGTGCGGCGGGCGCTGATCACCCGGCGGATCGACATCAGCAAGGTGTCGTCACCAACGAACGCGGGCACCGTGGACGGCCGACCGTCTCCATGTCGATAACTCAGCTGAAGCGGCTGCACCGGCCGGCCGGCGTCGATCGCCGCCTGAAACATGGCCGGCCGGAACCGTCCGTAGGCCAGACCGCACCACGTGGTTCCCTCCGGAAATGCGACCACGGTCGCCCCGGACCGCAGCCTTTCGGCCACGGTCGCCACCACGGACGGCAGTCGGCGCAGTCGGGTGCGGTCGATCGGGATGACCTTCATGATGCGCACAATCGGACCGAGTCCCGGCCAGTCGACGAGGTCCGCGCGGGCCACGAACGACCCCGGAAGGAGGGCGCCGATCGCGAAGACGTCCAGCCACGACACGTGTCCGCTGACCACGAGCACTCCGCGAAGATTGCGTATCGGTCCACCCGACACCGACATTCGCACACCGAGGCTCCGCAGCAACATTCGGCAATATCGCCGCTGCAGATGTGATCTGCCCGGCATCGGAACTGCCAGGAGCCACATTCCCGACAACAGCACCAGGGCCGCCGCGACCCGTACCGTGGTCCGCCAAGCAACCACTGGTCGCCGGCCCCGGTCGGCCGCACCCACCGCAACGCATGCGGCATCACAGGTCGCCCGCTGCAGCCAGGGGTGCTCGGTGGCCAGTGTCACGACAGGGCCTCCTCGGCCATCGCGGTGGCTGCTTCCACCGACCGTAACCTGCGCAGATAGCGGGTATCGGCGCGACGCTTGTCCAGCAGTGCGGGAAAGTCACCCACGCCGAAATCGGGATCGTGCGCGGGCTCCCCGCACACTTGGGCGCCCAGTCGCAGATATCCGCGCATTAGCGGAGGTATCGAGACCCGGTCCGGCGCGGCGATCTCATCGAGACCGCAACCTGCGACCACCACGGGCCGGTACGGGCGGACGGTGTACTGGGCAGGTGCCCGGTGCCGACGCAGAACAAAGTCCCGGACCCCGCGCAGCTGGCTTCCGGCGGCACCCCGTCCCGCGGGATCCAGCACCGGAACCGAGACGCATCCGGCCACGAAGTCGTAGCCGCTCCGATCCAGATAGGCCAGGATGCCCGCCCACATCAACAGCACCACGGCGCCATTGCGGTGATCGTTTCGAACGACGGCGCGCCCCATCTCGACGAGCGAGGGCCGCAGCGGGTCGAGCGCGGATACATCGAACTCGGTAGCGGTATAGAGGCCGCCGGCGGCAATCGCACCCGGCGGCGGCAGCATCCGGTAGCAGCCCACCACCTCACCGGTGTCATCGTCGCGGACAAGAAGGTGATCGCAGTATTGGTCGAAGCGGTCGGCGTCGAGCCCGCCATGGGCGACGCCATTCGTATGGGTCGCCGACAAGGTGAAGCCCGGCTCGGAGGTGAACACGTCGTGGCGCAGGCGCTGAGCCGCTTCGATCGAGGCGGCGTCCGTGCACAGCAGCAGGGAGTAGCGGGGAACTCGCCGCGCAGATCCGGCTGCAGAGTGCGAAATCTTGGATGGGATGAGAACGGATGAAGTGCTCATGACCTGCACGGTGACCGAGCCGTTCAGCGTTTCGGCAATCGGCAAATGACGTGTTCGTGAGCGCTTGGTGACGGTTCAGGGTGCCGCCACTGGCGAGCAGACACAAATGTCCCTATTTCCTAGGGGAAATAGGGACATTTGCGTCTGCTCGCGCAGAGAAAAGAGCTAGCCCTTGCGGGCCTTGACCGCCTCGGTCAGCTGTGGCGCCACCTTGAAGAGGTCGCCGACGATACCGAGGTCTGCGATCTCGAAAATCGGGGCCTCTTCGTCCTTGTTGACCGCCACGATGGTCTTGGACGTCTGCATTCCGGCGCGGTGCTGGATCGCACCGGAAATGCCCAACGCGATGTAGAGCTGCGGGGACACCGTCTTCCCGGTCTGACCGACCTGGAACTGACCCGGGTAGTAGCCGGAGTCGACCGCCGCGCGGGAGGCGCCGACAGCCGCGCCGAGCGAGTCGGCCAGCTCTTCGACGATGCCGAAGTTCTCCGCGCTGCCGACGCCGCGGCCGCCGGAGACCACGATCGTCGCCTCCGCCAGCTCGGGACGGTCACCGGCGACCGCGGGCTCACGCGCGGTGATCTTCGTCGCATTCTCGGCCGCGGCGGGCACGTCGACGGTGACCACCTCGCCGGCACCGTCGGCGGGCTCGGCCTCGATCGCCCCCGCCCGCACGGTGATCACCGGGGTGTCGCCGACGGTTTGAGCCTCGACGGTGTAAGCGCCGCCGAAGATCGAATGGACTCCCACCGGCCCGGCTTTGACGTCCACGACGTCGACCAGCAGGCCCGAGCCGATTCGCGCGGCCAGCCGACCGGCGATCTCCTTGCCATCGGCGCTGGCGGCCAGCAGCACGCCGGCCGGTGCCACCGACTCGGCCAGCGAGGCAAGGACGTCGACATACGGCGTGATCAGGTAGTTCTCCGCGTCATCGGACTCTGCGACGTAGATCTTGGCGGCGCCCGCCGCCTTCAGGCCCTCGACGAGGGGCTCGGCAGTACCGGGCTTGCCCACCACGACAGCTGAGGGCTCACCCAGCACCCGGGCGGCGGTGATCAATTCGGCGCTGATCTTCTTCAGCGCGCCTTCGGCGTGCTCCACGAGCACGAGTACTTCAGCCATAGCTTTTCGTTCGCCTCTTTTGTCGGTCGGTGGTTGGGTTCTTGGATGGTGCGGCTAGATGATCTTCTGGCCGACCAGGTACTCGGCGATCTTGGTGCCGCCGTCGCCCTCATCGGCGATCTTCTCGCCGGCGGTCTTGGGCGGCTTGGGGGTGGACGACAGCACCTTGGATCCGGCGTTGTCGACTCCGACCTCGTCGGTTTCGACCCCGATCTCGGCCAAGGTCAGCGTGGTCACTTCCTTCTTCTTGGCGGCCATGATTCCTTTGAAGGACGGGAAACGCGGCTCGTTGATCTTCTCGTTCACGCTGATCACAGCGGGTAGCGATGCCTCGACGGTGAAGACGCCTTCGTCGGTCTCACGCTCACCGGAGACCTTGCCGCCCTCCACGGTGACCTTGCGCAGATGAGTCAGCTGGGGCAGGCCCAAGTACTCGGCCACGATCGCCGGGACTGCGCCACCGACGCCGTCGGTGGCCTCATTGCCGGCGATGACCAGCTCGGTGCCCTCGATGGTGCCCAGCGCCCGGGCCAGAGCCCACCCGGTCTGCACGACGTCCGATCCGCGCATGCCGTCGTCAAGCAGATGGACCGCCTTGTCCGCTCCCATCGACAACGCCTTGCGGATCGCCTCAGTGGCCCGCGCCGGGCCGGCGGTCAGGACGGTGACAGTGCTGTCTCCGCCTTCCCGCTCCTTGATCAGCAGGGCTTCCTCGACGGCACGCTCGTTGATCTCGTCGAGCACCGCGTCAGCGGCATCCCGATCGAGCGTCCAATCGCCCTCTTTCAGCTTGCGCTCCGACCAGGTGTCTGGGACCTGTTTGATCAGGACCACGATGTTCGTCATGACTTGGGTTCGTCCTCCTCGACGGGGCCTGGGGCCGGCCTGCGATGTCACGTCTCACGCGTACTCAACCATGTTACTCACAAGTAACTTATGCTGCTCAGCAGACTCACCATAGCTGGTCGCAATCCACCGCCGATCGGCCCCGCGATCGGCCGACGGCAGGCGAGCAGTTCGCCTGCGGGCGCTTACGGGTTAGCCTGCCTTGCAATGAGTGCAATTGTCACCGGGGCCGGAACGCCTGACCAGCCTCCGGCCGCCGCCCCCATGCCGCTGACCGGCGAGCGAACCGTGCCCGGCCTGGCCGAGGAGAACTACTGGTTTCGCCGTCACGAAGTCGTCTATCGACATCTGGCCGACCGTTGCGTCAGCCGGGACGTCCTTGAGGCAGGGTGCGGCGAGGGTTACGGCGCGGACCTGATCGCCGATGTCGCGCACCACGTCATCGGCCTCGACTACGACGAAGCGGCCGTGGCCCACGTCCGCGCCCGCTATCCGAGGGTGGATATTCGTCAGGGCAATCTGGCCGAGCTGCCGCTGCCAACCTCGTCTGTCGATGTGGTGGTCAACTTCCAGGTGATCGAACACCTTTGGGACCAAGCGCAATTCGTCGCCGAGTGCCTGCGGGTGCTGCGCCCCGGCGGAGTCCTGTTGATTTCGACCCCGAACCGCATCACCTTTTCCCCCGGTCGTGACACTCCGGTCAATCCGTTTCACACCCGCGAGTTGAATGCCGATGAACTCACCGACTTGCTGCGGTCGGCGGGCTTTGGCATCGAGCGTGTCTGCGGGGTTTTTCACGGTCCACGCCTGGCCGAACTGGATGCGCGTTACGGCGGCTCGATAATCGATGCCCAAATCGCTCGTGCCATCGCGGATGCGCCCTGGCCGGCGGACCTGCTCGCCGACGTCGCGTCGGTGCGGGCCGCGGACTTCGACCTGGTGGACTTCCCCGTCCACCGTGACCCCGCCCACCGCGACCCCGTCCACCGTGACGCTGAGACTCCCGAAGACTCCCGTGACATCGATGACAGCCTGGACCTCGTGGCGATCGCGGTTCGGCCGTGACCAGGACCGTGACCAGTACCGCGCCAGGTCTTAACCACCCCCGACAACCGGAGGTGCCCGGGCTGTTCACGTTGGTCCTGCACACCCATCTGCCCTGGCTGGCCCATCACGGTCGCTGGCCGGTCGGCGAGGAATGGCTCTACCAGTCGTGGTCGGCTGCCTACATCCCGCTGGTCCGGGTGCTCCGCACGCTGGCTGCCGAAAATCGCAGGCATCTGGTGACGCTCGGCGTCACACCGGTGGTGGCCGCCCAACTCGACGATCCGTACTGCCTGCAGGGTATGCATCACTGGCTGGCCAACTGGCAGTTACGTGCACTTGAGGCGACGCATATCCGGAAGGCGGCACAGGCCGGGCCGACGTCGACACCGGAGGCATTGCGGGAACTGGGCGCGCGGGAATACACCGAGGCCGAGCGGGAGCTCGGCGAATTCGAGACCTTGTGGCGCCACGGCGGCAGCCCGGTGTTCCGCGAGCTGCTCGACGGCGACGTAATCGAGCTGCTGGGCGGGCCGCTGGCGCACCCGTTCCAGCCGTTGCTGAACCCCCGATTACGTGAGTTTGCCCTTCGCGAGGGACTGGCCGACGCCTGGCAGCGGTTCGCCCACACGCCGGCGGGCATCTGGGCGCCGGAGTGCGCATATGCCCCCGGCATGGAACGCGACTACGCCGCCGCCGGCATCGGCCACTTCATGGTCGACGGACCGTCACTGCACGGAGACACCGCCCTGGGTCGTCCGGTATCCGGTTCCAACGTCGTGGCTTTCGGCCGCGATCTGCAGGTCAGCTACCGAGTCTGGTCCCCCAAGTCCGGTTATCCGGGCCACCCCGCCTACCGGGATTTTCACACCTACGATCACACCACCGGACTCAAGCCTGCCCGGGTGACCGGACGGCACGTACCCTCGCAGTCCAAGGCGCCCTACGACCCCGAACGCGCCGACGCCGCGGTGGACACGCACGTCGCTGACTTCGTCGAGACCGTCCGGCAACGCCTGATCAGCGAGAGCGCGCGAATCGGCCGCCCGGCCCATGTCGTCGCCGCCTTCGACACCGAACTGTTCGGACACTGGTGGTACGAAGGTCCCGTGTGGCTCGAGCGGGTGCTGCGCGCACTTCCGGCCGCCGGAATACGGGTGGGCACTCTCTCCGAAGCGGTCACCGGCGATTACGTCGGCGCAGCCGTCGAGTTGCCGCCGAGCTCATGGGGTTCCGGCAAGGACTGGCAGGTGTGGGCCGGTGAGCAGGTGGCCGACCTGGTGCAGCTCAACGGCGAAGTGGTGGACGCCGCCCTGGCGACGGTCGACAAAGCGCTGACCCAAGCCACTGGGTCGCTCACTCTCGCGCCAAGAGATTTCGTGGCTGATCAGATCCTGCGGGAGACACTGCTGACGGTGTCCAGCGACTGGCCGTTCATGATCAGCAAGGACTCGGCGGCGGACTACGCCCGCTACCGCGCGCACCTGCATGCTCATGCGACGCGCGAGATCGCCGGGGCGCTTGCGGCCGGTCGGCGTGGGCATGCGCAACGACTCGCCGACGGCTGGAACCGGGCCGACGGATTGTTCGGCGCGCTCGACGCACGGCGACTGCCGAGCGCGTGACCATGAAGATCCTGATGCTGTCGTGGGAGTACCCGCCGGTCGTCATCGGCGGTCTCGGTCGCCACGTGCACCACCTGGCGACCGAACTCGCGACAGCCGGACACGAAGTCGTCGTGGTCAATCGCAGACCGACCGCGACCGACCCGTACTCCCACCCGAGCACCGACGAGTTCTCCGAGGGGGTACGCGTCGTCGCGGCCGCCGAGGACCCGCACGAGTTCAGCTTCGGCACCGACATGATGGCCTGGACCCTGGCCATGGGACATGCCATGTTGCGTGCCGGTCTCGGGCTCTCCGATTGGCACCCCGACGTAGTGCACGCCCACGACTGGCTGGTCGCCCATCCGGCCGTGGCGTTAGCCCAATATTTCGACGTCCCATTGGTTTCCACCATTCACGCCACCGAAGCGGGCCGGCATTCGGGCTGGGTGTCGGGGGCGGTGAGCCGGCAGGTACACGCGCTGGAGTCCTGGCTGGTGCGCGAATCGGATTCGCTGATCACTTGTTCGGCGTCGATGCGAGACGAAATCAGCATGCTTTTCGGCCCTGAGCTCAGCGATATCTCGGTAATTCGCAACGGTATTGACACCAGCGGATGGCCTTTTGCGGCCCGCCGTTCAAGGTCCGGCCCTGCTGAGTTGCTGTACTTCGGCCGCCTGGAATACGAAAAGGGAGTCCACGACGCGATCGCCGCGCTGCCGCGGATCCGGCGCACCCACCCCGGAACCACACTGACCATAGCCGGCGACGGCACCCAGCTCGACTTCCTCAGGGATCAGGCCCGCCGGCACAGGGTCTCAAAGGCCACGAATTTTGTTGGCCGTGTTGATCATTCGCAATTGCTGAGCTTGCTGCACCGGGCCGATATCGCAGTTCTTCCATCTCACTACGAGCCGTTCGGCATCGTCGCGCTGGAGGCCGCCGCCGCGGGCACGCCGCTGGTGACCTCCAGCGCCGGCGGCCTGGGCGAAGCCGTGATCGACGGTGTCACCGGTTTGTCGTATCCGCCCAAGGATGTCGCCGCGCTGGCGAAGGCGGTCCGCGCCGCGCTCGATTTCCCCGCCGCAGCGGCGCGCCGGGCCGAGGCCGCGCGCGAGCGCCTCACATCCGAGTTCGCCTGGCAGACCGTGGCTGCCGAGACCGCGCAGGTCTATCTGGCCGCCAAGCGGGCCGAGCGTCGTCCGCTGCCACGTACCCCGATCACCGAGCGTCCCCTGCCGAACCGCTAGCGCGCGGCCTTCTTTCGCTCGATGTCGGCCAGTGCCGCGGCCAATTCGGCTCGCTGGGCAGCCGACGTTTCCCAAGACAACTTTCGGTTCTTCACCACTTTGGCCGGCGCTCCGACGGCGATGGAGAAGTCCGGTATCTCGCCTTTGACCACCGCATGCGCGCCAAGCACGCAGCCGCGCCCGACCTGGGTTCCCCGCAGCACCGTCACCTTGGCCGCGATCCAGGTGTCGGGCCCGATGTGCACCGGACTCTTGAGAATGCCCTGGTCCTTGATCGGCAGTTCGATGCTGTCCATCCGATGGTCGAAATCGCACACGTAGCACCAGTCGGCCATCAGCACCGACTCGCCCAACTCGATATCGAGGTAGGTGTTGATGACGTTATCGCGCCCGAGTACCACCTTGTCGCCGATGCGCAGCGAACCCTCGTGACAGCGGATCGTGTTCTTGTCACCGATGTGGACCCACCGGCCGATCTCCATTTGGGACAGCTCGGGGGTGGCCTGTATTTCGACGCCCTTGCCGAGGAACACCATGCCGCGGGTGATGATGTGCGGATTGGCGAGCTTGAACTTCATCAGCCGCCAGTACCGGACCAGGTACCAGGGCGTGTAGGCGCGATTGGCCAGCACCCACCTCAGCGAGGCCGCAGTGAGGAACTTGGCTTGGCGCGGATCCCGCAACCGCGAGCCTCGCCAACGTTTGTGCAGCGGCGCGCCCCACATCGTCGTCATGGCCGGACAGCCTACGCGAGCCGAGCGGCTACCCTCCGCGGGTCGCCCGTCCCTGCGGACGTCACCACCCGTACCCTTGCCGGACGCAGATCCTGCCGTGCGGACGGGGAACCGGGCCCTGCGGCGGTGACCGGTTACCCTCACGTGGGCTCGAACAACAGACGGTCGCGGCAGCGCCGCGAGTCAGAGCTGCGAAGTCAGAGCCGCGAAGTCAGAGCCGCGAAGTCAGAAAGGATGCCGGTGCTCCGTCGAATCACCGCGGTGGCCACGACGACGCTGATCACGGTCGTCCTCGCGGGCTGCGGAAACACCGATTCATGGGTCGAAGCGCGAGCCGCGGCCGGGTGGGCGGCTCAGTACGCGGACGCCGAGAACAGCAGCTACTCATCTGTCAACGGGTCACACGTGCTGCGCCTGGAGTGGGCGCGTTCGGTCAAGGGGGACCTGGCAGCCCAGGCGGTACTCGGCTCGGGCAATCAGCTGGCGGTCAACGCCCAGACTCCCGCGGGTTGCTCCCTGATGGTGTGGGAGACCGATAACCGCGCGCGACAGCGCTGGTGCACCCGACTCATTCAGGGCGGGGGCTTCGCCAGTCCTCTGTTCGACGGTTTCGACAACCTCTACGTGGGTCAGCCCGGAGCAATATTGTCGTTCCCGCCCACCCAGTGGATTCGTTGGCGCCAACCGGTGATCGGGATGCCGATGACGCCGCGCATCTTGTCCCCGGGCAGTCTGCTGGTGGTGACGCATCTGGGCCAGGTTCTGGTCTTCGACGCCCACCGCGGAACGGTGACCGGTACCTCGCTGGATCTTGTTGCCGGCGTCGATCCGAAGAACTCCGAGCGCGGACTCGGCGACTGCCGGACAGCGGGACCGGAGTGCCCGGTGGCCGCCGCGCCGGCTTTTTCCGACGTGAAGAAGATCGTGGTTCTGACGCTGTGGGAGCCCGGCGCCGACAAGCCGGTCCTCGTGGGTCTGAGGTACCGGCCGGGGCATACCCCGGTTCTTGCCCGCGAGTGGACCAGCGACGCCGTCGGCGACGGGCCGCTGGCCAGCCCGGTGCTGTCCGCGGACGGCTCCACCGTCTACGTCCACGGCCGCGACGAGAGACTGTGGGCGCTCAACAGCGCTGACGGAAAAGAGAAGTGGTCGGTTCCGCTGAACTATCTCGCGCAGACCCCGCCGTCGGTCACCCCCGACGGATTGATCATCGCCGGCGGGGGCCCGGAGGCGCGCCTGGTGGCCATCCGCGACACCGGCGAACAGGGTGATCAGGTCTGGAGCCGGGACGACACCTCGCCGCTGACGACATCGAGCCTGGCCGGCGTCGGCTACACGGTGGCGCGCGACGACGGCAACGAAACGACAGACCCGGAACGTGCAGCCGCAATGACACTGGTCGTCTTCGACCTCGGCGACGGCCGCACCGTCAATAGTTATCCCCTACCCGGTGCCACCGGATGGCCGGTCGGGGTGTCGATCGGGTACGACCGACGTATCGTCACCGCAACCAGCGACGGACTGGTGTACGGATTCGCCCCCGGTTAATCAGATTCCGCGAGCAATCCGGCGATCGCGCTTCGCGGCACCGTCGCCTGTAACGCTCCCCCGGCGCCGGCCATGATCTCACCCTGGCCGAAAAAGAAGATGATCGAATCGTCGGTGATCGCGAACTGCTGATATTTCGCTGGGTCCAGGCCGTCGGCAGGTGCGATCGGTGCATCCACGCCGAGTTGGCGGGACAGATCGGCCTGCACGATCGGGAAGATCACCTCAAGCGGTTTGGAATCGGGCTTGAATAGGGTGTCGAAGGTGATCGGAGCCCGCTTCTCAACATCCCAGTTAAAGGCCCGATACCAAGTCTGCGGGTGGGCGCCGCCGACGTTCTCGTAGACCTCGAACACCACGCTGCGCGTCCCGGCGCTGTCCGGTCCCGAACGGTAGGCCGTCCCCTTACCGTCCAGGACATAGGGCAGATTCCAGGAACCCGGCATATCCGACACATTGATGAAGCCGTCCCGGGTCTGAATCAGGTATGCGGTCAGCGCTTGCTGATCCGGATAGTCTGCCGGGAACACGTAATCCAGCCGGTAGGTGGGATTCTCGGCATGCACACGACAGATGTTCTGGGCATCGACGGTACCGCCCAGATCGGTACAGGCTGACTGGGCGGCGGCCACCGGGGCAGCGACCCAACACGTCAGGACACCGGCAGCCAACGCAGCAGCGGTGAGATTACGCATCGCGAGCCGTCCTTGTAGGTGCGCCGATCGGGCCACGGCGCGGTTGATGCCAGGGTACGTGTCCGATCACCGGGACGGACGGCATATGAATGCCGTCGCCCGACTTGCCGCCCCGGACCCCAGGCGGGTGATCACTACGCTCATCTGCTCCGAGCCACGCAATCGAAGCCGCGACCGCAGCGCATCGGGATCGACGTCGACCCCTCGGACCAGGATCTCGACCGCCCCGGCCGCGCGAACAGACAGCGCTTGGCGAAGACGCCGTTCGCTGAACGCCAACTGTTCGAGGACCTCGAATCCGCGGACACCGTCCGGCAATCGGTCACCCGAGAGGTAGGCGATGTCGGGATCCAGTTGCCACAGACCGTGCTTTGTCGCGTACTGCCGAACCAGTCCGGCCCGGACCACCGCGCCGTCCGGGTCCACGATCCAGCGCCCGGCGGGCGCCACCTCGCAGTCGTCGCTCTCCGCGTCGGTGATCTGTTCACCGGAGTCCAGCATGCTGGCCCGCCGCCGCACGCGGCCCTCGGCGAGCCCGCGCGACCAGAGGCATGCTTCGCGGACACCGCCCGCGAGCGAGGTCACCTCCACTTCCCCATCGAACCCGAGTCGGCACAGAACCCCGAAGTCTGCCCCCGGGGCGCACTTCAGGACGTATTCCCGTGGCCCCAATACCTGCAGGAGTTGGTCGAGCGGCGGCAGGTAGGCGCGCGGATCGAACCGTCGCCGAGATCCGCTCCGCCGGGCCGGGTCGGCAACGACTACTGCACCGGCGGTGATGGGTCGCAGCGCGTCCGCGCGGCACACCATCAGCTCGGGGACGTTGTGGCGCGCCATGGCGAGCCGTACCGGGTCCAGGTCGCTGCCCACCACGACATCGGCCCACTTCCGCAGTGCCCGCAGCTCGGTCCCGATCGAACACGTCGCGTCGTGGACGGCGGCACCGGCGAGTCGCTGCGCACGATGCTCGGCCACCGGGCCGGCGGTGGCCTGCTGCAGGGCCTCGTCGGTGAACAGCCAACCCGAGACGTCGGTCGCGTCACCAAACTTCGCGACCGCCTTGCGCCGCAACTGGACGGTCTCCACCAGAACAGCCGCGTGATCTCCGAAAAGCGTTCGCGCCGAAGCGATATCGGAAACGAGCGTCGAGCTGATCAGGCGATGGCGGTCAACCTCGTCCAACGCCAGCCTGCCCGCGTCGCTGCGAAGATACCTCACATCGTCTAGGCCGAACGCTACGACGGTTTGACCCCCGTCACCATGACGTTGTAGAACCAGCCCTTCGGAACGACGTGACGCCAGATGTTGGTGTCCACCCAAGACAGCGCGGTCCAGCTGCCGAAGGCGAATTTCGCCCAGCCCCAGCCCAGCTTGCCCGCTGGCACCGTCGACTCGAACGTCCGCACCGGCCAGCCCAACATCGCCGCGCTGAACTCCTCTGTGGCACTACTCACCTCTACCGCCCCGGCGTTGGTGGCCATCCGTTCCAACTCGCTCGGATCGAACGTGTGCAGATCGACGATCCATTCCAGCGCGGCGGCCCGGGAGTTCTCGTCGAGCTCGGCCTGGGGCCGGCGCCAGGAACCCAGCCCCGGCAGCTTCATCGCGGCCACGGTGCTCTTCCAGGTCAGATCGGCCAAGGCGCGGGCGTAGCGGTTCCCGACCGTGGTCGGTTCGCCCGCGAATACGAATCGGCCACCCGGCTTGAGCACCCGCAGCACCTCGCGCAGCGAGAGCTCGACATCGGGAATGTGATGCAGCACCGCGTGCCCGACAACCAGATCGAAGCTGTCGTCCGGGTAGGGGATGCCCTCGGCGTCGGCGACGCGGCCATCGATGTCCAGGCCGAGCGACCGGCCGTTCCGGATAGCGACCTTCACCATGCCCGGCGACAGATCGGTCACCGACCCACGGCGGGCAACGCCCGCCTGGATGAGGTTGAGCAGGAAGAACCCGGTGCCACAGCCCAGCTCCAGGGCCCGGTCGTAGGGCAGCTCCCGCTGAACCGTCTCGGGTACCGCCGCGTCGAATCGGCCGCGCGCATAGTCGACGCACCGCTGGTCGTAGGAGATCGACCACTTCTCGTCGTAGCTCTCGGCCTCCCAGTCGTGGTAGAGCACCTGGGCGAGCTTGGTGTCGTGCCGGGCTGCCTCGACCTGCTCCTGGGTCGCGTGGGGCGTCGGAGCCGGGACGGCGACATCAGCGGTCGGAGCCGGGACGGCGACATCAGCGGTCGGAGCCGGGACGGCGACATCAAGGTAAGCGCCGGGGTCCTTCGTTTCCGTCATGCAGGGCAGCCTAACGTCCGCCGGCTTCCGCTCCTCGACCGAGAGCGGGATCGGGCACAAACGCTGTCTTCGCCGCCGCCAATACGGCCGGTGGGTAGTCCAGAAACTGGCGGGCCCAGGCGACCGCGGTGTCGTACACCGCGTCGGGCGCCACCATCTCATCGATCAACCCCATTGCCAGCGCCTCGCGGGCGTCGACGAACCGTCCGCTGAATACGAGATCCCTGGCGTTGCTTTCGCCCACGGCGCGGGCGAGTCGCGCAGCGCCGCCGCCGGCCGGCGCCAACCCGGCCAGAATCTCGGTCGCACCGAACTTCACATTGTCACCGCTGACTCGCCGGTCGGATGCCAACGCCAACGTCTGGCCCGCCCCCAGCGCATACCCGGTGATCGCCGCGACGGTCGGCTTGGGCATCGCGGCGAGCGCCTGCACAGCCCGCGCAAAGAGCCGGCCCGCTTCCTCGGCCTCTCCGGTGTTCAGCGTCTGCAGTTCGGCCATATCCTCGCCGGTCGAGAAGATCTCGTGCCCGCCAAACAGAACCACGGCGCAGACGTCCTCGCGGCAACCGAGTTGCACTGCGGTCTCTTCGATCTCCCGGCACACCTGGCGAGTCAGAGCGTTGGTGGGCGGCCGCGACAGCAGCAGCGTCGCGATGCCCTCGCCGCATACGACACTCACGAACTCGGTCACGCGAGCGGCGCCCCGTCGGTGTACCCCTGCGGGGCGCGGCGGTTTCGCGCTTGGTTGTAACGGTCGCTGTTGAAGAACTCGATCTCCCAGTTGCCGCCTTCATCGGTGGCCAGGTGCGGTTCGACCGCCACGATCTTGCGTTGCAGGGCAAGCACTTCGGCGACCGTGCGACCGTTGATGGAGTCCAGTTGCGTCCACGTCGGCGGCAGCAGGAAACTGCGGCCGTCGGCGAAATCGTCCAGTGCCGTCTGCGGACTGACCCAGCCCGCCCTATCGGTCTCGGTGTTGTCACCATCGGCGAGTTGCCCGTGCGGCAGCGCGCCGACGAAGAAGTAGGTGTCGTAGCGCCGGATCCGCTCTTCCTTCGGGGTCACCCAATTGGCCCACGGGCGCAACAGATCGGCCCGCAGTATCAATTTCTCCGAGCGCAGGAACTCGCCGAACGAAAGGGTCTTGTTCTCCAAGGCGGCTCTTTGATCGCGGTACACCGACGCGTCGTCCACCAACAGGTCGGGGTCGTCGGCCGCGCCGGCGAACAATACGCCGCACTCCTCGAACGTCTCCCGCGCCGCCGCGCACACCAGCGCCTCGGCCAGTTCGGCCGACACCCCGAGCCGGTCGGCCCACCAGTGCCGGTCCGGCCCGTGCCAGGCGACGTCGGCATTGCGATCTCGGTCGTCGACTCCACCGCCCGGGAACACCATTACCCCGGCGACGAAATCCATCGCCGAGTGCCGTCTCATCAGGAATACCTCGAGACCCTCGCCCTTCTCGCGTATCAGCACGACGGTCGCGGCAGGTCTGGGCGTCAACGGTGAGGTCATTTGCGCCTCCGGTGCGCGGCCCGGGTGCGGGTGCGGCGGGCGAAGTAACGCCCATCGATGACGTCGAGCGCAATCGACTGCTCGAACGCCCTCGACAGGTTCTCCGCGGTCAGCACGTCTGCCAGGAGGCCGGCGTCCACCACCGTGCCCTCCGACAGGATCAGGCAGTGCGAGAAGCCCGGCGGGATCTCCTCGACGTGGTGAGTGACCAAAACAATCGCCGGGGAATCCGGATCGGCCGCCAGATCGCCGAGCCGCGCGACGAGTTCCTCGCGGCCACCCAGATCGAGGCCCGCGGCGGGCTCGTCAAGCAGCAGCAACTCCGGATCGGTCATTAACGACCGCGCTATCAGCACCCGCTTGCGCTCACCTTCGGACAGGGTGCCGTAGACGCGCTCGGCGAGGTGTTCGGCTCCGACGCTCTCCAGCATGTCCAGTGCCCGGTTGTAGTCCATGTCGTCATAGCGTTCGCGCCAACGGCCCAGCACGGCGTAGCCGGCCGACACAACCAGGTCACGAACGACCTCGTTGTCGGGCACCCGTTGGGAAAGCGCCGAACTGCTCAGCCCGACCCGCGCCCGCAGCTCTGCCATGTCGACTCGGCCAAGCCGCTCTCCGAGCACGTAGGCGGTACCCGAGGAGGGATGCTCCATCGCCGCCGCGATCCTCAGCAACGAGGTCTTGCCCGCACCATTGGGTCCGATGACCACCCATCGCTCGTCGAGTTCCACCGACCAGGTGACCGGCCCGACAAGTGTTCGGCCCCCGCGCCGCAGAGTCACCTTGGCGAAGTCGATCAGTAGGTCGGGATCGGCGGCTACTACCTCTTCGTCGGAGCTGTCGGCGGCCACTCGCCCATCGTAGTCAGGCGACTTCGGCGTGCTTCGCTTCGCTCACCGCAGACAACCACGTCGAAATCGCCGTGATGCATCCGAATGGCGTCCAGTTCGCTGCGGACCCGGCGCGCGTCGGCGTCACCTTCGGATCCGAGGCTGTCGAACGCCGGGAGCTCATACAGGTCGGCAAGTCGCTCGGCCAAGCGGGATATCCAGTCGTACATCTGGATATGCTCAGCCAGAACTGGCTTGCAGTTCAATATCCAGTTGGTCAATACTGGCCACAATGATTCCGACGAACGCCGCACTGGCGCTGGACGTGGACCTGCTGGCCCGCGAACTCGGCAACTGGCGCACTTCCAGCCGGTCCGGCCCGGCGTATCGTGGCCTGGCAGACGCAATCCGACTGTTGATCATCGATGGCCGACTGCCCGTGGGCGCCCGGCTGCCCAGCGAACGAGCGCTGGCCGACGCATTGCGCGTGTCGCGAACCACGATCACCGCGGCCTATCTGCAGTTGCGCGACGACGGATACCTGCGGGGCCGCCGCGGCGCCCGCAGCACCACGGCCCTGCCCGTCCCACCCGAGGCTGCGGGGGGGTCGCCTCCCGCACCGTCAGTCAGCCTGGCCGCTGCGGCGCTAGCCGCGCCGGCCCCCGCGGTGATGACGGCGTTCGCCCAGGCGGCCGACGAGGTGGCCCCCTATCTGCAGGGTATGGGCCACGAACTGGTCGGCACCCTCGCCTTGCGACAAGCCATCGCCGAAAGGTACAGCCGACGAGGCCTCTACACCGAACCCGACGAGGTGATGGTGACCACCGGCGCCTTGCACGCCATCGGACTGATTCTGACCACGTTTATCCAGCCGGGCGACCGCGTTCTCGTCGAGCAACCGACCTACCACGGCGCGCTGTCGGCGATCACTACGGCAGGCGCGCGGCCGGTTCCGGTGCCGATGACCGAGGACGGGTGGGACCTCGACGCGTTGGCAGCAGCAGTACATCAACTGGCCCCCAATCTGGCCTACCTGATCCCCGACAACCACAATCCGACGGGTCACACACTGGCGCCCGACGGCCGGAAGCGTTTGGCGCACATCATCAGCGAGACCCGGACCCGCACCGTCATCGACGAGACGATGACCGACATCTGGCTGGATCGCCCTGTACCTGAGCCGTTGGCCGCGGCCCTGACGTCCCGCCGCGACCTGATACTCACCGTCGGTTCGATGTCGAAGTCGTTCTGGGGCGGGCTACGGATCGGCTGGATCCGCGCGGAACGCAACACCATCGCGACCCTGGCGGCTTTACGCCCATCGGTGGACATGGGCACCGCCATCCTCGAACAGATCACGGCGGCAAAGCTTCTCGGGCAGAGCGATACCCTGCTGCCGGAACGCCGCGAGATGCTGCGGGCCCGACGAGCATTCCTGCGATCGTTGCTGAAGCAGGAGCTGCCCGATTGGCAGCCCGTGCCCGGCGCAGGCGGCTTGTCGCTGTGGGTCCGGCTACCCGCGCCGATGAGTACCGCATTGTCCGCCGCCGCGCTGCGTGTGGGTCTCGAACTACCGGCTGGACCCCGATTCGGGGTAGATGGAACCCTGGAGCGGTTCGTCCGCATTCCCTATGCGCTACCCGAGCAGCAACTCGGCGACGCCGTCAACCTCCTTGCCCGGGCCTGGCGCAGCGTCACGGGTTCAGCGGCACCGGACCCGACGACGGTCGTGGTCTGACCCGGCGCAGGGTTCAGTCTGGGATCTCCACCCGTCGTACCCCGCCGTCGATGGCGTCGGCTGCTTCGATCTCACCGCGGGTCACGCCCAGGATGAAGAGCACCGTGTCCAGGTACGGGTGGCTCAGTGATGCATCGGCCACTTCGCGCAGCGCCGGCTTGGCATTGAACGCCACCCCGAGGCCCGCCGCCGAAAGCATGTCGATGTCGTTCGCGCCGTCGCCGACGGCTACCGTCTGTTCCATCGGCACACCGACCTGTTGGGCGAAGTCGCGCAGCGCCTTGGCTTTTCCGGGCCGGTCGACGACGTCGCCGATGACCCGCCCGGTCAGCTTGCCGTCGACGATCTCCAGTTCGTTGGCGGCGACGAAGTCCATCATCAGCTCATGCGCGAGGGGCTCGATCACTTGACGGAAACCGCCTGACACGATGCCGCAGTGATACCCCAGCCTTCGCAGGGTGCGCAGCGTGGTCCGGGCTCCCGGCGTGAGTTCGATCTGCTCGGCCACGTGGTCGAGCACGTCGGCCGGCAGTCCTTCCAGCGTGGCCACCCTGCGGTGCAGCGACTCGGCGAAATCGATCTCGCCGCGCATGGCAGCCGCGGTGACCTCGGCGACTGCCGCCTCGGCGCCGGCGTGCGCGGCCAGCATCTCGATGACTTCTCCCTGAATGAGCGTGGAGTCGACGTCGAAAACGATCAGCCTCTTGGCACGCCTCGACAGACTGTAATCCTCGATGGCGATGTCGACGCTTTCCTCGACCGCCACCCGGGCCAGCACCGCCTGTAACCGGCCGTAGACGCCTGGCGGCACCGATACGCGCAACTCCAAGCCTGTCACGGGATAGTCCGAAACCCCGCGGATGACATCGATGTTCACCTCGAGCGCGGCCGCCTCCCGGGCGACCACCCCGAACGCCTTGGCCGTGATCGGCCGGCCCAGAACCACGATGGTGTGTGTCGACGGCTCGGTCATCACCGGCATGCCGTCGCTGCGTTCGATGGCGACGTTTAGACCCACTCCGTGGATCGCCGATTCCAGCTCGGCGCGCAACCGGTCACCGCCTGCGATCTCGGCTGGACCGGCGACCAGCACACCCAAGGTCAGCCGACCGCGAATCACCACCTGTTCGACATTGAGCAGGTCAACCCGGTTTCGGGAAAGCACTTCGAACAGGGCCGAGGTGACTCCCGGCTGATCGCGTCCGGTGACCGTGATCAGGAGCGATGAGCGCTCGCGCGAAGAGCCGACGGGACCCGATGAGCGCTCGCGCGAAGAGCCGACAGCACCCGATGAGCGCTCGCGCGAAGAGCCGTTCGTCAGGTGCGAACGCTCTCGTCATCGAGCCGGGTGACGTCGCCGTCTTCCGGTCCGTGCGCACGACCGACGTGGGCCTCCCGCCGCATCCGTTCGACCATGTGCGGATAGTGCAACTCGAATGCCGGGCGCTCGGACCGAATCCTCGGCAGTTCGGTGAAGTTGTGCCGGGGCGGCGGGCAACTGGTCGCCCATTCCAGCGAGTTGCCGTAACCCCAGGGGTCGTCGACGGTGACGACCTCGCCGTAGCGCCAGCTCTTGAACACGTTCCACAGGAACGGCAGGGTCGAAACACCCAGAATGAACGCGCCGATGGTGGACACGATGTTCAGCTCGGTGAATCCGTCGCTGGGAAGGTAGTCCGCGTAGCGGCGCGGCATCCCCTCGTCGCCTAGCCAGTGCTGAACCAGGAACGTGGTGTGGAAGCCGATGAAGGTCAGCCAGAAGTGCAGCTTGCCCAACCGTTCATCGAGCAGGCGGCCGGTCATCTTGGGGAACCAGAAGTAGATTCCCGCGTAGGTGGCGAACACGATCGTGCCGAACAGCACGTAGTGGAAGTGCGCGATGACGAAGTAGCTGTCGGTGACGTGGAAGTCCAGCGGCGGGCTGGCCAGCAGCACCCCGGACAACCCACCCAGCAGGAACGTCACGATGAACCCGACGGAGAACAACATCGGTGTCTCGAACGTCAGCTGACCCTTCCACATAGTGCCTATCCAGTTGAAGAACTTGATCCCGGTCGGCACGGCTATCAGGAATGTCATGAACGAGAAGAAGGGCAGCAGCACGGCTCCGGTGGCGTACATGTGATGGGCCCACACCGCCACCGACAGCGCCGCGATGCCCAGGGTCGCGTAGATCAGTGTCGTGTAGCCGAAGATCGGTTTGCGGCTGAACACCGGGAAGATCTCGCTGACGATCCCGAAGAACGGCAGCGCGATGATGTACACCTCGGGGTGGCCGAAGAACCAGAACAAGTGCTGCCACAGCAACACACCGCCGTTGGCCGGGTCGTAGACGTGCGCACCGAGATGGCGGTCGGCGGCCAACCCGAACAGCGCGGCCGTCAGGATCGGGAAGGCGAGCAGCACCAGGATCGACGTCACCAGGATGTTCCAGGTGAAGATCGGCATCCGGAACATCGTCATGCCCGGCGCCCGCATGCACACCACGGTGGTGATCATGTTGACGCCACCGAGGATGGTTCCCAGACCGCCGACGGCCAGACCCATGATCCACAGGTCCCCGCCCGCACCGGGCGAGTGGATGGCATCGGTCAGCGGCGAGTACGCCGTCCAGCCGAAGTCCGCGGCACCGCCGGGGGTGATGAATCCCGCGGTGGCGATCAGCGCGCCGAAGAGGAACAACCAGAACGAGAACGCGTTCAACCGAGGGAACGCCACGTCGGGCGCGCCGATCTGCAGCGGCAGGACCAGGTTGGCGAAGCCGAAGACGATCGGCGTCGCGTAGAACAGCAGCATCACCGTGCCGTGCATGGTGAACAGCTGGTTGTACTGCTCGTTGGACAGGAACTGCAGGCCGGGGAACGCCAGCTCGGTCCTGATGAACAGCGCCATCAAGCCGCCGATCAGGAAGAACGCGAAGCATGCGACGCAGTACATGATGCCGATCAGCTTGTGATCGGTGGTGGTGATGATGTTGTAGATCAGGTTGCCCTTGGGACCGAGCCGTTCCGGGAAGGGACGTCGGGCCTCGAGTTCTCCGATTGGGGGCGCTTCGGCTACCAACAGTCCTCCAACGTTTCGCAAACCACCGGGCAGGTACCGGGGGCTCTCCCGACCACAGTCGAACGGTCGGGTGGCCGACGGTTCGGTATGAATCCTAGCGCTCGAACCCGCCCGAAGTCGTGGTGGTCCTACAAACTGTCGTAATGAAATCCGCGAGGGCCCGGGATCTGTTCGACGACGTGGGTTGACCAGCCGCAAACCGTGCGGGTGTTACCGTCGGCGACGTGCTGTTGGGGCGAGTGCGGACCCGGCGCCGGGACCGCCTGTCATCGGGGCCGGCCGCCCTCGCCGTCGTGGTCGCCGTGTCGCTGCTCGGCGGCTGCGGATCGGCTGGCGACGCCTCCGGACCCGGGCCCGGACCGAGCTCGATCATCACCAGCACTACCCGGATCGCCGGGGCCGGCGTCCTCGGCAACGACCGCAGGCCCGATGAGTCGTGCGCCCCTGAGCCGGCGGCGGTCGATGAAGGCCCGCCCGATCGCGAGGTTGCCAACGCCATCGGGCATGCCGTGAAGCCTCCGTTGCCCGAGACCACCCTGGTGCCAGCCGACCCGCGGCGCATCGTCGCACTTGCCGGCGACCAACTCGATGCGCTGTGTGCGCTGGGCCTGCAGTCGCGCATCGTTGCCGCGGCGCTGCCGGACGGATCGACTGAGCAACCGTCCTATCTGGGAACCGTGATTCACGGGCTGCCCGGCGCCGGCAGCCGCAGCGACCCCGACCTCGCGGCCATAGCCGCCACCACACCAGACCTGATTCTGGGCTCAGTGGCGCTGACACCCCAGGACTTCCCCGCACTGTCCGAGATCGCTCCCACCGTTTTCAGCCGGGCGCCCGGAGCCGCGTGGCGAGACAACCTGCGAACAGTGGGCGCGGCCACCGGCCGTCTACAGGCGGCCAACGCATTGATCGAGGACTTCGACCGGGCCGCGAAGCAGACCGGCACCGATAACGACGCCACCCATTACCAAGCCTCGGTGGTGCAATTCACCGACACCGCGATGCGAATCTACGGCTCCAATAACTTCCCCGCCAGCGTGCTCGCCGAGGTCGGCGTGGATCGCCCTGCGGCACAACGGTTCACCGACAAGCCCTATATCGAGGTGGGAATCTCAGAGGCCGATCTGGGTAACTCACCGGACTTCTCGCTTGCCGACGGCGACATCGTCTATCTCTCTTTTTCCAACGCAGAAGCCAGGGAACGGGCTCCGGAGGTGATGAACAGCGACGCGTGGAAGCGGCTGTCCGCCTACCGCGACAATCGGGTTTTCGCGGTGAACAACGAGGTCTGGCAGACCGGCGAGGGCATCGTCGCCGCCCGGGGCATCCTTGCCGACCTGCGTGTGATTAACGCCCCGATCAACTGAGCGCGCCGAGGGTGCGCCCGCGACGAAACGTGTCCGCGCTCGGGTCGATGCGGCCATACTGTGCCGAGTCGTGCTGGAAACCACGGATGCCGAGAGAACCGCAAGCTAGGAGACAGCGCCCGAGATGAATGCGACTCATGCATTACCGCCCACTGCTGCCGTTTCGGGCTATTCCGGTTATGTAGGTCGCGTCGGTGCGCTGGCCGTCGCTTTGGGCATCGGGGCCGCGATGGCGTCCTCGTCGGGGATGGCTCTCGCCGATACGACGGGTTCGGCGGTGTCGGGCGGTGCCTCCGCGGGTGCCGCGCCGGGTGCTCCGTCGGCGGGCTCTGCGACCGGCGGTCCTTCGCCGGAGTCAGAGGGAGGTTCCCGGACCGATGATGATGAGAGCACCGGAGCCCCCGATCCGTTGACGGATGTGTCGCCCGACGACGACGATCCCGATGACGACGATGACGTGGACATCGAGGCTGAAGCCACCGATGCTCATGAGAGCTCGGACGGCACGTTCGATACCGATGCCGACGCCCACGAAGGCCCCGACGCCGACGAGGGTTCGACTGCCGATTCGGGTCGGAACATTAATGAGCGCTCGCAAAGCTCCGCTGTTCGAGCCGGGTCTGCCGACTCTGGTCGGGCGGATGAGGTTGGGGTTGAATCCACTCCCGCAGCGCCGCTTTCGGCGAATGAGCAAGATGCTTTGTCTCTGCTCGTGGTGGGGTTGCCCGGTTCAGTCAGCAGCAACGCTTCATCCTCGAGTGCTTCCTCGACTGTGTCGCCGACGCGGCCGGCGGAAAGCGTGGACATACCGATATCGAAGCCAGCGACGCCGTTTGCAGAACCGACGAACGCATTGACGCGGTTGTCCTCTTTGCTTTCCTCGTGGCTGGGTCTGGATCGGCAAGCCTCAGGCGACAGCCCCGTTACCCCGGCGTTTGCGCCATTGATGTGGGGGGCTGCCGCAGTGGCCCGCCGAGAGGTCGGTGGCGCGGCGGGGGTGAACGCGAACGCCATGGGAGCGAGCCAGTCGGTTTGGTTGTTCGGCAATGGCACCGCCGAGCATCCCGACGGCGGGATATTGATCGGCAACGGCTACAGCTGGACTGCGGAGACCTGCACCGGGATCACCGCGTGCAACGGCGGCAACGGCGGTTACTTCGGCAACGGTGGGGACGGCTACAACGGCGGCGACGGCGGGGCTGCGGGCTGGTTCGGCAACGGCGGCAACGGCGGGGCCGGCATCCCCGGCGGTGACGGCGGCGCCGGCGGACGCGGCGGGTTCATCATGGGCAACGGTGGTAACGGCGGTGCGGGTGGGGCCGCGATCATCTCGGGTACGGCCGGCGGTAACGGCGGCGACGCCGGCAGCGCCTGGTTCTTGTCATTGGCGGGCCGAGGCGGCGACGGCGGCGCCGGGGGCGAGGGCGCCGACGGTGCCGACGGATCGAACGGAATCGCGCCCGGCGCTGACGGCACTGACGGCCTCGCGGCCGGTAAAGGCGGCAATGGCGGTTCCGGCGGTAACGGCAGCTATGTGTTCGGCACGGGCGGCAGCGGCGGGGCCGGCGGCGCTGCCGGCGACGGTGGTTCCGGCGGCGACGGCCAAGCCGGCGTGAGCTCCGCCGCCGCGGGCCAGGACGGTGGTCGGGGCGGAAACGGCGGTAACGGCGGCGTCGCCGCAAATGGCGGCAACGGCGGGAATGCCGGTGCGGCCCGGCTCCTGTTCCTCTTCAACACCAGCGGTGCCAACGGCGACGGCGGCGCGGGTGGCGACGGCGGTGACGCTGGCGCCCCCGGCGATGGCGGCAACGGCGCCGACGGGGATGCGGATACCCCCGACGGCGGCAGAGGCGGTAACGGCGGGAACCCGGGCACTATCGGAAACGGTCGGGTCGGCGGTGATCCGGGTACCGGAGGCTCAGGCGGCGTACCCGGCGCTCCCGGCGTGAACGGTAACCCTGTGGTCCGCCCGGCGGGCAGGGGTGGCGACGGCGGCAACGGTGCCGACGCCGACGCCGGAGCCGGCTTGTTCAACGGCGGGGACGGGGGCGCCGGCGGCCATGGCGGTGCGATCGGCAACGGCGGCAAGGGCGGCAACGGCGGCAACGTCGCGCTCGACCCGGACAACCCGCTCAGCGTCTCGGGAGGCGATGGCGGCGTCGGCGGCGACGGCGGCTCGACCTCTGGCGACGGCGGCAACGGCGGGGACGGCGGGAAGGCCGAGAACTCAATAGCCGATGGAACTGCCACCGGCGGGAACGGCGGGGACGGCGGTGATGCGGTTGTCGGCGACGGCGGCGCAGGCGGCGCAGGCGGCGATGCCGGTCCAAGCGGGTCGGCCACCGGCGGTAGCGGCGGCAATGGCGGCGATGTCGCCGCCTTAGGCAATGGTGGCGCCGGCGGTGAAAACGGTAGAGCGGTTGCCGAAGGTGTTGGTGCACTGGCCATCAACGGCCCCAGTGGTAACGGGGGCCAGGGCGGGGCTGCCGGAGGCATGGGCGGTGCCGGTGGATTCGGCAATTTTGCTGCATCCATGCATGGAAGTGCCGTTGGAGGCGCGGGTGGCAACGGCGGCAATGGAACCACCGGCGGCAACGGTGGCGCAGCCAGCGCCGCTTCGGCGGGAGGCATCGGTGGGTCCGCCATCGCAGGGGCCGGTGGATCCGGAGGTTCAGGTACGACACTCCACGGAGGCAACGCCGGCGACGGCGGCGCCGCGATCTCCACAGGGGGAGGAACAGCCATCGGCGGCACCGGCGGGACCGGCGGAAATGCCGGCCTAACCGCTGGGTCCGCCGGCGGTAGCGGCGGCCGCGGCGGCGCCGCCCAGACCAACAACGACGGTGACGCTATCGCCGGCAACGGCGGCGACGGCGGGGACGGGCTCGCCGACAACACCGACGGCGGGGACGGCGGCGACGGCGGCGACGCCACCGCAGCCACCCTGTCCCAGGCCGCCGCCGGACTCGGCGGCACAGGCGGAACAGCGGGGCCTGGCGGTACGGACGGCCAAAGCGGCGCTGCCGGCACCGTGTCGACCGCTGAACCGGCCGTGATCACCGTTGGCGACGCCCCGATCCTGGTGGCAGTCAAGCCCGACGGCACCACGGTCTACAGCGCCGATCGCGACAGCGACACGGCGTCGGTGATTGACACCGCCACCAACACCGTCACCGCCACCATTGCCGTTGGCGACGGTCCGAGCGGGGTGGCGGTCGGCCCGGACGGCACCACCGCCTACGTCACCAACAGCTTCGGCAACACGGTCTCGGTGATCAACACCGCCACCAACACCGTCACCGACACCATCCCGGTCGCCGGTGGCCCGGCCGGAGTCGTGTTCAGCCCCAACGGGACCAAGGCCTACGTCGCCAACGTCACCGCCGGAAGCGTGTCGGTGATCGACACCGCCACCAACACCGTCACCGACACCATCCCGGTCGGCAGCGAGCCCCAGAATGTTGCGGTCAGCCCAGACGGCACCACCGCCTATGTCACCAATCTCATGAGCGACACAGTCTCGGTGATCGACACCCTGAACAACACCGTCACTGACACGATCGCGGTCGGCAGCTTTCCCACCGGCGTAGCGATCAGTCAGGATGGCGCAACCGCTTACGTTGCGAACCAGGCCGGCAACACGGTCTCGGTGATCGACACCCTGACCAACACCGTGACCGACACCATCGGTGTGGGTAATACCCCAATCTGGGTGGCCGTCAGCCCGGACGGGGCTACCGTCTATGTCACCAACGTGAACAGCAACATTGTGTCGGTCATCGACGCCGCCACCAATACCGTGAACGACGGAATTGCTGTGGGTGTCGGTCCGGCCGGGTTGGCGATCACCCCGGATGGCGCCGCCATTTACGTCGCAAACGTCGGCAGCAACACCGTGTGGGCAATTGCGGTGTGAGACACATTCGGCCCTCGTCTCGGCGCCGGCCCGTCGCGGGGATCAACGAAATCGGCGGCGCTTCCGACCTCCCAAAGGGCCAACCGGCCGCGAGGATGCCACGATGTTGACGTGACTGATGGGCAGCTGCGCTACGCGCGTAATGGCGACGTCCGGCTGGCCTACCGGGTGTTCGGCGATTCCGGCCCGTTTCTGGTCTGGGTGCCCGGCTGGATGCTGAGCAGCGTCGACACGATCGACGAACCCGGCAGTCCGTATTCCGAAGTCGTTGATCTCTTCGCTCAGTCGACGAGGTTCATCGCATGGGACCGACGCGGCACGGGCCGGTCGGATCCGTCCAGCGAATCGCTGTCCATCGATCAGCGGGTCGAAGACGTCCGCGCCATTCTGGATGCAGCCGGCGCCGACCGGGCGGCGTTCTTCGGCACCGGCGAGGGCGGATCGATGAGTCTGCTTTTCGCCGCCACCCATCCGCACCGGGTTCGCAAGCTCGCCCTTTTCGCCAGCGCGGCAAGGTATTCCCAAGAGCTGCCCGATTATCCGTGGGGGTTCACGCCTGCCGAAATCGAGTCGCAGCTCGATGAGATCGACAATCACTGGGGCGAAGGTGCACTTGCCGATCTCTTCTACGGCACCACAGCCATCACCCCCGGGGTCAAGGAGATGTTCGGCAAGCTGCAACGCGCCATGGTGAGTCCGTCGATGGCCAAACTGTGGTGGAAAGCGATCATGGCGATCGATGTTCGACCGGTCCTGGCCACCATCACTGCACCGACCCTGGTCCTCGCGCGGCCCGGCGACCGGATGGTGTCCATCGAGGCGGCTACCGAACTGGCCGCCGCAATTCCGGACGCGCAACTTCACCCACTTCCGCCGGGACCGCACGCCCTTTTCGACATCGTCGAGCATCTGGTCCCCGCGGTCTTGGAGTTCGTCTGCCTGAGGCCGAGCGAACGCGCCGACGACCGAATCCTTACGACCATGCTGTTCACCGACATCGTCAGCTCCACCGAAAAGCTCAGCGTCAACAGCGACGCGCACTGGCGTCACCAACTCGATGCCCACGACAAGGTCATCGACTGGCTGTTGGACAAATATGAAGGGCATCGCGCCAAGCACACCGGCGATGGGGTGTTCGCGCTCTTCGACGGACCGTCCAAGGCGGCTCGCTGCGCGTTGGATCTGGTTCCAGCCCTGGCGGCGCGCGGATTGGAGATTCGTGCGGGCGTGCACACCGGCGAGTGCGAACGGCGCGGCGAGGAGTGGAGCGGTATGGCGGTCCACATAGGTGCGCGTATTGCCGCGTTGGCGGGTGCGGGTGAGGTATTGGCCAGCCGAACGGTGCGCGATCTGTCCGCCGGGTCCGGCCTGACGTTCGAAAGCCTTGGCCCCCAAGACCTCAAGGGGATACCCGACGAGGTTGAGGTCTATCGGGTCAGCGCACCTGCGAGCGGACTGGCTTCGTAGCGTTCGATCCCCCGGCCCGATCTCGAACTCCCCGGTGTTGCCAAAGCGGGAACTAGTCCCGGTTCAACGGCTTGCAGACACTCGATGTTGTAAAGCGTTCGACCATAACGTAATTGAGCGGAACGGCAGGTACTTGCACGAAACGGCAACCGTTCTACCGTGAGTTTGCTGGAATTTCGTGCGCAAAAAGGCCATCTACGGCGCTTGTGTCGACGATAATCCTCTTAGTGCCTCGGGACTTCGGTTCCAAGCTTGCACAGCCACGCCGGTGGACTGGTGAGCCACTCACCGTAGGAGGGTGAATATGTTTACCAAGCTTAGCCTCATCGTTACTACCGCGGCGGCAACCGGAGCCCTGTTGCTCGACGCCGGCATCGCCAGCGCCGACGTCGGTGTCAGGTCAGTTCCTGCCCCCGGCGGTGTTGATGTATACGTCAATTCCTGGCACGGCAACGGCGGCCCCCCGATGAGCGGTTGGTGCAGCTACACCTCCACGGTGCAGGGCGACCCGATCGGCAAGCCCCTGCCGGCCATCAACGTTCCGTTTTTCCTACCCGAAAACGGCCCCGCCAGACTCTGGTTCCCCAGCTTCCCGACCAACTCCACCTGGAACATCGCCGTGACCTGCCCTGGCCCCGGCGGAGGAGAGGCAAGGATCACCCAGTACACGACCGCCGTGTGGTGACATACAACGTGCGTTCAACAGGCCAGCGCGCGCTCTAGGGGCCGATGTGAGGAATGGGCCACCACACCTCGCCATCTGAGCTACCGCCACCTGGAAGCGGACCAGGGTTTTTCGGATCCTGCCCCGAAGTACCGCCGTCCGGAAGTGGATCGGAGTATCCCCATGGCGGTGTCCCCTCCTGCACCGGGGGCGAATCGGGATCCCCACTACCGCCACCTGTGTAGTCCGGCACGCCCTCGGTAATCGGATCCCCTGAATCCTGGATGCCTTGCTCGGGGGGCGTGTCCGGATTGGGAATCGGCGGAAACAGATCCGGAATGGGTTCTCCGGGAACGGGATCCGGCGTGTTTCCGCCAGGCGGCGAGTCCGGTGTGCTTTCGGCGGGTAGCGGCGGCGGGGCCGACGGCTCCGAGTACGTCGGCGCTCGCGGGCTGGGCAGGGGGGCTCTTGCCGCGGGACTAGAAGTAGGCTGCACGGGGCGCACGGGGACCGCGGTATCCGTGACGGGTTCGGCCGCAGATTCGGTAGTGACTGAGGGTGCTTCTCTGCTGGGTTCTGTTTCGACCTGGATGGCCGGCGCAATCGAGGTTTCCAGGGGCGCGAACCAGACGATGGTCATGGCCAGGCCCAAAAGCGGGACACCCGTGAGCATTGCCGCCCGCGGCCAGATCCGTTGCGGCTTGCTTGAATCGACGGCCGTGCTGGGCATATTTGACCCGGCGGCCGTTAGTTGCACTCGCTCCAGCGTCGGTTCACGCAACCAGTGCGGGGCCGGGATGAACACGGGCGCTCCGCCCAACAAGGCAACCGGGTTGACCTGCCGGCGCTGTTCCTGTTGGCAAGCGCGGCACGACTCGATATGACGAGCGATGCGCTTACGCATCAGAACGGTGAGATGTCCGTCCCAGCCTTTGAGTATCGTCACCAATTCTGGACATGCGTCGGTGTTGCGTCGTGCGTGGCGAGCCACCAGCAGCGCCCCCAGGGAACGCTCGATGGTCTGGCGCAAGCGAAATACCTTGGTATTGGCGCTAGTCAGGGAAATGCCGAGAGCCTCGGCGAGTTCGGGACCGTCCAGCTCGTGCCGATAGTGCAGCTCGAGCAGTTCGCGGTCGCGGTCGGACAACCCACCAGCGGCCTCTGCCACCAGGCGGGCCAGCTCGCTCTGCCCTGCCATCATGTCTGGGGCGACCTCGTTTGAGGCCATGTCGGGCATCTCATCCAAGCTCTCTTCGCGATATCGGCGGCGGAGGCGGCGCATCGCGTGATGGCGGACGATGGAGTACAACCACGGGCGAAGTTTGTCCGGTTCACGCAGCCGTTTCAGTTCGGTGGCGGCGGCACAGAAGGCGTCCTGCACACAGTCGGCCGCGCCGTCGCGGTCGCCAACCATCCCCACGCAGAAGTCGTAGAGCCGGTCGGCATATCGATCGTAGATTTCGGCGAAGGCCTGGCGGTCACCCTCGGCGGCGGCCCGCGCCAGCTCGCCGTCGGTGACGTCGCCCCAAAGCGGCATTGCTCCGGTCAAGAGGACTGACCTCCGATCAGCAGGCCTGCCTGCATCATAGGTCTGATCTGCTGAAACGATGGGCGAAACCATCCAGCCTGAGTGATCGGGTGCCGGGATCATTGTCTACCACGGTCTATCCCGGCCCCGCGATCTATCGTCCCGATCAGTAGGCCGCGCATGCCGCCCAACATCGAACGCTGGCCAGCCGATCAAGAGTCACCACACGACTTGGGTGAACTGTGGCCCGGTGTTGGGGCAGTTCACCCTGACGTCCCAGGTCGAGCCCGTCGGGTAACTGGGGAACCAAAGTCTGGCCGCACCGCCCGGCTGCAGGTAGAACGGGACATTTATGGCCGGCAGGGGCTTGCCGATCGGGTTACCCCGCGCTGTCGCGCTGTACGTGCACCAGCCAGACGGTGCGTCTGCGGGATCGTTCGGCGAATGGATCAGGACGTCAACGCCGCCCGGCGCGGCCATGGCCCTGGCCCAGATATCTGCGTGGGCGCTGCCCGCTCCAAGGAACAGCGTTGCCGGTGCCGCCGCTGCGGCAGCCATCACTGCGAGCTTGCTGAGGATAGAAGTGGTGGTCATGACGTTCTCCCTGGTGTTCTCACGGCTTCCGATGAGCCGCCTACACAGGTGGGTGCAATTTGACCGCGCCCATCGCACACCTTTTTCGAAAATTCTTTGCCGAGCTTCCCTCGTCGTCGCCGTCTCGACAGTCTCGACGGCGGCACCGTCACAGGCCCTGGGCCCTGGCTCGAATCGAGGGATGACCATCGGCCGAGAAATTTCCTTCCGGAATGTGTGCGATCGGCACGGTCAAGTTGCACTCAACTGTGTAGGCAACCCGTCGGTCATACCGGCATACGGCAGGAGAACATCGTGAACAGTGCTTCTCGGCACACACGCACCACAGAATTGAACGCCCTAGGCGGGCCCCACCCGGATGAGTTCCCGACCCGCGGAAGTTCTGCGGCAGGAGCAGCTACCCAGAGGTCCGTATCAGCCCCGCCAGCGGGGTACGTCACGCCGCTGGGCTACAGCGAAGTGCCCGACGATGACGCACTCGGTTCGGAACCCGAGTACCGCGAGCCGTGCAATCCCGACGCCGGCGAGCAAGGGCCCGCACATTCGCCCCGTCTGCCGGTCGTGAGTGCCGCCGTGTTGCTTCTGACCGTCGGGGCCATCGCTCTTGCGATCTCCCTGGCGGTTGGCATCCGCGACAGCGGCGATCAGCTCCCCAGCTCCGGACAGCGCGTGCCGAACAGTCAATGGCCGAGCACCGCGACTCCGAAGATCCAGTACACGCCTTCGGTTCCGTACGGCGGCGCCGTCGTCGAAGAGCCCAGCCCGGTCGTGCGGCAGAGCCCGCGGACGGTCTACCTGGGGCCATCCGCGGAGACCCCACCGGCGGTTGTCACCCCACCGGAGGCGGAAGTCCTTCTTCCTCCGAAGGAAAATCTGGAGCCTCCTGCGAACCCGGAGTCCGGCCCGGAGGATATGGCGCCCGGTCCAGGCGAGACTGACACGCCCACCCCGGACACGAACCCCGAGCCAACCCCCGGGGAAGACATCGAGCCCGCGCCGGAGGACGATGCCGGCTCCGCCGCCGAAGCGGACCCGGAGGCTGCTCCCGAGGATCCTGGGTCCGCCGGCATGGACCCGTTCTCGGTACTGGATCGCGTGCCCGCGGATCCCCGCCTATCGATTGGAGGCACTTCGGTCATTCCGGTCCCGACTTCGCCGCTGCTGCCGTCTGAGTAGGAGAAAGCGATTTGGTGGCCGGCTTGCCAATCTGCTGTCGCCGGTCCAGGCATTTGAGGCTCCGCCGCAGGATCTGGACGCGGCACGTCGCTGGTGGGAGCGAGGTGCAGACACCGGCAACAGCAACGCAGTGCACAATCTCGAGATAGTGCGCGGCAAATCGCTACCGATGCGCTGGTGACGCGGCGTGAGGCGGGTAGCGAAGAGAAAGCACCGCCACGTGGCCTAGCTTCGGACGTGTCGTCATTGAGGAATCCGAGCCTTGATCATCCGCCTTCTCGCGACAACGTCGAATGCTAGACAGATGAGGCAACCCATCAAGAAAGTGAGTTCCCACTTACCCATCAAGTAGAGCGCACCGCCGATCGGACTCGAATAGAAGAGGAAGCGAAATGCGGTGCATACGAGCGCAGATAACAACAAGCCCCAAAGCCACTGCTTGTGTTGGCGGCGCGCGATCCCCCACGCCGCGACGTAACCCATGACGACCCCACTAAATGCGACGAAACTCCCGACCCGGCTCATGGCGAGCCCCAAAGTCAAGACGATGTCAAGGAAAACAACTGCGCCAGCCACGCAAAGAGCTGGGGCGAGACGCGCGCGATCCCTGGTCACCATTGCGATAACGGCTAGGAAATAGAGGCCGTAAGCAACGGTATAGGCATCCCACGCGATCCCCCATTCTTCGCGGGTGACGGATGAGCGGACGACCTCGGTCATGAATGCCTTAACCAGCAAGGGTGGTGCCAACAGAGCCGCGCTGATCCAGCCCTGCACCTGTGGCGAGAACCGTGAGAACCAACGCGGTTGGAAAGCCGAGGGCTCTTCTGGTCCTATCCGTCGAATCTCGGCGTCCTGACTCCCGCGGGCTTGCCACTGCGCGGCTTCGGCGTACGAAGGGATGATCGGCGACGGGGTCAACGGTACGCAAACGGTTTTCATGATCTTGTCGGCGAACGTCTGACGCTTGTCATCCCACAGGGGCCAGAAAAAGCCGATGCTGCAGATGAAGTTGTCCAGGTAATGCGCTAGCTGGCGCAGAAAGGACCGCCAGAAACCGATGGGCTGCCAGGTCTGCTCGCTGATCACCTTGAACTTCATCACCGACTTGCCGATGCTCTGCCCAGTCGTGCCCTGCCGGTAGCAGAAGTTCCAAAAGAAGTAGATCGATGACGTGACCAACCAGACGATGACCGCAACGTTGCCCTCGTCTTCGAAGTGGAAATCCTCGGCGTTGCGCTCGATCAACGCCATGAGTGACGCCAATGCGAAAAGGGGTATTCCTATTGGTGCCCAGTCGATGAGAAAGGCCACCACACGGGTGGACCACGGGGTATAGGCCCCCTTGGGCGGTGAAAGCCAAGGACCTGACGGCGATCGTGCCGACCAAGGGTCGCCACCCGGCGGAGGTGGCGGGTAATCTCCCTCCGGAGGCTGAGATTCGCCACCCGACCGAGTCGGAGGGCCACCCGGCGGCGGTGGCAGTACAGCCATGACACCACGCCTTCCTTGTTTGGTCCCGCCCTACCGAGCGGCTCTCACAGCTAGGTGCAACAACTCGGCAACCATCGCACACTTTTGCCAAGACTTTCTTTCGAATACACAGGTCACCATGACCCGCCGCCACCGCCACCGCCTCCGCCGCCGCCTCCGCCCCCGGAGGTCGACACCGACTGGGTGTAAGCCCCGATCGACGACGACAGCGCCGAGTCGAAAGTGTCGAAATCCAACCCCCCGGTGCCGATGGTGAGTCCGTGTCCGCTCCAATTCGGCGTGTGGTACCAATCTGGTTGGGGCGCAGTCATTCCCGTCGCGGTCTCGTACTTCTTCGCCCACTGCGGCGCGACGCCGGCGGCCACCGCGAACGGGATATACGCGGTGTAGAGGTCCTTGCGGGCGGCGAAGTTGAATCGAGACTCCGCCGAATCAGTCACTAGCATCTTGTGGAATCCTTCAGCCCGCGACCATAATTCGCGTCCAGCCGAGGTGCGGCGATAGCCCACGCCGGGCAGCCAGCCCCGAGCGGTGACACCGAAGAACACCGCGAACGGGACGCCCCACATGGTGGCCGGAAACAACCACCACTGCGGAATGACAAGCCGGGCGTCTTCGGCTGGGATGTCCTCCAGCAGGGTGGCCGGAAACATCCATAGGGCAAAGCCCAGCAGCGCCAGCATGAGGGCCGCCAGGTTGGCGCCCCGTATCCACCATTGGGACTGCTTCTTCACCAGAAGGCCGTTGTCGAATGCCCAGGCTTGCAAGGCCTGGTCGATGTTGGTCTTGGCCCTGTTGAGCTTTTTCCCAGCCTCTACCGTGTCGGGGTCGGCGAGAAGTCCCCGCTCATCCAGGCGGCACCCGGCCCACGGCGATATGTACACGTCGCTCCCAACCGCGAACTCGCTACCTGGCGTGTCGACGCGGAGGACGGCTACGCCCCGGCGGCTCACAGGGTCCAGCAGATCCCACTGAGCCTTATCGGCGATCCCCCGAATGGTCCACTTCCACTCACCGGTCTGGGTCAACGTGATCACCTGTCGCGCGGCCAGATAGAGCAACGTTGCGGTGAGGCCGTTGGTGGGAGTGCTTTGGGTGCGGATGTATTCCACCTGGACGGGTCCGAGTCCCTCGGGCGGCGCGTATTCCAGCGGAAATCCAGGTGACGGCTCCGCCGTACGGCGCCACCACGTCGTTCCGATCACCGCGGCCGCCACGGTCAGACCGAGCATCCACAGCACGCCGGAGGTCGAGCTACCCAGGATCGGCTGCCACTTGTACGACCACGGCAGCAGATCGCGCGGCGGCGCGGGAACCTCGACTCCCGCGCGCACGCTGACCGGGGTGCGCGACGCGAGGTTGCTTGGGGCCAGCCCGATTCGGTCTCCGGTGAAGGTGAGGCCCTCGCATGCGCGACCGATATCGAAACCGACCGAGCACGCCACGCCGCTGACTCCGCCGGGCAGGGTTACGCTGATGTCGGTTTCCTCGATCGCCATGTCCAAGGTTGGGGGCACCACGTTCCAGAAGAACGCCGACGGCGCCTGCGCGTCGGGGTTGCCAGCCGACGAAGCGAATCGCCGGTCGGCTCCGCTATCACCAGGGCCCAGAACCCCCGGCACGGTGTATTGGATCTCGAAGACGTGGACGCCAGGGGTGAGGTAGCGGGACGGGGAGCCGATCTTGGCCACCAAGAAACGCTCGAGGGTCTTCCAACTGAATTCGACGTCAATTGGCGCGTCGTCCATCAGCACCGACGTCACCCGGGGTACCTGGCGCACCCGCGGTTCGTTGGGGTTGATGGTGTCCCAATAGCGGAAGATGCCGTGGCGGCCAACCGGGAACCTCGCGGTGATGATCTCGGTGGCGGTGAGCTGCCCCTGGGTGTCGACGGTGTAGTCGGCGCGGAAGTTCGTGATAGTGACCGGATCGTTGGCGGGCTCGCCACCGGAACCAACGGTGACGAACAGTGGCCAAAAAACCCCGAATGCCATGCAGGCCACAACTATCAGGTCGACCAACCACACCACTTCTCGGCGATACCACCGCATCGGCACCTCCGGGTTATGGATGATCCCCCACTTGCAGCCGGCTATTCCCATCCGCGAACGGATCACCGACTGGATCGAACCTCAAGGGGGTCATGTTCTCCAGTGAGTCCCTGTAAGTCGATTCACTGCTGTTCACCCGCGCCGGGTAATAAGCCCGTTCTGCGCCATGTCCCGAGGATCGCTTCACCCTGACGTGCCACCAGGAATAGGAGGAAGAAATACGAACCCGTCCAAGATGGCTTGGCTGTCACGCTGATAGATGGGATTGTCTGGTTCCGAGGTCGCCACAAATAGATTGGCCAGATAGCTCTCGCTTTCGGATTGGGCTGCCACCAGCAGCACTTTGGCGAACACCGGGTTGCTCATGCCTTCCAACGCGATGGTGTACTTGCCGAGTTGGGCGGGTTGCCCACACACAGTGGCGGCGCTCGGCTTCATCTCCCTCTCGAAACCGATATTGATCATCTCGGTGTCCGCCTCATCAAATAGCTCTTGTGCAGACGAGTAGCGGGGGTCCGTTCCCAAGGTGACAACAGCGTTGGGAGCAGTTTGGGGGTGGGCGCTGAGAGCCGGGTTGGCTAACTCGAACCGAGCACTCTCGTCGCCCTCGTCGATCTGGACAAACTCCCATCCAGGGGGTTGGGGGATCTTCAGCGTGGGCTCGCCCCATTTGCGTGGAGGGATGTCGACCAACGGCAAGTCGACTTCAGTGCAGTCAGCGGCCGAGGGCGTGAGAGTGGTGATGGTAGGTGCTGTACCCGTGAGGGAATCATCGCCAGCCGAGGCCGATTTGGTGTTGTTCGAGCACCCTGCCGCTACAAGAACCAACATCACGATTGAGACCGCCGCGGTGCGCCGGCGCCCCCAGCGTGAAGGATGGCTCACTGCTGGTGCCGTTCTCATGAAGGCTAGTATCTCCGAAACGACTCCGGGCTGGTCTCAATTCCAGCCGATACCTCGGGGCCCCCGGGCAGGTGAGCATCGCGGCGGGCGCACAAGCTCATCGTGTCAGTTGTGCGGCTGCACGGCCGCCACCGGGCCGCAGCGCTTGTCCGTGGCGAATCCCTGGCCACTTCCCATCCTCACTCAAGCTGCAGCCGTTCCTTCTCATCCAAGCCTTCAGTGAAAAGTCGCATCGTGACAGGTTTTCCGCCGATGGCCGGTGCGATGCGCTCTACCAATCCGCGCATCCGTTGCACGGTGGAGTTGTCTCCCCATTCCCCGCCATGGACATAGAAGGAGATTTCGCGGTGGCCGACCGGTCCGGCAATCATTACGAGGTCGGGGTTGGCGAAACTAAGGACTCTCGGCCTGGGCCACCCATAAATCTTGCCGTCGAAGTAACCGGCCTCTTTCAACGCTTCGCCGATCCGCTGGGCATCCTCGCGTGTAGCGCCACCGGCATGGAAAACGTATTGATCCTGACCCATGTCGACGACTGGCTCGGTATTGAACTCGAATCGCAGTCGCCTCCTCTCACAGAAGGAGAAATCGAGCAATATCATCGTGACCTGGCGTCCGCCGATCGCCGCCGCGATGCGCTCTAGCCGGTGGCGCTTCCACAGCACTTTGAATTCGTAATTCCACCTACCCTGACCGACGGGAAAGGAAATTTCGCGGTCCTCGGCCGGTCCAGCAACCATCAAATAGCACTTGCCGGCCGCGCCCACCCCAGCAACTGGCGCGAAGTACGCTTCGCCGATTCGCTGAGCATCCTCACGTGTAGCGCCACCGGCATATCGGACCTCATGCTTGGCGCGAATAGTGACGGAGGGCTGATCCGACCAGTTGGTTACAGCGAGCTCGCGAAGGACTGCGCCCGGCGACAGATCGGCGATGAGGTCGCTGTAGTCCGAGCGTAGTTGCTCGACAGGGTGGATGCCTTCGATCGCGTACTTCGTGCCCAGGTCCCTCATTGTCGCCATACTGTCGGAGTCGGTGAATGACAGGGTCCCCGAGGCGGAATCGAAAGACTCGAACCGGATCCTTGCAGTGAAGAGAGATCTGCCCTGGCTCCCGAACCGAATAGTCACTTCATCGCGCCCAATAACATCGTGGACATAGAACCCAGGCACACCGTTGGGCACGGTGTATCCCCAACGCTGTTCGATCGCGTCAATCACACGTGGGACGGATGTCGATGTAGTGAACTCATACCGCTTTCTGAACGTCGCCTGAGAACTGTTCAGCGCGGACATGGCCGTTCGCCACGTGATCGCAAAGCGCACCGCAACCGGCACCGCCAACAGGATCACGACGAGAACACAAAGCCATAGGAGAACTGTCAGACCGTTCACGGGCCACCCTTCCCGCCGGGTGAAGCGTGCCTCGATGGTAGCCTTCCCCAACCCAGGCCGGGGCCGTCTCAGCCGCAAAGGACGCCAGTGTCGGCAACGTTTCGTGCGGTAGCGTCGCTGGTGGCGCTGGCAGGTTTTCTCGTCCTTGCCTTCACCCTCATCACAGCAGTCATGCTCTGCGCGTTCGTGTTACCTATGCCGCCGGTCGTCAAAGGATGGTTGGTAGCCGCTGCCCTGGTCGGCGCGATGGCCATCGTCAACGGGCTGTGGAAGGCCGCGACTACCCGCCCAGAGCTTCTGCCAGGCGTCGACCTCACCGTAGCCGACGCCCCCGAACTGTGGACCCAGGTCACCGAACTGTCCGCCTCAGCCGGTACCCGCGGTCCCGACCAGATTCGCCTGGTAGGCGATGCCAGGGCCGCGGTCAGCGAGGACGCTCGGTTGCTGGGCATCGTCGGCGGGCCCCGGCGTTTGTACTTAGGCGTTCCATGCCTGCAGGGATTGAGCGTGACCCAGCTGCGCGCGGTGCTGGCCCACGAGTTTGGTCACTACTCGCGTGCCCACACCCGCCTCGGACCGTTCGCCTACCGCGCCTACCAAGCCGTCATGGACATCATGCAGCGGCTACGAGCGCCCGACGCCAACTGGCTGCTGCGCATATACGGAAACGTCCTGTGGGTGTACGCCGCGGCGTACCACACGGTATCGATGGCGATCAGTCGTAGCCAGGAACACGAGGCCGACCGTCTCATGGTGCAGATAGCCGGGCGGAAGAATGCCCAGGAAGCGCTCCGCGAAATCGACCTGATCGGCGCTTGCTGGATGGTCTACGTGGAAGAGCTCATCGGGCCCGGATGGAGCTTGGATCTGGCGCCTACCGCCGATGAATTCTTCGGCGGCTTCCAGCGATGGCTCGCCGCCAGTGTCGACCTCGACATCATGCGCGACCGGCCCCCGTCCGCGATGGGCTCGCTCGGCACCCATCCGCCGACCGCCGAGCGCATCGCAGCGATGGCGACCCTGCCCGACTGCCCCGTTTCGCCGCGCGACGACCGTCGGGCTTCGACCTTAATACCCACCTTTGCTACGGCTGCGGCCGCCACAGCCGAGGAATCGTACGTGTTTGGATATCGAGAACGCCTCGACTGGGACGACCTCGTCGGCCGTATCGCCACGATGGACGACGACCGCACCGCCAACGCCGTCTACCGCGCCGCCGCCTTGCTCCACGAGCAACAAACCCCAACCCTCGGCATGGTCGTGGAGTTGTCCGAAGCTGGCCGCGCAACCGAATTGGTCAAGTCCGTCGCAGGCTCTGACAGGCCTGTCGAAGAGGTCGCCAACGAGGTATTCAGTGCCCTTGCGCGGGCCGCGGCGGTGCATTCCGGGATCGGCCACTGGCGGATGTCCTGGGCAAAGAGCGGTCCCGAACTGGTGACTGCCGACGGCGAGATCATCGACGCGGAATCCATCGCAGCCCTGCTCACCGACGCGAATGCGGCGCCCGAGGCCGCGGCTCGCCTCACCGCGCTCGGGATCAATCTCACGACAGCCGGACCAGCCCCGGAAACCCCCACCGCGAACACCTCGGAGATTGTCGGCGGTATAGCTGACATAACGGCCGACGAGACGACCTACGACGTCCTAGTTCTCGACACAGGCCTCATCCTCGCCGAGAAGCCGCACGACAATAGGCAAGGAGGGGCAGGCCGGCTCGACACGCTAGCGAAATCCGGCTCGGTGGCCGCCATTGCCGCCCGGCATCGTTTTGTGCCCTACGAATCGATGGCATCGGGGAAGGTTTCCGGTCGGCGCAACATGAGAGCGACCATCACTCTGCGTGATGGCACCACACTCCGGCTGAATAAGCACAAGTCCTCGGCCTGCCTGACGGAGGGCAGCGACAAAGTGTTCGCGAACTACGTTAGACACGTTGACCAGCAGGCTGGCTGATGGTCGCCCTAGGTGGCGCGTCAACGCCTACCGTCAGCACCCGCCTTGCGCTGCATCTGGTCGGCTGAAACATTGCTGATTCGCCCGGCCACCGCCGCAGCTAGCCCTTACCGGCGACTTTAGAAATCCCAGTCCTCGTCCTCGGTGACGACGGCCTTGCCGATGACGTAGCTGGAGCCCGAGCCGGAGAAGAAGTCGTGATTCTCATCGGCGTTGGGGCTCAGTGCGGACAGGATCGCGGGATTGACGTCGGTCTCGTCGCGCGGGAACAGCGCCTCGTATCCCAGGTTCATCAACGCCTTGTTGGCGTTGTAGCGCAGGAACTTCTTCACATCCTCGGTCAGCCCCACCCCGTCGTAGAGATCCTGGGTGTAGTCGACCTCGTTGTCGTAGAGCTCGAACAGCAGCTCGTAGGTGTAGTCCTTGAGCTCGGCTTTGCGAGCATCGCTCTCCAGTGCCAGACCCTTCTGGAACTTGTAGCCGATGTAGTAGCCGTGCACGGCCTCGTCGCGAATGATCAGCCGGATCATGTCGGCGGTGTTGGTGAGCTTGGCCCGGCTGCTCCAGTACATCGGCAGATAGAAGCCCGAATAGAACAGGAAGCTCTCCAGCAGGGTGGAGGCCACTTTTCGCTTCAACGGGTCGTCGCCCTTGTAGAAGTTCATCACGATCTCGGCCTTGCGCTGCAGGTTCGGGTTCTCCTCCGACCAGCGGAACGCCTCGTCGATCTCGACCGTCGAGCACAAGGTGGAGAAGATGTTGCTGTAGCTCTTGGCGTGCACCGACTCCATGAACGCGATATTGGTGTAGACGGCTTCTTCGTGCGGGGTCAGCGCGTCGGGAATCAGGCTGACCGCGCCGACGGTGCCCTGGATGGTGTCCAGCAGCGTCAAGCCGGTGAAGACCCTCATGGTGAGCTGCTTCTCCTGGGCGTTGAGCGTTCCCCAGGACGGGATGTCGTTGGATACCGGAACCTTCTCGGGTAACCAGAAATTGCCGGTCAGCCGCTCCCACACCTCGGCGTCCTTCTCATCCTGCAGCCGATTCCAATTGATCGCAGAAACCCGGTCGACCAGCTTGATTCCCTCGGACACCAGGACCCCATTTCGCCAGATTGTGGGCGGCTTCAGCTTGATTCAGACGGTTCCACCGCCGACCCCGAGACTACAACTTGTTGGGGACAACGACCCGTGACGCCGCAACATCTTGTGTTGGCGTGTCGCGGCCGCGGCCGAGAAACCTGTACTCGGAGGTCTTGAGGCGGCGGGTCGCCAGCCAGTACTGCCACGTCATCCCGCTCCACAGGGTGCGGTTCACCCCGTGCTCGTCCAGGTACCAGCTTCGGCAACCGCCGGTGCTCCAGACGGTTCCACCCAACGCGTCCTGCAGGTCGTCGTTGTATCGGTCCTGGGCGGCCCGCGTCGCGGCGATGGCGCCGGCGCCGGCTCGGTCCACCGCGGCGATGGCCTGGGCCGTGTATCGGATCTGCGACTCGATCATGAAGACGACGGAGTTGTGTCCCAACGCTGTGTTGGGACCGAGCAGGAAAAACAGATTGGGCATGCCGGCGACGGTGATGCCGCGCAACGCCGCGATACCTTCGGAGTTCCAGCGGTCGACGAGGTTCTCGCCGCCGGGGCCCTTGATATCGACGTAGGTGTAGGAGTCGGTGACATGGAAGCCGGTGGCGAACACCACCACGTCCGCGTCTCGGACGGTCTCGCGCCCGGCAGCGTCGGCGGTGACGATGCCCTCGGAGGTGAAGCGTGTGATCCGATCGGTGATCACCTCCGTCTTCGGGTCGGCGATTCCCCGGTAGTAGGTGTCTGAGTTGAGAATCCGCTTACAACCGGCCCGATAATCGGGGGTCAGCTTGCGGCGCAGCTCCCGATCCTTGATCGAGCGTCGGATGTTCCACTTGCCGAGCATCTCGCCGGCCTTGAGCAGCCGCGGCTGCCTGGTCATCGCGAAACCCACAAATTCGTGCAACCAGTAGATGCCCGCTCGCGCGGCCGCCCGCGTCCCCGGCACGGTGGCGAAGATCCGACGCACGCGTTCGGGGATGGGATTGTTGGGTCTGGGCATCACCCAGGCCGGGGTGCGCTGGTAAAGCTGCAGCGATGCGACGTCCTTGACGATCTCGGGCACGATCTGGATGGCACTGGCGCCGGTACCGACCACCGCGACCCGCCTGCCGGTGATGTCGACGCTGTGATTCCACTCTGCCGAATGGAACGCGGTGTGGCCTGCGGCGAGATAGTCGTCGAGCCCCTCGAACTCCGGAATCAGCGGGATGTGCAGGCCGCCGGCCCCGGAAATGAGGAACTGCGCGACGAATTCCCTTCCGTCCGTGGTGAACACATGCCAGAGCAGCTCGTCATCGTCCCATAGCGCACGGTCCACATGCGCGCCGAAGTGGATGTAGCGGCGCAACCCGTACTTGGCGGCTACGCCGAGCAGGTAGTCCTGGATTTCGGGCTGAAACGACCACATGTGGGTCCAGTCCGCCTTCGGCTCGAACGAGAACGAGTACATGTGCGACGGGATGTCGCAGGCACAGCCGGGATAGGTGTTGTCGCGCCAGGTGCCACCGATTTCGTCGGCCTTCTCCAGGATGGTGAACTCGACCCCCCGGCGCTCCAATTCGATGGCCATACCCAATCCGGAGAACCCGGACCCGATGATCAACGCCCGGGTGCGCACCGGAGTGTGGTCGGCCAGGACGGTCCCGCCCTGTTCGGCACCAGCCTGTTCAACTTCGGTCATGGGTCCGACTGTACTTGGGAACGGCGGTACCGGTTATGGCCGCCGGGTCACTCGCGTCAGGCGACCTGTTCGCGGCGCTGGACGCCTTCATGTAGCGGAACGTCGGGGTCTATCCGGATGCCGAGAACCTCACAGGTGCCATTGATGCAGCCCAGCATGATGGTGGTCAGGTATTCGACGAACTTGGGCGTCGGCAGCCGCCGCGGGTGGTCGTCATCGGAACCCAGCCACCAATCCGTGGCCGACGCGGCCGCCCCGAAGGTCGCGAACGCGGCCAGTTCGAAGGCCGCACCGTCGAGCTCCATCTCTCGCAACTCGTTGCTGAACATATCCGCCATCGCCAGGGTGATATCGCGACCCTCATTGAGTGCGCGCATCGTTGACTCGCTCTGTTCGGCGAAGCGACCCTGCATCAGGAAGCGCACCACATTGGGATGTTCGTCGACCAGTCGCACATACTGCTCGACGGCGCGGTGGATGACCTCCCGCGCAGGATCTTTCGAGATGTCGATGGCGGGAAATATCGCCGCCCACAGCATGTCCCGCATCCGCTGCCCGATCGACTGGAAGAGGTCTGACTTGTCGGTGAAATGCCGATAGATCTTCGGCTTGGCGGTGCCCGCCTCCTCGGCGATCTCACGCAGCGACACCTCGGGGCCCAGCCGGTCGATGGCCCGGAAGGCGGCGTCGACGATCTCGGAACGCACTTGCTTGCGGTGCTCACGCCAGCGCTCGCTGCGGGCGTCCACCTTGACCCCCGGCTGGTCGCTCCCGCGTGTCCTCGACCCTCGTCGCACCTGATCACTGTACCCGCCCGGAGGTCCCTGACCTGCCCAGACCGCAGCGGGGAGGAATGATTGACGAACCACCGGGGATTCTTGCCGGGGCGCTGTCGGGCTGCGGTCTTGGGTACTATCGCCTGCGACAGCCGATCGAGAGACGAGATTCATGACCCAGCGATACGACCTGGTCATCGCCGGTGGCGGGCCCTCCGGTTCGGCCGCGGCCTGGCAGGCCGCCCAGACCGGCGCCAACGTCGTCGTGCTGGACAAGGCGCAGTTTCCCCGGGACAAGCCCTGCGGGGACGGCCTGACCGCCCGCGCGGTCAGCTACCTGCAGAAAATGGGCCTGGCCGACGAAGTCGCCACGTTCCACCGGGTGAACCGGGTGACGGTGTTCAGCCCGAGCCAGTGGGAGTTGTCGTTCCCGAAGCGTCCCGGCATGCCCGATCACGGCCATACCGTCAGCCGGACCCATCTGGACACGGTGCTGCTCAAGCATGCCGAGTCCGCCGGTGCCGAGGTGCGCCAGGGCGCCGAGGTCACCGGGCCGGAAGTGGATGCCAGCGGCCGGGTGATCGGTGTGACGCTCAAGGGCGGCGAGAAGGTCTACGCCGACGCGGTGATCGCCGCCGACGGTGCCTACTCCCCCATCAAGCGCGCATTGAAGATCGACTCGGAGTACAACGGGTACTCCGCGATCGCGATCCGCTCGGAGATGCACGCCAACCGCCCAGACTCCGACAGCCTGGACATCTACCTGAAGCTGCAGTTCCAGGGTGACCAACTGCCCGGGTACGGTTGGGTTTTCCCGATGGGCGACGGGGTGTTCAACATAGGCCTGGGTTACGTGAACAGCTACCAGAACTGGCAGGCGATCAACGCCACCCAGTTCCTGGGCGAGTTCCTGCGGACGCTGCCGCGGGACTGGGAGCTGCCGGCCATCGAGGAACTCAAGAAGAACAAGAGTGTGCGCGCCTGGCGGCTGCCGATGGGCTTCACTGCGTGGCCGCCGTGGCGCCCCGGGGTGCTGTTCACCGGCGATTCGCTCGGAGCGGGCAAGCCTGCATCCGGTGCCGGAATCTCCAAGGCTCTCGAATCCGGTTTGGCCGCAGGGGAATGCGCGATCGCGGCACTGACAAATGGCGGACCCGACGACTTCACCAACTACGCGCAACGGATGGAAGCCGCCTGGGGCCGCGAGTACAGGCGCGGCCGCTATTTCCACAAGCTGGCCGGCATGCCGAGGGTTGCCAATGCCGGCATCAAGCTGATCGATAACGCCTTCTTCCGGGACCGGATGCTCAAGGCGCTGTACAAGAAGGAACAGGGTCCTCAGCACAAGTTCTGACCTCCTCGCGAGCAGACACAAAAGTCCGCTATTTCCCGGCGTTTTGGTCCACTTTGCGTCTGCTCGCCGATGGCTGTCGATCGGTCGGTGGCTAGCCTCGCGGGCCTGGAGCCCGCACCTCAGCCCGCGCCACCGTAGCGGGCGATTCGTGCTCCGATGTCGTTGGCGGTGCGCCGGACACGCTCGCCAAGGTCGCGGATGGCGGCGCCGTCCAGAGTCGCGAAGACCGCGACCATGACAACCATCTTCACGCTGCCGTCGGCTTCGCGGATCGGCGCCGACACAGTGGCCACGCTATGGAACGTCTCGTCGACAAGTTCCTCATCCAGGAGGTCGATGGCCGTGAGATCGGCATAGGCGCGCGCCAGCTGGGTGGTGATCTGATCAACTTCGCCGTCTGCGCTGAGTGCCCGCAACGCGGTGTAAACCCGCACGTACTGCGGGGTGAGCCGTTCGACGACGAAGCCCCGTTGCCGAATCTCTGTGAGCACACTGGCCATTCGCTGCTCGAACTGTCTGCTTGGCCTGCCGATGGCTTGCAGCCACGCCTTCTGCACCTCGGAATCCGACCACGCGGCATAGTCACGTCCGATGGGGGCGACAAATGGCGTCCGCATCCCGGACTGAATCCTGGGCCCGGACGGACACTCGCCGACGGTGTCGATGACCAGCAGCGTCTGCCCCTCCCTGCGAGCCAGGGAAACCTGGGTGCCGGTGGCAGTGGCCAGCTCCTCCAAGTCGCCCCGGTGGAGTTGCGCTTCGCTCGGCCTGCCCAACGCCGCGATGGCCGGGCCCCACATGTAGCGGGCCGTCCGGGGATTCCTGATGGCCCACTCCCGTGCGGCCAGCGTGGTCATGATGGCGTGCCCGGTGCCACGGCTGATGCCGAGATCGCGGCAGATCTCGGCCAGGGTGAACCATGTGGCCGGACTGCGGCCGAGCATCTCCAGCACGGCGATCACCCGCTCCGTCGGCGGTGACAGCCCTTGACCCTGGGCTTCGGGTGGCGATACCGTCGATGTCATAATATCGAACGATATGTCGATATTTCGACATCGGCAAGGAACCCGAGGAGGGCACGATGCACCTGATTGCCGGCAGCGCATGACCACGCTCACCAACCCTGGCGTCGCCGATGCGCCGTCGATGGCCGCCGAGAAGCGCTCGGTGTCCGCCTTGTCCTGGCGCGTATTCGGCATCTGGACGGCCCTGTTCTGGGGTGCGACCGCCGTCTTCGCGATCCTCTTCTACGTCGGGGTTCTCGACTTCACCACGAGCACCAAGGCCTCCCTGTACGGAATCAGCATCTGGCTCAACGGGTGGGTCATCCCGTTGCTGCTGCCGGGAGCACGCAAGCGGCCCCGCATGGCGCTGTTCCATGAGTGCCTGGTGCTCTGGATGGTCTCCTACGTGATGACGAACCTGCTCTGGGAGATCCCGTGGGTGATCCTCTCCCCGTTCGTTTTTCACGACCTCCACACACTCAACGACATCATCGCCTACACCCCGTGGATGCGCGAGAACATCCTGCACATGTACTGGTGGGAGCTGGCCTCGTTCGGCTCGGTCGATCTACGTACGGTCAACCACAATTCGACGTTCTTCACCCTCGAGCTCTATGCGTTCGTCAATGTTGCTGCTGCCGCGGCTTTCTGGCGTCTGAACACGATGCGCTCCCCACTGCGGTATGTGATCCCGGTCCTCGGAGCCGGCGAGCCGGTCGTGGCAACCTTCATCTTTTCGTTCAGCGAGGTATTCGGCGGATTCGAGAACATGCCCGGCGGCGTGGCGGACACCCTGCTCGCACTGGTGTGGACCCAGTACCAGTACTTCGTGTTCCCGCTGATCTTCGGCTACCTCGGGGTCAAGCTGCTCTTCGAGGACTGGCGCGCCACCCGGGAGCCGCCACCGCCGGCCGTAGCGCGCGACAGCGCCCTGATAGGAGGTGGTGGGTAACCTCGCGGGCATGGAGCAGCGAGTCAGCCTGATCACCCTTGGTGTCGACGATCTCGCCCGGGCCCGTGAGTTCTACGAGTCGGGGCTGGGCTGGGCACCCGCCCGGGCGCCGGAAGGCGTTGTCTTCTACCAGCTACCAGGGATTGCACTGGCCTTGTTCGGCCGCACCGAGCTCGCCGATGACGCCCGCTGTGGCATCGATGGCCGGTTCAGCGGTATCACGCTTGCCATCAACCACAGCACCGAAGCCGAGGTCGACGCGGTGCTGGATCAGGCTCTTGCCGCCGGTGCGACCATTCTGAAGCCGGCCGAAAAGGTGTTTTGGGGCGGATATTCGGGCTATTTTGCCGATCTCGACGGCCACGTCTGGGAGGTCGCGGTGAACCCGGCGTGGACGATCAACAACGACGGGACGCTGACGATCTGAGCCTCAGTGTTTGGGCCGCAGCGCCAACCCGACCTCGCATGAACCACCGAGCGGATCCGGAGTCACCTGCACGGCATAGCTCGCGCCGATCGACTCGGCGTTCAGGTCGATGACTTCTTGGATCAGGCCCTGCTGGATACCTCGCACCACTTCGGAGGCCGTCACCGCCACCGCCGCGAGGGGGCATGTGCAGATCTGCAAGGTCACCTCACCGAACGACGCCAACACCGCTCTCACCTCGAACCCGAGGTCGGCCAGCGTAGCCACCACCAAATCGGTGACCGACCTTTCGGCGCGCGGTCGGACCCGGTAAGGCAGGACAGTATGTCCAATCAGGCAAGCGTTACCTTGGTAATCATGGCGCCGAACGTGCGCACCAGTTCAGCGGGAGAACTCGGGAACCGGCCCGGTCTCGGACTTGCCCGCTGGCACGCTCGACCTGACGCCGGCAATGGGTTCGACCAGCCCGTTCCAGCAGTTTTGGAGGCCCAGGGTGTGGCATCCTTAGTGAATGGGAAAGCTCACCCGTCGCTCGGCAACCCTGACAGCAGCCCTCGCGCCGATCGCCGCCCTGTCCATCGTGGCGCCCGCGACCAGCTCGGCGCAGCCGCTCGATTGTCGGGACGGCTTCTGGTGGGACCCGGTGGCCAACATATGCCGACCACCGCTGGCCACGGTGCCGCTGAACTGCAGCGGCGGGACTTACTGGAGCCCGATTTCCAACGCCTGCCGGCCACTCGGGCAGGTGTAGCGAACACCTATAACATGCAGGACACGCAGCCTTCCACCTCAGTGCCCTCCAACGCCATCTGGCGCAGCCGGATGTAGTAGAGCGTCTTGATGCCCTTGCGCCAGGCGTAGATCTGCGCCTTGTTCACATCGCGCGTCGTCGCCGTGTCCTTGAAGAACAGCGTCAGGCTCAGCCCTTGGTCCACATGCTGGGTGGCCGCGGCGTAGGTGTCGATGATCTTCTCGTAGCCGATCTCGTAAGCATCCTGGTAGTACTCCAGGTTGTCGTTGGTCAGATACGGTGCCGGATAGTAGGCCCGACCGATCTTGCCTTCCTTGCGGATCTCGATCTTGCTCGCCACCGGGTGGATGGAACTGGTCGAATGGTTGATGTAGCTGATCGACCCGGTCGGCGGGACGGCTTGCAGGTTCTGGTTGTAGATCCCGTGCTTTTGTACCGACTCCTTCAACCGCACCCAATCCTCTTGGGTCGGAATACGAATATCCGCCTCGGCGAACAGTTCGCGCACCCGCGCGGTAGCCGGCTCCCACACCTGGTCGGTGTACTTGTCGAAGAACTCACCCGTGGCGTACTTGGAACGCTCGAAGCCGCCGAAAGCCTTGCCCCGCTCGATCGCGATGCGGTTCGACGCCCGCAGCGCGTGGTACAGCACCGTGTAGAAGTACATGTTGGTGAAGTCCACGCCCTCTTCCGAGCCGTAGTGGATCCGCTCGCGCGCCAAATACCCGTGCAGGTTCATCTGCCCTAGGCCGATGGCATGAGAGTCGTTGTTGCCCTGTTCGATCGACGGCACCGAGGTGATGTGGGTCTGATCCGACACCGCGGTCAGCGCCCGGATCGCCACCTCGATGGTTTGCGCGAAATCCGGCGAGTCCATCGCCTTGGCGATGTTGAGCGATCCGAGATTGCACGAAATATCCTTGCCCACTTTGGAATAGGACAAGTCATCGTTGAACTCCGACGGGGTGGACACCTGCAGGATCTCCGAACACAGGTTTGAATGGGTGATCTTGCCGTCGATCGGATTAGCCCGGTTCACGGTGTCCTCGTACATGATGTACGGGTAGCCCGACTCGAATTGCAGCTCGGCGAGCGTCTGGAAGAACTCCCGCGCCTTGATCTTGGTCTTGCGGATCCGGGCGTCGTCGACCATCTCGTAGTACTTCTCGGTGACCGAGATGTCGGCGAACGGCAGGCCGTAGACGCGCTCGACATCGTACGGCGAGAACAGATACATATCCTCGTTCTTCTTGGCCAACTCGAAGGTGATATCCGGAATCACGACACCCAGGCTCAGAGTCTTGATCCGGATCTTCTCGTCGGCGTTCTCCCGCTTGGTGTCCAGGAAGCGGTAGATATCGGGGTGGTGAGCGTGCAGATACACCGCGCCGGCACCCTGGCGGGCCCCCAGTTGGTTGGCATAAGAGAACGAATCCTCGAGCAGCTTCATGATCGGGATGACACCCGAGCTCTGGTTCTCGATGTTCTTGATCGGCGCACCATGTTCACGAATGTTGGTCAGCAACAACGCAACTCCGCCACCGCGCTTGGACAGCTGTAGCGCCGAGTTGATCGAGCGCCCGATCGACTCCATGTTGTCCTCGATGCGAAGGAGGAAACAAGACACTGGCTCGCCGCGCTGCTTCTTCCCCGAGTTGAGGAAAGTCGGAGTGGCCGGCTGGAACCGGCCGTCGATGATCTCGTCGACCAGCTTCTCGGCAAGTGCGGTGTCACCGGCGGCCAGCGTCAATGACACCATGACGACGCGGTCCTCGAAACGCTCGAGGTAGCGCTTCCCGTCGAATGTCTTCAGCGTGTAGCTGGTGTAGTACTTGAACGCGCCCAGAAACGTCGGAAACCTGAACTTCTTGGCATACGCACGGTCCAGTAGGGACTTGACGAAGTTGCGCGAGTACTGGTCGAGCACCTCGCGCTCGTAGTAGTTCTTCTGGAGTAGGTAGTCGAGCTTTTCGTCCTGGTTGTGGAAGAACACCGTGTTTTGGTTGACGTGCTGCAGGAAGTACTGATTGGCGGCTTCCCTGTCCTTGTCGAACTGAATCTTGCCGTCGGCGTCGTACAGATTCAGCATTGCGTTGAGCGCGTGATAGTCGAGCTCGTCCCCGCCCGACGGGTGCGCAGCGTGCACGCTCGTGGTTACAGGCTCTGCAGCTGTGACGGTTGGTGGCACGTCTGTTCCTTCCAGAATTCTTCCAAGCCGGCGCGGACGGCGTGGACGTCGTCCGGGGTACCCATCAGTTCGAAGCGGTACAGATACGGCACACCGCATTTACGCGAGATGACGTTGCCTGCGTAGCCGAATTCCGCACCGAAGTTGGTATTGCCTGCGGCGATGACGCCGCGAATCAATGATCGATAGTGCTCGTTGTTGAGGAATGCGATGACCTGCTTGGGGACGTAGCCACCGCCGTTGATATCCGGCGTGGCCCGCCCGCCGCCATAGGTGGGCAGCACCAGTACGTAAGGCTCTCGGACCAGGTCGGGGTCTTCGAGGCGCCCATGCACCGGGATACGGATCGCGGGCAGACCCAGCTTCTCGACGAAGCGGCGGGTGTTCTCGGACACGCTGGAGAAGTAGACGAGATTGCTCATCGAATCCCTCCAGTCCTCACTTGTCCGCCCCGAACCTCCGGGCTTGCCCTCAGGCCGTCGCCGCAACCGCGCCGAGGGATTTGATCCGGTCCGGCCGGAAACCCGACCAGTGGTCGTTACCGGCCACCACCACGGGTGCCTGCAGATAGCCCAGGGCCATGACGTAGTCGCGGGCATCGTTGTCCAGGCTGATATCCACCGAGTCGTAGGCGACGCCCAACCTGTCCAGGGCCTTGTACGTGGCGTTGCACTGCACACATGCGGGCTTGGTGTACACGGTGACGCGGGACGGGGCGGGCTGGGTCATCTGCGGTACGGCTCCTCTGCGAGTGAGTTAGAAATCTGGCAACTGGTCGGTTAGTGCACGTCGCTATGGTTCAGCGGTCCGCAGATCTCCAAAATTCCAGGGCGCCGGGGCCGCGTTCCGAGATGTCGGGATATCTACTTCGCCGGATCTCCGTGGCTCCGGCCGACCTCCGAATCCTGGGGGCCTGTCGGTGTTCGAAACACTACACCTAGTGTCCGACATTGCGAGCGGATACAAGATGTTCCGAATAACATTCGTGAAACTCCCAGGTCGTGAGGACTGAAACGGTAGTCGCATCGGCGTGTCGCACATCACATCTGCCTGTGTCGCCCGTACCGTGACGGTCATCCTCGACCCGTCGCCGACCACCGGCGCACCAGTGGCGCCGGTCCGGCCCCACGGGGGTTATCGGGCGCTGTCAGCAAACTCTCGCGCGGTTCGTCCGCACCGTAGACAAAGCACGCCTCGCAGCTCAGCGACCGGCGATCAGCACGGCTCAGCCGATCTCGGCGACCAACTTTCCAGTGACCTCGCCCAGTCGAGCGGCAAGTTCGGCGTGTTCCCGTGGATGCTTCCCATCCAGCGACGCGGCCGGGATGGACAACTCGACGTCCTCCACGACCCGCGCACCGGCGATGCCGAAAGATTTCCTCGCCTCGTCGTGTGCCCAGACTCCCCCGTACTTCCCCAGTGCGGCACCCACGACTGCCAGCGGCTTACCTTTCAGGGCGCCGTTGCCGAACGGCCGCGAGAGCCAGTCGATGGAGTTCTTGAGCACGCCCGGGATGCTGCCGTTGTACTCAGGGGTGACGATCAGCGCCGCATCGGCTTCACCGGCAGCCGCCCGCAGTGCCGCTACCGGCTCGACAACCCCGCCGCCGGACTCGTTGTCGATGTCCTCGTTGTAGAAAGGTAGCTCTCCAAGTCGATCGAACACCTCGAGCGTGACACCCGCTGGGCTCGTCTCCACAGCGAGTTCGGCCAATTGACGGTTGATCGACGCGGCCCGCAGACTCCCCACCAGAACTATTACCTTGACCCCCACCTGGACCCCTGCCTGAACCCCTGCCTGAACCCTGCGGTCACCTGACATTTTTGCGCCTCTCCACAACGTGAACCCTATCGCCGCGACTAACCGGACTGCAGTCCGAATTATTCCCGATCGAGTTACAGTTGCCCAGTGACCCTCTCGAACCGGCCGATTTCGCTGCCGTTGACCGAATCCGGGCCGCCCGCCCCGGAACCCCGGTCCGGGCCCCGGCGCGACGCCGCGCGAAACCGGGCACTCCTGCTGGCAGCCGCCCGCCGACTGCTCGACGAGCGCGGCGCCGAGGCCGTCACCACCGACGACGTAGCCGTCGCCGCGGGCGTCGGCAAGGGAACCCTGTTCCGCAGGTTCGGCAGCCGAGCGGGCCTGATGGCGGTCCTCCTCGACGAGGACGAGAAGGCTCACCAACAGGCCTTCCTGTTCGGACCCCCGCCACTGGGCCCGGGGGCACCACCGCTGCAACGTCTACTCGCCTACGGGCGGGAACGGCTGGCGTTCGTCGACACCCACCATGCCCTGCTCTGCGACGTCAACCGTGACGAGCAGATGCGGTTCGGCGCGCCGATGGCCTTGCATCACAGTCATATCCGGCTGCTCCTCGAAGATGCCGGGACCACCGGTGATCTCGATACCCAGGCGACGGCACTCCTGGCACTCCTGGATGCCGGCTACGTGCATCACCAACTCGCCGGGCAGGGCCGCACCCTGGCGGAACTCGGGGACAATTGGGAGATGTTGGCGCGCAAGCTCTGCGGAACATGAACGTGGTCACCGACCGGGCCCGGACTGCCTGGATTCTGCACGTCGATCTCGACCAGTTCCTCGCTTCGGTGGAACTTCAACGCCACCCCGAACTCGTCGGCCTACCGGTGATCGTCGGGGGTAACGGTGACCCGACAGAGCCCCGCAAGGTCGTCACCTGCGCCTCTTACGAAGCGCGTCGGTTCGGGGTGCACGCGGGTATGCCGCTGCGGGCCGCCGCCCGCCGGTGCTCGGCGGCGATCTTTCTCCCGTCCGACCCAGCCGCCTACCAGGCTGCCTCCGACCGAGTGATGGAGGTGCTGCGCGGCCTGGGCCACCCTGTCGAGGTGGCCGGCTGGGACGAAGCCTATGTGGGAGCCCAGGTGGCCTGTCTCCAGGAGGCCTTCGAGCTTGCCCGGCAGGTCCGAGGCCTGGTCACGGCCGCCACCGGGCTGTCATGTTCGGTGGGTATCAGCGACAACAAGCAACGCGCCAAGGTCGCGACCGGGTTCGCTAAGCCTGCGGGCATTCATGCACTTACCGAGGACAATTGGATGTCGACAATGGGTGACCTTAGCGTCGAGGCGCTATGGGGAGTCGGCCCGAAAACCACCAAAAAGCTTGCCGCCATAGGAATCACCACCGTTTCGGACCTGGCCTCGACCGACCCGTCGGTGCTGAGGTCGGCGTTCGGTCCCGGCACGGGGTTGTGGATCCTGTTGTTGGCCAAGGGAGGCGGCGACACCACCGTCAGCACCGAGCCGTGGGTGCCGCGATCCCGCAGCCACGTCGTCACATTCGACCGGGACTTGACCGACCGGGCCGAGATGGACGCTGCGGTGGTCCAGCTCGCCCGGCGCACCCTGGCCGAGGTCATCGAGCAGCAGCGAGTGGTCAGCCGGGTAGCAGTGACGGTGCGCACCAGCAGCTTTTACACGCGCACCAAGATCCGAAAACTGCCGTTCCCGACGGTGGTCGCCGAATCGGTTGTCAGCACCGCTCTCGATGTACTGGATCGCTTCGACCTGGACCGGCCGGTGAGGCTGCTGGGCGTCCGGCTGGAGCTGGTCCCGGCCGACGACCGATCCGGTGCCGTCACACCCGCCGATTAGCCTTTTGGACATGCTTACCGCAGTTGCCGTGCGCGGATATCGATCACTTCGGGATCTGGTGTTGCCACTGCGTCGACTTACCGTGGTGACCGGGGCCAACGGCACCGGTAAGTCATCGCTGTACCGCGCAGTTCGGCTGCTCGCCGACTGCGGGCGCGGCGAGGTGGTCGCATCGTTCGCCCGTGAAGGCGGCGTTGAGTCCGCATTGTGGGCCGGACCCGAGCACCTCGGCGCCGCCCGGCGCACCGGCACCGCACAGGGTGGACCGCGCACCAAGCCCATCTCGATCGAACTCGGTTATGCCGCTGATGATTTCGGATACCTTGCCGATCTCGGCCTGCCCCAGGACGGGGGTTCGGCTTTCGCACGCGACCCGGAGATCAAGCGTGAAGTGATCTTCGCCGGCCCGGTGGCCCGCCCCGGCACCACCCTGGTGCGAAGAGTGCGCGGCTTGGTCGAGGTCGCCAACGACAACGGACGTGGGTTCGATGCGCTCACCGCTAACCTGCCCGCGCACCGTAGTGTGTTGGCCGACTGGGCCGCAGCGGCGCCAGAACTGGTCGCGGTCCGGGAACGTTTGCGGGATTGGCGCTTCTACGACGGATTTCGAACCGACAGTGGCGCCGCGTCTCGTCGGCCTCAGGTGGGCACCAGGACGCCGGTGCTGGCCGACGACGGCGCCGACCTCGCCGCGGCGGTGCAAACGATCCTCGAAACCGGCGACGACGGTCTCACCGCCGCGGTGGCGGACGCCTTCGACGGCGCATCGGTGTCGGTCTCGACCGTCGACGGGCTGTTCGATCTCCAACTCCATCAGCGCGGAATGCTGCGACCGCTGCGAAGCGCCGAAATATCGGACGGTACTTTGCGTTTCCTGCTCTGGACGGCGGCCCTACTCAGCCCCGCCCCGCCGTCGCTGTTGGTGCTGAACGAACCGGAGACCTCCCTGCACCCCGATCTCCTCCGGCCGCTGGCAGACCTCATCGGACGGGCCGCGGCCAGGACGCAGGTGGTCATCGTCACGCATTCGCCGACGCTGCGGGAATACCTGGATGCTCGGCCGTTGGGATCGGACGCGGACGCCTGGGAAATCGAACTCACCAAAGACTGGGGTGAGACGAAGGTGGTCGATCAGGGTCTGCTGACGACCCCGTCGTGGGACTGGGGAAAGCGTTGAGCTTCAGCGGATTTTGGGATGCGGCCGCAACGCCCTGGTGAACAGCACGTTCACCCGCGCCATCGTGATGCTGTAAGGCAGCCACATGGTGCGTTTGAACAGATAGAGCGCACGGATGTCCGGTGAGGTGTAGATCAGAAACCGGTTACGGACCACTCCGCGCAGGATCTTGTCCGCCGCGACCTCCGGAGACACCGCGTGCCCACCGAAACGTTTCGTCCAAAACTGCACGCGGGGATGCTCGCGGTCTACACCGGCAATCTGAACCGATTGCATCAGAGGCGTTTTCACCGCGCCGGGCACGGCCACCGACACCCCGATGCGGTGCCGGTGCAGATCGAAGCGCAATACCTCCGACAAGCCCCGAAGACCGTATTTGCTGGCCGAGTAAGCCGCGTGCCAAGGTAGCGCCACCAGACCCGCCGCGGACGACACGTTCACCAGATGCCCGCCTTCACCGGCCGCCATCATCGGCGGCATGAAGGTCTCGATGACGTGAATCGGGCCCATCAGGTTGATGTCGACCATCGACTTCCAGTGATGATGGGTCAGCTGGTCCACGGTGCCCCAGGCCGACACCCCGGCGATGTTGAGCACCAGGGCCATCGCCGCCCCGGTGCTGTGGATGTCGGCCCCGAACCCGGCCACCGCGTCATAGTCGGAAATGTCGAGCGCCCGGTGGGCGGCAACGACGCCACCGAGCGCGCGTGCGTCAGCGACCGTCGCCTCGAGCCCCGCCGCGTCTCGGTCTGTCAGGTAGAGCTCAGCCCCCTGGGCCGCCAGCTTCAGCGCGGTGGCTCTGCCGATGCCGCTGGCGGCGCCGGTGACCAGACACCTCTTGCCGGCGAATCCGTCGCCGAACACGGTCTGCTTCGCCATACGTTCTCCTCGGTCAACCCGCCATCGGACAGTGATCAGTCACCGTTGTGATGACCGCCCCACAGGGCACTGAGCCACAACCGCTCGACAACCTGCACGGCGCCGGCGACATCCCGATCGCGGCCCACGAAGGCGCTGTCGTGTGCGAGCGTCATCGACGTCACCGCGGTCAACGTCCGCACCAGCGCGACGACGTCGTCGGATACCGGGTTCGCGCCGGCATCGTCCTTGACCAGCCCGACGATCTTGTCCACAACGGTGTCCTGAAAGTCGTCCATGATTTCGCGAATCTGCGCATCGGTGCTTCGGGCCAGATTGCACGCGCTCATGATCGGGTCATGCGAGGCGAACACGGTCGCTGCGTAGCCCACCATGCGTTTGGCGAAATCCGATGGCGACTCCCCGGGTTCCCGCGGCGCGAAATCGTGGGTCAGCTTGTCGAGCTCGGCCATCGCCTCGGCAACGATGACGGCCAGCACCGCGTACTTGGAGTCGAAGTAGAAGTAGAAGCCGGATCGGGCGACACCGGCGCGCTCGCTGATGGTGCTGACCGAGAGGTCGGCGAAGGAGCGCTCCTGCAGTAGCTCGCGCACCGCGGTGATGATCGCGTCGCGTTGCCGGTCACCGCGGCTGCGGCGGTCCTCCGGAGGACGTGATGGTTCGGCGGTCATGGCAGTAGACCTTTGCACCGCGACTCGCTCCAATCAAAACTTGACATGCGTCAAGTTGCCCTATCAGGATGGAGTCGAGGTGACATCCACCACACCTTGGCTTTTCAGGAGGGGCAAATGGCCACGGTCAGCACCCGGGATTATCTGCTGGACCAAGCGAAACGACGCCTGACGCCGTCAATCACCAACTTCCCGGGTATGGGCCTGGTAGAGCGCCAACTGCTGCGCACCGACTTCCCGCAGAAGCAGATGGCGACGCCACCACCAGGCAGCGATCTCAAGGCGATCATGGGCGACGCGGGCCTACCGATCCTCGGGCACATGATCGAGATGTTCCGGGGCGGACCGGACTTCTCCCTGCACATCTACCGCAAGCACGGCCCGCTGTTCTTCGTCGACTCGCCGGCACTGCCGTCGGTCGCGGCGTTGGGGCCCGATGCCGCCCAGGCGGTGTACTCCAACCGGAACAAGGACTTCTCCCAACAGGGCTGGGTGCCGGTGATCGGTCCGTTCTTCCACCGCGGCTTGATGCTGCTGGACTTCGAAGAACACATGTTCCATCGCCGAATCATGCAAGAGGCATTCGTGCGAAGCCGACTGGTCGGCTACACCGAACAGGTCGACAAGGTCGTCTCCACGGTGATCGCCGGCGACTGGGTCGCCAACGACGCCCGGTTCCTGATGTATCCGGCGATGAAAGAGCTCACGCTGGACATCGCGTCGATGGTGTTCATGGGCCATGAACCCGGCTCCGACCATGAGCTGGTCACCAAGGTGAACAGGGCGTTCACCACCACGACCCGCGCCGGCAACGCAGTGATCCGTAGGCCCGTCCCGCCATTCACCTGGTGGCGCGGAACACAGGCCCGCAAGTTGCTGGAGAACTACTTCGAGGCGCGGGTCAAGGAGCGGCGCGGCAAGGACGGATCCGACCTGCTGACGGTGCTGTGCCACACGGCGGACGAGGACGGCAACACGTTCTCCGACGCCGACATCGTCAACCACATGATCTTCCTGATGATGGCCGCACACGACACGTCGACGTCGACGGCCACCACGATGATCTACCAGCTGGCGAGCCATCCGGAGTGGCAGCAACGCTGCCGCGACGAGTCCGACCGGTTGGGCGACGGCCCGGTGGACATCGAATCCCTGGAGAAACTCGAGTCCCTGGACCTGGTGTTCAACGAGTCGATCCGGTTGGTGACACCGGTGCAGTGGGCGATGCGTCAGGCCGTCCGCGACACCGAGTTGCTGGGTTACTACGTGCCCAAGGGCACCAACGTGATCGCCTACCCCGGGATGAACCATCGGCTCGAGGAACTGTACCCCGAGCCGATGAAGTTCGACCCGGAGCGGTTCGCCGAACCGCGCAACGAGCACAAGCGTCATCGCTACGCATTCAGTCCGTTCGGCGGCGGCGCCCACAAGTGCATTGGAATGACGTTCGGCCAGCTGGAGGTCAAGACCATCCTGCACCGGCTGCTGCGCAAGTACCGCCTCGAGCTACCCCGCCCGGGCTACACCACCGAGTGGGACTACGGCGGCATGCCGGTGCCCAAGGACGGGATGCCGATCGTGCTGCGCCCCCTGCGATGAGCGCCACGATCGTCGACATCTTTCGGTAAGGGTTTCGGGCGGTTGGCGGCGTAGTTTGGTCACATGACCACGCTGGGCGTCCGGGCGATGGGCGGCGTCGCCGCCGCCGCCGTATCGGTCGGTATCGCCCAGTTGGCGGCCGCGGCATTCGGACCCCGGGCCGACGTCCGCACCGCGGTCGGGGCATCGGTGATCGACCTGACCCCCGGCCCGGTCAAGGAATGGGCCATCCAGACCTTCGGCACCTCCGACAAGCTGGTGCTGAGCGTGCTGGTACTGGCGGTGATCGCGGCGTTGGCGGCGGTGGCCGGAATCGCCGAATCGCCCCGCCGCCCAGTGGGCAGCGCGATGATCGCGGCCGCCGGCGTGGCCGGATGTGCCGCGGTGTTGTCGCGGACGGGCGCCGCACCGCTGGACATCGTGCCGACCGTGCTGGGTGCGCTGTGCGGGGTGGCGGTGCTCCGGACGTTGACCTCCCGGCGTCTCGGTGATCGCTCCGGTGATTCGATTCCGGACCCGAAGCGCCCGGACACACCCGACCGCGGTCGACGACTGTCCTTGCTTACCCTGGGCCTCCTCGCTGCCGGGGTCGCCAGCGGCGTTGCCGGCGTGGTGCTGGGCCGCTTGAAGTCGTCGGTTTCCGGGGACCGTCAAGCATTCGCGCTGCCACCGGTCGACGTCCCCGCTCCCCCGGTACCCGCCTCGGTGCAGCCGAAAGGCGTTGACCTGCCGTCATTCATCACCGGCAATGCCGATTTCTATCGCATCGATACCGCGCTGATCGCCCCGCAACTCAGCCGCGACGAATGGCAGCTGCGGATTCATGGCATGGTCGACCGTGAAATCACTTTCCGGTTTGGCGATCTCGAGCGGTTCGAGGTGGTCGAGAACGTGGTGACGCTGACCTGTGTTTCGAATCCTGTTGGTGGCGAATTGATTTCGAATGCGAAATGGATCGGCTACCGGGTTCGGGATCTACTGGCCGAGGCCGGGGTGCAAGCCGACGCGGATATGGTGCTGTCGATGTCGACCGACGGATGGACCGCCGGCACGCCGGTGCAGGCGCTCACCGCCGAGGGCGCAATGCTGGCGATCGGCATGAACGGTGAGCCGCTGCCCGTCGAGCACGGATATCCCGCGCGACTTGTCGTCCCGGGCCTGTACGGCTATGTCTCGGCAACCAAATGGGTCGTCGACCTGGAGATCACCCGCTTCGACCGCGCCGAAGCCTACTGGACCCAGCGTGGTTGGGCGCCGCGCGGACCCATTAAGACGGAGTCCCGCATCGACGTACCGCGCGCCGGCAGCGCTGTGCCGCTGGGTCCGGTGACCTTCGGCGGCGTCGCCTGGGCACAGGGACGCGGAGTGCGCGACGTCGAAGTTCAGATCGAGACGCCGACCGGGCAAGCGGATTGGCGGCAGGCCGTATTGGGCGATGGCTACTCCGATGACACCTGGCGGCTGTGGAGCTTCGACTGGGAGGCCCAGGAGACGGGGTTCCACAAGATCACGGTGCGTGCCACCGACAACACCGGATACACCCAGACCGCCGAGCGGGCCGATCCGGTGCCCGACGGCGCGACCGGCTGGCACTCCATCACCTTCTCCGTACGCTGACGCCGCTGGCATGATGTCCTTTTGCCAATACATCGGTGAAAGGCGCGCAGATGAGCAACGACGTCGTCGACAGTGACCTCATCGACGGGGTTCCACGGCGACGCATCGTCGTGGCGTCGATGGTCGGTACCACCATCGAGTTCTACGACTTCTACGTCTACGCGACCGCCGCCGTCTCGGTGTTTCCGCACCTCTTCTTCCCCAAGAGCGATCCGACCACGGCCCTGCTGGCATCGCTGGCGACGTTCGGGCTGGCGTTCGTGGCCCGGCCGCTGGGCTCGATCCTGTTCGGGCACTTCGGTGATCGCGCCGGCCGCAAGACCACCCTGGTGGCTTCCCTGCTGCTGATGGGTATTGCCACATTTGCGATCGGGTTGCTGCCGACCTATGCACAGGCCGGGATCATCGCTCCGGCCTTGCTCGCGATCATGCGCTTCTCCCAGGGGTTGGCGTTGGGCGGCGAATGGAGCGGTGCCGCCCTGCTGGCGACCGAGACCGCCAGACCCGGCAAGCGAGGATGGGCCGCCATGTGGCCGCAACTCGGCGCGCCCTTCGGATTCCTGCTGGCCAACGGATTGTTCGTGGCCCTGATCCTGCTGATGGGTCACAGTAACGCCACACCCGATCTGGATGGAGCCTTCCTGACCTGGGGCTGGCGCATCCCGTTCCTGGCGAGCGCGGTGATGGTCGCCATCGGTCTGTATGTGCGCCTGCGCATCCTCGAGACCCCGGTCTTCACCCGTGCGGTTGCTCGCGGCGAGAAGGTCAAAGCCCCGCTGGCCGAGGTGTTCCGCACCAGTTGGCGCCAATTGGTCATCGGCACGTTCGTGATGCTGGCGACGTACACGATCTTCTACATCGCGACCACCTGGGCGCTCAGCTACGGGACCGCCAAGAAGCCGCCGGACGGCCGGGGTCTCGGATTCGGCTACGTCGAATTCCTTGGGTTTCAGCTAATCGCGGTGGTGTTCTTCGCCGCGACGATTCCGCTGTCCGGCCTGCTGTCGGACCGCTTCGGCCGACGCCGCTCGCTGCTCGTGGTCACGGCCGCAATCATGGGATACGGGGCGCTGTTCGCACCTATGCTGGGCTCCGGCCACACCTCCGCGGGTACCATGCTGGCATTCCTCATCATCGGTATGACGCTGACCGGCTTCACCTTCGGGCCGATGAGCGCTGTTCTGCCGGAGCTCTTCCCGACCAACGTGCGCTACACGGGGTCCGGTATCTCCTACAACGTGGCCAGTATTCTCGGCGCGGCGGTCGCCCCGTTCATCGCCACCTGGCTGGCCACCTCCTACGGGCCCGGGTGGGTCGGGTTGTATCTGTTCATCGCGGCATCGCTGAGTTTCGTCGCCATCCTGATCATGCGTGAGACCAAGGACACCTCGCTGGACACCGGCGAGGGTTTTCGGCGCGCTGAACCAACCGTGGCGAGCCGGGCGGATTGACCCGATGGTCCCCTGCCCGCACCAGACATGAAAGGCCGAATGTCCGAGTCGATCCAATTCACCGTCCCAGCAGCCGCGGACGCCGTCGCGGCGGTCATTGGCGATCGGGAGTTCATCATTCAGGGCGAGCGTCGCTCCACCTACACCCAGATCGTCGAGCGCGCCAACCGCCTCGCCGGCTTCCTGCACACACGCGGGCTGGGCTGTCACACCGAGCGCTCACAGTTGGCCGGCCATGAGGTTGGCCAAGACCTGCTCGGCATCTACGCCTACAACGGTCCCGAGTATGTGGAGGGAATGCTGGGCGCCTGGCGGGCCCGAGTCGCACCGTTCAACGTCAACTACCGGTACGTGAAGAGCGAATTGCAGTATCTCCTCGCCGACGCCAACGCGACGGCACTGCTTTACCACGCCGCGTTCGCGCCACGGGTGTCCGAAGTGCTGGCCGAATTGCCCGAACTCAGGGTGCTCATCCAGATCGCCGACGAATCGGGCAATGCGCTGCTGCCCGGCGCGGTCGACTACGAGTCGATCGTGGCCACCGGACCCGCCGATGCGCCACCTGTCCAGCCGTCGCCCGATGACCTCTATGTGCTCTACACCGGCGGAACGACGGGTATGCCCAAGGGAGTGCTGTGGCGGCAGCACGACATCTTCATGACCTCTTTCGGTGGCCGTAGCCTCTACACCGGCGAACTGGCTACCTGCTACGAGGACATCGCCCGCCGCTGCGCCGACGCGCCCGGCACCAAGCTGATGGTGCTGCCGCCGCTGATGCACGGCGCGGCGCAGTGGGCCGTGCTGACCGGAATGACGACGGGCCAGTCCGTGGTGTTCTCGGCGGTGACCAGCCACCTCGACGTCGACGACGTGGTGCGCACCATCGAGCGGGAGAAGGTTCTTGCGGTCACCGTGGTCGGGGACGCAATGGCCCGCCCACTGGCCGACGCATTCCGGCGAACGGAGGCAGATCTGTCCTCGCTGGCCGTCGTCGCCAACGGCGGCGCGCAGCTCACCCCTACCGCCAAACAGCGATTGATCGACAGCAAGGCCAATCTGATGGTCGTCGACGGGGTGGGTTCCTCGGAAACCGGCGCCCAGATGACGCACATGTCGGCGTCGGGCGCGGTGTCAACTGGGACGTTCAACGCCGGACCGGATACCTTCGTGGCCTCCGAGGATCTCGACGCGATTCTGCAGCCCGGGCATCACGGGATGGGTTGGCTGGCTCAGCGCGGCTACGTTCCATTGGGGTACAAGGGAGATGCGGTCAAGACCGCGGCAACGTTCCCCGTCATCGACGGGGTGCGGTACTCGGTACCGGGGGATCGTGCCCGCCAGCTGGCGAACGGGTGCATAGAACTGCTCGGCCGGGACTCGGTGACGATCAACTCCGGCGGCGAGAAGATCTTCGCCGAGGAAGTGGAGGCTGCGATCGCGTCGCACCCCGCTGTCGCCGATGTGGTGGTCGCCGGTAGGCCCAGCGAACGCTGGGGCCAGGAGGTGGTGGCCGTCGTCGCTCTGCTGGACGGCGCCAGCGCCGAAGCGCAAGACATCATCGACCACGCAGCCGCCGTGATCGCCCGCTACAAGCTGCCCAAGGCAGTGGTGTTCCGGCCTGTCATCGAACGCAGCCCGGCCGGAAAAGCCGATTACCGGTGGGCCCGCGCGCAGGCCGTCAGCCACCCCTAGTCGCGATTTCGGCGTGCTTATCGCCGCTGGTGACCGACGACCCGCACGCCCAAATCGCTTGAGTTAGGCACCCGTCCAGTTGGGTTTGCGCTTCTCGGCGAATGCCCTCGCACCCTCCATCGCATCCTTGGACGCGAACACCGGCGCGATCAGCTCGAGTTGCTTCTTCCACATCTCGTCCTCAGCCCAGTCCGCGGACTTGGCGATGACCTCCTTGGTCACCGCCACGGCCAAGGGCCCGTTGGCGGTGATTCGCTCGGCGAGAGCCAGCGCGCCCTCGAGTGCCTCGCCGGGTTCGGTCAGCACGTTGACGAACCCCCATTGGGCGGCCTGCTCGGCGGTGAAGCTGTCGCCGGTCAGCGCGAGTTCCAGGGCCTTCTGATACGGAATCCGGTGCGGGAGCCGCAACAGTCCGCCCCCGGCCGCGACCAGCCCGCGCTTGACCTCGGGAATGCCGAATTTCGCGTTCTTGGCCGCGACAACCAAGTCGGTTGCCAGCACGATCTCGGTGCCCCCGGCCAGCGCGTATCCCTCCACGGCCGCGATGACCGGCTTACGCGGCGGACGTTCGGTGAAGCCAATGCCACGGCCGGGGATGGCCGGCACCTCCCCGGCCATGAAGGCTTTCAGATCCATTCCGGCGCAGAAGTTTCCACCGGCTCCGGTGATGACCGCGACCGACAGCTCGGCGGTGTCATCGAGCTGGTCCATCGCCTCGGCGAGACCTTTGGCCACCGCTAGGTTGAATGCGTTTCGCGCCTCCGGTCGGTTGATGGTGATGACCAGTACCCGGTCGTGGCGTTCCACCAGAACCTCGTCTGACACTTTTTCCCCTTTCGCTGTCGAATACATGGCGCCGAAGCTGAACCGCATCACACCCGATAGTCGGATAGCAATCGCTTGCTGATGATGTTCTTCTGGATCTCGCTTGTCCCCTCACCGATCAGCAGGAACGGGGCGTCACGCATGAGCCGCTCGATCTCGTACTCCTTGGAGTAACCGTATCCGCCGTGGATGCGAAAGCTCTGCTGGGTCACCTCGGCGCACACTTCGCTGGCGAAGTACTTCGCCATGCCGGCGGCCACGTCGTTGCGGTCCCCGGAATCCTTCAGTCGCGCCGCGTTGACCATCATCAGATGCGCTGCCTCGACTTTTGTTGCCATTTCGGCCAATTGGAACGCGATCGCTTGATGTTCGGCGATCGGCTTGCCAAAGGTGCTGCGCTGCTGCGAGTACCGCACAGCGAGTTCGAACGCGCGGATACCAACGCCGCAAGCTCTGGCGGACACGTTGACGCGGCCAACCTCCACACCGTCCATCATCTGGACGAAGCCCTTGCCCGGCATCTCTCCAAGGATGTCGGTGGCTTCGGCCCGATAGCCGTCGAAGATCAACTCGGTGGTGTCGATTCCCTTGTACCCCAACTTGTCCAGCTTGCCCGGAATGATCAGCCCGGGCGCCACTTCACCGAAACCGGTTGGCTTTTCGATCAGGAATGCCGTCAGGTTGCGGTGCGGCTTGTCCGCGCCTTCGTCAGTGCGCACCAGGGCGGCCACCAAGGTGGAACTGCCGCCATTTGTCAGCCACATCTTCTGCCCGTCGATGGTGTACGTGCCGTCCCCGTTGTCGCGGGCCCTGGTGCGAATCGCCGCGACGTCGGAGCCGAGTTCGGGCTCCGACATCGAGAACGCGCCGCGGGTGTCACCGGTCGCCATCTTGGGTAGGAAACGCTGCTTCTGCGCGGCGGTACCGTGCTGGCGGATCATATACGCGACGATGAAATGAGTGTTGACGACTCCCGACACGCTCATCCAGCCACGTGCCAGCTCCTCGACGCAGAGGGCATAGGTGAGCAGCGACTCGCCCAGTCCGCCGTACTCCGGTGGGATCATCAACCCAAACAGGCCCATCTCACGCATATCGTCCACGATCGCCTGTGGATATTCGTCCGCGTGCTCGAGCTCCTGCGCTGTCGGGATCACTACCCGATCGACGAACTGCCTTACCGCGGAGACGATCTCGGTCTGGAACTCGGTGAGCCCCAGCGTTTGCGCCAGCCGGGTCACAGCGCGGTCCGGATCCGAATGTCGGTGCTTCTCACCCGTTCACCCTTTCGAAGACGGCGGCAAGCCCTTGCCCCCCGCCTATGCACATGGTCTCCAATCCGTAGCGGAGGTCGCGACGGTCGAGCTCCCGGGCGAGAGTGGCCAGCATACGCCCGCCGGTCGCCCCGACCGGGTGGCCGAGCGAGATTCCCGAACCGTGCACGTTAACTCGTTCCAAATCAACTGTGCTGAAACCCCATTCGCGCATGCACGCCAAAGCCTGGGCGGCGAATGCTTCGTTCAGCTCGATGAGATCGATGTCGGCAAGCCCGAGACCGGCCTTATCCAGGGCGGCCGCGGTGGCGGGCACCGGCCCGATGCCCATCACTTCGGGACGCACCCCGGCCACACCCCAGGACACCAGGCGCACCAGGGGCTTTGCTCCGAACTCGGCGGCCTTCTCCGGCGTGGTGACCAGACACATCGACGCGGCATCGTTCTGTCCGCTCGAGTTTCCGGCGGTCACTGTGGCATCGGGATCGTCCTTACCCAGAACCGGTTTGAGCTTGGCGAGAGACTCCATCGAGGTATCGGCGCGGGGATGCTCGTCGGTGTCGACAACGTCCTGTCCGCTGCGTGTGCGGAGTGTCACCGGAATGATCGTCTCGGCCAACAGTCCGTCGGCCTGAGCCCTCACCGCGCGCCGGTGCGACAGGAGGGCCAGCTCGTCCTGCTCCTGGCGTGGGATCGAGTACTGCCTTCGCAGGTTCTCCGCGGTCTCAAGCATGCCGCCGGGTACCGAGTGGTTCCTACCGCCCGCCGTCGTTCTGCCGCGAGCCAAGCCGTCGTGTATCCGCACGCCGTCGCGGGCGGCTCCCCAGCGCATATCGGTCGAGTGGAAGACCACGTTGCTCATCGACTCGGTGCCGCCGGCGACGACGACGTCGTTGTCTCCACTGGCCACCTGCAGGCACGCCTGGATCACCGCCTGCAGGCCCGAGCCGCAACGGCGATCGACCTGCATTCCCGGCACGGTCACCGGCAAACCGGCATCCAAGGCGATCACCCGGCCGATCGCCGGCGCCTCCATGCTCGGATAGCAATGCCCGATCACCACATCCTGAACCGATTCGGGCGGAACGCCGGTTCTCTCGAGCAACCCCTTGAGTGCGACGACGCCCAGGTCGACCGCGGTCAGTGAGGTGAACATGCCGCCGTAACGGCCAATGGGGGTACGAACGGGTTCGCAGATGACCGCATCCCGCATCAGAGATGCCGTCCGCCGGTGACCTCCAGGACGGTGCCCGTCATATACGACGACAGGTCCGATGCCAGGAACAGCGCCACCGCCGCCACCTCATCCGGCTCGCCGGCCCGCCCTATCGGAACCTCCGCGACCTTTGAATCCCAGATACGGGGTGGCATCGCCTCTGTCATTGCGGAGCGGATCAGACCCGGCTGGATGGCGTTGACCCGCACGCCCAGATAGGCGAGCTCTTTGGCAGCGGCTTTGGTCATGCCCACGATTCCCGCTTTGGCCGCAGAGTAATTGGTCTGCCCGATCATGCCGACCTTGCCGGAGATCGAGGACATGTTGACGATTGCACCGCTGCCCGCGTCGCGCATCACCGCGGCGGCGGCCCGCAGCCCATTCCAGGTGCCTTTCAGGTGCACGGCGATCACCTGATCGAACTGCTCCTCGGTCATCTTCCGCAGTGTCGCGTCGCGGGTGATTCCCGCGTTGTTGACCATTACGTCGAGGCTGCCGAAGTTTTCCAGCGCGGCTGCGACCAACCCGGCCACCTCAGCGTGATCGGTGACGTCGCACCGCACTGCGCGGGCCACTTCACGCCCGCCCAGTTTCTCGGCAGCGGCGCCGGCGGCGTCAACGTTGACGTCGCCCAGAATGATCCGCGCGCCCTCGGCGACGAACCGGTTCGCGATCGCGAAGCCGAGACCTTGAGCTCCGCCGGTCACCACAGCGGTCCGACCAGTCAGCAATGACACGTGCGCACCCATCCTCACCTAAGTCGGGACCCGAGCCGGCGACTATCGTATTTCATACCCGATTTGTGAAGGTGTTTCGTCGAGGAGCTCAGCCGATGACCACAGCCGAAGTCAGCGATCACGACTTTCAGGAGATCCTGGCGCAGACGCGTCACTTTGTCCGCACCGTGGTGGTTCCGCGTGAACAAGAAATCCTTTCCGAAGACCGGGTCCCTGACGACTTGCGCGATCAGGCCATGAAGATGGGATTGTTCGGCTACGCGATCCCGCAGCAGTGGGGAGGGCTGGGCCTGGACCTCGTCCAGGACGTCGAGCTGGCAATGGAACTCGGTTACACCTCTTTGGCGCTACGTTCCATGTTCGGCACCAACAATGGCATCGCGGGGCAGGTTCTGGTGGGGTATGGCACCGACCAGCAGAAGGCGACGTGGCTGGAGAAGATCGCCACCGGCGAGGTCGTGGCGTCGTTCGCGCTCACCGAACCGGGCGCCGGTTCCAACCCGTCGGGACTGCGGACCAAGGCCGTCCGCGAGGGCTCGGAACCCCGCGCGAGCTGGATCCTTAACGGCCAGAAGCGTTTCATCACCAACGCTCCCACCGCGGACCTGTTTGTGACGTTCGCCCGGACCCGGCCCGCCGATGCCGCGGGGGCGGGCATCGCCGTTTTCCTGGTTCCGGCCGACACGCCAGGTGTCGTCATCGGGCCGAAGGACAAGAAGATGGGTCAGGAAGGCGCCTGGACCGCAGACGTCAGCTTCACCGATGTTCGACTACCCGACGGTGCCCTGGTCGGAGATTCGGAAGACATCGGATACCGGGCTGCGTTGACGTCACTGGCCCGGGGTCGCGTGCATATCGCGGCAGTCGCGGTGGGGGCAGCGCAACGAGCACTGGACGAGTCGGTCGCCTACGCCGCCACCGCTACGCAGGGCGGTACCGCGATCGGAGAGTTTCAGTTGGTGCAGGCGATGCTGGCCGATCAGCAGACCGGCGTGCTGGCCGGACGCGCACTTGTCCGGGATACCGCGCGCAGGTGGATCACCGGGGAGGACCGCCGGATCGCACCGTCGGCGGCAAAGCTGTTCTGCACCGAAATGGCCGGCAAGGTCGCCGATCTCGCCGTGCAGATCCATGGCGGCAGCGGGTACATGCGCGATGTTCCGGTGGAACGCATCTACCGCGACGTGCGACTGCTCCGACTCTACGAAGGCACCAGTGAGATCCAGCGATTGATCATCGGTGGCGGCCTGGTCAAGGCCGCGGCGCGGTGAGCGCTCGCGCTGAGGGCCGACTCGAAGGCAGGGTCGTATTCATCACCGGGGCGGCCCGCGGGCAGGGCCGGGCGCATGCGGTGCGAATGGCCAGGGAAGGCGCGGACGTCATCGCCGTGGACATCGCCGCACCCCTCCCGCCCTGTGTGCCCTATGACCCGGCGACGCCGCAGGACCTCGCCGAGACGGTGCGACTGGTCGAGCAGCACGGTCGTCGAATTCTCGCGTCTGTGGTGGACACCCGCGACAGCGAAGGCCTGAACGCGGCCGTCGAGGACGGGGTGGCCGAGTTCGGCCGACTGGACGTGATCGTCGCCAACGCCGGTGTCTCGGCGCCGCAGGCCTGGGACGATATTCGTCCGGACGACTTTCGCGACGTCATGGACATCAATGTGACCGGAACCTGGAATACCGTCATGGCAGGTGCGCAAAAGATAATTGACGGCGGACGCGGTGGTTCCATCATCCTGATCAGCTCGGCCGCCGGAATCAAACTGCAGCCGTTCATGATCCACTACACGGCCAGCAAGCATGCGGTGACCGGAATGGCCCGGGCGTTCGCCGCCGAACTCGGCAAGCACTCGATCCGGGTGAACAGCGTGCATCCGGGACCGGTGATGACCGATATGGGCACCGGCGACATGGTCGCCGCGCTGGGCAAGGCCATGGAGACCAACCCCCAGCTGTCCAACATGATGACGCCGTTTCTGCCCACCTGGGTGGTCGAACCCGAGGATATCGCCGACGCGGTGTGCTGGCTGGCCAGTGACGAGTCGAAATACGTTACGGCGAGCACCATTTCAATAGATCAGGGGTCAACTCACTACTGAGCGGGGCCCAGTCATCCGATGAACCTGACGATCGACTCCGCGACGGCGGCGGGCTTGTCGGAGCCCTCGATTTCGACCGTGGTGTTCAGAGTCGCCTGGACTGCCCTGTCCAGCTGGGTAACCGTGGCGAGCTCTGCCCGGGCCCGAAGCCTGGCGCCGACCCGAACAGGGGTGATGAAGCGGACCCGGTTGTACCCGTAGTTGATCGCCATCGCGATATCGTCCACTCTGTAGAGCTGATGAGTGAAGTGCGGGATCAGCGACAGGGTCAGCAGCCCGTGCGCGATCGTCCCGCCGAAGGGGCCGGCGGCCGCCCGCTGCGGATCCACGTGGATCCATTGATGGTCGTCGGTGGCATCGGCGAACAGGTCGACCCGATCCTGGGTGATTTCGAGCCACGCGGTAGGACCCAGTTGCTCGCCCTCGGCGGCGATCAACTCTGCCAGCCCGTTGAACTTCTTCACCCTCATCTCCTTTGATCCGTCTCGTTTGAGCCGGGCCGCCGGCTCGACGCGGCGAGTTGCTTCTTACACTGCCACAGCGGGCGTCCCAATTCTGGTCGTATCCTGATTGCACGATGTCGGATACCGCCTGGCATGCCAACAGGGTGCGCCCCAGCCTCGGCCTGGTGGTGACGTCCGCGGCCAGCCAGTTGATGGCGGCGACCGCGGCAACGGCGGTCGAGGTCAGCCGGCAGGTGATGTCCGAGCTGACGGCCTATCTGGGCGTCGATCGAGGCTTTCTACGCTACAACGACCACTTCATCGGTGCGTCGCGGCTGATCGCCGAATACCCCGTGCGCACCGACGTACCCCATCCCGACCCCCTCGCGCTGGTGTTCTTCGCGGCGGCCGATCCCGTACTGTCCGCATCCGAGCACGCCAAGAGGCCGATCGTGCACCGCCCTGAACCGGCCGGCCCGAACAATCAGGCCCAGGCGCCGGACGTAGCGAAAATGCCTGATGTGTCGAAAATGTCGGTGGCGGCAGCCCCGCTGATCTCCGGAGACATCACCACCGGGGTGCTCGGTTTCGCCAAGTCCGGTGATAGGTCATGGGAATCCGACGAGCTCGACGCTCTGCAAACCGTGGCGGCACTGTTCGCCCAGGTTCAGGCGCGGGTGCACGCCGAAGAACAACTTCGGCACCTTGCCGAGCGTGATGACCTCACCGGGTTGCTCAACCGCCGCACCTTGTTGGCACATCTCGATGCCCGGCTGACGGCCGGTCAGCCGGGACCGGTCGCGGTGCTCTTCTTCGACCTAGACCGAATCAAGGTGATCAATGACTATGTCGGTCACCAGGCGGGCGACGTGTTCATCAGGGTGGCCGCCGACCGTCTCCGCAACGCGGCCGACCCGTCCGCCGTGATAGCCAGGATCGGTGGTGACGAATTCGTCCTCGTCGCGGCCGGTCCGATGGGAACCACCGCCGCCGAGATACTTGCGAATCGTCTTCGAACCGCCCTGCGCGACGGAGTCACCATCGACGACGAGCTTCTCAGCCGAACAGTGAGTATCGGTGTCGCGGAAGGCATTCCGGGCAGAGATAACACTACGGACCTGATCCGGCGCGCGGTGCAGGCGGTGAACGCGGCAAAGGCATCCGGAGGAAACAGCGTCTCGGTCTTTTCCGCGGATATGTGGAGCAAGAACGCATTTCGTAACGACATCGAACTCCACCTGCAAGGCGTCATCGACGACGGCGCGCTGCATCTGCAGTATCTTCCCGAGGTCGATCTGCGAACCGGTCAGATCGTGGGCGCCGAGGCGCTGGTGCGGTGGCGGCACCCGACGCGGGGGCTGCTCTCCCCCGATTCGTTCATCAGCATCGCCGAATCGATCAACCTCGCCGTCGAATTGGGGCGCTGGGTGATGCGCACCGCATGTGCCGAACTAGCCGGTTGGCGATCTCGTGGGGCCGGCCGGGGCACCGTGCTACGGGTGAACGTCTCCCCGGTGCAATTGGTCACCCATGGTTTTGTGGATTCGGTGGCGGACATCATGAACGAATTCGCTCTCGACCGCGGTTCGATCTGCTTGGAGATCACCGAGCGGGTGGTGGTGGAAGACATCGAGACCACCCGAATCACCCTCGCAGCGTTGCAGGACGCGGGAGTGCGGGTGGCCATCGACGACTTCGGCACCGGCTACAGCGCGCTGTCCCAGTTGAAGACGCTGCGGGTGGACACCCTCAAGATCGATCAGGGATTCGTTCGCGAACTCGGCTCGGATCCAAACGATCTCACGATCGTGCGTGCAATTATCGCCCTCGCCGAGGCATTCGACCTCGAACTGGTTGCCGAAGGTGTGGAAACGCCGGCTGCCGCACGCACCCTCCTGGCGCACGGCTGCCAACGTGCCCAGGGCTACCTGCTCTCACCCCCGGTCGGGGCAACGGAGATGGAGTCGCTGCTGGCCCAGGGGCGGATTCCGCTGCGCTTCTAGTGCTGACCACCGTGGCCGGCCTGCCCGGTAAGGGCGCCCAGTAGGACGCCGGGAAACGGGCCCGCGACCGGATCCGAGGTGTGCAGCTCGACTCGGCCGAATCGGCTGGCAGCCTTGCCCACCAATGTGATTCGGAGCGCAGCGTCGCCGGCGACGGACAATCGCGGAGATCGTTCGGGGCGGTGGCGTTTTCCACAGAGCAGCAACCCATGTCGGGCACGCACCGTCAATGGGCCGTCCCCGGTCGCGAACGAGGCACCGATCACCTCTCCGTCGCCGAACACCAGACGCTGCAATCCCAGCACCGGAAGAATATTCAAGCCGTAGGAGTGGGCTTCAGCATCGAGCCAATTCTGGGATGCACCCACCACATCACCGGAACCCGTCTGCAGCGAACCTATTTCGACGACCTCGATAGCCTCGCCGTCCACCGCGTCGGTGGCGGCAATGGCCCAGTCGCCGACCCGGGTATACAGGTAACCCGTCGGCGAGGGAATGCACCGAGCCGCCCAATCCCGCAATCGCGAGCCATAGAACGGCGGCACCGCCCGACCGGCCTGCCCGCCGGGTTGCGGTACCGGCCTGATCGGCAGATCGTCATCGGACTGGGGAAGCGCCGTGGTGTCGAGATCACCGGCGAGTTCAGCCAAATACTCCATCGTTTGCTGGTCACCGTTTTCGACGGTAAACCAGCCGTGACGTCTGCTCATTTCGACGGCCTGCGTCGGCGAGGACGCAACGAGAACATCGGCACCCTGGTCCACCGCGGCGATCGCACCGGCCAGACCGGCGATGCCGGAGTCGGTGCACACGACGTCGACCTCGTCGTCCCATTGCAGATCCCACGTCACGGTGTTCGCTCCCTTGTGGTGCGCGTTGTTTCGCGCCATGAACCGGCGCCAGGACGGTTCGCGATGGTGGCGCCCGATCCAGTCTGTAACCCCTGTCCCCTGATGGCAAACACCACACCCTTTTGGTGCCGCGCCCCGCCGAGATCCGAGATGACTCGGTTGATCAATTATGTTTACTGTCACCTCGGCACGGAAAGATAGGTGTTTCGATGGACCTGCAATGGTCGGCATCCGACCTCGCATTCCGGGACGAGGTTCGGAAATTCCTCGCCGCGAAGCTGACACCGGAGCTTCAGCGCGCCGGCCGTCTGATGACCAGCGTCTATGCCGACCATGAGGCCAGCATGCAGTGGCAGCGGATTCTGCACGAGCGAGGTTGGGCTGCGCCGGCATGGCCGGTTGCCTACGGCGGGTGCGACTGGAGCCTGACCCAGCACTACATCTTCAACCGGGAGTCCACGTTGGCCGGCGCCCCGTCGCTGTCTCCGATGGGGATAAAAATGGTCGCCCACGCGATCATCAAGTTCGGCACACCGGCCCAGAAGGACTACTTCCTGCCGAGGATCCTGACCGGCGAAGTGTTCTTCTGCCAAGGTTACTCAGAGCCGGAAGCCGGTTCTGACCTCGCGGCCCTGTCGATGTCCGCGCGCGCCGACGGTGAGGACCTGGTCTGCACCGGCAGCAAGATCTGGACCACCCACGCCCGGGAGGCGAACTGGATGTTCGCCCTGGTGCGTACGTCCCGGAAGGTCAAGAAGCAGCAGGGCATCACCTTTCTGCTCTGTGAGATGTGCTCTCCCGGAATCGAGATACGCCCGCTGGTGATGACATCGGGCGAAGAGGTGCAGAACCAGGTTTTCTTCGACGAAGTCCGAGTGCCCAGGGCGAACGTGGTCGGTGAGATCGACGACGGCTGGACCGTGGCCAAATACCTTCTGGAGTTTGAGCGCGGCGGCGGGGCGGCCGCGCCGGCACTGCAAGTGATGATTGACGGGGTTTGCGCGGCGGCCGCCGGACAATCCGGTCCTGACGGCCGAAACCTGTCGGAAGACCCGGCCTTCGCCCGCAAGCTCGCGACAGTCCGCATTCGCACCGAGGTCCTCGAAATCCTCGAATACAAGGTGCTCGCGGTGTTGGCCGCCGGCGGCAATCCGGGAGCGAAGTCTTCGATGCTCAAGGTGCTCAGCACCGAGCTGAGCCAATCGATCACCGAGCTCGCGCTGGAGGCCGCCGGTCCACGCGGACGCGTGTACCAGCCTCATGCGACGTGCCCGGGCGGACCCGTCGCGGGCTTCGAGCCGCCCGCCGACGGCTACGTCAGCGGCGAGGCCTGGCAGGCAGTCGCACCATTACGCTACTTCAACGACCGTGCCGGTTCGATCTACGCCGGCAGCAACGAAATTCAGCGCAACATCCTGGCCAGAGCCGCATTGGGGCTGTAGATGGACTTCACCCTCAGCGCCGAACAGGAACTGCTGCAAAGCGGACTCAACAAGTTTCTGGCCGCGCGATACGATCTCGAAAAGAGCCGAGCGGCAGCGAAATCGGCCTGCGGTTGGCAGCCGGACATCTGGCGGGCTTTCGCCGACCTCGGCATTCTCGGGGTCGCGATTCCGGAGGAATCGGGGGGCGGCGGCGGGCCGGTGGAGATGATGCTGATCACCGAGGAACTCGGATACGCATTGGTGATCGAGCCGTACATCGACACGGTCGTGGTGGCCGGCGGCCTGTTACATCGCGCCGGCGGCACCCTCGCCACCGATCTGCTGGCCAAAATTGTCGACGGATCCGCAATCGTCACCTTGGCCGCCACCGAGCCCACTTCGGGTGAGCACTGGCACGATGTCTCGACGACCGCACGTCGAGATGGAGAAACATGGGTGTTGACCGGTTCCAAGATCGTATCGGCCGGCACTCCGCTGTCCGGCCACGTAATCGTCACCGCACGCACCTCGGGCGAACGACGCGACGAAGACGGAATCTCTTTGTTCCTGGTCGAGATCGACTCGGCCGCAACCGGTGTCCACTCGGGTCTCGACCTGCATCACTATCGCACGATCGACGACCGCCGAGCATCTGACCTGGTGTTCGATGAACTTCGACTGCCGGCGTCCGCCCTGCTCGGCGTCCCCGGCGACGCGTGGCCGTCGCTGTCGCAGGCACGTGACCAGGGGGCCGCGGCGGTCTGCGCAGAGGCGGTGGGCTGCATGCGCAAGGTATTGGCCGACACGGTCGACTACTGCAAGCAACGCCGGCAGTTCGGCGTACCTATCGCAACCTTTCAGGTATTGCAACACCGCATGGTGGATATGTTCATCGAGGTCGAACAGTCCTCAGCAGCAACATATTTGGCGATACAGAACCTCGAGGCCGACGCCCTGACCCGGGCGCGGGCCGTCTCGGTCGCCAAGGCCACCGTAGGTCGGGCGGCGCGGTTCGTGGGACAACAGGCCGTGCAGTTGCACGGCGGCATGGGTATGACCGAGGAACTCGCCGTTGGCCATTACTTCAAACGGCTGACGGCGCTGCAGTTCGAATTCGGTTCGACCGACCACCATGTCACCCGCTATGCCGAACTCACTGCGCGATAGCCGGCCCCGTCGAGTTCGGCGGGAGCGGTCCGAAAGTGCTTCCTTTGCCTGCTCGTTTGGCGTAGTACATGGCTTGGTCGGCGCGTTCCAGGGCATCGTCAAGCCGCCCCGGACCCAGCATGGCAATGCCTATACTCACGCTGCCCGGGGAGTTGGCTTCCACCTGGTCTACCAGGATTCGGGCCAGTTTCTGCGCCTGGGCTGTGGAAGTGTGTGGCAGCAGCGCCGCGAATTCGTCGCCGCCGATGCGAGCGAAGACGTCGGAGAGCCGCAGCCGGCGACTGATGGTTGCGGCCACACTCTTGAGATAGTCGTCCCCGGCCGCATGACCGTTGCGGTCGTTGACCTCCTTGAGGCCGTCCACATCGATCATGAAAACCGCCGCGTCGTCTTCATAGCCGTGCCGACGCGACAGCGCACGATATCGCGCTAGTTCCTCATCGAATCGTCCCCGGTTGAACACGCCGGTCAGAGTGTCGCGGGATGCCTGTCGTCTGAGCAGTTCCTCGTCACGCTTACGGGCAGAGATGTCTTCGATGTGGGCGATGAAGTGCACCGGCTGACCATCCGCGTCCCGCACGATGGAGCCCGAGAGGTGAATCCAGATAAGGTGGCCGTCCTTGGCGTAGTAGCGCTTGTCCATCTGATAGCTGTTGATCTCGCCGTGCAGCAGCCGGGTAGCCTCGTTCAGATCGATATCGAGGTCGTCAGGATGGGTGATGTCCTGAAAAGTCAGCTCGGACAGCTCTGGCTCGGAATATCCGGTAATCGTGCAAAGCGCCTCGTTGACCCGCAGAAAGCTGCCGTCCAAACCCACCAGAGCGATCCCGATCGGCGCGTTGGCGAACACCGCTTCGAATGTGGCTTCGCTGCCGAGCTGGGCGGCGCGAGCCTCATTGAGCGATGTCATGTCCCGAACGAATGCGTGAAAGGTGAGTTGAGCCCCGGAGCCGATCGCATTGACGATCAGTTCTGCGGGCAGTTCGCTGCCGTCTTTGCGGCACAGCGTAAACGTCGAAAGCTGGCCGACGACGGGCGACCGGCCGTCTTCGACGTAGTGGCGCATGTCCTCCAGCACCCATTCGCGTTGATCGGGGGTGACCACCAGCTCCGTCAGCAGCCGCCCTACCGCCTCCTCCCGGGTCCAGCCGAACATCTGAACCGCCGTTTGGTTCCACTCCAGCACCCGACCGTCGGCATCGAGGCCCCAGTACGCATCCACCAAGGTGTCCAGAAACTCGCGACTGATTTCCGGCGATGTGGCCGCCAACACCCGATCTGGCGCGCTCATCACCCCATCTTGCCCCAAACCCGTCCCCCGTCTAGGCGCTTTTTTGCCGCTGGCCAAGCCGATGCCGCTACCGCAACCCGACTTCGCCTCGATCACATCGGCGATCATGACCGCCGCGCCACGATGACCGGAATCCGCGCCGATTGCACCACCTGTGAACCGACCGAGCCCAACAGCATGCCGGCGAACCCGCCTCGACCGTGGCTGCCCACCACGAGCAGCTGCGCGCTCTCGGCCTCTTGGAGCAGTCCGCGGCTGGGCTGGTCGCGATGCACCACCCGGCGCACGGTGACATCGGGGTAACGCTCCTGCCAGCCCGCCAGCCGTTCGGCCAGCAGCAGTTCCTCCTCGGGCTGGATTTCGGTCCAGCCGGCGCCGGGGAGTTCATAGCCGGCGTCGCTCCAGGTGTGGACGGCAACGAGGTCGACGCCCCGGCGCGACGCCTCGTCGAAAGCAATCGCGGTGGCGTGCTCGGAGGCCGGCGAGCCATCGATTCCCACCACCACCGGGGCTCGGTCGGGATGCGGGATCAACGGATCCTCGTCATGAATGACCGCCACGGGGCAGTGGGCGTGCTGTACCACCCCCGAACTCACTGAGCCGAGAATCCGACGCTCCCACTTCCCCAGACCACGGCTGCCGACCACGATCATGTCGGCGTCCTTGCTGAGATCGGTCAGCGCCTGAACGGGCTGACCGGACAAGATCTTCTCGTTCAGTTCGACCCCGTCCACACCAGCGATCGCGGCTTCGGCCACACCCCGCGCGTCGGCCAGAGCTTCACGTGCGGTTTCCTGCTCGTCCTCGTAGAAGGCGGCAGGCAGCGGCACCTGGATCCAGGACTGCACGGTCGCGCCCGGCAGCACGTACGCCAGCGTCAGCGGGACGCGACGCAGCCCAGCGTCGCGGGCGGCCCAGTCGACGGCCACTCTGGACGGTGCCGAACCGTCGACTCCCACGACGATCCCGAGAACTGCTGGTTGGGTGGACATCCGGCCTGCCTCCTATGCGTAACCGGCGGCCGCCGCCGCCGTTTCCATCAACGCTATCGCCGCGCCGCGTGGCGTAGAAGGGGACGACGGTCATCGCGACCACGGGCCAAAGGTCCCTCCAGGCTTGACGTGCCCCGCGGCTATCGCCTGGGATCGGCCCGGTCCCGAGGTCGGCTACCGGCGATCTGCCGTTCGACGACATCCGCACCGTGTCGCATTCCGCCGGCCGCGGCGAAACCGGCGGCTACGGCCCGTGCGCCGGCAGTCATCGTCATCGCCGACTTGACGCTGTCCCGGAGCCGGGCCGCAGTCAGACGGCGGGCCGGCAACCGGGTGCCGCAGCCGGCGATGTGCACTCGGCGGGCGACCTCGAACTGATCGCGCCCGAAAGGCACCGTGCAGACCGGGATGCCGCGACTCAGTGCTTTCTGCGTGATTCCCATGCCGCCATGGGTGACCACGCAGACCGCGCGCTCCAGGACCGCGGAGTGCGGAATGAAACCCGTGACACTCGCATTCCGCGTGGCCTCCTGCGCGACGTCGCCCACCCCGGCCGGTAGCGTCGCCACCACGTGCACCGGCTCCCCGTCCAGCGCCCGCAGTGCCGCATCCGCGAGGGCCGTATCAGCTTGGCGCACAGAAGATGTCGTCACCAATACCACGGGCCGTTCGATGCCGCGCAGCCAGCCGGGTGGTACCGACCCCGGCGGCTCGAAGACCGCCGGGCCGATCAGGTGCACCGAGTCGCCCCAGTCCGTGTGCGGGTACTCGAACGGTTTGGCGGTGGCGACCAGGATCGCCGGGGCGCGACGCAACAGGTCGTCGGCGTTTCGTACCGCCGGCAACCCCAGGGCCGCCCGCACCGGATCGAGGCCGCGACGCAGCGGCCGATCGAATACCGCGCGCGTCACCGTACGTGCGCCGTTGTCCCTGAGTCGGCCCAGCCAACCCGGCTTCGGCGCGAAACCGGGACCGAACGGTGGCGAACCCGGGCTCTCGAGGTAGGGGATGAAGGGACTGAATATCAGCCACGGAATGGTGGTTGTCTCGGCGGCCGAAATGGCCCCCCAGCAGTTGGCGTCGACCAGCAGCACATCCGGTGCCACTTCTTCGATCGCCGTGCGCAGGTCGGCCACCTCGAGACCGGCCCGGCCGGTGAGTGTCTCGACGGTCTTGCCGACTACGGTCAGCGCGCTGCCCGCCGTCCAGTCATCACTCTGCAGAGCCTCAATTCGCGGGTCGACGCGGTGGGCGCCGAATCCGAGCCGGCGACACAGGTGCACGCCCGAAGCCAGGGTGCGCACCTGCACTTCGTGGCCCCGCGAACTCAACTCGGTGAGCAACGCGCAGAACGGGAACAGGTGACCCAGCGCCGGCGACGTGTACGCCAGTACTACCGCCATCGCCGGTCCCGGTCCGGACCGGCGAACGGACCAATCCACTTGGCAGCCGGCAACGAATGGACCAACGGCATTGAATGAAATACCTTCCTATCCGTACGAGCGATTTCCGGTGGTGTCTATGAGCTCAGACAGGGTCCAAGAGGGCCAGGAGATGGTCGTCCTCCTCGACGACGAGGGTCGTCGCATCGGCACCGCGCCAAAGGCGGACGTGCATCACGGTTCGACTCCGCTGCACCTGGCATTCTCCTGCTACCTCTTCGACGAGCACGGCAGGGTGCTGCTGACTCGCCGAGCGCTGGCGAAGCAGGCATTCCCGGGCATCTGGACCAACTCGGTCTGCGGACACCCCGGACCTGACGAGCCGATACCCGCTGCGGTGAGCCGACGAGCCGCCGATGAACTGGGTGTCGAGATCGCTGAATTGCGATGTGTTCTTCCCGACTACCGCTATCACGCGATCGATGCCGGCGGAGTGGCCGAAAACGAGGTCTGCCCGGTCTTCTGCGCCCGCGTCGCCGGTCCGGTGAAGCCCGAACCGAGCGAGATCATGGATACCGCGTGGGTGCGGTGGGACGACCTGCGCGCCGCGGCCAGGCTCCCCTGGGCCATCAGCCCGTGGGCCGGTGAGCAGGTCCCGCTGCTCGAGGAGGCGGGTATCGGGCGATCTGATCAGGACCTCAGCTCGTAGAGCCGCTCGGCATAGCCGAGATCGTCTCGCCACAGTCGAGTTGCGGCCATCGTCATAAGCGGTCGGATCGCTGGGGCCGCCAGCATCGCCTTTCCGAAATTGCGCCGATCCGAATGCGCGATGGTGGCCTCCACCACCGCGGTGCGCGGTCGCCCATCCGGTCCGTCACCCAGCGGTGTGGCGTGCGTTTCCACCACGCTCCCCCGGCCTTCGCCGTCGACGATGCGCATCACAACGGTGCGCGGACCAGGCGTGCTGAACTCGGCGATCACCGGCACACCGAGCCTGCCCATCCGGAACGTCACCGCGACGACGAAGCGGTCCGCCTCCTCGGGCAGGTCTGGCGTCGCCGGCGGCGCACTGAGCACCTCGAGCCGAGTGAACGAATACGGGTGAAACCACGCCCCATGCCATGGATCCAACCGGTTGGCGATGACATCGCGGGGCTCGCACACCCCTTCGAGCCGGGCGACCGCGGTCAATCGTGGTCCGGGCGGGCGCTGGGGAACGAGCGGAGCCTCCGTGGGCGTCTCGGTTCCGGCTGTGGCGGTAGTGTCCAGCCGTACCCAGCACAACACGCCGTCGTCGTGGGACGGGAACGGCCGCCACGTCCCATGGCGCCTGCCGGAGAGCCGCAAGCCGTGCCATGGACACACCAGCGCGCCGCATTCGACCGGGGCGGTGGCCAGATCCGCGCCGAGATGCGGACAGGCCCGAGGCGCCACCCGCAGCGCTCCGTCAGCTGCTCTCCAGGCCACGATCGGTACCCCGGCCACCGAGCCGCCCCAGGCCTCGGCGGCGATCGTCGAGCTCGCGGCGAACACGAACCAGTTGCCGTCGGGCCGGCGCTGGGCGCGTGACAATGCCGCCTGGATCAGCGCGGGATCGGCATCGGCATAGGTGGGCCGCTGCGCAGACCAGTCCGATGGCGGAAGCAGCTCGAAGGGCCAGGCCTTGGCGGCTCTTTGCCGCAGATCCGAGAATCGGTTCATCACGACCCACTTTCCGTCCATGCGGCCAGCTTGCCGAGCAGAGCCGATCGGCCGCGGTTGGGAACCGTGTGCACGGCGTGGCCGGCCAGCCCGAAACTCTCCAGGAGGTGATTGGCCGCGACCCATCCGGTGGTTGCGGCGCGTTCCATCAGCGCCACCGGCAGGTCGATCCGAATTCCGTCCCCCGCCAGCACTATTCGCGGGTCGGGCGTCAGCACGCCGGGCCGCCGACCGAAGTCACCCGGGGCCAGTCGCGGACAGTCTTCGCGGCGCAGCAATCGCTGGTCGATGACGTTGGCGCTTCGGGTTTCGGGGTACAGCTCGTGCATGCGCTCGACCAGGGCGTGACCCACCTCGGCGTCGGCCCCGGTCACCGAATAGGCGTGCAACTCCACCACCGAACCACCGGTCCGCGCCGCCCACTGGGCCGCCTCACGTTCATAGCGCTCCAACACGCTGACATTATCCAGCGGCGGGCGGCCCCCGGTACCCATGAACGGGGCCCGATCCGCGGCGACGGGGCGATCCAGCCACAGCCGAAGCACGACGAACGGCGGCGCGTTGTGCAGGTCGGCGATGCGGCGTCGCCAATCCTCGTCCCCGAGACCGGTCGATGCCGCCACGATGCGGCGCAAGCCGGCGACGTCGGTCGCCAGCACCGCCGCATCGGCGTCGAACTGCGCCCCGTCCGCGCAGGTCACCCGCACGTCGGATGCCACGGTCAGGCGCTGCACGCGCTGTCCGACGTGAACACGGACTCCACGGGACTCCAGGTACCGCCGCAACGGGTTCCACAGTGCGACATCGAAATTCGCATTCGCCACGTCGAACAGCAAGCCTTCGCTGGACCCGAGGAAATAGATGTGGAACATCGTGACCAACTCTGCCGCGGACAGCGACTCGGGCCGGGCGAAGAAGCTGCGGGCGAACACCTCGAAGGCCAGATGCCGGGCGGCGTCGGGAAAGTTGATGTCGCGAAGGAACGTACCGGCATCGACGTGGTCGAGATCGGCGTAGGTGCGCGGCACCGACACGGTGGCCAGCGGAGCGGCCGCCTTTGCGTCGAGCCGGACCAGGTCGCGCAGCCGGAATGTTGGACTACGCACAGTGAAGGCGAGTGCGTTCAGTAATGGTGTACGAGGCAACCCGCGGAAGGTGTCGCGCCGTCCGGACCCGTCGACCAACGGGTAGTCCTCGACCGGCAGCAAGGCGCTCAGTTGCGGATCTGCGCGACGTAGCAGCGATCTCAAGTTGTAGTACTGCCGGAAGAACGCGTGAAAACCCCGGTTCATCGCGGTCTCCGACCCGTCAGCCAGGGTTTCGGTCCACCCGCCGACCCGCCCGCCCAGGTAATGCTGCGCCTCCACGACATCGACGCTGACGCCCCGCTCGCAAAGGCCGGCGGCGGCGGCAAGTCCGGCGATCCCACCCCCGATGACGACAACGTGGGGCACCCGTTCGAGCGCGCCGGCATCGCTGCGACCGGGCCGGGCGGGCAGTGTCTGGCGGCGTCTGTCCGGCCGCTTCATCGCTGCTGGGACGCTTCGGGTATCGCCGAGGCCTCCGACTTCGGTCGGCGTCGTTCCCAGAGCAGCAGCACCGCGGTCACCAGTGCGAAGCCGAACAGAAAGTCCTCGATCGGGATGTCGAGCGGGAACCTTATCCCGGTCGTGTGATGCTCGTCGTAAAGCACAATGGGTGCACTGAGTTTGGTCAACCACCCGTCGACCGGGATCTGGAAGCCCAACACGATCGCCATCGATATCCAGTACGCCGGCCGACGGAACAATCCGGTACGCCAGACCCGAATTTCCAGCAGGCACACCACGATCACGGCAAGAACGGCCGGAAGTGTATAGCCCAGTCCGGTCATTGACGGCTCCTGCTCTTCGCGCGCCTCCTACCGAAGACGGACAGCATATGCCCGACCGCCGAATAGGTGAGCAGCCCGCACAGCGGAATCACCAGGAAGAAAAGTATTTCCTCCAACGGCAGATCACCGGGTGCGATCAGGCCCAGGATGTAACGCGGGTTGTACCACCAGACTTCGGCGGCGACCGCGATGACGTCCCACACCAGAAACACCGCGGCGACCGGGAGTACGGCGGCCAGCAGCCGCCGCGGCTGGCGATAGACGCCCGCTCCGAACAGCTCCAGTGGTGCGGTGATCAGAAGGCAGGCGCCGAGAACCATCAGGTACTGCCAGCGGTCCACGCTCACCTGCTCCCGTGTTTCAGCCGCGCGCCCCAGGACCGCACGATTCCGCGGCCGGCGACACTGAGCCGTCGGGCCTTCCCCACTGTGGCACGCTGGCCGAAGATCTGGAAGTCGATCTGTTCGATGCGTTGCAGTATTTCTGAGTACAGGGTCAATGCGGCTGCGACGCACGGCTGCGAGATCGGGGCCAGCTTCCCGATCCCCGGCCGCGCCTTGGCATAGATCTGGCGAGCGATGGCGTGCTGTTCCATCAACGCTCGGCGCACCCTGGGATCGGTGCGTCCGTTACTCTGACACCAGCTCAGCAGATCGCGGTCGACACCGTGGGCGGCGAGTTCGTCGGCAGGCAGATACACCCTGCCGCGGCGCAGATCCTCGTCGACGTCACGGATGAAATTGGTCAGCTGGAACGCCTTACCCAATGCCGCCGCGTGCGGGGCCGCGTCCTCCCGCGGGCCCAAGGTGCCGAGAATCGGCAGCAGTTGCAGCCCGATCACCTCGGCCGAGCCGTACATGTAGCGGTCCAGCGCCGCCCGATCCGGATAATCGGTGACAGTCAGATCCATCCGCATCGACGTCAGGAAGTCGTCGAACAAGCTCCACCCGATATCGTATCTGCGCGCGGTGTGCACCACCGCCGTTAACGTGGGATCGTCTGTGCAGGGCTGGTTCTGAACCAGTGAATTGAACAATCTGGTCGACAGCGCCTGGAGCTGGTCGGCGCGCACTTCGCCGTCCCGCGCGTCGAAGTCATCCAGGATGTCGTCGGCGCGGCGGGCGAACCCGTAGAGCGCGTGCACAGCCGGGCGCTGCCGGGGTGCCAGCAGCCGGGTGGCCAGAAAGAAGGTCTTGCCGTGCTGCGCATTGACCTTGCGGCACTGCCGATACGCCTCGCGCAGCGAGGGGTCGCGAAGACCGGCAGCGTCCAGCTCGGATCCGATCATCGTTGGTACACCTCTCGATCTGGATGGCGGGTCGATACTCCGGTGACGCGGTCGGCAGCCAACCGCCCGGAGAGCACGGCGGTGGGCACGCCGACACCGGGAACGGTCGAGGAGCCGGCCAGGACCACGTTGTCCACACCGCGGACGGTGTTCGCCGGCCGGAACGGTCCGGTCTGGGCGAACGTGTGCGCCAACGCGAAAGGGGTGCCCGCTGCCATGCCCTGCCGCGCCCAGTCCGCGGGCGTGGTCACCTGCAGGATCTCGGCATCGTCACCAAGTTCAGGAAGGCGTTCGGTGACCGCGCCGAGCATGCCAGCTACATATTCGCCCCCGGTGGAGTCCCAATCCACCTGCCCCGTCTGCATATTGGGTGCAGGGGCCAGGATGTAGAGCAGTTCGCGACCAGGCGGCGCAAGAGTCGGATCAGTTGCGGTTGGCCGGGTCACCAACAACGACGGATCCCCCATGACGCGACCGCGAACGATGATGTCGTCGAAAGTCTGTTTCCATGCGTCCCCGAAGATGATGGTGTGGTGCCCCAGTCCGCTGCTGCCACCGGGCACCTCGCCCTGGAAGCGACAGCCCACGTGTGCCACCACCGCAGATGGTGCTGGACGCAGCTTCAGCAGCCGCCGCGGAGTCCGGCCCAGCATCCGGTAGGTGTCGGGAAGCTCGGTGGTGAGCACCACCGCGTCGGCGGGCAGTCGGTCGCCGGACCGGGTGCGCACAGCGACGACCCGCGACCCGCTCCATTCCAGCTCCGATACCGTTGCGTTGTAGACGAATTCGACTCCTGCGTCGGCCGCGGCCGCCGCCATCGCATCGGGTAGCGCCCGCATTCCACCTCGGGGAAAGTAGACGCCGGCGATGGTGTCCATGTAAGCGATGACCGCATAGACCGCAAGCGCGCTCTGCGGCGGCACTCCGGCGTACAGGGACTGGAAGGTGAACACCCGAAGCAGCCGCTCGTCGGAAAGGAACTGGCCGATCACCTTTTCCCAGCGCCTGAACCCGCCGAGGCCTATCAGACGGCCTAGTTGCGGCGTCAGCAGGGACAGTGGTGAGTCGAAGTTGGCGCCGATGAACCCGTCGAATTCGGTCTGGTAGAGCCGGGTGAGCCACGAGCGCAGCCGCAGGTATGCCTCGGCTTCCCGCGGTCCCGCGAACCTCTTGATCTCGGTGTACATCGCCCCCGGCTCGGTATGTACCGCCAGGGTGTTGCCGTCGGCGAACATCGCACGGTAGGCGGGGTGCACCGGCATCAGCTCAACGTGATCGGCCAGCCGCGCACCGACTGCCGACATGGCGTCGTCGATGATGTCGGGCATGGTCAGCACCGTCGGGCCGGTGTCGATGCGATAGCCGGCGATGTCCGCCCGGCCGACCCGGCCACCGGGCACCGCACCGCGTTCGACGACGGTGACGTTGCGCCCCCGCCCGGCCAGGTACAACGCGGCCGATAGCCCCGAGAGCCCGGCCCCGACGATGACGACTCGGTCGGTCTTTCCTTCGATGGTGCGCATCAGGCGGCCCTCGCGGTGCAGACGACTGCCATGTCATGTAGTGCCGTGCGGGCTGCTTCGGGAATCTCCACGGCGTCCAGACGATTCAGCGCGAGGTCGAGACGCTCGTCGATGATTTGTTCGATCCGCTGAACCGCGCCGCTGGCGATGATCAACGATCGCCAACGCTCAATGTCGCCCGGACTCAGGCGTGGCGAGCTCATCAACTCGGCGAGTTGGCTTCGAAACTGGCTGCCGGCCAGCTGATGGGCCGCGACCACCACGCTGGTCGCCTTCTGCGCCGCCAGGTCGGTGCCCACCGATTTCCCGGTCAGTGTGGATGAACCGCACACCCCGAGCAGATCGTCGCGCAGCTGAAAAGCCTCGCCGATGGCGGCGCCGTAGTCCCCGAGCGCCTGCACGACGGCCGGCGGGCATCCGGACATGGCCGCCCCGATCTCCAAAGGTCGTCGCACGGTGTAGTTTCCAGACTTTCGCCTGAGCACGTCGAGCACTTCGTCCAGCGTGGGGAAGGCGTGTGCGTCGTTCACCAGGTCGGCGAACTGTCCGATGGCCAGTTCGATACGCATGTCGTCGTATCGGGACCAGACTCGGGCGAGCGCATCCGCACCGATTCCACTCTCCCGAAGCATCTTTCCGGCCCAAACAAGGCACAGGTCGCCGAGCAGTACGGCAGCCGATTCGCCGAATCTGGTCGACGAACCCGCGAGTGCGCGGTCGCTGTGCCAGCGGCTGAACTGTACATGTGCGGCGGGCCGGCCTCTGCGCAGCGTCGATTCGTCCATGACGTCGTCCTGCATGAGCGCGAACGCGTGCAGGAACTCCAGGCTCGCCGAGGCGCGCAGCGCCGAATCATCATGCCCCGCACCACATAACCAGCCCAGGTACATGAAGGTCGAGCGCACGCACTTACCGCTGTCGAGAAAGCCCGACAGTATGTCGCCGGCGACGTCTACCCGGGCGGCGCTCAGGTCGGAACTGCACTGGCGGGCGATGAACTCGCGCAGGTGTGCCCGGACGGCGACGCGAACGTCGTCGCGCCAGTGCAGCGAGGGTGCGTTGAGGGTTTCGGCACGGTTGATATGCACCTGCCGACGGGGCGGGACCGGGGCATGAGCACCCGCCTCACCCCACCTCTCACCCCATTTTGACGGCACCGCCGTCGAATACGGGCCCATGTGGACGTCAGACTGAAGTCGATCTCGCATGTTCGGCAACTCAGCGTTCCCCATTCACCCGTTCGTCCCCGTGCTTCGGCAGCACACCGAATCCGCTACGGCGCGGACTGGGCGTGCATAGGTCATTCGGAGCGGTACCCACTTTGGTTGGGTTTGCGATCATGAAAATTCTTCACAGCGCTGACCAGGACTTTTCACTCCTGGCCGGGGCTTCGCTGACACCAATGCGGTCATGCAACCGCACCAGCGACTTTGGCGCCCACCAATTCCATCGTCCGAGGATCCGCATGAATGCCGGCACCAGAATAAGCCGCACCACGGTGGCGTCGGCCAGAATCGCCACAGTCAACCCGACCCCGAACATCCGCATGAACGAGACCTCCGCGGCGATGAGGGCGGCGAAGGAGATCGACATGACCATCGCGGCGGCGGTGATGACCCGCCCGGTGCGTGCCAAACCGAGGGCCACGCTGTCGTCGATGTCGGCGCGGGTCTGCGGGCTCGCCAACCAATACTCGCGTATCCGCGCGATCAGAAAGACCTCGTAGTCCATCGACAGTCCGAAGGCGATGCAGAACAACAGGATCGGCATCGTCGCGACAAGCGTGCCGGTCGGCGTGGTGCCGAACGCGCCAAGATGCCCGTCCTGGAAAATCCACACCAGCGCCCCGAAAGCTGCGGTCAGCGAAAGAACGTTGAGGACAAGCGCTTTCACCGGCAAAACGACGCTCCCAGTGAGTAGGAACAACAGCGCGAAAGTGACGACCGCGATCACCACCAGTACCAGCGGCACCCGCGAGATGATCGCCGCGACGCTGTCCCGGTTGACCTGGGCCATCCCCGCGAACGCCACGCTTTTCTGCTGCGGTGCCCGAACGGCGCGCAGTGTATCGAGTTGGGTGTCCGAAGCCGGCGAGAACAGCGCCACCCCGCTGCTCACCGTCAGGAATGCGCTCCCCTCGGCTACCCCGGCGGCGGCTACCGGCGGACCAGTCCTGGCGCCGTCGCTGAAGCTCCCGGTTGGCGCACTGACTGACCCGACTCCCGCAACCGTCGACAATCGCGCGGCGTATTCCTCGATGTCGCGTTCGGTCAGGCCGCGTGCGTCGGGTATCACGACCGTCAGCGCGCTGGCGGAGTCGTCGGCGAAGCCGTCCCGCATCCGATCGCCGACCTGATGTGCCGACGCGGTTTCCGGGAGCACGCGATCGTCCGGGAAACCCCAGGTGATCCCCAGGAACGGCAGGCCCGCCGCGATCAACACCGCCGACCCGGCCACCGCGACGGGTACCGCACGCCGCATCACCGACTTGGTCCAGCGGTACCAGAACAGGCCGTGCACCGGCGTGGGTGCCGGCTCGGCGCGGCCGCGCAGCCGACGCAGTCCCCGGCGCACATCACAGGCGTCCAGTCGATCGCCGAGCACGACGATGGCCGCCGGGGTCACCACCAGCGCAGCCACCGCACACAGCACCACCGTCGCCACGCCGGCGTAGGCGAAGGATTTGAGGAAGTACATCGGGAAAAGAACCATCGCGGCCAGCGACAACGCCACCGTCGTCGCCGAAAACAACACGGTCCGTCCCGCGGTCAACATCGTCTGGGTGAGCGCCTCCTCCCGTGTCGCGCCCTCGGCCATCTCGTCGCGGTACCTGCTCACGATCAGCAGGGTGTAGTCGATCGCAAGTGCGAGCCCCAGAGCGGTGGCCAGGTTCAGCGCGAAAATCGACACGTCGGTCGCCAGGGCGATCATGCGCAGGATCGCCAGCGCGCCGATGATCGCCAACCCACCCACCGCCACCGGAAGCGCCGCGGCGAACAGGCCGCCGAAGATCCAGACCATCACCGCGAAGCTGACCGGAAGCGCGATCGCCTCCATCACCAGCACGTCCCGCGAGGTCTGGGAGTTGATCTGGGCGAACACCATCGCCGAGCCGCCCGCCTGAATGCTGACCTCCCGGTGTTGGGGCGCCACCCGTTCGGCGACCGCATCAGAGAGTGCCTGCGCCCGCGACGCCGCTTGCTTCTCGCCCCCGGATATCTCGGCAACGACCAGACCCGATTTTCCGTCGACGCTGACCAGACCCTCCGCCGCAGGCGGCGGTGCCGTCCAGGCCGAGACCACTGTCGTCACTTCGGCCGCGTCGTCGAGGAACGCGGCGATGTCCGTGCCGGCAGCCCGGGCCGGCGGGCTGAACGCCCCGTCCGGCGCTGTCACCAGGAAGATCACCTGGGTTTCGGCCCGCCCGAACTTGTCGCTCAGCAACTGGGCCGCACGGGAGGATTCCGCGGATGGATCCTGAAATCCGCCAGCCGACAGGCTCTCGGTGACCGGCAGGGCGAACACCCCGGCGAGCAGCGCCACCAGGGCGGTGGCCGCCAGGACCCGTCGCGGCGCGGCGAGTGCGAGCCTGACGATCCGGTACAGCACGGGCGCAGTCGCACGTCGGTGTCGACCTTGGCCCATGCCATGCATTCGGTGCGGACCGCAGTGCGGTTCGGTCTCCGTCGCACTTTGTTGGGTGGCCACCCCCCTTCCGTTGTCGGGTGGCCACCCCCTTCCGTTGTTGGGTGGCCACCCCCTTCCGCGAGCAGACATAAATGCTCCCGACACGCCGAGGTATCGGGGACTTTTGTGTCTGCTCGCGGAGAGAGGTTCTAGGTGGAACTCGTGGGCCTCTATCGCGTCTGCGCCTTACGGACCCAGCAGGGCCAGCGGGACCACGCCGATGCCGTCGGGGCGACGGTAGGCGTAGGGCCCGGTGTTGACGATGATCGCGTCGAGCAGGTCCGCGCGCAGACCGTTCACCAGCCAGTTCAGGTGGGCGATATCCATACAATTAGCAGGCCTTGAATCGGTCGAATCGCCGAACTTTATTCAGACAGTTGGCATCAGTCTTAGCCCGAAGTGACCCGGGTTCTGCGTCTGGCGACCGGACCGGCGTGACCGCCGTCAGCCGATGGCGCACCGCTGGGCTCGTCTGGGCTGCCTTCTGCACCTGCGGCAAACCGGAGGATCCGCTATTTTTCCTGGCGGAAATAAGGTTCAACCGTGCCGCTGAGCTTGACGAGCATTGGATTCCCGCGACGGTCCTTGGCGGTGGGAACTTCAATACGCACCCAACCCTCGGCCACGTTGTATTCGTGAACGTTGGTTTTCTCGGCGCCATTAAAGCGAATACCGACATCGCGGCGCAACACCTCTTCGCTGTAGAAAGGGCTGCTTGGATCAACGGAGAGGCGATTTGGTGGAACGTCGGTGATCTGGTCCTTAGACATCATGGCTTTCGTGAAACGCGTCGTTTGGTCTTGGAATGATTCCCTAAGAACCTACGCGACCCTCACCGCGCGACCAACTCCCTGAACTGCCCTTTTCCTGGAGGAGTTCGTGACCTGGCCATGACGAGCAGGGATGACGACTAACCCCGGCGGTCGCTGTCTGGGATCGGGGTGGTCACCCTGCGGTGGATGGCGAAACGGCCTGCTCCTTGTTGCTGCCTTCCGCATTTTCGGCAGCGGGATCTGCTGTTTCATCAGCGGCTTGGCCACCAGGGCTGGCAGGCTCGTCGGCCAGTTCAGTGGCATTCTCGGCTACGGCGACTTCGAGAGCCGCGACCGACTCTTCCTCATCGCCCAGGTCATCATCGACGGATTCCACCACGGCGGGAACACCTCGTCCGCTGTCCAACTCGCTGTCGATGATGACATCGGCTGCGACGTCATTCAGCAGGCCGTCCTGGTCTTCGACCGATGCAAGGGGTTCGCCGCCGACCAGTTCTTTTTCGGCTGTGGATAGGTCACTGGCCAACATCAGCGCGGCAGCGTGGGAGTTTGATGGTTCGGCAGCAGACATGGGTTGACGATCGCGGATGTCATCTCCCACGCGGTGCCAGAAGTCGACCAGTTGCGCAAAGGGGCCGCCCCGGGGCTCGAACAGCCCAACGGCGGCCTCGTAATTGGGAGTGAGCAGTCCAGGCAGGTCGCCGTATCCGTTGAGCGTGCCATCGATGATGCGGCCCGGGATGTTGATGAGTGCCTCAACCGTCCCGAGGAGGTCCAACGCCCCAATCGCGTCGATGACCTCGCTGAATGCGGTCCATGTCGCGGCGACACTACTTGTCGCCGTAGCGAACACCGGCCCGAATATCCTGGCTGAAAGATAAACAGGTACGAACCAATCTGGAGGAGCAAAGCAGCAAGGAACCTCATACAAGGTATATCCGTATCCTCCGAGTATCGCCCCGAGGCTGCGGATCGGCTCGATGGCAACATCGACGACCGCTGCGAAAAGCGCCCCTCCGTCGCCATCCTGCAGGGCTGCAATGGCGTTATCCACCGCCGCGAACTGATTGCCGACCGTTGCTCGGACAACCGGAATTGGATCAGCGAAATACTGCTCCGAGAGCGCAGCGAGGTTTGCCGCCGTTCTCCCGATGACCTGCGGGTAAAGCTCGAACGGGCTGGGGACTGCGGCGAGTTGCACCACCGGGTCGGCGACCCGCGCATCCGCCGGGGCGGCAGGTTGAATCGGAGTGACGGCGATAACGCTAGCACCGACCAGGGCGACACCGGTGGTGACGTAGGGGCGAATCGATGCACGCATTATCGGTTTCCTCCTGAGAGTTTCAGTGCCCGGTCGAACATGCACCGACTTTGCTGACAGCCTGATCCTAGCGGTGCCCACCGACATCAATGGCCCTCAAACGCCATTTGAGCGATTAGGCGACCTGCTGAACATCCCGTTGTCGAAATTAGCTGTTCGCTACCGGTGTGTCTGTCAGTGAGGCGGGTTACGATTCGCGAATGATGGTCTGCGAGCCCTCATGACAACGCCTGGGTGGTACCCAGACCCGTCGGGGGTCCCGGGAAGCGGTACTGGAACGGGACGCAGTGGGATGGAATCCCTGGCGACGATGTTGCAGAAGAGTTCCCGTCGGAGCGCCACCAGCGACCGCCTCTTCTCGTGCCGCTCTTGATTCTGGCCGTCGGGTTGCTCGGTGGAATGCTGGTGATGGTCCTCTGGCCCAAAGACCAGTCGGCGACCACCTCCACCACTCCGAGTTCCTCCTACACACCACCTGCCCCGACAAAAACGGCCCCTCGCCTTCTCCCACCGCTGCTCGGGCAGAAGCCGTGGCCGACGGGGTGCGGCACTCTATGCAACGCGAATTCGATACCGACCCAGATCCCGCGGAGCTGGCCCTGGATGTGTTGGACGTCCAGCTCGTCAATAAGTCCGGAAACGAATACAAGGGGATCGCCGCGATTCGTGCGGGCAACGGGGTTAAGGAAGACGTCCAGGTCGAGGTCACCGCGGACGGTGACAACGTGTTGTGGGAGATCCCTGCGGGGGCGCTGTTGTTCGCAGTCCCAGATTTAGAGACGGATACCCCGTCCCGAGCCGTTGCCGTTCCCGGTGCCGACATGTTCGGATTCTTCGATGGCCCCCGCTGCATCGACGTCGCGGCATTCATCATGCGCACCGGCCTGTCTCAAATCGTCGTCTGTCCTGATGACAGCCCCGCCGACCTGTACCAGTACCGAGGTCTGCGGCTATCCGATGGAGCCCGAATTGCGCTGTCTGCGGACCGAACGCCCGGTGGGTTCGTGGCCACCAACCCCGATGACGGCACCCGCTACCAGGTGTCACAAGACGGTCTGGCCATTCTCACACCAGACGGTGAGGTCTACAACGAGCCCGCAATCGCCGTGGGCCCGTGACGATGAATGGCCCGACAACATTGCCGAACTCGACCTGGCCCGTCGATCCGAGCCGCTACTGTCCGGCGACGGGCCCCCGGAATTGCGGAGTATTCCTAGGTGACGGGGATGGTCACCCGTCAGCGGATGGGCCGAGTCCAGCCCGGTCAAGACTGCTATTGCTTATCCGCCCTCAGGCGCGCCCAATGTTGTCGTAGTCATGCTCGACGTGTCGGCGACGCCGTGGCCGCGACCGGACGGATGAACGCCCTCCTAGCTATAACTAGTTCGTGCTGTCACCGGCCGCTTGTACTCTGAGGGCGAGACGATCTCAATGTGTCAGGAGCGCTCATGGGCGTAACCACCGTCGCTCGGCAATGTTCGTTGTGTGAGGCGCATTGCGGAATTCTGGTGACCGCCGATCGCGACGCCGGCCAGGACCAGGCCGCGGGCCGCGTCGTGCGAATCGAGGGCAATCCGCAGGACGTGCTGTCACGTGGCTACATCTGCCCGAAGGCAACAGCGATGGGGGGGCTGCACCACGATCCTGATCGGTTGCGCGCGCCGGTGCGGCGCGTCGGTGGCTCCTTTGAGCCGATCGGGTGGGACGAGGCATTCCGCGAGATCGGGCAACGCTTGCGGGCGGTGCGCGCCAAGCACGGACGCAGTGCGATCGGGATGTATCTGGGAAACCCTGCGGCGCATAGTTCTTCAGTGATCTACGCTGGCTTGTTGCGTGCGGTGCTGTGGACGAAGAACTTCTATTCGGCGTCGTCGATCGATCAGTTCCCGCAGGAGTTCGCCGCGTGGCGGATGTTTGGATCGAATGGGCTGATGCCGATCGCCGATATCGATCGCACGGATCGGTTGGTGATCATGGGCGCCAATCCGGCGGTGTCGAACGGGTCGATCACCACAATGCCGGATGCCAAGAACCGCATCCGCGATGTGCGCCGGCGCGGCAAGGTCGTGGTGATCGACCCGCGGCGCACCGAGACCGCACGGCTGGCTGACGAGCATGTGGCGGTAGCACCCGGGGGCGATGCCTATCTACTGCTGGCGATGCTGCAGGTATTGATCAGTGAATCCCTTTGCGACACAACGGCCATCCGCGAGCAGTGCGCGGGGTGGGACGAGTTGCGGGAACTGGTGGCGGAGTTCACCCCGGAGCAGGCGGCACCCCACGCCGGTGTCGACGCGGAAACGATCCGCCGGTTGGCGCGCGAGCATGCGGCTGCAGAATCGGCGGTGCTCTATGCCCGCATCGGGGTATGCCAGCAAGTGACAGGCACTCTGGTGCATTGGCTGGTCAACACCATCAATGCAGTGACGGGGAACCTGGATCGACCCGGTGGACAGATGTTCGCGACGCCCCCGATCGACCTGGCGCGATACGCGAAGTATCTGCCCATGTTGTACGGCAAATGGACGGATCGATCCGGCGTGCACAAGTCGTTTCGTACCGAACTCCCGGTGGGGGTGCTGGCCGATGAGATCCTTACCGAGGGCGAGGGTCAGATCCGGGCGATGATCACCTATGCGGGCAACCCGGTGCTGTCTACCCCACAACGCGGCCGGCTCGGGGCTGCGCTGGATTCTCTGGATTTCTATGTCGCCGTGGATATGTACATCACCGAGACGACCCGGCACGCTGACATCATCCTTCCCCCGGTCTCTGCTCTGGAACGCGAAGATGTCAACTTCCTGTTCCCGATATTCAGCGTGCGCAACAACTTGCGCTGTGACACCAGAGTCTTCCAACCACCGGCCGGCGGCCTCGACGACTGGGAGATTCTGGCGCGATTGGTCACTGAGGTGCTTCCGCTGCCGGTGCGTAGATTGTCCGGCCGAGTGGTCAACAGAATCTTCGAGCGGCTCAGCCCGGTGCGGTTGGTGAGCCTCGGGGTGGCCACCGGTCCACACGGGGTCTTGCGGCAAGGCCGCAAGGGGCTGACGGTGAGAAAGGCACGCGCTGCGGCCGGCGGCATCGACCTGGGACCACTGGAGGCCAGGCTTCCTTCGCTGATCGGGACCAAGGATCGCCGGGTGCACCTGGCGCCGCCGGATTTCATCGCCGGTGCCGGCGCCCTGCTCGACGATGCCCGCCGCGGCAACTCCATCACCGCACCCACCGACGGCTACGACTTGCAACTCATCGGCCGCCGCCACCTACGCAGCAACAACTCCTGGCTGCACAATGTCGCAACGATGGTGAAAGGCCGCGATCGCTGCACCGCTCTGATGCATCCTGACGACGCCGCCAAGCGGGGGCTTTCGCACGGTGAACGGGTCACGGTGACCTCCCCTACCGGATCGATCGTGGTCACGTGCGAGATCAGCGATGATATGCGCGCGGGGACCGTCGCCATTCCGCACGGCTGGGGCCACAATGAACCCGGTGTTGGCTGGCAGCTTGCGGCGTCACTGCCGGGCGCGAACGTCAACCTGCTGCATGATCCTTCGCTGACCGATCAATTCTCCGGCAATGCGGCGGTCAACAACACCTGGGTGACAGTGGCAGCGGCACCGCCTGAATCCGTCACTGAGTCCACGACCAAGGGCGACCACTCAGCTGTCCCGGCCGCCGGTTAATAGCCATGCACCCGAACGAACTTACGCACCACCTCCAGGTCTAGATTTGCCACCGGTCCGTCCCGCTCCGCATACACCCCGAGGCCAATGAGGTTGCTTAACAGCGCCAGCGGCAGAACTCTCGGGCGGAGCAAGCTCGTTCGATTCACCCCATGCCGGTTAACCGCCGGATCGTGCTGAGCAGCAGCCAACGCGGCGTGTGCCGACCGATCAAGCGGGTGACGACATTCGCCACGCCGGGGACGACGATCCCGTTGCCGCTCTCCACGCCGCGAATACCAGCCTCGGCGACCTCAGCCGGGTCCAGCCACATCGGCTTGGGTAGCGCCGATGCGCTTTCCTTCATGCCGGGCTCGTCCATGAACTCGGTGTTGACCGGCCCGGGGCACAGCGCCGTAGCAGTAACGCCGGTCCCGTGCAGCTCGGTGTGCAGCGCCTGGGTGAAGGAGAGCACATACGCTTTCGTCGCCGCATAGCCGGCCTGGCCGGGCATCGGCTGGAATGCGATCGTCGAGGCGACGTTGAGCACCGCTCCACGGCCGCGGTCCACCATGGGCGGGACGAACATACTGCACAACGCGACGACCGCCTCGACGTTGACGTGAACCATGCCAACCTCTCGTTCGGGGTCGAGCTCGACGAACTTGCCGGCCGTCCCGTAACCCGCGTTGTTGACCAGCAACTCGACCGTGAGACCGAGCCGGGCGACGCGGTCGGGTATCTCGGAGCGCGCTGCCGGGTCGCTGACGTCGCAGCCGAGCACCTCCACCCGGACCTCGAACTGGTCGGACAGCTCACGAGCCAGGCTTTCCAGCCGGTCGACACGCCGAGCGACCAACACAAGGTTTTGACCACGCTTTGCGAGGGCACGAGCGATCTCGACGCCGATACCTGACGACGCGCCGGTGATCAAACAGGTCGATTCCGGTGACGGTTCAGGCAGGGCCATAGTGGCTCCAATCAGGTCGGCCGCATCGAGGCTCAGTGATGAGCCCAGATTAAGCCCGCAGGTCCGCTGGAAAGCGGGAAAAGACCGTCGAGGCGGCAACATCGGCTGCGGAGCCAGCCCCGGCATTGCTCTCGCCCCGCTCTCCTAACGCCCAGGGTTCGACAACCAGCGAACAATCCGCTGCCAGCGCGCTGGAATCCGAAGAGCCACTCAACTGCAACCGATGACTCAACTCATCACATGGTGGAGCTAAGGGGACTCGAACCCCTGACCCCCACACTGCCAGTGTGGTGCGCTACCAGCTGCGCCATAGCCCCGTGAACTTGCGTTTATCGAAGCTACACCACCCTGGCGTTGACGTTCAAAAACCCTGGTCACGGCACTTCGCCGCCGGCTTCGGGGCCCAGCGGACGGGCCTGCCCGTACCCGCTGAACGCCCGGGGACGGGTTTCGGGGGCAAAGATCCAGCCCACCGCGGCCATCGCCAGGATCGCCCCGCTCACCGTGAACGCCCACTCGAACGACGTGTGTTCTGCCACTAGCCCGACGACGACCGACCCCACGATCGAACCGAGGTCGGCCATCATCTGAAACGTCGCGACCGCGGTGCCCCCGCGGGCCTTGTTGCCGATGACGTCGGCCACCGCGGCCTGCTGCGGCGAGATGAAGATGCCGGTGGCCGCCCCGGCGACATAGGCCACCGCGAGGAACACCGGCAGCGACTCCGCGAACCCCACCAGGATCGTCGTGACCGCCGAGACGGTCAGCCCGACGATGACCAGCTTTCGCCGACCGATGCGATCCGAGAGGTAGCCGCTGGGGATGACCACCGACACGTTGCCGATGGCGAAGGCCGCCAGCGCCAGTCCGGCGATGCCCGGCCCGCGGTCCAGTATCTCCACCACAAAAAGGGGTACCAGCGCCATCCGCAACCCGAATGCCGCCCACCCGGTGGCGAAGTTGGAGAACAGCGCCGCCCCATAGGCGCGGTGGCGCAGCACCTCCCGGAGCGAGACCGGGGCAGCGTCGTCCTCGCCTGCCGGAGCGGCCAACTCTGAGTTGCGCAGCCCCAGGAAGACCACGGCGGCGGCCAGCAACAGCGCGGAGCCGTAGATGGCGAACGGCATCGCCAAGCCGAACCCGGCGGTCAGGCTGCCCAATACCGGCCCACATACCGAGCCGACCAGGAACCCCGACGAAAACAGCCCGGCGACCCGGCCGCGGGCGTCCGGCGGCGAGATGCGGATCATCAGCCCGAACGCGGACACCGTGAACATGGCCGAGCCCAGGCCACCGAGCGACCGAAACAGCAGCAGTTGAAAGAAGGTATCCGCGAACGCACACGCAGCCGTCGACAGCGCCACGATCAGCAGGCCGCTGATGTAGACCCGGCGTTCCCCCAGCCGCTGCACCAACCAGCCGGCCGGCGGCGCGCCGATCAGCCGCATGACCGCGAACGCGGTGATCACGAAGGTCGCGGCGCTGATGCTGACCCCGAACTGGCGGGCATACTGCGGCAGTACCGGGGCCACCACGCCGTATCCCAGTGCGACCACCACGTTGGCGCCGGCCAGCAGCCAGACCTCGCGCGGTAGCTGCTGCTTGGGTTGTTCCTGCGCAGCCGGGCGATCGCGCTGCGCGCCCGAACTCAAGAGATGACCGGTATCACGAAATGACCTGTGCCACTAGTTCGCGCGCAGCGTTCTGGACTTCTGCCAGATGCTCCGCGCCGCGGAATGACTCGGCGTAGACCTTGTACACGTCTTCGGTTCCGGACGGACGGGCGGCGAACCATGCGTTCGCCGTCGTCACCTTCAACCCTCCCAACGCGGCGCCGTTGCCCGGAGCCGCCGTCAGTTTCGCGGTGATCGGCTCGCCGGCCAACTCGGTGGCGGTGACCTGTTCCGGCGAGAGCTTGGCCAACCGTGCCTTCTGCTCGCGGTCAGCGGGTGCGTCGATCCGCGCATACGTTGGCGCACCGTACTTTTCGGCCAGGGCCAGGTACCGCTCCGACGGTGTCGCTCCCGTCACCGCGAGGATCTCCGAGGCCAGCAGGGCCAGGATGATGCCATCCTTGTCGGTTGTCCATACCGTTCCGTCGTGCCGAAGGAAGGATGCTCCGGCGCTCTCCTCGCCGCCGAAACCGATTGTGCCGCCGATCAACCCGTCGACGAACCACTTGAAGCCGACCGGAACCTCGACCAGCTTCCGGCCCAGGCCGCCGACCACCCGGTCGATGATGGAAGAACTGACGGCCGTCTTGCCGACCGCGGTCCCAGCCGGCCACTGCGGGCGGTGCGCGAACAGATAGTCGATGGCCACCGCCAGGTAGTGGTTCGGGTTCATCAAGCCACCGTCGGGAGTGACGATCCCGTGCCGGTCGGAGTCGGCGTCGTTGCCGGTGGCGATCTGGTAGTCCCCTATCTTGGCGATGAGCGAGGCCATGGCGTTGGGCGAACTGCAGTCCATCCGGATCTTGCCGTCGGTGTCCAGGCTCATGAACCGCCATGTCGCATCTACCAGTGGGTTGACGACGGTCAGGTCCAGGTTGTGGCGTTCGGCGATGGCGCCCCAATAGTCGACGCTGGCCCCGCCCAGCGGGTCGGCGCCGATCCGGATGCTCCGCGCGCTGATCGCGTGCATGTCCACGACGTTGGGCAGGTCCTCGATATAGGCGTTGAGGTAGTCGTGTCGCTGGGCGGTCTTCAGGGCCTGCGCCAGCGGCACCCGCTGGATTCCTTTCATGCCGTCACGCAGGATTTCGTTGGCCCGCTTGGCGATCGCGGCGGTGGCGTCGGTGTCGGCGGGCCCACCGTTGGGTGGGTTGTACTTGAAACCGCCGTCGCGGGGCGGGTTATGCGAGGGGGTGACGACGATGCCGTCCGCGAGCGCCGTACCGCGACCGCGGTTGAAAGCCAGAATCGCGTGGCTGACGGCCGGGGTGGGGGTGTAGCGGTCCGCGGCATCGATCATGGCAACGACGTCGTTGCCGGCCAGCACCTCCAGCGCCGACACCCAGGCCGGTTCGGAAAGAGCGTGGGTGTCCCGTCCGATGAACAGCGGACCCGTGGTGCCCTGTGAAGCCCGGTACTCCACGATGGCCTGGGTAGTGGCCAGAATGTGCGGCTCGTTGAAGGCGGCGTCAAGACTCGACCCGCGGTGTCCGGAGGTGCCGAAGGCCACCCGTTGGTCGATGTTGTCGGGATCCGGAGCGACGGTGTAGTACGCCGTCACGACTTCGGCGACGTCGATGAGGTCTTCGGGTTGTGCCAGCTGACCGGCCCGGGGGTTCGCCATGGTGTCGATTCTGCTACGTCCACCTCCCCGCGCAGAACCCGATGGGGGGTGTGCATAATTCGTTGATGGCCTACGACCGCCGGGAGATCGCCGCGGTCTTCGCCGGAGGAGCGCTGGGCACCCTGGCGCGTGCCGGACTCGAGGAGCTCGCAGCGCCGGACCCCGGGCACTGGCCATGGCCGACATTCGTCGCAAACATCGTCGGCGCCTTGCTGCTTGGCGTGTTCGTCACCCGCCTGCTGGAACGCCTTCCCGTGTCGAACTATCGCCGCCCGCTGCTGGGCACCGGGTTCTGCGGTGGTCTCACCACGTTTTCCACCATGCAGGTCGAGACCCTCAAGATGTTCGAGCACGGCCACTACGGCCTGGCCGCGGGCTACATCTCCGCCAGCGTCGTGGCGGGCCTGTTCGCCGTCTATCTCGGCACCGCTGCGGTGCGTCGGGTCCGGGTGCGCAGATGACGACGGCACTGGTCTGGATGGGCGTCGCCGTCATCGGCGGAATCGGCGCGGTGGCGCGGTTCGTGGTGGACCGCGAGGTCTCCCGACGGTCATCGGGACGCTTTCCGGTCGGCACCATGGTCGTCAACATCAGCGGGGCGGCGTTGCTTGGCCTGGTGGCGGGTCTGGCCTTCAGCCCGCATATCGCGCTGCTGGCCGGCACCGCCTTCTGCGGGTCCTACACCACCTTCTCCACCTGGATGTTCGAGACGCAGCGCCTGGCCGAGGAACGCCAGACTTGGCCCGCGGCGGCCAATATCGTCGTCAGTGTCGCGCTGGGACTACCCGCGGCATGGTTGGGCCAGATCTTGGGGGCCCACCTGTGAGTAACCAAACCCTCACTCTGACAGCCTATTTCGCCGAGCAGGAACGCGCCGACGGCAAGTTCCTGGCCGATGCGATGCTGCAGCTGTTCCATGAACGCGAAATCGCCGTCAGCGTGTTACTGCGCGGCATCGCGGGCTTCGGCGTCTCCAACGTCGTGCTCAGCGACCGCTCGCTGACCATGGCCGAGAACGCCCCGGTCACCGTCTACGCGATCGATCGCCCGGAGCAGATTCTCGCGTTGACCGACCCGGTGGCCGCGCTGACCAGCCGAGGGGTGATCACGCTGCGGCGCGACCACGGTCTGCCCACCACACCAGAGCAGGCCGGCGATGTGCGCCTGTCGGTGTTCCTCGGCCGCAAACACCGCATCGCCGGGGGCCCGGGATACATGGCGGTCTGCGACATCCTGCATCGTCACGGGTTCGCCGCCGCCGAGGTGTTTCTCGGGGTCGACGGCACCGTCGCAGGCCGTCGGCGTCGCGCGCACTTCTTCGGCAGCAACTCCGAAGTACCGCTGCTGATCGCCGGGGTGGGCACCCTCGCGCAGACGGCCGACGCAGTCGAAGAGTTGCGCGGGATTCTGCCCGACCTGTTGTTCACCGTCGACCGGATACTGGTCTGCAAGAACCGCGGCAGGCAACTGGCCGACCCCCGAGACCTGGCGGACGCGAGCCCGTTCCAGAAGCTGACCGTGCGGACCTCCGAAGACACCCGGATCGGCAGCCAACCGATCCACCGGGCATTGATCCAGCGCCTCAAGGACTCCGAGCACACCAGCGGTGCAACCGTGTTGCGCGGAATGTGGGGCTATCTGGGAGCCAGTCGGCCGCACGGCGACCGCTTCCTCCAACTGGCCCGGCATGTGCCGGTGAGCACGGTGATCGTGGACACCGCGGCGCACATCGCGGCAAGCTACGCGATCGTAGACGAATTGACCGAACACGACGGATTGGTCACCTGCGAGGCCGTCCCGGCAATGCTCGGGCTGCACGACGGCCTCAGTGTCGGGAGCCTGCGGCTCGACTGAATCCTTCTGCCGACGACTGCCGTGAAAGTTAAGCCATGGCTGTTCGATGCGGCAATTCGCGACCCAGGCTGATATGTCGCGGCATCGTGAGTCACGGCGGTGAGGAGGCGGGCCGGTTCTCCAGCCGGGACGCCCGAGTGCTCGCGTTCGTGGGCGACCGCGACGGCAGTGACGACTGACGCCCCGAGTCAGCCGCCGTGACGGCGCCAGTGCGCTTCCAGCGCGTCGACCAGTTCGTCGGCGCGCTCATCCGGGTAGAACAGCCGACCTCCCGGGATCTCCACGACATGCTCGGCGCCAGGAATGAGATCGACCAGCCAGTCGGCCCAGCGACGGTGAAAGAAGATATCGCCGGTGCCCCACACGATGGCCGTCGGCACCTCACAGGTTGCCAGCAGCGGCCGGATCGGAGCGAGCTGCTCGGGCGACATCGAGGACAACAGGGCGGTCATGAATCGAGCACCTTCGGCCGTGCCCAGGATCGGTGCCAGATAGTCGACGATGACATCGTCGGGAACCGCAGACACGTTCTGATAGCCGGTGCGGTAAATCTGCTTTGCGATCTTGGGTAGTCGCACCAGCGGTTTACTCACCCGAAACAGGCCGGCCTTGGCCGCCCACACCGCGGGCAGGAATGCCCGTGGCGGAAAGTTCCCTTCGGTGTCGCAGTTGGTGAGAGCGAAGGTGGCGAACTTCGACGTATCGCGGGTCAGGACGACCTGCGACACCGCCCCGCCGGTGTCGTTGCCGACCAGGTGAATCTCACGCAAGTCCAGCGCGTCGATGACTGTGCACACCGCGTCGGCCAAACCCCACACCGAGGGCTCCCCCACCGGAGGGGTATGCCCGTGCCCGGGAAGGTCAATGCTGATACAACGACGATGATCCGACAGCCGGCGCACGCAGTTTCGCCAGAGCCTTCCGTTGGTGAACACCCCGTGCACGAACAGCGTCACCGGGCCCTCGCCCACGTCGGTGAAGCTGATTCCTTCGGCGCTGCGTCGGTGGGTGGCGAACTCGTCGGTCATCAGATTTCTTCCGCTCGGTCGGCCGGCGCGGCCATGGAGGATCCGCGGGCGGGGTATCCTTTCAGCGCAACTTACAAACACTCAGTATGAAATTACATGCAGGCGGTATGTAAATCAATACATCGGTAAGGGGCAGCGGAGATTCCCCTGCCCGACGCACCCAGGCGGAGCGCACGGCAGCTACCCGCGCAACACTCATCGACGCCGGGCGAAAGCTGTTCTCCACGAAAGGCTTCGCCGAGGTATCGACACAAGCGATCGTCGAAGCCGCCGGGGTGACTCGAGGTGCGCTGTATCACCACTTCAAAGACAAGACGGACTTGTTCGCCGCCGTCCACGAAAGCCTCGAAGCGCAGCTTGTCACCGACGTCGCCCGGGGCATCGCCGCTCAACAGCCCACCGGCCCGATGGCGGCGATGCGACTCGGAGCACGGCTCTTCCTCGACCTGTGCGCGGCCCCCGACGTCCAGCAGATCCTTCTGGTCGATGCGCCCGCGGTGCTGGGTTGGGATCGCTGGCGGGAGGTCGGCGTGAAGTACGCCCTGGGTGTCATCGAGGGTCTGCTCACTCAGGCGGTGGCGCAAGGCGAAATCCCCGAGCAGCCGCTGCGGCCAACCGCCCACGTGCTTCTTGGCGCGCTCGACGAGGCCGCACTCTATGTGTCACGTGCCGAGGATCGTCAGCGTGCGCGCGAGGAAATGTATGCCGTCTGCGACCGGATCGTCGCCGGCATCGCGGGCTGACGACCCAACCGTCCACCAGGACGTCAGGAAGTGCTGCCGTGCTTGTCTTTCTTCCCGAACGGCAGCACATGCATGATGGCGACGACCACGAGTCCCACCACGAGTCCGACGACGGCCGAGGCCGCCGTGTTGACCAACCAGGCCAGCGCGGCGCCCACCCCTGAGACGTGGTGGACATACCCTTCGACGTGGTGGACCAGGCCGTAGGGCGCGTGCCAGCCGAGTTCGTCGGTGCCGACGAGCAGGATGTGCCCCCCCACCCACAGCATGGCCACGGTGCCCACCACCGTCAGCGCGGACAGCAGCCTGGGCATGCCTGCGACCAGGCCCCGGCCGACCTTCTTGGCGAACCCCGAGGAGCGCTGGGTGAGGCTTAGACCGATGTCGTCCATCTTGACGATTCCGGCGACGACCCCGTACACCGCCAACGTGATCATCACGGCGACCACCAGCAGGATGATCAACCGCGGCAGAAACGACTGGTCGGCCACCTCGTTGAGGGCGATCACCATGATCTCCGCCGAGAGGATGAAATCGGTGCGGATCGCGCCGGTGACCATGTATCGCTCGGCGTCCGCGCCGACAACGGTGGCAGGCAGACGCTGCGCCTCCTGTGCGTCGTGCCGAAAAACCTTGCCTAGCACCTTCTCCGCACCCTCGTAGCACAGATAGGTGGCCCCGAGCATCAGGATCGGGGTGAGCAGCCAGGGCGCGAACTGGCTGAGCAATAGCGCGGCCGGCAGGATGAAGAGGACCTTGTTGCGCAGCGACCCGATCGCGATGCGTTTGATGATCGGGAGTTCGCGTTCGGCGGTGACGCCGTGCACGTACTGCGGTGTCACCGCGGTGTCGTCGATGACCACCCCGGCGGCCTTGGCGGTCGCTCGGCCCGCGGCTGCGCCGATGTCATCGACCGAGGCGGCCGCCAGCCGGGCTAACACCGCGACGTCGTCGAGGAGCGCGAACAGACCCCCGCTCATCGCGCCACCGTGAATGCACCTGGGCTCATGGCACCGAAGGTTACCGGCCCCGCGTCTGATCGCACCCGCCGCGGCGCAGTCTGGCAGTCGAGTCCACCTGCGCCGATCAACCGCACTGAACGCCGACCGGCGGGTTTTTCGCGGGTTCCCCTGCGTCCTCAGCTGCACAGGACTAGCGTCAAGTGCGCTTGAGGGGGCATCCATGGCAACTGGCAGAGATGCGGGTCGCGTTGTCGGCGTTGCCGTTTCCGTCGGCGTCGGTGTCGGGATCGCCATCGGTGGATTGGGTCCGGCCGCCGCTGACTCCAGCGGCGCATCGGCGTCAGTGGACAGCGCCGATGCCGCTGGCATGCGTTCTGGCGGTCCGGGCGTCAGCGATGGCGCCACCGCCGAGCCGGACGGTCCGGTCGGCGGACAGGACACGGAAGCCGATCGCTCCGGCCGGGTTGACGGCATCGAATCCCTCGAGGACGGCACGTTCTTTGAAGACAGGGAGCCAAACGACAGCGAGCCAAACGACAGGGAGCCAAACGAAGACGTCCTCGCGGATCGTCCGGCCCGTCCCAGCAGAGTGCGAATCACCACACAGGAAATACCTCCTGCGGAGGCGACGGAACTGCAGGACGTCGACACGCTGCCGACAGTCCCCGACGATGACTCCGTACCCTCCGCCCCCGTACCGAGTGAAGCAGCCGTTGCGGTGCTCGCCGCCGCGCGCCGCGAGCCAGCGCAAGGGGCTGCGCTGCGCGGGCCTGTCGCCGCGGCCGCCACGGCCAACGCGGCGCCCTCGGTGACCGCGTCGGTCGACGATCCCGACCCCCTCTCCGGTGTCACCCGGGTTGTGGTCACCGCCACCGATCCAGACGCCGACCCCTTGACCTATACCGCCACCAGACCGGTTCTGGGCAAGGTCGCCGGCGATGGTGCGGGAAATTTCACTTACACGCCAACGGTGTTGGCGCGCGTGCTGGCTCGCTTCCTACCGTTCTTCAGATCCGACGGATTCTCGGTGACGGCTACCGATGTCCACGGGGGCGCCGCATCGGTCAGGGTGAATACCACTGTCGTGCCGATCAACTCGGCCCCCCGCCGGGGCGCGATCACGGCCGGCGCGCCGGACACAGCTACCGGAGCGGTGACCGGCCGAGCGCAAGCAACCGACCCGAATCGGGACAGCGTCAGCTATCTGGCCACCACGATCGTCACCGCCAAGGGCAGCGTCGAGGTTTCGGGCAACGGCACCTTCACCTACACGCCGACCGCGGCGGCACGTCACCGAGCAGCAGCCGCCGACGCTACCGCGGCGGACAAGACCGACTCGTTCGTCGTGACCGTCGCCGACAAGTGGGGCGCCGAGACCGAACTCGCGGTCAACGTACGCATCGGTGCGGCCAACGAAATACCCACGGGCACAGTACAGATCAATGATCCCGACCCGAGCACGGCGATGGTCATCGGCACCGTCGGCGGGATCGACCCGGACGGCGACCCCCTGACCTACCGCGGTCCGGAATCGACCCTGAAGGGTTCGGTCGTCGTGCACACAGACGGCACCTTCACCTACACCCCCTCAGCGGCCGCACGGTATTACGCCGCGCATACCCACGCGCTGCCCTACGACACATCGGATGCGTTCACCGTCACCATCGATGACGGCCACGGCGGGCTCACCGACGTCCCGGTCAGCGTGGTGATCGGCCCCGGCGCACAGCCACCGGAGGCGCCGCCGCTGTCGACGTTCTGCGGATGCACGTTGCTGCCGGCCGACACCATCTTTCACGCCGATCTGCGCGGCCTCCCGGCGATGCCCGAGTCCGACGCGTGGATCGAGCTGCTGGGCGGCAGCCGGGGTGCGACCCTGCGCGCGGCCTGGGCCGGGAACGAATGGATGGGCAGCACCGGTGGCATCCCGGTGAACATCGTCGGCGCCGATCATCCCACGGAAGACGTGGTGTTCAACCGCGGGTATTCGACCACCGGACCCGGCATCGACGACCGGCCTTACGCGATCCCGGACCGCCCGCTGGTCGAGGGCATGCCGTCGTATCCGGCCTGGGACCGCCATCTGCTGGTGTTCCAGGAGGGGACGTGTGTCTCCCAGGAGCTCTACAACGTCGCCAACGGTGTCGAGCTGCCGGGCGCCGGGATCCTCGACATCCTCGGCAACGCCGCCTATGCGGCGATCTGGGGTTCCAGCTGGATCGCCGAGGCAGGTGCGCAGTACGACATGAGCTCACCGCTGTACCCGCAGATCGGACATGCAAACGCCTCCAGGCTGCCCTACCTGCCGATGATCCTGCGTCCAGACGATCTGGACCGGGGCTACATCGACCACATGCTGGGCATCACCATCGCCAAAGACGTTGGCGCCGGCTATGTCTGGCCGGCCCGCGCCGGCGATGGCAGCGCCTCCGACGGTATCCCGATGGGTACGGTGCTGCGGTTGCGCCCCGACGTCGACATCAGCGGGTACGCGCCGTCGACTCAGGTCATCCTGCGCGCATTACAGGTGCACGGGGCGGTGGTGTACGACTCGAGAAGTCCCGGCACGGACGGCGCGGGAATCCTGGCCATGAGTAACGGCTGGGAAGGCACCGACTACGTCACCGCCAAGAACGAGCTCAACACCATCCCGATCAACCTGTTCGAAGCCGTCGACGCCGCCAGCCTGGCCCTCGATCCGGCCACCGGCTGGCAGATCCGCTGACCCGCAGCTACTTCGGAGCGTCCAGGTCGTCCAGTGCCCGTTCGGCGCCGCGATTCAACGGGACCGGCGCGGTGTCGCGAGCATCCTCGAGCCGGATGCCCTTCGCCGCACTGACCACCTTCTCCAGCTCCGGCTTACGCTCGAACAGGATGTTGGTGAGCACACAAGCCAGGTTGGCGTCGAGGTCATCTCGCACCAACAGCAGATTGGGCACCACGATGGTCTTGACATCGGCCGGCAGCCCGTAGGTGTCGGCCGGTATGACTCCCTCGTCGTAGACCTGGCTGAATTCCCGCATCTTGGCCAGCTCGGGCGTGACGTCGAGGAAGGCGACGTCGTCACGGGCCGCCGTCAGCAGATCGGTGATCCCGGGCGTCGGCAGACCGCCGGACCAGAACATCGCGTCTAGGGCGCCGTCCTTCATACCGTCGACCGTCTTGGTGAGGTCGAGCCGCTGCGCGGAGACGTCGGTCTCCGGATTTAGGCCCGCGGCGGTAAGCAGCCGATTGGCGATGACCTCGGTGCCCGACCCGGGTGAACCGGTGGAGATCCGCTTACCCCTCATGTCCGCGACCGATGCGATGCCGCTGCCGTTTTTGACGATGACCTGGGTGTAGTTCGGGTAGATCCGCGAAATGGCCTGCACGGGTTGCTTGTTCCCGTCGAAGCTGCCTTTGCCGTCGACCGCGTCGGCGGCACTGTCGGCCAACGAGAACGCGACTTGATAGTTCCCGGCTACCAACTGCTGAATGTTCTGCACCGACGCCCCCGTCTCGGCGGCTGTTGCCTTAACCTTGCCGACCGTGGCCTCCGAAATCTGCTGCGCATAGGCATTTCCCAGCGAGAAGTACACCCCGGTGGCGTTGCCGGTAGCGATGCTCACCCGCGTATCCGTGCCCACCTCGCAGGTGAGCTCACCTCCCGAGTCGGCGGTTGGTGCGTCCTGTCTGCCACCACAGCCGGTCGCCGTGACGGCGGCCAGCATCAGCACCGTGAAGGCCCTGACGGCACTCCTCATGTCCTTCTCCCTTTATCGATGATGGTCCATGCGACCGCAGCAACCAGCAATGCCAGTCCCGCCGCGATGGTAGCGGGAGCCAGGAACAGCAGGAGCATGGCTGCGATCCCGCAGACAACCCTGGCCACCGGTCGCATGGCGCCCACGCCCAGCGCCCAGCCGCCGACCGCGAAGGACAGTGCCATGATTCCGACACACGCTGCTCCGCTCGCCCACACTACGCCGACCGCGGAGCCGCGTCCCAGCAGATACTCGCCGGGTCCGGTCAGCACGAACACGATGGGCACCAGGAACGCGGGCGCTGCGTAGCGCAGCGTCTGCCACATCGTGGGTATTGCCCGGCCGCCGGTGACGGCGGAGGCGCCGACGGCGGCCAGTGCGGTCGGCGGAGTGACCTCCGAGAGCACCGAGTAGTAGAAGACGAACATGGCCGCCGCGGGGGCCGGAACGTCGAGGGCGAGCAGTGCCGGGCCGATGATGACCCAACCGATGACGAAAGACGCGGTCACCGGAATCGCGAGGCCGAGCACGGCGAGCGCCATTGCGGCGAACACGGCCGTCAGCGCCAGCATTGCCGTGCGGTTGTCGGTGATTGCGCCTACCCCACCGACCAGCACGGACGAAAACTGTGCGCCAAGACCGGTCTTCGTGGTCATCGCCGTGATGACACCGGCAGCGGCACACACCGCGACAACCGGCAGCACGCCCCTGACGCCGGCGCTCAGGGCGTCGAACAGTCGCCGGGGCGTCATCGCATGACGGCGGTCCAGGAAGGACAGCAGGACAGCCAGGATCGTGGCGTACACCACGGCGCGGGTCGCCGACATCCCGATCGCCAGCAGCACGACGATGGCGATGAGCGAGGAGAAGTGATACCCGAAGCGGCCCAGCAGTTTCCACGGTGATTGTGCATCGGGCTGGGCCGCGCGCAGATCGAACCGGCGAGCATCGATCTCGACGGCCAGCAGGATGCCCAGGTAGTAGAGAATGGTCGGGATCGTCGCCCAGCCGAGCACCGTCAGATAAGACACTTCGAGGTACTCGGCGACGATAAAGGCAGCCGCACCCAATGTCGGCGGCGAGAGCAGCGCGCCGACTCCCGCCGCCGCCAACACCCCGCCGGCCCGCTCCGGGCTGTAGCCCGCCTGCCGCATGATCGGCCAGGTGACCGCGCCGACACTGACCGCGGTCGCGGTCCCCGAGCCCGACACGGTGCCGAGCAGGAATCCGGAGGCGACCGTGGTGCGGCCGGCCGCGCTACCCGAACGCCGAAACGCCGCCACCGACAGATTCACGAAGAACCGTGCCGCGCCGGAGTACTCGAGGACCGCGCCGTAGATCGTGAACAGCACGATGTAGGTGGCGGCCACGTCCAGCGGGGTTCCGAAGAATCCGCTGCCGGAGTTGTACAGCGCATCGATGATCTGGTCGAAGTCGAGCCCGGCGTGCGCGATTGCCCAGCCTTGCGGGAGCAGGCCGCCGTAGTACCCGTAGCCGAGAAACAACCCGCACACCACCGGCAGCGCCCAGCCGGTGGTGCGCCGGCAGGCCTCCAGGACGAGCACCAGCAGCAATGCGCCCATCACCACGTCCAGCGGTTCGAGCAGTCCCTGCCGGTCCAGGAACGCGTCGTACCCGCCACCACCGGATCCGATCCGCACCGCGAGTACCGGGTACAGACAGACCAGCAAGGTGACCGCGGCCAGCAGCCAATCGAGCACGCCCGGTCGGTCCTCGGGATCGAGGCGGGGCAGTCCGGACCGGTAGACCAGATACACCAGCGGGAGGGATCCGGCGAGGAAAATTATCAGGTAGTACTGGCTGCCCTGGGACAGCGGACGGAACACCTGCCAGACGGTGAGGACCGCGACGGCAAAGGCGATGACGGACACAAACCGGTTTGTCCAGCCGCGCAACTGCCGACCGGGCTTCTCCTGGTCGTCGACCTGCGGGTCGATCCGTCCATCGTGCGACCATGGGGACGGCACCGGGCCGGTGACCGCCGCCGTTTCGGCGGGCGCCCGCGCAGAGCTGAAGTCCATCGCATCGAACCGTAGGCGCTGACGTCGCATTGCGCGGCGGTTCTGTCCGGAACGTGGGCAGGCCAGACCGCGGTTTGGTCGCACCCGTGCGGGGTAGACGCCAGGGCATGACTTCTTTGTGGCTGGCCGGGCACCCGGAGTCGGCAACTCGACCGGACATTCCGGACAGCGCCGACGTCGTCGTGGTGGGCGCGGGACACCGTCAGCGAGCTCTGCGCCTCCTCGGTCACCGAGTCATGCTATGGATGCAGGGCTCTCATGCGGGACAGCGTTCCCCCGAGACCAGAACTCAAACCCGGACGTACCCGGGGATTGTGCAGTCAGGGCGCCCGGGGCGCCCCAGAACGGCCCCTACCTGTCGCCGGGCCCGACGAATGGAGTGCCGTCCAACCGCGTCACCCGCTCGCCGACCGGGCGCCGCGGAGTGGCCGGCAGCGGATCCGCATCGGCGGGAGCCCAGCCGACCCGGATGAGCATCTGCGGGTAGTGCCGATCGTCGAAGATCTCCGACCGCAGGATCTTTCGGGTTTCGCCCACCTCCAGAACCTCCGATACCAGGCAGGTGGCCAAACCCCGCGCCGTCGCGGTGAGAAGTGCCGAGCTGGTCGCCTCCCCGGCGCGCAGTCTGCTTGTCTGGTCGTCGCCAGTCGTTCCCAGCGCCAGGAGAACACCGTTGTCGTATTCCGGTGGCGAATGCGGCGACTGATCTAATGCGGCTCCGGCGAATACCCGCACCGGTACCGCGGCCGCCGGGTCGGTCTCTGGCGTGTTGCGCGCCGGCACCCCGACCTCGGCGGCGAATCGACCGCTCCAGGTCACCAGCTCGGCGGCGTAGTCCGAGTCGAGCGCGTGCTGCCACATCGCCTCGGTCAGGATCGCTTTAAAGTCGGTGGTGGTCTCGACCCGGCGAAGCGATACCCCCATGCGTGCCACGCGGGCACCCATCCACGCGATATCGCGGAGTTCCACCGGGCGCGAGCCGAAGTTCCGTCGATCGGTGCGACGGCGGGCGATGGCGGCGGCCAACGCGACGTCGGTTTCACCTGCAGTGTGGCGGCTCAGCGAAATCGCGGCGAGGTGGTCGGGCTCGGCGGGATTTGGGAGTCGGTGAACCGTCGCCCGCCATCCCATCGCGGCGAGCGCGACCACACAGTGATGCAGCGTTGCACCACAACTGACGATGAGATCACGGCTGTCGGGGTCGGTGTGCTTGAGCTGCATCGCACGGTCGGCGTAAAGATGCAGGCTGTGCGGTCCTACCCGCCACAACCAGGGCTGTGAATTGTGTACTGACGGTGCCCGGGTCGCCAACGTCAGAGCGGCTAGAACGGTGGCGTCATCAGGAAACTGCACGGCCATCTCGAGTGTTACCTCCGGTCTCGGTTGTGATCGACGTTCGGGGACGCTCAACGGACACTCAGTTTGCTCGGGCCCCGCCATTCGTCGATAGGGACGTAAGTCACCTTTGCTGGGGACCAGTGCAGAACCGCAACGATCCCCCGCCGGGGTTGGTTACCGGACCGTGGCACCGAAACGCGGGTTGGTGACTTTGGTCCTCGGCGCAAGTGAACAATGCCTTGCGGCCCCCGGGCCGCGGTCGGCTAACGTGATCGCAAATGTTCGGGAAGCGATGGGAACCCTATGACCAGTGACGCCACCGACCGGCCGGTGACCATTCTGCCCGAAAGTGAATGCTGGCAACTTCTTTCAAGCGCTCCGCTCGGTCGGCTGGTCACCGTCGCCGACGGACAGCCCGAGATTTTTCCGGTCAATTTCGTGGTCCAGCGGCGCACGGTGTTGTTCCGGACCGCCGAGGGAACGAAGCTGATCAGCAGTGCCATCAATAAAGAGGTTCTTTTTGAGGCCGACGGCTACAGCTCGACCGAGGGGTGGAGCGTGATCCTCAAAGGTGTGTCACGCAGCCTGCACACAGCGGAAGAATTCGAGGATGCCGAACGGGCCGATCTACTCCCGTGGACCGCAACGGTCAAAGACCACTTCGTCCGGGTGCTGCCAACCCGAATCACCGGACGCCGTTTCAGGTTCGGCGGCGCCCCCAAGGTCAGTCCCCGGTGACACCGTCCCGTTGCCGGAAGGCGGCAACGGCGGTGGGCAGCGTCGCGTAGATGTGATCGTCACCGATCGCGTCCAGCATCCCGGCCGCCTGCAATGCATCCCGCAAATCCTGCTTGACCCGCGCCATGGCGAAGACCACCCCGCGTCGGCCCAGCTCTCGCCGCAGCCTCTCTAGAGCGTCCAGCGCCGTAAGATCGACCTCCGAGTTTGCTTCGGCATTGAGCACAAACCACTTAACCGGTGGCGGGTAGTCGTCGACTGCCTGCAGGGCTCGTCTGCGGAAGTCCTCGGCGTTGGCGAAGCACAACGGGGCGTCGTAACGGTAGATCACCAGGCCGGCCACCAACTCCGCTTGCGGATAGTCGTCCATGTCGTGCATTCCCGGCAGACCTTGGACGAAGCCGAGAACACTGTCGTGCGCCCGCGCCACCCGGCGCAGCAGATCGAGGATGGACAGCGCGACGGCGACCAGCACGCCGTAGAGCACCCCCAGGCTCACAACCGCCGCAGTAGTGGCAAACGCAAGAATCAACTCGCTGCGCCGAAAACGCGCCAGGCGACGAAACTCCGACAGGTCGATCAGCTGCACCGCCGCCACCAGAACCAGCGCACCCAAGGCGGCGAGGGGCACCGCCGCAATCAACCCACCCCCCAGCGTCAGGACCAGGAACACAGCACCCAGAACCGTCAGTGAATATAGCTGCGTGCGGCTGCCCAACGCGCAGCTCATCGCGGTGCGCGTCTCATCCGACCCGACCGGGAAGCCCTGAGTCAGCCCGACGCCGAGATTGCACACACCCAGCGCGCGCATCTCGGCATTGGTATCGATCTCCTCTCCCCGCCGCGCAGCGAAGACCCGTGCGGTCACCACGTTGTCGGAAAAAGCCACCATTGCGATACCCGCGGCGGGGAAGATCAACGCCGTCAGGTCGGCAGGATGCAGCGCTGGGATCTCCAAGCTCGGCAGGCCGGTCGGAACGGATCCGACCACCGCGATCCCTCGCGTCTCCAATGACCAGACCATCACCGCAGCCGATGTCAGGGCAACGGCGATCAGAGGTCCGGGCAGGCGGCTATCGCGCATCGACAGCACAACCTGCACGACGACCACAGCGGTCGCCAAGATCAAAGTCGGCCAATGAATATCGATGATGTGTTTGGCAAAGGTGGTTACCTGTCCGAGAAATTCGTAGCCCGATGACTCCGTTCCGGTGACCTTTCCCAGCTGGCCGGCAATCATCACCAACGCGACGCCCGCCATATAGCCGACAAGTATCGGGCGTGACAGCAGGTTGGCGATGAAGCCGAGTCGGGCAATACCGCCCACCAGGCAGATGACACCGACGAGCAACGCGAGAGCTGCGGCCAAGGCCGCGTAGCGCCCGGGGTCACCTCCGGCGATCGGTCCGAGCGTCGCGGCGGTCATTGCCGTGGTGCTGGCCTCCGGGCCTGCCGCCAGCTGCCGGGACGATCCGAGCACGGCGTACACAGCCAGCGGGACGAGCGCGGCCCACAGCCCCGCCACCGGCGAGAGCCCGGCGAGGGTCGCGTACGCCATCGCCTGGGGAATCAGGTAGGCGGCGACGGTTATACCTGCCGTCAGATCGGCTCGCAGCCAGGCCATTCGGTAACTTCGAAACTGCTGCAACCCCGGGAACACAAGGTCAGCTCTTGATCCGGCGCCAGAAGCCGTGTGAGCAGGGTGGGACCCCGGCACGGCATTCATGGCTGCACGGTAGCGCGAGCAGTGCCGACGAGTTAGGGCCTTTGGTCGCTGCTGCCTGCATCTGAGTTCCCTATCGGAATCCTCCCAGCGAGACGACGATGTGGCCATGGGGACAACGCGCTGGCTGGTGATGGAGCCTCCGGACGGCCAGTCCTGCGCTCCGTTTCGCGCGAGGCTGGCCGGACTTGGCCGCCACCTGCCGGCGACGCACCTGAGTACCTCCGAGCTGATGTCGCGAACACGCCACCACACGCATATCGACCTCGAACGGTTGACCGGCATCCGCGACCGTCGCGTATCGGTCGGCGACGAGGACTCATACAGCCTCGCCACCGCAGCCGCGTTCGACTGCCTCGATAGGGCGGGACGCCCCGGCGCATCGGTCGACGTCGTGATCAGCTGCAGCATCACGAAGTTTCACGGCGGCCTGACGCAGTGGCTGGAGCCAACCATGAGCCGCTTTGTGGCCAACGCGATCGGCGCGCGGACCGGGCTGACGTTCGACCTATCGAATGCGTGCGCGGGAATGCTCACCGGCGTCACCGTGGCCAACAACTGGATCCGGCAGGGATCGGCCGAACGTGCGCTGGTGGTCAGCGGCGAATACATCTCGCAACTCGGCCACAATGCCGCCCGGCACGTCCGCAACATCTTGAGCAGGGAGCTGGCCTCGCTGACCCTCGGCGATGCGGGTGCGGCGCTTCTTCTCGAGCGAGCCCCAGCGGAGTCGGACGGGATCAAGGTGGCCGGCTTCACCACCGTTGCCGATTACAGTCGGCTCTGCGTCGGTTATCCGAAAGGCCACGATCCAGGCGCCCGAATGTTCACTGACGCCAGAGGAATTCATCGCGCCGCGCTGTCGAATACCCCATTGCTACTGCATGAGGTGCTCGACGCGGCCGGCATCTCGATGCACGACATCGATCACGTGATCACACATCAGACCTCAGCACGCGCAATTCGGAAAGGCATGGCCGAGGTATCCGCATCCTTCGGGGAGAGTCCGCGACACGACGCGGTGATCACCGTCGACCGCTACGGCAATACCGCCTCGACGACACACACCGTTGCCTTGATCGAAGAACTCGAATCCGGACATATTCGGCCCGGGGAAACCATCGCGCTCATCGCCTTGGCATCCGGCTTGGAGATCGGCGTTCTGCTTGTAACCCTGGATGAGGAATTGGTGGCGCAATATGGGCACGGTAATTGAGCAGGTGGCACTCACCGAGGGCCGATGGCGCACCCGGCGCAGTGCTCTACGGCTTGCAATCAGGACCGCGAAGGAATGTCTCGGGCGCGCCGGCCGAACCCCGCACGAGATAGACCTACTTCTCAACGCGGGAATCTACCGGGATCGAAATCTGGGCGAGCCCGCGCTGGCGGCGATGATCCAGGAAGACATCGGCGCCAACCCCGAGGATCCGCACGCCGGTACGCACGGCACCTTCTCCTTCGATATCGCCAACGGAACCTGCGGGGTGCTTAACGCATTGCAGATCGTCGATGGATTTCTCAAGTCACGGACAATCGAATGTGCGCTGGTGATCGCCAGCGACGCCAGCCCCGGGCATGGAATGAGTGAGGATTTTCCGTTCACTCCCGCGGGAGCGGCCCTCTTGTGCGACTGGACCGACGACGATTTCGGACTTGAGCACATCCGCTGGGTCAGCGATCCAGACGATGGCGAAAGTTTCAACGCCACAGTCGGACTGGTCGACGGTCGCAACGTACTTCGCTTCAGGTCGTCGGACACCAAAGACGCAGGATTCGCCGCTGCGGCCGCTCGCGCGGTCGAAGAATGCCTCCGTGAAACGGCGCTGGTACTAGCTGACATCGATGTGATTGCCGCCGCCCCGGCGACCAGCGCCTTCCGCACCGCCCTCGCCGGTCAGCTAGGGGTGCCGCTTGGTGAAATCACCGTGGCGGACGACCCGGGCATGCATACCGCCTCGCTGGCTGCCGCATTCGACCGGGCGGCGGCCGGCACGGTCGAACGGGGAAGCCGCGTCCTCCTGGTCGCCGCTGGCGCCGGTATCACTGCCGGCGCGGCCGTGTACCGGCTTCCGTAACCTCATGCGCGAACAACGTCATGCGCGAATAACGTTGACGTCCTCGGCCCGGGGAACGATACCGAGGAAGCGCTCCACATCGTCCCGGGCGCACGCCGCGGTCCCAGGCGTCAGCAGCATGGCCGCCCCGGCGGCGATTCCGAAGCGCACCGACTCGGTGAGCGACCAATCTCGGCTCAGGCCGACGACCATCGCGGCGACCATCGCGTCCCCGGCTCCCACACCGCTGACCGTTCGAACTGGTACGGCCGAGAACCGCTGTCGGTGCTGAGCAGTCGCCAGCAATGCGCCCTGCGAGCCCAGCGAGACCACCACGGCATGTGCGACGCCACGATCGACGAGTTCGCTGGCCGCAGCCAATTGATCGGCCTCGGTTGCCAATTCACGGCCAACGCATTCCCGCAATTCGCGCACGCTGGCCTTGAGTAGGAACACCCCGCTGCGGACATGAGTAAGACCACCGCCGGAAGTGTCCAGAACCAGCGGAACGTCGACCTTGCCACACAAATCGGACACTCGTTGATAGAAGTCCGGCGGGACGCCGGGCGGAAGGCTGCCGCTGGCCACGACGAACGCAGCGCCGGTCGCCGCGTGGCGCACTGCGTCGAGCAAGCGCGCCTGATCTGCGATCGACAGCCGTGGCCCGGGTAGGACGAAACGGTACTGCTTACCGGAGCTGCGCTCGTTGACTGTGAAGCTCTCTCGGGTCGGCTCAGTGATGTCGATCCGGCGAAACGGCACACCGGCATCGCGGACGAGACGGCAGACGAGGTCACCCGAAGCCCCGCCGGCGGGAAATATCGCCGACACCGAGGCGCCCAAGACGAGCGCGATTCGGGCCACATTGATTCCGCCGCCGCCCGGGTCGTACCGTGCACCGGCGCAACGGATCTTGTCGGTAGGACGGACGACGTCGGCCTCGGACGTGATGTCCAGCGCCGGATTCATGGTCAACGTGACGACCGTCGGTGGTCGCATTTCGTCCGCCACCCGTTCCCCGATCGAGTTCAGCGACATCACAATCCGGTCGGATAGGTCTCTGGCGTCTCCCCCGCTGACCACGTACTCGTCACCTCCAGCGGCTGCAGCGCCAGAGTCCTGTCGATATGGATGATCGCGTCGAACTGCTCGCTTGGCCGGACATGGTAGTAGTGGCTCTGCCTTTCGGTCGCAGGCAGATAGATCACGCCGATCGCCCGCCCCAAGCGGACCACGTCCAGCGGCTCGCTCACGGCACGACTGACCGCCGCCGATACCAGGAACTCCGGCCTGCCGGTCTCGTGGAACAGTTCTTCGACGCTGCCGTTGAGGGCCGGGCGGACCTGTTTACGCTCCGCCACCCCGCCCCACTCGCTGGCTGCGGTGACGGTGCCCGAATACGTGGTGAACCCGATCAATCGAGTGTCCTCCCCGTACCGCTCCCGTACCAACTGCCCCAATGTCAGCTGGCCATCGGATCCCACCTCGGTCGCCCGGGCATCGCCGACATGAGAGTTGTGCGCCCACACCACGATCCGGGCCGGCTCCGATTCGCCGTGCCGGTCCAGGTGCGCCAGCAGCGCGTGCAACGTCTGCGCCATGTGCCGATCGCGAAGGTTCCATGAGGTGACCCGGCCGCCGAACATCGCCCGGTAGTAGACCTCCGCGTCGCGGACCGTCTGCGCGTTCTGCTGCGCGTAGAACAGTTCGTCCTCGGCGAGCAGGCCGTCGCGGCGCGCATACTCCAATGCGTTGCGCTGCATCTCGATCAGCTGATCGATTGCCTGCCGTTCACAGGACAGGCCCGCGCCGAAGGCCGCCGCGAACCCGTAGGCCTGACCATCGTCGGCGGAGGCGTGATCGAAGCATGCGTACCGGTCCCGGGCCCGCGCCGCTGCCCGAGGGTCGACGTTGTCGAGGTAGCCGATCACTTCCTGAATCGATCGATGCAGACTGTAGAGGTCCAGCCCGTAGAAGCCCGTTTGGCGGCCTCCGTGCCCTCGACGCTCTTGGTTGTGGGCGTGCAGCCAATCGACGAAATCACGCACGACGGTGTTGCGCCACATCCAGGCGGGGAACCGCTCAAACCCGCTCAACGCTCGCTCGGCCGATGCGTCGGTGCCAAGGCCGCGGACGTAGCGATTCACCCGGTACGCATCGGGCCAGTCGGCCTCCGCAGCAACCGCGCAGAAACCCTTCTCCCGTATCAACCACTTCGTAATCGCCGCGCGCGCCTCGTAGAACTCGTGGGTGCCATGCGAACTCTCGCCGATCAGCACGATCCGCGCGTCCCCGACGATCTCCTCCAACGCCTCCGCGGGTGGCACGCCGGCAGGCGCATCGACGGCGCAGCGATCGATCACCCCAGCAGGAGTCTCCTTGACCCGGATCCTCGCGGTCGCCGCTCCGACCGTCGGCGTGGCGAGATAGTCGCGGACCTCTTCGTCGCTGACCTGCTTGAAGTCCCAGAACGACGCCCCCACCGCGAGAAAGGGGGTGGGCATCGTCGCGCACACCACGTCATCGACCAGGCCGGCGAGTTCTCGACAGCTGGACTCGGGGGCCGCCGGAACCGCGACCACGATCTGCGCCGGATCAGCCTCCCGTAACGCCTGTATCGCGGCCAGCATGCTCGAGCCGGTGGCCAGGCCGTCGTCGACCAGAATCACCGTCTTTCCCGCGACCTCGACCGGCCCGCGGTCGCCGCGGTAGGCGGCCTCACGCCGAATCAGTTCCCGCCCTTCGCGTTCGGCGACATCGCGGAGCTGCTGCGGCGACACCCGCAGAGCACGCAACACGTCGTCGTTGACGACAACCCGTCCACCGCTGGCCAGCGCACCCATGGCGAACTCTTCGTGACCGGGCACTCCCAGTTTGCGCACGATGAACGCGTCCATCGGTGCGCCCAGGGCCGCCGCGACTTCCCAGGCGACGGGGATGCCGCCGCGGGCGAGGCCGAGGACGACGACACCCTCGACGCCGCGGTATGCGCCGAGGAGATCGGCCAGGATGCGACCGGCTTCACGACGATCGCGGAACACCCGCCGCTGAGCTCGTCGCGTCGGGTCCTGGATGTGGGTCATTACCGTCCTCCGTAGCTACTAACTCAGTAGAGGAACAGAGCGGGGTCGTGCGCGACTGCCTCTATCTCATGCCCGGCTTCGGCCTGTATCCGTCTGCCGAGGTCCGACAATGCCCTCGCCACCGCAAGGGCATTGCCGATCTCCGCGATGTTTTTATTGACCGGACTCAAACGTGCCGCGCCGAAGCCCAGCGATTCCCTGTCGCACCAACGCAATCGCGCCTTAGCGCGGGACAGCCCTCGGTGTTCGTCGATCGATACGTCCACCGTCAAATTCTTCAGAACGTGGTCCGAGTGCTCGTTGTTCATCTTCGTCTACTTCGCGGCGGGTCCCGGAGGGTTGTCCACTCCGGGGCCGCTTGTGCCCTCAGAGTTCAAGGCTGTACCACTCGATCCGACCACTGGCCGGACTGCCGCCATAGGGGCCGAAGTCCCTACCAACGGGGTCTTTGGGTCTGCTGGACCCCGGACCGCGGTATCAGGGACCACCGGCCCTAGTGTCGTCGCAGAGGGCCGGGCACAGTGTCTTCCATGGGTACAGGTCTTCCATGAGCACAGGTCTTTCATGAGCACAGCGCATTCCGCCGTCGGGAACCTGGTAAGACTCGCCGGAGCGGGCGCCGTGCTCTATGCGACGCGTCGGTATTACCGCAATTGGGGCACCACCAAAGAAGAGTGCCGGATGACGCTTCCCGGGGACGAGTTGATCCGCCGTCCGGCGGTTCGGTCCACCGAAGGCATCTGGATCGATGCGCCTCCGGCGGCGGTCTGGCCCTGGATTGCCCAGATCGGCCACGACCGTGCCGGCCGTTACGGCTTTGGCCTAGCAGAGAATCTGATGGGCTCGAGGCCCGGCGCGGGCGCCGGCGACGACGGGATCCACCCAGAGTGGCAGCAGCTGACTCACGGCAGTACCGTCCGGCTTGCGCCGATGGGCTGGATGGGTCTGCGCCAAGGACTCACAATGCAGGTCGAGCAGGTCGTCGAGGGCAGCACACTGGTGCTCCGCGGTAATCGACCAGGGTTCCCCTGGGAAGCCGTGTGGTCCTTCCACCTGCTTCCCCGGTGGCAGGATCGCTGCCGCCTCCTCATCCGAACGCGCGCGCGGCTACGTCACCCCGGGGAACTACTCCTTGTCGAGTTGGCCGGGCCGGTGATCGCACTGGCAACCCGTGCAGTACTGACCGGGGTCAAGCACAGAGTCGCGGCGCAGGAAGCTCAGCTTCCGGCCGCACCGTCGGATGTCAGCTGACGCCCACAGCCAGCACCTCGTCAAATCCGTCGGTCAGACAATCGAGAAAGACGTCGTAGTCAGGAATGGCACCGGTGTCAACGTCGACGCCCAATGTGCACGTGTCGACGTAGGTCAATAACGTGACGTTGACCGCCGAACCGATGGTCGGCCCGAATGCGTACTGAGTCAACACCCGCGCCCCACCCAGGAAAACGGGCACCGGGATTCCCGGCACATCGCTGCACAGGAAGTCGACGTTACGCAGGATCGAGCCGATGTACCACCGCGGCATCATGTTCAGCGCGCCGGCGATCCATTGCGTATACGGCAACGACTTCTCGCGCCGAACGCTGCCGGTCCTCTGATGGATCTGCTGGATCCGCTGCACCGGATCGGCGATACCGACGGGAACATCGAACCGCATGATGGTGATCCGGTTTCCACCGATCGCATCGCCCTCCGCCCGCAAGCTCATCGGCATCGTCAGATGCAAGTCGCCGACCGTGACGCCGTGCTTTTCGTGGTAGCGGCGGAGCCCGCCGGCCACCCCGGCGACGAATGCGTCGTTCAATGCACCACCGCCGCGGTGCGCGGCCGTCCGTAGCTGTGCAAACGGGACCTCCAAAACCCCGAGCCGGCGGATCAGGCTGCGCTTGCTCATCAGTGGCGAACCCCGGCGACGCACCGGCCGCATCGTCCGGTAGACCGATGCCGCCAGCTCAGTCGCCGACGACACCGAGTCGACCGGACGCAGGATGCTCTGCGAGAGAAGCTTCGGGGCGAACTTGAGCGTGCCGATCAACGCGTCGGCGGCCAGGCGAGCGTCGTACCGCGCGGTCTCGCGGTAGCCGCGCAGCCAGGACGGCGGGGGGACTTCGGGTAAGGCCGCCACGGGTCCGTGCCGTTCGTGCACCTCGGACAGGTCGAAGAGGATCATCGCGATCTGGACGCCACCGACTCCGTCGGTCAGCGCATGATGGAATTTGAGTACAACTGCCGCACAGTCATTTTCCAGTCCGTCGACAAGCGTCGCCTCCCATAGCGGCCGGGCCCTATCGAAGTCTTCCATGGCTGCGATCCGCGCGATCTCCAGCACGGTGTCGGTGGTGGCGGGTTTGGGCGCGGTCATCCTTCGCATGTGGAAATCGAGGTCGAAGTCGGGGGCATACTCCCATCTCGGCGGCGCGGGCGGTGGCGACGCAACGACCCGTTGTCGCAGCATCGGCACTGCGGCGGTGACGGCCTCGAAGCGATCGCGGACTTCTCCCCAGTCCGGCGATCGGTCCAGCAGGATCACCGTGACGACGGTGGAACGAAGCCGGGGGTCGCTTTCCATCGCCCACGTGAACGCATCGCTGTTACGCATGAATTCGGTCATTGTTGTGAATCCAGTCGAAGTTGTGAATCCAGTCGAAGTTGTGAATCCAGTCGAAGTTGTGAATCCAGTCGTTGCTTCTCACCGTTCGTCCCTGCCGGACCCAGATCAGCCAGACAGCGCACCCCGTCCTCGATGCCACGCGCCAGCGCGTCGACATCCGGCGCGGTGTCGTAGTCGGCCGTGATGCCGAACGAGAAGCGCCCCGCATAGCTCAGCATCGCAATACCGGTTCGCAGGTGAAGCGCGATCGGCGGAATCGGCAGGATCTCCAGCACGTTGCGGCCAAGCACTCGCTGCCGGTCGCGCGGGCCGGGAACGTTCGTCGCCAGAGCCGTGACCGACTTCTGCGGCAATCGGGTGAGCAGCCGAATCGTCCACGCGGAGAGCGCAAAAGGAACGCCACCGGCCGCGAAGAGCAATGCGCTGGCCCCCTCGCGTTGTCCACTGGCCTTGGCCTCACTCAGCCGGGTGTGCACGATCTGGAGCTGCTTGACCGGGTCGGGTTCATCGACCGGCAACAGCGGAAGCATCGCCGACACCCTATTGTCCGTGACGTCGAATTTCGTCGCCGATCGCATCGACACCGGGACCAGGGTGCGCAAAGCCTGCGGTCCCGGTGTCTCGCCCCGGGCGAGCAACACGCCGCGATAACCACTGGTGATGGCAGCCAGTGCCACGTCATTGAGGGTCACGTCGAAGTCCCGGCAGACTTTTTTCATCGCGGCAAGGTCGACCGTCGCGGCGCTGTAGCGCCGCATCCTGGTGAGGGGTCCGTTCAGCGAGGACTGCGGACCCGAACTGAGCACACGTGCAGTCAACTCCACGGCGCCGACCATGGCGTGTTCGGCGGCTCCGGCCGCGGTCAATGCCGCATGCAGTGCGTCGCTCATCCAAGTCAATGGGTTAAGCCTGGGCCGTAGCAGGCCGAGGATCGACGATTGCGGTTCCCGCGCCGAACGGATGTCACTGGCGAAGGTGTCGCCGCCACCGTCGTCGGTCAGCTTCGCAAGCATCTGTGCGGTGGCGATCCCGTCCGCGATGCAGTGGTGGATCTTCATCAGGGTCGCCCATCGCCCCGCTGGTAGACCCTCGATGATCCAGCATTCCCACAGCGGTCGCTCGCGGTCGAGCCGTTGCTCCATGATCTCGGCGATCATGGTGAACAGCTCGGCCTCACCACGCGGGTGCGGCAAGGCGATGCGGTGCAGGTGGTGTGCGATGTCAAAGTTCGGATCCGGTAGCCATTCGGGCGCGCCGAGGTCGAATGGGTGGGTACGTAGCACCTGAGTGCAGCGGGGAATCGCCCGTGCCCGCCGGCCGAACGCCGACACAAGCTCGTCGTAGTCGGGAGGCGGTCCCTCGATGATCGATACGGCTCCGACCGCCAAACTCACATGCGGGTCGGAATCCTCGGCCTCCAGGAAGCTGGCATCCAGGGCGTTGAGATGCTCCATGTGGTGAGTGTGCACATTCGCCAGGCGTCCCGGCAGAGTCGCAAGTCCTCAACCCGGGGGGACAACGTCAGGGTTCCTGGTGTCGAGAATTCCACGCCGGTGGGCGGGGCCGATGTTGTCCATCACGGACCGCAGCAATCTCGTGTAGGCGGTGCCATCGTTGATCAGATCCAGCAGTCCGTGGTGCCGCAGATAGGCGTCGAGCCGACGTTCGATAGGCCAGTTCGCATAGGTGGCCCGGGCGAACTCCGAACGCAGAAAGTTCCAGGAAAGCCGGTCATATTCGGCTGCGCCCCAGGAAGCGACAGCCATCACGGCAGCGGCCCCTTCGATGTCGCGCTCATTCCTTCATGGTCTTTACGGCCGGCGAGGCTCGATAGGGGCGAAAGTCACGAGAAGGCCGGGAGCTCTCGGCCGCGGGAACAGGGGCGACTGCGCCGTGCTTCCAGTGACCTTCGGCCCTGTCCCGCTATCAGGTGCTGTGGGAGGTTGGGTCGGAAGCGGAATCGGCGTGCTCCAGAGACGACGCCGCGAAAGGAATGGGCATGGGCGATTCGGGACGAGCGCAGTACGTTCGCTTCTTCGAGGATATGGGCATCGACGACGTGCCGCTGGTCGGCGGCAAGAACGCGTCGCTCGGCGAGATGTTCCAAAAGTTGTCCGGCCAGGGCGTGCGGGTGCCGCACGGGTTCGCCATCACCGCGGCGGCCTATCGGCACATGCTCGACGAGGCCGGCGCCTGGGACGGGCTGCATACCGAACTCGATGATCTCGACCCCGACGACGTCGCTGCGCTGGCCCGAAAGGCCAAGCGCGCCAGGGAAATTGTCTACGGAGCCGGCCTCCCCCCCGACTTGGCCGACCAGATCTTGGCAGCGTATCGGACACTTCAGCAGGAATACGGCGAGCAGGTGAGCCTGGCGGTCCGGAGTTCGGCGACCGCGGAGGATCTGCCGACGGCCAGTTTTGCCGGGCAACAGGATTCCTACCTCAACATCAAGGGCGAGGAGAGCCTGCTGGAGACCTGCCGGCGGTGTTTCGCCAGCCTGTTCACCGACCGGGCCATCCACTACCGAATCGACCAGGGCTTCGACCATTTCAAGGTCTCGCTGTCGATCGGTGTGATGAAGATGGTGCGCTCCGACCTTGCCGCGTCGGGTGTGATGTTCTCCATCGACACCGAGTCAGGATTTCCGGACGCTGTGTTCATCACCGGGGCTTACGGTCTCGGCGAGAACGTGGTCCAGGGCGCGGTCGATCCCGACGAGTTCTACGTGCACAAACCGACGTACCTGGCCGGTCACCGCGCGGTGTTGCGCCGCCGGATCGGCGACAAAGCCGTGAAGATGATCTTCGTCGAAGGCGGCACCAAGCACACGACGCGCAACATCCCCACGCCGAGGGCCGACCGCGCGCGTTTCTGCATCACCGACGAGGATGTGCTGGAACTGGCCGGCTACGCGTGCGCCATCGAAAAGCACTACGGGCGGCCGATGGACATCGAATGGGCCAAGGACGGAATCGACGGGGAACTCTACATCGTTCAGGCCCGTCCGGAGACTGTCGCTTCCCAGCGCGCCAGCACGACGCTGCAGAGTTACGCGCTGGACGGCACCGGCGAGGTGCTCGCCGAGGGAAGGTCAGTAGGCGAAAAGATCGCCGCCGGCGTGGTGCGGCGAATCGACGACGTGGCGCACCTCTCGGCTTTCCAGCCCGGCGAGGTCCTGGTCTCCGATACCACTACTCCCGATTGGGAACCGGTGATGAAGACGGCCGCCGCAGTCGTCACCAACCGCGGCGGCCGGACTTGCCACGCCGCGATCATTGCCCGTGAGCTGGGCATCCCCGCCGTAGTCGGCGCCGGCGACGCGAGCACCACCGTGCCCGACGGTCAGATGGTGACCGTGTCGTGCGCCGAGGGCGATACGGGGCGGGTGTACCGGGGCGAGGTGCCGTTCCACGTCGACCAGACCGAGGTGGGTGACATCGACCGTCCGCGTACCGAGATCATGATCAATCTGGGAAACCCCGATCTCGCCTTCAAGACATCGTTCCTGCCGAATGACGGTGTCGGACTTGCCCGGATGGAGTTCATCATCGGCGAATACATCAAGGTGCACCCGCTGGCCTTGCTGGACCCGGAAAGGGTCGACGACCCCGAAGCCAGGCGCGCGATAAGCCGGCTGACCATCAACCACTCCGATGGTGCCGCATTCTTCGTCGAACGCCTCTCCGAGGGCATCGGCACCATCGCCGCCGCATTCTGGCCCAAGCCCGTGGTGGTGCGGATGTCGGACTTCAAGTCCAACGAGTACGCCAGCCTGCTCGGCGGTGCCGCGTTCGAACCCGAGGAGAGCAACCCGATGATCGGCTTCCGCGGGGCGTCGCGTTACGCGCATCCCGCCTACGCCGAGGGCTTCGCGCTGGAGTGCCGGGCGATGAAGCGGGTCCGGGATGAGATGGGGCTGACCAATGTCGTGCTGATGATCCCGTTCGTGCGGCGGGTTGCCGAGGCCGACTCGGTGTTGGAGGAAATGGCCAAACATGGCCTGCGACGTGGGGAAAACGGTCTCAAAGTCTATGCGATGTGCGAGATCCCGAACAATGTGATCCTCATCGATGAGTTCGCCAAACGTTTCGACGGCTTCTCCATCGGTTCCAACGACTTGACCCAGCTGACCCTCGGGGTCGATCGGGACAGCGAGATCGTAGCCTTCGACTACGACGAACGCGACGAGGGCGTCAAGGAGATGATCCGGCTCGCGGTGGAGGGCTGTCGCCGCAATGGGATTCATTCGGGACTGTGCGGCCAGGCGCCGTCAGACTATCCGGACATGGCCGAGTTCCTGGTGCGACTGGGCATCGACTCGATGAGCCTGAACCCCGACACGGTGATCAAGACCACCCGCCAGGTACTCGCGCTGGAGCGTCAACTCGTGTCCGCGCCGCTGCCATGACGCTGCCGATCACCCTCGATGCGCGCTACCACCACGGGGTGGTCTTCGATCTCGACAGCGCTGGAATCGACGAAGCCGAAATCGACGGTGCCGGAATCGATGACGCCACCATCGTCGGCTCCGCGGTCGTGCTGGCCCGAAAACTGCATGTAGCGGGTATCGCCACCGCAGCGTGTTACACCCGACCGCAATTCCGGCAGGAACTCGAACGTGCCGGCCGCGATGAGGTATTCGACCTTTGCGTCGATGGCACCGGGCACGCCACCGCCGCCGTGGCAGAGGCCATACACGGACTCGGGATCCGACCGCAGCGCGGTGTTGTTCTCGAGCGCTCCGCCGCGGGGGTAGCCACGGCGCGGAACGCCGGATTCGCTCTCATCGTCGGTGTCGGAACCGGCGAACGTGCCCGCGAACTCTCGGACGGCGGTGCCGATGTGGTCGTCGCCGACCTGGCCGACCTCACCGTCCGCATGGGCGACGCCCGCATTTCGGACCTGCCGAACGCGCTGTCCTCCTACGGGCAGCTGATCGGCGTCGCCGGCACCCGCGAGTCGATCCTTTTCCTCGACTATGACGGCACGCTGTCGCCCATCGTGTCCGATCCCGCTGCTGCCAACCTCGTCGACGGCGCCGCCGAGGCCCTCGCGTTGGCCGCGAAAACCTCAGCGGTGGCTATCCTGAGCGGTCGCGACCTCAAGGATGTTCGTGAAAGAGTGAACATCCCCGGCCTCTGGTACGCGGGCAGCCACGGCTTTGAGCTATGCGGACCGGACGGCGCCGTGCGCCAGAACGAGAGGGCCGCCCGGTTCATCCCGGTCCTCGAGCGGGCCGCGGCCGAACTCGCCCGGAACCTGGCCGGGGTCAACGGAGTACGGGTCGAGCACAAGCGATTCGCTGTCGCCGTGCACTATCGGGAAGTTTCCGCCGAACGGGTCGGCGAGGTGGTGGCCGCGGCGCATTCGCTTGGGGCGCGCGAGGGGTTGCGCGTCACCGGTGGGCGGATGATCGTCGAACTGCGACCCGACATCGATTGGGACAAAGGCACCACGCTGGCCTGGATCCGGGACCGGATCGACCCCTCCGGTTCGATGTTGCCGATCTACATCGGCGACGATCTAACCGACGAGGACGCGTTCGACGCGGTCCGGCTCGACGGCATAGGCATCGTGGTCACCCATGACGAGGACGGGGACCGACGGTCGGCCGCCCGCTTCACCCTTCGTAGCCCTCGACAGGTGTGCGAATTCATCGCGCGGGGCTCCCGCTGGCTTACCTACAACCAGCAGGTGTCGGACAAAGCGTGGGAGTACGTTTTCGACGGCTACGACCCGCAGGCCGAAAAGCTGCGCGAAGCCTTGTGCACTGCGGGGAACGGATACTTCGCCACCAGGGGCGCGGCGCCGGAAAGCAAGGCGGGACAGGTGCACTACCCGGGGACCTACGCAGCCGGCGTGTTCAACCGGCTCGTGGATAACGTGTCGGGCACCGAGGTCGACCATGAAAGCCTGGTCAACCTGCCCAACTGGCTTGCGTTGACCTTCCGGATCGATGGTGGTCCTTGGTATGACACCGACAAGGTCACCGTGTTGTCCTACCGGCAGACCTTCGACCTTCGCGCGGCGGTGCTCACCCGCCAGGTGCGCTTCACCGACGACGCCGGCCGGACCAGTTCACTCACCCAGCGGCGATTCGTGGCGATGCACATGCCGCACGTCGGAGCTCTGGAGACCACCGTGCGGGCCGAGAACTGGTCCGGGACAATCGAGTTCCGCTCCATGCTGGACGGCAACGTCACGAACTCCCTGGTCGAGCGCTACCGCGACCTGGCGAACCAGCATCTCGGGCCGGTGGATACGCGGGTCATCGATGACGAGTCGGTGCTCCTGACCACCCAAACCACCCAGTCCCGCATTCCCATCGCGATGGCGGCCCGCAACACGGTCTGGCGCGACGGAGAACCCGTCCCCGCTACCTTCAACCTGCACGATCAACACCGCGAGATCGGCCACGACATCGGCGTGCGGATCTCGATCGGTGAGCGTGTCACCGTGGAGAAGGTGGTGACCGTCTACACCGGGCGCGATGTCGCCACCTCAGAACCGTCTGTCACCGCGGCCCGCTGGGTGACTCGGCTGGGACGATTCGAGGAACTACTCGCCGGACATCGGGCCGAATGGATGCACCTATGGGAGCGGCTGTCCATCGAGTTCGACGACTTCGGCGAGGAGTTACGGACCCTGCGTCTGCATCTGCTGCATCTGCTGCAGACGGTGTCACCCAATACCGACGACCTCGACGCCGGGGTCCCGGCGCGCGGACTGCACGGCGAGGCCTACCGCGGGCATATCTTCTGGGACGAGCTGTTCATCTTCCCGGTGCTGAACCTGCGGTTGCCGATGGTCACCCGATCCCTGCTCCGATACCGCTACCGGCGTCTGGACGAGGCCCGGTCCGCTGCGCGAGCCGCCGGCCACCGAGGCGCGATGTATCCGTGGCAGTCCGGCAGCGACGGACGCGAGGAAAGCCCCGTGCTGCACCTGAACCCGCGCAGCGGCCGGTGGAATCCCGACGCCAGCGCCCGGGCGCATCACATCGGCATCGCGGTGGCCTACAACGCGTGGAAGTTCTATCAGGTCACCGGGGATCTGGCGTACCTGATCGACTACGGCGCGGAGATGCTGGTCGAGATCGCCCGCTTCTTCGTCAGCTTGGCCAGCTACGACGAAGGGCGCACGCGCTTTGACATCCGCGGCGTGATCGGACCCGATGAGTTCCACTCCGGCTACCCCGACGCCCCGTACGACGGTGTAGACAACAACGCCTACACCAATGTGATGGCCGTTTGGGTGATCGTGCGAGCGTTCGAGGCGCTCAGCCTGCTGCCGCTGCCCAACCGCCTGGACCTGCGCGAGACAATCGGACTGACCAGCGCCGAACTGGCCCACTGGGATGAGGTCAGCCGGCGGATGTACATCCCATTCCACGACGGCGTGATCAGCCAGTTCGAGGGCTATGGCGAACTCGCCGAACTGGATTGGAGCCGACTTCGCACTCAATATGGCAACATTCAGCGTCTGGATCGCATCCTCGAAGCCGAGGGAGACGACGTCAATCGCTACCGGGCGTCCAAACAAGCCGACGTGCTCATGCTGCTGTATCTGCTGTCCGCCGACGAGCTGATCGAGTTGCTCGACCGGTTGGGCTATCGCTTTCGGCCAGAGCAGGTCCCGCAGATGGTGGACTACTATCTGTCCCGAACCTCACACGGATCTACGCTCAGCGGCGTCGTGCACACCTGGGTGCTCGCCAGAGCCAACCGGGAACGAGCGCTGGAGTTCTTCCAGCAAGCACTCAAGTCCGACGTGTGCGATATCCAGGGCGGCACCACATCGGAAGGCATTCATCTGGCAGCCATGGCCGGAACTGTCGACCTCATGCAACGGTGCTTCACCGGGATCGAAACCCGCTCCGGGCGACTCATTCTCTCTCCCCATTGGCCGGAATCACTTGGAGTGCTGGCAATCCCGATTCATTATCGCGGTCTGCATCTGCACCTGCGGGTCAGCGGCAAAGGCGTGATCATCAGCGTCGACCCCCGTGATGCGGCCGGCATCGAGGTGGAGTGCCACGGCCGGGTCGTGCAATTGATGCCCGGGACCACCGTTCGTTTCCCGGGCTGAACCGTGCGAGTCCGGCGCGCGTAAGCACCATCGTGGTCTGTCTCCGCGCCCGATTCACCCCGAAAGGTAGGCAGTCGCGGCCTCCAGGTTGCGCTGGGCGCCCGGCGTCAAGCCGGCTTCGAGCTCGAACTCGAATCCTCTGATCGCCAGTACGTGCACCTCCGGTAGCCGCTCGAAGCATTGCTGACACGTCGCCATGATGGCCGGGATGGAAACCGCGTGCGAGGTGAAGCTGAAGTCCAGCTTCGGTGCTGCGGGTTTCAGTGAAAACGCCTCGACTGCAGGGTCTTTGGTCGCATCGATGAACAGTACTCGCTGCTTGGTACTGATCAGATCGGCGTCCTCGAGAAGCAGCTGGTAGCTCCGTGTCAACTGCGCATTCGGACAACGGGCCGCCGCCTCAAGCCAATCGATGAAGGCCCAGCCCAAGCCGTCGTCCTGCCGGCCCACGTTACCAATCCCGTAGATCAGACAGGAAGCGTCGTCGTAACGGCCCAGTGTTACCGGTGCCGGTTCAGCGAACGCGTTCATTGATCACGTTTCCGGCCGCATCGTGCACCGTCACGATCAGCGGCATCTGTCCGAAGGCATGGGTTGCGCAACTCAGACACGGATCGAACGCACGAATCCCGACCTCGATGGCGTTCATCATCGATTCGGTGATCTCCCCGCGGCCCACCAGATAGTCTTCGGCTACCGAGCGCACGGTCCGATTGAGCACCTGGTTGTTGTGCGTAGTGGCCACGATGAGATTGGCGAAGGTGATGTCGCCGTCCGGCCCGGCCCGGTAGTGATGAAGCAGCGTGCCGCGTGGAGCCTCGATGACGCCGATGCCCTCACCGGTCCAGGCGTCTTGGCCTGGTGTGGTGATCAGGTCTTGGCGCTGCAGATCGGGGTCGCGCAATAGTTCTTCGATCAGTTCCGCCGCATGGAGGACCTCGATCGCCCGCGCCCAGTTGGTGTGCAAGGTCATGTTGTTCGATGCACCGCCGGTGTAAGCCTGGAACCGCTCCAGGGCGTCCTGAGCTCGCGTCGTGGGCAGCGAATTAGTGACGTTCATCCGTGCCAGCGGCCCCACCCGCACCGAGCCCTGCTCCCTACCGAGCTCCTTCAGGAACGGGAATTTCATGTAGCTCCACTCTTCAACTGCTTCGGAAAAGTGGTCCAGGTAGTCGTGATAGTCGATCTCCCGAACGATGTGCTTAGCCTCGTCGATGACGCGCAGCGTGCCGTGGTAGTAGTCCACGTTTCCGTCGGGGTCGGTCAGCGCCATGCTCAGAGCGGGAACATTCGCGAATCTGTCGACCTCGCTCCGGTTTTCGGCATGGAAGTCGTAGAACAGCCGAAGGCCGTCCTGGGCGTAGTCGAGGACCTCATCGATCGATGGCAGTCCTTCTTCGCCGTTGAGCAGTCGATCGCACTCGGCACGGCTCAGATTCTTGTCAACGCCCCCGGGCACCGCGTTGATGCCGTGCATTCTGCGACCGAAAACCGTCTTAATGACCTCCTGACCCCATTTGCGCAGCATGATGACGCGTCTCATCAACTCGGGGTTCGCTTCGATCAGGCCCAGCAGGTTCCGCTGGGCGGGCGCCGCGTCCATCCCGAAGATCATCTCGGGTACCGCAAGGTAGAAGTACGCAGTCGCATGGGATTGCAGCATCTGCGCGTAGTGTCCGAGCCGACGGATTTTTTCCGCAGCACGCGGCAGTCCCGTTTCCGAATTGGTGCCGACACCGATCATCTCGTCGAGCACTTTGGCGCCGCACAGATGATGGCTGACGAAACAGATTCCGCAGATGCGTTGCATCAGCATCGGTGCCTCCCAGAAGGGGTGGCCCTGAACGAACTTCTCGTAGCCCCGGAACTCGACGACATGCAGCCTGGCGTCTTCGACATTGCCGTCGTCGTCGAGGTGCACGGTCACCTTGCCGTGACCCTCGATGCGGGTGACGGGGTCGATGACGATTTTTCGGCTCACGCGAAGTCTCCTGAATCAGTCATCGGGATCAGTCATAGTGAAGCTGCGCGCTCGGCAGCGCGACCGGCCGACCCGCGATCAGATCGTCGAGCACGTCGAAGATCGCATCCGCAGACGGTGGACAGCCTGGGATGAAGTAGTCCATCTCCACTACTTCGTGGCAGGGATGGACCTTGTTGGTCAGCCGCGGGATATCCGGATGGGAGGGGACCACCGGTGCGGCATCCGGAACCGCGGTGGGTGAATTGATGTAAGCCTCGGCAAGGCAATCCTTCAGGTCGAAGACGTTACGCATGGCCGGGACACCGCCCCAGATCGCACAGGCTCCCACCGAGATCAGAACATCGCAGTTCTGCCGGAAATGGCGCAACGTTTCGATGTTGTCGTCGTTCGCTACTCCCCCCTCGATGAATCCGATCGCGCATCGCTGGGTGATCCTCTTGATATCGGTGAGCGACGACCGCAGGATCGTGACCTTGTCCAGCAGCGGCAGCAGTCGTTCGTCCATGTCCAGGAAGGACAGTGTGCATCCCCAGCAACCGCACAAGCTGATCATGGCAATGTTGATCTTGCCGTCGCGTTGCGCCGAGAGCTCGGAATCCATTGGTGTGGCGGGCAATTCGTGTGACTTAATCTCGGGGATCGTTTCCGGGGTGGCTTCGGGAATCATCTCAGCCGCAATCCTCTCCGGGGTCGAGAGCCCGTTCGCGAACGGATTTCACTTCGTACTTCCGCCGGCCGATCGGCACGTCGAAACCGACCTGCTTTTCCAGGATGGCGCCGACCGGACAGATCTCGACGGCGTAGCGGACCTGCTCGATCGGCATGGCGTCGGCCCGTTCGGTGTCGACGTCGATGCGCGATTCCGCTCCGCGGCCGCTGATGCTGAAGATCTTATTCCCGGCTTCGTCGCGGACGAATTCCACACACCGCTGGCAGAAGATGCACCGATCCCGCTCCAGCCATATCCGTTCGGAGCCGTGGTCGCGCTCCCTGATCGGGAACCGGTAGGGGAAGCGGGATACCAGCATGTCCACCTCGTAGGCGACGGCCTGCAGCGTACAGCGACCGCTCTTCTCACAACTCGGGCAGTTGTGGTTACCCTCGGCGAAGAGCATCTCCACCAGGGCTTTTCGCATATCCGCAGTCTCCGGCTCATCGACCTCCACGGACATACCGTCGGCCACCTCCACCGTGCAGGCCGGCATCACGTGACCATTCACTTTCACCGAGCACACCCGGCAGGTGCCCAGGCAGGGCTTCCCCCGGAGGTAGCACAGTGTCGGGATGTAAACCCCCGCGGCCGCGGCGGCGTCGACAAGGTTGGTGTTCTGCTCAGTTCCGACCTCGACTCCGTCGATTTCGATGCGGATGCTCATTTCGTCGTCTCCGGGGCGGCGTCAAGTTCGGCGACGGCCTGACGGTACTCGGCCAGGTTCGACTCCACGTCGAACGATGGCAGTAGTTCGTGCTCGATGGTGCGCAACCGCCGTCGATACATCTCGGGGAACTTGACCAGGGTGGTGCGGATCGGATTGGCCGCAGTGGACCCGAGGCCGCACCGACTGGTGGCGTGCAGAAGCGCACCCCAGCTGAGCATCTGGTCCAGGTTCTTGGCGATCGCACCGCGCTGCAGGACGCGTTCCATCATCGAATGCAGGTCGACGGTGCCCGCCCGGCACGGCACACAGATTCCGCAGGATTCGTCGACAAAGAATTTGGTGTAGTCCCTGACGAATTCGAGTAGCTCGCGGGTCGTGTCGAAAACGGTCACCGACCCGCTGCACGGAATGTCCTCGTACGCTATCCGGCGCGGGCCGTCGGCCTGAACCGATAGGCACTCGCCCGAAGGGCCGCTGATCTGCACAGCGCGAGCATCCTGGGCGTCTGCGATCCTCAGCACTTCATCGAGGGTAATTCCCCATTGCACCTCGTAGACGCCGGGCCTTCGGCAGTCCCCTGCCACGCTGACCAACCGGGTCCCCGCCGAGCCGGGCGTGCCCATGCTCCGGAACCAGTCGGCGCCCTCGGCGAGGATTCGGCTTGCCGCGGCAAAGGTTTCGACGTTATTCACGCAGGTGGGCTTGCCGAGGTAACCCCGCTGGATCGGGTAGGGCGGCTTCAGTCGGGGCGTGCCCCGTTTGCCTTCACAAGACTCGATCAGCGCGGACTCCTCCCCACAGACGTAGGAACCCGCTCCCAGCTGGATGCGGATGTCGAAATCGAATCCGGGTAGGCCACCGACGTCGGATCCGAGGATTCCGTCGGCTCGCAGTTCCCGCAGTTGGCTTTCCAGGTAGCGCCTGAGGTAGCCGTACTCGGCTCGCAGATAGAGGATGCCGTGGCTGCTGCCGATCGCGTACGCCGCCATCACCATACCCAGAAACACATCCTTGGGCGCGCGGGTGAGCAAAGCACGGTCCTTGAAGGTTCCGGGCTCCCCCTCGTCGGCGTTGCAGATGATGTATTTGTCGTCACCCGGGGCTGCCGCACAAAGTTTCCACTTCAGTCCGGTGGGAAAACCCGCACCACCATATCCGCGCAGACCGGACTCGGTGATCACGCCGACCGCCTGTTCGGGGGTGCCGGTGAGGCAGTGCGCGAGCCGGTCGCGGTGATCGGCGTCTTCGCGGAAGAAGACCGGCCCCCGGGTTCCGATGTTGGACTCCACCAGTGTCTCGACGTAGGCGAGGGTGTCCTCGGGGAGCCCCGCCGGATTCACGATGTCGGCAACGCGTTTTCCGGCCTTCAGCGCGGCGATGACGGCCGCGACGCGGTCGGGCGTCAGCCGAGTGAAAGCCACGCCGTCGAGCAGCATCGCCGGTTCCTGATCGCTGAGCCCGATGCATGGGGTTTCGAACAGACCGAAAGTGCCTGTCGTATCGGTGTCCCCAAACCTGGCACCCGTCTCGCGTTCGAGGGCGTCGTAGACGGCTCGATATCCGTTCATCTTGGCGATCACGGTGTTGCTCAGATAGATACGGTGGCGTCCCGCGGGCTTCAGGTGAAAGAAGTGGTAGAAAGAGGCCGTTTCGATGATGTCCGGTGCGGACCGCCCCAGCCCGGCCGCCAGCTGCGGCAGATGCTCATGCGGGATATGGCCGAACCGATGCTGGACGTCCCACAGGATGTCGATCAACCGCGTTCCCTCGTAGCCGTGGCGGCTGAGGATCGTCTCAATCTGCGGGTTCGAATCCATGCTCCCCTCGGTCGCCACGGGAACCATCATCCTCTGTTCTCTCCGCGTGGCCAGGGCACTTTGTCATCATTACTTGCCCCGCCGAATCTGAAGTTGTGCTCGACCTATCATGGATTTTTCGCACGCAAGCTCAGTTTCGACAACCGAAGGGGTTCTATGAACAAGATCTCGTTGACGGCGCTGGCTCGCGAGCAGCTAGCCGGCGCCGAGCGCGCCTCCAGCGGACGCAGCGCTCACACGGTGTACGGGGGGCACGAACACGTTCTGCGTCAGACCCTGATCGCCTTGGCAGCCGGCCAGAAGCTGGACGAACACGAGAACCCGGGAGAGGCCACAATCCATGTTCTGCAGGGCCGGGTCCGGTTGATCGCAGGCCAGGATAGCTGGGAGGGCTCGCCCGGCGACCTCATCAGCGTGCCGGATTCGCGGCACGCCCTCGAGGCCCTACAGGATTCGGCGATACTGCTCACCGTCGCAAAGAATGCCCGTTAGCCGCGGTGTGACCAAATACCCTAAACGAGTGGGACGTTGAGCGTCTTCCCCAATTGCCTTCAGACGCTTGCCGGACAGCGAAGAAACCCGGCAAGCTCACAGTTATGCGGCCGAGCAATCCACCCGGACGGCTGGTAGCGAACTTCTTCGCAACGGTCGGTCGAACGACTCGGCGGTGGCGGACGGGCTTGGAGCCCGGCCTGGCGATCGTTACCACTGGGGCGCTGGTCGCGGGCGGAATCGCCTGGCTCGCCGGTTCACAGACCGTCGCCGATCGCTGCTGGATCGCCGGAACGGCGGTCGCACTGATACCCGCATTCGTCTGGGTCCTTGCAGCGTTACGCCGCGGACGCACCGGCGTCGATCTCATCGCGGTGCTGTCACTGCTCGGCACGCTGCTGGTCGGAGAGTATCTAGCGGGTTCGTTGATCGCGGTGATGCTAGCGGGCGGACGCGCCCTCGAATCGTCCGCGGAGCGCCGGGCTTCGCACGATCTGCGAGCCCTGCTCGAACATGCGCCCCGGTTCGCCCGGCGACGGGTCGGCGACGAGGTCGCGGTGATCCCGATTGCCGACGTGACGGTCGATGACTTGCTGGTTGTCGGCCCGGGTGAGGTCGTGCCGGTGGACGGTCGCCTGGTCGACGCCGTTGCCGTGCTCGACGAGGCGGTGCTGACCGGCGAGCCCCTGCAGGTGGAACGCGCCGCCGGCGACCCTGTCCGCAGCGGTGTGGTGAACGCGGGCAACGCCTTTGAACTTCGCGCCACGGCAACGGCGGAGGCCAGCACGTATGCGGGCATCGTCCGACTGGCCCAGCAGGCCGGCGCCGAAAGCGCCCCCATCGTGCGCCTGGCCGACCGCTACGCCGCCTGGTTTCTGCCGTTGACGCTGTTGATCGCCGCAACAGCATGGTTGATGAGTGGGTCAGCCGTGCGCGCCGTCGCGGTCCTGGTGGTCGCGACACCATGCCCGCTGTTGCTGGCCGCCCCGGTGGCAATCGTCTCCGGGTTGTCCCGCGCCTCGCGCCAGGGCGTGGTCATTCGCAGCGGCGCCGCGCTGGAAAACCTCGGCCATGCAGAGACCCTGGTGATGGACAAGACGGGCACTCTGACGATGGGACGTCCGGAAGTCGTCGAGATCTCGCCTGCGCCAGGCTTCGACACCTCCGGGGTGCTGCGGTTGGCGGCATCGGTCGATCAGATGTCGCCCCACGTGCTCGCCGAAGCAATCGTCACCGAGGCTCTGAATCGCGGAACCCCGCTCGCGCTGCCCTCTGACGTGGTGGAAGTGCCCGGACGCGGTGTCACCGCCACCGTCGAGGGGAAGCGGGTATACGTGGGCAAATTGTCCAGCGACGCACCCGAAGCGGGATGGGCGCGAGCCGCGGTGAATCGAGCACGCTTGGACTCCGCAGCGATCGCCTGGGTTTGCATCGACGACGAACCGGTCGGTGCCGTACTGCTCCGGGACCCGCTGCGCCGCAACGCCCCCCGCACAATCCGACGCCTTCGTTCCGCCGGGCTACATCGGCTGGTCATGCTCACCGGTGACCGCGCCGAACCCGCACGAGAGGTCGCCACGGTACTCGGGCTCGATGAGGTATACGCCCAGCAAAGCCCCTCCGATAAGGTCGACGCGGTACGCGCCGAGCAGGATCGTGCGGTTACGGTGATGGTCGGCGACGGGGTCAACGACGCTCCGGCACTGGCCGCCGCCAGCGTCGGCGTCGCCATGGGCGCCCGCGGTGCCACCGCCTCATCGGAGGCCGCCGACATCGTGTTGACCACCGATCGCCTGGACCGGCTGGCGGACGCCATGGACATTGCCCGCTGGTCGCGTCGGATTGCGGTGCAGAGCGCGGCCGTTGGAATGAGTCTGTCGCTGATCGCCATGGGGATTGCAGCTTTCGGCTGGCTGCCGCCGGCCGCGGGCGCTCTGCTCCAAGAAGGTATCGACGTCGCCGTGATCCTCAACGCGTTACGTGCGCTGCGCGGCAACCCGGAGCTCACCCTGGAGCTACCGCCGGACACCGAGGGCATGTTGCGCAGGTTCGCCGCCGAGCACGACGCCCTGCGGGATGCGGTCGGGCTGCTGCGTGATGCCGCCGACAGGCTGGCCGCCGGCTCCGATGCGGGCGCGTTGGCGGCGTTGACCGACGCATACACCTTCCTCACCGAGCAGCTGCTACCGCACGAACGAGCTGAAGAAACCCTCTTGTACCCCGCGCTGGCCCGACCGCTGGGCACCGAGGAGGCCACGGCCACCATGAGCCGCACTCACGCCGAGATCCAGCGGTTGTCGGATCGGATCGGCACGCACATCGCGCTTGCGCAGGCCGAGAACGGGATTCAACCCGACCAGGTCGACGATCTGCTTGCATGTCTTTATGGGCTGTACGCCCTGCTGAGGCTGCACTTCCTGCAGGAGGAAGAGAACTATTTCACCCTCACAGACACGGAACCGCCGGTGCCGAAGGGTCACCGGTAACCGCCTCGTAATGGCTCGGCCAGCCTGACCAGTGCCTCTATCCATCCCCCGGGGCGGGGCGCACCCTCACGAAGTTGGCGACCCCGAACCGCTCAAAGGCACGCCTCCGACGAGGTGACAGCTGCGGACCGGCCGTTGCCGCGTCAATGACCTCGGGGTCGGTGACGGCATAAGTCTGGCCGGCCGCCGTGATCGTCGCATGGCCCGAGGCAAGCACGTTAAGCAACCAGTCGACCCTTGTTCCGTACGGTAACGGCACAATGAAGCAGCCGTCCGCCACACGTTCGGCCACAACCGGTGTCGCGTAGCTCCTCCCAGAATTTCGCCCGGTGTGCCGCAGCACTGCGGCATACCAGTGCCTGCGGCCGGCCAGCAGCAGCATCGCGGGGTTGAGCACATGCTTGTTGAACTTGCGCACCGCATTCTTCACCGGAGACGTCGGCTGTGTGGTCATGACTCGATCGTCGCCGACCCGCTCGCCGTCGACTAGGGCCGGCCGATCCATTAAGCCGTGACCAAGGACATCAACCGCGACCGAAGGCATCAACCGAGCAGACCGGACCACCGGCCACCGACGTAGTGACTTTCTTCCCTATTGCCGCCATTCCGGTTCACCAACGATGAGTGGCAGTGATCAAAGGAGACCTGGGTGACGATGACCGGCCTGATTGACAGGGAACTGGAGTCAATCTCCTTGCGGCATGGCGTGCTCGACCCGCCGAAGCCAGGCAACCGATCGTGAACGTAATCCACAAGACGGCCGAAGATTGGCAACGTCAACCCAACTTCACCGATTACGCCGGAACCCGGGCGGAGTTCGACTGGGCTGCGGTTCCGAACCCATGTCCCGGCCTACCCCCCGGTGTCTGCAACATCGGCTACGCGGCCGTCGACCGGCACCTCCAAGGCGCGGCGGCCGCACGCACCGCATTACGGTTCGTCACCGAAGCCGCGGCCGACGGCACCTTGAGCACCCGGGATCTGAGTTACGCCGAATTAGGCAGTCTCACAGCCCGATTCACCCATGTACTGCGCTCGCTGGGCATCCTAAAGGGCGATCGCGTATTTACCATGATGGACCGCATTCCCGAGCTTTACATCACAATTCTCGGCGCGCTACGCAACGGAAGCGTGGTATCTCCGCTGTTCTCCGCGTTCGGACCTGAGCCGATCGCCACCCGGATCGATATCGGTAAGGCAGACGTGCTGGTCACCACGCGGGCCATCTACCGGCGCAAGATCGCAAAAATTCGGGAACGTTTGACCTCCCTTCGATACGTCGTCATCATCGGCACCGGTCGCGACGACGAGCCGGACACCGGAAATGACACGCTGGACTTCTGGCAACTCATGGATGCCGCCGACGATGACGCACCCGTTGAGCCCACGACAGCCGAAGACCCTGCCCTGCTCCACTTCACCAGTGGCACCACCGGCACACCCAAGGGCGCCATTCACGTCCACGGCGCGGTCACCACCCACTACGTCACCGGGCTGTACGCGCTCGACCTGCATCCCGACGACATCTTCTGGTGTACCGCCGATCCCGGCTGGGTGACCGGGATGTCCTACGGTGTGATCACACCTTTGCTCCACGGTGTGACGTCGATCGTCGACGAAGCGGAGTTCGATGCCGACCGCTGGTACCGAATCCTGCAGGACCAGGACGTAACCGTCTGGTATACCGCACCGACCGCGATCCGCATGCTTATCAAGGCCGGTCCCGAGTTGGCGCAGCAATATCGATTCCCCCACCTGCGGTTCATCGCGAGCGTGGGAGAGCCACTGAACCCGGAAGCGGTCTGGTGGGGTAAGCGCGTATTGGGCTTGCCGATTCACGACAACTGGTGGCAGACCGAGACCGGCGGCATCATGATCGCCAACACTCCGGCCTTCGACATCAAGCCCGGCTCGATGGGCAGGCCGCTACCCGGCGTCGAGGCCTATGTCGTGCGCCGGGGCGACGACGAATCCGTATCGGTCATCGACGAGCCGGATGTCGAGGGCGAGCTTGCACTCAGACCAGGCTGGCCGTCCATGTTCCGCGGCTACCTAAACCAGGAAGGGCGCTACCGGAAGGCGTTTGCCCACGGCCTGTATCTGTCGGGCGATCTCGTCAAACGGGACGCAGACGGCTACTTCTGGTTCGTCGGCCGCGCCGACGATGTGATCAAGTCCGCCGGCCACCTGATCGGACCGTTCGAGGTGGAAAGTGCATTGACCGACCATCCTGCAGTGGCCGAAGCGGCCGTCATCGGCATACCCGACCCCACCGTCGGCGAGGTCGTGAAGGCGTTCGTCACGGTGAAGGACGGCTTCGGCGCTGATGAGAAGTTGCGGCTGGAACTACTGGGGCACGCCCGCAAACGCCTTGGTGCCGCAGTGGCACCCAAGGACATTCAGTTCGTCGCGTCGCTGCCACATACCCGCAGCGGCAAGATCATGCGGCGCCTGCTGAAGGCGCGTGAGCTGGGTTTGCCCGAAGGTGACACCTCCACCATCGAATCGGACATCCGCGCGGCGGAGGTATCGCAATGACCGAGACCGAGCTTGCCCGCGCCCTGCTCTCGGACATGGTCCGGGTACGCCGGATGGAAGAAAAGTGCGCAGAACTTTACGGAGAGTCCAAGATTCGCGGCTTTCTTCACCTCTACGTCGGCGAGGAAGCGGTGGCTGCTGGATCCTTGCGGGCCCTGACCGCCGGAGACGCGGTGGTCGCGACCTACCGCGAGCATGCCCATGCACTGCTGTGGGGCATTTCGATGAAGGCAATCATGGCCGAGATGTTCGGCAAGCAGCAGGGCTGCTCACGTGGTCGCGGGGGCTCGATGCACCTGTTCGATGCCGCGACTCGCTTCTACGGCGGAAACGCCATCGTCGCCGGCGGTCTGCCCGTCGCGGCCGGGCTGGCGCTGGCGGACAAGATGCTGAACCAACGCCGGGTGACGGCTTGCTATTTCGGTGAAGGGGCAGTGGCCGAAGGGGCGTTTCACGAGTCGCTGAACATGGCCCAACTCTGGCAGCTGCCGGTGATGTTTTGCTGCGAGAACAACCGCTACGCGATGGGCACGGCCCTGGATCTGGAACAGTCCCAGGTCGATCTCACGGTGAAGGCGGAGTCATATCGAATCCCGGCGCTGGCGGTGGACGGGATGGATGTCAGCGCCTGCCATGATGCGGCTCGTCAGGGTGCCGAGCACATCCGGGACAACGGCGGGCCCTTCTTCGTCGAGTTCCGCACCTACCGATTCCGCGCGCATTCGATGTTCGATCCCGAGCTGTACCGCGATAAGGCAGAGGTCGAGCATTGGCGCCACCAAGATCCAATCGTCACGTTCTCGCAGAAGTGTCTCAAGGACGGCACCCTGACCGCCGACGACATCGACGCGGTCGAGGCCGCCGCCGAACATGAGGTCGCCGACGCGGTGGCCTTCGCCGAAGCCGGAACCTGGGAGAGCGTCGGTGATCTCGAACGCGACGTGCTGACACCACACCCGGAGATGGTCAGGTGAAGACGACATACCGCACCGCCGTGCACGACGCGATCCGCGACGCTCTCCGCGACGACACCCGCGTTCTGTTGTTGGGCGAAGACGTCGGCCACTACGGCGGTACCTATGCGGTATCCAAGGGACTCCTCGAGGAGTTCGGCCCCGACCGCGTTCGCGACACTCCGCTCTCGGAGCTGGGATTCGTGGGGATCGGCATCGGAGCCGCACTGGGCGGCCTACGACCGATCGTCGAAGTGATGACGGTGAACTTCAGCCTGCTGGCGCTCGATCAGATCGTGAACACTGCTGCCGCGTTGCGGCACATGTCCGGCGGACAATTCTCGGTTCCGCTGGTGGTGCGGATGGCCACCGGTGCCGGTCGGCAGCTGGGAGCGCAGCACTCGCACAGCCTCGAAGGCTGGTATGCGCACATCCCGGGCATCAAAGTGGTTGCCCCGGCGACGGTCTCCGACGCCTACGGGATGCTCGGCTCCGCCCTGGCCGATCCCGACCCGGTCATCATCTTCGAACACGTACAGCTGTACAACACTGCAGCCGATATCGACGAACTCGGGCCCGTCAACCTTTCCGGTGCAGCGGTCCGCCGCCCCGGCTCAGACGTCTCGGTGATCACCTACGGGGGTTGCCTACCGAAGGCGATGGATGCCGCGAATGAATTGTCACTGGCCGGGATCGACTGCGAGGTAATCGATCTGCGGATGCTGCGGCCGCTCGATACCGACGCCATCGTCACTTCGGTGAGCAAGACCCACCGCGCCGTGATCGTCGACGAGGCATGGCGCACCGGCAGCCTGGCGGCCGAGATCAGCGCCCAGATCGCCGAGCATGCGTTCTTCGAACTCGACGCGCCGGTCAAACGGGTCTGCAGCGCCGAGGTTCCGATACCGTACGCAAAACATCTGGAACAGGCGGCGTTACCGCAGCCCGACAAGATCGTCGCGGCGGTAAAGAGTCTTTTCGGGACACGTCCATGATCGATTTCAGAATGCCGGCGCTCGGCTCCGACATGGACGAAGGGACATTGCAGGAATGGCTGGTGCAGCCGGGCGACCAAGTGACCCGCGGCCAGGTCGTGGCCGTCGTCGAGACCACCAAGGCGGCGGTGGAAATCGAATGCTGGCACCAGGGAACGGTGCAGGAGCTGTTGGTTCCCGTCGGCCAAACGGTCCAGGTGGGGACGACACTAGCGGTCCTGCTAGAACCCGGCGAGGACGCCGGAACCCCAGGCGGGGATGTGGTGACCACAGTCGCGCCGCCCGCCGTGTCCGCGCCTGAGCTTTCGTCCAAGGAGCCGGACTCGAAACCGGTGGAACCGGTTGCGCCACAGCACCGCCGGTGGATCTCTCCCGCCGCGCGGCGGCTCGCGGCCTCGCTAAACGTCGACGTCGAAGCGCTGGCAGGCAGCGGCCCGCAGGGGGCGGTCACCCTCACCGACGTCGAGCACGCGGCTGCCGCGGCACCTCAGGAGAAGCCCCGGGTAACGGCCGCCGCCGATCGGTCGGCACAAATGCGCATGTCGATCGCCGCCGCAATGAGCCGATCGAAGCGCGAGATCCCGCACTACTATCTTGCCGACGAGATCATCATGGACCGGGCGCTGGACTGGCTGACGGCGCGGAATGCGCAGCGGCCGATCACCGAGCGGGTGCTTCCGGCGGTGCTGCAACTCAAGGCGGTGGCAGTCGCCGCCCGCCGCTTCGGCGAATTCAACGGGTTCTGGCGCGAAGACGGCTACCAGGCGGCTGCCGGTGTCCACGTCGGCGTCGCGATCTCATTGCGCGGGGGTGGACTGGTCGCTCCGGCCATTCACGATGCGGCGGAGAAGAATCTCGACGAGCTGATGGCCAACCTCACCGATCTGGTCGCCCGAGCGCGGGCCGGCTCGTTACGGAGCTCGGAGATGTCGGACCCGTCCATCACCGTCACCAACTTGGGCGACAAGGGAGTGGACTCCGTGTTCGGCGTCATCTACCCGCCGCAGGTCGCCCTCGTCGGCTTCGGAAAGGCAGCACAGCGGGTGTGTGCCGTGGATGGCGGAATCCGGATAGCCACCACGGTTCGGGCGTCCCTGGCCGCCGATCATCGTGCGAGCGACGGCCACCGTGGTGCGTTGTTCCTGGCCGCGATCAACCAGTTGCTGCAGCACCCGGATGAATTGGAGAAGTAGGACATGACCGACCCGAAACGCGATATTCGCGGCGAAGTACTCGCGGTGCTCACAACGATCGCACCGGAGGTCGAACCGGGGGAGATCCGGGACGAGGTACTGCTCAGAGATCAGGTAGACCTCGACTCGATGGACTGGTTGAACTTCCTCGTCGGAATCCACAAGCGGCTCAACGTCGATATCCCGGAGGCGGATTACGCGTCGTTGCGGACCCTCGCCGATGTGGTGCGCTACGTGACGGAACAGGCGACCGCGGCACGTTGACCGAAAGCAGCGCCGTAGTCGTCCCGCGGTCCGATCGACGCCACTCAACCGGCCGGGTAGATAAGCCCGTAGTGCCCGTCGTAGCGGTGATACAGGACGCTTGCCCGGCCCTGTGCGGCATCGATGAAGAACAGAAACGGTAGGTCTAGCAGACCCATCCGCTCGGTCGCCTGCTCGACCGTGATACACGGTGCCGGTTGGGGGCTGAACGACACTGGAGTGTCGAACGGAGCCAACAGATCCGGAGACACCGGAACCACCTGGGCAAGTCGGTAGGACCCAGGACCGTTGCGATAGAGCACACTGGCGATCCCGCTACCTTGCTCGGTGAAGAGATGGAAGTCGTAGTCGAGCATCTCCATCTCGAATGCGGCGTCGTCGACGCTGCAGGCGGCGAGAGTGTATGACTTCCGCCGAATGATCTGCCGGTCCTCCGGGCGACGGGGATGATGCGGCGGTCGGTTGGCGGGCTCGGACTGGTGGCGCCACTCGTGTCCGTCGGCCAGGGGCATTCCGCCCCGCCGCGCCTCCCAGTGCTCGGCCGTTCGTTCCAGTCGCCGCCTCAGCCGCGCCTCGAGTAGATCGATGGCTTCGCGGGCCGTCACGGCCTCGACCTGCGCGCGGACGATGCGACCGTCGACGTCGAGGTTGGCCTGGGCGACGACAGGCCGGTGTACTGCCGGGTCGGCGTGCCTACTGAGCCGGACGCGGGCCTGCCGCACCGGCCGCCGGGTAAACCTGGCTACTCCTGCGATCTTGCTACGGGCATAAGCCGCTGCACCGGGCAACCGGCCATGTGTGGACACGTCGACCTCGACGATCTGCGGCGATTCGGTTCTGTCACCCATATGCAAGTCACCCATCTAAATCACCCATGGCCCTATTCCACGCGGTGACCGCGCGGCACGGGAGGGCCAAAGGTCACCACTGGCCGCAGGATCAGGTTGCCCGCCAATATATTTCCTCCGCGGCCCGGACACATTCGGTCGGCTGCCGCGCCGTATCGATATCGTGGACCCGGCGCCCGACACGATCGGCTCCTGCAAGCGCTGCAGCGATGACCGGCGTGGCATCCGAATTCGACGGTGGCCGGTGCTCAACCCGTGCCGCAGCCTCGGCAACCGGCACGGTGCAGTTCAATTCAACAAGAGGCGCTGAGCTCAGCCGGGCGAGGTCTCGTGCGCGGTCACGCTGCTGCGGATCTCGCCAAGTCCCGTCCAGGATCACCGAGCGTCCTCGACTCAACCGGAGTTGCGCCTGTTCCAGCACATGGTCATACACCGCAGAAACATTCTTCGGTGAGTACAGTCCCTCGTCGAGCCGCCCCGGATCACCAGACAGCACACCGGCCTCTCGGAGTTGGCGGCGCACATCGTCGGTCGAGATGACCTCTGCACCGACCCGGGCCGCCAAAGCGGTTGAGAGCGTGGTCTTTCCGCTGCCCGGACCGCCACCCACGACGACCAGCCGGACGGTACCCGCGCGAAGGTGCTCCTCGGCGATTCCGAGGTGTCTGCGAACATCAGCGGCCGCCGCGCGGTGGCCCTGGGAGACTCGCACGCAGTCCACCTTGGCCCGCACTACGGCGCGATAAGCGATGTAGAAGTCAATCAGCGAACGCGGCACGGGGTCGCCGCGGTACTTCCTGTACTGATCGACGAAGTAGTCCGCGAGATCTTTATGGCCAAGGAATTCGAGATCCATGGCGAGAAATGCGGCGTCGTCGACGCCGTCGACATATCGAAGCTGATCGTCGAACTCCAAACAGTCGAGCAGGGCCGGCCCGTCTGGGAGACAGAAGATGTCGTCGGCAAGTAGGTCGGCGTGACCGTCCACGATGCGACCTTCGGCGATGCGCTGGTCGAACAGCGCCTTACGGCCGGCGACGAACTGGCGGGCCATCCGCTCCACATTCCCCAGAGTTTCGGAGGCCGCCAGATCGTTGCCATATCGCTGCAGCTCGTCCAGATTCTCTTGCCACCGCGCCCACACCGCCTCGGCGCTGCCGCGGGCGTCGATCATCGGTCCCCGCGTCGCCAACTGGTGAAAGTGCGCCAGCACCCGCGCAATGTCAAGAAGCTGATCCATGACCGGTTCACCACCGCTGACCAGCGACGCCAATCGCGTGTTATCCGGATGGCGCCGCATCACGATAACCGGTTCGGCCGGACCGCCCTGCGGATCCGTGAAGTGCGCGAGCCCGAGATAACTGTCGGGGGCGAGGCGCCTGTTCAGAGCGATCTCCTGAATGCAGGCGCGCTCCCGATCCGCGGTCGTGCTGAAGTCCAGGAAATCGGTAACCACCGGCTTTTTGGCCTTGAACGCTCGATCACCGAGCAGCAACACGAGGCCGGTGTGCGTCTCGCGCACTTGGGCAGCCCAATCACCGGCGGCCACCGGTTCCTCCGTACCGGAGGAAGTGCCGTCCATGCCCTCCAGAATCCACCCATGTCGTCGATACCGCGAGAGCACTAGGCCCTCATGGTGGGGACCATTGGCCCTGTACGGGCGCGAGGGAACGTCCGAAGATGGGACGAACCGAGGAGGTGGGCGATGCGCGACTCTGTCGTGGACACCGACATCATCAAGGCAGCGGTCACATTGGCCTGCCGCGCCCCGTCGCTGCACAACAGCCAACCCTGGCACTGGGTATTCGACGGCCGAGTCCTGCAACTGTTCGTCAACCCGGAGCGGCCGGTCCCGGCCACCGACCGCTCCGGCCGCGAGACGCTGATCAGCTGTGGGGCGGCGCTCGATCATCTGCGGGTCGCCACGGCAGCAACGGGGTGGACGGCCAACGTCGACCGGTTTCCCAATCCGAACGACCCCGATCATCTGGCATCAATCGATTTCAGCCCGAGCCAGTTCGTCACCGATGGCCACCGTCGGCGCGCCGAGGCGATCCTGCAGCGCCGCACCGACCGCCTGCCGTTCGCCGCGCCGACGGATTGGGACCTGTTCGAGACCGAGCTACCGGCATCGCTGGACACCGACTCGGTACAACTCGCCGTGATCGGCGACCGAGATCGGCCGGAGCTCGTCGCAGCGTCTGATCTCACCGAGTCGCTCCGGCTTTACGACACCCCTTATCACGCGGAAATCTACTGGTGGACTGCGGGTTTGTCCTCGACTGAGGGAATACCGCCGAGCGCGCTGGTGTCGGCGGCAGAAAGTGACCGTGTGGACATCGGCCGCAGCTTTCCGGTGACCCCGGACTCGCACCGGCGACCTGAAGTCGGCGAGGACCACTCCAAGATCGTGGTGCTGTCCACCTTCGACGACACCCGCGACAGTGTGCTGCGCTGCGGGGCGGCGCTATCGGCAGTCCTGCTGGACGCAACCATGGCAGGGTTTGCGACATGCACGGTCACTCATCTGATGGAGTTTCCGGCAAGCCGGAGCGTTGTTGCGAGGCTTGCCGGAGGACACCTGCCTCAAGTCCTGGTGCGGGTGGGACTGGCCTCGGCGAACGGTACGACGCCTCCCCCAACGCCACGCCGACCGATCGGCGAGGTCTTCGAGGTTCGGTCCAAGTCCGTACTGTGAAGACCGGCTGACCGTTCAAGATAGGCGTACCCGTGCAAGAAAGGCGATCTCGTGGTTAAAGTCTTCCTCGTTGACGATCATGAAGTGGTTCGTCGGGGATTGATCGACCTCCTGAACGCCGACAGCGAGCTCGAGGTGGTCGGCGAGGCGGGATCGGTCGCACAGGCGATGGCGCGGATTCCGGCGCTTCAGCCGGATGTCGCGGTCCTCGACGTCCGCCTGCCGGATGGCAACGGAATCGAACTGTGCCGAGATCTGCTGTCCCTGTTGCCAAATCTGCGGTGCCTCATGCTCACCTCGTTCACTTCCGACGAGGCGATGCTGGACGCGGTGCTGGCGGGTGCCAGCGGGTATGTGATCAAGGACATCAAAGGGATGGAACTGGCTGCCGCCATCAAGGACGTCGGAGCTGGAAGATCCCTTCTCGACAACCGGGCCGCCGCGGCCTTGATGGCCAAGCTGCGGTCCGACGCCCACCACCGCGATCCGCTGTCCGGACTGAGCGATCAGGAGCGGGTACTGCTGGACCTGCTCGGCGAGGGCCTGACGAACAAGCAGATCGCTGCGCGAATGTTTCTCGCCGAGAAGACCGTCAAGAACTACGTATCACGGCTGCTTGCCAAGCTCGGCATGGAACGCCGCACCCAAGCAGCGGTTTTCATTTCCCGGCTGGACCAGACTCGTCGCGATTCAGGCTGATCGGATGCGGCCGCACACGCCACGCCGATGGCCAGAGGTCAGGGCCTTCGAGCGACGATCACCGGAATCTGCACGCGTTGCACCACAGCCGAACTCACCGAACCGAGGATCAGCCCGGCGATACCTCCCCGTCCGTGGCTGCCGACCACGAGCAGCTGGGCAGACTTAGAAAGTTCGAGCAGTTGATGAATCGGGTTGTCCATCTTGACAACACGACGCACCACGACATCCGGGTACCGCTCCTGCCAACCGGCCAGCCGTTCGGCGAGTATCTCATCCGCCCGCGCCTGAACGTTCGGCCAGCCCGCTCCGATGAAGTCGTCGGAGCTCTCCAGCCAAGTGTGCAGCGCGACGAGTTCCAACTCCCGTCGCGAGGCCTCGCCGAACGCGACCTCGACCGCGTGTTCGGATGCCGGCGAACCGTCGATGCCGACCACGACCGGCGCGTCCGCTGAACGGTCCTTCAACGCAGCTTCGTCGTGAATGACGGCTACCGGGCAGTGAGCTCGATGAACCAGACCGGAACTGACGGAGCCCAGCAATATCTTCTGCAGCCCACCGCGGCCGCGGCAGCCGACCACCACCATTTCGGCAGCCTTAGACCACTCCACCAAGGGCGCCACCGCCCCGCCGGCCGTGAGCTCTTGTTCGACCGTGATGGTCGATGGATCGGGCAACGCCTGACTGGCGATGCGTGTCGCGTCCGCCAGCAGATCAGCCGCCTTCGCGCGTTGCACACCCCAGTAGTCGGGCGGCCAGTAATCGGCCGGTACCGGAACATCAAGCCAAGCCGCGGCACTCGGATCGGTCAACGCGTGAATCAGTGTCAGCCGGGCGCCACGCATCGCTGCCGCGCGCGCCGCCCAGGCGACCGCTGCATTCGACTCCGGAGACCCGTCGACACCCACGACGATCCCCGAATGTGCTGATTCCTGTGCCATGTCACTCCCTTCGACTCGTGAGGCCATCGAAGCCTCACAACGGCTGCACCGACACCGTGTAGCTGGTGCTGTTGACCACATAGAGCTCTGCATCGGGTGTACCGGCGAACGCGATCCCCACCGGACGGCTACCGACGGCCACCCTGTCGACAACGGTGTTGGTGGCGGTATCGATCACCGACACATCGGCGCTGCCATAGTCGGTGACGTAGGCGGCGGTGCCTTCGGCGTTGATTGCAACGAAGCCTGGATAGCTATATGACGGGAATGCGATCGTATCGATCACCGTGAAGGTGGCGGTATCGATCACCGACACCGTGTCGCCGTAGTAATGGGATACGTAGGCACGGGCGCCGTCCGGCGTGAAAGTCGCGAATAGCGCACCGTCGGCGAAGGTGATGGTGTCGATCACCGTGTTGGTAATGGTGTCGATCGCCGAAACACCCCCGACCAGGCTGGTGACGTAAGCCACCGGCGATACCGGGTTGAAGGCAACCCAAATCGGCAAACTGCCGGCCGGGAGGTCGATCGTTTCGGCGAGCGTGTTTGAGGTCGTGTCGATCACCAGCACGTTACCGCTTCCAGTGCCAGCGACGTAGGCCACCGTTCCTGCCGGATTGAACGCGACCCCATCCGGAAAGCTGCCCGCCGGAAGGGAAATCGTGTCGATCACGGTGTTGGTGATGGCTTCGATCACCGATATTTCGTTGACTCGGTTGTTGACGACGTAGACGATCTCGCCGTGCGGATGAACCGCCACCCCCCACGGAACTTCCCCGACGGCGATGGTGTCGATGACCGAATCGGAGGAGGTGTCGATCACCGACACACTGCTGCTTCCGGTATTGGTGACGTAGGCGGCGGTCCCATTGGGGCTGACCGCGACGATGGCCGGACCAACGCCCACGGCGATGGCAGTCGCATTGATGGACGCACTGCCGTTGGCGCCGGCCTGACCGACGACGCCCCCGGGGGCGGCCCGTCCGCCGTCACCGCCTTCGCCTCCGGTGGCGTCGACGAGCAGCACCGCCGCCGCATCGCCACCACCACCACCATCTCCGCCCGCCGCGGTGCCAGCACCGCCCGGCCCGCCGTCGCCGCCCGCGGTGACGGTCCCGGCACCGACCGTGTTCGCATCCCCGCCGTCGCCACCTTCCCCGCCAGCGGAGTCAAGCCCAACACCCTCGCCGCCGGGACCGCCGGCACCTGCGGTGGCGGTGGCGTCGGCGCCGACCGCCTCGGCAGCACCACCCGCGCCACCATCGCCGCCCGCCGAGTCGGGGGCAACCCCGGCGCCGCCGGCGCCCCCAATGCCGCCGGTGGCCGCGCTGCCGGGACTCTGCGTTTCAGCGCTCCCGCCGCTGCCGCCGTCGCCGCCGTTTCCGGAAGTTGCTCCGCCGTCGCCGCCGTCACCTCCATTGCCGGCGAGCGCGTCGCCAAACGACGGCGGCTGCGCGATCGCATCGCCGCCGGCCCCACCGTCGCCCCCGTTGCCGATGGACCCGCCGTTCCCACCGTCACCGCCGTCACCGGGCGCCGCCCCGGCGTACCCGGCGCCACCGGGACCGCCGTTACCGGCCGGTCCGACCACGACCGCGCCGCCGGTTCCGTTGGAGCCGCGACGGCCGCCGTAGCCGCCGGCGCCCGCCACGCCACCCGGCCCGCCCGTCCCGGCTGACCCCGGATCACCGCCGTCACCGCCGTCGCCGCCATCGGCGTTCATCAGCGAGTCGCCGGACCCACCGATTCCGCCGTCGCCCGGCCTGCCGGCGTCACCGCCCTTCCCACCGGCACCGCCGGCACCGTTGATGCCGTTCGTCTTGAACAGGAACAGTAATCGCGCCGCACCGGCAGCGCCGCCGGTCCCCCCGGCGCCACCGCCGGCACCGTTGCCTCCCGACCCGCCGTCCGAGCCGTCCGCGCCCGGGTCGCCGTCCGCACCGTCACCTCCGGCCCCACCGGCGCCGCCGGCCCCACCGCTGCCCCCGGATCCACCGCGACCCCCAAACCCCAAGACACAGCTCCCGTTACCACCGGCGCCGCCGAATCCGCCGGCCCCACCGTCGGTGCCATCGCCACCGCCAACGCCCGGGCCACCACCAACGCCCGGGCCACCGCCAACGCCCGGGCCGCCGCCAACGCCCGTGCCACCATCGACGCCGTCGGCGCCCGAACCGCCGAAGCCCCCGGCGCCGCCGCTGCCCAGTACCGACAGCAGTCCGACGTCGCCGCCGGGTCCACCTCCGCCTCCGGCGGCACCGGGTGCGATGCCATGGCCTCCCGCGCCACCCCTGCCGCCGTTGCCTACGAACAACCCGCCCCTGCCACCGGCGCCGCCCGCTGCGCCAGGGACGCCGCCACCGCCGTTGCCGCCGTTGCCGAACCAACCCGCCGTTCCGCCTAGGCCGCCATTCCACCCATTACCACCGCTGCCCAACCACATCCCACCGTTTCCGCCGTTGCAAACGGTTAGCCCCGGGCAGGTCTGCGCGTCGTAGCTGAAGCCGTTCCCGATCAAGATCCCGGCATTGGGATGCTCGGCGGTGCCATTGCCGAAGAACAGCGACCAGATCGAACCCAACCCCGATCCGATCGAATAGCCCCGTGCAGTTGCTTCCTCCGCGCCCGCACGAACCGGTATCGGACCGCTGAGCAGAGCCGAATCCCGCTGCGCACCAGCACCACCAGCGCTGCCGCTGCCGCCGTCGCTCGTGAGGTGGCGACGAGAGATTGCGCCGTCCAACGCGTTCACCTCCTGCGGCGCCCCGAGCCTCGGCGACGCCGCCGCCTCCACAGCCACATCCGGTAGGTCCACCTCAGCCGCCTCACTCGGCAGGCTCTCGGCAGTAGGCGTGATCCCCGAGGTTGCGGCAGAACCCGGTCCGGAGCCCGGCTCGACCGCCTCTTCGCCGTCGACCACTCCGGTCGTATCTGGAGCTGCGGCGTCGCTATCGACCGGCGCACCGGAGATGGGCAGGGCACCGCCGGGATCCGGGCCCGCCTCGTCGGTGTCCGCATCGGCGACCGCATGGGTGTCCGCATCGGCGTCCGCGTCGCTATCCCCGTCGGAAGCCTCTGAATCCGATGCTTGTGACACCGGCGAACCCGAGCTGGAGGCCGACCCGGCCGCACCTGCGATATCGGCGGACGCCACCGCGGGCACCAACGCAATCGCCGCCCAACATCCCACAAGGATCGTCAACCCGGCGAGCCAACCCGTGAGAACCGCGCGATCAGACGCCCCCTCGCCCCTACCGGGCAGAAGCGTCCGATCGTTCTCGGCAGAGCGTCTGATCATTGGTGGCTCGGCGTCCGATCATTGGTGGCGCGGCGTCGGATCATGTTTGGCACTGCGTTGGCCGATTATCGCCTACCCGGACCGTGCTCAAACCACTTTTGGACAGTGCACTCCGAGCTCGCGCAGCCGCGCGTGGTAGGCATCGATACTGGCCAGTTTGATGTCCTCGTACCCGCGTACCAGGTCGGGCAGCGCAGCTACCTGGACCGCGCGGTCGTAATTGGACGATTCGAGTTCTTCGGCGAACCGGGTCACGATCGCCTCGTACTCAGCGAGCAACTCACGTTCGGCTCTGCGAACATCGGTGTATCCGAAGGGGTCGAACTTGCTGCCGCGCAGCACCTTTCCCTTCGCGAGGAGGCGCAGTACGACATGCGTTCCGGGACCGAACCCGATCTTCTTGGTGCGACCGAGCGCCCGCAGCGTGGGCGGATGCAACCGGTAGGTCAGCTTCTGGAAGGCCGGTAGCTCGGACCTCAGGTGGGAAATGAACTGCGGGTCAGTCAGCAGTCGCGCCACCTCGTATTCGTCCTTGTATGCGGTGAACTTGTACAGCCCCTTGGCAACGGCCTCGCTGAACTCGGTTCGCTCCCCCGCTGCCCGTTCGGCGGTCCAGATCGACTCGAGCAATGCGACATATCGCCGGGCGACTTTACGGCCCTGGAATCCGACGAGATCGGCCGCGCGGCGCGCGATGAGGTCGCCGACGTGGCCCGAGAACGAAGTTCCCTGCAGTACGCCACTGGGTGGGGGTTCCTGTCGGGCACCTTTGGTGGACACGGCGTCATCGAATCGGGCCGGGTCCGCTATTGCGAGTCGCCCCCAGCGGAATGCGGCGATGTTCGCCTCGACCGCGACGCCGTTGAGTTCGATGGCCTCTTCGACGGCGACGGCCGGAATTCGCAGCGCCCCAGTCTGATAAGCGGCTCCGAGCACCAGAAAGTTCGCCGCAGCGGTGCTGCCGAGGAGTCGCTGGGCAGCCGAGGAGGCGTCCAAGGCATGCGCGCGCCGGCACATCCGCTCCAGTCGGTTCAGTAAGTGGGGCACTTCGGGGTAGGCGACTGTCCTGTCGTACACCATCTCACCCGTCGGGGTTTTGCTGGTCGATGCGACCGAGATCGTCTTGGTGGGGTCTCCGTAAGTCAGGTTCTTGGTGTCGGCTGCGACGAGTAGGTCGAAGGCCAGAATGCAGTCGGCGCTACCGGGGGTGAGGCGGTTGGCCGGATCGAGTCGGTCCGAGGCAAACCGGAGATGCGAGACAACGGGACCCGCTTTCTGGCTCAGTCCTGTCTGATCCAGGCACTCCACATCGTGGCCCGAACGTAATGCCGCGGTGGCGAGCACCTGGTTCACCGTCAAGATTCCGGTACCTCCGATTCCGGCCAGGAAGATGTTGTGCGTGCCGACCACCGGCTCGATGACCGGGTCGGGCAGCTCCGGCGGAACCGGCGCGGAAGTCGCTGGGTTCATCGACGGCACCTCGACCGTCACGAACGCAGGGCAGTTGCCGTCAAGACAGCTGTAGTCGGTGTTGCAGGAGTTCTGGTCGATGCGCGTCTTGCGGCCGAATTCGGTGTCCACCGGCTGCACGGAAAGACAATTGGACTTGACCCCGCAATCGCCGCATCCCTCACAGACCGCTTCGTTGATCAGCACCCGAGTGTTAGGGGTGGGCAAGGTACCGCGTTTGCGTTGCCTGCGCGCATCTGCCGCGCAGTGCTGGTCATAGATGAGCACGGTCACACCCTCGACCTCCCGCAGCCGGCGCTGCGCCTCATCGAGGCGATCACGGTGCCAGACGAGCGTCCCCCGCGCGAGCGCACTTTTCCGGTGCCTCTTGGGGTCGTCGGCACACACGATGATCTGTCGGACACCCTCAGCGGCCAGCTTGTGGGTGAGCTCCGCTACCGAAAGCGCACCCTCGGCGTCCTGGGCTCCGGTCATCGCCACCACCTCGTTGTAGAGCAACTTGTAGGTGATGTTGACCCCCGCCGCGACACAAGCCTGCACAGCCAGCTGGCCGGAGTGGAAGAAGGTGCCGTCGCCGATGTTCTGGAACATGTGGGGAATATCGGTGAACGGCGCCTGCCCTATCCATTGACTGCCTTCGCCCCCCATCTGGGTGAGGCCGGTGACTGCGCTGTCCCTGCGGCCGGACAGAGTCACCATGGTGTGGCACCCGATGCCGCCGCCGGCCAGAGACCCTTCGGGCACCGCGGTAGAGCGATTGTGCGGGCAACCGCTGCAGAAATACGGAGTACGTTGCGCGCTAAGGACTTCCAGCGGGATGGTTGGCGGCGGAAGTTTCTTGAGCTCCAGCCGGTCCTGCAGCACGCGGCGAAGCGGGGCCAATAGCCGCCCCGCGGTCAGCTCGCCGTCTGCGGGCACCAGCGGGCGCCCCTGAGCATCGTTCTTGCCGATGATCCGGGGCGCGCCCGACCGACCGTAGAGGATGTCCCGCATCTGGGTTTCGATGAAAGCGGTCTTGTCTTCGACGATGAGAATTTCGTCGAGGCCCTCAGCGAATCGCCTCACCACCTCGGGGACAAGCGGCGCAGGCATGCCGATCCGGAGCAACCTCATTCCGGCCGCGTGCAGTGCGAAGTCGTCGGCACCGAGATCGGTGAGCGCCTGCCGCATCGCGTCGAATGCCGTTCCTGCAGCTGCGATCCCGACCGTCGCACCCGCGGGATCGAGTTCTATGGCGTCGAGTCCGTTGGCGGCACCGTAGGCACGCACCACTTCGGCTCTGGGTCCGTAAAGCTGCGCCTCGGCCGTCAGGCTAGCGGCGGGCGCCAGCATCGGCCGCTGCCGGTAAACGAACGTTTCTCCTTGCCAGACGATTTCGGGGACAACGATGTCGGCGACGATGTCCTGGGAATCCACCGACCAGGCGCCGTCGGCCACGTCGGCGACGATCTTGAGCGCCACCACGCATCCCGAGGCCCGCGACATCGCCACTCCGTGCATGGTCATCGTGATGATCTCGCGGGCATTGCGCGGGAAGAGCACCGGGATCCCCAGCGCGGCCAGCGAACGCTCGCTCACGGCCGGCACCGTGGAGGACTTCGACGCCGGGTCGTCGCCGACCAGAAGCAGCATTCCGCCGCGAGGGTTGGCGCCGTATATGTTGGCGTGCCGCAAGGCGTCCGTCGCGCGGTCCAACCCGGGCCCCTTGCCGTACCAGATGCCAACCACCCCATCGTGACTCGGCGTACCCAGCGAGGTCAGGTCAGCCTGACTGCCCCACACCGAGGTCGCAGCCAATTCTTCGTTGAGGCCGGGCACAAAGACGATGTCGTTTGCGTCCAGGACGTCGGGCATTGCCGCAAGCATCCGGTCGACGCCGCCGAGCGGGCTGCCCTGATAGCCCGAGACGAACGTCGCAACTCTGCGACCGGCGCGGGTGTCGCGCTCATGTTGCTCGACGATTGCCCGGGCGATGGCCTGCACCCCGGTCAGCAGGACCGGTCCCGATCCGGAGCGATACCGATCGCCGAGTTCGTAGTGGTCTTCGTCGATCACCTTGCGCGGGCCCGACTCTGCTGGACGGACGTCGAGATCCGTCATCGGTGCTCACCACCTCTGCTCTACCATCCTGGGCGTAGTGCTGCCTCCAGGGTGACAGCAGTAGGCATAGTGAACAAGTACTGACCTGTTACTTAAGCATTTTGCCCAAATTCATCGTGGTGTGACGTGCAATACTGAGCGACATGACGAGGTTGGACCGCACCGATGCCCGCCTGCTGCTGGCGCTATGCGACGCACCGCGGGCGACCGGCGTGCAACTGGCAACCATGCTGAATCTGGCGCGCAACACCGTGCAGGCAAGGCTGGCTCGATGGGATCGGGACAAGGTGCTGGCCCCGATCGATCGCTGCGTGTCACCACGCGACCTCGGTTACCCGCTCAAAGCATTCATCACCGCCGTGGTAGATCAGCATCGACTCGAGGACGTCATCGCGTCGTTGGAGACGGTCACTCAAGTCACCCAGGTCACCGGACTTTCCGGGGCAGCCGACCTGCTGATCGGCGTGGTGGCGACCGACGCCGACGATCTCTATCGGGTCGCCGGGCTGGTGCTCGCCGTGCCCGGGGTCGAGCGCACCACCATGTCGGTGGCCATGCATGAAGTGGTCGCCTACCGGACCCGACCGCTGCTGGAGCAGTTGGCCCGCGGCCACTGAGGTGTGACCGCCGGCGATCCGCACCGCTAGTTTGACCGGATGAACTCCGATCCGAATCCGCTCATCAGTACCGTGCCACGGCCGCATCCGGCGCGGCTCACAGCGGGGTCCTACCCGGTTCACCATGCAATCCCGGCCCGCTTCGGCGACATGGATGTCAACGGGCACCTCAACAACGTCGCCCTGGAGACCATGCACGAGGACACCCGGGCAACGTTCAACCGGCAGCTATTTCACCGTCTTTACAGCCGCAATCTGCGAATCGTCACGTCGACCATCATCGTGCACTACCTGAAGGAGGCGCCCTGGCCGGCGACGCTGCAAGCCGCTGTCGGCATCGGGCATGCATGTCGGCCGCACCTCGTATGTCGCCTCGACCGCGCTTTTCCTCGACGATGCATGCATCAGCCTTTGTGACACGGTCCTGGTGCTGCTCGACGACCAGGGCCCCACACCAATTCCCGAGGAAGTTCGCACTCGCCTAACAGCGCTGCAACTTTGTGCACAAGCCGGCGCTGGAGCAGAGTGATCGGTAGTAGTGCCAGCGATCAGGAGGATGACACCCATGACCGGGATGCCGAACAGCCACACCGCCTCCCTGCTCAGGGGCGAAATCGTGGAGGAATCCGACCTCGGATCGATGCGCCGTGTCACCGCCGACAATCTGCCGATTCTGAAGGGCTTATCGATCAAGCGGGTGGTACTGAACCCCGGCACCATGCGCACCCCGCATTGGCATGCCAACGCCAATGAACTGACGTACTGCGTCTCGGGCACCGCACTGGTGTCCATCCTCGATGACCACAGCAGGTTCTCCACCTTCATCGTCACCGCCGGCCAGATGTTCCACGCCGCTTCCGGATCGCTGCACCACATCGAGAACATCGGAGACGACGTGGCCGAGTTCATCATCGCGTTCCGCAGCGAACGCCCCGAGGATTTCGGGTTCGGCGCCACCCTGGGCGCTTTCTCGGACGCCGTGCTCGGCAACACCTATGATCTGCCGGCCGCCGACCTGGCCAGAATCCGTCGCGATACCACCGACCGCAAACTGGCGGCCCGCGTCGGCGATCCCGAAATCCCCGCGTCGGCGTATTTCAACGACCCGCACAAGTTCGACGTCGAAGCCCAGGCGCCCGGACTCAACTATGTCAGCGGCAGTGCGCGCTTCGCCCGCGATCAATACTGGCCGGCGCTCGAGGACATGTCGATGTACTCGCTGCGTATCACCGAAGACGGAATGCGTGAACCGCACTGGCATCCGGTCACCGCCGAGATGGGTTACGTCCAGTACGGCGACGCGCGGATGACCGTCATGAATCCCGATGGCACACTTGACACTTGGACGATGACGACCGGAGACATGTACTTCATTCCGCGCGCCTACCCGCATCACATCGAAAACATCGGAAAGGACGACTGGCACTTCCTGATCTTTTTCGACCAGCCGTTCCCCGCCGACATCGGTTACCGCGCATCGGCGAGCGCCTACTCACGCGAAGTGCTCGCCGCCGCGTTCAACACCCATATCGCGGACCTGCCGAAGTTTCCGTTCACCCCGGCGGACCCGCTGATCGTCAAACGTTGCAATCCCCTCGACTGACCCTTGCCTGCCCGCGGGCGGGCGAATCTGACCCTCTCCGCGGGCGGGCGAACTCTCTCCCGCGGGCGGGCGAATCTGAAGATATGCGCGCAAGATCGCCAAAATCTGGCGCATATCTTCAGATTCGGCGCAATAGGGTCAGCAGCAGGCAACTAGCAACACACAGGGGTCTCGGCGGCTTCACCGCCACAGCACGTGCCCTCCTCAGCGGCGCCGCCTTCGACGTGTTGCGGGCTACGGCCGAAGCTGTCCGAGTCCGCGAGGACGGTGTACACCTCCCACTTCTCCCCGCCCGGACCGGTGACCCACACCTTGTCCTGGGTAGCGAAGCAGCAGGTGGTGTTCATCTCCTCCTCGGTGAACAACCCCTCGCCGGCGAGCCGCGCGATCTCGGCGTGCACGGTTTCCGAGGTGTCCACCTCCACGCCTAGGTGATTGATCGTGCCGCCGTCGCCCGGGTTCTGGATCAGCACAAGTTTCAGTGGCGGTTCAGCCACCGCAAAGTTGGCGTAACCCTCCTTGACCTTGGCGGGCCCGGTGTTGAAGAGCTTCGAATAGAACGTGATCGCTGCGTCGAGATCATCGACGTTGAGGGCGAGCTGGACTCGAGACATGACAACGCTCCTACCTGTGAGACTTATATCGAACTACTTACCCGACCCACCCTGCCACCTTTTTGATATATGTCAAGATGGCTGGCATGATCGGTTCATGCCCAAAAGCCTGCCCACGATCGACATGTCCTCGCCCGTGTGCTGTGCGCCCATGGCAGCAGGCCCGATGAATGACGACGACGCGCTCGAGGTGGCGCTTCGCTTGAAAGCACTCGCCGATCCGGCAAGGGTGAAGATCATGTCCCTGCTGTACAGCTCGCCGACCGGCACGCAGAACAGCGGCGAACTCGCCGAAGCCCTCGAGTTGAGCGAGTCCACCGTCAGCCATCATCTGGCGCAACTGCGCCGCGCCGGGTTCGTCGAATCCGATCGGCGCGGGATGAACGTCTACCACCGCCCGGCACCCGATGCGATCGGGGCCCTGTGTGCGGTGCTCAACCCCGACTGCTGCGCATGACTGGCACCGGCCCGCCAGAGCATGGGGGTACCCGCCCAAGGGCTGGGACTCGCACCGATGGCATTCATTTGGTGGTCGACGCCCTCAAGCTCAACGATGTGCGCACCATCTACGGGGTCGTCGGCATTCCGGTCACCGACCTGGCCCGCGTCGCGCAGGCATCCGGCCTCCGCTACATCGGTTTTCGTCACGAGAGCGACGCGGGGCACGCCGCCGCCGCCGCCGGCTTTCTGACCGGAAAGGCCGGAATCTGCCTCACGGTGTCGGCCCCTGGGTTCCTCAACGGGCTGGTGGCCCTGGCGAACGCGACCACCAACTGCTTCCCGATGGTTCAGATCTCGGGTTCCAGCGAGCGGCACCTCGTCGATCTGCAGCGCGGCGATTACGAGGAGATGGACCAGCTCGCGGCGGCCAAGCCGTTCGTGAAGGCCGCCTATCGGATATCCCGCGCCGAAGACATCGGCCGGGGGTTGGCCCGCGCCATCCGAACCGCGGTCTCCGGCCGGCCCGGCGGCGTCTATCTCGATGTGCCGGGTGCCGTGCTCGGCGAAGTCATCGACGCCGAACGGGCCGAAGGCACCCTGTGGCGGGTCGTCGACCCGGCACCACGGCAGCTGCCCGACCCGTCGGCGGTCGACCGCGCCGTCGAACTGCTGGCCGGTGCCCAACGACCGCTGATCATTTTGGGTAAGGGCGCCGCCTACGCGCAGGCTGACACCCAGATCCGCACCTTTGTCGAGCGCAGCGGCGTGCCATTTTTGCCGATGTCGATGGCCAAAGGTCTACTTCCCGACGACCATCCGCAGTCGGTGGCGCGGGCGCGTTCACTGGCACTGCGTCGCGCCGACGTCGTGATGCTGGTCGGTGCCCGGCTGAACTGGCTTCTCGCACATGGTGAATCGCCGCAGTGGGATGCCGAAGCGCAGTTCATCCAGATCGACGTCGAAGCCGCCGAGATGGACTCCAACCAACCCATCGCCGCCCCGGTCGTCGGTGATATCGGATCGGCCATCGCGGCCCTGCTCGACCGGTGCGCACCGGGTCGGATCTCGGTCAGCGGCCAGTGGCGCGACGAATTGTCCACTCGGTCCGCTCAGAACGCCGACAAGATGGCCGCTCGGCTCCGCGTCGCAGCCACCGCGGAACCGATGAAGTTCCTCGGCGCGCTTCGGGCGATCGACGACGTCCTCAGCCAGCACCCGGACGTCTACCTCGTCAACGAGGGAGCGAACGCGCTTGACCTGGCGCGCAACATGATCGGGATGCGACGGCCGCGCCATCGGCTGGACAGCGGCACCTGGGGGGTGATGGGCATCGGGATGGGTTACGCGATCGCCGCCGCGGTCGAGACCGGCGATCCGGTGGTCGCGATCGAGGGCGATAGCGCATTCGGTTTCAGCGGTATGGAGCTGGAGACGATCTGCCGGTACCGCCTGCCGGTCGTCACGGTCGTCTTGAACAACGGCGGCATCTATCGCGGCGACGATAACTCGGCCGGCGACGATCCCGCACCGACGGTACTCACCGCGCGCCACGACATCATGATCGAGGCGTTCGGCGGAAAGGGGTACCGGGCCACGACGCCGTCACAGGTGGCCGCCGCATTGCGGGAGGCCCTGGAGTCGGGCCGTCCTGCCCTCATCGATTGCGTGATCGACCCGGCGGACGGCACCGAGAGCGGCAACATCACCCACCTCAACCCGAAGGGAATCGCCGAGTGAATGCGGTCGATGCTTCGAACAGCTCTCGCGATGCCGGTGGCCCGTCATGGCGGCTGGGCCGCGTCTTCGACGGTGCCGCGGCCGCCGCACCGAACGCGACCGCGTTGATCGCCGGCCGGGAACGTCACGAAATCTCCTACACCGCACTGCGCGACCTCGTGGTCGCCCTGGCGGAGCGGCTACTCGGAGCCGGCTTGAATCGCGGCGACGTCGTCGCAGTCGAGTCGACTAACACGGTCGAATACGTTGTCGGGCTTCTCGCGGCATCGCGCGCCGGCCTCGTCGTAGCACCCCTCGACCCGGCGCTGTCGGCTGCTGACAAGCGGATGCGCACCGAGATGGCCGGTGTCCGTGCCGTATTGCTGGCCGGTAACCAACCCGACGACGATGCGGCATCGCGCGACCTACCGACCTGGACCCTCGGGTTCGCAGTAGCCGATGGCTCCGCGAGCGGTCTTTCGATGGACCTCGACATGGGAGCGCCACCACGTTCGGGCGGCCAGACACCGGCGTTGGCCGACAACGATGCGCTGATCATGTTCACCTCCGGCACCACCGGCAAGCCGAAAATGGTTCCGTGGACCCACGACAACGTCGCGGCGTCGGTCGCCGGGATCATCGACACCTACCGGCTCGGACCCGACGATTCCACGGTCGCGGTCATGCCGTTGTTTCACGGTCACGGTCTGATGGCAGCGCTGCTGGCCACCTTGGCCAGCGGCGGGCGGATTCTGCTTCCTCAGCGCGGCAGGTTCTCGGCGCAGACATTCTGGGACGATATGGAGGCTGCCGATGCCACTTGGTATACGGCGGTCCCGACCATTCATCAGATACTGCTCGACCGGTCGGCTACCGACCATCCGTCCGACGACTACGGCCGGCTGCGGTTCGTGCGCAGCTGCAGCGCACCGCTGTCGCCGTCGGTGGTGCAGCGGTTGGAGGCAACGTTCGGAGCGCCGATGCTTGCCGCGTACGGCATGACCGAGACGACCCACCAGTGCGCCAGCGTGTTACTCACCGACGACGATGACGCTCGGGTCCGGACTGCCGGCTCGCCAACGGGTGTGGCTGTGCGCATCGTTGACGAACACGGCGCCAGCTGCTCACCGGGAGTGGCCGGCGAGATTCAATTCCGCGGCCCCACGGTGGTGCGTGGTTACCTGGAAAACCCGGAAGCCACGGCGGCCACCTTCGTCGAAGGGTGGGTGCGGACCGGCGACTTGGGCGTCCTCGACGGCCGGGGGGCGGTGACCGTGATCGGCCGGATCAAGGAACAGATCAACCGGGGCGGCGAGAAGATTTCTCCCGAGCGGGTCGAGCGGGTCCTGCTGGGACATCCGGAGGTGACCGGTGCGGTGGTGTTCGGTGTACCCGACGAGCTCTACGGCGAACGGGTAGCCGCCGCGGTGGTCTGCCGCGGCCGAAGCAGGCCCGACCTGGTGGCCAGTAGCCGAGAAGAGTTGGCCGGCTTCGAGATTCCCGAGCACATTCTCTTCGTCGAAGAGTTACCCGTCACCGCCAAGGGCTCGGTCGATCGCGCGAAGGCCGTCAAACAGTTCGCCGAACACATTCAATCAGGGTGACAGCAATGCTTTTAGATGCCCAGTCGCATCCGGCGACCATGCGGTGACCTAGGCGCCACGCTCACACGGCAGCCGTCCGCTGGCGACTGCCGCCACCAACGCCGCGTGGTCGGCCTCGGTTTGGTCGGCGTATCGGCGTGCGAACGTGCACAACGCGTCGTCCACCCGTTCGGAGTGACCCAGGTAGCCCGCGATCATCGAGGCGCCGCTGGTACGGGCATGACCTTTGGCCAGCAACTGACCGACGACACCGGTGTAGTCGGTCAGAGCCTTGGCATCCATCGCGTTCAATCCGATGGTGCCCTTCATATTTCGGAACTGCCGGACGTAATACTGCCGACCCTGCATCGTCGTCCAACCCAACAACGGGTCGCTGACCGTCTGCAGGGCCTGTTGGTACTCGACCACCCGCTGACCCTGGTGCGAATGCAATGCCGACTCGCCGTGCACATAGCGCGCCAGAACCGAGCGGCGGGCCTGCTTGAGTTGCAGGAAGATCACATCCTCGGGCGAGGAGCCTTCCAGCAGAGCAACATACGCGCGCAGCCCGACGCTGCCGACCCCGACCACCTTGTGTGCCGCGTCGAGCAGGGTGTAGCCGCCGAGGACTCGGCGCCAGTGGCTGGACAGGGTCGGAAGATACTCGTCGAGTGCTTCGGCCAGAGCCTGCGCCTCGTGCTCTGGCAATCGAGTGATCAGTGGCGGTTCTTCGACGATCCGGCGGACGCCGTCCACCTCCCGGGTGAATCGGGGCAGCGCGCGATCACTTGTACGGTTGCGCGCCCGTTTGGCCGACCGTCGCACCTCGTCGGCCAAGGGTCCATCCGTCTGACCTGCCAGCCGGTCGACGCCCAGCCTGGTGAATGAGCGCGAAAACAGCGGCTCCTCGGCCAGTCGGCGAAGCTCCTGGCGGTAGGCCGATACGCAGGACCGCGCCGCCGAGCCGCACTCGTCCTCGCTAGCTCCGTTATGCCGCCCAGCCACCCAGATACTGGCCACCAATCGTCGCAGGTCCCACTCCCAGCCGCCCGGATGCGCCTCGTCGAAATCGTTGAGGTCGATCACCAGGTCCCGTTCGGGCGAGGCGTAGAAACCGAAGTTGCCGAGGTGGCAGTCACCGCAGACGACCGGCCTGATGCCGGTCGCCGGTAGCCGCGCCACATCGTCGGCCATCACCACCGCGCTCCCGCGCAGGAAGCCATACGGGGTGGCGACCATCCGCCCCACCCGAACCGGGATGAGCCGGTCCACCCGACCACGGTGATTGGTGTTTATCAGCTCGATCGGGTCGGGCCGGTCGAGGGGCGGCGTCCAGTCGGCCAACGATCGGCGTGGCACGCGCTTGCGCAGGCTCTTGCCGAGTGCATACCGTTCGGCCCGGCTAGCCGGGCGCTGCCGCAGCGAGTGATAGGCGCCGCCGTCCGCGTCGGCCAGCACCGTGTGCCGGGCCGGCTCGTGGCGTAACGCGGCGCTGCTCACCGTGCGAACCCTTCCCACGCGGGCCGATGTGTCGGTTTCATGGTGCGCCGTCACCGACGGCGCGGTGGCGACTTCGGTGAATCCCGGGTCACCGCGAGGATGGCGCCCCTCGCCGCAAACGAGGACCGCAGCGGATTCATCGACCAGACTGGGGTCATGACGGAATCCGGCGCGACCCGAGTTGCGGTGTACCTCGACTTCGACAACATCGTGATCTCGAGGTACGACCAGGTGAACGGGCGAAACTCGTTCCAGCGGGACAAGGCCAAGGGTTCCGACGAACATGCCGGCCGGCTCGCCCGCGCCACCGTCGACGTCGGGGCGATCATCGACTTTGCGTCTTCCTTCGGCACCCTGGTGCTGACCCGCGCATATGCCGACTGGTCCGCCGACGTCAACGCCGGGTACCGCGGTCAACTGGTGGGTCGCGCGGTGGACCTGGTGCAGCTGTTTCCGGCGGCGGCATACGGCAAGAACGGCGCCGATATCCGGCTGGCGGTGGACGCCGTCGAAGACATGTTCCGACTGCCCGACCTGACGCATGTGGTGATCGTCGGCGGCGACTCCGACTACATCGCCCTCGCGCAGCGCTGTAAGCGCCTGGGCCGCTACGTGGTGGGCATCGGGGTGGCCGGATCGTCGAGCCGGATGCTGGCGGCCGCGTGCGACGAGTTCGTCACCTACGATGCGCTGCCCGGTATCCCCGCGTTCGAACCCCCGCCAGATGGCGGAGCCGACTCCGGCGACGATGCCGAAGAGAAGCCCGCCCCGCGCAAGCGCGCTCGCCGGAGCAAGGCCCCCGACTCCGAGCCAGCCGACGAGCCCGATCCGCCGGACCCCCAGGTGGCGGCGACCGGCCTGCTGACCCGTGCGTTGCGGATCGGCCTGGAAAAAGACGACGCCGACTGGCTGCACAACTCCGCGGTGAAGGCACAGATGAAGCGAATGGACCCCTCGTTCAGCGAGAAGTCATTGGGCTTCAAGTCATTCAGCGACTTCCTGCGCTCACGATCCGATGTGGTGGAGTTGGACGAGAGCTCAACGACCCGGCTGGTGCGACTCAAAGACCAAGCGTGAAGACCAGGCGTGCGGCCGGCGCCGCTACGTTTGCCGCGCGCGAGCCATCGCTCGCGTCGGGTAGAGCTGGGTGAACCTGACCGCGAACGCGAACAACGCGATCGGGAGTACCCAGCCCGCCCACTCGCGAAGCGGCGGATTACGGTCCCCGACGAATTCGAGTACCGCGATGGCGGCGAACACCGATCCCCACACCAGAGTGACTATCTGGTTGATTCGTCTGAACGCGGGGGAATCCCGCTCCCCGGAGGACACGTACTCGCGGGCGTACTCGACCGTGATCGGGGTGAAGATCACCGATACGAACGCCAGTGCCGCGAGCGCGGCAGCCGCGATCTCGGTGGAATACACATCGATCCACTCGTGATGTCTGGTGCCGAGGATGATGCCCGCAACGACCAGCCCGGTGAAGAACAGCATGGTCACCGCATCGAACGTTTTGAGCCCGCCCCGGAGGCTCGGCCCGGCGTGAATGATCGCCACCGCCAGAGCGGCCACGGCGGCATAGAACCATCCCGCGGGGCTGTTTGTGACGAGCCAATAAACGGCCCAGGGAGTAAACGCAGCGACCGGGCTCATGCCGATCCGCTGCCCCACCGTGGGCGGCTGGGGCGGCGGCGACGAGATCAGCTTGCGAACGTCCGCCAGATCCTCCCGGGTTGATCTACGGACAGTCGCATCGTCGGCACCAGGCATGGGAATCTCCCTTTCGCAGGGCTTTTCGGCCGTAGTCGCACGAGGTCTGCTAAAGACTACTGACCACTCCCGGGCCGACTGTGCGCAATACGTGACGTCTTGGGTCCCTAGAAGTGAATAGCCGGTGAACGGTCCGGGCTACAACCGTTCTTTCACTGCCGCGGACAAGCGGGCACCATCGGCCTTGCCCGCCGCGATGGCCGTGGCCGCCTTCATCACCTGCCCCATCTGGCGCATGCTCGGCCGTTCCCCGATCTCCTCGGCGACCTGGGCGATCGCCGTGTCGACGACGTCTGCCACTTCGGCTTCCGTCAGCGGCGTCGGCAGGTATTCGTCGATGACCCGCATCTCGGCGTGTTCGGTGGCAGCCAGTTCACCGCGGCCGTTCTGGGTGTAGATCTCGGCCGCCTCGACGCGCTTCCTGGACTCGCGGGCCAGAACTTTGATGATGCCCTCATCGGAAAGCTCGCGCGCGAATTTGCCGGAAACCTCCTCGGTCTGAATCGCCGACAGCAGCATCCGCAGCGTCGCGGTTCGTAACCGGTCCTGCGACTTCATCGCCGTGGTGAGGTCTGCCCGTAGCCGCGCCTTGAGTTCCGACATGTCGCCAACGCTACCCGGGCCGCGTCGCCAAACACCGGCCACTTCCACAGAGCGCGCACGCCCGCTGTGCTATCTGCCGGCCATGACGACACATCCGCCAGGTGGGAATACGAGAACCACGGTCGATACTGCCGAGGCAGTCCTACCCTTGACCGCATGCCCGATCGCACTGTTGCAGCACTAGCCATCCTTGCCCTCGCCGCCAGCATGTCAGCGTGCTCGTACGCCAACATGGGCCCAGGTGAGCAGGCAGTCGTCCAAGACGGCTACTGGATGATCCCCACCGATCCCAAGCTCACCGGATGCATCCAACCGGAACGCTCACAAAACGAGATCACCAACCACGTGTACCGGTACCCGGCTCGGCAAATCTCGTGGGATGCGACCGGCGACCCGGGCTCAGAACGCGGCCCCTACGTGGTGGTGTCCAGCGCGAAGGCCCCGGCCGACATGAATGTGCCCGTGGTGGTGACCTTCGACCTGACGACAGACTGCGAGAAACTCAAGCAGTTTCACCGGGACTTCGGCACCAAGTACTCCGGCTGGCTCAATGAAGATGGCAGTGTCAGCGAAGGCTGGACTGAACTGTTGAACTACGTTGTCGGGCAGCCGCTTCAGGACACCCTGAACGCGGTGGCGCAGAAGTACACGTGGCAGCAAATCTGGAACGACGAGGCCGCCCGGACGGAGTTCCGCAACGCCCTGCTGAATACGCTGCCCAACGCCAGTAAAGCCCGCACCGACAACACCGAGTTCTTCTCGAACTTTCAAGTGACAGTGCTGAAACCGACCCCGGTCAACCCGGAGCTCAAAGCCGCTATCGAGCGTGAACAGGCCGCCGTGCAGGACGCGCAAGCCACCCAAGCCCAAGGTGTTGCCGAAGCCAACGCGAAGAGAGCGAAAGCCGAGGCCGACATCGCGGCGGCCGAGGCCGAGACCCGGGTGGCTGAACAGGAAGCGTTGAAACTCCGGGCGAAGCTGTCGGGTTATCCCTCGGTGGAAGACTATCTGCGCGCGCTGTGCATCGAGCAGGGCTGCAACCCGTATCAGCCGACCTACGTTGTCCCGCAAGGGGGTTGATTTGCGAGCGGGTGCTGTGCGGTAAGAGCATGGAGGATAACCACATGGCAAGCGATGGGCGCACAAGTCACACAAGTATCAGTGGCGATGTGCTGCTTGCGTCTGTCACTGATCGCGGAGTTGTCGGACTCGATCCCGTCGGCAAGGTCGTCGAATGGAGTGCCGGCGCTCAAACCTTGTTTGGCTATTCGGACTCTGAGGTTGTGGGGCGGCCAGTATCGATGCTTTACACCGAGGACGATCAGGTCGATGGGACGCCTGAGCGCGAGCTAACTAGCGCCCAGAAGTCGGAGCGCCATGAGGTCGAGGGCTGGCGGGTGCGTAAGGGGAACCACCATTTTCGTGCCGGTGTGGCGCTTAACGTGATCCGCGATCAGAAGGGCTTGCTCGTCGGTTTCGTCCAGGTGGTGCGAGATCTGGCCGCTGATCAGCGACACGCGAACTCCATGTTCCACGACCTGTTGGAAGCCGCCCCCGATGCGATGGTCATCGTCGGATCTGACGGACGGATCGCGCTCGCGAACGCCCAAACCGACTTGTTATTCGGATATCCGCGCGAGGTGCTGGTCGGCAGCACAGTCGAGTTGCTTATTCCACCGCGATTGCGAGACCGGCACATCAATCAGCGCAGGGACTTCCAGAACGACCCCGAATTGCGGCCAATGGGTCGCGACCTGAATCTATTTGGGTTGCGCCGTGATGGGACAGAATTCCCCATCGACATCAGCCTGAGCCCGCTGCGTATCGGAAATGACCGATACGTGTCGGCGGCGATTCGTGACATCACTGAGCGCCGCGAGAACGAACAGCTGCTGCGTCGCAAGCATGAGGAGCTACTCGACACGCAACGAGAGCTAGAGCGCTTGGCACGATTCGACGCCCTGACCGGGCTGGTGAATCACGCCGAAACGGTCACTAGACTCGAATCGGCATTAGTTCAGGCCCACACCCATGGCGCACAGCTCGGCGTACTGTTCTGCGACATCGATCTCTTCAAGGCGGTCAACGACACTTGGGGACACGCCGCAGGTGACGCGGTGATCTCAACGGTGGCCGGGCGCATCCGAGATTGTGTCCGCGATAGCGACACCGTGGGCCGAGTAGGAGGTGACGAGATGCTGGTTCTGTTGCCTGGCGTGCACAGTATCGACGAGGTCGTCAGTGTCGCCGAAAAACTCCGCAGTCGTGCTGCCGAACCCATCAGCCACCTCGGACGGACGATCTGCATCACGTTGAGTATCGGCGCGACCCTGGCGATTCCCGGAGAGTCGGTATCCGCGATGACGAGCCGCGCCGATAAGGCGATGTACGAGGCCAAGCAGGCTGGCCGCAACACCGTCACCGCCATCTGATCGCGGCCAGCTCCCCGGCAACGACGTTGGCCCTAGCCAGGCGCCAGTGGGATGACGCTGCCAAAGTATCCATACCCGCTTGAGCGGCAGGCAACTTCGGAAATTTGCCGCAACGGGCTCCGCACGTTGATCATCACGATCACCGGGGCATACACGCGTTTCGTCAAGCCCGCACTGCAGCGTTGTCTTCGGTGACTTCTGTAGCCTATCTCGGTGGCACATTCTCATTCTCGGGCTGCTGCGCCCGTCGAGCTGAGGCCCCTGGCCGCCCGGGTCGTTGTCGGTTCGCTTGTGGTCATTGCTATCGCTGTGGCCGTCGGGGCGGTTCTGTTGTGGCCCAGCGGAAAGCACGCCGAGCTACCCCTCGCGTACCAGAATCCAAACGGCGGGGAGGTGAGCACGGTCGACGGGCACGTAGTCTCTAGCGACATCGGGTCGTGCGGTAGTCCCTCGGCAGGACTGGTGTTGACTGCTCCTCCGGAGCCGGGTGTTCCCGAGCGCGGACAATGCCTATTGGCTGTTGTTGCGATCGACTCGGGCCCCAACGCGGGGGCAACTACTTTTCTGGAATTCACCATCACGCCAATGCAACCCAGTTTCGAGTCTGGTGACCGTGTGCGCGTCCTGCGCCTAGTGGATCCGCAGGGGTTCACGAGCTACCAGTTCTACGATTACGAACGCTCCTTTCCGCTTCTCGGCCTGGCTGTGCTGTTCGCGGTGGTGACTGTTGTGGTGGCCCGCTGGCGGGGACTTCTGGCGCTGATCGGCATCGCCGTCGCGTTCGCAGTCATGGTGACATTCCTGCTGCCTGCATTGCGAGACGGCGCACCTGCTCTCCCGGTAGCGCTCGTCGGCTCTGCGGCAATTCTGTTCGCGGTGATCTACCTAGCCCACGGTGTGAGTTTGCGTACCAGTGCAGCATTGTTGGGCACACTCGTGTCGATGCTTGTGGCTGCGCTGCTCTCGTGGGCTGCGATCGAGCTGACCTATCTAACGGGTGTGACAGACGAACACAACCGGACGGTCGGTGCGTTCATGGGCCAGGTTTCCATCGGAGGTTTGCTGCTAGCCGGTTTCATCATCGGCAGTCTCGGTGTGCTCAACGATGTGACCGTCACTCAGGCGTCGACTGTGTTCGAGTTGGCCAGGACCGCAGGTCAATCCCGACGCAATGTTTTTGTCGGAGCAATGCGGGTGGGCCGGGACCACATCGCCAGCACGGTGTACACCCTGGTGCTTGCCTACGCGGGCACCGCGCTTCCCCTGCTCTTGCTGTTTTCGGTGTCCGACCAAGCGTTGGGCGACGTGTTGGTCAGCGAGGACGTGGCAATCGAGATCGCACGCGCGGCAGTGGGTGGAATAGCTCTTGCCCTGTCGGTCCCACTTACCACCGCTATTGCCGCGGCACTGGCAACCACGCAACCGGGCCCCCGACGTGGATTCGGCGAGGAACGACCGCACACGCTTCTCGAGGCTTAACGTTCCGCAAGACATGCAGGTTCACCAAAATGGAGTCAATTCGGCCTCGGCGGTCGATCAAGCAGACGACAGAGGGAGAACCTGAAATGACAGCCCGCCACGACGCCCACGATGGCCACAACGACGAACACTGATGACCCCATTGATGTGCCACGAGTTGGTGGCAAGCCTGGAGTCGGTGTGACTGGTCCACGCGAACCGGCGCAGGGAGCACGGCGTATCGGCGACGACGACGCTCGATCAATACGGCCACCTGTTTCCCGATGACCTCGATGACGTGGCCGACAGGATGGACCTCCTGGTGGTCGAGTCCGCGGAGAAATGTGTCCACAAAGGAAACAGGCCAGGGCGAATATCTGCCCTGACCTGCTGTTTCCTTGCATATTCAGTTGTGGAGCTGCCGGGAATCGAACCCGGGTCCTACGGCATTCCCTCGAGGCTTCTCCGTGCGCAGTTCGCTACGTCTCTACTCGGATCTCCCGCTCACGCGAACAAGTCGGGATGACGATCCCAGTCGCTGTTTGATGTCCCGATACGTCCCGCGACCGGACGTATCGGTGGGTCCCTCTAGCTGATGCCAGGGTCCGGGCCGAGGGCATTCCCGGTCTGACAGACTCACCGTCGCTTAGGCAGCGAGGGCGAAGTCGCGCTGATTGGAATCGGCGCTTAATTGGTTGCAACGACGCTCACGGTGGTCGATTGCCTGCACCGGCACGCTTCCCTTGATTCGATGCGCGAAGTCGAAACCGTTCAGCCCCTCGCACCCCTGCCGTCCTTCAGCAGGACTTTCCATACTACCGGGCCGTTCAACACCACCCAACCCATTAATAGTCCCGGGGCCGACTCGCGATGATCAGATCATGTAGTTGAGATGCTCGACGATCCGGCGACCGACCGCCTCGTCGCCGCGGTAGCTGATCGCGTCGGCGTGGGCCCCTGGAGGCGTCCGCCCGCCCGCAATCCGGGTGAAGAGCACAGTGTCCAACACGATCGACGTCGTCGGCGACTCGGCGCCGAAATCGGGGACGAGGCGGCCGCGGCCCTGAACCGCGACGTTGAATTCTCGGCGCAGCGGGCCGGTCAGCTCGATTGTGACGCGGGCGCCGTCGGGTGCGCCGCCGAGCTTGCCGACGACGAAGCCCATGCTGGCCGCCATCTCGTCGAGCCCGAGCGTCGAGTCCGGGCCGACCAGCTCCTCTGCGCGCGGCGGCATGGCGACGGCGTCGCGGATGTCGAGTTCGTGCATCCAGCAGTCGAACACCCGCACCCGCATGAACCGTCCGTAGGTATCCGGGCCCGCCGGCGTCGCGGTGATGCCGTTCCACATTTCGTCGGAAAGATCGGCCAGCTCCTGCAGACGCTCGGTGGTCACGGTGCGGAACATCTCGTGCAGTTCGGTGCAGCTGACGGTGCGCAACTTGCGGACCCAGCGTTCGTTCAGTGCGCCGATGTCGTTGCGCACATGCTCCAGAACCGAGACATCGACATCGGACTCAGGCGTCGGGACGCCCTGCAACAGCAATTCGGTCCCGACCATGTGGGCAACGATGTCGTGCACCGTCCACCCGGGCAGCGCCGTGTTCGCCTGCCAGCGCGCGGGTTCCAGGGAGCGAAGTATGCCGTCGATGTTGCGCCACGACGCGGACAGTCCGTCCAGCACGGCGGACTTGTCCAGGTGGGTCGGGGGACGACTCATCAGACCGGTGCTCCGGTCCGTTTCGAGGTCGAACCGAGTTCGGCGATGGGCAGGGCACGCCCGAAAAGATGTCCTTGGGCCAACCGACACCCGGCGCTGAAGACCGCTTCGGCCTGGGGGGCGTACTCGACTCCCTCGACGATGACTTCGATGCCCAGATCGCCACAAAGCCGATTGATCGATCCGTACAGCGCATGATCCCGTTCGGGATCGGTGCCGGAGGCGAAGCGTCTGTCGAGCTTGAGGAACTGCACGGGCAGCGAGTGCAGATACATCAGCGAATTGAAGCCGGCACCGAAGTCGTCCAGCGCAACTTTGACGCCCAGCGAATTAAGCCGGCTGATCTGCTGGGCGGCGTCGGCAAGATCAACGATCGGCACGGTCTCGGTGATCTCCACCACCAGCCGGCTCGGCGCCACCCGGTGCCTCACCAACGCACGTCGTACGTGACGTTCGAATGACGGGTTGCCCAGCCGGGCGGCGCCGATATTGACGTGGACATCAAGGTTCAAGCCGGCCGCAGCGACCTCGCTGCACGCCAGATCCAGCACGAGCGCATCGAGGTGGGCGCCGAGACCCGCGGCCTCCGCGGCGGCGACGAAGGTCTCGGGGGCAATGTGGACCCCGTTGGGCGCGGTCCATCGCGCCAGCGCTTCGACCGCCATGGGCACCCCATCGGGCAGGCGCACGATGGGCTGGTAGACAAGGCTGAACCCGGCCGGAACCCCGTCGCCCGCCTCTCGCATCGCCATTGGGAAATCACCCCGCGCATCCGACGACGGTTGATATATCACGGCGGTGTCCTTGCCGACCCGCTTACCTGCGTACATGGAGATGTCCGCCTGGCGCATCAGATCGTCCGGTGTCTGGGGCCGCCCGTCTTCGTTGGGCTTGGCGACGCCCATGCTTGCCCGGACCCGCACCGAGGAGCCCTGCACCGCAAAAGGAACCCGCAACGCCACCCGTAACCTGTCCGCGACCACCTCCGGTTCCTCCCTGGCGCCGTCCACCAGAATGGCGAACTCGTCACCACCGACGCGAGCCACGGTGTCGGCGCTCGACAAGCACCGCTTGAGGCGCTCGCCGACTGCCCGCAGTAGATCGTCCCCGGCTGCGTGCCCATACCGATCGTTGACCTCTTTAAAGTCGTCGAGGTCGACGAAGATCAGTACGAAACGCCCGTCGCGCATTGCCGCGTTGAGCCGTCGTCCGAACAACAGCCGGTTGGGCAGCCCGGTCAGGGCGTCGGTATGCACCTGACGCGCCAGCCTGCGCTGCGTCGTATACAACCGCTGTGTCAACAGATACTGCGCGCGTATTGCAACGACCTGGCGGATGGCGATCAGTACCACCATGACCAGCATCAGTGTCGTCACGAACCCGGTGAACGGCTCACCGATGGAAATGTGGAACGCGAAAAGCACTGTGATGCCCAGGAATCCCAGGTACGGAAGTATGAGCTGCGGCCAGTCCATCCCAGGGCTCTGCTCGCGCACTGCCCTGGTCGGCTGTTCCCGCTGGTCTAGCATCGCATAGGCGAACATCAACGGACCGAGAACCAGACCGACCGCAGCCCATCGCTGGCCGCCCTGGGAGCCCACGGTTTCGTAATAGGCCAGCAGGCGGTCAGCCGAGGCGATAGTCACGATCCCGGCGGCGAGCAACAGATAGTTCCGCCGGTACGGACGGTCCACGTGGTAAATCAGCGTGATCACCACCGCCGCTACCACTACGACGAGCTCGGCCAGCGAGAACACGAACTGCGCCACCGGGTTTCCAGAGCGGGGCAGCGCGGCGGCCGATTCAGTCCCGAAGCCGCCCATGGAAATGAAGATCAAAAACGCGGTAGCGGCCACCAAGCCGTCGAGGAACGTGGTCACCACGGAATGCTGCAGCGTGGCGTAGGGACGTCCGAGCACCCCGCCGGCCGAGCGGACGAGAACATACATCGACGCGAGGGCGAACACCGGGAACGCCAGATAGGTGATGAACATCGCCGGTGCCACCCCGTCGACTTCGGAGACACCCGACCACCAGAGAATGTGCCCGACCAAGAAAGCCGTCAGCACCACGACGAGAAGCAATCGCCACCAACGGGCCACGCCACTCTTGCGCAGTGCGACGAAAAGCCCGCACGCCACCGCCCCCAGCCCGGTAGCAAGCTGGAGCATGGTGTCGCCGCGACGAGCTGCCTCGTCTCCCCACAGCGCCAGCGCGTTGACGCACGCCAGCAGCGTGACAATGACGAATAGGGAGATCCGCAGTTGATGTGCCCTTACCGTCCACCTCCTTCCGCCGCGGGGTGCCGCTTTCTACGGCTTGATCATGAACGTTAGCCAACCTGAGGCCATCATCGCGACCGACACCCGTACCAGCAACATGCCAATTGTCTGCCAGGTGTCTGCCAGCGCCGGATCCGCGGCGCCGGATCCGCGGCGCCGACGTCGCCAGTCAGCCGATCATGCCCTTGACGCGTCGCCCCATCTCGCGGGTGACCTCGCGCTGCGCATCGCGGCGGGCCAGGTCTTGACGCTTGTCGTGGGCCTGCTTCCCGCGGGCGAGCGCCAGCTCGACCTTGACCCGGCCGCCCGTGAAATACAGCGACAGTGGCACCAGTGTCAGATTGCCGTCGCGGATCTTGCCCACCAGCGCGTCGATCTCACGACGGTGCAGCAGCAGCTTGCGATTTCGCCGGGGAGCGTGATTGGTCCAACTGCCGTGGTGATATTCGGGAATGTGCAGGTTGCGCAGCCAAATCTCACCGTCGTCCACGGTGGCGAACGCATCGGCCAGCGATGCCTGACCTTCGCGCAGACTCTTGACCTCGGTCCCCATCAACGCAACCCCGGCCTCATAGGTGGCCAGGATCGAATAGTTATGCCGCGCTTTGCGATTGGTCGCCACAACCTGGTTATTGCGGTCCTTGGGCCCTTTGTTCCCAGCGCCTTTTGCCATCGGCTACCTTCGGACGTACAGCCGCAGCGTGACATAGGCGGTGACACCGGCCATCGCCACACCGAGGAACAACAGGATCGGGGCGATGTAGAGGATGTCGGCATAGTCGATACGCGCGATGAGATTGGCTTGGTAGAACTGATTCAGCGCGTTCTCCAGGAACAAAGCACGCACTGCTATCAGGCCACCGATCGCGATCAGCACGCCGAGGAACGCCGCAAGCATCGCCTCGACAAGAAATGGCAACTGCGTGTACCAGCGACTCGCGCCGACGAGCCGCATGATGCCGATCTCGGTGCGCCTGGTGTAGGCCGCGACTTGAACCATGTTGGCTATCAACAACACCGCACCGATCGCCTGGACCAACGCCACTGCGAAAGCCGCGTTCGACAATCCGTCCAGCACGGCGAACAGCCGGTCGATCAAGTCCTTCTGGTTCAGGACGTTGAGCACCCCGGGTCGCCCGACCATGGCGTCGTCGAATTCTTTGTGCTGTTCGGGATCGGTGAGCTTGACGACGAAGGAGGCCGGGAACGCGTCCTTTCCGGCCACGTCTTTGTACTGCGGAAACTTCCGGATCGCGTCTGCGTAGGCGTCTTCGCGGTTCAGGAAGCGGACCGACCTGACATCGTCGCGCGCCTCGATCTGCGCCCGCAACGCTTTGCACGGGTCGGCGTCGCAGGTCGGGTCGGTGGCCGACACCTCGTTGGTGAGGAACACCTGGCTCTCGACCCGGTCGAGGTAGATGGCACGCGACTGGTCGGCCAGGCGCAGCACCAGCAGACCGCCGCCGAACAAGCCGATGGAGATGGCCGTGGTGAGAATCATCGCGACCGTCATGGTCACGTTGCGACGAAGCCCGGTGATGACCTCGTTGGTAAGAAAGCCGAAGCGCACCTTAGCGATCCATTCCGTAGACGCCGCGCTGTTCGTCACGAATCAGTCGGCCGAGTTCGAGTTCGACGACACGTTGACGCATCGAGTCGACGATGTGGTGGTCATGAGTAGCCATCAGGACGGTGGTGCCCGTGCGGTTGATACGTTCAAGCAGATCCATGATGTCCTTGCTGGTCTCCGGGTCGAGGTTGCCCGTCGGCTCGTCCGCCAGCAGTACCAGCGGCCGGTTCACGAACGCCCGAGCGATGGCCACCCGCTGCTGCTCGCCGCCGGACAGCTCGGTGGGCAGACGGTTGGCCTTACCGGAAAGGCCGACCATCTCCAGCACATCGGGAACCACCCGGTTGATCACGTCGCCGCGTTTGCCGATGACCTCGAGAGCGAACGCGACGTTCTCGAACACGGTCTTTTGCTGCAGCAGGCGGAAGTCCTGGAACACACAGCCCAGCACCTGACGTAATCCGGGGACGTGGCGGCCGGCCAGCTTGTTCACGTGAAATTTCGACACCCTGATGTCGCCCGATGAAGGCTGCTCTTCGGCCAACAGCAGCCGCATGAACGTGGACTTGCCCGACCCGGAGGGCCCGATCAGGAAGACGAACTCACCCTTGTCTATCTTGACCGAGACGTCGTCGAGCGCCGGACGGGCTGACGACTTGTACTGCTTTGACACATGGTCGAGGGTGATCATCACGGCACGCCAGTGTAGCCGGAAGACATGCGATTACCAGGAATGCACGCTGGGCACTACCGCGGCGGCACGGTGGCCGGCGTCTCCGGACGGGCCGACGTGGTGGCCGGAGCGGGCGTGGTCTGCGGCTTCGGCTCGTCGGTGCCCGACGTGGTCGTCGTCGGGCTGGTGCTCGTGGACTCGGGAGTGCTGGTTGGCGTCGTCGTCTCGCCTGGTGAGGTGGTTTCGGTCGGACTGGTGGTGGTCGTCGTGGTGGTGGTGTCCGTCGTCGTCGTGTACTCAGGCGCTCCGGTGCGGACGTTCGTCCGCGGCACCCAGGTGTAGTTGGGGTCGGGCACGAAGCCCGGCGGCACCACCGCCGGGACGGGCATTTCGGCCCTGGGATCCGGCTGAAAAGTCTGATGCACCCAGAAAAGCGCCGAAAAAGCGACGATGAGCGCGACGGTCGAAGCGCGTATCGCGCCGAACTTGGCGCCAAATGTGGCTTTGAACCAGGATTTCATCGTTGCCCCGACTCCCCCTGGGACGGTTCTTTCGTTGCGGTGGCGGCCGCCGGAGCGATCGTGTCCACCACCGGGGTGGCGGCACCGTTGGGCGAAATGATGCCCTCACCGCGCAAGGCGGCAATCACCAAGACCCGCAGCCGCCTACCGACCTCGAACTGCTTGCCGGGCAGGGTGCGTGACACCATTCGCAGGTTCACCGTGTCCACTTCGATGCTCTCCACACCCATCAGCTGAGGAGCGTCCAGCAGCAGATCCTTGAGCACCGGATCATCCATCGCGGTTTCGGCAACGCCGTGCAGTAGCTCGTTGACCCGGTTGAGGTCGGCGGTGGTGGGAACCGGAATGTCGATGACGGCCCGTGCCCAGTCCTTGGACAGGTTCAGCGACCGGACGATGTTCCCGTTGGGAATGGTGTACATCTCACCTTCGGCGGTGCGCAGCTTCGTCACGCGCAGTGTGACGTCTTCGACGGTCCCGAGTGAATCCTGCGATGCCCCCATGCTCAGCTGCACCAAGTCACCGAAGCCGTACTGCTTCTCGGTGATGATGAAGAACCCGCTGAGCAAGTCCTGAACGAGCTTCTGCGCGCCGAACCCGAGCGCCGCGCCGAGGACGGCGGCCGGCGCGACCAGGGATCCCACCGGGATCTCCAGGATGTCGGTGACCTGCACCATCACGATGACGAACAGCAGCGCGATCGACACCCAGGAGATCACCGAGGCCACCGCTTGGCGGTGCTTGGCGCTCTCGGAACGCACCAGCTGATCGCTTTCCTGGTATTCGGAATCGATGCGCTTGACGATCCGGCGGGCGGACCAGTTGATGAACCTGGCGGCGATCAGCCCGCCGATGAGCAGCAGCGCGATCTGTACCCCACGGTCGAGGATCCAGTTGCCGATGTCACCGTGCCAGAAGCCACGCCAGTGCGCGGCGAAGTCGAATGCAAGTAAGGAGCTAGTCGTCATCTTTTCTGTTGCGCCACCGGATGCCGGCTTCCAGGAAGCCGTCGATGTCGCCGTCCAGCACCGCTGCTGGATTACCGACCTCGTACTCGGTGCGCAGATCCTTCACCATCTGGTAGGGATGCAGCACGTAGGAACGCATCTGGTTACCCCAGGAGCTACCGCCGTCACCTTTGAGGGCGTCCATCTCAGCCCGCTCTTCGGAGCGTTTGCGTTCCAATAGTTTCGCCTGAAGCACGCGCATTGCCGAAATCTTGTTCTGCAACTGCGACTTCTCGTTCTGGCAGGTGACCACGATACCGGTCGGGATGTGGGTGAGTCGAACCGCCGAGTCAGTGGTGTTCACCGACTGCCCGCCGGGTCCGCTGGACCGGTAGACGTCGACGCGGATGTCGGCGTCCGGGATGTCGATGTGGTCTGTGGTCTCGGTCACCGGGAGCACCTCGACTTCGGCGAACGACGTCTGACGCCGGCCCTGGTTGTCGAAGGGACTGATCCGCACCAGTCGGTGGGTGCCCTGCTCGACCGAGAGGGTCCCGTATGCGAAGGGCGCGTGCACCGCGAAGGTGGCGCTCTTGATTCCGGCCTCCTCGGCGTAGGAGGTGTCGAACACCTCGACCGGATACTTATGCTGCTCAGCCCAGCGGATGTACATCCGCATCAGCATCTCGGCCCAGTCCGCGGCATCCACTCCGCCGGCCCCGGACCGGATGTTGACCAGCGCCTCCCGCTCGTCGTACTCGCCCGAGAGCAAGGTGCGGACTTCCATGGCCTCGATGTCCTCGCGCAGCTGCTTGAGCTCGGCATCGGCCTCAGCCAGTACCTGCGAACCTTCCGAGCCCGCCGAGCCCGGCGCGCCGCCGGCTCCAGCCTCTTCGGCCGCAAGCTCATAGAGCACCGGCAGATCGTCGAGCCGCCCGCGCAGCTCCTCGACGCGCCGAAGCTCGCCCTGCGCGTGAGACAGCTCACTGGTGACTTTCTGGGCGCGCGACTGGTCGTCCCACAGGTTCGGGTCCGACGCCTCCTGCTCGAGCCTTTCGATCCGATCGCGAAGCCCGTCGACATCGAGTACTCGCTCCACGGTGGTCAGCGTGGTGTCGAGGCTCGCAATTTCGGCTTGCCGGTCAGGATCCACGGGAGTTCAGGGTACTCACCTCGACTAGCGCGCACCGAACCGTCGTTACCCGGCGCCGATCGAATACCAGATTTCTGCGCGACCCACGTCTTTGGCGTCCGCCTCGATCTAGCATCGGGTGGAGACCCCCGTCCGGCCGCGCCGCAACAGCCCCGTGAGCGACCGGACAGCTACAGAAGGCAGCGCTATGCCCCCCATGCGGCCGTATTACGTGGCCATCGTCGGCTCAGGACCTTCCGGTTACTTCGCCGCCGCCTCCTTGCTGAAGTTCGCCGCGTCCGGTGATCGCGAGGTGCGCATCGACATGCTCGAGATGCTCCCCACCCCGTGGGGCCTGGTGCGGTCCGGAGTCGCCCCCGACCATCCGAAGATCAAGTCGATTAGCGCCCAGTTCGAGAAGACGGCGATGGATCCGCGCTTCCGGTTCTTCGGCAACATCGTCATCGGCGACCACGTCCACCCGGCCGAGCTTGCCGAGCGGTATGACGCCGTCATCTATGCCATCGGCGCGCAGTCCGACCGCTCGTTGGGCATCCCGGGCGAGGATCTCGCGGGCAGCGTTGCCGCCGTCGACTTCGTGGGCTGGTACAACGCGCACCCCAGTTTCGAGAAGATGTCCCCTGACATCTCGGGCCGCCGCGCGGTGGTAGTGGGCAACGGGAACGTCGCCCTCGACGTCGCGCGCATCCTCGTCAGCGACCCGGACGCGCTGGCCGGAACCGACATCGCCGACCACGCGCTGACCTCGCTGCGGCCCCGAGGCGTGCAGGAAGTGCTGATCATCGGCCGGCGGGGCCCCCTGCAGGCGCCGTTCACCACTCTCGAGCTGCGCGAGCTGGGCACTCTGGAGAGCCTCGCGGACGTCGACGTCGTCGTTGACCCCGCCGATTTGGCCGGCATCACCGACGAAGACCTCGAGGCGGCGGACAAGACGGTGCGCAACAACATCAAGGTGCTGCGCGGCTACGCCGACCAGACGCCGGGCGCAGCCAAACGCCGCATCGTGTTCCGTTTCTGCACCTCGCCGATCGAGATCAAATCGGCTGACGGGCAAGACGGTCGGGTGGGGTCGATCGTGTTGGGCCGAAACGAGCTCGTCACCGGCGCCGACGGTCGAGTGGTCGCCAAGGACACCGGAGAGCGCGACGAGGTGCCGGCCCAGCTGGTGGTCCGTGCGGTCGGCTACCGCGGACTGCCAACGCCGGGACTGCCCTTCGACGAGCGTTCGGCCACCATCCCGCACGTCGACGGGCGGATCGAGGGAAGCCGAAACGAGTACGTGGTCGGCTGGATCAAGCGAGGCCCCACCGGGGTGATCGGCAGCAACAAGAGCGACTCGCAAGACACCGTCAACACGCTGCTGGCGGATCTGGCGACCGCCGAGTTGGCGGAGTTCGAGACCGACCACGCCGAGCGGCTAGCAGCGTGGTTCGTCCAGCGGCAGCCCAAGGTGGTGACCGACGACCACTGGAAGCTGATCGACGAGTACGAACGGGCGGCGGGCGAAGGCGCGGGTCGGCCACGGGTGAAGCTGACCAGCGTCGCCGAGCTGCTCCGCGTGGGGCACGCCTGACGGGCCAGAAACCTACGCGGTCAGAGCTCTCTCACCGGCGGAGGCGGCGGATCCTGCGACGCGAAGGCCCATTTCTCCGGATTGCCGGGCGAATACATCACCGGGAACAGCTGGCCCATGGACGGCCAGGCGTTGACATCGATCGCCATCCTTGTATAGACGGTGTACTCGTTGACCGTCGGTCCATTGATGACGCCGGTGATCGTGACGTACTGCTCCCCCTGCACGTCGGGCCGCGGGCTGACCCCGGTTACCACCATCGTTCCGGGCACCCAGTCCTTGCCCACCCCGCGCTTTCGCATGATCCACGGCGCCGCGAGAAGAACGATCGCACCGACGAGCACAAGCATGATCGCGATTTCGGCCACCACAACATGGTAGGACGACACATATGAGCCTCTTGGTGGATGACGAAAAGCTGGCGCTGGCGCTGGCCGACGAGGCCGACTCGCTGACGATGCGACGATTTGGCTCCGTCGACTTGCGCGTGCACACCAAGCCCGATACGACGCCGGCTACCGACGCAGACCTCGCCGCCGAGACCATGCTGCGTGAACGGCTCGCGGCAAGTCGGCCCGATGATTCGGTTTTCGGCGAAGAGTTCGGCGGGACAACAGAATTCGTCGGCAGACAATGGGTTATCGACCCCATAGACGGCACCAAGAACTTCGTCCGGGGGGTGCCGGTCTGGGCAACCCTGATCGCATTGCTGGTCGACGGCGAGCCCGTCCTGGGAGTGGTGAGCGCGCCGGCTATGGGCCGACGCTGGTGGGCCAGCCGCGGGCACGGGGCGTTCAGCGCGTTCCAGGGCACATCACGGCGCATCTCGGTTTCGGCGGTCGACGAGCTCGGCTCGGCAAGCCTGTCCTTCTCTGACCTGACCACCGGCTGGGGCGGCGGCCGCTCGCGGTTCGTGGCACTCACCGATGCCGTCTGGCGCACGCGCGGTTACGGCGACTTCTGGTCCTACTGCCTGGTCGCCGAAGGCGCGGTGGACATCGCGGTGGAGCCGGAGGTCAAGCTGTGGGATCTCGCGCCGCTGGACATCCTGGTCCGCGAGGCCGGCGGCCGGTTCACCAATTTGGCTGATCAGCCGGGACCCCATGGCGGCAGCGCGGTGGCGACGAACGGGCTGCTGCACGACGCCGTACTGGCCCGCCTTGCCGTGTGAGGTGCATTACAGATCGGCAAACCTTACTCAATAGTCAGTTCAAATACCTTACTCTGGAGTCAGTTGCGCATTTGCGCATGCCAGGGAATTGAGACCGGAGACGGCTGCCAATGACGAACACTCTGCCCGCGAGGCGAAGCGACTATGAAAGCGCTGTCGGGCTGCAACGGCACAAGCGCACGGCGATCGATATCGGGATAGCACTACTGACCCCGATCGTCGGCCAGGAGTTCCTGGACAAGTACAACCTTCGCGACCCGCTCAACCGCGGGATCAAATACGGCGTGAAGCATGGTTTCACCGCCGCCGGGGCCTCGACGCGGCAGTTCAAGCGCATTCAGGGTGTCGGCAGAGCGCCGACCCGATTGAAGTCCAGCAGCGCAGCCCGGGGTTCCGACTACTTCGACCTGACCCCGGACGACGACCAGAAGATGATCGTCGAGACGGTCGAAGAGTTCGCATCCGAGATCCTCCGGCCGGCGGCCCATGACGCCGACGCGGCAGCCAGTTACCCGCCGAACTTGATGACCAAGGCCGCCGAACTCGGGATCACGGCGATGAGCGTTCCGGAGGACTTCGACGGCATCGCCGAGCAGCGCAGCACCGTCACCACCGCCCTCGTCGCCGAGGCGCTGGCATATGGCGACATGGGCTTGGCACTGCCCATCCTGGCGCCGGGCGGCGTCGCCTCCGCACTCACTCACTGGGGCAGCGCTGATCAGCAGGCTACTTACCTCACGGAATTCGCGGGGGACAACCTGCCGCAGGCGTGTGTGGCGATCGCCGAGCCGCATCCACTGTTCGATCCCACCGCGTTGCGCACCACCGCCACGCGGGTACCGAGTGGCTATCGCCTCGACGGGGTGAAGTCGCTGGTTCCGGCGGCGGCCAGTGCGGAGCTCTTCATCGTCGCGGCCCAGCTCAACGGTAAACCCGCGTTGTTCATCGTCGAGGCATCCACCAAGGGGCTGACCGTGACGGACGACCCGAGCATGGGCATTCGCGCCGCCGCCCTCGGGCGGGTGGAGCTCGACAAGGTCACGATCCCGCTGGATGCCCGACTCGGCGAGAGCGAGGCGACCGCCGCCGACACCGCCAGGATCTACAGCGAAGCAATCGCGCTTTCCCGCCTGGGCTGGGCGGCGCTGGCTGTCGGCACCTCGCATGCGGTCCTGGACTACGTCATTCCGTACGTCAAGGAGCGCGAAGCCTTCGGCGAGCCGATCGCTCACCGACAATCGGTCGCCTTCATGTGCGCCAACATCGCGATCGAACTCGACGGGCTGCGCCTGATCACCTGGCGCGGCGCGGCCCGGGCCGAACAGGGGCTGCCCTTCGCCCGCGAGGCGGCCTTGGCGAAAAGACTCGGGACCGACAAGGGCATGCAGATCGGCCTCGACGGCGTTCAGCTGCTCGGTGGCCACGGCTTCACCAAGGAGCACCCGGTCGAGCGCTGGTACCGCGACCTACGGGCCATCGGCGTCGCCGAAGGCGTTGTGGTCCTGTAACTCCCGCCAATCGGACGAGAAGAGACGCAGATGGCAATCAATCTGGAAATGCCCAAGAAGCTGAACGCGGTCATCGAGAAGGCGCACCAAGGCGCTGCCGAGATGCTGCGACCGATCTCGCGCAAGTACGACTCGAGAGAGCACGCCTACCCCGTCGAGCTGGACACTCTAGCCACACTTTTCGAAGGTATCGCGGAAGCCAAGACCATCTCGTTCGCGGGCGCCGAGGCTTTCCGGGACGACGACGACGGCCCGAAGGGAAACGTCAACGGCGGCAATATGTCCGCCGTGGTGAACATCATCGAGGTGAGTTGGGGCGATGTGGCGCTGGTGCTATCGGTCCCCTTTCAGGGTTTGGGCAACGCGGCGATCTCCGGGGTGGCCACCGACGAACAGCTCGAGCGGTTGGGGAAGGTGTGGGCCGCGATGGCCATCACAGAGCCGGGGTTCGGATCGGACTCGGCCGCGGTATCGACGACGGCCGTCCTAGACGGCGACGAGTACGTGATCAACGGGGAGAAGATCTTCGTCACCGCCGGCTCACGCGCCACCCACATCGTGGTGTGGGCGACTTTGGACAAGACCAAGGGCCGGGCCGCGATCAAGTCATTCGTGGTACCGCGGGAGCACCCCGGCGTCACCGTGGAGCGCCTGGAGCACAAGCTCGGCATCAAGGCCTCCGATACCGCGGTAATCCGCTTCGATAACGCGCGCATCCCCAAGGAAAACCTGTTGGGCAGCCCGGATATCAACGTAGACAAGGGATTCGCCGGGGTCATGGAGACCTTCGACAACACCCGACCGATCGTGGCCGGGATGGCCGTCGGTATCGCACGGGCAGCACTGGAAGAGCTCCGCAAGATCCTGATCGACGCGGGTATCGAGATTTCCTACGACAAGCCCGCGCACGCACAGAGCGCGGCGGCTGCGGAGTTCCTGCGCATGGAGGCAGACTGGGAGTCCGGTTATCTGCTCACGCTGCGATCGGCATGGCAGGCGGACAACAAGGTGCCCAACTCCAAAGAGGCGTCGATGGGCAAGGCGAAGGCGGCCCGTGTTGCGAGCGACATCACCCTGAAAACCGTGGAATTGGCCGGAACCACCGGCTATTCGGAGGCGGCGTTGCTGGAGAAGTGGGCGCGCGACTCCAAGATCCTCGACATTTTCGAGGGCACCCAACAGATTCAGCAGCTGGTGGTCGCCCGCCGTCTGCTGGGATTGTCGTCCGCTGAACTGAAGTAGCGTTCTGGATAGCGTTCGCTAGATAGCGTTCGCCGGATTCCGTTCGCTGGATTCTGAGCGTCAGAACCCTTGTTGGACAACGACCCGGGTACGCCCGGTAACTCCGCCGGAGACGATGCTGCCGAGTACTCCGGCCACGTCCCGCGCCGCTACGTCGTGGGTGATCAGTTCCAGATGACGCGGCCGCCACCCCCCGTCGATCTGGGCCCATAGTTCGCGCCGCGCCTCGATGGGCAGCAACACCGAGTCGATGCCCGCCAAGGTCACTCCGCGCAAAATGAAGGGAAGGACGGTCGCCGGCAACTCTGCTGAACCGGCAAGCCCCGAGATAGCGGCCACGCCGCCGTATTTCAGCGTGCTGAGCGCATAGGCCAGCGTCTTGCCGCCGACACAGTCGATGACCGCAGCCCACTGTGCCTTGCCCAGCGGCCGCACTTTGTCCTCGGGAGCCGGTATCCGTTCGATGACCTCGGCGGCACCGAGATCGCGCAGTAGCCGATGCGCATCCGGCTTTCCGGTGGACACCACAACCTCGTATCCGAGGCCTGCCAGCAGGTCCACGCTGACACTTCCGACCCCGCCGCTGGCACCGGTGACCAGCACCGGCCCGTCCGACGGGGTGATGCCGTGTGCGCGAACGGCGTTCACGCTCATCGCCGCGGTGAAGCCGGCCGTCCCGATCGCCGCGGCCGCAGCGGTGCTTAGCGCGGACAATTTGACCAGAAACTCGGCAGGGTACCGCGCCAACTCCGCATATCCCCCGTGTCGGCCGGTACCGATGTCCTGGCCGTGCGCGAATACGGTGTCGCCGACCCCGAACTCCGGCGAGGTGCTCGCGGTCACCGTGCCCGCGACGTCGATTCCAGGAATCAACGGATAGGCCCGCGCCACTCCACCTTTGGGCGTGACAGCCAACGCGTCCTTGTAGTTCACGCTGGAATGCTCGACGCGGATCTCCACGTCGCCTTCCGGCAGGAACGATTCGTCGACCACTTCGTGGCGCAGCTCGATCTCGCCCTGGGCGTCCTGGTGAGCGACCATCGCATTGAATTCCGTCATGACTGTCAACAGTAGCCGCCGACGACGAAGCCCCCGACCGCCAAGGCGGCCGGGGGCTTCGTGCGTCAGATTCCTACCCGAGCAGGTGCGCCTGCAGGTCGGGCTTCATGGTCTGCAGTTCCCGGCCCCAGTACGCCCAGTTGTGCGTGCCGTTGTCAGGGAAGTTGAACACACCGTTGGTACCACCAGCAGCGAGGTAGTTGTCGCGGAAGGTGATGTTGGTCTTGATCGTCAGACCCTCCAGGAAGGTGGCCGGAAGGTCACCGCCGCCCAGTTCATTGGGCTGACCGTTACCGCAGTAGATCCAGATCCGGGTTCCGTTCGCGACGATCTTCGGGATCTGCACCATCGGGTCGTTACGCTTCCAGGCGTTGTTCGGGTCCCCTGTCGACCCCCACATGTCGTCGGCCTTGAAACCACCGGCGTCACCCATGGAGATGTTGATCAGGAACGGCCACCAGCCCTCGGAGGGGTTCAGGAAGCCCGACATCGATCCCGCGTACACGAACTGCTGAGGGTGATACACCGACAGGATCAGCGACGCCGAGCCAGCCATGGACAGGCCGATGGCGGCGCTGCCGGTGGGCTTGACCTGACGCTGCGAGGCCAGGAAGTTCGGCAGCTCGGAGGTCAGGAACGTCTCCCACTTGTAGGTGAGCGTCGGGCCCTTGTTGCGGGCGGGGCTATACCAGTCGGAGTAGAAGCTGGACTGGCCGCCGACGGGCATCACGATGGACAGCCCGGAGTCGAGGTACCACTCGAACGCTTGGGTGTTGATGTCCCAGCCGTTGAAGTCGTCCTGCGCACGCAAACCATCGAGCAGGTATACGGCGGGCGAGTTCTCGCCGCCGCTCTGGAACTGGACCTTGATGTCACGTCCCATCGACGGCGACGGCACCATCAGGTACTCGACCGGGAGTCCCGGCCGGGAGAACGCTCCCGCGGTCGCCGAGCCTCCGGTGAGGCCGACCAATGCGGGCAGCAGTGCCGCCACCACGGTCGTAACGCCGATCCGGCGCGCCCACGGCCCGCGAATCCTGTTCAGAAGTCTCATACCGTCAATCCATCCACTTTCCGGTCACCGCATCGTGCGGCTTGTCCTGCGGGGAAATCTCGGCCAGGTCAGGCAGACCTGGGCACCACAGCGATATCTTCACTGAGCTGCCACACCACTGTGCAACCGCCGATTGGCGGCGGAATGGGCCGAGAAAACTTTCATTTGTAGCGGTTGCAGTAAAGCATGTGACCAGCACCTAAGAAAGTCCGGCCACGCCGAACCCCCGAATTCCTGCAGAAATTCAAAACTGACGCCGCCGCAAATCGAGCGGAGAGGCGAGCGAAAACACTGGAAGTCCCACTATTGACGGACCACGTCACCCGGCGATTCCCAGTACTGTGACGGCAGTCACACCAGCTACCGCGATGGCGGTACAGAACGACTACGTCAGGGCTCCTCGAACACTTCGTCAGGGGTTCTCGCCGGGGTCGGGCAGCAGGTACCTCTCGGGGTGGTGGTACCCGTTCACTCTGCTGCGTCCGGTGTCGAGGTCCGGCGGGGGAATCCACTCGGTACGGCCATTGGCGTTCCTGCGGGTTCTCCAGGCGGTGGTGTCGACCAGGCGGTTATCGGGGCCGCAGGCCAACGTGAGGTCGTCGATATCGGTTCGGCCGTCGTGTTTCCAGTCCGCGACCGCGTGATGAACCTGGCAGTCGTATCCGGAGGCGGCGCAACCGGGGCGGGTGCAGCCACGATCGCGCGCGTGCAGAACGATCCGTTGAGCCGGCGAGGCGCACCGCTTGGTGCGGCCCAGATACAGGGCGTGGTTGGTGTGTTTGTCGAAAACTGCCAGATAGTGGTGGGCGTGGGCCGCCAGTCGGATCACATCGCGCATCGGCAACCTGGAACCGCCGCCGGTGACGGCTAACCCGACCCCGGATTCCAGCTCCTGCAACGTCGTGGACACGATGACCGTCACCGGCAGTCCGTTGTGCTGACCGAGTCGCCCGGAGGCCAGCATCCATCGTCCGACGGCCTTGAACGCATCGTGCTGGCGCTGAGACTGCGTGCGCAGGTCGCGCTGCGCGCGTTCACCAGGATCGCCGTCCACGCACGGCGCGTCATCGTCGGGGTTGCACATGCCCGGCGCGGCGGATTTGGCCAGCACCGCTTCCCAGGTCGCTCGGGCTTCGGGATCCAGCCAGCCGGTGATCCGGGTCATGCCGTCGCGCTGCTGGCGGCCAAGGTTCAGGCCTCGCTTGCGCGCATGGTCGTCCTCCGAAGGTGCCGGGCCATCCTGGTCGATCATCATCAACAGTGCTCCGGCCGCTTGATCGAGTTCCTCCGGCCCCAGTCCGCCGCCCAAATCAGCCAGGTGCGCATCGGCCACCTCGCGGGTCCCCACGTCCACCCACCCGGGGAGGTGCTGGTGGAATTTCGCGATCACCGCTACGTGCTCGGCCCCGAGCAACCCGCGGGCCTGGGCCGCGGCGGTGGCCTCCCAGACCGGCGGCAAAGGTTGACCGGTCATGGCCCGACGCGGCCCCAGATTCGCGGCCTCGCGCAATCGGCGGTTGGCGTTGGATTTGGACACCCGCAACGCCGTGGTCACCACATCGCGCCAAGACGAAGCGCCCAAATCGCGTGGTTCCGTCTCGCCGGTGAGCCGATTGAGCGCCCGATGCTCCAAAGCCGGCACCGCCAGATCACCGACGTCAACTCCGAGAGCAAGCCGACCAGGTCGCGATGGGGCAGGTCCTCGCATAGGCCATGCAGAACCGCCAGTTGCGACCTGATCACCTCTAGCGCGCTAGCGACTTCACTCATGTATCGAACACTAGTTCGAACCACTGACGGAAACTCGCTGACACTTGCTGACGCCGAAACTGACGATGATCATGGAGACCCAAGTGACGAACGAGGTTGACGAGGCTGTCTTTGACCGGCGTCGAAGACTGTCAAGTAGTCTCAGCCCTTCTTGCTGTCCACTGGAGATTTCATGGCATCTGTTCATGCATCCACGCCCGGGCACGGCGCCCGCGGGTGCGGCGGGACCACGGCCTCTTTCGGATTGACGGCGACATGACGGCGCCAACCGGACCGCTGGACGGCATTCGGGTGATCGAGATCGGCACGCTTGTGTCGGGCCCGTTCGCCGGCCGACTTCTCGGCGACATGGGAGCCGAGGTCATCAAGATCGAGCCACCCGGCGCGCCCGATCCGCTGCGCACGTGGGGGCAGGCCGAACTCGATGGACATCACTTCTTCTGGACGGTGCACGCGCGCAACAAGAAGTCGATCACTCTCAACCTGCGTGAGCGCAGCGGGCGCGACCTTCTGCTCGACCTCGTCGAGCGCAGCGACGTCGTCGTCGAGAACTTCCGGCCAGGCACACTGGAGAAGTGGGACCTTGGCTATGAGGTACTCCGACGACGAAATCGCGGGATTATCTTGGTGCGGGTATCGGGGTACGGACAGACCGGTCCGGACGCGCACAAGGCAGGCTATGCCTCGGTCGCCGAAGCTGCCAGCGGTCTTCGATATATGAACGGATTCCCCGGCGGCCCTCCCCCGCGACTGGCATTGTCACTGGGCGACAGTCTCGCCGGAATGTTCGCCGCGCAGGGGGCGCTGGCCGCGCTCTACCGCCGATCGGTGACCGGCGAGGGCCAGGTGGTCGATGTGGCTTTGACCGAATCATGTTTGGCAGTACAGGAATCCACCATTCCCGACTATGACGTCGGCGGTGTGGTGCGGGGCCCGTCGGGCACCCGGCTGGAAGGCATCGCGCCATCCAACATCTATCAGGCCGCCGACGGCAGCTGGGTGGTGATCGCGGCCAACCAGGACACCGTCTTCCGCAGACTGTGCGAGGCGATAGGCGAGCCCGAACTCGCGACCGACGAACGGTTTCACGATCACGCTGCGCGCGGTCGCAACCAAGATGAGCTCGACGCGATCATCGGAGCATGGGCGGCCCAGCGCCAGTCCGCCGACATCATCGAGACCCTCTCGGCAGCGGGAGTGATCAGCGGACCAATCAACACCGTCGCCGACGTCGTGACGGATCCGCAGCTGCAGGCCCGTGGCATGATCGCCGATCACTGGGACGAACGGATCGGGCGAAATGTAAAGGGCCCCGGCGTGGTACCGGTGCTGTCCGAGACACCCGGGACCATCCGGCAGGCCGCCTCGACCCGGCCCGGTCAGCACAATGACGAGGTCTACCGCAGGTTGCTCGGCCGCACCGCCGACGAAGTCGAGGCGCTTCGGTCGGAGGGGATCTTGTGATCGACCTGCCCAGCCACGTCGACATTCGCGACGTATCGCTGCGCGACGGCCTACAGATCGAAAAGCCGATACCACTGGCGGCCAAGCTCGAACTACTGTCCGCGATCGCCGCGACCGGGGTGCGGGAGATGGAAGCCACCGCCTTCGTCTCTCCGTCGAAGGTCCCCGCCCTTGCCGACGCCGCCGACCTCGCCGCCGAACTGCACCGTTTCCCCGGTATCGAGTTCTCCGCGCTGGTCGCCAGTCCAAACGGGGCCCGGCGCGCGATCGCGGCCAACCTGTCCTCGATCGAATACGTGGTTTCCGCCTCCGACGGACACAGCCACGCCAACGTGGGCCGCTCGTCGGCCGATGCGACGCGGCAGATCGCCGATATCGTCGCGATCGCCCACGATGACGACGTCACCGTCGAAGTAATAATCGCGACGGCGTGGGACTGCCCGTTCGACGGCCCGACCGCCCCCCAGCGTGTCCTCGACATCGCCACCGCCGCCATCGACGCCGGTGTCGACCGGCTCGCGATCGCCGACACCATCGGCACCGCCACACCGCGCCGGGTCAACGACCTGATCGCCCTGGTTCTAGCCAGTACCGGCGACGTGCCACTGGGCGCCCACTTCCACAACACCCGCGGGACCGGCTTGGCGAGTGCCTACGCTGCGGTCTGCGCCGGGGTCACCCGGCTGGACGCGTCGGTGGGCGGGCTCGGCGGCTGTCCGTTCGCTCCCGGGGCCAGCGGCAACATCGCCGTCGAGGACTTGGTATATCTGCTCCGCGACAGCGGGATTCATGTCGACGTCGACCTGCAGGCAGCGCTCGCCGCGGCGGGCGTCGCGCAGATCGCGGTGGGACATGAACTTCCCAGTGCGCTGCTGCGTGCCGGCGACCGAATCCTGGCTTGACGCCCGGTGTTCATCCGATCCGAAGTCGAGGTCATGCCATGTCTGAAACACCGTCACGATCGGTCGCCGAGCTCGCCGATCGACTGTTCGGCGCCATCGAGACCAGCGACATCGCGACGGTGCAGCACCTGTTCAGCCCCGACATCACGGTCTTGAACAGCGGCAACGATAAACCCAACGGTCATGATCGAGCCGTTCGGACGATTGCGTGGTTCATCAACGCCACCGTCGAGCGGCACTACGAGATTCTGGACCGCCACCTGTTCGACGGCGGCTTCGTCCAGCAGCACGTTCTGCATGCCACCGGTCGCGCCGGCGCGTCCATCGCCATGCGGGCGTGTATCTCGATCAAGCTGGACGAGGAGGGCCTCATCCGGCGCATCGACGAATACTTCGACCCGGCCCAGATGGCGCCGCTGCTCACTGAACGACAGCGTTGACCTGCACCGCCGTCGACGAAGCGGACAAGGCGGAGGTTCGAGTAACGCCCAGATCGGACCCCGGCTAACATCGCGCTCATGTCCGCGCCCTCCCCTATGTCATCGGGTATGTCATCGCGTGGGTCGTCGCGCACCTCTGCGCCGCTGCGGATTCTGGTCTACAGCGACAATCCGCGAACCCGGGAGCAGGTGCGGCTCGCGCTGGGCAAGCGGGTGCACCCCGAGCTCCCGGAACTGAGCTACGTGGAGATCGCCACCGCGCCGATGGTGATCAGGCAGATGGATGCGGGCGGCTTCGATCTGGTGATACTCGACGGCGAGGCCACCCCCGTCGGGGGGATGGGCATCGCCAAGCAACTCAAGGACGAGATCGAGCACTGCCCGCCCGTGCTGGTGCTGACGGGGCGGCCCGATGACGCCTGGCTGGCCAGATGGTCCCGCGCGGAAGCGGCGGTTCCCCATCCCATCGACCCGATCCGGCTTGGCGACGCAGTGGTGTCCCTGCTGCGTGCCGCGGCGGGGTCGGTCTAATGCCAAACAACCTGCCGCAGTTAACTTTTGGAGGCCCAACCCGGTTCCCCGGGAAAGGCCACAGCCATGCCGACCAAGAAATTTGGCTCGAATCCAAAAACCGTTAGGCTGTGGGACAGCTCACAGCGACAGCCCCCCGAGGAGCACCTGCTCAGCATGAACCTGTACACACCGATACTGGTGCTCGGGACGATCGCTGCCCTGTTCGCCGTCGGGTCAGTCGGGATCGCCGTGCTGATCGGCCCCAGGCGCTACAACCATGCAAAGCTCGAGGCCTACGAGTGCGGGATCGAGCCGATGGACGCATCCGACCCCGCCGCGGCCGCCACCGGCCAGCGTTTTCCCATCAAGTACTACCTGACCGCGATGTTGTTCATCGTGTTCGACATCGAAATCGTCTTCCTGTACCCGTGGGCGGTGGCATTCGACAGCCTGGGCGCATTGGGGGTCATCGCGGTGGGTCTGTTCTTGTTCAACGTCTCGGTGGCGTACGCCTACGAATGGCGGCGGGGAGGTCTGGTGTGGGACTAGAGGAACGACTTCCCGGTGGAATCCTGCTTTCGACCGTGGAAAAAGTTGCGGGCTACGTCCGCAAGGGGTCTCTGTGGCCGGCCACCTTCGGGCTGGCGTGCTGTGCGATCGAGATGATGGCCACCGCCGGGCCGCGCTTCGACATCTCGCGTTTCGGCATGGAGCGGTTTTCCGCGACGCCGCGCCAAGCCGACCTGATGATCGTCGCGGGACGCGTAAGCCAGAAGATGGCGCCGGTCTTGCGGCAGATCTATGACCAGATGGCCGAACCGAAGTGGGTTCTGGCAATGGGAGTCTGCGCATCCTCGGGCGGGATGTTCAACAACTACGCGATAGTGCAGGGTGTGGACCACGTGGTGCCGGTCGATATCTATCTGCCCGGCTGCCCACCGCGGCCCGAGATGTTGCTGCACGCGATCCTCAAACTTCACGAGAAGATTCAGGAGATGCCGCTCGGGGTCAACCGCGAACAGGCGATCCGCGAGGCAGAGCAAGCTGCGCTGGCGGTGCCGCCGACGATCGAGTTGAAAGGCCTGCTGCGGTGAACGACGAGTCACCAGAGGTCATCGGGGTGCGCCGGGGAATGTTCGGCGCCCGGGACAGCGGCGACACCTCGGGCTACGGCGGACTCGTCCGCGCGGTTGCGCTGCCCGGTAGCTCGCCGCGCCCGTACGGAAGCTATTTCGACGACGTCGTCGACAAACTCGCCGAGGCGATCGGCGGCGATGCCTTTTCTGCCGCGATCGAACGCGTGGTGGTCTTCCGCGGAGAGTTGACCCTAGAGGTCAGTCGCGAGCAATTGCCCACGGTGGCACAGGTGCTCCGTGACGACGCGGGACTGCGATTCGAGTTGTGCCTCGGAGTCAGCGGCGTGCACTACCCCGATGATGTCGGCCGCGAACTGCACGCGGTCTATCCGCTAATGTCCATAACCCATAACAGGCGGATATGTCTCGAGGTGGCGGCTCCCGATGCCGACCCACACATCCCGTCGCTGTTTCGGGTGTATCCCACCACCGACTGGCACGAGCGCGAAACATACGACTTCTTCGGCATCATCTTCGACGGTCATCCCTCGCTGACCCGCATCGAGATGCCCGACGACTGGGTCGGCCACCCGCAGCGCAAGGATTACCCGCTCGGTGGGATCCCGGTGGAATACCACGGTGCCGAGATTCCTCCCCCCGATGCGCGAAGGGCCTACAACTGATGACCGCATCGCAGAGTCATCCGGGTCCAGCCGAGCGTGTCGTCGTGGTCGGCGGCCAGGACTGGGACGAGGTCGTCACGGCGGCACGACAGAACGCGAGTGAGCACGCCGGGGAGCGTCTCGTCGTCAACATGGGTCCACAACACCCTTCGACCCACGGCGTACTTCGCCTCATCCTCGAAATCGAGGGCGAGACCATCGTCGAAGCCCGGTGCGGTATCGGCTACCTGCACACCGGTATCGAGAAGAACCTGGAGTTCCGTAACTGGACGCAGGGCGTGACGTTCGTAACCCGAATGGACTATCTGTCACCGTTTTTCAACGAAACCGTGTACTGCCTCGGGGTGGAGAAGTTGCTCGACATCACCGAGGAGATACCCGAGCGCGCGTCGGTGATCCGGGTGATGCTGATGGAACTCAACCGCATCTCGAGTCACCTTGTCGCCCTGGCCACCGGGGGGATGGAGCTGGGCGCGATGACGGCGATGTTCCTCGGCTTCCGCGAGCGGGAGGTGATTCTCTCGGTATTCGAATCCATCACCGGACTGCGGATGAACCACGCCTACGTGCGCCCCGGCGGCGTCGCCGTCGACCTGCCGGACGACGGAATCAAGCAAGTGCGAGACTTGCTGGAGTTGCTCCCGAAACGGCTGCGCGACCTGGAAGACCTGCTCAACGAGAACTACATCTGGAAGGCGCGCACCCAGGGCATCGGATACCTGGACCTGACCGGTTGCATGGCGCTCGGCGTAACGGGACCGGTGCTGCGTTCCACCGGCCTGCCGCACGACCTGCGCAAGGCGCAACCCTATTGCGGTTACCAGACATACGATTTCGATGTCATCACCCACGAAGACTGCGACGCGTACGGTCGCTATCTGATCCGGGTGAAGGAGATGCACGAGTCGCTCAAGATCGTCGAGCAGTGTGTCGATCGGCTGGAACGGCTGACCGGGCAACCGGTGATGATTGAGGACAAGAAGCTGGCCTGGCCCGCCGACCTGAAGCTCGGACCCGACGGACTCGGTAATTCGCCCAAACACATCGCCAAGATCATGGGTCATTCGATGGAGGGTCTGATCCACCATTTCAAGTTGGTGACCGAAGGATTTCGGGTGCCCGCCGGCCAGGTGTACGTCGCGGTCGAGTCGCCACGCGGGGAGCTCGGCGTGCACATGGTCTCGGACGGTGGAACCCGTCCGTATCGAGTGCACTACCGGGATCCGTCGTTCACCAATCTGCAGGCGGTGGCCGCGATGTGCGAGGGCGGCATGGTGGCCGACGCGATTTCTGCGGTGGCCTCGATCGACCCGGTCATGGGCGGGGTGGACAGGTGAAGAACAGAGGGTCATGAGCATCTTCCTGGAACTGGGGCAGCGCCCCGACGAGGCCGGTCCGCCGATCCAGGGACCGGCGGCGTACTCGGCCGAAGTCGAGGCTCGGCTCGCCGCGGACGCCGCAATGGTCATTGCGCGTTACCCAAACTCGCGATCGGCGTTACTGCCTCTGCTGCATCTGACGCAGTCCGAAGACGGCTATCTAACCCCCGCTGGAATCTCTTTCTGTGCAAGCCAATTGGGGCTTTCGCCGGCCGAGGTCACCGCGGTGGCGACGTTCTATTCGATGTACCGTCGCACCCCGACCGGCGAATATCTGGTCGGGGTTTGTACCAACACCCTGTGCGCCATCATGGGCGGTGACGCAATCCTCGACTCACTGCAGGAGCACTTGGGTGTCGATGCCGGAGACACCACCGCGGACGGTCGCATCACCCTGGAGCACATCGAGTGCAACGCCGCCTGCGACTATGCGCCTGTGGTGATGGTCAATTGGGAGTTCTTCGACAACCAGACGCCATCTTCGGCCCGGGACCTCGTGGACGCGCTGCGCGACGGCGAGCCTCCTAGGCCCTCGCGCAGTCCGGCGGTGTGCACATTCCGAGAGACCGCGAGAACCCTTGCCGGCCTGTCGAACACGGCCGGATCGGATGACGACTCGCCGGTCGGTGCGGCGACCCTGGCCGGCCTACGGACCGCGCGCGAGCTCGGCATGAGGGCGCCCCAGTCCGCGACGCCTCTTCCATCCGGCCCGCCAGTGCCGAAAGTCGCTTCCCGGGAAACGGATTCGTGATGGCGCCGTTGACCCCTGTGCTCACGCGCTTCTGGGACGACCCACAACCGTGGTCGCTGGACACCTATTGCCGACACGACGGCTACAAAGCGTTGGACCAGGCTCTGTCGATGAGCCCTGACGACGTCATCGCCGCGGTGATGGATTCCGGGCTGCGCGGGCGCGGTGGAGCCGGATTCCCGACGGGGAAGAAGTGGTCGTTCATACCGCAAGGCGAGGCCGGCTCCGGCGCCAAGCCGCACTACCTGGTGATCAACGCCGACGAATCCGAACCCGGCACCTGCAAAGACATTCCGTTGATGATGACCACCCCGCACTTCCTGGTTGAGGGAGCGATCATCGCTGCCTACGCGATCCGCGCCAACCACGCGTTCATCTACCTTCGTGGCGAAGTCGTCCCGGTGCTTCGGCGACTGCAAACCGCCGTCGCCGAGGCCTACGCCGCCGGACACCTGGGCACCGACATCCACGGTTCCGGATTCGATCTCGACCTGATCGTGCATGCCGGGGCGGGCGCCTACATCTGCGGCGAGGAGACCGCGTTGCTGGATTCCCTGGAGGGCCGGCGCGGCCAGCCGAGGCTACGGCCGCCGTTTCCCGCGGTCGCGGGTCTGTACGCCTGCCCGACAGTGGTCAACAACGTCGAGTCGATCGCCAGCGTGCCACCCATCCTGGTCAACGGTGTCGACTGGTTCCGCTCGATGGGCTCGGAGAGATCGCCCGGATTCACCCTGTACTCGCTGTCCGGACACGTCACCAACCCCGGGCAGTATGAGGCGCCACTGGGCATCACGCTGCGTGAACTGCTCGAATACGCAGGTGGTGTGCGAGCCGGCCACACCTTGAAGTTCTGGACTCCGGGTGGGTCGTCGACACCGCTGCTGACCGCCGAACATCTCGATACGCCACTGGATTACGAGGGTGTGGCGGATGCCGGCTCCATGTTGGGCACCAAGGCGCTGCAGATCTTCGACGAAACCACCTGCGTGGTGCGGGCGGTGCGGCGCTGGACACAATTCTACGCGCATGAATCGTGCGGAAAGTGCACCCCGTGCCGCGAGGGCACGTACTGGCTGGCGCAGATCTACCAGCGGCTTGAAGAAGGAGAAAAATCCGGACGTGCCGCCACCGCCGCCGACATCGACAAGCTACTCGACATCTCCGACGCAATACTCGGAAAGTCGTTCTGCGCCTTAGGTGACGGCGCCGCGAGCCCGATCATCTCCTCCATCGAACACTTCCGCGGCGAATACGAAGCGCACCTGGACGGCGGATGTCCGTTCGATCCGTATGCCTCGATGCTGGCCGCGCCGGAAAGGGTGGGCGTATGACCCTCGCCGAGCACAGCAGTGACGCGCCGCCGATCGAGATGGTGACGTTGACCATCGACGGTACGCAGGTCCGGGTGCCCAAGGGCACCCTGGTGATCCGCGCCGCCGAGTCGATCGGCGTGCAGATACCCCGCTTCTGCGATCACCCGCTACTCGACCCCGTCGGGGCCTGCCGGCAGTGCCTGGTCGAGGTCGAGGGGCAACGCAAGCCGATGGCCTCCTGCACCATCACCTGCACACCGGACATGGTGGTGCGGACCCAATTCACCTCCGAGGCAGCAGACAAGGCGCAACACGGAGTGATGGAGCTACTGCTGATCAACCATCCGCTGGACTGCCCGGTCTGCGACAAAGGCGGCGAATGCCCGCTGCAGAACCAGGCGATGTCCAACGGCCGCCCGGAGACCCGCTTCGAGGACGTCAAACGGACATTCCCGAAGCCGATCAACGTGTCGTCGCAGGTGCTGTTGGACCGCGAACGGTGTGTGCTGTGTGCGCGGTGTACCCGGTTCTCCGATCAGATCGCCGGCGACCCATTCATCGAGCTGCTGGAACGCGGTGCGCTGCAACAGGTCGGGATAGCCCCGGACGAGCCGTTCCAGTCCTACTTCTCCGGAAATACCGTGCAGATCTGTCCGGTGGGTGCGCTCACCGGCGCCGCCTACCGCTTCCGGGCCCGGCCCTTCGATCTGGTGTCCAGCCCGAGCGTCTGCGAGCATTGCTCGTCGGGCTGCGCGCAACGCACCGACCACCGACGCGGAAAGGTATTGCGCCGCTTGGCCGGCGACGACCCGGAAGTCAACGAGGAGTGGAACTGCGACAAGGGCAGGTGGGCATTCACCTACCCGACCGTCGGCGATCGGATCACCACCCCGCTGGTGCGGGATCCGGCCGGCTCGCTGCGTCCGGCGTCCTGGTCGGAAGCGTTGAGTGTGGCTGCCGCCGGACTGGCGGCGGCCACCGGCAGTGCCGGAGTGCTTGTCGGTGGCCGGGCGACCGCCGAGGATGCCTACGCCTATGCCAAGTTCGCCCGAATCGTGTTGGGCACCAACGATGTCGACTTCCGCAGCAGGGTGCACGGCGACGAGGAGGCGGACTTCCTCGCCGCCCACATTGCCGGCCGGCCGATGACGGTCACCTATTCGGACCTGGAGAATGCGCCCGCGGTGCTGTTGGCCGGACTGGAGCCGGAGGAAGAGTCCCCCATCGTCTTCCTCCGACTCCGAAAGGCGGTGCGCAGGCGCGGACTGCGGGTTCGTTCGATCGCGCCGTTCGCCACGAGGGGGCTCACCAAACTTTCGGGCGACCTGATCGAATGCGCCCCCGGGCGCGAAGCGGCCGCGCTGGACGATTTGGCCGGCGACGAACTGCTGGGAATGCCCGGCTCGCTGATCCTGCTGGGTGAGCGCCTTGCGGCCGCGCCGGGAGCGCTTTCCGCGGCGGTCCGCCTCGCCGGCTCGACCGGCGCCCGGCTGGCCTGGATTCCACGGCGGGCGGGAGAGCGCGGGGCGGTCGAGGCGGGTGCGCTGCCGAATCTGTTGCCGGGTGGGCGTCCGGTGACCGATGCGGCGGCCCGTGACCAGATGGCCACCGCTTGGAACGTCGACGAGGTGCCGGCTCTCCCGGGCCGGAACGCCAGTGAGATCCTGAGCGCGGCCCGCGTCGGCGAACTGTCGGCCCTGCTGATCGGCGGCGTCGAAGTGGATGACATGCCGGATCCCGATGCGGCGATCGCCGCCCTCGAGGCGGCGCCGTTCGTGGTCAGCCTGGAATTGCGGCACAGTGCGGTGACCGAGCGCGCCGACGTCGTCTTTCCGGTCGCGCCCGTGGTGGAGAAGGCCGGTTCATTCGTCAACTGGGAAGGCCGGATTCGGCCCTTCGAGCCGTCACTGCAGACCAGTGCGATACCCGACCTCCGGGTGCTGGCCCTGCTGGCCGACGAGACCGGCGTCGACCTCGGCCTGCCATCAGCCGCGGCCGCCGCCCAGGAACGGGCTCGGGTCGGACTTTGGGACGGCGCACGCCCCGAGCCGCAACGGTCGAAGCCGACCGCGCCGCCCGACCCGCTCGCGGGCCAAGCCGTCCTGGCCGGCTGGCGGATGCTGCTCGACTGCGGCCGTCTTCAGGACGGTGAGCCGCATCTCGCCGGGACCGCACATCCGCCGGTGGCCAGGCTGTCCTCGGCCACTGCCGCCGAGATCGGCGTTGCGGCCGGCGAACTGGTCACGGTGAGCACCCACCGCGGCGCCATCACCCTCCCGTCGCAGATCACCGACATGGGTGATCGGGTAGTGTGGTTGCCGCTGAACTCCCCCGGCAGCGCCGTACACAAGACGCTGGGCGTGACCGCCGGTGCGGTCGTGTCGATCGGACGGGGCGACGCGTGACGCATCCCGATCCAACCCTGTTCGGTCACGATCCGTGGTGGCTGATACTGGCCAAGGCGCTCGGGATCTTCGTGTTCCTGTTGTTGACGGTGCTGACGGCGATTCTTGCCGAACGAAAGATTCTGGGCCGCATGCAGATGCGCCTCGGCCCGAACCGGGTCGGACCGCGCGGGATGCTGCAATCGCTGGCCGACGGTGTCAAGCTCGCGCTCAAAGAGGGGCTCATCCCCGCCGGAGTGGACAAGTGGATCTACCTCGCCGCGCCGGTCATCTCGGTGATACCCGCGTTCATGGCATTCGCCGTCATTCCGATGGGCGGCGAGGTGTCGGTGTTCGGTCACCGTACGCCCCTGCAACTGACCGACCTGCCCGTGGCCGTGCTCTACATCATCGCGGTCACCTCGATCGGTGTGTACGGGATCGTGCTGGCGGGGTGGGCATCCGGGTCGGTCTACCCCCTGCTCGGCGGACTGCGATCATCGGCACAGGTGGTGTCCTACGAGATCGCGATGGCGCTGTCCTTCGTCGCGGTGTTCATCTATTCCGGCACCATGTCGACGTCAGGCATCGTCGCGGCCCAGAACGACGTTTGGTTCGTGTTCCTGCTGTTGCCGTCCTTCCTCGTGTACGTCACCTCGATGGTCGGCGAAACCAACCGTGCGCCTTTCGATCTGCCGGAGGCCGAAGGGGAACTGGTCGGCGGTTTCCATACCGAGTATTCGTCGTTGAAGTTCGCCATGTTCATGCTCGCCGAGTACGTCAACATGACGACGGTGTCGGCGCTGGCCGCCACGCTGTTCCTCGGCGGATGGCATGCGCCATGGCCGATCAGCATGATCGACGGTGCCAACTCGGGCTGGTGGCCGTTGCTGTGGTTCACGGCGAAGGTATGGGGCTTCCTGTTCCTGTTCATGTGGCTGCGGGCCACCCTGCCCCGGATGCGCTACGACCAGTTCATGCGGCTGGGGTGGAAGGTGCTGATACCCGTATCGCTGGGCTGGATCATGATCGTCGCGGTTGTCCGCGTGCTGCGGGACTACGGCTACCACGGGTGGGCCACCGGGCTGGTCGCCGCAGGCATCGTCGCAGCCATCGCGCTGGGGCTGACGGCCTGGCGAATGCGTCGGGCGGGGAGCCCACCGGCCGTGACCGCACCATCCGTCCGGGCGCCGGATGACGGCGCCTTCCCGGTGCCGCCGTTGCCGGGCAGGGCGCAAGCCAGGGAGCAAGCTGATGTCTAAATTCCGCGACGCCATAGCCGGTTTCGGTGTCACCTTCGGATCGATGTTCAAGAAGCCGGTCACTGAGCTGTATCCGGAGCAGCCCGGTCCGGTGGCTCCGCGTTACCACGGCCGTCACCAACTCAACCGTTATCCCGACGGTCTGGAGAAGTGCATCGGTTGCGAGTTGTGCGCCTGGGCGTGCCCCGCCGACGCGATCTTCGTCGAGGGGGCCGACAACACCGAGGAGGAGCGGTACTCACCCGGTGAGCGGTACGGCCGGGTTTACCAGATCAATTACCTGCGCTGCATCGGATGCGGGCTGTGTATCGAGGCCTGCCCGACCCGCGCTCTGACGATGACCAACGACTACGAGATGGCCGACGACAATCGCGCCGACCTCATCTATGGCAAGGACAAGCTGCTGGCGCCGCTGGCTCCGGGGATGGAACAGCCGCCACACCCGATGGCACCGGGCAGCACCGATGACGACTACTACCTCGGCAACATCACGGCTCGCGCACCGGCAGAGCAGACCGTCCCAGGCGGGGAGGTGAAGTGAGCACGGAGTTCGTGGTCGCCCTGGCGGATTCGACCATGGCGGCGTCCTACACCAGCACGAACGAAGCTGTCTTGTTCTGGATCCTCGCGGTGGTATCGGTGGCCGGCGCGATCGGCGTGATCGCCGCGCCCAAGGCGGTGTACTCGGCGATCGCGCTCGCCATCACCATGATCGCCCTTGCCGTTCTCTATGTCGCTCAGGACGCACCGTTCCTCGGGGTGGCGCAGGTGGTCGTGTACACCGGCGCGGTGATGATGCTCTTCCTGTTCGTGCTGATGCTGATCGGCGTCGACTCCTCGGAGTCGCTGGTGGAAACCCTTCGCGGACAACGCTTCGCGGCCATCGGCGTCGGAGCGGGGTTCGGTGTGCTGATGATCGCCGGAATCGGCAACGTCTCGGTCACCGGTTTCGTCGGCCTGACCGAGGCGAACCGTGACGGCAACGTCGAGGGGTTGGCCGCCCTGATTTTCACCCGGTACCTATGGGCCTTCGAACTCACCGGAGCGCTGCTGATCACCGCGACGCTGGGGGCGATGCTGTTGGCGCACCGGGAACGCCTCGAGCGGCGCAAGACCCAGCGAGAACTGGCCGCGGCCCGGTTCGCACCCGGCGGTCATCCCACCACGCTGCCCAACCCCGGTGTCTACGCGCGGAACAACGCCGTGGACGTGCCGGCCCGGCTCCCCGACGGATCGGCTTCCGAACTGTCGGTCAGCGCGATACTGCAGCTCCGCCCACTGCCCGATGACGGGAAGCCAGAGGGTGAGGGTGAGAGCCGGTGAATCCCGACAACTACCTTTACCTTTCCGCATTGCTATTCACCATCGGCGCGTCCGGGGTTTTGTTGCGCCGCAACGCGCTTGTCATGTTCATGTGCGTCGAGCTGATGCTCAACGCCGCCAACCTGGCGTTCGTGGCGTTCTCTCGGATGCACGGCCATCTCGACGGACAGGTGGTGGCGTTCTTCACCATGGTGGTAGCGGCGTGCGAGGTGGTGATCGGCCTGGCCATCATCATGACCATCTTCCGGAGTCGACGCTCGGCCAGTGTCGACGAAGCCAGTCTGCTGAAGAACTGACGCGCGCATGAGTATCCCTGTCTGGCTTGTCATCGCGCTCCCGCTGGCCGGGGCTTCGATCCTGCTGCTGTCGGGCAGGCGGTCCGACGGCTGGGGACATCTGCTGGGAACCCTGGCCGCGGTGGCCTCCTTCGTCTGCGCCGCAGTGCTGTTCGTCGAGATGCTCGGTCGCGACTCGGACAGCAGACTGATTCACGAGTCGCTGTTCTCCTGGGTTCCGGTCGGCGAACTGCGCGTCGACTTCGGCCTGCAACTCGACCAGTTGTCGATGTGCTTCGTGCTACTGATCACCGGGGTCGGATCGTTGATCCACGTCTACTCCATCGGCTATATGGCGCACGACGCGGATCGTCGCCGATTCTTCGGCTATCTCAACCTGTTCCTTGCCGCGATGCTGCTGCTGGTATTGGCCGACAACTACCTCGGCCTGTACCTGGGCTGGGAGGGCGTGGGCCTGGCGTCCTACTTACTCATCGGGTTCTGGTCGCATAAGCCGTCGGCCGCGACCGCGGCCAAGAAGGCGTTCGTCGTCAACCGGGTCGGCGACGTTGGCTTGGCGATCGCGTTGATGGTGATGTTCGCCGCGGTCGGATCAGTCTCGTTCGCCACTGTTTTCGGCGCCGCGCCGGAGCTCACCGAGGCCACGTTGACGGCGATCGGGCTGATGCTGCTGCTGGCCGCATGCGGCAAGTCCGCGCAGGTCCCGCTGCAATCCTGGCTCGGCGACGCCATGGAGGGCCCGACGCCGGTGTCGGCGCTGATCCACGCCGCGACCATGGTCACCGCCGGCGTATATCTGATCGTGCGCTCCGGGCCGGTCTTCGACCTGGCTCCGCATGCGCAGACCGCGGTGGTCGTCGTCGGCGCCGTGACGTTGCTGTTCGGCGCGATCATCGGCTGCGCCAAGGACGACATCAAGAAGGCGTTGGCCGCCTCCACGATGAGCCAGATCGGTTACATGGTGCTGGCGGCCGGGCTGGGACCTGCCGGATACGCGTTCGCGATCATGCACCTGCTGACGCACGGCTTCTTCAAGGCCGGCCTGTTCCTGGGTGCCGGTTCGGTCATGCACGCGATGGACGACGAGGTGAACATGCGCCGGTACGGCGGCCTGCGCACGGCAATGCCGATCACCTTCGCGACGTTCGGCCTCGGCTATCTGGCGATCATCGGGGTGCCCCCGCTGGCCGGGTTCTTCTCCAAGGACGGGATCATCGAGGCCGCCCTGGGTTCGGGAGGGGTGCAGGGTGTCATCCTCGGCGGCGCAACGATTCTGGGCGCCGGAATCACCGCGTTCTACATGACCCGGGTGATGCTGATGACGTTCTTCGGCGAGAAGCGCTGGGCCCGAACCGGGGCGACCGGGGAAGGGCCACATCCGCACGAGTCCCCGGCGGTGATGACGTGGCCGATGATCCTGCTGGCCATCGGCTCGGTAACCGCGGGCGGCGCGCTTGCGATCGGAGGCACGCTCGAGCACTGGCTGGAACCGGTGGTCGGCACCCACGAAATCCACCACGTACTACCGGTTTGGGTTGTCACCGCGATCGTGTTGTCCGTGGTCGCGGTGGGCATCGCGATCGCCTACCGTATGTACGGCACCCGCCCGATACCCGAAGAGGCACCTGCCGGCTCGGTCCTGACGGTCGCGGCCCGTCAGGACCTCTACGGTGACGCAATCAACGAGAAGATGCTGATGCAACCCGGCGCGGTCATGACGGCCGGACTGGTGGAAATCGACGACGAGGCGGTGGAGGGAGCGGCAACGGGCCTGGCCACCGTCGTGGGCCGGGTCTCCGACGGCCTCCGGCAGCTGCAGACCGGATTCGCACGCTCCTACGCACTTTCGATGCTGGCCGGGACGGTCCTGTTAGTCGCAACGATTCTGGCGGTGAACCTGTGGTGACCTCGTTTCCCTGGCTGACCGTGCTGTGGGCGCTCCCCATGCTGGGCGCGGCGTCGATCATGCTGCTGCCCGCCGGTCGGCGCACTCTGGCGAAATGGGTTGCGCTGATCGTGTCGTTGGCCGTCCTGGCGGTCACGGCGGTGGTGGCGGCCGGGTTCGATCCGGCCGGCGAGCAGTATCAGTTCGTCGAATCCCACACTTGGATACCGTCGTTCGGAACCGGATACATCCTGGGTGTCGACGGCATCGCGCTGGCACTGGTGGTACTCACTGCTGTCTTGGTGCCGCTGCTGATCGTCGCCGGCTGGAACGATGCCCGCGACCGGCTCAGCTGGGGCGGCCGGTCGGTGCACCTCTACTTCGCACTCACGCTGGCTGTTCAAGGCATGGTGCTGATCTCGCTCGTCTCCCTGGACATTCTGTTGTTCTACGTGTTCTTCGAGGCGATGCTGATCCCGATGTACTTCCTGATCGGCGGGTTCGGCGGCGCCAACCGCAGCGCCGCGGCAGTGAAGTTCTTGCTGTACAACCTCTTCGGTGGGCTGATCATGCTTGCCGCGGTAGTCGGGTTGTATGTGGCGACTGCGCAGAGCGGCGCCTTCGCCGCCGGGACGTTCGACTTCCGCGAGATCGTCGGCGCGGTCGCGAGCGGCGAGTTCGTGGTGAACCCGCTGATAATGCACCTGATTTTCGGCGGCTTCATGTTCGCCTTCGCGGTCAAGGCACCACTATGGCCGCTGCACCGCTGGCTGCCCGACTCGGCGGTCGAGGCGACACCGGCCAGTGCGGTGCTGATGATGGCGATCATGGACAAGGTCGGCACCTTCGGCATGATCCGGTACTGCCTGCAGTTGTTTCCCGACTCCGCGGCGTTTTTCAGTCCGCTGATCATCACGCTCGCGGTGATCGGGATCGTCTACGGGGCAGTCGTCGCGATCGGCCAGACTGACGTGATGCGGCTGATCGCCTACACGTCGATCTCCCATTTCGGCTTCATCATCCTGGGCATCTTTGTGATGACCACCCAGGGTCAGTCGGGTTCGACGTTGTACATGGTCAATCACGGCATCTCCACCGCGGCTCTATTCCTCATCGCCGGATTCCTGGTGTCCCGCCGCGGGTCTCGACTGATCAGCGCCTACGGCGGGGTGCAGAAGGTCGCGCCGGTACTGGCCGGGACGTTCCTGGTAGCCGGCCTGGCCACCCTTTCGCTACCCGGTCTGGCGCCGTTCATCAGCGAATTCCTGGTCCTCATCGGAACCTTCACTCGTTACCCGGCATTCGCGGTGATCGCCGCCACCGCACTGGTGCTCTCCGCGATCTACATCCTGTGGATGTACCAGCGGATGATGACCGGGCCACTGCCCGACGACCTGAAGGCCGGACCGGGCAAGCTCACCGACCTGGTGCCGCGCGAGATCGCGGTCGTCGCTCCGCTCATCGCGCTGCTGCTGGTACTCGGGGTGTATCCCAAGCCCGCCCTCGATGTGATCAATCCCGCGGTCACGTACACGCTGACGACCATCGACCAGTCCGATCCGGCGCCCCGGATGGCGGAAGGCCCGGCGCGATGAACCTGCCCACTCCGTCCATCGAGTACTCGCTGATCTCCCCCATGCTGATCGTGCTGGGAGCGGCCGTGGTGGGCGTCCTGGTCGAGGCGTTCCTGCCCCGCCGGCGCCGCTACCCCGCCCAGATCGCGCTCAGCCTCACCGCACTGGTCGCGGCATTGGTCGCCGTCGTGTGGATCAGCCGAGACCTGCACGCTGACGGTAATTCCAGTGGCGCCGGCGCGCTACTGGGAGCGGTTGCCGTCGACATGCCCGCCCTGTTCCTGCAGGGCACCATCTTGTTGATCGGGGTGCTGGGCATCCTGCTCATCGGAGAGCGCCGTATCGGGGTACCTGAGGAGAGTTCGCCGGAGGGCACTGAGGGCGGAGGGCTGGACGCGTTCACCCCGCAGGCGTCGGCGATCGCGGGCAGTGTCGATGAGCGACTGGCCACCAAGGCGGGCATCACTCAGACCGAGGTCTTCCCGCTGACGTTGTTCGCCGTCGGCGGCATGCTGTTGTTTCCCGCGGCCAACGACCTGCTGACGATGTTCGTGGCGCTGGAAGTGCTGTCGTTGCCGCTCTACCTGCTGTGCGGACTCGCGCGGCGGCGACGGCTGCTGTCGCAAGAGGCGGCGCTGAAATATTTTCTGCTCGGCGCCTTTTCGTCGGCCTTTTTCCTCTACGGCGCGGCGATGCTGTACGGCTACGCGGGCACGCTGAGACTCGACGGCATCGCCGAGGCGGTGGCGTCGAACGCCGGAAAGCCGTCGCTGGCTCTCATCGGTGCCGGATTGCTGTTGGCCGGTGTGCTGTTCAAGGTCGGCGCCGTGCCGTTCCATTCCTGGATCCCGGACGTCTATCAAGGGGCGCCCACCCCGGTCACCGCGTTCATGTCGGCGGCCACCAAGATCGCGGCGTTCGGTGCGTTGCTGCGGATTTTCTACGTAGCCCTTCCCGGGCTGCATCACGACTGGCGTCCCGTCTTGTGGGCGATCGCGATCCTGACGATGGCGGTGGGCACTATCACCGCGGTCACCCAAAGCGACGTGAAGCGGATGCTCGGCTATTCGGCGGTGGCGCACACCGGTTTCATCCTGATCGGCGTGATCGCCGGCAACCAGGCCGGGCTGTCATCGACCCTGTTCTACCTGTTCGCCTACGGCTTCTCCACGGTCGGAGCATTCGCGGTGGTCAGCCTGGTGCGCGACGCCGACGGCGAGGAGGAAACCGCGATCTCCCGGTGGGCGGGCCTGGGCAAGCGTTATCCCCTTGTCGGCACGGTCTTCTCGTTGTTCCTGCTGGCATTCGCGGGTATCCCGTTGACCAGTGGCTTCGTCGGAAAGTTCGCGGTCTTCAAAGCGGCCGGCGAAGGCGGCGCGATCCCGCTGGTCGTTGTCGGTGTGATCGCCAGCGCAATCGCGGCGTACTTCTACGTTCGGGTAATCGTGTTGATGTTCTTCACCGAGCGTCCCGAGGACGCCCCCGAGGTGGTCGTACCCAGCGCGCTGACAACGGCCGTCGTCACCGTCACCGCCGCGGTCACCTTCGCGCTCGGCGCACTGCCGCAACCGCTGCTCGACCTGGCCGACTCCGCAAACAGATTCCTCTGACGGAAGGACCAGTTCGTGGCGAATGAACCAGCCGTCGAGGACGTCGGGCGACTCCAGCGATCCAGTCGCGACATGACGAGCGTGCCCGAGCGGCTTTCCCGATGGCTGTCCTCGATATTGGGCGGCACCGCCCCGGAGATCACGGTGGAAAGCGGCGTCGACGCCAACGGCATGTCCTCGGAGACCATCCTGTTGTCCGGGCGCTGGTCGGAGGGCGGCCTACCGGTCGAGCAGAAGTGGGTGGCCCGAGTGGCGCCGGGCGAGTCCGACGTACCGGTGTTCCAGCACTACCGCCTGGACCACCAGCACGAGTTGATGCGGCTGGTCGCCGAGTTGACCGACGTCGCGGTACCGCGGGTCCGCTGGCTCGAGGCCACCGGTGCGGTTCTGGGTCGGCCGTTCTTCCTGATGGACCGCGTCGACGGCAGCGTCCCCCCTGACGTGATGCCCTACACTTTCGGCGACAACTGGCTCTACGACGCGCCAGCCGACCAGCAGCGACGATTGCAGGACAACACCGTCGAGGTGCTCGCCGCGTTGCATTCGATTCCCAACGCCCAGAACGTCTTCGGGTTCCTTCAGGACGGGGAGCCGCCCGGCCCGACCGCACTGCACCGCCACTTCGGATGGCTGAAGGACTGGTACGAGTTCAGCGCCGCCGGCATCGGCCGCTCACCGCTGGTCGAAGACGCCCTCACCTGGCTGCAGGAACACTTTCCCACCGAGGTCGCCGCAGACCAACCCGTCCTGGTGTGGGGAGACGCCCGAATCGGCAATGTCATCTACCGGGAATTCGAGCCGGCGGCCGTGCTGGACTGGGAGATGGCCACGGTAGGTCCGCGGGAGTTCGACGTCGCCTGGATCATATTCGCCCACATGGTCTTTCAAGAGCTGGCTAAGCTGGCCGGGATGACGGGGATGCCGGACTTCCTGCGCGAGGACGACGTGCGCGCCACCTACCGGGACCGCACCGGAATCGAGGTCGCCGATCTGCATTGGTTCTACGTCCACTCGGCCGTCATCTGGTGCTGCGTGTTCCTGCGAACCGGGGCACGCCGCGTGCACTTCGGTGAAATCGAGCAGCCGTCCGACGTCGAAACGCTGTTCTACCACGGCGCACTGCTGAAAAGACTGATCGGAGAAGGTGGCTGATGCTTGGACCAATTGACGAATACCCGGTTCACCAACTGCCCCAGCCGATCGCGTGGCCCGGGTCGTCGGATCGCAACTTCTATGACCGGGCCTATTACAACGCGCACGACCGCACCGGCGATATCTTCGTCATCACCGGGATCGGCTATTACCCCAACCTCGGCGTGAAAGATGCCTTCCTGCTGGTCTCCCGCCGCGGCGACGCGAGTGAGCACACCCAGACCGCGGTGCACCTCTCTGATGCCATCGACTCCGACAGGCTCAACCAGCGCGTCGGCGGCTACCGGATCGAGGTGATCGAGCCGCTGCGCAAACTGCGCGTCGTCCTCGAGGAAACCGAGGGGATCGCCGCCGACCTGACCTTCGAGGGTCTGTTCGACGTGGTCCAGGAGCAGCCGCACATCATGCGGCGGGGTAACCGAATCACCTTGGACGCCCAGCGGTTCGCGCAGGTCGGCAGTTGGACCGGACAGCTTGCGATCGACGGCGAGGACATCACGGTGGACCCCGCACGCTGGATCGGCACCCGCGACCGGTCCTGGGGTATCCGGCCGGTCGGGGAGGCCGAGCCGGCAGGCCGCCCCGATGATCCGCCCTTCGAGGGCATGTGGTGGCTGTACCTGCCGATGGCGTTCGACGACTTCGCGGTCGTGATCATCATTCAGGAGGACCCGCGCGGGTTCCGCTCCCTCAACGACTGCACCCGGATCTGGCGCGACGGTCGCGTCGAGCAGCTCGGCTGGCCGCGGGTCGCGATCCATTACCGCTCCGGCACCCGGATCCCCACCGGGGCAACGATAGACGCGACGGACGGCGCCGGTGCCCCGCTGAAATTTCAGGTGGAGTCGAAATTGGCGGCACCCATCCACGTGGGCGGCGGGTATGGCGGGGACCCCGACTGGACACACGGCGTGTGGCGGGGCGAGAACTTCACCGAGCGCCTGACCTATGACATGAACGACCCGGCGATCATCGGACGAGCCGGGTTCGGCGTCATCGACCACGTCGGGCGCGCGATCTGCCGCGACGCCGACGGCGCCGAACGCGAGGGCTGGGGCCTTTTCGAGCATGGGGCGCTGGGCAGACACGACCCGTCCGGATTCGCCGACTGGCTCGCCGTCACACCCTGAGGCCTTTGGCGCCGCCTGAACCTAGGCCGGCCGGGGTTCGCGGATCGCCGCGCGACCGAAAACCATGGACTCCTCGATCCGATCGAATCGGTGATCGATGACGTCGAGCACATAGTTGTGCCGCACGTTCCACGGCCTGCGGGTGCCCGACTTGGGCAGCGCGTGTGGCGACCGCTTGACATAGCCGGCCTGCAGGTCGAACGCGGGCTTCTCCTCGATGGGCACGTCACCGCGATGCGGATAGGCATGTGTGTAGCCGTGAACATCCATGTACGCCAACAGCTTCGCGAACGCCTTCGCCGTCATGTCGGCGCGCAAGGTCCAGGACGCGTTGGTGTATCCGATGCACCACGCCATGTTCGGCACGTCCTCGATGAGGTACTCCTTGTACACGAACCGGTCCGTCGGGTTGACCTCGGTGCCGTCGATCAGGATCCGGATGCCACCGAGCGCCTGTAGTTGCAGGCCAGTCGCGGTGACGATCACGTCGGCGTCCACCCGGTCGCCGGACGTCAGCACGATGCCTTTTTCGTCGATGTGGTCGATGGTGCCGGTGACCACCTCGGCGCGCCCCTCACTGATTCGATCGAACAGATCGTGGTCGAGGACCAGGCACATCCGTTGGTCCCACGGGTCGTACTTGGGTTTGAAGTGCAGGTCGACCTGATAGCCCTCGGGTAGCGCGGCTATCGTCTTGCTCCGGATCAGCCGTCGTCCGAATCGCGGTGCCTTGCGGAACATGAAGTAGGTCAGAATGTGGAACATCGCATTACGGAACCGCACCACTGAGTGAGACACCCTCGACGGCAACATCTTTCGGATAAAGTCGACCATCGGATCGATACGCGGCATCGACATCATGTAGGTCGGTGAGCGCTGCAGCATCGTCACCTGCGAAGCCTTCTGGGCCAGTGCCGGGATGAGGCTGATCGCGGTGGCGCCGCTGCCGATCACCACCACCCGCTTGCCGGCGTAGTCCAGCTCCTCGGGCCAGAACTGGGGGTGCACCACATCACCGCCGAACCGCTCGATGCCCGGGAACTCGGGGCGGTACGGTTCGTCGTAGCTGTAGTAGCCGGTGCCGAAGAACAGGAACCTGCTGCGGTAGATACGCGAGGAGCCGTCCTGCTCGGCATGCACCGTCCAGGTATCGGTCTCAGAATCCCATTCGGCCGACTTCACGAAGGTGTCGAACCGCATGTGTTGGTCGATGCCGTGCTTGCCCGCGGTCGTCTCCAGATACTCGCGGATGTGCTCACCGTCGGCGACGTTCTCCTGCCGCTGCCACGGCTCCCACGGGAAGGACAGCGTGAAGATGTCGCTGTCGGAGCGAATTCCCGGGTAGCGGAAAAGGTCCCAGGTGCCGCCGATCCGGGACCGGCGCTCGAGAATCCGGTAGCTGAGCCGGGGATTGCGTTCCCGGATACGGTAGGCGGCTCCGATCCCGGAGATGCCCGCCCCGATGATCAGGACGTCGGAGTACTCCGCCTCGGGATTGTGATCGTGCATCCGCGACCTCCTCGGGTCCATCCGTCTCCCACGATATGGGTCAGCCCCGCAGTGCGTCGATGATCTCGCTCAACGATTCCACCGCGATCGGGCCCGGTTGATAGAGGCAGACCCGGTCGGATACCCCCGCCACCCGGTCCCGAATGTGGGCGGCGATCTGGACCGGCGTGCCGCACGCTGCGATGGTGTGCAGCATGTCGTCGTCGATCCGTTCCGCCATGTCCTGCCAGCGGCCCTGCTTGGACAGTGCGTTGAGTTCCGGCTGCAGGTCACCCCACCCGTGCGCGTCGAGGACCGGCCGGTAGGCGGGCGTGGACCCGTAGAAGGCCAGCAGCCGGCGCGCGGATGCGTGGTCGGGATCCTGGTCGGCGACGGACACGATGATCTCGGGCAGCACCGCGAAGCCGTCGGGGCCCCGGCCGGCCGCCGCGAGGCCGGCGACGACGTTGGGCATCGTGACCTCGTGCAGGAATCGTTTCGTCCCGAACGGCATCACCAGCAACCCGTCGGCGACGCCGGCGGTCATCCGGGTCATTCGCGGACCCAGCGCACCCACGAAGATCGGCGGCGCTACGAAGTCGGCCCTCGGCGTGAACGCCGGCGTCATCAGCGTGTGCCGGTAGAACTCGCCGCGAAAGTTCAGCCGCTCCCCCGTCGTCCAGGCCGCGAAGATCGCCCGCAGCGCGCCGACGAGCTCGGCCATCCGCGCCACCGGCCTGTCGAAGTCGGCGCCGTAGCGCTTCTCGATCTGGGTGCTGACCTGGGTGCCCAGTCCAAGGGTGAATCGACCCCCGCTGAGCAGCTGGTGGTCGACGGCCTGATGGGCGAGCTGGATCGGGTTGCGTGGAAACGCGATCGCGACGTTGGTCATCAGATCCAGGCCGCCGACGGTGGCCGCCAGTGTCAGCGGGGCGAACACATCGTGCGGCCCCTCGAAGGTGAACACTCCGCTGGCCCCGGCCTCGCGCAGCGCCCGCGCCCGGTCGATCGCATCGATTGGGCCGAACAGCGCCGTCAGCACCTGCACAAGATGCGAGCCTAGTGTGGGTTCGGCGTGCTAATCGTCGCTGAGCGAAGGTTGCACGCCGAAATCGCAGAGGGATCGAGGAGGCAAAGCCATGGCCGACGTCGTCGTCGTGGGAGCAGGGTTCGCCGGACTTGCCGCGGCGCGCGAGCTGGTCCGGCTCGGGCACGACGTCGTCGTGCTGGAAGGGCGCGATCGCGTCGGCGGCAGGTCCTATACGGGGACCTTGGCCGGCGTCCCGGTCGATCTGGGCGCCACCTTCATCGGCCCCACGCAGGACGCGGTGCGGGCGCTGGCCACCGAGCTCGGCTGCGAATCGGTCCCGACCTACGGGCGCGGCAAGAACCTGATCCGCTGGCGGGGCCGGGTGCGCTCCTACCGCAGCACGATTCCGCGGTTGTCCATCCTGGAGTTGGTCGACGTGTCGCGCATTCAGTGGCGGTTCGATCGGGTGAGCAGGAGGGTCTCCGTCGCCGAGCCGTGGGCCTCGCCGAACGCCGCCGAACTGGACGGCATGTCGCTGGACAAGTGGCTGCGATCGGTGCACGCGAGCGCCTCCACCCGCGACCTGATGGCCATCATGGCGCGGGTGACATGGGGATGCGAACCCGACGCCGTGTCGATGTTGCACGCGGTGCGCTACGTGAAAGCCGCCGGCGGTCTGGGCCGCATGCTGGATACCGAGGGCGGCGCCCAACAGGACCGCCTTCCGGCCGGAACCCAGCAGATCGCCCAGCGGATGGCCGGGGAACTGGGTGAGCGGGTGGTGCTTGACGCCGCGGTGACCCGCATCCGGCGGCACCCGGACCGAACCGTGACCGTCGCCTGCGGGCAGCGCGAGTTCAGCGCACGCGCCGTCGTCGTCGCCGTCCCGCCCGAGCACCGCGCCGCCATCCAGTTCGATCCCCCGCTGCCGCCCGGACATGAGGAGTTGACGCAGTACTGGCCGCAAGGCCACCTCAGCAAGGCCTACGCGGCCTACGACAGACCGTTCTGGCGAGACAACGGCTGCTCGGGTGAAGCGCTGTCCGACGAGGGACCGGTTTTCATCACGTTTGACGTCAGCCCCGGCGACTCCGGACCCGGAATCCTGCTGGGGTTCACCGATGCTCGCATGTTCGATCCGTTACCGGAACCGCAACGCCGCGAGGTCGCCCTGTCCGGTTTCGCGGCGCTGTTCGGCGATGCTGCATCCAAGCCGACCGACTATCTCGACCATTGCTGGGGCACTGAGGAATTCGCCCCCGGCGGCCCGACCGCGGCAGTGCCGCCAGGCTCCTGGACCAGGTATGGGCGGTGGTTGCGCTCGCCGGTGGACGCGATCTTCTGGGCGGGCACCGAAACCGCCGACGTGTGGACCGGCTTCCTGGACGGGGCGGTGCGCTCCGGCGTCCGGGCGGCCGGCGAAGTCGATCAGGAGCTGACCCGACGCTCCTGATCTTGCGCCGCTCCGCCTCGCCCACCGACCGTGTCGAGCAGCCAGCGCAGCTGTTCGTTGACCTCGACGTGCCGCTCGAGGATCGCGCAGTGTCCACCGGGAAGTTCGACGAACTTCGCGAGGTTGGGAGCGTCCTGTGCGATCCGGCGGGACGAGGCCATCGGTATCAGGCGGTCCCGGTGGCTGCCGATCACCAACGTCGGAACGCACATGTTCCTCAAGTCGATGTGCTGTGGACCCAGGTTGTCGACCAGGACCCGAATCCAGGCGCCCCGCCCGGTCGAGGGAGTGGCGTTGAACAGTTCGAAGACGAATGCCCCGATCGCGGGGTCGGCATCGGGCCCCACCGCGAGGGTCGACATGAAGCGGTGGGTCAGGATGTCGGCGGCCCGGATCGGCGGCGCGGCGCCAAAGGTTCTCAGCAGCGACCCGGCCGCCTGGATCCTGAAACCCGACATACGTTCCGGGACGGGCAGGAGTTTGATGTTGCGCAGCAGGTCACCGGTCGTTGTGTTGATCAGCGCGACCGCGGCCGCACGCTCGACGACTCGCCGCGGATAGCGTTCCGACCAGGAACTGATGGCCATGCCGCCCATGGAATGCCCGGCGATGACGGCACGCTCGCCCGGCTGTAGCGTCGCCTCCAGGACCGCGTCCAGGTCGGCGGCCAGCAGGTCCAGGCTGTAGTCGCGCCGGCGCGGCGGCACCGAGCTGCGGCCATGACCGCGGTGGTCGTAGGCGATCACCCGATAGTCCCCGGCCAGATCGGCTATCTGATACGCCCACACCCGCAACGCGCAGGTGATGCCATGCGCGAGCACGATCGGGTATCCGTCGGGCGGGCCGAATACCTCGGCGTGCAGTCGTACGCCGTCCTTGGACCGCACATCGACGACCTGGCCCTGAGGCAGGGCGTGTGCCGGGGCGAACACGCCCCCCGGTCGGGTGCTACCACCTCGTGCCATCTGCGCTCCTGTGCGCTCGCCGGGCGCGGCGACCTTGCCGCGTGGCTGACTGTACCGCCGGGTACCGCCCGAGAGTGCCGACTACGCTGCAGTGATATCGATTTGCGACACCGGGAGGGCAGTGATGCGCGCAATTCAGATAGCCGAACTCGCGGGACCGAAGGCCGCAGAAGTGGTCGAGATCGAGGAGCCCACCGAAGACGCGGCCGGCGAGGACACGGTTCTGGTCGACGTGCACGCGGCCGGCGTTGCGTTTCCCGACGCGCTGCAGTCTCGCGGGCTCTACCAGTACAAGCCTGCCCTGCCGTATGTCCCGGGCGCGGAATTCGCCGGGGTGGTCCGCAGCGCGCCCGAGGGGGCGCACGTTCAGCCAGGTGACCGGGTGGCCGGGCTGACCATGCTGTGCGGTGCGATGGCCGAAGTCGTTGCGCTGCAACCGGAACGACTCTTCAAACTGCCGGACTCGGTGTCCTTCGAGTCGGGGGCCGGGCTGTTGTTCAACGATCTGACGGTTCATTTCGCGTTGCGCACCCGCGGTCGGCTTGCCGACGGCGAGACGGTTCTGGTGCACGGCGCGGCGGGCGGTATCGGAACCTCGAGTTTGAGGCTGGCGCCGCCGTTGGGCGCCTCCCGGGTGATCGCCGTGGTGAGCAGCCAGGAGAAGGTCGACGTCGCCCGGGCGACCGGGGCCACCGACGTGGTGCTCGCCGACGGATTCAAGGACGCGGTGAAAGAGTTGACCGGCGGCCGCGGGGTGGACATCATCGTGGACCCGGTCGGCGGCGACAGGTTCACCGATTCACTGCGATCGCTGGCCCCCGGCGGCCGGTTGCTGGTGATCGGCTTCACCGGCGGTGAGATTCCCACCATCAAGGTGAACCGGCTGCTGCTCAACAATGTCGACGCCGTCGGGGTCGGCTGGGGGGCCTGGGTCCTGAGCCACCCGGGCTTCCTGCAGCAACAATGGGCCGAACTGGAGCCGCTGCTGGCCTCCGGGGCGGTGTCCGCCCCCGATCCGGAGGTGTATCCGCTCGCGCGGGCCGGCGAGGCGATCGCCGCCCTGGAGGAACGGACCGCTCAGGGCAAGGTCGTCGTGTCGCTGCGCTGATCGCCCGTCACCAAAGAACGGCGATTGCGGCGGCCGCGAACGCCAGCGCGCCGACGGCGCTAAACAACGGGCGCGGCACCGTCTCCCCGGTCTTCCGCTGCCGTGCGTTGCCCATTCCCACCAGCCCGGCGAGAACCAGCAGAATGACGAGTTTGATCCCGATCTTGGGGTAGTTCAATTCGACCCCGGCCGGCCACGGCGCTGCCAGTGCCAGACCGGTGAGCAGTGAGATCAGAACGCCGTAGTCCATGACCCGGGTGGTGGCGAATCGCCGGGCGGCGGCCTCGGCCACCCAGGCCCCGAAGACGACGGCGAATCCGACGATGTGCAGCAGAACAACTACAGAACGTAGTACTTCCATAGCCAAAGGCTACCGCGCGCAAACCCGCCAAGCAGGTGCCGGCAGCAGGCCGACCAAAACCCCGAAGAACGTGTCGTCGCCCGCATCGTCGGAGTAGATTGATCGCCACCTGTCAACCACATGGCGGTCGGAACGTTCGGGGGTGTAATGACCGCACCACAGACGACATCGTCGACGGAAACATCGGCCGCCGCATCCGGGCCCGTCCGCGGCATGACACGCCTGCTGGAAGCGGTTCAGGAACTGTCGCTGGCGCGCAGCCTCGAGGACGTCCAGCGCATCGTGCGAACCGCCGCACGCGAACTCAGCGGATGCGACGGAGCCACCTTCGTGCTGCGCGACAACGGCAAGTGTTACTACGCGGACGAGGATGCCATCGCCCCGCTGTGGAAGGGCAGCCGCTTTCCCATGGAGATCTGCATCAGCGGCTGGGCGATGCTCAATCGCGAAGCCGCGGTGATCCCGGATATCTATGTCGACTCGCGGATTCCGCATGCGGCCTACCGTCCGACCTTCGTCAAGAGCCTCGTCATGGTGCCGATTCGCACCATGGACCCGGTCGGGGCGATCGGAAACTACTGGGCCAACGAACACACGCCCACCACGCAGGAAATCTCACTGCTGCAAGCACTTGCCGATTCCACCTCGGTCGCGATGGAGAACGTGGCCGTCTACTCCGAGTTGGAACAGCGTGTTCGCGACCGCACCACCGCGCTGCAGCAGGCGAACGAGGAAATCCAACGACTGTCTCTGACCGACGAGCTGACCGGGCTCAACAACCGTCGCGGCTTCCGCCTGGCGGCCGGACCGGCCCTGGACACCGGGCGCGGCCAAGGCCATCACGGCTTGTTGGCGTTCCTCGACGTCGACGGCCTCAAGCGAGTCAACGACACCGAAGGCCACGACGCCGGTGACGCCCTGATAAAAGATGTCGCGACGACGCTGCAGTCGGCGGTGCGACCTTTCGACATCCTTGGTCGAATGGGCGGCGACGAATTCTGCCTGTTGATAGTCGACTCCGCCATCGACCCGGCTGAGTTGAAGTCGCGGCTCGGCGAGGCGTTCCGGCGGTTCAACGAATCATCGGACCGTTCCTACCAACTCTCGGCCAGCATCGGCGTCGTGCACACCCCGCCCACCGACGACCGCACGTTGGACGAATTGATCGCGCAGGCCGACGAGCTGATGTATGCGGACAAGTCGAAACGAAAGGCCGCACTCCGTTCAGGCACCCCGAGCTGACCTTTCAGGCCACCGCGAACAGCGCCGCCGCGGCGACGGCTTCGACGAGGAAATAGAACCAGTTGGGGTAAAAGCCGGTTCGACCGTCCAATGCCGAAACCAGTCGCCCCAGCGCCATCCCGGCCAGTGCGGCGGCCACCGTAAGCAGGATGCCGGCCCGCAGCTCGGCTGACGCCAGGGCGACGAGGAGTATCGCGGCGATCGCCAGACCGAAGCCGCCGTACACCGCACGCACTTCGGCGCGCGATGCCGCGCTGCCCAGGCTGATATCGAACGGGGCGACAAGCCGCCCCGGTGCCGCCAGCGCGTACACCCCCATTCCGGCGAAGAACACCGCGGCAAGCACCGTGACGATTGTGACGGCCATCCGACCTCCAACCTGTGTCTTCGCGGCCTCGCGCCTGCGGCCTGGCGCCGGCACGCTTTCGCATCGCCGACCCGGCAACCGGGTGTGACTGTGCTGTGAATCTGCTGTCGATTCCGACCATGACCGACTTTGGCGAGTCTAATCGGAACGGTGGTCGGAAACGGCGGGCGCACTGAGACAGCGGATGGAGCACCATGATGGATCGGTTGACCGGCTTGGACGGGCTTTTCCTGCACAGCGAGACGACCGTGATGCCGACGCACATCCTTGCGGTGGCATTCGTCGACCCTGCTGCCCGCGGCGACCTGACCGCCGGAGCTCTATCGAGGTTGTTCGCCGACCGCGCGTCGGCGATACCGGCGTTCCGGCAACGTCTACTCAGCAAGCCGTTCGGGCTGGGTCAGCCGGCGTGGGTCGAGGACCCCGCGTTCGAGGTTGCCAACCATGTGCGGCGTATGCGGTTGCCCAGGCCCGGAACGACGCGTGAGCTGTCGGCAGTGGTCGGTGAGTTGCATTCACGGCCACTGGACCGTCGGCGGCCGTTGTGGGAAGCGTGGGTGATTCAGGGCCTGGCCGACGGCAGGCTGGCAGTCGCGATCAAGTTCTCCCACGCCATGGCCGACGGTGTCGGAGCGGTCACGTCGCTACTGCCCGAGTTCATGACCGCCGACCCGGAAGCTGAATTCGACTCCGCGCCAGAGCGATCCCTAGCTGCTGCATCTTCGATGCCCGGCGTAGCGGAGAGGATTCACGACGTCGTCGACGAATTCGCCGCCAACACCGCGAAGGGTGTCAGGCTCACCGCCAAACTTGCTCCGGTCGCGGTGAAGGCATTACTGAGAACTGCTGTGGGCTCGGGCATCGCCGGTCCCGAGCCCGTGGTCGACCCGGGCGAGGCGACAGTGCCGACGGCGGGTGGCGGGCAGGGCGAAATCACGTTGCACAAGCGGCTGAACGCGCCACTCACCCCGCGCCGCAGTGTCGCGTTCGCCGGCATACCGATGCAGGATCTACGCATCATCGCCGATGCATTCGGCGTCACCGTCAACGATGTCTTCCTGACCGCCACGACGTCAGCGTTGCGTCGGTGGTCGGAAACCCACGAAGCGGTGACCTACTCTCCGCTGCGTACCACGATGCCGATCTCGACGCGCGGGGCCGACGACGACGCTTCCAACAGTTGGTCGATGGCCGTCGTCTCGTTGCCGGTGCATCTCACCACCGTCGAAGCGCAGCTGGCCAGCATCCATGCCCAGACTTCGCGGATCAAGAAGGGTCGCCGGTCCGCGTCTCCGATCAACCTCGGCGACGTGATTGACCTGGTGCCACCGGCTCTCATCGGACTCGCGTCGGGTCTGTACAGCAGCCTGAAGCTATCGCGGTTCCATAACCCGGTGGCGGACATGATCACGTCCAACGTGCCGGGACCCGCACAGCAAATGTATTGTGCCGGAGCACATGTCCTCGGGATACACCCGATGGCCCCACTGGCCGAGGGTGCCAACCTCAATGTCACCGCGGTGTCCTATGGCGGTACGTTCGATGTCGGAATCGTCGCCTGCCCCGACAACATCGAGGATGTGGAATCGATCGCCCGCAGCATCGAAGATGTAATCGGCGAGTTGAAGACGACGGCGGAGGAAAGGACCGGCCGACGCGCCGAAAGTGCCGTCGCCGCACTTGTCGAGCCCGTGTTGGCACCCTCTGCCGCAACACAATTCAGTGTCGACCAGAAGCGGGTGGCCGTAGCGAAGAGGATCGCCGGCACCAAGCAGCCGGCTTAAGGACCGTCGCCTCGGAGCATGGGTTCTGCCAGGTAATTCGACAACTCGATGAGATTGTGGTCGGGATCGCGGATGTAGACGCTTCGGATCGGTCCAGTCGCGCCGGTGCGCTCGATCGGGCCTTCCTCGATCGTGATTCCTCCTTGCCGAAGCTCCTGTACAACCGTTTCCAGTGATGTCTCCGTAATAAAGCACAGGTCGGCGCTGCCCGGCGTCGGATGACGTGCCTTGGGATCGAACTCGTTGCCCCATTGATGCAGGTTGATTTTGGTGCGCCCGAACAACAGGGCCGTTCGTCCCGCACCGAAAGTGTGGCTGCTAAAGCCGAGAACGTCGCAGTAGAAGCGCAATGTCCGGTCGATGCTCTGCACGGTCAGTACCAGGTGGTCAAGGCGATCGATCTGCACGGAGCTCACCTTCTCGAGGAGTGCATGAGAACGGCCCTCGGAGAAACCTCCGAGGGCCGTCTACCTAGTAGCGGGGACAGGATTCGAACCTGCGACCTCTGGGTTATGAGCCCAGCGAGCTACCGAGCTGCTCCACCCCGCGATGGTGAACGCAAGGTTACCGGGGCGGTCGCGGGGCCGCCAAATCGCCTGTTCAAGCACGCTCGCGGGCTGCGAACGAGCGCATGTGCACGTGGTTGGCGGCGCGTCTATGCACAAACACGCACGCTCGCGGAACAAGCCCGCCCGCGCGCTCGCGGAACGGAGCAAACGCTACTGGGCGGACTTGTACTTGCTGATCGACTCGTCGAGGCGTTGCAGTGCTTCGCCGTACTGCGCGAAGTCACCACCGCGTTGCGCCTCCTGCAGTGCGTCGAGGGCAGCGTTGACCTCCTCCAGCGCAGCGGCTTTCGGCCCGGACAACTGGGTCGGGCCGGCGGACGGGACCGCCACAGGCACCTCAGGCTGCGCCTGCGGGGTCTGGCCGGGCCGATTCGCCGGCGGCGCGACGGCGGGCTGCTGACCGGTGGGCGGCCGCGCCGTGGGTGGTTGACCGGCGGGAACGTCGGTCGGCGCCGGACCCGTGGCGGTGGCATCGGCTCCCGGCCCGAACAGGTCGATCAGCGAATCCCGCACGGTCGGCCCGTAGCCGATCTTGTCGTTGTACATCATCGCGACCCGAATCAACCGCGGATACGACGACGCGGCGTCGCTGGACCCCGGCGAGGCATACACCGGGGCGACATATAGCAACCCGCCCTCACCCATCGGCAAGGTCAGCAGGTTGCCCCAGCGGATGCGGTTCTGGTTGTCGCGGCCGATGACGCCGAGGTCCTGGCTGACCGCGGTATCGGTGCTGATCGCATTGAACGCCAGCTTAGGACCGTTGACCTGACCCGGGATCGTCAAAACCGTTATCCGGCCGTATGTTTCGGGGTCCGAGCTGGCACTGATATAAGCAGCCAGGAAGTCGCGCCGGAATCTGTTCATCGCGCTGGTCAGCTGGAACGACGCCAGCCCGGTGTTCTCCGCGAGGTCCTTGGCCACGATGTAGTACGGCGGCTGGTAACTGCTGGCCGTGGGGTTCGGGTCCAGCGGTACGTCCCAGAAATCCGACGTCGAGAAGAACGTCACCGGGTCGTCGACGTGGTACTTGGCCAGCAGCGCGCGTTGCACCTTGAACAGGTCCTCGGGGTAGCGCAGATGCTCCTGCAGCTCCGGAGTGATCTCGCTCTTGGGCTGGACGGTGCCCGGGAACACTTTCATCCACGCCTGCAGCACCGGATCCTGCTCGTCCTGGGCGTACAGCGTGACGGTGCCGTCATAGGCATCGACGGTGGCCTTGACCGAGTTGCGGATGTAGGACACCTGCTTGTCGGGCTGCAGCCGGTTCAGCGCCACCTCGTTGGAGTCGGTGGTGGCCGCCGACAACGATGTCGACTGCGAATACGGGTAGTTGTCCAGCGTGGTGTAGCCGTCGACGATCCACACCATCTTCTTGTTCACGATCGCCGGGTACACGGCAGTGTCGGTGGTAAGCCACGGAGCCACCGCCTTGACCCGATCGGCGGGATCGCGCTTGAACAGAATCTTGCTGTTGGGTCCGATCACGTTGGAGAACAAGAAGTTCCGCTCGGCGAACTTCGCGGCGAAGACGCTGCGGGCCATCCAGTTGCCGACCGGAACGCCGCCGGTGCCGGTGTAGGTGTAGTTCTTGGTCTCGACGTTGTTCTCGTAGTCGTACTCGCGATCCTCACCGTTCTTGCCGACGATGGCGTAGTCGGCCGACGTGTTGGCGATCACCGGGCCGAAGTAGATGCGCGGCTGATCCAGCGGCGCCGGTCCGGGTGAGACGATGCTGCCGTTCGCGCCCACCACACTGGCCAGGAACTCCGGATAGCCGCCGTTCTGGTTGGGGTCGTTGGCAACCCCGCGCACCGTGTTGGCCGGCGAGGCGATGAATCCGTTGCCGTGGGTGAAGACGGTGTGCCGGTTGATCCAGTCCCGCTGGTTGTCGATCAGCCGGTCCGGGTTCAACTCGCGGGCGGCCACCACGTAGTCGCGCAGATTGCCGTTCTCGTCGCGGTAGCGGTCCATGTTCAATTGATCGGGGAAGTAGTAGAAGTTCTTGCCCTGCTGGAACTGGGTGAAGGCCGGGCTGACGATGTTCGGGTCGAGCACCCGGATGTTGGAGGTGGTGGCCCGGTCGGCGGCGACCTGCTGGGCGGTCGCGGGGGCGTTGCCCGCGTAGTCGCGATAGCTCACCGTCTCGTCGGTGAGCCCGTAGGCCTGCCGGGTCGCGGTGATGCTCCGGCTGATGTATTCGCTTTCCTTCTGGGCGGCGTTGGGCCGCACGCTGATCTGCTCGACGATCAGCGGCCAGCCGGCACCCACGACCAGCGAGGACAGCAGTAACAACACCACGCCGATGGCGGGAATCCGCAAGTCGCGCAAGAAAATCGCGGAGAAGACGGCCGCTGCGCAGATGACCGCGATCGCCAGCAGGATCAGCTTCGCCGGCAACACGGCGTTGATGTCGGTGTAGCCGGCACCGGTGAACGGCTTGCCGCCGCGGGTGTGGCTCAGTAGTTCGTAACGGTCCAACCAGTAGGCGACCGCCTTCAGCAGCATCAGCAGACCCACCAGGCTGATCATCTGAATACGTGCAGCGCGGCTCAGCGCACCACTCTTGCCGGCCAGCCGGATGCCGCCGAACAGGTAGTGGCCCAGCAGATTGGCGATGAAGGCCAGGAAGGTGGCGACGAACAGGTAGGACAGCACCAGACGGTAGAACGGCAGGTCGAATGCGTAGAACCCCAAGTCGATTCCGAACTGCGGATCGGTGATGCCAAAGGTGCCGCCGTGCAGGAACAGCTGCACCGTCCCCCAGTAGCTCTGCGCCACGAAACCCGCCAGCACACCGATGAACGCCGGCACCCCGATACCGACCAGGCGCAGCCGGGTCATCACCGCGGTGCGGTAGCGGGCGATCGGATCATCGGGTCCGGCCGTCGGAACGAACACCGGCCGGGTCCGGTAGGCGAGCGCCAGCGCCGCGAAGACGACCGCGCCGAACATGATTGCGACAACGAAGAACAGCACGATCCGGGTGACCACCTGGGTGGTGAACACCGACCGGTATCCCAGCTCGCCGAACCACAGCCAATCGACATAGGTGTCGATCAGTCGTGGGCCGATCAGCAGCAACACCACCGCCGCCAGGGAAAGCCCTATCAGAACCCGGCTTCGTCGCGTCAGCTTCGGCATCTTGGCCGCGGGCCGCATTCCCACTCGATCACTCCAGTCTCGAACATTCTCGGCAATTGATCAGCCAACTCGGACCTAACTCTACGCAAACGACAGAGGCGGCCGGGTCAGCAGCGGGGAGGTTCGCCACCAGCGGAAAGCGTGCGCAGCGAGCCGATGGCCTGCTCTAGGGTCTCCACCTTGAGCAGCTCGACCCCGGTCACATCGGCCGTTTTCGCCTCGTCGCAGTTGTCGGCGGGTACCAGGAAAACCGTGGCCCCCGCCTCGCCGGCGGCCTCGATCTTGTGGGTGATGCCGCCGATCGAGCCGACCTCCCCGTCGCCGGTGATGGTGCCGCTGCCGGCCACGAACTTGGAGCCGTTGATGTCCCCGGTGGTCAGCTTGTCGACCACCGCCAGGCTGAACATCAGCCCCGCGGACGGGCCACCCACGTTGGCCAGGTTGAAGTCGATGGTGAACGGCGCCCACGGCGCGTCCAGGACGCCCACGCCGAGTAGGCCCTGCTCGCGCTCGGGGTGCTTACCCAGCGTGATGTCGACGGTGCCCGCCGGGGCGTTCTTGCGCCGGTAGGCGACCTCGAGGGTGTCGCCGGGCTTGGTGGTCTTGAGGATCTCCTGAAACTCCTCCAGATTGGCCACCGGGGTGCCGTTCACCGCCTCGATGGCGTCACCGGGCTGCAGTTTGTCACCGGAGGGGCCCTCGGAGTCCACGTTTTCCACGGTGACGGCCATCGGGTATTTCAGATAGTGCAGCGCGGCGTATTCGGCACTGTCCTCGGACTGACGGAAGTCTTTGCTGTTCGCCTCTTCGATTTCTTCCTTGGACTTGTCCGGCGGATACACCAGATCGCGCGGGACCAGCTGGTCGCGGCCGGAGGCCCAGAACACCAGCGCCTGCCCCAGCGTCAAACCATCGCGCTGCGACACCGTCGTCATGTTCAGATGCCCGGTGGTCGGGTGCAGTTCGGCGCCCTCGATCTGTACCACCTGCTTGCCGTCGACCTCACCGAGCGTGTCGAACGTCGGGCCCGGCCCCAGCGCCACGTACGGCACGGTGACCATGCTCAACAGCAGGCCGAAGGCCAGGATCGGCACCAACGCGACGACCAGGGTCGAAATCCGCCTGTTCACGCCGCCCACAGTAAAGGTTCACCGGCAGATGTTCACCGACCGGATTCACTGAGAGCGTGACCCGCATCGCCGCACGAAGCCGACGCGATGAGTACGGTTGGGGGCATGGCTGACCCGCCTTTCGGTTTCTCCGCCGGGGACGACCCCGAGCGTGATCGACGCAAGAACGACCCCGGCTCCGGCGGCGACCCCTTCGGCGGCGCGTTTGGAGGCGGTGAGTTCGACATGTCGCAGCTTGGTCAGATCTTCAGCAAGCTCGGCGAGATGTTCAGTGGCGCAGGCGGCGCGCAGCCGGGTACAGCAGCGTCCGGACCGGTGAATTACGACCTGGCCCGCAAGCTGGCCTCCAGCTCCGTGGGATTCGTGGCCCCGGCGTCCGAGCAGACCGGCGCCGCGATCTCCGACGCGGTCCGGCTGGCCGAGACCTGGCTGGACGGGGCGACACCGCTGCCCGCCGGAACCACCCGGGCGGCGGCATGGACGCCGACCGACTGGATCGACAACACCCTGGACACCTGGAAGCGGTTGTGCGACCCGGTGGCCGAACAGATTTCTACGGTGTGGGCGTCAGCGCTTCCCGAGGAAGCCAAGGCGATGGCGGGTCCGCTGCTGTCGATGATGTCCCAGATGGGCGGCATGGCGTTCGGCTCACAACTGGGCCAGGCGCTGGGCAAACTCTCACAAGAGGTGTTGACCTCCACTGATATCGGACTTCCGTTGGGGCCCAAGGGGATCGCGGCGCTGATGCCCGATGCGGTTGAGGCGTTCGCCAAGGGCCTGGAGCAGCCGCGCAGCGAGATCGTCACGTTCCTGGCCGCCCGCGAGGCCGCGCACCATCGGTTGTTCAGCCACGTGCCGTGGCTGTCCAGCCAACTGCTGGCCACCGTCGAGGCATTCGCCCGGGGCACCAAGGTGGACATGAGCGGCATCGAGGAGTTCGCCCGCGGCTTCAACCCCGCCGCGCTGGCCGACCCCGCCGAAATGGAGCGGCTGCTGAATCAGGGCATCTTCGAGCCGAAGGCCACCCCCGAGCAGCACGCCGCGCTCGACCGGCTGGAAACACTGCTCGCCCTGATCGAGGGCTGGGTGCACACCGTGGTTTCCGATGCCCTCGGTGACCGAATCCCCGGCACGCCGGCGCTCAGCGAGACACTGCGCCGACGCCGGGCCACCGGCGGGCCGGCCGAGCAGACCTTCGCCACGCTGGTGGGGCTGGAGCTGCGCCCGCGCAAGATGCGGGAGGCCGCCGTGTTGTGGGAGCGGCTGACCCAGGCCGTGGGCGCGGACGCCCGCGACGCGGTGTGGCAGCATCCCGACCTGTTGCCGAGCTCGGCGGACCTCGACGAGCCCGCCGGATTCATCGACCGCGTCCTCGGCGGAGACACCAGTGACCTGGACAGCGCTATCGAACAGGCGCTGGAGCAGGCCGACCAGGAGCGCGACCTGGAGTCCGGCGACGGCGGCGACAGGCCCCGGGAGTGACGTCGTCCGCGGCCTGTGGATAACTCGGCCCGGGGTGGCTGCGGCGTGACAGGGTCGTCGGGTGAGGCGATACGCGCTCAACCCGGCCACCCCGGTGTTGTCCAGACCCGATGGCACGGTCCAGGTGGGCTGGGATCCACGGCGCGCGGTCGTTGTGCACCCACCGCCGGGTCTGCCTGCGAGGCTGCTGGCCGAGCTATTGCACCTGTTGCAGTCCACCGCGACCATCGCCGAACTGCACACGCTAGCAGCCGATTACGCCGATGACGAGTCCGTCGTCACCGACCTGGTCGGCCGTCTGACCGACGCGGGTGTGGTGACGGCGGTGGCGAACCGACGGCGCCGGGCGGCCGCCATCCGGGTGCACGGCCGCGGTCCGCTGTCGGAGCTGCTCATCGCATCACTTCGGTGCTCGAACGTTCGCATCAGCCAGAGCAACAGGAGCCATGCCGGGGCCGGTGGCGCGGACCTCGCGGTACTGACCGACTACCTGGTCGCCGACCCCCGAGTGGTGCGCGATCTGCACGAGGCCGGGGTGCCGCATCTGGCGGTCCGGGTGCGTGACGGCGCCGGCATGGTCGGTCCGCTGGTGATACCCGGCGTCACCAGCTGCTTGAGGTGCGCCGATCTGCATCGCAGTGATCGCGACGACGCCTGGCCCGCGGTCGCGGCGCAGCTGTGCCGCACCATCGGCACCGCAGACCGGGCCACCGTCCTGGCGACCGCCGGGTTGGCCCTCGCCGAGGTCGACCGCGTCGTCCGGGCGGTGCGCGGCGACCTCGACCCAGCTGCATCGTCGACCTCCGAGCCGCGGGCATCTGGCCCGACCACACCGTCGTCGCTGGGCACCACCTTGGAGTTCGACGTGGGCGCGGGCGCGATCGTGGCACGGCGGTGGCCACGACATCCGCGCTGCAGCTGCGGGCGCTCAGGTTGATATCAAACCGTGTCAACTGGTTCGGCTCCGTCGTGGATGATGGACCAGTGAGTGACATCAAGCGTGGGCGTGCCGCACGCAACGCGAAGCTGGCGTCGCTGCCGGTGGGCATGGCCGGGCGGGCCGCACTGGGATTCGGCAAGCGGCTCACTGGCAAATCCAAGGACGAGGTCAACGCCGAGTTGATGGACCGGGCGGCTCAGCAGCTGTTCACCGTCCTCGGCGAACTCAAGGGCGGCGCGATGAAGGTCGGTCAGGCGCTCTCGGTCATGGAGGCCGCGATCCCCGAGCAGTACGGCAAGCCCTACCGCGAGGCGCTGACCAAACTGCAACGCGAGGCACCGCCGCTGCCGGCCGCCAAGGTGCATCGGGTGCTGGACGCACAGCTGGGCACCACGTGGCGGGAGCGGTTCCAATCCTTCGACGACACCTCCATCGCCTCGGCCAGCATCGGTCAGGTTCACAAGGCGGTCTGGGGCGACGGCCGGGAGGTCGCGGTCAAGATCCAGTACCCCGGTGCCGACGAGGCGCTGCGTGCCGACCTCAAGACGATGCAGCGCATGGTCGGTGTGCTCAAGCAGCTCTCTCCCGGCGCCGACGTGCAGGGCGTCGTCGACGAGCTGATCGAGCGCACCGAGATGGAGCTCGACTACCGTCTCGAGGCCGATAACCAGCGAGCATTCGCCAAGGCGTACCGCGGTGACGCGAAGTTCGTGGTGCCCCGAGTGGTGGCCAGCGCCCCGAAGGTCGTCATTCAGGAGTGGATCGAGGGCGTTCCGCTGTCGCACATCATCCGTGACGGCAGTCAGGAACAGCGCGACCTCATGGCTACCAGGCTGTTCGAATTCGCAAACGACGCGCCCAAGAGGCTGGAGATGGTGCACGGCGACGCCCATCCGGGCAACTTCATGTTGCTGCCCGGCGACCGCATGGGCGTCATCGACTTCGGCGCCGTGGCACCGATGCCCGGTGGCTGGCCCGTCGAGCTGGGTCAGATCCTGCGCTACGCGGTGGACAAGAATTACGACCAGTTGCTGCCCACCATGGAGAAGATGGGGTTCATTCAGAAGGGCCGGCGGGTGTCCACCAACGAGATCGACGAGATGCTCAAGCAGTACGTCGATCCGCTGCAGGTGCCGGTCTTTCACTACACCCGTAAGTGGCTACAACGGCTGACGACGCTGGAACTGGACAAGGCCGCAGGCCAGATCAAGGCCGCCCGGCAGATGGACATCCCACCGAAGCTGGCGATTCCGATGCGGGTGATCGCGTCGATCGTGGCGATCTCCTGCCAACTCGACGCCAACGTCCCGACCCGGCGCATCGCCGAGGAGACGATGCCCGGATTCGCCGACCCCGACGCCGCATAGCGTCTTCGCCGCCCCCGAGGCCGCACAGCGCCTGGGGCGGCGGAAAATCGCGCCGTATTGCGCCGGGGGCGGCGGCGAAAATCACGCCGCGACGGTGCCTTCGGTATCTTCGGCGCCTTCGGTGTTCTTGCGCGGCCGCCCCCGTCCCCGTTTGCGGGCGACGACGGCACCGCGTTCCAGGATCTCGCCGCCCCAGACGCCCCACGGCTCCTGACGTTCCAGTGCGGCGCTCAGGCATTCGCGCCGGAGCGGGCAAGACCCGCACAGCGACTTGGCCTGTTCGAGGTCGGCTGGATCATCGGCGAACCATAGGTCCGGGTCCTCGACATGACACGGTATGGCCGCGGTGGTGCTCTCGCATGTCGTTGCAGACATGTCCGGTCCTCTGCTTCCTGGTCGTCGTAGTGGCCATCTGTCGTGGGATGGATCTGCGACCAGTTCCTTAGATTCGGGGAGGCTTGCCCCGGAAAAGAATCCGGCCACGGATCCGGCTGATTGCGGGTCCGTGGCCTTGGGCTTATTGGGCCGGGGCTTGGTGGGCTCTGGCTAGTTCACGGCTAGGTCGAGCTCCGATTCACGGACGCGGCAGCGGCAGTCGTACCGGCGGCGCGGCGCTTGCGCGGCGCCGCCGTGGCGGCGGCGCTGGCGGGGGTATGGAAGGTCGGCCACCCGCCGGCAATACGTACGCCGGTCAACGCGTCGCTGCTTGTCATGTCACTGTTTGTCATGTCGTGGCACCCTCCCTTCGCACATGGCCTTCGTCTGTGTGGGCTCGAGGTTAGACGCTTGCCGGCGAGCGGCACAAGCGATTTTTTGACCTGCAGTTTTACCCGGGAGACCCAAGAGCTTGGAGCTTGGAGCTTGGAGCCCGAGACCTAGGGGCTGCCGCGGCGGCCTTTGACCAACGCGAGCACATCGGGTCCATACTGCTCGAGCTTGCGGGCACCGATTCCCGGGATGGCAACCAGCGCAGCGTCGTCGGCCGGCAATGACTCGGCGATTGCGATCAGGGTGTTGTCGGTGAACACCACATAGGCCGGCACACCGGCGGCTTTGGCGATCTTGAGGCGCCACTCCTTGAGCTCGGCGAGCAGTTGCTCGTCGAGGTCGGACGGGCAATCCTCGCACCGGCGCAACACAATCGCGACGGGCGCAGTCAGGGCGGAGTTGCACACCCGGCAGCGCGGCGCCGGGCCACGGGGTCTGCGCGCCCGGGCGTTGCCGGCGTCCCGCCGTCCCGGGGCGCCGGAATCGATGATGCCGTTGAGGAATCGCGACGGCCGCCGGCCCTGCCGCCCGCCCGGGGTGCGCGCCAACGCCCAGCTGAGGGCCAGATGCTCGCGGGCCCTGGTGACTCCGACGTAGAACAGACGTCGTTCCTCTTCCACCGCCTCGCTATCGGGACCGTGGGACAGCGCGTGCGAGATCGGCAGGGTGCCGTCGGCCAGCCCGACCAGGAATACCGCGTCCCACTCCAGCCCCTTGGCGGCGTGTAACGATGCCAGCGTAACGCCCTGCACCACCGGCGGGTGGCGGGCGTCGGCCCGCTTGCGCAGCTCGGCGACCAGGGCGGGAAGGTCGATCTGCGGCCGCTGGGCAACTTCTTGGTCGACCAGCTCGACCAGGGCGACCAGTGCTTCCCACCGCTCGCGCGCGCGACTGCCCGACGGCGGCTGCGCGGTCAACCCCAGCGGCTCCAGTGTCGTGCGGACCACTTCGGCCGGCCCGCCCTCGGCGTGTTCGGTCGCTCGTTCGGCCGCGCGCTGCAACGCCAACAACGCCTGCCGGATCTCCTGGCGGCTGAAGAATCCCTCACCGCCGCGGACTTGGAACGGCACGCCGACTTCGGTCAGCGCCTCCTCGTACACCTCCGACTGCGCATTTATGCGGTAGAGCACCGCGATTTCCGAAGCGGCAGTGCCGGATTCGAGAAGCTTCTTGACCTTCCGGGCCACCGCGGCCGCCTCGGCCACCTCGTCGGGGTGTTCGTTGAAGGTCGGCTCGGGCCCGGAAGCGCGTTGCCCCACCAGGTGCAGCCTGCTGCCGGCCATGCGGCCCCGGGCGCCGGCGATCACCCGGTTGGCCAGCGAGACCACCTGCGGGGTCGACCGATAGTCGCGCTCCAGCCGGACCACCGCCGCGTCGGGGAACCGCCTGGAGAAATCGAGCAAGTAACGCGGCGAGGCCCCGGTGAACGAGTAGATGGTCTGATTCGCGTCGCCGACGACGGTGAGGTCATCACGGTTGCCGAGCCAGGCGTCCAACACCCGCTGCTGCAGCGGGGTCACGTCCTGATATTCATCGACGACAAAGCAGCGGTACCGGTCCCGGAACTCCTGGGCCACCGCGGCATCGGTCTCGATCGCCGCGGCGGTGTGCAGCAGCAGGTCGTCGAAATCCAGCATCAGGACATCGCCGCGGCCTTTGAGCGCCTCGTAGCCTGCGTAAACCGCCGCGACCTTCGCCGCGTCGAACGGGATGTCGCGCCCGGCCTCGGCAACCGTCGGCGGGTAATCCTCGGGACTGATCAAAGATGCTTTGGCCCATTCGATTTCGCCGGCGAGGTCGCGTACGTCGTCCGTGCTCGTCGGTAGCCCGGCACGGTTGGCCGCCTGCGCGACGATGGAGAACTTGGTGTCCAGAAGCTGCCATCCGGTGTTGCCGACCACCCGCGGCCAGAAGTACGCCAGCTGTCGGCGCGCCGCGGCATGAAACGTCATCGCCTGCACCGATTCGGTGGATACCCCGGGCGCTTCGCCGCCCAGCGCCCGCAACCTGCCGCGCATCTCCCCCGCCGCGCGCTGGGTGAAGGTGACAGCGAGGACCTGAGCCGGGGCGACGTGGCCGGCGGTCACCAGATAGGCGATGCGACGGGTGATGGTGCGGGTCTTGCCGGTACCCGCACCGGCGAGCACGCACACCGGCCCCCGCGGCGCGAGCACGGCCTCGCGCTGCTCGTCGTCGAGGTCACCCAGGAGCCGGTCACGCGAGGCCGTCGGGGACATATCGACCATCATGGCAGCGCGCCCCGACGCGTGCAGCCGCGGCCATGGCGGGACATCAGCTACCTTGATGGGCTTATGAGCACTCCCGACGCCGCCGCGGTGACGATGTACACGACAACGTGGTGCGGCTACTGCATCCGCCTCAAGAAGCTGCTCGCCAACGAGGGAATCGCCGTCGCCGAGGTCGATATCGAACGGGATCCGGCCGCCGCCGAGTTCGTGGCGTCAGTCAACGGAGGCAATCAGACCGTACCGACGTTAAAGTTCGCCGACGGTTCGACGTTGACCAACCCAACTGCGGCGCAGGTCAAGTCCAAGCTGGCCTAGCGATCAGCCGGCACCAAGCCTGCGATTTCGGTGTGGTTGGTCACGCAGGGCGGTACCAACGACACCGAAATCGCTACGTCGTCAAGATCGTCATCGCGGCTCCCGAGCGGGCCCACGTTGGTACGGTGCGTGAGGACCGGGCAGGCATCGGAAGGGTGATGACAGGTGACACGACGTAGGTATGCATTCGCGGCCGCAGCGGCAGGTATGGGTGTGCTGCTGTCGGCGTGCGGCGGTTCCTCCGACACGGGCGCCACCAAAACCGAAACCGTCACCGCTACCGCGACGGCCGAGGCGACGACTGGGACGTCCGCTCCTGGTACCGCGACTGGTACCGCGACGACGTCGGCCGCGCCCGAAACCACAACCACTGCCGCCGCCGACCTGCAATCGCTGATTCCCACGCCGGCGAACACGTCGCGCACCGAGGGTCCCGACTCCATCAACGACAACGGTATCCACACCTACTTCGAGGTCGCCGGGGCGCCGCAGAGCGTCATGGACGCGTACAAGGCCGCGCTGGAAGCCAAGGGCTGGTCTCTGTCCGTCGAGAATTCCGGCGGCGGCGGCCACGGCGGGGGCGCCACCTTTACCGGCACCAACAACGGCGCATACGGCGTCTTCACCGGAGGCGGCTACCGCGAGACGACTGACGTCGACGCCTGCGCATGGCCGTCAAAGCCAGCGCACACCCACTGCGACGACGACAACTGATCCTGCGCGAAAGAGTCTCAGCCGCAGGCCACCCAGGACTCGATGATCTCCCGGGCGATCGAGATCGACCCCGGTAACAGCAACCGCGACGGGCCGTCGCTGCGCCAGTCCCCCTGCTCCAGAGCTGCGCGGATCTCATCCCGGGTGAACCACCCCGCCTCGGCGATCTCGCCGTCGGTGAACGCGAACTCCTGCTCCGGATCGCCGAGGGCGTGAAAGCCGACCATCAATGACCGCGGGAACGGCCACGGCTGGCTGCCCAGGTATGCGACATCGGTCACCGTCAAGCCGATCTCCTCGGCGATCTCACGGACCACGCAGGATTCGAAGGACTCGCCGGCCTCCACGAATCCAGCCAGGATCGAGAACAACCGCTCGGGCCACAACGTTTGGCGGGCCAACACGGCGCGGTCGTGGCCGTCGTGCACCAGACAGATCACCGCGGGGTCGACTCGGGGAAACTCTTCGTGCCCGGTCGCCGGGTTGATCCGCGACCACCCTGCTTTGGCAGGCTTGGTCGGCGCCCCGTCCAGCGGACTGAAGCGGGCGCTGTCATGCCAATTCAGCAGCGCCGTGGCCGTGGCCACCAATTGTGCGCTGACATCGTCAAAGATCTGACCGGCCCGACGCAGATCGAGAACCTCGGTGGGCGCGCCGGAATCGTTCGGCGCTTCCAGCTCGGCACGGATCGCCCAGGCGTGCCGACCGTCGTCGAGGCGGCCGAGGAACACCGCGTCGGGCGGCGGCGCCTCACCCACCTCGCCGGCCGGACCCAGAACCACCCTGGAGTCCGAGATCAGCACCTGGTTTCGCCGGTCCACGCGCAGCAACAGCGCATCCGGCCATCCCGCCACGGCGGCGTCGACGTCGGTCCGCAGCGCATCGGCACGGTCAGCCCCCACCCGGGAAAGCAGCGGGACGTTGCGCAGCCTGAACCCCGAGCTCATCGCTACCTTCTGCTCTTCGCGCAAGCGCTCATCGCTGCCTTCTGCTCTTCGCGCAAGCGCTCATCGCTGCCTTCTGCTCTTCGCGCAAGCGCTCATCGCTCTGATTCCGTGCTGCGGATGAAGAGCAATCTGTCACCCAGCTCCAGCGAATCGACCTCCGGGTCGTCGACCCGGATGAGCTTCGCGTTGCGGACGACGCCGAGCACGATGTCGCTCTGGTGCCGCGGCGAGCTGCCGGCTTCCTTGGGGGTCACCTCTCGCTCGGCGATCGCGAAACCCGCGTCCGGGGTCAGCAGGTCCTCCATCATCTCGACCACGCTGGGGGTCTGGACCGCGATGCCGAGCAGCCGGCCGGCGGTCTCGGAGGTCACCACGGTGGAGTCGGCACCGGACTGTTTGAGCAGATGCTGGTTCTCGGCCTCCCGCACCGCGGCGATGATCTTGGCGTTGGGAGCGAGCTCCCTGGCCGTCAGCGTCACGAGAACGGCGGTGTCGTCGCGATTGGCTGCGACGATGATCGACTTCGCGTGCTGCGCGCTGGCCAGCCGCAACACTTCGGAGTCGGTGGCACTGCCGCGAACCGTGACCAGACCGGCGCTCTTGGCCCGTTCCAGCGCTGACGGGTCCTCGTCGACGACGACGATGTCGGCGGGCGCCACCTCGTCGCCGACCATCGCCGCGACAGCTGTGCGGCCCTTGGTTCCATAGCCGACGACCACGGTGTGGTTGCGCACTTTGTTCCTCCACTGCTGGATCTTGAATGCCTGGCGGGACTCGGTGGTCAGCGTCTCCACGGTGGTACCGATAAGCACGATCAGGAATGCCACCCGCAGCGGCGTGATGATCACGATATTCACAAAGCGGGCGGTTTCGGTGAACGGAGTGATGTCGCCGTAGCCGGTCGTGGACAGCGAGACGGTGGCGTAATAGAAGCAGTCGAGGAGGGATAGACCATTCTTCTGGGAATCTGTGTAACCGTCGCGGTCGATGTACACGATCAGCACGACCGCACACAACACCGCGAGGGCGATCACGATCCGCTTGACGATGCGCGACCAGGGACTGGGCACGTCCTGTGGAATCTGAACCCGATCGACGAGCGAATGGACCGGTTGGTCGGCAAGCGGCTGGTTGATCCGGCCCAGCCGCCGCCGCAGGACCCCTTTAGCCACGAGGGTCGGTCACAGAGTGGGGCTGCCGCACCCGCACAATGTAACCATGACCTCGTCTCGGACCGAACCACCTCAGATCGCCAAGTCCGCGCGCGGCGCCAGGATGGGCCTCTGGCTTATTGGGATGGGGGCACTACATTTCGTTGCTCCCAAACCTTTCGATTCCATCGTTCCGGAGGAACTTCCGGGTAGCCCACGCTTCTACACCCTGGCGTCCGGGGTTGCCGAGGTCGGCGTCGGCGGGCTTCTGGTGATCCCCAGGACCCGCCGGTTGGGGGCGCTCGCAGCCGTAGGGCTGTTCCTCGCCGTGTTCCCGGCCAACGTCAACATGGTCCGACTGTGGTTCAACGACCCGACCAAGTCGCCACCGATGCGGGTGGCCGCGATCGCGCGGCTGCCACTGCAGATCCCGATGATCCTTCAGGCGCTCAAGGTCTACCGGGAAAGCAAGCCGGGCGACGATCAAGCGGCGAGGCACGAGCCGCGTTGAGAAGCCCGGCAATCCGACCCCGCCAAGCGATCACGCGACCGGCGCTCCCATCAACTCGGCAACCTCATGCACGTCCAGCAGCACGTCCGGCCTCACGGTGAGCCCGGACCGAACGTAGTGGAAGGCCGCGCGTACAGCGGACAACGGTATGTCCTGCAACCGGGCCCAGGCGATGCGATACACCGCGAGTTGAACAGCGTTGCGTTGCAAGTCTTCCGACGTTGACGGCGGCTCCCCGGTTTTCCAGTCCAGCACCGTGAACCCGCCGTCCTTGTCGGCGAACACCGCGTCGATGCGCCCGCGCAGCACCCGCCCGGCGATCATCATGTCGAACGGGACTTCGACGTCGATCGGAGTGCGCGCCGCCCACTCCGACACCGCGAACGCGGCCTGCAATTGCTCCAGTTCCTCCCGGTCGCGCCGGTCGGCGTCCACCGCGCCGGGCAAGTCGTCGAGATCGAACAGCTTTTCCGCCTGGAAGTACCGCTGCACCCATTCGTGAAAGGCCGTACCCAGCAACGTCTGCGAGTCGGGACGACGGGGCAACCGCCTCCGCAACCGCTTTGCCACCGCGACGGGGTCGCGGCCGAGTTCGACCAGGGTGCTCACCGAGAGTTGGGTCGGCAATGGTGGGCTCGGCCGCTGCTCGGCGACTTCCCGTTCGGCTAGCAGCGCATCCACGTCGGCGGCCCAGCCGTGCGGATCCGCCGGTGCGGTGGCGCAGTCCCCCGCCGACATCGCCCGCGTCACCAGTTCGGCACCGCGATCGATATTGGAACGGCGCCCGGCCGCCGGGTCCGTCGGCCACATCGCCTCGACGACCTGATCGCGCAACGGGTTGGGGTCACCGTCGGCTGGGGCTTCCGACCAGACGTCGACGGCTCCGCATGGCTTTCCCGCGGCTACCGACGCATCGATGACATCCTTGATCTCCACGAGAAACGCTGAGGGTCCGCGCGGTTTGGACTCGGTGGCGCCCCAATGGTGACCGGACACCAGCAGGGTGCACTCGGCCCTGGTGATCGCCACGTAGAGGAGTCTGCGCTCCTCATCGGTTCGCCGCTGGTCGAGGCTCCGTTTGTGTTCGGAGATTTTGTCCGACAACGCTTTCCGGTCATTGACGGTGGTGGTGTCGAGCACCGGAACCCCGTGTTTGGAGACCGTCGCAGAGTCTCCGCGCAGCAGCGGAGGGAGATCGGCTGCGTCGGTCAACCAGGTGCGCGGGGAAGCGGTCGAGGGGAACAACCGCCCGCTGAGGTGCGGTATCGCGACGATCTGCCACTCCAGTCCCTTAGCGGCATGCACGGTGAGGATCTGCACCCGGTCGGCCGCGGCAGTGACCTCAGCGGGCGCCAAACCATTCTCGACCTGCTCGGCCGCGTCCAGGAACGCCAATAGGCCCGAGACGGTGGCTCCCGTCCGCGCGGAGTAGTCGGCCACCACGTCGCCGAACGCGTCCAGGTGCTCGGTCCCCGACCACCCCGCTGACACCGGCCGGGCAGCCCGGACTTCGATGTCGACTCCGAGCAGCCGACGGACCTCGGCGACCAGGTCGGGCGGCGAGCCGTCGAGGTGGCGTCGCAGCGCCGTCAACTCCCGGGCCAGGGCCACGATCCGCTGATGCCCGGTCGCCGAGTACGCGGCGGGGTCGCCGGGATCGCAGATCGCGTCGGCCAGACACGCGGCATCCGCGTCGGGACCAACCTGCGCGACGATCTGGTCGACCCCGCCGCGCTTTCCCGCGGCGGCGTCGTTGAGCTGTTGCGCGCGGCGCCACAGCGCGGCGATGTCGCGGGCACCCAGCCGCCAGCGGGGGCCGGTGAGTACCCGGATCGCGGCGGCACCGGCTGTCGGGTCGGCGACCACCCGCAGCATCGCCAACACGTCGGCGACCTCGGGCAGCGAAAGCAGCCCCGCCAGACCGACGACTTCGACGGCGACCCCCCGCCGGGACAGCGCCTCGGCCATCGGCGCGGCATCGGCATTGCGGCGCACCAGAACCGCCGCCGTCGGCGCCGTGCCGCTTGCGGCGATGCCCTGGTGGTAGAGCGTTGCCACCTGTTCGGCCACCCATTCTCGCTCAGTAGCCACATCGGGCAGCAATGCGCACCGCACCGTGCCCTGCGCTGCGGAAGGTCGGGGCAGTAGCGGTCGTACCGCCGCCGACCGCTGCCGCGCATCCGCGGAGACCGCATTGGCCAGGTGCAGAACCTCGGGGGGGTTGCGCCAGCTGGTGCGTAATTCCAAGGTCGGGGCCGGGGTGCCGTCGGACCGGGGAAAGTCGGTGGTGAACCGCGGAAGGTTGGTCGCCGAGGCGCCACGCCACCCGTAGATGGACTGGACCGGGTCACCGACTGCGGTCAGCGCCAGGTCGTCGTCGACACCGGCCCCGAACAGCGACGACAGCGCGATCCGCTGCGCATGGCCGGTGTCCTGATACTCGTCGAGCAAAACGACTCGATAGCGCTGCCGCAGCTGCGCCCCGACTTGCGGGAACTGTGCGGCCAGCCGGGCAGCCGAGGCCATCTGCATGCCGAAATCGATGACTCTGTCCTCGCGCATCCGCCGATGCAGCGCATCGATGAGCGGGACCAGCGCCGTGCGCTCGGTCTGGGTGGCCAACATTCGCAGCAGCCACTGACTCGGACCGCCCCGCTGATACCGGCCAGCCGGCAACCCGTGCACGAGGCGCTCCAGCTCGAGGTGTGTGTCCCGGAGCTGGTCGGTGTCGACCAGGTGCTCGCACAGCTGCCCGGCCAGCCTGAGCACCATCGCGGTAATCGCCGCCGGCGACTTCTCGGTATCCAGGGCGCCCGGATACTCGCACACCACCCGGAAGGCCAATTGCCACAGTTCGGTCTCACTGAGCAGTCGGGTGTCCGGCTCAGTCGGCAGCAGCACCCCGTAGTCGCGCAGCAGCGTGCCGGCGAAGGCGTGATAAGTGCCGACGGTGACGGGGTCCTCGCTCACCTCGAGACCACCGGTTGACGGGATCAGCAGTCCCGTTCCGGCCAACCGGGCCAGACGGGTTCGCACCCGCCGCAACAACTGGCCGGCGGCCTTGCGGGTGAAGGTCAGCCCCAGCACTTCGCCAGGACGTGCGTAGCCGTTGGCGACCAGCCACACCACCCGTGCGGCCATGGTCTCGGTTTTGCCGGCACCCGCGCCGGCAATAACCACCAGCGGGCCCGGCGGGGCGGCGATAACGGCCTCCTGCTCTTCGGTCAGCGCGAAAAGCCCTAGTGCGCAGGCCAGTTCGGCGGGACCGTAGCGCGCTATCATCGCGGATCCTTCCCGGGCGCCTGGGCGGGGCAGATGGCCCGCACTGGACAGTGCGTGCAGCCGTCGTTGATCCGCGCCAGAAAGTGCGGGCCCTGGGTAGCCGCGGCGGCTCGATGTAACACCGCGCTCCACTGCTCGCGGTCCTCGACGGTCAACGGGGTCTGATCCCGCTCGGTCGCGCCGCCGCCGCCGGACTTGCCGATGTAGACGAGGCGGCCTCCCCCGGGCTGGTCACCGTCGGAGAGCAAGCCCTCGGCGACGGCGAGTTGATAGATCGCCAGTTGCGCGTGGCTTTGTGCGTCGTCCTTGCTGACCGGGCTCTTGCCCGTCTTGATATCGACAACGACGAGCCGCCCCTCGCCGTCGCGCTCGAGACGGTCGAGCCTGCCGCGCACCCTAACCTCGGGGTGTTCGCCATCGTCTCTGGTCACCTGACCGTCCAACTCGACCTCGGTGCCGACCTCGGTGAGCTCGTGGCGGGTGTTGGCACGCCAATGAAAGAAGCTGGACAGCATCTCCTGGTGGCGGGCCAGCTCGTTGTCCGCGTGCCACCGGGCCTCGAAAGGGAGCTGACTCCAAACCGTTTCGAGTTCGCCGAGCAGCTGCGCCTCCGTCTTTCCCACCTCGGCCACCAAAGCGTGAACCAACGACCCCAGCACCGAGCGAAGGTCACGCGCGGTGGAGCCGCCGTGCCGTTCGAGCAACCACCGCAGGGGGCAGTCCGAGAGTGTCTGCAATGTCGACGGGGACAGGATTACGACGTGCGCCTGGTCATCGCGGCCTTCCCCACTGCTCTGGCCGTCGGGCCACAACGGTTCGTCAACGGAGAGTGGACGCATCCCGTACCAGGACGCCGGGTCACTTCCGTGCACTCCGGCCGCGGCCAGGCGCGCCAACTGCACTGCCGCACAATTTCTTTCCGCATCATCGACAGTTCCCGGCGGGGCACACACCACCGACCGGAGCATACCGACCAATGCGGCCGGAGCCAGCACGCGCGGCGCCCGGATCGGGGCCGCGTCCTCAGCTATCGGCTCGGTGGCCAGCGCACTGAGTTCGCGACAGAAGGACGATGGCAGCGTGGCCTGATCGCCGTCGCTGTCCACGGCGGTCACCAGGAGCCGGCGCCGGGCCCGTCCCATGGCCGAGATCAGCAGTCGGCGCTCCTCGGCGATCACGGGCGCCCGGTTCGACAACACCCGCTGACCGACCTCCGCGACGCCGTCGATCACGTCGATCAGCTCCTGGGTCGCAAGCACACCCCCTCGCGGTAACACGTTGGGCCACAGCCCTTCCTGGACACCGGCGATCACCACGAAGTCCCACTCACGACCCAGCGCCGCATGCGCGCTGAGCACCGCGACCGCGTCGGACTGCCGGTCGTCCTCGAGGCGGACCGGGGGCAATGCCAGCGCCGCGAAGTGATCGATGAGACCACGCAGCGATGCGCCCGCCGTCTGCTGCACATACTGCTCGGCCACCTCGAACATGGACGTGACAGCGTCGAGGTCACGATCTGCCTGGGCGGCCCCCGGACCACCCCGCTCGCAGGCCCTCAGCCAGTGCCGCTGCAATCCCGAACGGCTCCACGCCTGCCACAGCGTGTGCCTCGGATCTGCACCCGAATCGGCGCTGCGTCGGGCCGCGGCGAGAACGGCCCGTATCCGCCGCAGCGGTCGACCCTGGTGCTCGGTGAGGGCGCCGGGGCCGCGCTGCAAGGCATCGACGAGCAACTCCGCGAAGCCCGCGGACCCCCCTGGTGAGATCCGGCGAAGCGTGCGGCGAAGTTTGCGCAGCGCCACCGGGTCGACCCGGCCGATCGGACCGGTCAGCAGCGTCAACGCGTGCTCCCCGGTGAGGCCGGTCGCGGTTGCCTCGAGCACGGTCAACAGCGACCGGACCGCCGGCCGATCCGCCAACGGCATGTCGCTCTGGGGCACCTCCGCAGGCACGCCGGCGGCTATCAGCGCGCGGGCGAGGGCCGCACCCCACCGGGGAACCGAACGGACGATGACCGCCATCTGCGTCCACGGAAGGCCGTCGACGAGGTGTGCGCGGCGTAGCGCGTCGGCGATCACCGCGGCCTCGGCGTGCGACGATGCGGCGATCCGCACGGCCAGCCCGGCCTCCCCGGATCCTGCCGGGTCGGCCCCGGCGAAGGCCGGTGCCTCGTCATGACCGGGCAGCCGACACGCGATGGCGCCGATCGCCTCGGCCAGCGGCCTGGCGCATCGATGTGACCTGGTTAGCGCCAACACCGGCCCCTCGCCGCGCAGCAGCGCCGGATCGGCACCCCGATACCGGAACACGGTCTGGCGGGGGTCCCCGGCCAGCACGGTGAATTCCGCGCCGGCCTCGAGCACCTTGACCAGCCGCGCGGCCTGGGGGTCGAGATGTTGAACGTCATCGACGAGCAGCAGCTTGACCCGCGCATGCTCGTCGGCCAGCAACCCTGGATGCATGGAGAACGCCTCCAGCGCGGCGCCGATGAGCTCGGCCGCGCCCAGCGCCGGGACGGTGGCCTGCGGCGCCGCCATTCCCACCGCCGCTCGTAGCAGCATGACCTCTTCGTAAGCCTGGGCGAATCGGCCGGCCGCCTGCCACTCGGGCCTTCCGGCGGCGCGGCCGATGCGCTGGAGGGCGGCCGGATCGATCCCCCGTTCGCTACAGCGCGCCATCAGATCACGCAACTCGGTCGCGAAGCCCGCGGTTCCCAGCGCCGGGCGAAGTTGGGCCGGCCACCAGACCCGCGAAGCCGTGCCGTCCTCGAGGTCGCCGGCCAGCAGCTCACGGATGATGCCGTCCTGTTCGGCGCTGGTGATCAGCCGCGGCGGCGGACTACCGTTGCGTTGCGCGGCCAATCGCAACACGCCGAAAGCGTAGGAGTGCACTGTGCGCACGAGTGGCTCCTTGATGACCGCGCGGTCCCCGGCGTTCAGCAGCGTGGCGGTGATGGTCGCTTTGGCCTGCGCGCCCAGGCGCGCCGAACCCGTCAGCAGTAGAACCGATTCCGGATCGCAACCGGCCGCGATGTGTGCCGCCGCGGTGTCCACAAGGAGGGTGCTTTTGCCAGTACCAGGACCGCCGAGCACCCGGACGGTGCCGCGCATCCCCCGCTCACCCAGCGTGGCCGGGGTCAACTCGAGCTGTGGCGCAGACATGTGGGCATGACATCACGAGGGTCTGACATTGACCCCCGACCCCCGCCGGACCGCGGTGATGGACCTGGTGATTTACCCAGCGATGGACCTGGTGATGACCTTCAGTGGCGGTCGGGCGCCGAAAGCTGGCAGCATCCATGCCGTGCTGCACACCTACCGATTCGGACCCACCGGGCCGGTCCGGGTGATGGCGATCCACGGATTGACCGGACACGGCAGGCGCTGGCAGTCCTTGTTCGAACGGCACCTGCCCGACGCTGCCACCGTCGCGCCCGATCTGTTGGGCCATGGCCGATCCTCCTGGGATGCGCCCTGGACGATAGAGGCGAACGTGGCGGCTCTGGCCACCGTGTTGGACGACGTGGCCGCTGGTCCCGTCGTCGTGGTCGGGCATTCGTTCGGCGGTGCAATCGCCTTGAGCCTTGCGGCGGCACGACCGGATCTGGTCGGCAGTCTGGTGTTGCTGGACCCGGCGGTGGGATTGGACGGTGGGCGAATGCGCGAGATCGCCGAAAACATGCTCGCCTCCCCCGACTACGCCGATCGCGAGGAGGCGCGAGCCGAAAAGGCCAATGGATCCTGGGGCGACGTGAGCGAAGACGAGTTAGAGCGCGAACTCGACGAACACCTCGTCGCGCAGCCCAATGGACGTGTCGGGTGGCGGATCAGCATCCCGGCGATGCTTTCGTACTGGAGTGAGCTCACCCGGCCGCCTGCGGTCCCCCACAGGGGCACGCCGAGCACTCTGGTACGTGCGGCGCGCACCAGCCCGCCATACGTCATCGACGCACTGATAGCCGCTCTTGAAACCGGCCTAGGATCGAATTTTACTCTGCTGGAATGGGATTGCGACCATATGGTGCCCCTGGCCAAACCCGCGGAGACGGCCGCGGTGATCAGCGACCGGCTGATGTGACCGATGGCCGCGATCACCGAGGAACACGTGGAGACAGTGCGCGCATTGGTCGCGTCGGTACCGATGGGCAAGGTCACCACCTACGGCGACATCGCCGCCGCGGCAGGTCTTTCCAGTGCACGCATCGTCGGATGGATCATGCGCACCGACTCCTCGGACCTGCCGTGGCACCGGGTCATCACCGCATCCGGAAAGCCTGCGCCACACCTTGCTGCCCGGCAATTGGAACTATTACGCGCCGAAGGAGTGCTGGCGGAAGACGGCCGGATTCCGATCCGGGAGTACCGCGCGATCCTCTGACACCAGCAACCTGTTGTGGTTGCAACCGTTGCTGCTCTTTAGGTTTGGGTGCACGTTCGGGGTCTCGAGACGCCGTTACAGAACGAGCCGGACCAATGCCGCGGTACGCGCCAGTCCCGGGAAGGCGGCAGCCGTCGACCGCGGATGAAGCGCATGAACCGCCAATCGGAACATTAAGGCCCGCAACAACATCTGCGGAAACTCCGGCAGCGGCGTCCATCGCTCGATGAGGCCGTCGTCCGCTTCGCCCCAGGACAGGGCGTCAACCACCACCACGCCCGCCGCCCACGCCGCCGGCCGCCAGTACGGAGTGATGTCGGTGATGCCCGGGGCTGCGGTTCCGGCGAAAAGCACTGTGCCGTAGAGGTCACCGTGCACGAGCTGGCTCGGGCTCTTGGTGGGCCGCCGCAGCCCGGCGAGCTGGCTTATCAACTCGACCGACTTCTCCCCGTCTGCGGTTCCGGGCGTAACCCGCCCGCCCGCCGACAGCCACTGCATGGGCCGCTCATCCCAGGCGGACCGGTCGGCCGCGATGAACACGTCGACCTCGGCCCAGGGCGCCACCGGCGGTCGGGTCAGGAAGCGCGGCCGTTCGAGTTTGGCCGTCGCTTCGTGCAGTCGCACCGCAGCGGAGACCACCTCGTCGTGCCGCGGTTCGGGGGTGCCGGCGACGTAAGTGTCGGCGCGCCAACCCGCGACGACATAGCGTCCGTCGGTGGAGCGCACTGGCCGGGCCAGACGCACACCGTCGATGAACAACGTCTCGCGTACCTTGGCCGACCAGGCGGCACGAGCGTGGTCGGCCACCATGGACAGCACCACTTCCCCGCACCGCCAGCCGCCCTCCCAGCTGGGCCCCAGCGGCTCCGGCTGTACCCCGGACAACCCGAAAGCCGCAAGCACATGTTGGGGCGGGCGATCGAGAGTCACCGCCACAGCCTATGCGGAACGGTAGCCAACCCAGGCTTAGTACATCACCATGTCGGGCTCGAGTTGCTTCGCCCAGGCGACGATGCCGCCCTGGAGATGGATGGCGTCGGCGAAGCCTGCTTTCTTCACGACCGCCAACGCCTCCGCCGACCGAACGCCGGTCTTGCAGTACAGCACCGGCACCCGATCATGGGGGAGCTTCGCCAGGCCGTCGCCGGAGTCGATCGCCGACTTGGGGATCAGCTCGGCCCCCTTGATGCGGTTGATGTCCCACTCGACCGGCTCCCGAACGTCGATCAGCGCGAACTTGTCGCTGGAATCCAGCATCTCGCGTAACTCCCGCGGTGTAACGGTCGAGTCGGCCGCGGCTTCGGCGGCGCCCTCGGAGACGACACCGCAGAACGCCTCGTAATCGATGAGCTCGGTGATTTTCGGCGTCGCCGGATCCTTACGGATCCTGACCGTTCGATAGGTCATGTCGAGCGCGTCGTAAACCATCAAGCGACCGAGGAGCGGTTCGCCGATGCCGGTGATGAGCTTGATCGCCTCGGTGCCCATCACCGAGGCGATCGAGGCGCACAGGATGCCCAGCACCCCTCCTTCGGCACAGGACGGAACCATGCCAGGCGGGGGCGGCTCGGGATAGAGGTCGCGATAGTTCAGACCCTGCTTCTGCCCGTCGGGGCCGTCGGGGGCGTCCTCCCAGAACACCGAAACCTGCCCCTCGAAACGGTAGATCGAGCCCCACACGTATGGCTTGCCGGCCAGCACGGCGGCGTCGTTGACCAGGTAGCGCGTCGCGAAATTGTCAGTGCCGTCGAGGATGAGGTCGTACTGGCTGAACAGATTCACCGCGTTTTCCGGTTCCAGGCGTAGCTCGTGCAGTCGCACTTCGACCAACGGATTGACCTCGCGGATCGAATCGCGGGCGCTCTGGGCCTTGGATCTGCCGATGTCGGACTGTCCGTGAATGATCTGGCGTTGCAGATTGGACTCGTCGACGACGTCGAACTCGACGATCCCGATCGTTCCCACCCCGGCGGCGGCCAGGTAGAGCAGTGTCGGGGATCCGAGGCCGCCCGCCCCGATCACCAGGACCCGGGCGTTCTTCAGCCGCTTCTGACCATCCACGCCGAGGTCGGGGATGATGAGGTGCCTGCTGTAGCGCGCAACCTCGTCGCGGGTGAGTTCAGCCGCTGGCTCTACCAGCGGCGGCAACGGTGAGGACACCGAATTCTCCTTGGTCGGCTACTGACACCATTCAACAGGAAAGGCATCAACTCAACAGGGTCAACAGCAACTGGGGGCTGACGCTTCCCTTCCCACTCGCCGGCGGCGAGTGAGACCATTCGGGCACGGAACGCCGGCGCGGCGGGGGGACAGACGCGCTCTCGAGCGACGGACAAGTGGTCAGGCGATCGGATACGGCCAGGGGTTGAACCGGCAGCTCTTGCCATCGGCGGTGACGGTGCCGGGATCGAACAGGGCTGCGTCGTTGTTACTGGTCGAGAACGTCTGCTGCATCATGATCGGCGCGAGTTCGCCGTTGCCCTCGCATTGCTCGTGGCGCTGGTAGCCGATGGCGTGGCCCACCTCGTGATTGATCACGTACTGCCGATAGGACCCGATGTCTCCCTGAAACGGCACCGCGCCGCGGACCCAGCGGGCTTCGTTGATGAACACTCGGGGCTGACCTTCAAAGGCCGGGTTGTAGCAGGAGGCCTCGAGTGGGATGTCATAGCCGCAGCCTTCCCGGATGGTCATCGGCGATGTCAGTGAGACGCGGAAGTCGGGCTGCACGCCCGAGGCCGCGTCCACCCGGGTGAACGCGAATTGCGGGTTGTGCGTCCAGCTCTTCGGGTTGGCCAGCGTCTCGCTGACCATCCGCGCGAAACCTTCGTCGCCGCCGAACGTCGTGGTGTCGACTCCGTCCTCCACCTCGACGGTGTAGGTGAAAACCTTGGTGGTGCCCTCCCCGACCTGCGGAGTTGTGCCCGGAACCACGTGCCACGTGCGGGCTCCGGCCGGGGTGAAGGGCCCGCCCTGGGGAAGTATCCCGGTGGGCAGGTTCGCGTCGAACGCCGTCAAGCCCTTGGGCGGCGCACCCACGATCGCGGTGCTGGCGACGCCGATGGTCGGCGGTCCCTGTACCGGCCCCTCGTCCTCCGACATCTGCGGCACGCTGATGCCGGTGATGGTCTGGTAGATCACCACCACGGTGAGGGCCAACAAGACGGGCAGCGCATAGGCGCGCCATCCATAGGTCGAGATGAAACGGCCCAGCCAGGTCTGCTTGCGCCAGCGCTTGCGGTCGTCCCGGTTGGATCTGACCCGGCCGGGCTCGGCCAGCGGATCACGCTGCGCGCGAAGCGGCTCTCGCCACTCGTCTCGCAGCACGGGAACGCGACCGCTCCCGCGACTCCCCGGGTCGTAGGTCACCGACACAGAATGACACAGCGACCGACAGTTGCCCTCTCGGCGCGCCACCACGTCCGGCCAACCGGCCCCCTGCTCCTGCCGCATCTGCCCGGACGTCGGTAGTAGTCTCGTTCCGGAAGCGGATACGGACACGCCGGTGGTTCCGGCTGTAGACCCAGAGGTTCTGATGAGCGATGTCGCCAAGACGGTGCAGCGTCGGGGAGGCCAGCCGGCCACCGGCCCCGGGCTGCCGGCGACGGCGGTCCGGCGCGGCAACCGACTTCCCCGCGACGAGCGCCGCGGACAATTGCTGATCGCCGCCAGCGAGGTGTTCGTCGACCGCGGCTACCACGCCGCCGGCATGGACGAGATCGCCGACCGAGCCGGCGTCAGCAAACCCGTTCTCTACCAACATTTTTCGTCCAAGGTCGAGCTCTACCTGGCAGTACTGCAACGGCACGTGGACAATCTCGTCTCCGGGGTGCGCCAAGCATTGCGGACCACGACCGACAACCGCCAGCGGGTGCGCGCCGCCGTCGAGGCCTTCTTCGACTTCATCGAGCATGACGGCCAGGGATACCGCCTGATCTTCGAAAACGACTACGTCACCGAACCGCAGGTGGCCGCTCAGGTCAAGGTCGCCACCGAGTCGTGTACCGATGCGGTGTTCGACCTGATCAGCCACGACTCGGGGTTAGAGCCCCACCGCGCGCGGATGATCGCGGTGGGCCTGGTGAGCATCAGCGTCGACTCCGCGCGTTACTGGCTCAACAACGAGCGCCCGATCGCCAAGGACGCCGCCGTGGAAGGCACCGTGCAGTTCATCTGGGGCGGACTGTCTCACGTGCCGTTGACGCGCTCCTGACCCGTCCCGGTCAGCCCACGTTCTTGGTCACCTCAGCGCCGACCGCGCCCACGCCGAATCCGACCCGGCGCGCGTCGGCAGCGCCGATCTCGACATAGGCGACCTTCGCCGACTGCACCAGGAAGCGTCGCCCCTTCTCATCGGTGAGGCTCAGCACGCCCGCCCCGGCGCCCAATGCGTCAGTGACCAACTTTTCTACCTCGGCCGGTGTCTGCGCACTGTTGAGGACCAGTTCGCGTGGGCTGTCGGTGACACCGATCTTGACCTCCACGGTGAGAACCCTTCCGTTCGTCTGCTCGTCTTCTCACCAGGAGGCTAGTGGACGCGAGCCGAGCGAGTGGTCTTCGGCGGGTACGGCGACCTACGCGGTCAGCGAACACGCCGGCCCAGCCCAGGATCCCGGACGGCGCCAGGGCAGGCGGGCACAGAAATGCGGGAGCGACCGAACCGAGTCCCGACCGTGACCGGGAAACAGGCGCGTTGGCCTCATCCGTCACTTCTGCCTCGATAGCATCAGGCCGGAAACCTACCGACGCGACGGGGATAGCTGGATGAACAGGCCTTATACCGCACAATCGCCGTACTCCCTGGCTCCGACCGAGCGGATTCGCAGCCGCTACTCCAGTGCATATGACGCCGACGAGTACACCGATCTGAGCACTGACGCCATCCCGGCCTACCGCGACGACTACGGACCGGCGGAGAACTTCGACGATTACGACATCGACGACTACGACGTCGATGATTACGAAATCGACGAGGCCAGCATCGACCGCAGATGGATGTGGATCGCCGGGGGCGCTGGCGCGATTCTGTTCGTCTCGGTCATCATCGCGAGCCTGATCCTGGGCGGCGGGGACAGTGGCTCGGTGTCGGCGACCGTCGTGTCCAGCGAACCCACCACCAGCGCGGCGCCGGCACCGACCCCGCGGGTTGCCGCCCCACCGGCCAAACCGGCCAAGCCCTCCCTGCCCGCCGAGACGGTCACCACGGTGACACCCGCGCCGGGCCCGACCGCGCAGACACAGACGCCTCAGGCCGTCCCGCCCCTGCTTCCCGCCCCGCAGGCGGCCCCACCACAGGCGGCCGCCCCGGGCACCATCACCTATCGCATCACCGGCGACAAACGACTCATCGATATGGTCACGGTGATCTACACCGATCAGCAGGGCGCGCTGGTCACCGACGTCAACGTCTCGCTGCCGTGGTCCAAGACGGTGGTGCTGAACCCCGGGGTCACGCTGAGTTCGGTGACCGCAACCAGTGTCGCCGGCCAGCTCAACTGCAGCATCACCGATGCCAACGGCGCGCTGATCGCCGTGCAGAACAGCAACTCGATCATCACCAACTGCACGCGGTAGCCGGAGCGTTCAGGCCAGCCCCAGGTCGTGCATGCGAGTGCTGTGCGTGTGCTGGAGCCGGTCGAAGAAGTCGGTCATGTGTGACAGACCTCCGCCCGCCATCACCAGGTCGACCAGTTCGTCGTGGTCGGCGAGGACGTACTGAGCCTGGGTGATGGCCTCGCCCAGCAGCCGCCGCGACCACAGCGCCAACCGGTGCCGCTGCCGGTCGCTAGCTTTTACCGCAGCCTGAACCTCAGCCAGGACGAACTGCGAATGCTCCGTCTCGGCGAGGACGGAGCGCACCACATCCGCGATCTCCTCGGGCATCGCGCCGGCGGTCTCCAGATAGAGGTCGGCGGCCATCGCGTCACCCACGTAAGTCTTGACCAGGGCCTCGAGCCAGGTACTCGGCGTGGTGAGCCGGTGGTAGTTCTCCAGAGCCGGCGCATATTTCGTCATCGCGGGTACCACGTCGACGCCGCGATGTTCCAACGCATCGCGCAGAACTTCGTAGTGGTTCATCTCGGCGGCCGCCATCGTGGCCATGTTGATCCGGCCACGCAGGTTGGGCGCCATTCGCGCCTCGTCGGTGAGCCGATAGAACGCCGCGACCTCGCCGTAGGCCAGCAACGCGAACAACTCGTTGATGCCAGGATGCTCAGCGGATACGGCCGACCCGCCCGGACCGCCGTGCTCCCCCGAAGACGCAGGGCTTGCGGCCGCAGACGGCGTCGAAGACATGGGCCAACTCTAGAGCGCCGACGCGCCTGAGACGAGCGTGGTGACCGCAGAGCGAACCGACCGGTACCATGGGAGCTGGTGTCGGCGCGAATGCCGACAGATCGACCCAGGTCGGGTCAGCTGGCAATCGCATCAGACACCTTGACAATGTGCGTGCACGCAGACGGCCCGCCTGCCACAGCGCGGGGCCCAAACGGAGTTCTTTTCACGACTCGTGCGCGCGTGAACGCCACGAGGAATCAATGACAGTGAAAGGCTTCGTTACTCCCGTATGACACCAGTAATCCCACACCCCGGACCGTCGTTTGCCCAGCTCGGAGTGCGCGAAGAGATCGTGCGCGCGCTAGCCGAAGCCGGCATCGAACACCCCTTCGCCATTCAGGAACTGACGCTGCCGCTGGCGCTGGCCGGCGAAGACCTGATCGGCCAGGCCCGCACCGGTATGGGCAAGACCTACGCCTTCGGTGTGCCGCTGCTACACGGCATCACCACCGACTCCGAACGCCCGCTCAGCGGCATCCCGCGCGCGCTGATCGTGGTTCCCACCCGCGAACTGTGCTTGCAGGTCTTCGACGATCTGAAACTGGCGTCGAAGTACCTGGTCGCCGAACACGAGGGACACACCCGCCCGCTGTCGGTCACCGCGATCTACGGCGGACGCCCGTACGAACCGCAGATCGAGGCACTGCAGAAGGGTGTGGACGTCGTCGTCGGCACCCCCGGACGCCTACTCGACCTGGCTCAGCAGGGGCACCTGCAGCTCGGCGGCCTGTCCAAGCTCGTTCTCGACGAGGCCGACGAGATGCTCGACCTGGGCTTCCTGCCCGACATCGAGCGAATCCTGAAGCAGATCCCGGCCAAGCGGCAGGCGATGCTTTTCTCGGCGACGATGCCCGATCCGATCATCACGCTCGCCCGCACCTTCATGAACCAGCCCACCCACATCAGGGCCGAAGCGCCGCACTCGGCGGCCACCCACGACACCACCGAGCAGTTCGCCTACCGGGCCCACGCGCTCGACAAGGTCGAGATGGTCGGGCGCATTCTCCAGGCCCGCGGCCGGGGACCCACCATGATCTTCACCCGCACCAAACGCACTGCCCAGAAAGTCGCCGACGAGCTCGCCGAGCGTGGCTTCAAAGTCGGCGCCGTACACGGCGACCTCGGACAGGTCGCACGCGAGAAGGCGCTGAAGGCCTTCCGCACCAGCGAGGTCGACGTGCTGGTCGCCACCGACGTGGCAGCCCGCGGTATCGACATCGACGACATCACCCACGTGATCAACTACCAGATTCCCGAGGACGAACAGGCTTACGTTCACCGGATCGGGCGCACCGGGCGCGCAGGTAAGACCGGCATCGCGGTCACCCTGGTCGACTGGGACGAATTGCCCAGGTGGTCGATGATCGACAAGGCGTTGGGACTGGAGACCCCGGATCCGGCCGAGACCTACTCGAGCTCGCCGCATCTGTACGAGGAGCTCAACATCCCGCCGGAGGCGACCGGCAAGATCGGTGCGGTCCGGGCGTCGAGAAGCGCCAAGCGAGAGCCGCGGGGCGACTCGCAGGACCGAGACGACAAGCCGGCTCGCCGCAGCGACCGGACCCGGCGACGGACCCGGGGCGGCAAAGCCGGAGGCGCCCCACTGGAAGGCCAGCACAGCGCCGCCGAGCAGGGCGCCCCGCCGGCATCCGGCGAGGCCGGCGGCGACTCGCCGTCGGCAGCCCGATCGAGCCGCCGGCGGCGTCGTCGGCGCCCGAGCAAGACCGCGACCGCCGGCCCCAGCTAGCCGATCCGCTCCGCGATGGTCAAACCCGAACGTCGAACTCGGGCGGATATGGTCGCCGCGGCGACCATCGCCGGGATCGTCGCCCTGGTTGCGGCCGTTCTGTGGTGGAAGAGCGACGCCAGAGCGACCCTCAGCGTGCCGGCCGCGGCACCGATTCCGAGCCTGACACCGGCCGATGCGGTTCCGGACGCGCTGGCACCGTTGTGGACTGCGCCGAGCCCCAAGAGCAGCCAGCCGCTGGTCGTCGGCGGCGCCGTGGTTACCGGAAGCGGCCGCGCAATGGAAGGCCGCGACCCCGTCACCGGCGAGATTCTGTGGACTTTCGCCCGGGACCGCGAGCTCTGCGGAGTCACCTGGGTCTACAACTACGCGGTGGCGGTGTATCCGGACGTTCGCGGTTGCGGCCAGGTGAGCACCGTGGACGCCAAGACTGGGATGCGCGGACCGACCCGCTCCAGCTACGCCGACCGCGAGGTCACCCTGTCCGCCGACGGGTCGACCGTGCTCTCGGCCGGAGATACCCGGCTGGAGTTGTGGCGATCCGACATGGTCCGAATGCTCAGCTACGGTGCCCTGGACGCGCCGATCAAGCCGGGCATCCCGGCGTCGCCGCTATGCCGCCTGGTCTCGGCGGCGGCTAGTTCGGCTGCGGTGTCGGTGCTGGAGGCTTGCGACGGCCAGGACGATCTGCGGCTGACGCTGTTGCGACCGTCCGACGAGGAGGACACCCCCGAACTCAAGTACGTGCAGCAGACCGGTGTCAGCGACGGCAGCGGCGCCCGCGTGGTGGCCGTGGTCGACACGACGACGGCCCTGTACGTGCCCACCCCGAAGCCGCGGCTCGACATCATCGACGAGACCGGCGTGGTGATCGCCAGCACGGTGGTGCCGGCACCGCCGTCCCCGCGAGCCACTGTGTCACGGCCCGGGGATCTGATCACCTGGTGGACCGGGGACAGCCTGATGGTGTTCTCCGCCAACAACCTGCAGTACAAGTACACCGTCGCGGCATCGGGCGACAACGCACCCGTGGGCCCCGCGACGATGATGGCCGGCCGGTTGTTGGTGCCGGTCAGCAGCGGCTACGACGTCTTCGACCCGGTGACCGGCGGGGGCGACCGCCACATCGCGTTCGATAGGCCCTCGGCACAGGATCCTGCGGCGCCGGTGGTGCCGGCCGTCGCCGGTTCGGTGCTGGTGGAGCAGCGCGGCGACGAACTCGCGGCACTCGGCTGAGCGCGATTTCGGTGTAGTTGGTCACCTGCAGCGCGACGAAACTACACCCAAATCACAGGTCGGGGGTGAAGGTCGGCAGCTCTTTCCCGGTCTTCCAGTGCTTGAGCAGCGCGCCCGCGAGTTCCCGGTAGGCAAGCGCACCCTTGTTTTTCCGCCCGGTCAACACCGACGAGCCCGATGCGCTGGCCTCGGCGAATCGCACGGTCCGCGGGATCGGCGGTGAAAGCACCGGCAGGTTGTACCGGTCGGCGACGTCAAGCAGTACGTCGCGGCTGTGCGTGGTGCGTGAGTCATAAAGCGTGGGCAATGCGCCCAGCAGGGCGAGGTCCGGGTTGGTGATCTGCTGAACATCGTTGATGGTCCGCAGAAACTGACCGACGCCGCGGTGCGCCAGGGTCTCGCACTGCAGCGGGACGATCACCTCGTCGGCCGCGGTCAAGCCGTTGAGCGTGAGAACTCCCAGCGACGGCGGGCAGTCGATGATCACGACATCGAAGGCTGCCGCTCCGTTCTCGGCGGCTCCGCCGAACTTGGCGAGCGCCCGCTTGAGTGCGTACTCCCGCCCCGCCCGCATCAACAGCATCGCCTCGGCGCCGGCAAGGTCGATGTTGGCGGGCAACAACGTCATCCCCTCCGCCGTTTCGACCAGCGCGACGTCCGGTTCCACCTCACCGAGTAGCACCTCGTGCACCGAGACCGCGAGCTTGTCGGGATCCTGGCCCAGCGAAAACGTCAGACAACCCTGGGGGTCGAGGTCTACCAACAACACCCGCTTACCCAGCTCGACCATGGCCGCGCCCACCGAAGCCACGGTTGTTGTTTTGGCAACCCCGCCCTTTTGATTGGCGACCGCAAGTACCCGCGTCACACCGACATCCTGTCATGCGCGCGAGAGCGGTCACACGGCGTGCGGCACAATCGGACAGGTGGGCCTCCTGCAGCACCGGCTGATTCTGCTCCGCCACGGCGAAACGGAGTGGTCGAAGTCGGGCAAGCACACCAGCCGCACCGAACTCGAGCTCACAGCGCACGGTCGAGAACAGGCTGCTGCGGCGGCGGACACGCTGCGCCAGCTACGACTGGACGACCCGTTCGTGGTGAGCAGCCCGCGCAAACGTGCGAGGATCACCGCCGAACTGGCCGGCCTCCGCGTCGACGACGTCAATCCGTTGATCAGCGAATGGGATTACGGGGACTATGAGGGCACCTCCACCGTCGAGATCCGTCAAACGGTGCCCAATTGGCTGGTGTGGACACACGGCTGCCCCAGTGGGGAGACCTCGGCACAGGTGTGCGAACGGGCCGACCGGGCCATCGAACTCGCGTTGCAGCACATGGAGACACGTGATGTGGTGTTCGTTGGGCACGGACATTTTTCCCGCGCGTTGGTGACCCGTTGGATCGAGCAACCCCTCTACGAGGGAATCCGGTTCTCGATGCCGGCCGCATCAATCGCCATCTGCAGCTTCGAGCACGGTGTGCGTCAACTCGGGGCGTTGGCGTTGACCGGCCACCCCAACACGCCCTCGTTCGCGTGACTCGCGAACCGACCTTCGTCCTCACCGGCCCGGACGGTGTCATCGCGGCTGACGGTGTGCACACCTCCTTCAGCCGCATTGCGGATGCCCGGGCTGCCCTGGCGTCGCACAGTGCGCCGATCATTGTGGGCGCTTTGCCTTTCGACATGTCCAAGCCGGCGGCCTTGATTCGGCCACAAACTGTGGGGCACACCGAGACGCTGCCCGCCTGGCCGGAACGTGAACTTTCCGGCGCGCGGATCACCGAGACGATGCCGTCTCCCGAGGAGCATCGCCGACGCGTCGTCGCCGCGCTGAACCGACTCCTCGACCCTTCCTGCGGCCTCCAGAAAGTCGTGCTGGCGCGCGCGCTGCGCGTCACCGCGGACCGGCCGCTGGATGCGCGGACGGTGCTGCAGCGGCTCGTGGCCCAGGATGCCCGGGCCAATTGCTACCTCGTCGACCTGTCAGCGGCCGGCGAGGGATACTCCGGCAAGGTGCTGATCGGGGCCAGCCCCGAACTACTAGTTGCCCGGCAGGGCCGAGAGGTGGCCTGCCGGCCGTTCGCAGGATCGGCGCCCCGGCATGTCGACGCCGACGCCGATGCGGCCAGCGGAGCCGCCTTGGTCGAGTCGGCCAAGGATCGCCACGAACATCAACTCGTCGTCGATTCGTTGCGCGAAACGCTGGAACCGCTGTGCACCGAGCTGCGAATCGCGGAGAAACCCGAGTTGATCAAGACCGCGGCAGTGTGGCACCTTTACACTCCGATATCCGGAAGACTACGTGAAAGATCAACCACTGCACTGGATTTGGCCATGGCGCTGCACCCGACACCGGCGGTCGGCGGTTCCCCTACCGACGTTGCCGCCGAGCTGATCGAAGAAATCGAGGGTGACCGTGGCTTCTACGCCGGCGCGGTGGGCTGGTGCGATCAACGGGGCGACGGTCGCTGGGTGGTGTCGATCAGGTGCGCCCAGCTGTCCGCGGATCGTCGCACAGCCGATGCACACAGCGGTGGCGGAATCGTGGCCGAATCCGATCCCGACGACGAAGTCGAGGAAACCACAACGAAATTCCGAACGATCCTGGCTGCGCTGGGCGTCGAGCAGTGAGCGTTCTCATCCGCGCGGCTCGTCCCGGCGACGAGGTCGAACTGACCGCGATGATCCATGAGCTTGCCCACTTCGAGCGCGCTGCCGCGGAGTGCACGGTGACCGAAGGTCAGCTTGCCGAAGCGCTTTTCGGCTTGCAGCCGACGGTGTTCGGGCACCTGGCCGAGGTGGACGGCCAGGCGGCGGCCGGCGCGTTGTGGTTCCGCAACTTCTCCACCTGGGATGGCAGGCCCGGAATATATCTCGAGGATCTGTTCGTGCGTCCCCAATTCCGCCGGCGGGGACTGGCTCGCGAACTACTCGCAACCCTGGCCCGCGAATGCCTCGACCACGGCTACACCCGACTGACCTGGGCGGTGCTGGATTGGAATGCCGATGCGATCGCGCTGTACGACGGTGTCGGGGGGCGGCCGCAGACCGAGTGGATCACCTACCGGGTGTCCGGGTCGCAACTCTGCGAACTTGCCGGCCGCAAGGGATAACCCGACAGCTCAACGATCGTCGTCGGATGGCGCCTGCGTAACCCATTGCAGCACAGGCGGACTGAACAGCAGCGCCAACACGGCCAACGACACCACGCCGACCAGGACCGCATACCGCACCTGCCCGGAGCTGTAGACGTAGAACGCGACACCCAGCAGTAGCAGGTTTGTGAAGACCGCGATGCCACGTCCCCACCGCCGCCCGGTGCATAAGCCGGCGCCTGCGGCAAGCACCGCCGACCCCATGATGGCGAACCAAGCCGCCGTGCCGTACCCGCTGATCGCGGCCTCGTGGTGACCACCGAGTTCGCGCACCGCCAGCGCGGTGGCCATCGCGACCGCCAGAGTCCCCTGCAGGGTGGTGATGACGCCGGCCACCCGAACCGCGCGGGGGGTCACTGCAACAGCCTGCCCGCCAGATATCGCACCGCCAGGTCGTAACCCAGTGGACCCGCGCCGGCAACCACCATGTCGGCGACCGCGGACACGTAGGAGTGGTGACGGAACTCCTCGCGGGCATGGATGTTGCTCAGGTGCACCTCGGCGACCGGCAACCCGACCGATCGCAGCGCATCGGCGATCGCCACCGAGGTGTGGCTATACGCCGCCGGGTTGATGACGATGCCGGCGCAGTCGTCGCTCGCCGCCTGGATCGCATCCACCAGCACGCCCTCGTGATTGCTCTGCACGCACCGGACCTGCAAGCCCGACTCTGCGGCGAGTTCAGCCACCCTCGCCTCGATCTCGGCCAGGGTCGTTGACCCGTACACCTCGGGCTGCCGGATGCCGAGCAGGTTCAGGTTCGGCCCGTTGACGAGTAGCAGACGACGTTCGGTCACCGTTGTACGGTACCGGCGAAGCGGATCGGCTCGCCCCGACCGGCACGCCCGAATGCGGATAGGCTCATTCTCCGTGCGCGCCGTGCTGATCGTGAACCCGAATGCGACCTCGACCACCCCGGCCGGGCGCGACCTACTGGCCCACGCCCTGGAAAGCCGGGTCAAGCTGAGGGTCATTCACACCGACCATCGAGGCCACGCCATCGAGATCGCGCAGGAGGCCGCCCGCAGCGGGGTGGAGGTACTGATCGTGCACGGTGGCGACGGCACGGTGAACGAGGTGGCCAACGGAATCCTCGGCGAGTCCGGACCGGACAAAGCCGGGCCCGCGGTGGGCGTGGTGCCCGGTGGATCGGCCAACGTATTCGCCCGCGCTTTGGGGATCAGTCCGGACCCCACCGAGGCGACCAACCAGCTCGTGGACCTGCTGGACGAGCACCGACGGGGCGGGCCATGGCGACGCATCGGACTGATGGACTGCCACGAGCGCTGGGGCGTGTTCACCGCCGGCATGGGTGTCGACGGGGACGTGGTGGCCGCCGTGGAGGCGCAGCGCGCCAAAGGACGCAAAGTCACCGCCTCGCGATACATCCGGGTGGCGTTCCGCGAGATGGTGGCCAACGCCCGCCGCGAGCCGACGCTGACGCTGCACCTACCCGGCCGCGAGCCGGTCTCGGGAGTCCACTTCGCGTTTGTGTCGAACTCCAGCCCGTGGACCTACGCCAACGCCCGACCGGTGTGGACCAACCCCGACACCACCTTCGAAGCTGGACTGGGCGTGTTCGCCGTCACCAGCATGAACATTTGGGCCAACCTGAGGCTGGCGCGCCGGATGCTGTCCCGCAAACCGAGAATCACGGCCAAGCACCTGATCCGCGACGACGACCTCGCCTGGCTGAAGGTGACCAGCGACACGCCCATCGCGTGTCAGATCGACGGCGATTACCTCGGCCTGCGCGAGAAAATGGAGTTCACCGCGGTGCCCAACGCCCTCAGTGTGGTGGCACCCGCCGTCGAGACAGTCTAAGCAATACCCCTGATCTGCAGAAACGGACATTCTCAGCGAGTTAACAGGTGGGATTTAAGGCGCAGATGGGTTCAGCCTAGTACAACCGGATGATGCCTCAGCAAACAGCCCCGGAAGTGAGATAGACCACGTCGTAACGAACTCCTATTGACATCTGTTCAGCCTGTGACAGCATCGTTTGCAACAGCGCGGAAACATTTGATCCGCTTGCATTAACAGCCGAATTAAAGCTCGTGCGCTCTGCTGCGCACACGAGAAGGAGTAGCAATCATGGATTGGCGCCATAAGGCCGTCTGTCGCGACGAAGATCCGGAACTGTTCTTCCCGGTGGGGAACAGTGGCCCGGCTCTCGCCCAGATCGCTGACGCGAAGCTGGTCTGCAATCGTTGCCCCGTCACCGCCGAATGCCTGAGTTGGGCATTGGACTCCGGTCAGGACGCCGGCGTCTGGGGCGGTATGAGCGAGGACGAGCGTCGCGCACTCAAGCGCCGCAATGCCCGCACCAAGGCGCGCAGCGGGGTCTAGCGCCATCCGGCACCTGAGTTGCGGCCCCGGCGAAAGTCGGGGCCGTAACTATGTGTGGACGATCAGGGCGCGGCCCCTCAGGCGTCGGGCGGGTACTGACTGGTTCGGCCCCGCCGCCCGATGGGCACCCGCAGAATCACGTCGGTCCCCCCCGAGGGATGGTCACGCATGCCCAGCGAGCCGTCGAGTTCGGCCGATACCAGGGTGCGGACGATCTGTAGGCCGAGCCGGTCAGACTTCTCCAGGCTGAATCCCTCCGGCAGGCCGCGCCCGTCGTCGTGAACGACGACGTCAAGCCAGCGCGCCGACCGTTCGGCGCGGATGGTGACGCAGCCCTGGGCGGTACTCGCGTCGAATGCGTGCTCGATCGCGTTTTGCACGAGCTCGGTGATCACCATGATCAAAGCGGTGGCGCGGTCGGCGTCCAGCACACCCAGGTCACCGACCCGGTTGATTCGGATCGGGGCATCCACCGTGGCCACGTCATTCATGATCGGCAGAATCCGGTCGACGACTTCGTCGAGGTTCACCATTTCATCGACCGACATCGACAGTGCGTCGTGTACCAGCGCGATCGACGACACCCTGCGCACCGATTCGATCAGCGCCTCCCGACCCTCAGCGTTATTGGTGCGACGCGCCTGCAGACGCAACAGTGCCGCGACCGTCTGCAAGTTGTTCTTGACCCGGTGGTGGATCTCGCGAATTGTGGCGTCCTTGGACAACAGGGCCCGATCGCGCCGCTTGATCTCGGTGACGTCGCGGATCAGCACCGCGGCGCCCACCGCCGCACCGGCGACGACCAACGGCAAGGTGCGCATCAGGACTGCCGCCCCGCCGGCGTCGACTTCCATCCGCATGCTCGACCCACCGGTCAGCGAGTCGCGGATGTGGTCGGCGAGTTCCCGGGCCTCGAAGGGATCCGAGATGAGCGGGCGGGTCACTCTGATCAGATCGTGACCCTCCAGCTCGGCAGACAGCCCCATCCGGTGATACGCCGATATCGCGTTGGGGCTGGCGAAGGCGACCAAGCCGGTCTCGTCGAGTCGGATGAAGCCGTCACCCGCCCGCGGGCTCGATCGGGACATCGCGAGGTCGCCGACGTTGGGAAAGGTGCCCTCGGACAGCATCTGCAACAGGTCACCGGCGCAGTCGAGGTAGGCGGTCTCCAACGGACTCGCCTGGCGCGGTGCCGGCGACGTCTGATGGGTAAGTACAGCGACCACACCATCGCCGTGGCGCACCGGTACCGCTTCGACCCTGAGTCGCGGCGAACCCGCCTCGCCGTCCAGGGTGGCACGACCGATGACGCCGGAGGAGAAGGCGGCATCCACGATCGGAAGCTCGGTGGCGGCGACGACGGTGCCGACCGCGTCGGCCAGCAGGACCGTGGGCGCGGTGTTGGGTCGCACCTGGGCCACGCACACGACGCTGAAGTCGTCGCGCTGCACCCACAGTAGGTAGTCGGCGAAGGACAGATCGGCCAGCAGCTGCCATTCGCCCACCACGGCGTGCAGGTGATCGACCGCACTACCCGGCAGTACGGTGTGTTCGGCGAGCAGATCACCGAGGGTGGACATGACCTACCGCTTCCCGCGCTGGTGGATCGGCCTGGCCGACGGGGCGCTAGCTGATGACCGCGATGAGATCGCCCGCCTGAATGACGTCGCCGACGGCCACGCTCACGTTGCTGATGGTGCCGGCGACCTCGGCGAGTACCGGGATTTCCATCTTCATCGACTCGAGCAGCACCAAGGTGTCGCCTTCGGCGATCTGATCGCCCTCGTGGACCACGACCTCGAGCACACTGGCCACGATCTCCGCGCGAACGTCCTCGGCCATCTTCACCCACCTATTCACCGCTGCTGCCGTCCGGTCTATCGAACCACACCCCCGCTCAGGCAGCGCTGTCACCGGGCCGTGAGAGAATGGCCCACAAGCGCCCGCCAAAGCGGGCCACAACAAGACGACCACACGGAGGGACCCCATGGCCAAACGAGGCCGTAAGAAACGCGACCGCAAGCACTCCAAGGCCAATCACGGCAAGCGGCCCAACGCCGGCTCAAAGGCAGTGCGCTAACCCCGTCCGGGGATTGGTCGCCGCTAGCCGCGCCGAATGATCGTGGTGCGGCTGATCTCGATACGCAGCCGCTCGCGTAGGCCCTCGGGGGCCTGTTCCCCGCTGCACTTGGTGGCGATCAATCTCTTGATTCGCTCCTCGACGCCGTAATGCCGCAGGCACGCCGGGCAGTCCTCGAGGTGCTGGCGCAGCTTGTCCCGGGTCTCGGCAGTACATTCTCCGTCGAGCAACGTCCATACCTCGGCGATCACCGCGGCGCATTCGGGATGATCTGGATCGATCGGGCCCACCGGCGGCCTCCAACGTTCGTGTTGACTACTCATGATGAGACCTCCTCCGGCGCGTCGGCCTGCGCCCCGCGCAGAAAGCCGCGCTCACGGGCCACATCGACCAGCGATTCACGCAGCTGGCGTCTGCCCCGGTGCAATCGCGACATCACCGTCCCGATCGGAGTGTCCATGATTTCGGCGATCTCCTTGTACGGGAAACCCTCGACATCGGCGTAGTACACCGCCATCCGGAACTCTTCGGGCAGCGCCTGCAAGGCTTCCTTGATCTCGCTGTCGGGTATCAACTCCAGCGCCTCGACCTCGGCAGATCGCAGCCCCGTGGAGGAATGTTCGGCGCTGGCCGCCAACTGCCAGTCTGTGAGCTCGTCGGTGGGGTACTCCGCCGGCCGGCGTTGTTTTTTGCGATAACTGTTTATGTAGGTGTTGGTCAGGATGCGGTACAGCCATGCCTTGAGATTCGTTCCCTCACGGAAAGACCGGAACCCCGCATAGGCCTTGACCATGGTCTCCTGCAGAAGGTCCTCGGCGTCGGCGGGATTCCGCGTCATCCGCAGCGCGCCGCCGTAGAGCTGATCGAGCAGCGGAATCGCGTCACGTTCGAATCGCGCGGTCAGCTCGGCGTCGGTTTCCTCGGGTCCTGAATCAGACTTGGGTCCTGAATCAGACTTGGGTGCTGAATCAGGCTCGGGTCCTGAATCAGTCAGTGAGTCCGCCGGTGCGGTGCGCGGTTCCTGCTCATCCGGAGCCGCATCGGAAGCCAGCCCATCGGCGTCGGTCATGGTGGGGAACACCGTCCCTTCTGTAGCGGCGCCGCCAAACGGACCCGGCACGTCGACCCGACCCAACGGGATCTCCATGGCCAACGCTGGCACCATCATTCCTTCCGACGATCCTAGAGGTTGCCACCGACAACCTGGTCCGGACTCGATCCGCCACTACAGCTGTCGGCAATAACAGCGCTGCAGGCGACCGTTGTTCCCACGTTCCGGTGCGCGTCTGGACGCTGCACCGACGATGACCGTCGGCAATACTGACCAGGCTATGGATCTGCTCATTACCGTCGCCGTCGTCGCGGTCGCGTTGGGGTTCGCCGCGTTGTTGCTGTCCTGGTCGCTGCGCCGACGCGCGGCGTTCCGGTCCGCGCTCGAGCAGCGCGGATGGCAGCTGTCCCGGCACGGCGAGACCACCACCGTCGTCCCCGCCGCCGGCGACTGGACGGTCACAATGACTCGTTCCTACGCGGCGCAGATGTCGCCCCCGAGTACCCGGATCGTCACCACGGTGTGGACCGCGTCGACTCCTGCCGCCCCGGGGGCGGCATTGGTGGCCGGGCCGGCGCCGCCCGCACAGCTACGTGGCCTCGCAGCCGACCTGGTCGGATCGGCGACCGCGGCGATGACGGGGTGGCTGGGACTCGACCGGGTCACCGGGGGGCTACCCCTCCGCGCGGTGCCCTCCGCCGACGATCGGCTGCTGGTGTTCGCGACGCAGGGATACGGACCACCCGGAGCTCTCACCGGCCTCGCCGACGCCGTCAGCGCCTGGTGCGAAAAGCATCCCGCCGAACGAGAGCACCCGGTGGTGTCCATCAACGAAGCCGGTATCTGCGTCCGGGTGCGCGTCGATGCCCTGCGATCGGTCGAGCAGCTCGAGGCGTTCGTCGATCTCGGGATGCGGTGCCGCGCGGACATCGACCGGTCCCGGTCATGACCCTGGCCCTGGCCTGGGGCGCGATAGCCATCATCGCGGCCGTACTGGTGTACCGCTGGAGACAACGGACGTGGCGGCTGTGCGTCCTGGTCGTCGGCACCTCGATCGCCCTGGCGGTGGCCGTGGTACTGACCGGTCCGTACGAGCCGGTCCTTCTCGGCAGGGCCGCAAAGATTGTGGTGGCCACCGTGGTGTTGACCATCGTGGTGATTCTGCTGGTGCGCCGCGGACTGCCGCAGCTGGCCAGCAAGCACGATCGGTATTCGGTGGCGGTGGTGTTCGGGGCGATCTCAACGATGTACCTGGCTGTCGCGGGGTTCCTCGCCGCGACGTCCGACGCGTCGATCGTCGCCGACCTGCCTCAAGTGCGGACCCGGGACGAATTCATCGAACTGCGCGATTCGCCGAACCCCGGCGCATTGCTGCTGGAAGCCCGCATCAGCAGGACCATGTCGGATCTGGAATACCCGCTGGTCGGGGTCGCGTCCTATCGGTGTCCGGCCATCGGCGCGCTGCGGCTGCCCGCGGCCGGCGAGCACCTTCCCGCGCGATTCCTGCTGGACCTACCGGGCGGTCCCCCGATCGTGGCTTCGGGTATCGAATCGGCCGCTCAAGCGTGGGACTGGCCGTCGTCCGGCGACGGCTCCTGTGTGCTGCGCCGGGGCGATTCGGTGGTGATCCGGGGCGATCTGCGACTCGGCATGGGCGCGGGCGGTCCCACCTCCGATACCGGATTGGCCAACGTGCAGACGATCGCGGCCGGCGACATTCGGTCGTTCCTACATGGGTACGTTCCCGCCGCCGAACGCACCGGTAGGGCGGTACTGGCGCTGGCGGCGCTCAACTGCGGGCTCGCCGTGACGGCCGCCTGCGTGGGTGCGGTGACTTACCGGCGGCTGGCGCACACCGGTACCGATTCACCGCCCAAGATCACCTGGCGATCCGGATCGCGCTGACGAATATGCTGATGCCTATGTCACTTGCCGGAAAGACCATGTTCGTCTCGGGCGCCAGCCGCGGTATCGGCCTCGCGATCGCCAAACGCGTTGCCGCTGACGGCGCCAACATCGCATTGGTCGCCAAGACCGCGGAACCGCATCCCAAACTGCCCGGCACGGTGTACACCGCGGCCAAGGAGATCGAGGAGGTCGGCGGGCAGGCACTGCCGATCGTCGGCGACGTTCGAGACGGCGATTCGGTAGCCGCCGCAGTTGCAAAGACGGTCGAGCAGTTCGGTGGCATCGACATCTGTGTCAACAACGCCTCGGCGATCAACCTCGGCTCCATCGAGGATGTACCGCTCAAGCGCTTCGACTTGATGAACGGTATTCAGGTGCGAGGCACCTACGCGGTGTCCCAGGCGTGCATTCCGCACATGAAGGGCCGGGACAACCCCCATATTCTGACGCTGTCACCGCCGATCCTGCTGGAATCCAAGTGGTTGCGGCCAACTCCGTACATGATGGCAAAGTACGGTATGACGTTGTGCGCATTGGGAATTGCCGAAGAGATGCGAGGCGCCGGGATTGCCTCCAATACCTTGTGGCCGCGAACCATGGTGGCCACCGCCGCAGTGCAGAACCTGCTCGGCGGCGACGAGTCGATGGCCCGGTCGCGTAAACCCGAGGTGTATTCCGACGCCGCATATGTGGTGTTGACCAAACCGTCCGGCTTCACCGGACACACGCTGTTGTGCGAGGACGTGCTGCTGGACTCGGGCGTCACCGACCTCTCGGTGTATGACTGTGTTCCGGGTTCTGACCTCGGGGTCGATTTCTGGGTCGAGGGCGTCAACCCCCCGGGATATACGCCGTCCTGAGCTTGCCTCGACGGCTCGCTACGCGTCGCAACCGGACTGTGTGGACTTCCCCTTTACAGCAGGGTGGCTTGTTGCGGCTCGGGGTCGGCGGGCTCGATGAGTTCCGGGCCGTTGTTGCGAATGTTGTTCACCAGTCGCGACACTTCGCGGATCTCGACGCGATCGAGGTCGCCGTGGCCGCGCAGCAGTGCCTCATCGGCCGGAGCGTCGGGATCCAGCCAGCGGTCCCAGTCCCCCTGGCTGATGGTCAGCGGCATCCGGTCATGAATGTCGGCGAGCGGACCGGCCGCGTCGGTGGTGATGATGGTGCAGCTCAGCAGGGGCGCTTCGGCGTCCTTACCAGGCCGCCAGGCCGACCACAGTCCAGCCATGAACAGTGGCTCTCCGTCGCCGGCATACATGTAGAACGGCGTCTTCGCACCCTTGACCCCCCGCCACTCGTACCAACCGTCCATCGGTATCAGACACCGCTTCGCCTTCGCCGATCCGCGGAACGCCGGAGAGCTGGTCACCTTCTCCGAACGGGCGTTGATCAACAAGGGGCCCTTGGTGTCCGGGCTGCCGTCGGCGGTTGCCTTGACCCAGGGCGGGATCAGGCCCCATCGCATGCTTCGCACCCGCCGCGTCGCCTCGTCATCGGGTTCGGTATGCCGCTTGACCACCACGCTGACGGTTTGGGTGGGCGCCACATTGTAATTGGGTGCCGGGTAGGTAGGTGCCGTACTGGTGGGCTCCGGACTGCTGGGCGCCATGGGCTCGCTCCTCCCAGTCGCCGCTGCGGTTTCGTCGATCGCCTGGATCTTTTCGGCCAGCAGCGCCGGATCTGTGGTCACCGCGAAACGCCCACACATGCTCCCATGGTGGCAGACCCCGCGGATCGGGCGCGCTGGACGACCGCGACGGTGCGTTCACGCACCGGATTCGGCCGTAGAGTGGGCATTCGTGAGCAGTTGGCCGGCCCCGACGACCACCTCTCCCGTGTATGCGACGGTCACGGTTCCGGGTTCGAAGTCGCAAACCAACCGCGCACTCGTGCTGGCCGCGTTGGCCGTCCCGCAGGGCCCGTCCATGATCAGCGGTGCGTTGCGCAGCCGCGACACCGACCTGATGATCGGCGCGCTGCAGACGCTCGGCATCAATGTGCAAGCCTCGCAGACCGACGACACCCAACTCACCGTGAGCGGCCCGCTCGCACCCCGACCGGGTGCCCGTATCGACTGCGGACTGGCGGGCACGGTCTTGCGATTCGTACCGCCGGTGGCGGCGCTGAGCACCGAAACGGTCACCTTCGACGGCGACGAGCAGGCCCGCGCCCGCCCGATCGCGCCGCTGCTCGCCGGGCTGCGCGGACTCGGTGTGCGCGTCGAGGGCGACGCCCTGCCGTTCACCGTTCACGGCGACGGGTCGGTGCGTGGCGGCAGTATCGAGATCGACGCGTCGGCGTCCTCGCAGTTCGTTTCGGGCCTGCTGCTTTCGGGTGCCGCGTTCACCCACGGGCTGACCATTCTGCACCGCGGGCAACCGATGCCGTCTGCACCGCACGTGGCGATGACGTTGTCGATGCTGCGTGACGCCGGCGTCGAGGTCGAACAGACGTCACAGAACCGCTGGCAGGTGACTCCCGGCCCGATCGCGGCGCGGCACTGGGTCATCGAGCCAGACCTGTCCAACGCGGTGCCTTTCCTGGCTGCCGCGGTGGTCAGCGGCGGTACGGTGCGCGTCACCGGGTGGCCGCCGGTAAGCATACAGCCGGCAGAGACCATCCTCTCGATCCTTGAGGGGTTGGGATCTGTTGTGCAGCTGGAGGATTCCGGACTCGTAGTGCGAGGCGCGAAAAGTCACGGCGGCCTTGACGCCGACCTGCGCGACGTCGGAGAGCTCGCCCCGTCAGTCGCCGCGATGGCCGCGCTCGCCCACCCCGGGTCGGTGTCGCGGCTGCGGGGTATCGCCCATCTACGAGGCCACGAGACCGATCGGCTGGCCGCGTTGTCCGCAGAGATCAACCGGCTCGGCGGCCAATGCGAGGAAGGCCCGGATGGTCTGACCATCACCGCCCGGCCCCTGCACTCCGGCGTATGGCGGTCCTACGCCGATCATCGGATGGCGACGGCGGGCGCGATCATCGGTCTCCGAGTCCCCGGCGTGCAGGTCGAGGACATCGGCACCACGGCCAAGACGCTTCCCGGCTTCCCACGGCTGTGGAGCGCCATGACCGGGCAAAGCGCGGAACTCTAGAGGGCAGCCCGCTTGAGCCCCCGCGACTACGACGAGACCGATGTCCGGGTCCGCCCCGGCCGGAGTTCGCGGCCGCGAACCAAGACACGACCCGAACATGCCGACGCGCAGCCAGCCATGGTGGTGTCGGTCGATCGCGGCCGCTGGGGCTGTGTGCTGGGCGGCGACCCGGCCCGGCGGGTGACCGCGATGCGCGCCCGGGAGTTGGGCCGTACCCCGATCGTGGTCGGCGATGAGGTCGATGTCGTGGGCGACCTGTCCGGACGCAACGACACGCTGGCCCGGATAGTGCGGCGCGGTGAACGCCGAACGGTATTGCGCCGCACCGCGGATGACACCGACCCGACCGAGCGGGTCTTCGTCGCCAACGCTGACCAGCTGCTGATCGTCGTTGCACTCGCGGACCCGCCACCTCGAGCCGGGCTGGTCGAGCGCGCGTTGATCGCCGCTTACGCGGGCGGGTTGGTACCGATCCTGTGTCTCACCAAGACCGACCTGGCATCACCGGAGCCGTTCGCCGCACAGTTCGCCGACCTGGACCTGACGATCGTCCGGGCAGGCCGGGCCGAGCAGCTCGGAGAACTCGAGCCTCTGTTGGCAAACAAGGTCACCGCATTGCTCGGCCACTCCGGTGTGGGAAAGTCCACGCTGGTGAATCGCCTTGTCCCCGAAGCGGAACGGGCCACCGGCCTGGTGACCGACATCGGTAGGGGCAGGCACACCTCGACACAGTCGGTGGCACTGCCGTTGCAGTTCGGTGGGTGGGTGATCGACACACCGGGCATCCGGTCGTTCGGGCTGGCCCACATCGCACCCGCAGACGTGATGATGGCCTTTTCCGACCTTGCCGAAGCGATGGTGGACTGTCCGCGCGGCTGTGGCCACATGGGACCGCCCGCAGACCCCGAGTGCGCGCTGGACGCGCTGTGCGGCCCCGCCGCCAGCCGCGTCAGCGCAACCCGCAGACTGCTCGACGCCTGACAGCCCCTTATCCCAGCGAGCGGGCGCGTCTGTGCGTCGACGCGCCGCCTAGACTGGCATTTCGCGCGCGCTCGCACATGTGGTTTGCCACAGCCGTGGCCTGGGCACGCTGACGGCGAAGGAGCGTGACATGACACAGGTCCCCCAGATCGAGCTGAACGACGGAACCCGGATACCCCAGCTGGGATTCGGCGTATTCCAGATCGCACCCCAGGAGACCGCGGCGGCCGTGCAGACAGCACTGGACATCGGCTACCGCCACATCGACACCGCGCAGATGTACCAAAACGAGCAGGGCGTCGGAGAGGGCATTCGAAATGCCGGAATAGACCGGAGCCAGGTGTACGTCACCAGCAAGCTCAACAATGGCTACCACCGCCCCGACGACGCCAGGCGGGCGTTCGAGCAGACGCTCACCGCGCTGGGTTTCGATTACGTCGACCTGTTCCTGATCCACTGGCCGCTACCCACCCTCTATGACGGCGACTTCGTAACGACCTGGAAAGTGTTGGAAGAGTTCGCGAAAGACGGCCGTGCCCGCAGCATCGGAGTGTCGAATTTTCAGGTCGCCCACCTCCGTCGACTCGCCGCCGAAACGGATACGGTGCCGGCGGTGAATCAGATCGAGGTGCATCCGTACTTCGCCAACGATGAGGTGCGGGCCTACGGGCGTCAGCACGGCATCGCGACCGAAGCGTGGTCGCCGATTGCCCAGGGCCGGGTACTTGACGACGCAGTCGTTGGACGTATTGCCGGGGATATCGGCAGATCGCCGGCACAGGTGGTGCTTCGCTGGCATATCCAGCGCGGCGACATCGTCTTTCCGAAATCGGTAACACTGCAACGCATCAAGGACAACTTCGCGCTCTTTGACTTCGAACTTTCTGCCGACGACTGCGACGCCATCTCCGCGCTGGACAAGGGCGAGCAAGGCCGCATCGGGCCGAATCCGGACACCTTCGACTACGTGCCCAGCTGACTTAGCGCCCAACCGACTTAGCGCGCAACTGGCCTACTTTCAGGCTGCGCCGAAGGCGGGAAAGGTCGAGTGAACCTCGCCCTCACCGCAGGCTCAACGCTTCTGATGAGCTCGACGCATCTGATGAGATAGCCAGAGCCTTCAGGCGGCGAGGCCACCGGTCCCGACGGCGGCCTTCGATCGCCTATGGGCACGGCGCCGCGCCCGCACCGCGGCGATGGCTGACCGCAGGCCGCGGCGTTCGCTCGCATCAAGTTCGTCGAACATCCGCTCGCTGCGCGTCTCCGGTGCATCGTCTGCGGTGTCGCTCAGAAAGCGTTCCGGCAGAGACAGTTTGGCGATCGTGCGCCAGGTCTTGCCGTACTGCACCAGAAAGGAACCCGTGGTGTAGGGAAGGTCGTACTTGTCGCAGATCTGGCGCACCCTAAGCGAAATCTCGTGGAGTCGATTGCTGGGCAGATCCGGGTACAGATGGTGTTCGATCTGGTGGCAGAGATTGCCGCTCATGAACCGCAGCAGCGGGCCGCCCTCGAAGTTCGCGCTCCCCAGCATCTGCCGGAGATACCACTGCCCCTGCGACTCGCCGACCATATCGGTCTTGGTGAATTTCTCTGCCCCGTCCGGAAAGTGGCCGCAGAAGATGACCGCGTTGGCCCAGACGTTTCGGAAGATGTTGGCCACCACATTGGCCGTCAGCGTGGACTTGAATGTAGCGCGGGGAGACAGCGAGGTCAGCGCCGGATAGGCCAGGTAGTCCTTGGCCACCTGATGACCGGCTTTGGCGCCGAACTCCCGCAGCCGTTTCAGCGTGGCACGCCGATCGTCACGACCCTTAAAGATCTTTCCGAGTTCCAAATGTTGCAGGCCGACTCCCCATTCGAAGCCGATCGCCAGCAGCGTATTGAAAAGCAGATTGCCGTAAAGGTTGAACGGCTTCCACTTCTGGTCCCGCGTCACGCGGATGACGCCATAGCCGACGTCGTCATCCATGCCCAGGATGTTGGTGTACTTGTGGTGCATGAAGTTGTGGGTGAATCGCCAGTGTTTGGACGACCCACTCATGTCCCACTCCCACGTTGAGGAATGTATTTCGGGGTCGTTCATCCAATCCCACTGGCCGTGCATGACGTTGTGGCCGATCTCCATGTTCTCGACGATCTTTGCCACACCCAGCGTCGCGGTACCGGCCCACCAGTACCCGCGTCTGGACCCACCCGCCAGCAGGAGTCGTCCGGTCACCTCCAAGGCTCGCTGAAATGCGATGGTGCGACGGATGTACCGGGCGTCTCGCGCGCCGCGTGAGTCCTCGATGTCCTGCCGGATCGCATCCAGTTCGACCGCGAGACATTCGATGTCCGCATCTGTCAGATGCGCGAATTCGGGTACGTCGGTGATCGCCATTCAGCCTCCTCTCGTCACTACGCTAGCGTAACCTACGCAATCGTAGGTTACTGGCCAGTAAACCCTAGACGTCGAGCACGCAATCTCCCGATGCCGCCGAGACGCATGTCTGTACGCGGCTGCCGGGCTCGTGTTCGACCCCAGTACGCAGATCGCGGACGTGCCCCTCAAGTAGCCCGACAACGCACGACTGACAGATACCCATTCGGCAACCGAAGGGCATCTGCACCCCGGCGGCCTCACCGGCGTCAAGCAGGGACGTCGCGGCGTCCACCGTGGCGGCTTTACCGGCACGCGCGAATTCGACGCTCCCGCCCCGTCCGTGTACCGCGGTGCGCGCGGCCGCAAACCTCTCCAGATGCAGCCGGTCGGCCACACCCGCGGCCGCCCAGGTCCGTTCAGCGGCCGCCAACATCGGCGCAGGTCCACATGCCCAGGTCTGCCGAAGTCGCCAATCGGGAACCACCTCGTCGAGCCGGTCCAGATCCAGTCGTCCCTCGCTACGGGTGGCCCGGAGATGAAGCCGGTATCCGTCGTGCTGATCCGCCAACCGGGAGAGCTCCTCGGCGAACAGGACGTCGGCGGCAGTCGGCGCCGAATGCAGGTGCACGACGTGACCGGGGTCGCCGATGGCTGCCCGGCGTGCCAGCGTCCGCAGCATCGACATCACCGGCGTGACGCCCGAACCGGCGGTGAGGAACAACACCGAGGCGGGCGGCGGGTCGGGAAGTACGAAGTTGCCTTGGGGCGCAGCCAGTCTCACGATCGTGCCGGGTCGCACACCGGCAACCAGGTGGGTGGACAGAAACCCCTCCGGCATGGCCTTGACCGTGATGGTGATGGTGCGCGAGCGGCCACCACGGAACGGACCTTTCACGTCGGGGACGCTGGTCAGCGAGTAGGACCGCCAACGCCAGCGCCCGTCGATCGGCAGGCCGATCCCGACGTACTGGCCCGCCCGATAGTCGAACGAGAATCCCCAGCCGGGCTTGATGACCAGGGTGGCGGAGTCGACGGTCTCCCGTCGGACATCGAGTACCTTGCCCCGCAGTTCCCGCGCCGACCACAGCGGATTGGCCAGCTTGAGGTAATCGTCGGGCAGCAGCGGGGTGGTGATCCGGCCCACGACGGCCCGAAGCAGGCGCCATCCCGGGTGGCGCTTCGCGCCCGCAACGGACGGTCGGACGGTATCGGCGACGATGGCCGTCGTCTTGATGGTGTTCTTGGCCATGCCGGCTCCTGCCAGGTCTCGGTAGTTACCGCCTACCTACGGTACCGTAACTTACGGTACCGTATCCAACTCAGAGCAGCTCCAGCAGAAAAGGCAGCTCCTGGGGGGCATACCAGGCCAGGTCGTGGTCTTGGGCGTCACCGACAGTCAACTCGGCGTCCTCGTCACCCAGATCGGCGGCGTCGATCACCTCGACGGCGGCCAGCACCGCAGACTCGGCCGCCGCGTTGTCGACGTAGGCGGCGATCACCCGCTCCAGCGAGATGGCCCCGGCCAGCCGCACGACGGCATCGTCGAGATCGGGCCGCAGCGTGGCGGCGGCGTCGTCGACGTCGGCTTCCAGTACCACCCGGCGCGCCGGCGAACCCGCGGTCGGCTGCGCATCGGAGTCGCCGATGAGTCGCAGCGACGCCAGAGCGGCATCCCGTAGTGCCACGTCGGCCAGTTCGTCCTCATCGCCGTCGGCGTACGATTCACGCAATCTCGGGGTCACCGCGAAGACGGTCCCGTTCACCGCATGCAGCGATCCGTCGGCGACCAGCCGCGCCAGCATGGCCAGGGTTGCGGGGACGTAGACGCGCACAGCTTGAGACTAGCGACAGAGCCGGTCAGTCGGCGTGACGTATCAGTGGTCCGACATCAGCGTCCCGACATCAGCGTCCCGACATCAGCGTCCCGACATCAGCGTCCCGACATAGTCGTCGACGTAGGTGGACAACTCACGCAGCGGCCGCCGGTAGTTTCCGCTGCGGACCGGCTGTTTGGGCAGAGTGACCTTGGGCCGCTCGACGTCGTAGTAGTCGATGGTCGAGAGCAGATGCGCGATCATGTTCAGCCGCGCGTGCTTCTTCACATCGGACTCGACGATGTACCAGGGACTCATCGGCGTATCGGTGTGCACCATCATCTGATCCTTGGCCCGCGAGTAGTCCTCCCAGCGGTAGATCGACTCCAGGTCCATCGGGCTGAGCTTCCACTGCCGAACGGGATCCTTGAGGCGGGAACGGAATCGCCGGAGCTGCTCCTCATCGGACACCGAGAACCAGTACTTACGCAACAGCACGCCGTCGTCGATGAGCATCTGCTCGAAAATGGGTGTCTGGCGCAAGAACAACGTGTGCTCGGCGGGCGTGCAGAATCCCATCACGATCTCGACGCCGGCCCTGTTGTACCAGGACCGATCGAACAGCACGATTTCACCCTTGGCGGGCAGGTGTTCGATGTAGCGCTGGAAATACCACTGACCCTGCTCCCGGTCCGAAGGTGCGGGCAATGCGGCGATGCGGCTCACCCGCGGACTCAGGTACTCGGTGATCCGTTTGATTGCGCCGCCCTTACCGGCGGCGTCACGGCCCTCGAAGACGACGACGACGCGGGCACCGGTCTCGCGCACCCACTCCTGCAACCTGACCAGTTCGGTCTGCAGACGGAAAAGCTCTGCGCGATAAAGGCTATTCGGGATCTTGTTCGGCTTCGGCTTACCGGCCTTCTTGTTGCCCACCCGGGAATCGTAGATGTCCGCCAGCGGCCGTACCGGCAAATCTCAACGCTAACCGGTCAGCTCCGCGGCGATGTCGACGAGCAGGTCCTCCTGCCCGCCGACCAGACCGCGGCGCCCCGCCTCCTCCAGCAGCGCCCGGGCGTCGATCCCGAAGCGGTCCGCCGCCGCCTCCGCGTGACGTAGGAAACTCGAGTACACGCCGGCAAATCCGAGAGTGAGCGTCTCGCGATCCACCCGGACCGGACGTTCCTGCAACGGGCGCACCAGGTCGTCGGCGGCGTCCTCGAGTGCGTGCAGATCGCAACCATGCTGCCAACCCCTTCGGATAGCGGCCGCGATGAAGACCTCCAGCGGCGCATTGCCGGCACCGGCGCCCATGCCCGCCAGAGACGCGTCGACCCGCCGACAGCCATGCTCGACGGCCACCATGGAGTTGGCCACGCCCAGCGAGAGGTTGTGGTGCGCGTGAATTCCGATCTCGGTTGCACTGTCGAGAGTTTGACGAAGGGAGTCGACTCGCTCGGCGATCTCGGGCATGCCCATGGCACCACCGGAGTCGACCACGTACACACATCGGGCCCCGAATCCCTCCATCAGCCGGGCCTGCTTCCCCAGTTGCTGCGGACTGGCCAGATGGCTCATCATCAGGAAGCCCACCGTGTCCATGCCCATTTCGCGACCCGCGGAGAGGTGGCGGGCGGAGATATCTGCCTCGGTGCAGTGAGTCGCGACACGAAGTACCCCGGCCCCGGCTCGGTGCGCGGCGGCGACATCACGAATCGTTCCGATGCCCGGCAGCACCAGAGTCGCAACCTGGGCATTGCGCACCACGGCCGCGACGGCCTCGATCCACTCCAGGTCGGTATGCGCACCGAATCCATAGACACAACTCGAAGCCCCGAGGCCGTCGCCATGCGCAACCTCGATCGAATCGACGCCCGCGCTATCGAGCGCCGCCGCGATGGCGGCGACTTGTCGCAGGGTGTACCGATGTCGTACCGCGTGCATTCCGTCGCGCAGGGTGACATCGCTGATGTATAGGTGGTTGGTCATTTCGGCTGCCTTACAAAGGTTATGGAATGCTCCGCGATTCGCTCGGCGGTGGCCAGCGCAGCCGAGGTGATGATGTCGAGATTGCCGGCGTAGGTCGGGAGGTAATCGCCGGCGCCGGTTACCTGCAGCATCGTGGTAACCCGGGTGCCGATGAACTTTCCGGTTTCCGGGATGTGCAAAGCGCTGTCGCGACCGAAGGTTTCGAATTGCACCGTCTGCTTGACGGCATACCCCGGCACATAGCGGCGGACCCGCTCGACCATCGCCAGGATGGACGCCTCGATCGCGGCGTGGTCACAGTCCCCCTCGACCAGGCAGTAGATCGTGTTGCGCATGAGGACTGGCGGATCCGCCGGGTTGATCACAAGCACCGTTTTGCTCCGCTGCGCCCCGCCGATGACACGCATCGCGGCGGAAGTGGTTCCGATGAACTCGTCGATATTGGCTCGGGTTCCCGGCCCGGCCGACTTCGCTGCGATCGACGCCACGACTTCGGCGTAGGCGACGGGTGCGACTTCGCTGACGGCGGCGACGATCGGCACCGTGGCCTGACCACCGCAGGTCACCATGTTGAGGTTGGCCACATCGATGTGATCGTCGAGGTTGACCACGGGCACGCAGAACGGGCCGACCGCTGCAGGGGTCAGGTCGAGTACGCGGACGTTCTTGTCGTGCAGAGCTTTCCAGTGCTCGACATGGGCGATCGCCGAGGTGGCGTCGAACACGAGGCGAACATCCTCGAATTCCGGCATGGCAAGCAGGCCGTCGATGCCCTGAGACGACGTCGCCACCCCCAGCCTCCTGGCCAGTGCGAGTCCATCGGAGTTGGGATCGATTCCGACCATCGCCACCATCGCCACCGGCCCGCTGCGAAGCGCCTTGATCATCAGGTCGGTGCCGATGTTGCCGGAGCCGAGAATTGCCACCGGATATCGCATTTCACTCACCCCCATGCTCCTCACCGACGTCACGAGCGCCACTGGTGGGGTGGAGCAGCTCGGCGGCTTTCTCGAACACCACTCGCGCATGCAGCTGAAACAGACTGATCAGGTCAACCGAGTCGCCGCCGATCTCCTTGGCGATGAACAGACCGTCGGCTCCGGCGATCGCATAGGTCGTGATGAGGTTGACTCCCTCCTCGTCCAGCTCGGGAGCCAGGCCGCGCACCATCCCGGCGAAGCGGCGAAAGGCCTCGGCCCGTACCTCGAGGAAGACCTCCCGCGCGCGCGGCTCCACCGGGCGACGCTCCAGTGCCAGCATCAGGCCCAGTCGGATGAAGTCGGGGGCATCCAGCAGCGCCTTGGCGACCTGCGGACCGATCTGTCTGGCCTGCTCCTCAAGTGCTTCGGCGCCGGGCCAGTCCAGTGCCGCCAGCCACCGCGCGAAACTTCGCTCGATGACCGCGGCGATCAGGTCGTCCTTGTCGGCGAACTGCCAGTAGATGGAGGTTGGCGGCAACCCGCTCTTCTTGCTGACCAGCGAGATCGTGGTGCCGTCATAGCCGCGTTCGGTGGCCACTTCCGTGGCGGCGTCCAGAATCCGCTCACGGGATTGCTCGCCATTGGCCCTGGTCCGTCGCGGCCGACTGCCGCGGGATTCACTTTCCGTCACGCTGCCTCCTTGCGGGTGTTGACGATCACACTCCGATACCTTACTGTATGGAGCGCTACATTAACAAGAGTCAGAGGAGTCCCCCGTGACCGATCAGATGCTTTACGACGTTGCCATCGTCGGCTACGGTCCCGTCGGCGTCACCGCCGCCAACCTGCTGGGACAGCAGGGACTCAGGGTCGTCGTCATCGAGCGCGACCCCAACATCTATACGCGAGCACGGGCCATCTCCACCGATGAAGAAGTTGTGCGTATCTGGCAGCAAATCGGGCTGGCCGACCGACTGAGCGCCGACATGCAGCCGGGCTGCGGTGCGAATTTCGTCGACGCCAAGGGGGTGCCCTTCGTGAAGTTACTGCCGACGCCGCGCGGGAACGGACACCCGCCACAGCAATTCATCTACCAGCCCGCCCTCGAGAAGGTGTTACGCGCCGGCGTCGACCGCTTCCCGAACGTCTCGGTTCTACTCGAGCACGAATGCCTGCGTGTCAACCAGCGGTCCGACCACGCCGAATTGCTGCTCGCCGACCTGACTGTCGACGAGTTCCGGCGAATCCGGGCGTCGTACGTCATCGCCGCAGACGGCGGATCCAGCGCCATCCGTGGGCAATTGGGCGTCGGCTTCAGCGGACGCACCTTCAGCGAACGCTGGATCGTCATCGACACAAAGGTGCTCGAGGAATGGCCGGGATACGACCGGCTGAGGTTTCACTGCAACCCCGCCCGCCCAACGGTCGACTGTCCCACCCCCCTCGGCCATCATCGCTGGGAGTTTCCGGTGCACGACGGCGAAGACGAACGCGAACTGCTCAATGAGGACGCGATCTGGAAGGTATTGCGCGGCCAGGGCATCAGCGAGCACAACGTCAAGATTCTCGGCTTCGCCTGCTACAGCCATCATGTCCGCTTCGCTGACCGTTGGCGGGTCGGTCGGGTCTTCCTGGCCGGGGACGCCGCCCACGCCATGCCACCGTGGATCGGTCAGGGGATGTGCGCAGGGGTGCGCGATGTGGCCAACCTGTGCTGGAAGCTCGCCGCAGTACTGCAAGGGAAACTGCCGGAGTCGGTTCTGGACTCGTATCAGGCCGAGCGGCTGCCGCACGTCAAGGAAGTGACCAACCGCGCGGTTAAGACCGGCAAGCTCATCATTCAGCGCAGCCGATGGCGGGCCGCCGCGCGCAACCATTTCTTCCGGGCAGCGACCAAGGTGCCCTACACCACGACCTGGCTGCGCGAGCACCGCTGGCTCCCCGACGCCCGATACCGCGACGGACTCCTGGCCAAGAACAGCACCGGCGCCGCGGGCTGGCTCATTCCGCAGCCGTGGGTGGTCGACGAAAAGGGTGACACGGTTCGCCTGGACGACATCGTCGGCGGCCGATGGACGGTCCTGCACGTCGGGGCGCCACTGGACTTCTCGGCCTGGCGCGACGCTGGGGTTCCCGTTCTGAATGTCGCTCCGGCGGGCACCGCCCCCGTCGTCGACGGCGTCATCGACTGCGACGGATCTTTGACCCGATGGATGGAGAGGAAGGGCGCGTCGGCTGTCGCTGTCCGTCCCGATGGGTTCGTCTATGCCGGCGGCAAGGCCGGCCACCCCCTACCGGCTCCCCCGGCCGGATTCTCGTCGTAAGGATGTGATCGAAATGACCAGCAGCACAATGAGCGAGCAGACCGTCCGGGTCAACGGAAAGGCCATCTTCGTTGCGGAGAAGGGCTCCGGCACACCGGTGGTGTTGCTACACGGCGGCGGGCCGGGCGCGTCGGGGGTGGCCAACTACTCCCGCAACATCGATGCCCTGGCCGAGCAGTACCGGGTGATCGTGCCTGATATGCCAGGCTACGGTCGATCCTCCAAGGGCGTCGATGGCAGCGATCCGTTCGGCTACCTTGCCGGCCACATACGCGGGATGCTCGACCAAATGGGCATCCCCCGAGCGCATCTGGTCGGCAACTCCTACGGCGGAGCCTGCGCGCTCCGCCTCGCACTGGATACCCCGCACCGGGTGGACAGGCTTGTGCTGATGGGGCCCGGCGGCATCGGCACCACCCGCGGGCTGCCCACGGCCGGGCTGAAGAACCTGCTCGCCTATTACGGTGGGGACGGCCCGAGCCTCGCCAAACTGCGCACGTTCATCCGTACCTATCTGGTCTACGATGCCGACGCGGTTCCGGAAGATCTAATCGAATCCCGATTTCGGGCGTCGATCGATCCCGAAGTCGTCGCCGACCCGCCGCTGCAGCGCCCCGCCGGCCTGCGGGCACTGTGGCGGATGGACTTCACTCGAGACCGCAGGCTGGCCGAGCTACGAATACCCACGCTGGTGATATGGGGCCGCGACGACAAGGTCAACAAGCCGAGCGGTGCAGCGATTTTGGGCAGCCGGATGCCCAATGCCGACGTGCTTGTCACCGCCAACACCGGACACTGGGTTCAGTGGGAGCGAGCCGACTTGTTCAATGCGGTCACCGCGGCTTTTCTGGGAGGAAAGTGATGTCCGACAACCTGAATTCGGTCTTCGGAAATGTCCACCTCGGCTACATCGTGATCGAGACCGAGAAGTTCGACGACTGGAAGCGATTCGGGCGCGACGCGATCGGTATGCACGTCGACGACTTGGCGCACGATGCCATGCGATTCCGGCTCGACGCCAACGAATGCCGAATGCTGTTGCGGCGGGGGCCCGCCGAGGACGTCATCGCACTCGGCTGGCAAATCGACCATCACGCCACCTTCGACGAGATCACGCGCCGCGTCGCCGACCACGGAGTACCCAGCACCAAGGGGTCCGACGACGACGCCAAACTGCGCGGAGTCGAGCGGTTCCTGCGGTTTCCCGGCCCCAATGGGCTGACCCAGGAGATCTACACGACCGCCCGCACCGCGCCGATGCCGCTGAACATCCCCAGCAGCGGGTTCGTCACCGGCGACGGCGGATTGGGCCACGTTGCGCTGACCACCAAGAATCCATACCTGGTCCGTGGATACTTCGACCACGTCTTCGATGCGCGACTGTCCGACTACATCGACGAGACCATCAACGGGTTGAAGCTCAAGATCCGGTTCCTACGCGTCAACGAACGCCACCACTCCGTTGCCATCGCCTCGGTTAACACTCTGCCCGTGAACCCGATTCGCACCCGCGTCCAGCACGTCAATGTTCAAATGGCGACGCTGGACGACATGGTGGACTCCTATCAGCGGGTCACCCGACTCGGTTTCGACATGGCCCTCTCGGTCGGCCAGCACACCAATGACAAGGAACTGTCCTACTATGCGCTGACGCCCTCGGGGTTCGAGTGGGAGGTGGGCTGGAACCCGATCGTGGTCGACGAATCCACCTGGCAGCCAACCACCCATCAGGGCATCAGCATCTGGGGGCACACCCCCGAAGGGCAAACCGTCGTGGACAAGCTCCGGCAGTTCGCGATCGCGGCCCGGTCGCTCACCCATCGCGAGAACGCAGTCACGCCGCTGGCGGAGCCGCCCATCTACGATGACTAGTCAAGCCGCCGAGCCATTTTCGACGAGTTCGTCCAGACTCGGCAGCGGTCGTCCGCAGATGTCGCGTGCCTCCTCTGCAGGAACGCCAAACACCCGTAACAGATCCGCGGCCATCCGATCGGTCGTCTCGGCGTCGTCGCGGCCAGGATCATCGAACAGCAATTGACCCAGCGCCACGAGCGCCGCCGCCGCCAACGCCAAACTGAGTTCCGGGTCGGCCACCTGAAAGCGGCCGGCGCGGTTGGCCGCCTTGATGTCGCGCAGCGCCCGCGGAGCAAGCCCGCGATCGGAGAGCACTGCTGTCAAGCCCGAGTTGAGCAATGCTCGACTCTCCTGGGGCCGCCGCCGAAACAGCCGGCCCGTCAGCCGGAAGCTGCGGGCGAACGTCTCGGCCGGATCCGCCACTTCGGGCAATCGATCCAACAATGCGCCGTAGCCATCGAAGATCTCATCGAGCGCCGCGTTGAATAACGCTTCCTTGCTGTCGAAATGGTTGTAGAACGACCCCATTCCGACATCCGCGGCTTGGGTGATCTCCAATACGGGCACATTGAACGTGCCGGCGGCGATGAAGCCTTGCGCGGCCTTGATCAATGCCCCTCGCGTCTGCTTCTTGCGGCGCTGCGTGCGGTCCGGCCGCCCGTTCGGCTGCTGTGTCATCGCCACCTCATGTGGTGTTGGGTTCCGCTCAATGTACCAAGCCCCGTCTGGTACGCAGGTCACGCGGACCGACATGTCGATGGGGCCATCACCCGTCCCGCGCGTTGCCCTTCTGGTCGAGACAGTGCGAAAACCGGTACCTTGCTCAGTATTTCGTCGATGTCACGGGAGGCGCACAGCACCGTCCGGTCGGGGCGCACCACCGCCGCGCCGGCCCGCCCCCGCTGCAGCCAGTGTGCCAATTCCGTTCCGGGATGGGCAGTCACCGCGATTGCACCCCTGCGTTCAAGCGCCTCGCACTGCGACGCGGTCGGAGCAGCGGTGGTGATCACGCCGAACCTGTGGCCGATCACCGCGTCTAGACGGCGACCATCCCGCAGCACGGCGTTTGGGCATAACCGGCCCGCCAGTTGGCGTCGCCGGCGAGTCTTAAACACCATCGAACTTCTATTGAGGGCGGGAGTGGTGCTGTCGAGGATCTTCCGTCTGATGCCCGGGATCAGATGCAGGCGCGGGATCACCAGCCGCCGAAGCAGATTGCCTGCCTCACCGCCGGCCGTCATCGCGAAGCCCATCGCGCGGGCGAACTGGATCATGTAGCGCGCGTGCGGAGCCCGTTCCTTCTCGTAGCTGTCGAGCACGCTTTCCGGCAGCCCGCCACTGAGCACTCCGGCAAGCTTCCAGGCGAGGTTCGTCGCGTCGCGCAGCCCGGCACAGAGCCCCTGCCCGATAAACGGAGGTGTCAGATGTGCGGCGTCACCGAGAATGAACATGTTGCCCCGGCGCCAGCGGTGGGCCACTTGCGCGCGGAAGGTGTACTCGGCAACACGTAACAGTTCGAGTCGGCCTAGCTCAATGTCCGTCACCCAAGGCCGGATCAATGGGTACACCGCCGACAGCGTGCGATAGTCATTCGCGGTTTCGCCTGCGAGCAGCCGGAATTCCCACCGGTAGCGGGTAGCGGCGATGCGCATGAACGTCGCTGCCCGGTGCGGATCGCATACCTGGTGCACGCCGTCCCACTGGTTGAGGTCGGCGGTCGTCGCGACGTCGACTACGAGCCATCGCTGGTGGAACTTCAAGTCCTCCATGCAGGTCCCGATCGCGGTGCGAATCAGACTGTTCGCGCCGTCGCAGCCGAGCAGATACGTCGTCTCCACCCGGTGCTGCCGCCCGGTGATCCGGTCGGTGAACGTCACCAGAACCTTTCCCGGACCGGCCTGCACTGCCCCCGTCACCTCGGCGTTGCCACGCACCATCGCGCGCGGGAAGCGCCCGAGGTTGCGTCGCAGCATCGCCTCGAAGACGGGCTGGTCGAACATGTTGGCCTGCGGGTAGCCGTGAGTGCTCGCGCCACGGTGGAACTGGGCGAGCACATGGAAGTTCCGGTCTCGCAGTTGCAGCCCGAGACCCGGCCGGGAGATTGCGGCGAACTCGTCCGCACAGCCCAACCCGGCTATCAGACGGAAGATCTCGTCGTCCAGGTGCACGGCGCGCGGCTGCGGATAGACGCCCTCCCAGCGATCGAGTACCAGGCAGTCGATGTCGTACTGGGCGAGCGTGGTGGCCGCGGCGACGCCGGTCGGTCCTGCGCCGACGATCACCACCGGTACGGAATCCGGGATGTCGGTCATGCGTACCGCACGACATTGTGCTGGGTACCGAGGTCGATCTTGCCGTCCTCGGTGGCAACGCCGGCCTCGACGACGTCGCCATCGTGCAGATAGCGCGTGTTCTTGGCCTGGCCGCCGAAAAACAGTTTCCACTTGAGGTCATCGGGCATCAGACCGACGATCTTCTGGACCAGCTTCGGCGGCGCCGACAGAGCGGTGCCGACCGGTGTGCCGGTCAGCACCAGGTCGCCTGCGTCGAGGCGCTGGAACCGAGAAAGGGCGGCAAGGGCCTCGGCCGGCCGATAGATCATGTCCGCGCCGACTGTACTGTTCTGGCGCAGTTCACCATTGACCCGCAGCCGCAGGCGCAGTTCGCCGAACCGCCGCAACTCGTCGGCGTCGAGCAACACCAGGGCGGGCCCGACCGGCGTGAATGTGGGATACGACTTCGACTCGTAGAACTGGGTTTTCGTCAACTGGACATCGCGGGCCGACACGTCGTTGGTGACCACCAGGCCGCAGACGAAGTCAGCGAGGTTGTCGGGGGTGATCTTCTCGCCAACGGGCACATCGCGGCCGATAACCAGGCCGATCTCGACCTCATAGTCGAGCAGCCGGACGTGGCCGGGCTTGACGATGTCGTCCGTAGGGCCGGCGATCGACCCCGACGCCTTGCGAAAGAAGGTGAGCGGCACCTTCCTCAGGTCACCTCCGACGTCTTCGACATGAGAGGCGAAGTTGGTCATCTGTGCCACTACTCGACACGGCGCGGTCACCGGCGCGAGCAGTGGGAGGGTGCTCACCGGGACGATCTCGGTGCTCGCCAGGGCCTTTTCGATTGCCGTTCGGTCGGCCAGCAGCTGTGCGGTGGTCACCGCACGCGTGTCGACCTTGGCGACCATGTCGGAAGTGCCCGCCCACCATGCGTCGGAGGTGCGGAAGACGGATACTGTCATGAGCGTGCCACTTTCAGGAGTCCGCGCAGGCGGGTGATATCGAATTCATTGCTGTCGTCGCGAACTGCCGCCAGCATCGACCGCAATTCACGCGCAGAATCTCGGCCGGGTGCGATGCCGAGAAAGTCCTTGGTCGCCGGTGGCCCCCACTGAGCGAGGCCGGAGGCGGTGAACGGCGCCCAGCCCGGTTCCAGTGTGCTGTCGAACATGTCGCCGTCGGCGAAGTGCTCAACCAGGAACCCGTCGGGGTCGCGCCAGTAGTCGAACAACTGGCTGCCCTGGATGTGCCTGCCGATCCCCCACGACCGGTGGTAGCCGATCTCGCGGAGATACTCGCCGCCCGCAGCGATCGCATCGAGGTCGCAGACCTGAAATGCGGAGTGGACGTACCTGTTGGAGGGTCCCAGCGCTAGGGCGAGGGTGTGGTGGTCGGTAGGTGTCGAGCCGCGATCGCAACGGATGAAGCTCATCGTCGGACCCCGGTCGCGCTGGCCTTCGTAGTACATGAAGTCGCTGACGATCAGTCCGAAGTGATCGAGGTACCAGTTCAGCGTCCGGATGTAGCTGGTGCTCTGCAGCACGACGTGGCCCAGTCGCTGCACCCGGGCCGGTTCGCGGAGTGGCCGCTGCGTGCTGTTGGCGCGGTGCACGTCGTGCCCGAAGTTGAAGGTGCGCGGCTGCTGCCCGGGCAGAGCCGACATCTCGTGCGTGTCGGCGACCACCCGAACCGGAATTCCACTCGGATCGGTGAGATCGACGGCAATTCCGCCGATCGTCTGCGGAAGCGCCCGCGTCGGCACCCCGGTTGCCGCGGCGATCCGATCGACATCAGCCCTGTCCTGGGCGGCGAAGGCTAGCCCGGCGAACCGTGACCGCGGCCCGCGACGGATCAGCACGCACGGCGAGCCCGGATCGCCACCGCGCAACTGCAGCCCGGTGGCGGTGCGCAAGACCGTCCGGAATCCGAACGCGGTGGCGAAGGCTTCAGCGCGGGCGAGGTCCGGCTTCTCGAACTCCAGCCAGGCCAAGTCGCGGACCTTGATCAGGGGATTCCGCGACCGGCCGGGGTGTTCACCAGGGCGCGAACCCTGCTCACTGTGTAAATCCTTGTGCACGTCGATCGTCACTGTCGCTTCTCCTCCATTAACTGAGGATATCGTCACTTACGAGTGTTTCGTCAGTCAAGTGTTTGCGACGAATTTCTTTATGACGTGTTGTTCCGAACAGGAAGGAAGTCCCGTGGCAGGACGTGTGGTCGTGCAGCCCCGGCGAAGGGAGGCGTTACTGCGCGGCTTCCACGAGTTCGTCAAGCGCTTCGCGCAGCAGGTTGGGCAGCATGTCGACGTCGCTCATCGCGTCCCGGTCGGCGTTGATCCCGAAGTACAGCATCCCGTTATAGGAGGTCACACCGATGGCAAGAACCTGGTTGTGCAGCAGCGGCGGTACGGCGTAGGTCTCCAGCAGTTTGGTGCCGGCGATGTACATCTGCTTCTGCGCGCCGGGCACATTGGTGATCAGCAGGTTGAACTGGCGGGCCGAGAAGGTCGTCGCAACCCGGATGCCCATCGCGTGCAACGTCGGCGGGCCGAAGCCGGTCAGCGTGACGATCGTCCTGGCGTCCACCAGGCTGGCCGCGGTGGGATGCGATTCGGTGGCGTGTGCGACCTGCGACAGCCGCACCACCGGATTGGCTTCGCCGACTGGAAGATCCACCAGGAACGGCGACACCGCGCTGATCGCCTGGCCGGGTCCGCCTGAGTCCAGTTCACCGTCGGGATACACCGACATCGGCGCCATCGCGCGCACCGTCGTCGTCGACGTCACCGGCTCGCCCCTGGACATCAGCCAGTTCCGCAGCGCACCCGCAATCACCGCGAGCACCACGTCGTTGACGTCGCAGTCGTATCGGGCCCGAAGCTGCCGGAATACCTCGAGGCTTCCCGAGGACACCGAGAACCGGCGATTACGCGAGACCGTGGTGTTCAACGGGCTACTCGGCGCGGTGCCGCGCGCGACGGTACGTGCCACATCGGCGACCCGGCGACCCAGGTCTATCAGCTCGCTGGTGCTGGTCAGGGTCTCGGTGATCGCTGAGCGCAATGTCGCCGCCTGCGCGGTGGGCCGGGCGATCCACTCGCCGAGCGCGCCCAGCACGAGTTGGCGGTCGCTGGGTTCGCGCGACGGGATCCAGATGTCCTCGCCGAACTCGGGCGGCTTCTGGGTCCGATCGGCGATCACATGGCCGATCTCGAGCGCGGTCATCCCGTTGACCAGCGCCTGGTGCGACTTGGTGTAGATGGCGATGCGGTTCTTAGCCAGCCCTTCGACAAGGTACATCTCCCACAGCGGCCGGGACTTGTCCAATGGGCGAGAACCCACCCGGGCGATCAGTTCGTGCAGTTGGGAGTCGCTGCCCGGCGAGGGCAGCGCCGAGCGGCGGATGTGATAGGTGATGTCGAAATCCGGGTCGTCGACCCAGACCGGGCGGGCCAACCCGAAGCGGACCTCGCGAACCTTCTGCCGGTACCTCGGAATCTGGGGCAACCGGCGTTCGACGGTTTCCAAGAGAGATTCATAACTCAGCCCGTTGCGGGGTTTCCGCAGGATCGACAGCGACCCGACATACATCGGGGTCGCCGAGTTCTCCATCCGGAAGAATGTCGCATCCGACGCCGACAGCCTCGTCACCATCCCGGCGCCGCCCTCCCTCCATCTCCGACAAACAGTGTCACGTTATAGACAGAAACTGCGCGGCGCTAACAAGTGCACCGATGCCCTCGTCGGGGGTGGAATCATCGAACCGTCTGCAACTCTCCGGCAGACGTCATTCCCGTCCGCCGCGACCGCTGGAGACTCATCGTGACTTCGACTGTCCCCTCGCAGACCTCGCCCGATCGGACTGTGCAGTGGACGACCACCCCGATCATCGACTACGAGCCCGCCCCGGAGCCGCTCGCGCGGCTGCCGGCGCCCGTGTGTCCAACACCACCCGCCGGCGCGCTGCGTCGTCGCTCGCTTCATCCGCTGCCGCGCCCCGCCGCCCACGCCCGTGAACCCGTCCCCCCTCGATCGGCAGTGGTCTTCGCCGAAACAGCGTTGCGCCAGGTGATCGAGGTCATCGATCGGCGCAGGCCGGTCGCTCAGCTGCGTCCCTTGATGACACCGGCGCTGGTCGACCGCGTCGTCGCCCGTGTCGGTGCCGCGCACCGGGGCAGCGCAACCATGCTCAAGGTGCGGGTGCGCGCCGTCGGCCCTGTAGTAGACGCTGACCGGGATGAACATGGCAAGCCCGGTGACATCCGGGCGGCGGAGGTGTTCGCGTCGTTCACGCGGTCCGGGCGTGTGCACGCCGTGGCCGCCCGCATCGAACGGTATCGGGACCGGTGGCGCATGGTCGCGCTGCAGATCGGCTGAGCGGCCCGATTCGTTCAGCCTTCCAGCCCCGGGAGGGCCGGACCAACTGCATCGCAACAGGCTTTGCGTCGGCGGTTTAACCTAATAATTTGCCCAAGACGCCGGACCGCGACCGTGCGGCGCCAATACAGTAACCGTGAGGTGCCGCTAGGGTCCGCACCACGAGTCAAGGAGTCTGCTGCAAATGGTCTTGAAACGACACAAGCATCTGGGTGCGAAGACGAAACAATGGGTCGAATTACGCGAAGAAGAAGACATCGCGACGTTGCGTACATTCCCCTTGTTCGCGAAGTTCTCCGATCACGATCTGCAGAGGCTGGTCCAATCGGCAGAACATGATTCGACGTCCGGGCCGTGGCCGCTCATTCATGAGCAAACCCCGGCGGACTCATGCTTCATCATGCTCAGCGGGGAGGTCGGGGTATACGTCGGCCGTAAGCTCGCTGCCACCTTGGGGCCCGGCGAGGTGATCGGCCATTCAGCGATGAAGAGCGGGACATTGCGTACAGCGACGGTCACGACGACAGGACCGGCCGAGATGCTGCGCATCGAAAGCGAAGATCTCGTCGTCCTGCTCAAGGAGATACCGGCGCTGCGTGAAGCCATCGATGAAACTCTTGCTCGGCACATACCTCCCGACCCCTCCCAGCTGCGGGCACACGAGGAACCGACGCGTAGCAAGGTCAACGCCTCAGTACCGACCGAGGTTGTCCATCGTTTTGAGGAGGCCGCCAAGACAGCGGGAGTAACCGTCGCAGCCGCGCTTGAGGACGCGCTGACCCAGTGGATCGAGCGCGACGCCTGAGGCCCAAAACCTGGGCGGTTAAGCGATAAGCCGTTTGTCGACGCCGTGCACTGGTGACGCCACATCGGTGAGGTGCCCTGGCACTCCAGTATCAGGCGAGATCGTCGTTTCAATCAGTGGGGTACGCGAGTCGGTCAGCAGCTCACACCGACCGCAACGAAGAGTCGACGCTACCTGCGCTCGCTGTCCTTTGCCCGCCTGCCCCGCTGGCGGGCCGCTTCGCGACGCTCGCGCCGGGTGCCGCCGCCATTGGCTCCGGCGGGCTGATTGCCACCGGGCCCGGTGACCTCCACCCCGCCGTCCTCGGTCGGGCCGGAATAGGTCAGCGGCGGCGCATCGTTGCCGACTCCTTTGGCGCGCAATGCAGCCGAGGTGGGCCGCTGCTTGGTGGCCACGCCGCCCTTGTTCGCCTCGGCGGCCGCAGCCGCGTCGGCCGCGAACTTCGCCCGACCACTGGGAGCCGGAACCGGTGAGACCGCCGGCCCCGGAGAGGCTTCGACGGCGACGTTGAACAGGAACCCGACGGACTCCTCCTTCATCCCCTCGAGCATCCCGATGAACATGTCGTAGCCTTCACGCGCATATTCGACCTCGGGACGCTGCTGAGCCAGTCCGCGCAGACCGATGCCCTCGCGGAGATAGTCCATTTCGTAGAGGTGTTCACGCCATTTCCGGTCCAGGACGCTGAGCAGCACGTTGCGCTCCAACTGCCGCATGGCGCCTTCGCCACCGATCTCTTCGAGTTCCTTCTCGCGTTCGGCGTAGGCGCGTTCGGCGTCGGCGATCAGCGCATCGAGCAATTCCTTGCGGGTCAACTCACCCGGCTCGCCCACCGCATCGGAGTCGATCAGATCATGGTGGTCAATGCCAACCGGATAGAGCTGTTTGAGCCCCTCCCACAGCTTCTCGAGATCCCAGTCCTCGGAGTAGCCCTCGGCGGTGGCTCCGTCGACATAGGCAGTGATCACGTCGACGAGGATCTTGTGCGCCTGCTCGGCCAGGTTCTCCCCTTCGAGAATGCGGCGACGCTCGGCGTAGATCACCTGGCGCTGCTGGTTCATCACCTCGTCGTACTTGAGCACTTCCTTGCGGATGTCGAAGTTCTGCTGCTCGACCTGGGTCTGCGCGCTCTTGATGGCACGAGAGACCATCTTGGCCTCGATCGGCACGTCGTCGGGCAGATTGAGGCGGGTGAGCAACGTCTCCAACGTGGCGCCGTTGAAGCGGCGCATCAGCTCATCGGCCAGCGACAGGTAGAAGCGGGACTCACCCGGGTCGCCCTGGCGGCCGGAACGACCCCGCAGCTGGTTGTCGATGCGCCGGGACTCATGCCGCTCGGTGCCCAGCACGTAAAGCCCGCCCGCCGCGACGACGTCCTTGGCCTCGGCCGCGACCTGCTCCTTGACGTGCGGAAGCTCATCGTGCCAGGCCGCCTCGTACTCGTCGGGAGTCTCGATGGGGTCGAGGTTGCGCTGGCGCAGCCGGTGATCCAGCAGATAGTCGACGTTGCCGCCGAGCACGATGTCGGTGCCCCGACCCGCCATGTTGGTGGCCACCGTCACCGCTCCGAGCCGGCCGGCCTCGGCGATAATGCCGGCCTCCTGCTCGTGGAACTTCGCGTTGAGCACGCTGTGCGGGATGCGGCGCTTCTCGAACTGGCGGGACAGGAACTCGGAGCGTTCCACGCTGGTGGTGCCGATCAGCACCGGTTGGCCCTTCTCATAGCGCTCGGCGACATCGTCGACGACCGCGATGAACTTGGCCTCCTCGGTCTTGTAGATCAGATCAGACTGGTCTTTGCGAATCATCGGCTTGTTGGTCGGAATCGTCACCACGCCGAGTTTGTAGATCTCATGCAGTTCGGCCGCTTCGGTGACCGCGGTGCCCGTCATCCCGGCGAGTTTCTTGTAAAGACGGAAATAGTTCTGCAGGGTGACGGTGGCGACGGTCTGGTTCTCGGCCTTGATCTCGACGTGTTCCTTGGCCTCGATGGCCTGGTGCAGGCCCTCGTTGTAGCGCCGCCCCACCAGCATGCGCCCGGTGAACTCGTCGACGATGAAAACTTCGCCGTTGCGCACGATGTAGTGCTTATCGCGTTCGAACAGCTCCTTGGCTTTGAGGGCGTTGTTGAGATAGCTGATCAGCGGCGAATTCGCGGCCTCGTAGAGATTCTCGATACCCAGCTGATCCTCGACGAACTCCACCCCCAGTTCGTGCACGCCGACCACCCGCTTCTTGATGTCGACTTCGTAGTGGACGTCGGGTTTCATCATCGGCGCGAGCCGGGCGAACTCGGTGTACCACGTCGACCCGCCGTCGGCCGGCCCCGAGATGATCAGCGGGGTGCGGGCCTCGTCGATGAGGATGGAGTCGACCTCGTCGACGATGGCGAAAATGTGCCCGCGCTGTACCACGTCCTCCAGACGGTTGGCCATGTTGTCGCGCAGGTAGTCGAACCCGAGTTCCCAGTTGGTCCCGTAGGTGATGTCGGCGTTGTAGGCGGTGCGGCGCGCGTCGGAGGTCATCTGCCCCAGGATCACGTCAACCTCTAGGCCGAGGAAGCGATGCACGCGGCCCATCTGCTCGGCATCGCGCTTGGCCAGGTACTCGTTGACGGTGATGACGTGCACACCCTCGCCGGTCAGCGCGTTGAGGTATGCGGGCAGTACCGAGGTCAGCGTCTTTCCCTCGCCGGTCTTCATCTCGGCGACGTTGCCGAAGTGCAGCGCGGCCCCGCCCATCACCTGGACGTCGAAGTGCCGTTGACTCAGAACTCTCCAGGCCGCCTCACGGGCCACCGCGAACGCCTCGGGCATGATGTCGTCGAGGTCGGCGCCGTTGGCGAGCCGGTCCTTGAACTCGTCGGTCTTGGCGCGAAGCTCAGCATCGGACAGCTTGGCGGTGTCATCGGAGAGGGTGTTGACGTAGTCAGCCACCCCCTTGAGGCGCTTGACCATGCGGCCTTCGCCGATACGGAGCAACTTCGACAGCACGCTGTTTCCTCGATTTTCCTTGTTGCGTTAGTGGCACTCGTCACGAGTGAGACGCACACCATCGTAGGCGACGCACCAAAATCGCTGGTCGAGCATGTCAGGCGCGCCGCCGCTAAGGCCGAATCCGGCGCGCCTACGGACCGTGTCGGTACCTCGGCGCGCCGGCTCGGAGTCAGGCCAGCCGGATCATCCCGTAGTCATAGGCGTGGCGGCGGTACACGACGCAGGGCTTATCGCTTTCCTTGTCGTGGAACAGAAAAAAGTCATGTCCGACGAGCTCCATCTCATAGAGCGCGTCGTCGACCGTCATCGGGATCGCCGGATGTTCCTTGGTGCGCACGATCCGACCGGGCTCATGGTCGTCGACGGCGACGGCGACGGTGTCGGCGGGCGCGGAACCGTCGATGGGTGCACCACCGTCGCCGGAGGTCTGCTCGGGCAGTTTGAAGGCATCTGCCAGATGTTCGAGAGAGGTGGCTTCGTGCAGCGACAACGGCGTCTTGTCGCCGTAGTGGATCTTTCGGCGGTCCTTGCTCTTGCGCAGCCGGCTTTCCAGCTTGTCGACCGCCGCTTCAAGGGCGCCATAGAAGGTGTCCGCACACGCTTCGCCGCGCACGACAGGCCCGCGTCCGCGAGCGGTGATCTCCACGTGCTGGCAGTTCTTGCGTTGACGCCGATTCTTTTCGTGATCGAGTTCGACGTCGAACAGGTAGATGGTGCGGTCGAATCGTTCCAATCGGGCCAGCTTCTCGGCTACGTGGGTGCGGAAGTGGTCGGGAACCTCGACGTTGCGCCCCTTGACCACGACCTCGGCGTTCGGATTAGCGTCGCTGGCCGTGGCCGCGCTGCTCTCGTCGACCACCATCGTGCTGTCTGTGTCCGCGGAATTAATTGACATGCTTGGCAACTCGATTCTCTTTCGCGTTCGCACGCGTTTGCGTGCCCGGATCATCCTGGATTTCGCGTCGGCGCGGAAACCTTCAAAGCGCCACTCGCCGGCGCAAGGTGTCGACTACTCACCTCCTACCGCTGGACGCGATATCCGGCCACTCACCTTCTGAGCGCCGCCGTGAGTTGTTCACGGTTGGTTGGTGCCGACGGTAGTCCGTGTTCACCCCGTCGTGCCACCAAATTCGCAGACTGATTTCAACTCTTCACGCGGGTGTAATGCGCTCAGGTCAGGCGTGCGCCAGGGCCACCACCGCAACGATATCGACGCCGCCGGCCTGCAGGACCAGGACCGATTCGCTGGCTGTGGCCCCCGTCGTGACGACGTCGTCGACCAGTACGGCCGGACCGGTCACGGGCGCCACCATCCGGATGCGGCCGGAAATGTTGCGCTGCCGGTCGGAACTCGAGAGTCCGACCGAGTCGCGGGTGAATGCCCTCAGCCGCAACGCCGGGACAACCACCAGCCCGGGCCGGGCGGCCGTCGCGCACCTCGCCATCCGGGTCACCGGGTCACCGCCGCGCCGCCTCGCCGCCGCACGGCGGGTGGGCGCAGGGATGACCGATAGCGGGGCCCCGAGGATGCCCCATCTCAGCAGCCGGTCGATGCCCTGGCACAAGGCGTGAGCGAGCGGGGCTATCAGGTCGGCGCGCCCGCGCTCTTTGACCGCGACGATCGCCTGGCGCCGGGCGCCCGAATAGCGGCCGAGCGAGAGCACGGGCACCCCGGGGTCCAGCCGCGGCGTGATGACGTGGGGTTGGTCGGGCTTAACCGTCAACTCGCCGGCGCAGCTCGGGCACCAGCGGGTGCCGGGGGTTCGGCAGCCGCCGCATTGCAGCGGCAGCACCATATCGAGCATCTGCTAGCCCGCAGCTCTGTAACTGTCGGCCGGCTGCACCGTGGTTTCTGGACCTTCCGCCGACTGCTTGCTGCACCCACCGTGCGGCCGCTTCCTTCCCTCGGATTCTTCCGCCCGCCACCTTTTGCACCCAGCGTGCGTCCAGAGCGCGCCTTCGGCCGAATTCCCGCCCTGACCGCCCGCTCGCCGCACCCACGCCTGCTGGACCCGCGCCACGGTGCCCCCTTCGGTGTCCCATGCCGTCACCCGAATGTCGGTCCAGCCGAGTTCGGTGACCGCCTAATGGCGACGGACGCCATGACCGCAGTGTGCCGACATGCTCTGACATCTCGCCCGCGCCCCGGGGTGGCGGAATTTCGCGGCCCTGAGGGACTCCTTGACGGACTCGCTGAGCACTCTCGTGGCGGCGGCAGGCTCTTCAAGTTGGTGCGAGCGGAGCGTCGGGACTCCGGTATCCTCAGCCTCAGGTCGCATTCAACAAATCGAACCGAGTGCGGTACGAAAGGCGACTGATGGGCAACCCACCACCGTTGCGCGTAGACGCTCCCTCGCTGAACTGGGATCCGGCCGACGTCACGGTGCCGCCGGTACCGACGATCCCACCGGGCGAAGACCCTATGAGCCAGATGATTTCGGCGATCATGCCCGGGCTCGCCACACCACTCGCCGATGCGGTCGCAGCCACTCGTGCCCGCGAAGAGGAGTTCGCATCGAACCTCGCCGGTGCGCGCAGTGCATATCAGGCGACCGACCAAGCCGCTGAGCAGGAAATCACAACTGCAGCCGACTCTCAATCAGCGCGCACCCAGCCCGCAGTCGCCGGATCGGCGAGCGACCAAACTGGTCAGTTCATCGCAACCGCGATGCAGACGGTGGGCCAGGTTCCCACGCAGATCGCGGGGATGGCGACCGCGGCGATGCTAGGCATTGCCCAAGGCTCACAGGGCGCGATGCAGCAGGTGAGCCAGCTGGCGGGACAGCTCGGCAAGCCGGAGCGCGAGGACCGCCCGGATTCACAGGACCAGGGTCCGCTGGGTGCCGGCGAAGGCGCCGCCGCCGGCAAGTCCCCTTCCGGTGTCGCGCCTGTCCAGAAGACCCAACCGACGGAAGCCCCTGCGCGTCAACCCCTCTCCGACCAAGCCTGACATGCAGGACCGTTGAGCGCCTCGGCGAGAATGCGGTCCTGGCATTGCCAATACAGCCAATCGGCGATGGCGGCACGCTGCGTCCCGGGATCACATTCTGCGTGTGTCCGGTATTGCGCCGATTCCGAAGCCTCAATCGCGTAGGCGGCCATCGCCTTGAGGTGCACTCTGCACCTGTCCGCCGACCCGCTCATGAGGGGCTTGGATACTTCGAACCACGACATCGCCAAGTCGCCGGCGGGCGGGACGAGCCCTGCTTTAGCGGGAGGCAACAGGTCCGTGAGGCGTTTGTCGCTTTTCTCGGCGAGCCTCGCCGCCGAAGCCGGCGCCACTACTTGCAACCTGGTGCGCCCCCGCATCGTGCCCTCGTCAGGAATGTCATCGTGCTGCAGGATGCTCGTCGCAACACCGGGATCGAACCCCTGCAGCTGATCCTCGGTGGCAATCAGTAAGCGCAACCGCTCGTGATGGTGTTGCGCCCAACCTTGCAGTGCGAGAACGGGATAGGTTGCCCACTGCGCACGTTCGTTTAGGGGAATGGAGCCGTCCGCGTTGGCCAAGCAGACTTGTTCCGGCAAGAGCACTTTCGCCGGTATGTATCCGATGCCGTAGCTATTCGCGACGACGATCTTGCCACTGCTGGTGAGTGCCGTTACCCAGTAAAACCCAAAGTCGACATTCCCGACGTTGAGAGCCGCAGCAATATGGTGTGCAAGTTGACTGGGGTCCTTACCCCGGTTCCGGCGCCGGAGCGCACCTGCCGCGGCGGCGGTCGCGATGGCATCGCGCTCGGCACGTGCAGTCGAAACCGGTACTGGTGCTGCGGAAGCCGTAGCCGCACTCGCGCCAGCGGACGGAGCAACGACGCCCGCTCCGACCGGCGGCGCGCCTGTCGGGGCCGACGGCGCAGGGGTGGCGGGCGGTCCAAGTGGCATCGGGGCGGGGCCCGCAGCTGGCGCCGGTGCGCTGCTGACGCCGCCGCCAAAACCAGGTGCGGCCGATGCCGGCGCGTTGGCTGACGGAGTGACACTCTGCGAAACCGGCTGGTTCTGCGCCGGTTGGACCGCAGGCGCTGGCGGCGCCAAAGGTGTTGACGACGAAGCAATTTGCGGGGCTGCATTCAATCCACCCAGCGAGCGCCCTGTTGACGCTGTTGAGCTGTCGCCAGTGGCCGTGGCAGGTGACACGGAGGGCTTGGCTAGGTTGGTATTGGACCCGGCGCCACTCGGGTGTGATCCCACGGATGGCGTTCCACTGCCGCCTGCTCCAAATGCTGTTGCTGGAGTAGACGTCGATCCCACTGTTGGACTTGGGCCGCCAACCGCAGGGGGCGGAGTCGGCTGGACGGGGAGGTTGGGTAGCTGTTCCGCGGTCTGCAAGGGTACAGATGTAATCGCTTGCTCAACTTTAGATTCCCCACCGGATACCCGACGGGCTTCCCCTGGACCACCACCACGAAACCCCACGAGTGGTGCCTCACTGGATACAGGCGCCACATTGCCAGCAGTGATCCCGCCGTGTCCTTGGACTTGTGAAGGAACAGCAGCTTCACGATCGCCCGACGAGTCTCCAGCTAGGTCCGAAATTTCAGTGGCTACGCCAACATTGCCCGCCACTTCCATTGCGTAAGCGCCCACGAGTGCTTCATTATCCAAGACGCCTTTAGCAATGCGCGCTTCGACTAGCGTTTCACGGGTTTCTCCGGAGAGGCCCGTATCGCGTTGGTAAAAAACGCAATCAGCTTGAGCCAGTTCAGCATTTTCATTCGCAGCGCCTTTTGCTTTGACCACTGACGCTTCCATCACTCTCAGCTGCTTTACAACCCGATCGGCCAATTCGGCGTTTGCCTCATGCCGATCGATGATGGCGCTTGCCTCGGTGCGTGCCGCCTCCCACCCAGCGCCCTCCCACGCATCAGATAGCTGCATCATTTGCACCTGCAGCTGAGGAATCACTGAGTTACGCAGGATGTCTCGAAGGGATTCGAATCTGACTGCGGCAGCCGCGAGAAGTCGCTCGTCAACATTGGGCCACGCAGGTCCCACAACCGTTCGACCACCGTACTGACTGTCGTCGGGCTGAATCGACCACCAACTCACAGCTCTGCCTCGCACGCTGAACCTAATCCACCCGCTAGGTACGTCGCTACCTTCCAAAGCTGATCATCAGCTTGTGTATATCTAGGGATAGATTCGACGAATGCCTGCACGTAAGCCGAATAGGTGAACAACAGGTTGGCAAATCTTGTGTTGGCAGTACCTTCAGCGATATTGCGGACCTGTCCCGCGTCCCTGGTCAACACTTCTTGTGCGGCCCGATTGAGTCGCCGTTGCTCAGAAGACCACTCCGAGGCGGGCTTCGCTGGATCTTCATCGGCCCAACTTCGCAGGAGTGCGTTCTGCCTATTGGCCAACCGCATGAATTCATCACATGCAGCATCGAACGTCACGATGACTGGAGTGAGCTCAGCTATATCTTCGGTGGAGGATTGGCGTCTCGAGTTACCCTCTGCCTGTGGGCTTAATGGCATAGCAGCGCAAATAAATGTGACCGCATTACCAAAGTTGCTTGCGACTCCGGAGAGCTTGCCGTCCCTTTCCGTGTATTCCGGGATCGAATCCACGTAGGCTCGCCAATACACAATTACCTGCGCGACCAACTCCTGAAGCACGGGGTTCCTAGCGAGCGGCAGAATCGACTCAAACCGATCTGTAGCGCTCAATATCGCTTCAGCGGCCGTATTGATACGTTCGAGCTGTTCCAGTGACCAATTGGCTGCGGGTGTCGCCGGATCGATTGCTAGCCAGGTGCGAGTGTTTTCGGCAAGCTCGTCCGCATGCTTTCCCCACTCGTCGCAAACAGGATCCTTCTCGCGAAGCAGTCCAACTGTGCGATCCACGTCACCAGCGGAACTAGTCGAACCGGGATCTTTCCGGTCATCAGTCGTGATCCAAAGTAATCCGGCGGCCAACGTTACGACCGCAAAGAGCGCAGTAACCAGCAAAATTCGGCGCCATCGATTCGAAGATAATGTCCAGGATTGCGTCGGATTCTGGAACCCAGACGGAGGATCACCCTCTGGCGGCGCTGGCGGCATCGCCACGCAACTCCCCTGACCTGCCAGCAGCACCAATTCTCAACACGGATTGCGATCCTACCGAAGATCTTTCCCCGTAATTGACACCAAAGATAGACCGAGCAGGAAAAGCACATCAATACGCACTTCGGACGCACCCAATTGGGACCCACTGAATGAGTTCCCCGACGCAATGCGTCACTGGCGCGCGAGTGGCAAAACGAGCGCGCGGGCAGTGCGATTTTTTCGGGGGCGAATCTCCGCCGTCACCACACGCTGGGCGGCGAGTGCACGCTGGGCCGGGGGGCACACGCTGGGCGGCGGGCGCGCACTGGGGCGACGAGCACCCGCTGCGCGACGGGCATAAGGAGAACAGAACTAAAAGGTAGGCAGTGACGACCCCGGAAGGCGCTTAGACGGCACCGAACTAACGGCCTCAACCTAAGACGATTGAATCCCCTTGGACTATAATGGCTTCCGCGTTCAAAGGCCGATTCGCGGGACCGCGTACCACGTTGCCGTCGAGGCTGAACTTGCTGCCATGACACGGACAGTTGATGGTCCCATCGGCCACCTCGTTGATCAGGCAGCCAGTGTGAGTACACACCGCCGAGAAAGCCTTGAAGTCCCCCGCGACAGGTTGGGTCACCACCAATGTCCCGACGACGACCCCCGAACCCACGGGCACATCGGCAGTCTTGGTGAGGATCTCCGGCGCCGCCTCAGAACCCGAGCCAGAACCCGAGCCAGCCGCCGAATCGGACCCGGAGCGACGTCCGCCAACCGAACACGCGGCCACCGCCGAACCCGCCAAACCACCCAGGCCGGCGATCACTGTCCGACGCTGGACCTCATTGATGTTCATCGAATGCTCCATTGCAAGAATGCCTCAGCCGGGCAGCACCGGCAGCGCGCCCGCCACCATCAACGGACGGATCTCGGTCCACCCCGGGTCACCCTCGGCCGCCGAACTGGACAGCTGAAGGATGCCCCGCGCATCGGCGACGTACACCGTCGACGGGTTGGCCACCACCGTCGTCACCGGCATCAACAGATTGCGACTCGGGCCGTCGGAGTTCACCCCGTCGAGGTTGACGTAAGACACCGGGCTCCCGGGATCGGTGCGGGTGACGACGATGTCGTCGCCGGTGCGCCAGGACAGCGACACCACCGTGTTGCGCAGACCGAAACCCAGCCGTCGCGGGAAGGTCAATGCGTAGTTGCCGTCGTTGGTCTGCTCGACACCGGCCAGGATCACCCGACCGTCGATCACCATGGCGGCGCGGGTGCCGTCGCGAGACAGTTGCATCTCGGTGATCTCACCGGGGTACCGGATCGAAACGGCCGTTGAGTCGACCGGGATGCGGGCGGGTTGCCCGGAGGCGTCCTGAATCACCCGCACCACGTTGATGCCGTCGACCACGACCCAGATCGCGTCGTCCAGCGACCAGGTGGGACGGGTTAGGCTGCGTCCCTCCATCGCCTGGGCCGCGGCGCCACCCACCGGACCCACCCACAGCGTCTCCGACATGTCGGGGGCGCCCGGGCGCGCGGTCACGATCGAGGCGACCGCCTGGCCGGTACGCGACAGCGCCGCGGCTGTCTGTCCGGGCATCTGCCCGAACGACCCCGCGACCCGCGGCGAACGCTGACCGTCCAGCCGCGACAGCGACCCACCAACGAGTGCGTGCAGACCGGCCGCGGCACCGTCGGCAGCCCCCGGATCCGTCGCGGCGACATCAGCGGTGTCCCAGCCTTCGGCAAACCGATCGTCGAGCGCGGCGCCGTCGGCGTTAATCACGTAGGGACCGTTCACCCCAGCGCGGGAAAGTGTCCAGATTAGTTGCGCCGCAAGCAATTGTCTGCTGTGCGGATCGGTGGTGGACAAATTGTCCAGGTCGATCCGGGCCCCACCGTAACCTCGGCCCACGCCCGTCTTTCCGCCGTCGGCACGGGTCACCGGTCCGACCAGAGTCAGTGGCGGCTCGAGCAGGTTACGCACCGTCTTGACCATCTCCGGCCGCGGACCGGCGATCAATTTGGTCACCAGTTCGGTGGCCAGCTGGTCCGAATCGGACACTGCGACGTAACGCGGGTCGGGCACCACGGTCTTCCCGGTGGGGTCGGCGAAGTACAGGGTGCTGCGTTTATAGGTTTCCTGGAATTGCTGCCAGTCCAGGAACACGCCGTTAGGCAGACGGTCGATGCGCCAGCCATCCGAGGTCTTCACCAGTTCGATCGGGCCGGGGTCGGGTAGCGCTCCCTCAGCGGTCTCGAACACCCCCATGTCCGAGAGCGAGCCCAGGATATCCGCCCGCATCGATACCGAAACCCGTTCGGGCGCACGGGTTTCGACGAAGACGACGTTGTCGATCAGCAGCGCACTACCGGCGTCGTCCCAGGAGTTGGAGGCCGACTCGGTGAGAAACTGTCGCGCAGCCAGGTGCCGGTTCGCGGGATCGGCTGTGGCCTTGAGGAATTCGCGCAGCAGTACATCCGGATCCATTCCCGGCGTGGGTTTGGGCAGGCTGGGCGGAGCGGGCCGCGCGACCGTACCGATGGCCTGTGGCGATGAGGAATCGGGCACACCGGCACACCCGGCGAGAGCCAGCACGACCACCAACAGCCACCCCGTGCACAACAGCCGCCTCACACGCTCTCCTCTGCCGGTTCGCGCTGGTGCAGTTGCCGTTCCGGTGCGGGTACACCGTTGTCGACCGGCTTGAGGGGCAATGGGCTGCTGGTGACTTTGTGACCGCGCACCAGTGGCAACGTCAACCGGAAGCAGGCGCCTTTACCCGGCTCCCCCCACGCCTCCAGCCTGCCCTGATGCAGCCGGGCGTCCTCGATGCTGATCGCCAATCCGAGACCGGTCCCGCCGGAACGGCGCACCCGTGACGGGTCCGCCCGCCAAAAGCGGCTGAAGACCAACTTCTCTTCGCCGGGCCGCAGGCCCACACCGTAATCGCGGACGGTGACGGCGACGGTGTCCACGTCCGCGGCCATCCGGATGCGAACCGCCTTGTGCTCGGCGTGGTCGATTGCGTTGGCGATGAGGTTGCGCAGAATTCGTTCCACCCGGCGGGCGTCGACCTCGGTGATGACTTCGTGGGCGGGCAGGTCGACGATGACATCCACGGTCGCGGTCTCGGCAAGATGTCCGACGTTGTCTAGCGCGTTCTTCACGATGGACCGTAGGTCGACGGCCTCGACGGCCAGCTCGGCGACACCGGCGTCATGGCGGGAAATCTCGAGCAGATCGCTGAGCAGCGACTCGAATCGGTCCAGCTCGTTGACCATCAGCTCGGTGGAACGCCGCAGCGCGGGGTCCAGATCCTCGGCATGGTCATGGATCAGGTCGGCCGCCATCCGGACGGTGGTCAACGGCGTGCGCAGTTCGTGGCTGACATCGGAGGTGAAGCGGCGTTGCAGGTTTCCGAATTCCTCCAGCTGGGTGATCTGGCGCTGCAGGCTCTCCGCCATGTCGTTAAACGACACCGCCAGCCGCGCCATGTCGTCCTCGCCGCGCACCGGCATACGCTCGGCCAGATGGCCCTCGGCGAACCGCTCCGCGATCCGCGACGCCGACCGCACCGGAAGCACGATCTGGCGGGACACCAGCCACGAGATCGCGGCAAGCAGGCCGAGCAGCACGACGGCCCCGGTCGCCAGCGTTCCACGCATCAGCGTGATGGTGGATTCCTCGGTGTTCAGCGGAAAGATCAGGTAGAGCTCAAGGTTGGCCACCGGCGAGGGCGTCGGGCTACCGATGATCAGAGCCGGTCCGGAGAAACCGTCGGCATGCACGGTCGAGTACTGGTAGCTGACCTGTCCGGCGTTGACGAAGTCGCGCAGAGTATTGGGAATCTGATCGACGGGACCGGCGGCGGTGGCGGCGCGGGGTCCGTCACCGGGAACGATGAGTACCGCATCGAAGGCACCCGCGAGGCGGGCGCCGGCATCCACTTTGCGGTCGATCAGCGTGTTGCGGGCCAACTGCAGGCTGCTGTCCAGTGACCGAGTCTCCTCACCGCCGACGATTCCGCTGACGATGGGACGGGCGCGTTCGATCTCTTCGGTGCCGGCTCGCACCTTGACTTCCAGGATTCGGTCGGTGATCTGACTGGTCAGCACGAACCCGAGGACCATGATGACCACCAGCGACAGGCCCAGCGTCATCGTGACCACTCGCAGTTGCAGCGAACGTCGCCACACGAGCCCGATGGTGCGGCCCATCGCGCCCAAGGCACGAATGAGTGGAGCAGACCGCCGGTGGATGCGCCGTCTGGAACCGAAGATCACGACCACCGCCGAGCGGCGCAGATCACGGAGGTCCGGCCTTGTATCCCACTCCTCGAACGGTGAGCACCACCTGCGGGTTCTCCGGGTCTTTCTCGACTTTGGCCCGCAGACGCTGGACATGCACGTTCACCAAACGGGTGTCGGCGGGGTGCCGGTAACCCCACACCTGTTCGAGCAGCACATCTCGAGTAAACACCTGGCGGGGTTTGCGTGCCAGCGCCACCAATAGGTCGAACTCCAGCGGGGTCAGCGAGATCTGCTCGCCGAGCCGGGTGACTTTGTGCGCGGGTACGTCGATCTCGACGTCGGCGATCGACAGCATCTCGGCCGGCTCGTCCTCGTTGCGGCGCAAACGGGCGCGCACCCGGGCCACCAGCTCCTTGGGCTTGAACGGCTTCATCACGTAGTCGTCGGCGCCCGACTCCAGCCCGAGCACCACGTCCACGGTGTCGGTCTTGGCGGTCAACATCACGATCGGCACGCCGGAGTCGGCCCGCAGCACCCGGCACACGTCGATGCCGTTCATGCCGGGCAGCATGAGGTCCAGCAGCACCAGGTCGGGCCGCAGTTCTCGCACGGCCGACAGCGCTTGAGTGCCGTCACCGACGACGGCGGTGTCGAAACCCTCCCCTCGCAGCACGATGGTGAGCATCTCGGCGAGCGAAGGGTCGTCATCGACGACCAGGATCCTTTGCCTCATGGTCTCCATGGTGTCACCAGATTGCAATAATGCGCGGATACCACACCGGGCGTTTTGCGTCCGCACCGGCTCCCGGGTGAATCTGGGTATCGAAATCGCTTCTCCGGAGGCTCGCGCCCGAGCTTTTTCGCTGCCGGCGGAGTTACGACCGCACCTGAATAAGGCGCGCGTACTCCGCGCCGATCTGCCGGATCCGGATTCCGATCGCGTTGAGTTCGGCGTTGGCCTTCGACAGGACCGCGTCAAGCTGATCCAAGCCCTGAGACACGATCGGCATCACCATGATCTGTCCGGTCATCCCGTCGGGCACCGACGACGCGGCGCCGACGACGCGGGCGCGGACATCGTCGAGTTCGGCTCGCCCACGGGCGACCACCTGGGCGGATTCGTCGATTTCGCAGGCCAGCCTCGCATCCAGGTCAGCCAGTTTCCCAAGCTCCTCGCCATGCACGTCGCTGGATCGGGCGTAGTCCGCGGCCGCCGCGCCGCGCCAGTAATCAACTGGAGCGGCGCTTTGGACCTGGGCCTTCAGCTCGCGAAGCACGGAGCTGGCGCAGATCTGCGACCCGGGGACGGGCACACCGTCCCCGAAGGTCCGGAGCGCCCGCGACCACGTCGCCAGGAAACCCTCGAGCGGAGTCACCCGCTCAACGGTACGGGCCCATCGGGGACCAGGTCGGTGATCGATGGGCGGGCAGAGGCCGCGCCGGCCAGCGTCACCAGTGCCGGGCCGCGGGTCGCGTCGATGACATCGCGCTGTTGACTGACGGTCTGAAGCACCTCGTAGCCGATCTGGCGAACACTGGCCAGCAAGGGGTTCGCTCGGAGCGTCGCCGGCCCCGCAGCCCTCCCGGCGACGACGGCCGGGGCCAACCACCGGCTGCTCGCCACCGCGCGATACGCAGCCTTGTATTCGGCGTCATCGATGTCCCCGGCCGGATCGAGTGCGAGCACAAGTTGCTTACGCGAATAGTCGGCCCCGTCGGGGTCCTTGACCACCGGGTTGGTCCACCAGTGGTCGAACGGGATGCGCGAACCGCGGTCGATACGGCCGCCGTCCCTGGTACGGATCGGCACCGGCGGGTAGAGGTCCAGCTTCGGAATGTATTCGCCGCGATCGTTGGGTCCGCCGCCGATCTTCATCAAGGTCAGGCAGGCTGAGGAGGTCACCGTCTTGGGGTGCGTGACGCCGGCGGTGTCCACCCAGGTGAGCTGACGGTCCAGGCCAAGCCGATTGATCAACGCCGTCGAGGTCCGCGAGTGGTGAACGAGCTCGCGGACCTGGGTGGCGATCTGCCGGGCCCCGACGGGATCACCCTGGTCGAACTGCCTGCCGGCCGATCTCAGACCGCCGATGCGTTCCTCGAGCTGCGCGAGCAACTGGGCGTGGGTATGAGCTTGACCGACCATTGACTCCCCCTGCTGACAACTGTCGCCGATGCGACTCCCCACCTGCAGCGTAAGGGCGAACCCGTCACCGCGCAGCGGTCTTGACGCTAAAGAAGTCTGCTCGCGAGTTCGCCTGCATCGACGTCGGGGCCGGCCACCGTCCACCGGCCCGCCCAATTCGCCGCAGCCAGCTGGGCGTAGACGGCCGATGTGCGCCGTTGCAGTCCATCGTCGCGCTCGTAGGCGTCGCGGGCTCGGGTGGCCTCCTCGGCGGCGCGGTCGACCGCGCGCTGGGCGGCCAACTCGGTTGGTACGTCAAGGAGCAACTGCCAATCCGGTACCGGCAGCCGCAGCCGCCCGTACTCCAGGTCACGCACCCAGTCCACGACCTCTCCATCGGCTCCCTCGTGGAGTCGGGCCGCGCTGTAGGCGGCGTTGGAGGCGACGTAGCGGTCGAGAATGACGACCGAGTAGGCCGCGGTGAGATGTTCGATCTCACCCTTGGCTCCGGCCCGATCCATCGCGAACAACACCGCCATCGCGTACACCGAGGTGGCCAGGTCACCGTGACGACCGTGTAGTGCCTCGGCCGCTAGGTCGGCCGGCACCGACACGCCGTAGCGCGGAAACGCCAGGCTTGCCACGGAGTGACCGGCCGTCTCGAACGCGGCTCGCAGCCCGCCGGTCAAAGTCCGCTTGCCTGCGCCGTCGACGCCCTCGATGACGATGAGCACTCCGAAAGAGTAATGCGAGTCGATCGTAGGGTCGGTAACCACCTTCAGCGATCGGCGGCGTTCGCCCGGTCGGGAGGTCAGGCCGCGGCGACCTCACCTTGGCCAGGATTATTGAGCGAGACGACGATCATCTCGAAGTTGTTGCTCTGCCAGCCGTCCATGAAGGCGCCGTAGGGAACCACCATGCCCCGGAACCCGGAGCTGTCGTTCACCGAGATACGCAGTTTCTCCATGTCCAGGGCGGTCACCACGATTGCGTGGTCGGCGTCGACGTAGTTGGGGAACGGCTCGGCGCCCTGATTCGGGACCGCCGTCCACAACACCGCTGAATTCACCGCCACGATCGGCGCATCCCCACGGGCCAGTGCCGCCTGCAAATCCCGCAGCGCCACCTGGCCGTCTTTGGCGGTGGCAGGACTGCGTTCGCCGTCGTCGTTCACCTCTCCGTACTGCATATGAGTTGCGGTGACGTCGAAATGCTCTTCCATCAGCACGATTGCATCTTTCTGAGCCACACCGTTGGTCACGTCGGTTTCATCGAGATACATCACTGCGCCAGGGTGCGCCACGCTGGGCGTGGTTCTGGCCCAGCCGATCCAGGTCGCCTCGATATCGGGCGACGCGCTACGCCCACCGACAGGATCATCCGCGTCAACCGACGGCCCCTGATTCAAGCCGACGGTCGACCCCTCCGCTTCTGCAATATTCGACGAAGATGACGAATTCTCGGCACCGCCCTCCGAGCCCGCCGTCCCGGCATCGGACGACGCCGAAGTTGAAATCTGCACCGCCCCTAGCGAATTCGACACCTATCCAATTGGCGAAACCCCGGGCCGCTTCCAGTAGTTGACTCCAGCTTCGCCGCAACGTGATTCGGCCTTCCGCCGTGGCGAAACCAGCGAGAATTGGACCAACCAGACATGTCTCATACGCCGATGTGTCACAACCCGGGCGAAATCTCAACCCGCAATGCTGGACTGCAGCACCACCGTCTCATGGACGGGATCCAGGAAAGCTCGCGTACTACGGCGTTCAGCCCCGAACACCATGTTGAGTTCTACGCCGCTGCGGAACGGCCCAGGCGGCAGGTAGGTTTCCAGCACCTTCTGCACGGCGGGCCGCTGTTCGGTGGGGTGCGACTCGTGGTCGTGCACCAGATCATCCATCGTCTGCGGCGCGACGCGTACTACCGCGTCGATCCACTGCAGTCGCAGCTTGGCGGCATTGTCACGGTTATCCCAGACGATCCAGGCTGCTGACACCGGGTCGCCGAGCGCCGGAAAGATCCGCGCCAGCTGCGCGGTATCGTGACGTACCACCGGAGGGTCCGGCAGCGTGACGTCCGGTTGCGGCTGCCGATCGTGACATGCGGTCGGCGACAGCAGGGCCACCAGCGCCCCCACAGCTGCGAATCGGGCGCGCACCCCGACGGGGGGGGTGGTGGTGCGCGCCCGATTCACCGGCATCAGTACCGATAGTGCTCCGGCTTGTACGGGCCGTCGACGTCCACGCCGATGTACTCGGCCTGCTCCTTGGTCAGCCTGGTCAGCGATCCGCCGAGCGCCTCGACGTGAATCTTGGCGACCTTCTCGTCGAGGTGCTTGGCCAGCCGGTAGACCTCGTTGTCGTATTCGTCGTTCTTGGTCCACAGCTCGATCTGCGCGATGACCTGGTTGGAGAAGCTGTTGCTCATCACGAACGACGGGTGGCCCGTCGCGTTGCCCAGGTTCAGCAACCTGCCCTCGCTCAGCACGATGATCGAGTGACCGTCCTGGAAGACGAACTCGTCGACCTGCGGCTTGATGTTGATCCGGCGGATGTCGGGATCCCGCTCCAGGCGCGCCATTTCGATCTCGTCGTCGAAGTGGCCGATGTTGCCCAGGATCGCCTGATGCTTCATCGCCTTCATGTGCTCGAGGGTGATGATCCCCTGGTTGCCGGTGGCGGTGATGACGATGTCCGCCCAGCCGATGGCCTGCTCGACTGTCTTGACCTCGAAGCCGTCCATCAGCGCCTGCAGCGCGTTGATCGGGTCGATCTCGGTGACCGCGACGCGGGCGCCCTGCGCCTTGAGCGCCTCGGCGCAGCCCTTGCCCACGTCCCCGTAGCCGCAGACCAGTGCCGCCTTGCCGCCGATCAACACGTCGGTCCCGCGGTTGATGCCGTCGATCAGCGAGTGCCGGGTGCCGTACTTGTTGTCGAACTTGCTCTTGGTGACCGAATCGTTGACGTTGATGGCCGGGAACAACAGCTCCCCAACCGCGGCGAACTGGTACAGCCGCAGCACGCCGGTGGTGGTCTCCTCGGTGACACCCTTGACCGACTCGGCGATCTTGGTCCACTTGCTCTTATCGGTCTCGAACCGCTCCCGCAGCAGCGCCAGAAACACCTTGTACTCCGCTGAGTCATCGTCCTCGCCGGGAGGGACGACACCGGCCTTTTCGAACTGCGCACCGCGCAGCACCAGCATGGTGGCGTCCCCACCGTCGTCGAGGATCATGTTCGCCGGCTCGCCAGACCAGGTGAGCATCTGCTCGGCGGCCCACCAGTACTCCTCCAGCGACTCGCCTTTCCAGGCGAACACCGGGGTGCCCTTGGGCTCCTCGACGGTCCCGTGGGGCCCGACGACGACGGCCGCGGCGGCGTGGTCCTGGGTGGAGAAGATGTTGCACGACGCCCAACGCACCTCGGCACCGAGGGCTACCAGGGTCTCGATGAGTACCGCGGTCTGAACGGTCATGTGCAGCGAACCCGAAATGCGAGCGCCCTTCAACGGCAGCACCTCGGCGTACTCGCGGCGCAACGCCATCAGGCCGGGCATCTCGTGTTCGGCCAGGCGGATCTCCTTGCGGCCGAACTCGGCCAGCCCCAGATCAGCGACCTTGAAGTCGATACCATTGCGGACATCGGCGGTCAGCGTCGATGCAGTCATGTAGAGCCCCTTGTTTGGTAGACATTGCCCGTGTGCGCACAGATGTGCGCGCAGCGACACCCGTGCAGGACACCCATAGCCTGCGGGCTCGCGGGACAGGCGCTTGTCGCGCTCTGCCGGCTAAGGAGTATCCAACACACCGTAGCGTTCGGCGAACGGGGACAACAATCGGGCCAAGTCGTGGGCCACATCGTGGTCGGCCTCGGGCGGCATCGACACGTAGCTCATGGCCAGCCGAACGATGGCCCGGGCCAGCACTCCGGCGTCCTCCTCGCTGGTCGCCACCCAGCTGTGCATGAACGATTCGGTCAGCCGGTCCGAGCATCGGTTGATGATCGGCGCGCTGTCGGTGGTGATGATCTGCAGCAGGTCGGGCTTCGAGGTACCCGAGAGCAGCGAGATCACCAACGGGTCGGCCGCCGACTCGACGAAAAAGTCGCGGAATCCCCGCACGAAGGCGGCATGGATGTCGCCGACGTTGTCCTTGATTGCGTCGTTGATCTGGTCGACCAGTCGGTCGGCGAGCCGCAATGCATACCCCTGGGCAAGGCCCTGCCGGGAACCGAATTCGTTGTAGATCGTCTGACGGCTGATTCCGGCGGACCTGGCCACGTCCGACAGCGTGATCGATGACCAGTCGCGGCTGAGCAGCAGCTCACGCATACCGTCGAGAATGGAGTCCCGCAGTAACACCCTGGACGCCTCGGCGTACGGCATGCGCTGCGCGGCCCGGCTGTCGTTGGGGCGGCCCACACGGGTGACACTATCGCCTTGCAGGCGTGCTCCGGCCCAAGCTGTGTTCGCCAGTGACTGGGTCGTCATGAACGGGAGACCTCGACCATTTCGAAGTCCGACTTCGCCGCTCCGCAGTCCGGGCAGCTCCAGTCCTCGGGAATGTCATCCCATCGGGTGCCGGGAGCTATGCCGTCCTCGGGCCAACCCTTGGCCTCGTCATACTCGAAGCCGCACTGCACACACACGAACAACTTGTAGTCTTCGGCACTCACGTCATTGCTCCAATCTCTTCGAAATCGACCTTCTCGCGCACCGCGCAATCGGGACAGCACCAGTCATCGGGCACGTCGCTCCATGCGGTTCCAGCCGGGAACCCTTCTCGCGGTGAACCTTTCGCCTCGTCGTAGACGTAATCGCAACCCGGACAACGGTAGACCGTCATGCCTGAGCTCCATACTTTGCCAGCACCTTGTCGCGCACCCGCGGGTGGATGTTCACCCGGGTGATGTCGCCGTCGTAGTGCTCGAGGACCCGGTGGTCCATGATCCTGCGCCACAGCGGCGGGAAGTAGGTCAGCGCGACCATCGAGGCGTATCCGCTGGGCAGGTTCGGGGCACCCGACATGCTGCGCAACGTCTGGTAGCGACGGGTCGGGTTGGCGTGGTGATCGCTGTGCCGTTGCAGGTGGTACAGGAACAGGTTGGTCACCAAATGGTCTGAGTTCCAACTGTGTTGAGGTGCGCACCGCTCGTAGCGACCGCTCGCGGTCTTCTGTCTCAACAGACCGTAGTGCTCGAGATAGTTGACCGTTTCCAGCAGGGTGAAGCCGAATACCGCGGAGATCGCGATGTAGGGAATGAGGCCCGGGCCGAAGGTCGCGATCAGGATTCCGTAGAACACCAGCGACATCGCCCACGCGTTGAGCACATCGTTGGACCAGTGCCACGGACTCTTGCCCTGCCGGCGCAGCCGTGCGGCCTCCAGTTCCCAGGACGATTTCAGGGCGCCCCACACGCTGCGCGGCAAGAACTCCCAGAACGTCTCGCCGAAGCGGGCCGACGCCGGATCCTCGGGCGTGGCGACCCGAACATGGTGTCCGCGATTGTGCTCGATGTAGAAGTGGCCGTAGCCGGTCTGGGCCAGGGTGATCTTGGCGAGCCAGCGTTCCAGCTCATCCTTCTTATGCCCCATCTCGTGGGCGGTGTTGATGCCCACCCCGCCGAGGACGCCGACCGTCAGCGCCAGACCGATCTTCGCCGGCCAACCCAGCGCGCCGTCGAAGCCGAGCCAGCTCAGATCGGATGCGGTGAACAGGTAGGCGCCGAAGATCACGCTGGCGTATTGGAACGGGATGAAGATGTAGGTGCAGTAGCGGTAATACTTGTCGTTCTCCAGCCGCTCCATGACTTCGTCAGGTGCGTTCTGGCCGTCAGGGCCGTAGCGCAGATCCAGCGCGGGCAGCACGAGGTAGAGCAGGATCGGGCCGATCCAGAAGGGCACCTGGGCGGCGGCGTGCCAGCCGGCCTGGTTGAGCGCCCAGACCAGCGGCATCACGACGAATAGTGCCGTTGGAACGATCAGACCCATCAGCCAGAGGTAGCGCTTCTTGTCGCGCCACTGCTCGACGCCGCTCCCGGATCGAGTCGAAACATCTGACATTCCTGTGGACACCCGTGCCTCCTTGCCGTGCTGTGGATCACTTGCAAGCTTTACCATATCGACTGTTTTGTCGCCTGTCTATACAGAACTGTACATTTTGTACACCCGCCCGGCGAATCGGGCGCGCGCACAGACCGCGATGTCCCGAAACTGAACACGCCCGCTGCGGTAGGTCAGCGCGCCCGATTCCCCACCAGGGAGTGCCGGCGCCCATAACAGAAGTAGAGGACCACGCCGATGGCCATCCAGATGCTGAACCGGATCCAGGTCAGCCCGGTCAGATTGAACATCAGCCACACACACGTGACGATCGCCAGAATCGGCAGCAACGGCACCCATGGCGTGCGAAATCCGCGCTTGAGGTCAGGCCGGGTGCGCCGCAGCACGATCACCCCGGCGGACACCAGGGCGAATGCGAACAGCGTGCCGATGTTCACCATCTCCTCGAGACGGTGGATCGGGAAAACACTGGCGGTAATCGCCACCACCGCGCCGACCAGCAAGGTGATTCGCACCGGCGTGCCGCGCCGCCCGGTCTTGGCCAGCTGCCGCGGCAGCAGACCGTCCCGGGACATCGCGAACAGCACCCGACTCTGGCCCAGCACCAGCACGATGACGACGGTGGTCAAGCCCGCCAGCGCACCTATCGAAATGACCTTCGCAGCCCAGTCGACCCCATTGAGCGCAAACGCCGTCGCGAGGTTAGCCGACTCAGCATCCCGCAACTCGGTGTAGCTCACCATGCCGGTCAGCACGATCGACACCGCCAAGTAGAGGACGGTGACGATGGCCAGAGACGCCAGGATGCCCCGGGGTACGTCGCGCTGCGGCTGCTTGGTCTCCTCCGCGGTGGTCGCCACGATGTCGAACCCGATGAAGGCGAAGAACACAATGGACGCACCGGCGAGCAACCCGTACCAGCCGTAAGTACTGCCTTCGCCGCCGGTCAGCAGCGAGAACAGCGACTGCTCCGCACCCGAGCCGGCCCTCTCGCCGGATTCGGCCGGCGGGAGGAACGGTGAATAGTTCGCGGTCTTGATGTAGAAGGCGCCGACGGCCACCACCAGCAGCACGACCGCGACCTTGAGCGCCGTGATGGCCAGGCTGACTCCTGCCGAGAGCTTGGTTCCGACCGCCAGAATGGTGACGACGAACCCGATGATCAGCAGTGCGCCCCAATCGACTTCGAGCCCGGCGACCTCGGTGACACCGCCGCCGAAGTCGAACACCGTTCCCAGATAACTCGACCAGCCCTTGGCGACGACGGCAGCCGCCACCGCGAACTCCAGGATCAGGTCCCAGCCGATGATCCACGCGGTGAACTCTCCGAACGTCGCGTAGGAAAAGGTGTAGGCGCTGCCCGCTACGGGCACGGTCGAGGCGAATTCCGCGTAGCACAGCGCGGCCAGGCCGCAGGCGATCGCGGCGAGGACGAAGGCAACCGAGATCGCGGGGCCGGTGATGTTACCGGCCGTCGACGCGGTCACCGTGAAGATCCCCGCGCCGATCACGACCGAGACTCCGAAAACAGTCAGGTCCCACCAACTGAGATCCTTGCGGAGCCGGGTGGTGGGCTCGTCGGTATCGGCGATCGACTGCTCCACCGACTTCGTCCGCCACCGGTTGGCCGACCGCACGCTCGAATCCTCAGCCATCGGCCGTCCCCTCGTCGTCATCGTCTCAGCGGAATCTACCGACTGACGCGCAGCGCAATGGGGTCAATGACGGACGCGAGCGACACACCGATGCGCGCCGACGCCTCCGCGATGAGTTCCCGGGGCCACGCTGGTCTACAACAGCAGAACCCGAATGCACCAGCCGAGTCGCCAGAAAAATCACTCGGCAACAGAGAAAACGCCGAGGAGGAACAAATGCAGAAGATAATGCCGCACCTTTGGTTCGACACGCAGGCCATGGACGCAGCTGAGTTCTACACCACCGTGTTCCCGCACTCGAGCATCACATCGACCGCGACGTTGCACGATACGCCGGGCGGCGATTGTGACGTCGTCTCGTTCAACCTGAACTCGCACGATTTCATGGCAATCAGCGGCGGACCGATGTTTACGATCAATCCGTCGATATCTTTCATGGTCAACTTCGATCCCGGAAGCGACGGTCGGGCCCGGCAGCACCTGGACGCGCTCTGGGAGAAGCTCGCCGACGGCGGAGCCACGCTGATGCCGCTCGGTGAATACCCGTTCAGCAAGCGCTACGGCTGGGTCCAGGACAGGTTCGGGGTGACGTGGCAACTGATCCTGACCGATCCGGCGGGCGAGCCGCGGCCGTTCATCCTCCCCTCGCTGATGTTCACCGGCGAGCAAACCAATCGGGCCGAAGAGGCGATCGACTTCTATCGACGGACGTTCGACAACTCGGCACTCGGCACGGTGGCACGCCACACCCAGCACACCGGCCCGGCCGCCGAAGGCTCGCTGATGTTCGCCGACTTCATGCTGGAGAACCAGTGGTTCACCGCTATGGATTCCGGGGCGGAACACCAATTCGGCTTCAACGAAGCGGTGTCACTGCTTGTCAACTGTGACACCCAGCAGGAAATCGACTACTACTGGGAAAAGCTCGCCGCCGACCCAGAATCCGGACAGTGCGGCTGGGTGAAGGACAGGTTCGGGGTGTCCTGGCAGATCTCGCCGACTGTGCTGAACGACATGCTGGCCAACGGAACCCGCGAACAAGTCGACCGCATCACACAAGCGTTCATGCCGATGAAAAAGCTCGACATCGCCGTAATCGAAGCCGCGTATGCGGGAGGTTCGCCCGCCCACCGGACGTCCCGCTAGTCCGCCCACCGGACATCCCGTTAGCCCGCCCGCCGGGTGCCCCGGTGGCCGCCCACCGGACATCCCATCGTCCGGAGCTGCCGAATCAGATCCCGACCGTCACCCGAAACAGCCGGGTGGGCTGGGCGGCTTCCAGCCTGACCGGCCCGTCGTCGGCTGCGACCCAGGCCGCCGAGCCCTGTTCCAGCGGGACGGCACTCGTCTTGGCGTGCACCGTGACCGCGCCCTCGATGCACAACAGAATCTGCGGCCCGTCATGGCGAGTCGGCGCGTCGATCTCATGTCCGAGATGCTCACCGCTGATGGTTAGCACCGACGCAGCGAACTCAGGAGCCGGGGTGCGGTAGACCAGTTCCGTTCCGTCCCGCAGGGATTCGGGCCTGACGACGACATCGTTCGCCGGACGAAAATCGAGTACCCGGAGCAGTTCGGGCACATCGACGTGCTTGGGAGTCAAGCCACCGCGCAACACGTTGTCGGAGTTGGCCATCACCTCGATGCCGATACCGTGCAAGTATGCGTGCAGGTTCCCGGCAGGCAGGTAAATCCCTTCTCCCGGAGCCAGTCTCAACCTGTTCAGCAACAGCGAGGCCAGGACGCCGGCATCACCGGGATAGCGCTCGCCGAGTTCGAGGACCGTTCTGGCCTCGGCGGCGAACTCCTGCTTTCCGGAGCGCACGTAGCCGATCGCACCGTCGATCACCGCCGGCACCAGCGTGTCGAGGCCCGGCTGAGGGTAGGTGATCCAGGTGGTGAACAACGCCCGCAGTCCGTCGGCGTCCGACGCCCCGCACAGCAGGTTGATGAAAGGATCGAGCGCCTGCGGCGCGAGTGCGCGCATCAACTCGACGGTGCGGGCGGCCGGTCGGAACCCGGCGAGTGCCTCGAAGTTGCTCAGTGCCACAAGAAGTTCCGGCTTGTGGCTGCGGTCGCGATAGTTGCGGTTCGGTGCCGAGACGGGGATGCCCATCCGGTCCTCGCGGGCGAACCCCTCGACCGCTTGCTCGGTGCTGGGGTGGGCCTGAAGCGACAGGGGCTCGTCGGCCGCGAGGACCTTCAACAGAAACGGCAGCGTGTCACCGAACCGTCCCCGTACCGCCGGGCCGAGTTCGCCGTCCGGGTCCGCCCGAAGCGCGTCGAGCAACGACCGTTCGCCCGCATCGGTCTGCAGCCATGCCGGGTCCCCGGGGTGAGCGCCGAACCACAGTTCGGCCTGCGGATACGGCGTGGGACTGGGCGTCCCGGTGAACTCGGCGATGGCGGTTCGCGAACCCCACGCGTAGGTTCGCACCGCTCCCCTCAACAGATGCACCTAGATCAACCTCGAACCAGCCGGCGGTAGACCGCGGCCATCTCCAGGCGCACCGCCAACAGCGCCAATTGTTGCTCCGGCCGCCCGATTCCGGCCACCGGCACTGGCCCTGACCTACCCTGATCCCCGACCACCGCGTCTCTCGAGTTGTCCGGCACGTCGTTGGAGTTCACCACATGGACGTCATCGAAACCCTTCAACCGAGCGGTGACGGCGGGACGTTCGGTGTCGCTGGTCAAAACGATGGTGCGGGTGCGGTGCGGCCGTGGTCCGTCGATCTGCTCGTCGTGAAAGATCGACCGTTGGCGGTGATCTGCGGTATCCCGGCCCCAGCCGGTGGCGATGGCGACCAATGCGTCGGCCAACCCGACCGCGGCCACGGTGGTGTGCGCGACACGCAACAGCACCGTGCATGCATGTCTGGCCAGCGCCAGGAACGGCGCGGTGTCGCCGGCGATCACCACTTCCCGGTCGGCCATCCGGTCCGCCAAACCCTTCGCCGGATTGGTGAAAACCTCACGTCCGGCACTGTTTCGGAGTGCCTCGGCATCCAGTTCGTCGGCGAGAGCGGCCAAATCCACCCGATTGTCGGGGACCAGTGTCTGCAGGACGGCCATACCCGCGGCCAGGTAACGCACCAGGGTGAAATCTTCGGGCACCGGCAGCCGCGGCGGCAGCGCGACCGAACGCCCCGCGGTCGCGTCGCGCAGCGGCCCCTCGTGAGGGGCCACCACGATGATTCGCGCGCCGCGGCGAACACCCATTGCCGCGGCCGCGACCAGCCGAGGGTCCCCGGCGTCCTCGCCGGCAATGATCAACGCATCGAGCGCCCCGAGCCACGGCGGCGCCTCCGACGTGACCACGATCGGTGTGCCCACCGAACCGCCGAGCGCGGCGGCCAGCATCGCTCCGGCATTCTCCGCGGGCCCGCGCCCGGCCAGCCATACCACGGTGCGTGGCGGCGCTCCGGACCCAACCGCGTCCAGCTCGCCCTCATCCAATGCGGCAGCGACGGCACGAACCTGAGCGCCCGCCATCGAGGCCGCACGCAGCAAACCCATTCGATCGGCCGCGAGCAGCCCGTCGGTGTCGTCGAGGTCGACCACCGCGGCCGACGCCGGGCTGGAATTCACGCCGATTCCTTTGTACCCGAGGCGACATAGCGGGCAATCTCGTCGACGATCTCCTTGACCGCCTCAGGCGTGCGAGCTTCGACGTTGAGACGCAGCAAAGGTTCGGTGTTGGACATCCGAAGGTTGAACCAGCTGCCGTCACCGAGGTCGGCGGTGACCCCGTCGAGGTGATCGAGCGCGTGCACCCGAGTGCCGTAGGCCGCCAGCACCGCGTCCACGACGGCCGGGGCATCGGTGACGGTGAAGTTGATCTCGCCGGAGGATTCGTAGCGCTGGTAGTCGGCCATCATCTCCGAGAGCGGACGGTCCTGCTCACCCATTGCGGCAAGCACGTGTAACGCAGCCAGCATGCCGGAGTCGGCGCCCCAGAAGTCCCGGAAGTAATAGTGCGCGGAGTGTTCGCCGCCAAAGATCGCTCCGGTTTCGGCCATCAGCCCCTTGATGTAGGAATGCCCGACCCGCGATCGCACCGGCGTCCCGCCGCGCTCGGCGACCAGTTCGGGTACCGCGCGCGAGGTGATGAGGTTGTGGATGACGGTCGCCCCGATTTCGCGTGTGAGCTCCCGCGCGGCGACCAGTGCCGTCACCGCCGAGGGCGAAACGGCCTGGCCGCGCTCGTCGACGACGAAGCAGCGGTCGGCGTCGCCGTCGAAGGCCAGCCCGATGTCGGAGCCGGTCTCCAGGACGTAGGCCTGTAAGTCGACCAGATTGGCCGGCTCCAGGGGGTTGGCCGCATGGTTGGGGAAGGTGCCGTCGAGTTCGAAGAACAGTGGAAACACCGTGATCGACGGGATCGGACCCAAGACCGCGGGGGTGGTGTGACCGGCCATGCCGTTACCGGCGTCGACGGCGACCCGCAGCGGGCGCTGCCCGCCGATATCGACGAGGCTGCGGAGGAAGCTGCCGTAGTCGGCCAGCACATCGCGGACGCTGACGGTGCCACGGGGTCCGTCGTACTCGGGGACTCCGGCGATGACCTCGTCGCTGATGACGGTCAGACCGCTGTCCTTGCCGACCGGTTTGGCACCGGCACGACATAGTTTGATCCCGTTGTAGGCGGCCGGGTTGTGGCTGGCGGTGAACATCGCGCCCGGGCAGTCCAGCAGGCCGGAGGCGAAATAGAGCTGATCGGTGGAGGCCAGCCCGATCTGCACGACGTCGAGACCCTGGGCGATCACCCCCTCGGCGAAGGCCTTGGCCAGTGGCGGCGAACTTTCTCTCATGTCGTGGCCGATCACAACCCGCCCGCTGTCACGGACCAGCCGGGCGAACGCGGCGCCCACCTCGCAGACGAACTGCTCGTCGATTTCGGCGCCCACGAGTCCACGCACGTCATAGGCCTTGATGACGCGTTGTACCGCCGCGGCGAGCCGAGACATAGAACTCCTTGGTCAGACCGGATGTTGCAGTCAGCCTAACCGTCGTGCCCCGGCCGCATGCCGTGCATTTTCGCCGAAACGAACATTCCGGCGGAGAATCTCGAGTGCCGACAAGCTTGACGTCCGTCTCGGCGTGGGCTTGCGTCAGTCAGCCGGGTCAGGCAGCACCCGCAGGTGTCCGCGACGACGACCGTTGGTTTCGGCCTGCCGAGCCGGCGGAGCCATCAGAGCACCGCTGTGTGCGCCCGGGGCCGGATCGGTGAAACCCGCGCTGAAGCTGCCGGCGGTCGCGCCGATATTGACCCGGTCGCGACCTTCGCGCACCGCATCGGCCAGCGCTATCAGGTCATCGTCGTCGTGGTGGGCCGGCAGCGGGCCGGCGTGGCGGACCAGTTCCCAGCCGCGCGGCGCGGTGATACGACCGGCATGCAGCACACACAGATCCCACGAGTGCGGTTCGGAGACTGTGGCCAGCGGACCCACCACGGCCGTGGAGTCGGAATAGACGAACGTCAGTGTCGCGACCGCATAGTGAGGGCACCCAGGCCGGCAGCAGCGACGGGGAACATTCACAGCGAGAGGTTAGCGTGCAGCGTTGCCGGCGCGGTGGCGGACACGCGCAGTCGCGGGAGGCCCGAAGCCCAACCGTTACGATCTGGTTCGTGACCCGGCTCAACCAACGGGGCTCCCGGCGGGGGCGTGAGATGCGCGGGCCGCTGCTCCCGACGACGGTCCCGGGGTGGCGCAGCCGTGCCGAACGTTTCGACATGGCGGTATTGGAGGCCTACGAGCCGATCGAACGACGCTGGCAGGAGCGGGTCGCGACGCTGGACGTGGCGGTCGACGAGATACCCCGGATTTCCCCGAAGGATCCCGGCAGTGTGCAGTGGCCGCCGGAGGTGGTGGCCGATGGGCCGATCGCACTGGCGCGGCTCATCCCGGCCGGGGTCGACGTTCGCGGCAACTCCACACGAGCGCGAATTGTGTTGTTTCGGAAGCCGATCGAGCGGCGGGCCAAGGACCCCGACGAACTGATCGACCTGCTGCACGAATTGCTGGTGGCGCAGGTGGCCACCTATCTGGGCGTTGAACCGTCGGTGATCGATCCAACGCTGGGCGAGGAGTGATAAGGGCGGCACCACCGTCCCGAAGGGCCGCCGCAGGTAGAGCCTAGATCGCGTAAAGCACTAGATGATGCCGCGCTTGAGCCGCCGGCGCTCCCGCTCCGACAGGCCACCCCAGATGCCGAAGCGCTCATCGTGGGCCAGCGCGTAATCGAGGCATTCGTCGCGCACCTCGCAGCCCATGCAAATCCGCTTCGCCTCGCGGGTCGAGCCGCCCTTCTCGGGGAAGAACGCCTCCGGATCGGTTTGAGCGCACAGGGCGCGCTCTTGCCATTGGTCTTCCTCCGCGATTGCGGAGTCGTCAACCAGATAGTCGATGGTGTCGGGCACCAAACTCAATTGAGGACGTCCGCCCCCGAGCGGTGCCGGCTCGGGCTGGAAGTGCGGTGCACTTCCCACCGTGCCGAGGAAGGTGTCTTCGAACGGGACCGAATTGCCGAAATCGGCCTGTTCATATGCCATATTCGCCTCCTGACTGGTTTCGTAGATCCGTCTATGCGTGCCCCACTATTACTATGTGCGGCCATCCCAATTCGAACAAGTGATCGAATCTCGGTCTGCGACAGCGGAACCGGCTGGCCAACCGCGAAATGACACTGGTGTGATTAGACACGCGATGGCTGCGTCGGTCAAGCGTTAGAACAGGAATTCATACCATTCCGTAATCCGCTTTCGGCGCGTCGCGCTGTGGTGTGTCTGTCACTCTGCTGACGATCCGCTGAAATCCTTGCCCACCGGGCGAACCGGGGCAGGGGAGGACGGCCTAGTGTCGGTCGGTGTGAAGGTCACCGTTCTGGTCGGTGGGGTCGGCGGCGCGCGATTCCTATTGGGCGTGCAACAGCTGTTGGGTTTGGGCCGGTTCGGCGATGGCGGCGACGAGCACGAGCTGACCGCCGTCGTCAACGTCGGCGACGACGCCTGGATGTTCGGCGTGCGCATCTGCCCGGACCTCGACACCTGTATGTACACCCTCGGCGGTGGCATCGACGAAGAGCGCGGGTGGGGCCATCGCGATGAAACCTGGCACGCCAAAGAGGAGCTGGCGGCGTATGGAGTTCAGCCGGACTGGTTCGGGCTGGGCGACCGCGACCTGGCCACCCATCTGGTGCGTAGCCAAATGCTTCGGGCGGGCTACCCGCTGTCGGCGGTGACCGAAGCACTGTGCAGCCGCTGGTCACCAGGGGCCCGGCTGTTACCTGCCAGCGACGACCGCAGCGAGACCCACGTCGTGATCACCGACCCGGAATCCAGCGACAAGCAGGCCATCCATTTTCAGGAGTGGTGGGTGCGGTATCGCGCCAAAGTCCCCACCCACAGCTTTGCGTTCGTCGGCGCCGACACCGCTGCCGCCGGTCCCGGGGTCACCGAGGCCATCGAGAACGCGGATGTGGTGTTGATCGCCCCCTCAAATCCGGTGGTCAGCATCGGTGCCATCCTGGCGGTCGGCGGTATTCGCGGAGCGTTACGCACCACGCCGGCACCGGTGATCGGCTACTCCCCCATAATCGCCGGAAAGCCGTTGCGCGGCATGGCCGACGAATGCCTGTCCGTCATCGGGGTGCCCAGCACATCCGAAGCGGTCGGCTCGCATTACGGTGCCCGATCCGCGACCGGCATCCTTGACGGTTGGCTTATCAGCGAACACGACGAGGCCAGCGTCGACGGAGTCGAGGTTCGTTCGGTGCCGCTGCTGATGACTGACCCCACCGCGACCGCTGAGATGGTGCGCTGCGGAATGGATTTGGCGGGGGTGTCAGCGTGACGGACCACGGCACATCGGCCCCGATCGAACTGCTGCCCGTGATGGGCCTGCCGGAGTTCAGACCCGGCGACGACCTGGCCGCGGCGATCACCGCCGCCGCACCGTGGTTGCGCGACAACGACGTCGTCGTCGTCACCAGCAAGGTGGTGTCCAAGTGCGAGGGTCGAATTCTCGCTGCGCCCTCGGATGCCGAGGCTCGGGATGCCCTGCGGCGCAAACTGATCGACTCCGAGGCGGTTCGGGTGCTGGCGCGAAAGGGCCGAACCCTGATCACCGAGAACGCATTGGGTCTGGTACAGGCGGCCGCCGGAGTGGACGGGTCTAATGTCGACTGCCACGAACTCGCGCTGCTCCCCGTCGATCCCGACCGAAGCGCAGCAGCCCTGGCCGACGCGCTGCGCGACCGACTTGGCGTCGCGGTGGGCGTCGTCATCACCGATACCATGGGGAGGGCCTGGCGGACCGGGCAGATCGACGTCGCCATCGGAGCGTCCGGGCTGACCGTGTTGCACGGTTACGCAGGGGAATTCGACGGCCACGGCAACGAGCTCGTCGTCACCGAGATCGCGGTGGCCGACGAGATCGCCGCCGCCGCCGATCTGGTGAAGGGCAAGCTGACCGCGGTGCCAGTCGCGGTGCTGCGTGGTTTGACCCTTCGCGACGACGGTTCCACTGCTCGCACTCTGGTGCGGGCAGGCCAGGAGGACCTGTTCTGGCTGGGCACCGACGAGGCGATCGCGCTCGGTCGTTCGCAGGCCCAGCTGTTGCGGCGGTCGGTCCGCAGCTTCGACGCAAAGCCTGTCGCACACCAGCTGATCGAGGCGGCCGTCGCCGAGGCGCTCACCGCCCCCGCGCCGCACCACACCCGGCCGGCCCGCTTCGTCTGGCTGCAGGATTCCCACACGCGAGTACGTCTGCTCGACGCGATGAAGGAGCGCTGGCGCGCTCACCTCAGCACCGACGGCCGCGACCCCGACGCGGTCGAGCGACGCGTCAAGCGCGGCCAGATTCTCTATGACGCACCCGAAGTGATCGTCCCGTTCATGGTGCCCGACGGGGCCCATTCGTACCCGGACCTTGAGCGCACGACCGCAGAGCACACCATGTTCACCGTCGCGGTCGGCGCCGCTGTGCAGGCCCTGCTCGTCGCGCTCGCAGTACGGGGCGTGGGCAGCTGCTGGATCGGGTCGACCATCTTCGCCCCCGATCTGGTGCGCTCGATGCTGGATCTGCCAGATGATTGGGAACCCCTGGGGGCCATTGCGATCGGCTATCCCCTGGAGCCTGCCGATCCTCGCGGCCCGGCGACCGTCGGCGACCTGCTGGTGCGGCGATGAGCGCCTGCGCGAAGAGCAGAAGACACCGATGAGCGCCTGCGCGAAGAGCAGAAGACACCGATGAGCGCCTGCGCGAAGAGCAGAAGACACCGATGAGCCTGCATCACTCGGCCGTGCAGACCCTGAGCCGTTGGCGCCCCGCCGATCCCGCCCAGGATGCGCTTCGTCACGCAGTGTTGGCGTTTCTCGACACCCGCCCGGACGCATGTCTGCGCTCGTGCGTGCCCGGCCATCTCACCGCCTCCGCACTGGTGCTCGATCACCGCGGCGAGCACGCGTTGCTCACTCTGCACCCGCGGATGGGGCGCTGGCTGCAGCTGGGCGGTCACTGCGAAACCGAGGATGAGAGCGTAGTGGCCGCGGCCCTGCGCGAGGCGACCGAGGAGTCCGGGATCGCGGACCTGACCATCGACCCGCAGCCCATGGCGCTGCACGTGCATGCACTGACCTGCTCGCTGGGCGTCCCGACCCGTCACCTCGATGTGCAGTTTCTGGTGCACGCTCCCAAAGGCGCCGAGATCGCCCGCAGTGACGAGTCGTTGGACTTGCGCTGGTGGCCGCTGGACGCGCTGCCCGACGACAGCGACTTCGGGCTGACCCAGTTGGTCGCCGCCGCGAAGCTGCATTCCCCTGCCGCGAGATATCACCCCGCTCCCCTGCCGCGAGATATCACACCAGGCTGTGAATGAGGAGTTATCCACAACCCTGAGCTAACACTCGCGGGTGTTGCGACTGCAGGCGGCATGCTCGTCTCATGGCAGTCGCAATCATCGGTTCGGATGCCGTCGCTACCGGCATCCTGACACGTGGGCAACTGCGCTGGAATTATCGCCCGCTGTACCCCAACGTCTACATCCCGCGTAAGGCCGAGCCGACCCTTGCTGTTCGCACCGAGGGCGCCTGGCTGTGGTCCGGACGTCGTGGTGTGATCGCCGGACGCGCCGCATCCGCACTTCACGGTGCGAAATGGGTTCCGCAGGACGTACCCGTCGAGCTTTTGTGGTCGAACAGCAACCCGCCCGAGGGCATCCTCACGCGACGTGACCGTATCGGACCCAGTCAGATCGCCAGTGTCCAGGGAATGTGCGTCACGACTCCCGCACGAACGGCTCTCGACCTGGGCCGCTATCTAAAGCGGGGTGAAGCCGTGGCTCGGCTGGATGCTCTCGCCCAGGCGACCGGCTTCGCGGCCGACGACGCCCTCGCGCTCGCCCAGCACTACAAGGGCACCAAAGGGGTACGAAGGTGCCGCGAAGCCCTCCCCCTGATGGACGCCGGCGCACAGTCCCCGCAGGAGACGAGATTACGACTCCTCCTGACAGACAGAGGTTTTCCCCGGCCGGAGACGCAGATTCCGCTGTTCGATCCCTTCGGGTACGCGTTCGCATATCTCGACATGGGATGGCAAGACCTCAAGATCGCGGTGGAATACGACGGCGAGCAGCACCGCACCAATACCGAGCAATACCGCTGGGACGCCCGGCGCCTGCGCAGAATCATCGCATTGAGATGGATTCACATCAGGGTGATCGCCGGCGATCGTGACGACGAAGTCATTGCGCGGGTCAGAAGCGCCTGGCAGCAGCGCCAGAGTGAAGCCATGGCTGTAAAAAGGCCGGCATAGCGACCCTGGCTGATATTTCGCGAAGCCAAAAGCCAAGACCTAGACGTCAGTGGAGAAGCGGATGCCGCCATCGGGCAAGGTGACCCCGGGCCAGACCCGCGCACCCCGCAGCAGCTCACAGCGGGCACCGATGTCGGCGCCGTCGCCGATCACGGCGTCGCGGATCAACGCCCGCGGGCCGATCCGCGCGCCGAAGCCGACGATCGACCGCTCGATGACGGCCCCGGCCTCCACCCGCACCCCGTCGAAGATCACCGCCCCGTCCAACCGGGCGCCGGCGGCTATCTCCGCTCCCCGGCCGATCACGGTCCCGCCGATCAGCAAGGCTCCGGGTGCGACGCCCGCGCTATCGTGCACCAGCGATTCGCCGCGCTGGTGATTCAACGCCGGCGACGGCGCAATGCCGCGCACCAAATCCGCTGAGCCGCGAACGAAATCCTCGGGCGTGCCCATATCTCGCCAATAACTGGCATCCACATAGCCGGCCACCCGGGCACCGCGCGCCAGTAGACCAGGGAACACCTCGCGCTCCACCGACAGCGGCCGGCCGCGCGGGATCTCTTCGATCACCGAACGTTTGAACACATAGCTGCCCGCGTTGATCTGGTCGGTCGGCGGATCCTGCGCCTTCTCCAGGAAGGCGGTTACCATTCCATCGGAATCTGTTGGTACGCAACCGAATGCCCGCGGATCACCGACCCGGACCAAATGCAGAGTGACATCAGCGTCCTTGGCTGCGTGCGAATCCAGCAGCGCGCGTAGGTCGCACCCCGACAGCACGTCGCCGTTGAACACCAGAACGGTGTCGTGCCGCAACTTGGACACGACGTTGGCGATGCCGCCGCCGGTGCCCAGCGGCTGATCCTCGAAGACGTAGTCGATCTGCAGTCCGAGCTTGGAGCCGTCGCCGAACTCGGACTCGAACACCTCGGCCTTGTAGGAGGTGCCCAGCACGACGTGTTCGATGCCGATATCTGCGATGCGCGAGAGCATGTGGGTCAGGAACGGCAATCCGGCTGTCGGCAGCATCGGCTTGGGCGCAGACAGGGTAAGGGGCCGCAGCCGGGTGCCCAACCCGCCGACCAGGATCACAGCGTCCACCTCAGCGGGGTTGACCATCAGCGCTGTCCTTTCGCCTGCCTTCTGCGGGAAGATCGCACGACCAGCTTCGATCTCGCCCCAAGAGCGCCCCGAAAAGCCCACCGTAGCGGCGCCTGCCACCGCTTCGGGTAGCGATCGGCGAGAAAAGTGTAGGTGCTGCGGTGGTGGGCGGCCAGATTGCGGGCCGGGTCGCGTCCGGTGGAGTGCCCCTTGTCGTGCAGAACCTCCGCGGTGGGCACGTAGACGTTCTGCCAGCCGGCCTGACCCAGCCGGTCGCCCAGGTCGACATCCTCCATGTACATGAAGTACCGCTCGTCGAAACCGGTGATGTCGGCGAACGCCTCGGCGCGCACAAGCAGGCACGACCCCGACAGCCAGCCCACGGCGCGTTCGCTGGGGTCGGCGCGGTCCTGGCGGTACACCGCCGTCCACGGATTTGACGGCCACAGCGGGCCGACGACGGCGTGCATGCCGCCCCGGATGATCGACGGCAGGTGGCGCGCCGACGGATAGACCGACCCGTCCGGATCGCGAATCAGCGGTCCCAGCGACCCCGCCTGCGGCCAGCGCCCGGCCGCCTCCAGCAGCAGGTCGATGCTGTGTGGACCCCATTGCACGTCCGGGTTGGCCACCACGAAATAGTCTGTGCACGAAGTCAATCCGTATTCGGCGACGGCGCGGTTGACCGCGCTGCCGTAGCCGAGGTTCGTGCCGGTGCGCAGCAGGGTGACGTTCGGGTAGCGCTCGACGGCTTCCTCCGGGCTGCCGTCGACGGAGCCATTGTCGGCCATGATCACGGTGACCGGCCGATCGGTCGCATGCGCCAACGACGCCAGGAACCGATTCAGGTGCGGGCCCGGCGAATACGTCACCGTCACGACAAAGAGCTCGTCACTCACCGCGCGCCACCCATCTCACGGCGTCGAGGGTAACGGCCCGGCAGCCGCCATCGCGGCAGCCAGTGCTTCGCGCCACGGCCGCAGCGGCGTCAGCCCGGCGGCTGCCGACTTGACGCCGGACAACGCCGAATACACCGGGCGCGGCGCCGGGCGGGGATGACGGTCGCTGCCGACGGGGCGAACCCGCGACGGGTCGGCGCCGACCTCCTCGAAAACCGCCTGGGCCTGCTCGAACCGACTGGCGGCGCCGAAGTTGGCGGCGTGCAGCACCGGTTCGCGGATCATGCCGTCGGCGATCGTCAACAAGGCCGCGCACAGGTCGACGACGTAGGTGGGTGACCCGATCTGGTCGGCGACGACGTCGACCGTTCCCGTGCCCGCCGCCGCCAGTCGCATCTGCGCGACGAAGTCCGAGCCGTCGCCGCCTTCGAATACCCACGCCGATCGCACGATGTGCGCGTCGGGCATGGCCGCCAGCACCGCGAACTCACCGGCCAACTTGGTACGGCCGTAGACCGAGACCGGTCCGGTCTCATCGTCGATCTCGTAGGGGTGCGGCTCCTGACCGTCCGGAAACGAACCGCTGAACACATAGTCGGTGGACAGATGGATCAACGACGCGCCGGCCCGCGCGCAGGCCTGGGCGATGTTCTCCGGGCCATCGGTGTTGACCTCGGCGGCGCGTTCGGGCTCCGCCTCGGCGGCGTCGACCTGGGTATATGCGGCGCAGTTGACGACGACGTCGTCCGCGGCGATGAATCGCTCCGCCGTGCCGGCGTCGGTGATATCCCACTGCGACGACGTCAGCGCCAGCACCTCGCGCCCCTGCTCCCGAGCCTGACCCGCCAACACCCGCCCGACCAGGCCTCCGGCTCCCGAGATCACGATCCGTGACGACACCCGTCGAGTTTGGCACGCCGACGTCGGCTACCGGGCATGCGGGCCACTCGCCAGTAGCCTGGACAAATGCCTGCTGCTCAGCTGACGCGTGTCATCTCCATGACCGCTGCACTGGCGATCTTCCTGGGCACCGGCCTGGCGTGGGGAAAGCTGCGCGCGTTCGAGTCCGGCATCAACCACGTGAACCCGATCGCGCTGGGCGAGGGCGGCGACGACGGCGCGATCGACATTCTGCTGGTCGGGATGGACAGCCGGACCGACGCGCACGGTAACCCGCTCTCCGACGAAGAACGCGCGATGCTGCGGGCCGGTGACGAGGTCGCGACCAACACCGACACGATCATCCTGGTCCGAATCCCGAACAACGGGAAGTCGGCGACGGCGATCTCCATCCCGCGCGACTCCTACGTGGAGGCCCCCGGCATCGGGAAGATGAAGATCAACGGCGTCTACGGCTCGGTGCATCTGGAGAAGATGAAGGAGCTCGTCGAGGAACAGGGCGAAGACCCCGAGGTCGCCGAGCTGGAGGCCACCGCGGCCGGTCGCGAGGAACTGATCAAGACGGTCGCCAACCTCACCGGCGTCACCGTCGACCACTACGCCGAGATCGGACTGCTCGGGTTCGCGTTGATCACCGAAGCCCTGGGCGGTGTCGACGTGTGCCTCAACGCGCCTGTCTACGAAGAACTCTCGGGCGCAGACTTCCCCGCGGGCTGGCAGAAGCTGGACGGCCGACAGGCGCTGAGCTTCGTGCGGCAGCGCCACGACCTGCCGCGCGGCGACCTGGACCGGGTGGTACGCCAGCAGGCCGTAATGGCCTCGCTCGCGCACCAGGTGATCTCCAGCAAGACGCTGTCTAGCCCGGCAACCCTGGAGCGGTTGGAGCAGGCGGTGCAGCGCGCAGTGGTGCTCTCCGAAGACTGGGACCTGATGAGTTTCGTCGAGCAATTGCAGAAGCTCGCGGGAGGCAACGTCGCGTTCGCCACCATCCCCATCATCGAAGAGGCCGGCTGGAGCGACGACGGCATGCAAAGCGTCGTGCGAATCGACCAGCGCGAGGTCAGGGATTGGGTGACCAGCCTGCTCAACGATCAGGACCAGGGCAAGACCGAGGAGCTGGCCTACAGCCCGGACAAGACCACGGTCAACGTCGTCAACGACACCGACATCAACGGGTTGGCCGCCGCGGTCTCGCACGTCGTCGCATCCAAGGGCTTCACCCCGGGCGCCGTCGGGAACAACGAGGGCGACAAGGTGACCAACACCCAGGTCCAGGCCGCCACCGTCGACGACCTCGGGGCCCAAGCAGTCGCCAAAGACCTCGGCGGACTGCCGGTGGTCGAAAACGCTTCTGTGCCAACGGGTTCGGTGCGGGTCGTGCTGGCCGACGACTACACCGGCCCCGGCTCCGGACTGGACGGTTCCGACGTCACGATGAGCAACCCGTCGATGGATTACACCCAGATGGCCGCGACCCCCGCACCGGCGCCGTCGCCGATCATCACCGCCGGCTCGAACGATCCCGCGTGCGTCAACTGAGGTGACCACCGTCAGCGGGGCCGTTCTGGATCCACTCATGGCGGTCAATCCCGCCGGACCGCGCATCACGTACTACGACGACGCCACCGGCGAGCGCATCGAATTGTCCACCGCCACTCTGGCCAACTGGGCGGCCAAGACCGCCAACCTGCTGCGCGACGAGCTGAACGCCCGGCCGGATAGCCGGGTCGCGGTGCTGCTTCCGGCGCACTGGCAGACGGCTGCGGTGTTGTTCGGAATCTGGTGGATCGGCTGCGAGGTCGTGCTCGACGGATCCGATTGCGAGATCGCGTTCTGCACCGAGGAGCGGCTGGACGAGGCCGACGCAGCAGTAGGCACCGGCTCGGGAATGGGCGAGGTCGTCGTGCTGTCGCTGGATCCGTTCGGCAAGCCGGTGCCCGGCCTGCCGGTGGGCGTGACCGACTACGCAACGTCGGTGCGGGTGCACGGCGACCAGATCGTGCCGGAACGCAACCCGGGACCCGCGCTGGACGGCCGTTCGGTCGACGATGTCATCGCCGCGGCCCGGACGTCGGCGGCCGCCCAGGGTTTGACCGGCGCCGACCGGCAGTTGTCGACGGCCGGCTGGTGCACCGCCGACGATCTGATCAATCACCTGCTTGCGGTGTATGTGGTGGGAGCTTCCCTTGTTCAGGTAGCGAACCCGGAATCAGCGTTGCTGGATCGTCACCGCGATACCGAGAAGACAACGCGCGGATAGCCGTGGATCGTGTGTCTCTTGACCTGGCCCGGTTGCGTGCCTCGCTGCCCGACTGGCGCGTCGACGTCGTCGAACAGACCGGGTCGACGAACGCTGACCTGATTGCGCGGGCCGGCGCGGGTGAGGACGTCGCGGGAGCGGTGCTGCTGGCCGAGTATCAGAGCGCCGGGCGGGGTCGGCACGGCCGCAGCTGGTCGGCACCGGCGCACTCGCAGATATCGATGTCAGTCGGGGTCGACACCCGCGGTGTGCCGCCTGACGCCTGGGGCTGGCTACCGCTCTTGACCGGCCTGGCCGTTGCGCACCCGGTTCGCGCTCTCGGTGTTGACGCGGGCCTCAAGTGGCCCAACGACGTTCTGGTCGGCGACCGCAAACTAGCCGGGATTCTCGCCGAGGTGGCCGCGCCGGTGATCGTCGTCGGGCTGGGCTTGAATGTGAGCCTGACCGCCGACGAACTGCCCGATCCCCGTGCGGTGTCGTTGAGCATGCTCGGCCACGACGTCGATCGCACCGCGTTGACGGTGTCTTTGCTGGGGGCCTTGTTCGAGCGCGTGGCCCAGTGGCACGCCGGGCACATTTCGGCGTTGTCGGCCGACTATCGCTCCATCAGCACCACCATCGGTACCCGCGTTCGCGCGATATTGCCCGGTGGATCCGAAATCGTCGGCCCTGCAACGGGTATCGACAGCAGTGGCCAGTTACTGATCGATCACTCGGGAACTACGGTGACGGTGTCGGCCGGTGATATCACCCATCTGCGCGCGGCGAAAAGCTAAAGGCTCAGCTGCGGCTCCCGCGAGGGTGCAGCCACGGTAGTCAAAATGCGCACAGCTGCTGTGAATGCACTTCGGCGCCGGCTCAGCGATCCGCGATCATCGTCTGCAGCAGCGCAACGATCTGCTGTTGACCGGCCGCAGCGATGTCGAACTTCCCACGCATCTCGGTGAAGCCTCGGTCAACCTGTTCGAACTTCTGGTCGACGTGGCCACGCACGTCGACGAAGTCTTGCCGCATCGCATTGAAGCTCGCCGCAGTGGCCTGTCGAAAATCGCGAAGTTCGCCGCGGATTTCGCCGCCGTCGCGATCGGCGGCGCCTGCAAGCACCCGGGCGGCGGCAGCATTCTGCCGATTAGCATCCACCCGCCCCGTCAGATCACGCACCTGGTCTTCAAACGCAGACACCCGTGGCTCAAGATCGTCCGAATCCACGGTTGGAGCCTACCGCCGATCCCGGCAGGCAAGCCCACGAATACTGGCGACGAGCGTGCAGCCACGGTAGTCAGGTCGCGGCAGCGCTAACGTGGATGCACTTCGGCGCCGGCTCAGCGATCTGCGATCATCGTCTGCAGCAGCGCAACGATCTGCCGTTGACCGGCCGCAGCGACGTCGAACTTGCTGCGCATCTCGGTGAAGCCCCGATCGACGTCCTGCCGCAGGTCGACGAAGTCCTGCCGCATCGCATTGAAACCCGCCGCAGTGGCCTGTCGAAAATCGCGCAGTTCGCCGCGGATCTCGCCGACATCGCGATCGGCGGCGCCTGCATGTACGCGGGCGGCGGCAGCATCCTGCCGATTAGCATCCACCCGCCCGGTCAGATCACGCACCTGGTGTTCAAGCGCAGACACCCGTGGCTCAAGATCGTCGGACTCCACGCGGTCGAGCCTACCGCCGACCCCGCCGCAGAGACGCACGCAATACTTCGCCGCGAGACATCAGCCATGGTTGCGATTCACTCAATATCCCAGCCACTGCTGATATCTCGCGGCAATGAAAGAAGGTCAGCGCAGCAGGGCGCGGCTCATCACCACGCGCTGAATCTGGTTGGTGCCCTCATAGATCTGGGTGATCTTGGCGTCGCGCATCATCCGCTCGACCGGGAAGTCGATCGTGTAGCCGGCTCCGCCGAACAGCTGCACCGCGTCGGTGGTGACCTCCATCGCGACATCGGAGGCCAGACACTTCGAGGCCGCCGAGATGAAGCCCAGGTTGGATTCCCCGCGCTCGGCCCGCGCCGCCGCCGAATACACCATCAATCGAGCGCTTTCAACCTTCATCGCCATGTCGGCGAGCATGAATTGCACGGCCTGGAAATCGGCAATGCTCTTGCCGAACTGCTTGCGGTCCTTGGTGTATTCGATCGCGGCGTCCAGTGCACCCTGCGCAATACCGACGGCCTGAGCGCCGATGGTCGGGCGGGTGTGGTCCAGGGTGGCCAGCGCGGTCTTGAACCCGGTGCCGGGCTCGCCGATGATCCGGTCACCGGGGACTCGGCAGTTCTCGAAGTACAGCTCGGTGGTCGGTGAGCCCTTGATGCCCAGCTTGCGCTCCTTGGGCCCGATGGTGAAGCCCTCGTCGTCGAGATGCACCATGAACGCCGAGATTCCGTTCGCGCCCTTGTCCGGGTCGGTGACCGCCATCACGGTGTACCAGGAGGACTTGCCGCCGTTGGTGATCCAGCACTTGGTGCCGTTGAGGATCCAGTCGTCGCCGTCGGCCTTGGCGCGTGTGCGCATCGCCGCTGCGTCGCTACCGGCCTCGCGTTCGGACAGTGCGTAGGACGCCATCGCGGTGCCGTCGGCGACCGACGGAAGCACCTGCTTCTTCAACTCGTCGGAGCCGCGCAGGATCAGCCCCATGGTGCCCAGCTTGTTCACGGCGGGGATCAGCGACGCCGACGCGTCGACCCGGGCCACTTCCTCGATGACGATGCAGGCAGCTACCGAATCGGCCCCTTGGCCGCCGAACTGCTCCGGCACGTGCACCGCGTTGAATCCGGAGGCGACGAGCGCCTGCAGGGCCTCCTCGGGGAAGCGTGAGTTCTCGTCGACGTCGGCAGCGTGCGGAGCGATCTCCTTCTCCGCCAGCGCGCGGATCGCCGCGCGCAGTTCCTGATGTTCCTCGGGTAACTGGAACAGGTCGAACGAGGGGTCTCCGGCCCAACTAGCCATCATCTTCTCCTTGGTACTTGATAAGCCACTTGATCAGCCACGTTAACGCCCTCGCGGTGCTGCGCGAAGCCGGGCCATGCCCCTGGTTTCTCAGGGAAGGCTCAGCTTCATCGTGGTTGGTTCTGAGTATCCATGGGTAATTTCCCCATCATGCAGGTCTACATCGCCGGCCGTACATTCCGCCAAGCCGCGCAGTGCGATTGCGGTTGGAGCGGTCCTTCGCACTGGTCTCGCGGGTCGGCCATGGTCGATGCGTGTATCCACGCCGCCCAGACCGGTCACTATCCGGCATCGACACCGGTAATGAGCAGCCAGGACTCCCGCGTCCTGGTCCTGCAGGCGTCCTAACCGACGAGTGCTCTAGCTCACTTGTCGCGCAGTCCGACGATCAGGTCTTTGAGTTCGGCCAGGTTTTCCTCGGTGGACCGTCGAAATCCCCGCAACTCTGCCTTCACACTAGCCATGTCGGTCTTCAGCTCGGCAACATCGGTTTTCAGTGTGGCAACATCGGTTTTCACATCGCCGATCGCCAAGGCGTGGTCCCGTTGGCTTGCTCCGAGCGCGTTCACCGCCGCGAGGACCGCGCGATAGTCGGCCTGAGTAGCCTCAAGGGCCGCCACCCGCGCTTCCAAGTCCTCCGAGGTGGCCACCGAACCATCGTAGTCTCGCGGCGCCGCGACGTGCGTCACTGTTTCAGGCGCGGAGGCGCCGCGCGAACCCGGAAGCTACTCTCCCAGCAGCCGCTGCCGCAGCGCCTCGTCTTTCTCCAGCACCAGCTGCTCCAGCCCGGCCTGGTAACAGGCCATCCGTTCTCGCAACGCGACATCGGAAGCGCCGAGAATCCGCACGGCTAACAGCCCGGCGTTGCGGGCCCCGCCGATCGACACGGTAGCCACCGGAACTCCGGCCGGCATCTGCACGATCGACAACAATGAATCCAGACCGTCCAACCTGGCCAGCGGCACCGGCACCCCGATCACCGGCAGCGGCGTCGCGGACGCCACCATGCCCGGCAGGTGCGCGGCCCCACCGGCGCCGGCGATGACGACCTGCAGGCCCCGATTGGCCGCCCCCTGCGCATAGGAGAGCATCCGGGCCGGTGTGCGATGCGCCGAGACGACGCCGACCTCGAACGGAACCTCGAACTCGGCAAGCGTCTCGGCGGCCTCGGACATCACCGTCCAGTCGCTGTCGCTGCCCATGATCAAGCCAACCCGCGGGTTCATGCGTGCTCATCCCATCCGTCGGTCCACTGCGCATGCGACAACCAGTGTGCCGCCCGCTCGGCCCGCTCCCGCAGCACCTCCATGTCGGAACCCACCAGGTTGACGTGACCGATCTTGCGGCCCGGGCGTTCGGTCTTGCCGTAGAGGTGCACCTTGGCCTCGGGCATCCGGGCGAACAGATGGTGCAGGCGCTCGTCCATCGACATCGTCGGCGTCACCTCAGCACCCAGCACATTGGCCATCACCGTGCACGCCGCCGTCGGGGCGGTATCGCCCAGCGGGTAGTCCAGCACCGCGCGCAAATGTTGTTCGAACTGGCTGGTGCACGCGCCGTCCATGGTCCAGTGGCCAGAGTTGTGCGGACGCATCGCCAACTCGTTGACCATCAGCGCACCGTCGACGGTCTCGAACAGTTCGACCGCCAGCACCCCGACGACCCCCAGCTCCCCCGCCAACCGCAATGCCAATTCACTGGCGGCAGAGCCGAGTTCAGAAGAGAGCTCGGGCGCGGGTGCCAGCACCGTCACGCAGATTCCGTCGCGCTGCACGGTCTCCACCACCGGCCAGGCCGCGCCCTGACCGAACGGCGAGCGGGCGACCAGTGCGGCAAGTTCACGGCGCATTGCCACCCGCTCCTCGACCATGACAGCCACGCCGTCGGCCAGATAGCCCTGCACGATCTCGCGGGCGTCGTCGGCGTCGTCGGCCATCACCACCCCGCGGCCGTCGTACCCGCCGCGCACCGTCTTGATCACCACCGGCCCGCCGATCTGCATCGCGAATGCCTCGGCCTCCCCGCCGGAGGACACCGCGGCATAGCGCGGCAACGGCGCACCGAGCGCCTCCAGCCGTCGACGCATCACCAGCTTGTCTTGGGCGTGCACCAGCGCCTCGGGCGGCGGGGCGACGTTGACACCCTCGGCGACCAGTTTCTCCAGATGCGCAGTCGGAACGTGCTCGTGGTCGAAGGTGAGAACCGTCACACCCTCGGCCGCGCGGCGCAGCGCGTCCAGGTCGGTGTGCGACCCGATGACCACGTCGGGCGAGACCTGCGCGGCCGGTTCCTCGGCGCCGGTAGCCAGCACGCGCAACGTCTGACCCAGCGGAATCGCTGCTTGATGGGTCATTCGGGCCAGTTGTCCCCCGCCGATCATCGCCACGACCGGAGGCGACCCAAGAGCTCGTGTCACGCGACCTATCGTGTCATGACCGAGGTCACATTGTTGACCTGCGGTTACATCACGATAGGGAAGATCCGGGCCAGGTTCCGTAGACTCGAACCTTGTGTCCTTTGCCGATGCGACGATCAAGCGCCTTCCGGGGCCGATCCGTCCCTATGCCGAGCAGCATCACGAGCTGATCAAATTCGCCATCGTCGGCGCCACCACGTTCGTCATCGACTCCGCGATCTTCTTCACCCTCAAGCTGACGATTCTCGAGCCCAAACCGGTGACCGCCAAGATCATCGCGGGCATCGTCGCCGTGATCGCCTCCTACATCCTCAACCGCGAATGGAGCTTCCGCGACCGCGGCGGCCGCGAGCGCCACCACGAGGCGTTGCTGTTCTTCGGGGTCAGCGGCGTGGGCGTGGTGCTGAGCATGGCTCCGCTGTGGGTGTCCAGCTACGTGCTGATGCTCCGGGTTCCGATGGTGTCGCTGACCACCGAGAACATCGCCGACTTCATCTCGGCTTACATCGTCGGCAATCTGCTGCAGATGGCGTTCCGATTTTGGGCGTTCCGCCGCTTCGTGTTCCCCGACGAGTTCGCCCGCAACCCGGAGAAGGCCCTGGAATCCACGCTCACCGGCGGTGGTTTCGTCGAGGCCCTGGAAGACAGCTACGAGGCGCACCACCCGCGCCCGACCGGCCAGGCCGACAGCAATGTCACCCCGTTGCGGCTGTCACGCCGCCGCGCACACCGTCAGCTGGGTGATTCCTCGGAACCCAAAGTGTCGAAGACTTCGTGATACAGCAGTGAATGCACCCGTTCGACCTGCGGGATGTCGTTGAACTCCAGCGGGTCCTGAGACGCGGATTCGATGATCAGTGTGCCGGTCCGCAACATGCGGTCGATGAGGCCGTGCCGGAACTCCACGCTGTTGATCCGGGCCAGCGGAATGTCGATCCCCTGACGGGTGATCAGCCCATGCCGGAACATCACCCGCCGGTCGGTGATGACGAAGTGGGTGGTCCACCAGTTCAGGAACGGCAACACCGAGAGCCAGCTGATCAGAATGAACCAGATCGCGGCGATCACCAGGAAGATGATGTTCTTGGTGTTGGGCTGCCAGTTCAGGGTGTTGACGTAGCCGGCGAGGAACGCGGCGGCCGCTGACGCGACGATCAGGGTCAGCGCGGGGACCGTCAGCCGGCCCCAGTGCGGGTGCCGGTGCAGCACCACGTGTTCGTCCTTGGCCAGCACGTTCTCCGGATAGCCCACGGCAGCAGCCTACTGCCGCCGCGCCTGTCCCGAGCCCGAGCTCACATCTTCAGCAGACCGGTTTCGTGGTAGAGGCGCGCGGTGTTCACCTGCCACGGGTCGGCGATTTCGCCGAAGTAGCGGGCAACGCTGCGCACCGCGCTCAGCATCGCGTGGTCCTGGTTGTCGTAGTGGTGCATGCCGTTGCGGCCCATCGGATAGATGCTCGGGTGGTGCTGGCGCAGGTAGTCCCGGATACGGGCGACGTTTCGGTCGCGGCCCGGGTCGTGCACCGGGTAGGCGAACTGGGAGCGCACGATCATGATCCGCTCGACGTCGCTGCCGCCCAGCCCCAGGGTGTCCAGGTCCCGCTCGACCATCCCGGTCAGACGGTCGTCGCTGGCGTTCCACAGTTCGCCGTCCGGGCCGATGTAGTACTCGAACCCCAGGTAGGTGCCGTCCCAGCCTTTCGGCGCGAGGTCGGGCGACCAGCGCAGGTAGTTCTGTATCCGCCCGGCGGCGAAGTTCATGCCCGGGGTGTACACCCAGTTGAACGGGATGTCGTGGTGTTGCCGCAGGGCGACCGCAACGGTGATCAGCGCTCGATGTTTGAGGGCCGCGGCGAACGCCTGGACATGCTGGGGAGGCGCGGGATCTAGGACGCCAACCAGCGAACGCAGCGGCATGCTGGAGAACAAGGCGTCCCCGGAAGCGGTGTGCCCGTCTGCCAGTTCGACAGTGCAGCGGTTGCCCTCGGATCTGACCTTTACCACCGGTGAGTTCATCGCGATGGGAACCTTCAGCTGCGCCAGCATGACGGCCGCCGCCTCCCAGACCTGGCCGGGCCCCAGCCGGGGATACTGGAAGACGTCCTCACCCTCGGTTTCGTGCTCGCGGCCCCAGATGATCGGCCTGATGCGCTGGTTGGCCCAGTCGCTCGCCAGGCTGGCGGGGTCGGCTACCCAGGTCTTTCGGACATAGCCGTCGAAGAACATTTCATACCAGTAGCGGCCAAACTCCAGGGTGCCCCATTCCCGGAAGTTCGCCGACTTGTCCACCGGTGTGCCGCGCCGCAGCCGCGACCACATCAGGCTGCTGAGCCCGCGGACTCCACGCCCGAACCCCATCTGGGTGACCAAGTCGCGGCCGACGAGCGGGTAGCGCATGAAGTGTTCGTCGACGAGCATGGCCGAGCTTCTGGGGACCGAGAGCCACTGGTCGGGTGGCAGCAGGGATCGCCAAAGATCGGAGACCGCTTCGATTTTGGTGAAGAATCGGTGGCCCCCGGCGTCGATGCGCCAGTCACCGTCGGTCGGGGTACGCGCCAGGCCGCCGATCGCGCCGGACGCTTCGTACAGCCGCGACGTCACGCCCTTCTTGGCCAGGGCCAGCGCGGCGGTGAGGCCGGCGGGTCCGGCGCCGACGATCAGGGGGTCTTGCTTCTCCGTCATGGCACTACCGGCCCCGGAGTTGCGGAACACCGCGGTAGTCGGAGATGAGCTGGTCGATCAGACCGGTCGTCACGTCGTTGAGCGGGGTGCTCAGGAAGTTCAGTTGGGCATACTGGCTCTGCATCGGCAGGAACCCGCTCAGCAGCGGTTCGGGGGTGGTCCGAATCACCATGTCCACTTCGCCGATCTCGAAGGCGGCGTTGATGTCGCAACCCTCTCGCTGCGCCCGCAGATGGGCCGCACGCAACTCATCCTCCGCGTCGTAGGCGGCAAGGAGGTTGATCTGGAAGTCGTCGCCGGTCATCGAGGCTTCCAGGTTATCCGCGGCGGCCACGTAGGACTTTGGGAGCAGGTCCTTACGGCCGTGCAGCCGCAGCCGGCAGGAGGCCGGGTCGAAATGTGCGGGGATGAGCGCGGTGAGGAAATGCAGCGACGCGGCGAACACCGCATCCAGCTCGTCCTCGCTGCGGGACAGGTTCGCCCGGCTCAGGTTGTACACCGACACCGTGCGTACGCCGTGGCGTTGCAGCGCGAGCAGGATCTCGACGACCTTCTGGGCGCCCCGCAGATAGGCCTCGGTCAGGGTGGTTCCGTGGGCACCGGCCCAGCGCCGCAACCCATCGGGAATCAACCCCACATGACCCGGTTGCTGCGGCACCATCGAACCCCCTGGTCACAGACACTTACAGTGCAAAAGTAGACCAGCGATGATCGTTTGCGCCGTCTAATGCCGAAATCGCGCGGCGATCAGCGGCGCGGCGCTTTGTCCGCCCCGAATACCCGGTCGGCGGCGATTTCGGCAAGGTCGCTGAGGACCTGAACGTGACCCGAACTCCAGATCCGCGGTTTGGTGTCGTACACGCAGAGTGTCCCCACCGCGTTGCCGGCTCCGTCGATCAACGGAATGCCGAGATAGGCGACGACGGTTCCGTCGAGCACCGCCGGGTGGCTCTTGAACATCGGGTCGATGCGGGCGTCCTCGACCACCAGCGCCGTTCCGTTGGCGACCGTGTACTGGCAGACCGAACGGGCCAGCGGCGTCTGTCTGTCGGCGTCCGATTGCACCTTCATGCCCGCGGTGCTCTTGAAGAATTGCCGGTCGACGTCGACCAAGGACATCGCGGCATGCGGGGCGTCCAGCGCGTCGGCGGCGGCGCGGGTGATCCGGTCATAGATCGGCTCGGGCGGCGTATCCAGCAGACCGGTGGCATGCAGCGCCCGCAGCCGGTCCGGATCGTTGATCACCGCCGACACATCCGCCATCGGCAGCGCGATGACAATCCCGGCTTCGGCGAGGTGCGCGATCAGCTCCTCGACCGCGCCGCTGTCCGAATGCCGCTGGTCAGCCAGCATCTGCAGGGCGACCGCTCGGGCCACGTAGGTTTCGACGTCCTCGCCGGCTTCTCGAGCGCGCTTTTCAAGCGCACGGTCCAGCCACTCCCCGAATGGCGGCACGAAGCTGCTCACCCCATGACGGTATCCGACGGGGGCGGGGCATATTGCTAAAACGCGAGGAGCTGCGAAAAGGCGGGCACGGGCCGGCGGCTATGCCCGAAGCGCGCCGATATGGTCCCGGTACCACGCCACCGTTCGCTCGATACCTTCTTGGAGCCCGATCTTTGGGGTCCAGCCCGATTGCGTGAGTTTCGAGACGTCAAGGAGTTTCTGCGGGGTACCGTCGGGCTTTGTTGTGTCCCAATGTGTCTCGCCGCGATAGCCCACCGCAGATTCGATAGCCTCGGCAATCGCACGGATCGTGACGTCCGTTCCGCTGCCCACATTGACCTGCTGCGGACCGTCGTAGTGCTCGAGAAGGTGCAGACAGGCATCGGCCATGTCGTCGGCATGCAGAAACTCTCGTCGCGGGTTTCCGGATCCCCAATTCGTTACGGACGGAGCTCCCGCAGCGACGGCTTCGTCGTATCGCCGGATCAGGGCGGGAATCACATGCGACCCCGTCGGCGAGAAGTTGTCGTTGGGACCATAGAGGTTGGTCGGCATCGCCGAGATCCACGGCAATCCGTATTGTCTGCGGACCGCCTGCACGTGGAGAATCCCGGCGATCTTGGCGATCGCATACGCATCGTTGGTCGGCTCGAGATGACCAGTCAGCAACGACTCCTCGCGGATCGGCTGTGGGGCGAATTTCGGATAGATGCACGAGGAGCCAAGGAAAAGCAGTCGCTGAACGCCAGATTCACGAGCTGCGTCCAGCACGTTCACCTGAATCCGAAGGTTGTCGCTGAGGAAGTCGACCGGGTAGGTGCTATTGGCCAGAATTCCGCCGACTTTCGCGGCAGCCAAGACCACGTAGCGCGGCTTGGCGTCGTCGAAGAATTCAAAGACTGCGTGCCGCTCCCGTAGGTCGAGTTCGCTCGAGGTTCGACCGATGATGTTCTCGAAACCCGCCGACCGCAGCCGGCGCGCGATCGCCGAACCGACGAGCCCTCGATGACCCGCCACATAGAACGGCGCCTGCCGGTCGAGTTCCCCGGGCGAAAACTCCAGACCATCGGTCACCGGGCGACTGCTCCGCGGATCACGGGCGTATCCCAGGAATCCAGCCGTACTTTGTCGACCCACGGACGACCCGCATGCTCCAGGGCCTCGACATCCGCATCGACCATCAGGTGCGCCAACTCACGTCCGTGAACAGTCGGTACCCAGCCAAGGTTCTTGGCTGCGCGGGACGGATCGCCAATGAGCGCGTCGACCTCCGTCGGCCGAAGATAGCGTTCATCGAACCGGACATGGTCCTCCCAATTGAGGCCAACTCGATCAAATGCAGTTGCGAGGAATTCCCGCACCGTTATCCCCACCCCGGTCGCGAGAACGTAGTCATTGGGCTCGTCGGCCTGCAGCATGCGCCACATTCCTTCGACGTACTCCGGTGCATAACCCCAGTCCCGGATGGCGTCCAGGTTTCCCATGTACACATATTTCTGCCGGCCGGCTTGGATGGCCGCGGCTGCGCGGGTGATCTTCCTCGTCACGAATGTCTCACCGCGGCGCGGCGACTCGTGATTGAACAAGATGCCATTCACCGCGAACAGCCCGTATGCCTCTCGATAGTTCTTAGTGATCCAGTAGCTGTACAGCTTGGCGGCCGCGTACGGCGATCGAGGGTAAAACGGCGTGTCCTCGTTCTGAGGCGGTGGTGTCGCACCGTACAGCTCTGATGACGATGCTTGGTAGAAGCGGGTCTTAATGCCGGAAAGCCGCACCGCTTCCAGCATTCGAACCGTTCCGGTGCCCGTCGTGTCGGCGGTGTGTTCAGGCTCGTCGAAGGAAACACGCACGTGCGACTGGGCGGCGAGGTTGTACACCTCGTCGGGGTCGATGCCGGCGAGCAACGTGACCAGCCGAGCGCCGTCGCTGAGGTCGCCGTAATGCAGAAACAGTCGCGCGTTCGGATCGTGCTGATCGAGGTACAGGTGGTCGATACGCGAGGTATTGAAGGTTGAGGCGCGGCGGATCAAGCCGTGGACCTCATAGCCCTTGCTAAGCAATAGCTCGGCGAGGTAGGAGCCGTCCTGCCCGGTGATACCGGTGATGAAAGCGCGCTTCGTCAAGATTCCCCGTCTCCCATCCTGCGGCTGCGACGCTGGTCAACAACATAGAGAATTTAGGCTAGAGGTCCGCCGTTAACCCTTACTACGGCTAGTCATCGACGCCTCCGAAGGCTCCCGGATGACGCAGGAGCGACTTCCCTGGCCTGCGAATTCAGTAGGCACCGGAGGGGCGGAACATTGCTTTGACAGTCTTGATCGCGATGAGTAGGTCGGCGATCATCGACCAGTTTTCGACATAGAACATGTCGAGGCGGACAGAATCCTCCCAAGAGAGGTCTGAGCGGCCACTGACCTGCCACAACCCGGTGATGCCGGGACGCACCAGCAGGCGCCGCCTGGCGTAGTCGTCGTAGGACCTGACTTCACTTGCCAGCGGTGGCCGGGGTCCGACCACGCTCATGTCCCGCTTAAGAACGTTGATGAACTGCGGCAGTTCGTCGATGCTGTACTTGCGTAGCAACCTGCCGAGCGGAGTGACCCTGGGATCCTGCCGGATCTTGAAAAGCACCCCGCCCTCGCAGTCGTTAAGGGCGGCGAGTTTTTCGACCATCCTGTCTGCGCCATCGACCATCGTGCGGAATTTGATCATCTCGAACGCATGGCCATCCAGCCCAATCCGCTCTTGTCGGTATAAGACCGGTCCCCTGCTAGTCAACTTCACCGCCAGTGCGACTCCGAGCAGTATTGGCAGCCCGAAGAACAATACCGAGCCCGAGAAGACGACATCGAACAGCCGTTTCTGGAACCGCTTGGCACCGTGGTATTGCGGCTTCTCCACATGGATTAGCGGCAGGCCGCAGACTGGGCGCATCTGTAGCCGGGGGCCGGCGATGTCAACCACGCCCGGCGACACGAGCAGATCGATGTCAAGCTTCTCCAGTTCCCAGGACAGGTCTCGGATTCCCCGGCTGTCCAGCCGGTCGGTGGCCGTGACCGCAACAGCGTGGCTGTTGGTGGCAGACACAGCGCCGACAACATGCGACTCGTCACCGAAGACGGGTATCGTCCCGACGCCTGGAACATCTAGCTTCGTCCGCCTGGCCGGGCCAGGAATGCAGGCCCCCGCAACTTTGTACTCAGATCTCCGCTCACGAGCGAACGATGTCGTGAGGTCGCGCACAGCCGAAGCGCTGCCGACCACCAGAACCCGAGTAACACACCGCCCGTACTTCTCGCGCGCATTACGAACAGCCAAGCGCGCGATCCACCGGAACAGAATGAGAAGCGAAATGCCGGCGGGAAGCGCGATCAGAAGGTATCCACGGGCAATCTCAAGTTTGAACACCATCGAGATGATCGCTACGCCGCCGAAGGTCGCGAGGGTAGCCAAGAACACCCGTCGATACTCCTCGGCTCCGGAACCGATCACGCGCAGCGAGCGGGAGTGGTTGATCGACAGTGCCGCCATCCACGCGGCAGCGATGGCAATCGAAACCGCTAGATAATAAGCGGGGCGGTAGGCCGGCATTGTTTGTCCGCCCAATGCGCCGAACCGCAGCCAATGCGCGGATCCGACCGCCAGCATGACACCAACCGTGTCGATGGCGATCAGCTGACGCGCGTAGCCCTTCTGCCACGCGGGAAGCCTCGCCGCCGCCGGGACGATGTTTGCTGCCCGTTCATATCTGTCATTTAGTGTCGTCATCGATTCCCCCGGTAGTTCTACCCCTTGGGCTGGAACCCTATCTCAATCGTTATGATCATCTCCACGAAAAGCCAAGTTCGCTGGGCGGGGCACAGGCCCTGGCCCACGTCCCGGGGTCGTACAGACCTGCATGGCGCCACCGCACCCGGGATGAGCGCATCGCACATGGCATAGTTCAAATAAACGTTGCGCGGCCTGTTTGCCCCCTCGCCTGCAGGTCAACAGTCGCGGTTTGCGCCTGCAGTACTGCCCAAACGCTAATCAGGGAGGCTGCGGCAAAACTCAAGGACCGGCGGAAGGACACTCGCGATTTGCGAACCCACCCTCGCGAAGAATTCGGCGTCCTGACCGATCGGATCCAAAATATCAGTTAAGTCGTGCGCAGCAACGTACGAGCGTAGCCCTCCGAGGTCTGATACGTCTCTCGGGTTGAATTGCGATATCAGTAATTCGGCCTCAGTCAGGGTAAATACTTTGCGAAGGATTCGCGGGGCGACCTCTAGCACGGTATCACGGTGCGCCCTCGTCATCGTGAGGACGAGATCGGCCTGTAAACCGATGTTCGGCGTGAATCGTCGTGCTGCAAAATCGGATGCATCGCCGCCCAACCGCTCCAACACGACGGCTGCATCTGGATGTATTGGGCTCGCAACCATCGCGCGCGTTCCGGCACTCGAGACATTAAAGTTCGGGATTTGGAGCTGAGCGCCGTACGCTGCCGCAAGCCGCTCTGCCATCGGCGATCGACAGATGTTCCCAGTGCAAATGAACAGAACGTGCAAAGACGCACCTCGCTCAATCAGGGGAGCTGGCTCGCCCACCGGAATCGTCGCTACTATTTTCCAACTATCTCGTACGGGGCCTAGTACCTCATGTCGGCGTGGACCCACCGAATCAGAGGTTACCCGCCAAATATCAGCCGCACGGCCTCGCCATTGCCTGTCAGCTCCGGTCGAAAAGTGAGCAGTTAGTTCCGCGGTGGGTTCTAGTCAACGTTGCAACACTGACGGACCGTTCGAGGTTAGCAATGCAGCAAATAGCTCGGCGGGGCAACGGTCTTGGAGGACCATTCGGGGGAGGGGGGATTGAGTTCGTGTCCGACGGCCACCAGGTGCGCTGGCGGGAGGTCGACGAGGGTGACGCCCTTGGGGAAGTAGTCACGTAGTAGGCTGTTGGTGTTCTCGTTGCTACCCCGTTGCCAGGGTGATCGGGAATCGCAGAAGTACACCGGCGCACCGAGCTTCTTCGTGGTGGCCAGATGCCGAGCCATTTCAGTGCCCTGATCCCAGGTAATCGACCGCATCAGCGCCGGCGGTAGATCCTGCATGCGAGCCACTAACGCAGCATGCAGCGAGTCGGAGTCAGCTCGAGGCAGGTGTACCAGACGCAGCATCCGGGTTTGGCGCTCGACCAACGTGCCGATCGCCGAGAGGTGATTGTCGCCGATGATGAGATCCCCTTCCTTAAGTTGCTGGAAGGGCGATTCGGGACCGTCGTAAGGTCCTATCACCCTCGGGTGGCGGGTATGGCTCAGGTCTCCCTGCCAGTTTTCGGTCACGCGGCCTGACTGGCCGGTGTGGTCATGATTGCTTCGTATTCGATAGGGGTCAACCGGCCGAGGCCGGCTTGGCGGCGGCGTCGGTGGTAGGTGCGTTCGATCCAGGTGACGATGGCGATGCGTAGTTGCTCTCGGGTGTCCCACCGGCGTCGATTGAGCACGTTC